>NZ_JBYUNN010000003.1:0-815188 GCF_058133575.1 Rhodococcus sp. Z13_19A
GCATCTAGGTTCAGCACGAGCATCTAGGTTCAGCACGAGCATCTAGGTTCAGCACGAGCATCTAGGTTCAGCACGAGAGCCCGACCCTGGGAGGGGTCGCGCCCACCGTCACATCCGCTGCACAGCGGTGACGGTGAGCGCGACCTCTCCCTTCTCGTCGGAGGCGGCCAGGTCGACCTCGGCCAGCACGGCCCAGTCGTGGTCGCCGGCGGGGTCGGCCAGCACCTGGCGCACCTTCCACGTGCCGGGGTTCTGCTCCACCTGGAACAGCTGGGGGCCGCGGGCGTCGGGGCCGGTGCCGATCTCGTCGTGGTCGTCGAAGTACTCCTCCAGCGAGCCCGCCCAGTCCACGTCCGGGTCGAGGTCGTCCAGGGCGTCCCACTGCTCGCGCGCGGCCAGCTGGATGCGGCGGAACAGGGCGTTGCGCACCAGCACCCGGAAGCTGCGGGTGTTGGCGGTGATCGACCGGGGAGCGTCGTCCAGCGGCTGCTCGTGCGGGACGCTCTCCGGGTTCTGCAGGGCCTCCCACTCGTCGAGCAGGCTGGAGTCCACCCCGCGGATCAGCTCGCCGAGCCACTCGGTGAGGTCGGCGAGCTCCTCGGTGCGGGCGTCCTCGGGAACCGTCTGGCGCAGCGCCCGGTAGGCGTCGGTGAGGTAGCGCAGCACCAAGCCCTCGGAGCGGCCCAGGTTGTAGTGGCTGACCAGCTCGGTGAAGGTCATGGAGTGCTCCACCATGTCGCGCACCACCGACTTGGGCGACAGGTTGAGCTCGCTCACCCACGGGTGGCCCTGTCGGTAGGTCTCGAACGCCGGGTAGAGCAGCTCCTCGGCCAGTGGCTTGGGCCAGGTGACCTCCTCCAGCAGCTCCATCCGCTCCTCGTACTCGATGCCCTCGGCCTTCATCGCCGCCACCGCCTCACCACGGGCGGCGTGCTGCTGGGCCATGAGCACCTGGCGGGGGTCGTCCAGCGTCGACTCGATCACCGACACCACGTCCAGGGCGTAGGTGGGCGAGGCCGGGTCGAGCAGCTCCAGCACCGCCAGCGCGAACGGCGACAGCGCCTGGTTCAGCGCGAAGTCGCGCTGCAGGTCCACCGTCAGCGCCACGGTGCGGCCGTGCTCGTCGGGCTCGGGCAGCACCCGCACGATGCCGGCGTCGCGCAGGCTGCGGTAGAGCCGGATGGCCGACAGCGCGTGCTTGCGCTGCTGGGCGGGGCTCTCGTGGTTGTCGGTGATGAGGTGGCGCATCGCGGCGAAGGCGTCGCCCGGACGGCTGATCACGTTGAGCAGCATGGAGTTGCTCACCGAGAACCGGGAGGTGAGCTGCTCGGGGTCGGCGGCCACCAGGCGGTCGAAGGTGGGCCGGCCCCAGGAGACGAAACCCTCCGGCGCCTTCTTGCGCTGCACCCGCTTGAGCTTCTTGGGGTCGTCGCCGGCCTTGGCCACCAGCCGGGCGTTCTCCACGTCGTGCTCGGGGGCCTGCACCACCACGGTGCCCAGCGTGTCGTAGCCCGCACGCCCGGCCCGGCCGGCGATCTGGTGGAACTCCCGAGCCCGCAGGTGCCGGGTGCGCACCCCGTCGTACTTGGTGAGACCGGTGAACAGCACGGTGCGGATGGGCACGTTGATGCCCACCCCGAGGGTGTCGGTGCCGCAGATGACCTTGAGCAGGCCGGCCTGGGCCAGGCGCTCCACCAGCCGGCGGTACTTGGGCAGCATCCCGGCGTGGTGCACGCCGATGCCCATCCGCACCAGCCGCGAGAGCGTCTTGCCGAAGCCGGTGGAGAAGCGGAAGCCACCGATCATCTCGGCCACGGCGTCCTTCTCCGCCTTGGTGCACAGCTTGACGCTGGTGAGCGCCTGGGCCCGCTCCAGCGCGGAGGCCTGGGTGAAGTGCACGACGTAGACCGGCGCCTGGTTGGTGGCGACGAGCTCCTCGATGGTCTCCTGCAGCGGGGTGTTGACGTAGGAGAACATCAGCGGCACCGGGCGCTCGGTGCCGCTGACCACGGCCACCTCCCGGCCGGTGCGGCGCCGCAGGTCGTCCACGAAGAAGCTGACGTCGCCGAGGGTCGCGGACATGAGGACGAACTGCGCGTCGGGCAGCTCGATGAGCGGCACCTGCCAGGCCCACCCGCGGTCGGGCTCGGAGTAGAAGTGGAACTCGTCCATCACCACCTGGCCGATGTCCGCGCCGGTGCCCTCGCGCAGCGCGAGGTTGGCCACGATCTCGGCGGTGGCACAGATGATTGGCGCGCTGGAGTTCACCGCGGCGTCGCCGGTCATCATGCCGACGTTCTCCGCGCCGAACACCTCGCACAGGGCGAAGAACTTCTCGCTCACCAGCGCCTTGATGGGGGCGGTGTAGAAGGTGCGCTTCTTGGCCGCCATCGCCGCGAAGTGCGCGCCGATGGCCACCATCGACTTCCCCGACCCGGTGGGGGTGGCCAGGACGACGTGCGAGCCGGAGACGATCTCCAGCACCGCCTCCTCCTGCGCGGGGTAGAGGGTGATCCCGCGCTCCTGGGTCCACTCGGTGAAGGCCTCGAACAGGGAGTCCTCGTCGGGCGAGCTGGGGATCCGGGCGGTCAGGGTGGCCGGAGCGGGAGTTGTCATGGTGGTACCTATCGTGCCCTGCCGGGCGCTGGCGGTGGCGCGGCGGGCGATCGCGGGTGAAGTTGGCTAGGTTGACGAGATGGCTGACACACAGGTGACCACAGTGGAAACAGGCCCGCGCAGGGTCTCCCGACGAGTCGTGGTGGACGCCACTCCCGCCGAGGTCTTCGCCCTAGCGGCGGACCCGCGGCGCCACGGCGAGCTGGACGGGTCCGGCACGGTGCGCGACTCGGTGAAGGCGCCCGACACGCTCAGCAAGGGTGCCAAGTTCTCGGTGAGCATGAAGATGTACGGCGTGCCTTACCGCATCACCAGCACCGTCGTGGACTTCGAGCCCGACCGGGTGATCGAGTGGCGCCACCCCATGGGTCACACCTGGCGGTGGGAGCTCGCCCCGGTCTCGCCCGGGCAGACCGAGGTGGTGGAGACCTTCAGCTACGGCACCCACGTGCTGCCCAAGGCGCTCGAGCTCGTCGGCGTGCCCAAGATGAACGGCACCGGCATCACCCGCACCCTGGAGAAGCTGCAGCAGCGCTTCGCCAGCTGACCTGCCGCGGGCAGACCCTGCTCCGGCTACAGCCCCTCGGGACCGTCGCCGGAGGAGGGGTCCTGCCCGGCGTTCTGGGCGAGGAAGCGCTCGAGCTCGGCCCCCAGCTCGTCACCGGTGGGCAGCTCGCCGTTGGCCGCCAGCAGCGAGGTCCGCTCCTGCGAGCCGACGTAGGCGTCGTACTGGCGCTCCAGGGCCTGCACCACGGTGGCCACCTCCTCCGAGGCGGTCACCTGCGCGTCGATCTGCTCGCGCACCCGAGCTGCGGCCTCGGTGAGCTCCTCGGTGGGCAGCGTCAACCCGGAGGCGTCGCTCAGGTGCGACAGCAGGGTGAGCGCGGCCTCGGGGTAGTCGGTCTGGGTGAGGTAGTGCGGCACGTGCACGGCGAAGCCCATCGCCTCGTGCCCCGCCTCGCCCAGGCGCAGCTCGAGCAGCGAGGCCGCGCTGGCCGGAACCTGCACGTTGCCCACCCACGGCTCGTAGCCGCGGACCAGGTCGGTGGAGGTGCCGTGCGCGGTGACCCCGGTGGGGCGGGTGTGCGGCACGGCCATGGGGATGGCGTTGAGGCCGATGGTGCGGCGCACGCCGAAGCGCTCCGACAGCATTCGGACCGCGGTGATGAACCGCTCCCACTTCAGGTCGGGCTCCATGCCGGCCAGGAGCAGGAACGGGGTGCCGGTGGCGTCCTTGACCGAGTACAGGTTCAGCGTGGGCTCGGCGTAGCTGGCGAAGTGGTCGCCCTCGAAGCCCATCATCGGCCGGCGGGAGCGGTAGTCCAGCAGCGCGTCGATGTCGAAGCTGGCGACCAGGTCGGTCTCCATCGACTCGCGCAGGTGCGTGGTGGCGATGCGGACCGCGTGCCCGGCGTCGGAGAAGCCTTCCATCCCGTGCACCAGCACCGGACCGCTCCCGTCCGCACCCGTCAGCTCGGGGGAGGGGAACTCAAGTTCGTACATGGGGGAGCTCTCGTCGTTGGTCATGGGTGGTTCGTCACCTTCCGTCACGTCCCTACATTGTCCCCCAACGTCGGGCTGCGGTGCCGCATTCCGTCCCGCCCGCGTCTCGCCCGAGGAGGCGAGACCCGTCACAGCCGGCGGGGCGACCCGCTCAGCTGGAGCAGGCCTCAGCTGGAGAAGGCGTTGAGCGCGCGGATCTTGTTGGTGACGTCCAGCGCCGCCACCTTGTAGGCCTCGGAGAGGGTGGGGTAGTTGAACACCGCGTCCACCAGGTAGTCCACCGTGCCACCACACCCCATCACCGCCTGGCCGATGTGCACCAGGTCGGTGGCGCCGGAGCCGAAGACGTGCACGCCGAGCAGGGTGCGGTCCTCGGTGGAGACCAACAGCTTGAGCATCCCGTAGGCGTCGCCGGTGATCTGCCCGCGGGCGAGCTCGCGGTAGCGGGCGGTGCCCACCTCGTAGGGCACCGACGACTCGGTGAGCTGCACCTCGGTCTTGCCCACGTAGGAGACCTCGGGGATGGAGTAGATGCCGATCGGCTGCAGGCCCAGGTCCTTCGGCGTGGGCTCGCCGAAGGCGTGGTAGGCGGCCAGGCGACCCTGGTCCATGGACGTCGCCGCCAGCGCGGGGAAGCCGATGACGTCGCCGACGGCGTAGATGTGGTCGACCTCGGTGCGGTAGTGCTCGTCCACCGCGATGCGGCCGCGCTTGTCCGCCTTCAGCCCCGCCGCCTTCAGCTTGAGCTCGTCGGTGAGGCCCTGCCGGCCGGCGGAGTACATCACCGTCTCGGCGGGGATGCGCTTGCCGCTGGCCAGCGTGGTCACCGTGCCGCGGCTGCCCTTGGTCACCTTGGTGACCTCCTCGCCGAAGCGGAAGGTGACCGCCAGGTCGCGCAGGTGGAACTTCAGCGACTCCACGATCTCGGAGTCGCAGAACGCCAGCATCCCGGCCCGCTGCTCCACCACGGTGACCCGGGTGCCCAGGGCGGCGAACATGGAGGCGTACTCGATGCCCACCACGCCGGCGCCCACCACGACCATGCTGGCGGGGATCTTGGTCAGGTGGAGGATGCCGTCGGAGTCCAGCACCCGCTCGTCGTCGAACTCCACGTCCGCCGGCCGGGCTGGCCGGGTGCCGGTGGCGATGACGATCTTGGCCGCCCGGACGGTGGTGTGCTCGCGCTTGTTCTCCCCGTCGACCACCACGGTGTGCGGGTCGCTGAAGTGCGCGGTGCCGGTGAGCAGGTCCACCCGGTTGCGCATCAGCTGGGACCGCACCGTCTGGGTGTCCTTGCCGATGGTGTGCTGCGTGCGCGCCAGCAGGTCGTCCACCGTGATGTCGGACTTCACCCGGTAGCTGTCGCCGTAGAGCGTGCGCTCGTTCATGCCGGTGAGGTAGAGCACGGCCTCGCGCATGGTCTTGGACGGGATGGTGCCGGTGTTGGTGCACACCCCGCCGAGCATCCTGACCTTCTCCACGACGGCAACCCGCTTGCCCAGCTTGGCCGCAGCGATCGCCGCCTTCTGCCCTCCGGGGCCGGAGCCGATCACCACCAGGTCGTAGTCGTTGGCCTCGTCCTCCGCCTCGACCGGGGCCGGCACCTCGTCGATCGTCGCGCTGTCGGTCATGGAAGTCCTTCCGACGGTAAGTGTGTGACGCTACCGGAGCAGCCGGTGCCGGCCCGGGGCGAAGAGAAGTCCTTACGGGACGGTAACGCCGCTCTTACTCACCCGCAGGGTCGTCGGAGACGGCCACGTCGTCGTTCCCCCAGTAGGCGCGCATGGCCGTGATGCGGCCCTGCTCGTCGAAGGTCATCACGTCGATGCTGGAGATGGTGGTGACCCGGCCGCCGGCGTGCATGCGCACGTCCAGCTGGAACGCCGCGGTGTCGGCGACCGCGCGCACGGTCACCAGCTCGGCCTCCAGCTTCATCCCCGCCATGCCGCTGTAGTGGGTGGCGATCTCCTCGCGGCCGCGCCGCACCGGGCCGCCGTAGGGGTCCTCCAGGGTGGCGTCGTCGGCGTAGAGGCCGACGATCGTGTCGACGTCCCCGGCGGTGACGGAGGCGATGTAGGTGGCGACGACGTCGCGCAGCTGGTCGGGTGCGGGCACGGCGGGCTCCTGAGCGGTGGGAGGCGAGGGTCGGGGCCTAGTTCTAGCCCGCACGCGTCGGCGACGGCGAGGGCCGTTCCCGGTGGGTGGTGGGTGGCCGTCACCGCGGTCCGCGCGCCTGGTGCGGGTTCTGGGACGATGGTCGGCGACGTCGGCTCTGTCCGAGCCGCAGGTCTTCCCGCCCAAGTCGAGAGAGGTGGCAGCACATGCCCCAGCAGGTACGCGGAGTGATCGCCCGGAGCAAGGGTGCCCCGGTGGAGCTGGTGACCATCACCGTTCCCGACCCTGGTCCCGGCGAGGTGGTCGTGGACGTGCAGGCCTGCGGCGTCTGCCACACCGACCTGACCTACCGCGACGGCGGGATCAACGACGAGTTCCCCTTCCTGCTGGGCCACGAGGCGGCCGGCGTGGTGGAGTCGATCGGCGAGGGCGTCACGCACGTGCAGCCGGGCGACTTCGTGGTGCTCAACTGGCGCGCGGTGTGCGGGGAGTGCCGGGCCTGCAAGCGTGGCCGCCCGTGGTACTGCTTCAACACCCACAACGCCACGCAGAAGATGACGCTGGAGGACGGCACCGAGCTCACCCCGGCGCTGGGCATCGGCTCCTTCGCCGACAAGACCCTCGTCGCGGCTGGCCAGTGCACCAAGGTGGACGCCTCGGCCGATCCCGCCGTGGTGGGCCTGCTCGGCTGCGGCGTGATGGCCGGGATCGGTGCGGCGGTGAACACCGGCAACGTCAGCCGGGGTGACTCGGTGGCGGTGATCGGCTGCGGCGGCGTGGGCGACGCGGCGATCGCCGGTGCCCGCCTGGCCGGGGCGTCGAAGATCATCGCCATCGACCGCGACCCCAAGAAGCTGGAGTGGGCCACCGACCTCGGTGCCACCCACACCATCGACGCCTCCGCCGTGGACGACGTGGTGACCGCGGTGCAGGAGCTCACCGACGGCTTCGGCGCGGACGTGGTGATCGACGCGGTGGGTCGTCCGGAGACCTGGAAGCAGGCCTTCTACGCCCGTGACCTGGCCGGCACCGTGGTGCTGGTGGGGGTGCCCACGCCGGAGATGCAGATCGAGATGCCCCTGGTGGACCTGTTCTCCCACGGCGGCTCGCTGAAGTCGTCGTGGTACGGCGACTGCCTGCCCGAGCGGGACTTCCCGGTCCTGGTGGACCTGTACCAGCAGGGCCGGCTGCCGCTGGAGCGCTTCGTCACCGAGCGGATCGGCCTGGAGGACGTGGAGCAGGCCTTCACCACCATCCACTCCGGCGGCGCACTGCGCTCGGTGGTGGTGCTGTGAGCGTGCGCGTGGACCACGTGGTCACCTCCGGCACCTTCAGCCTCGACGGCGGCACCTGGGACGTGGACAACAACATCTGGCTGATCGGTGACGACTCCGAGGTGGTGGTGGTCGACGCCGCCCACGACGCCCAGCCGATCATCGACGCCGTGGGTGGCCGCCGCGTGCTGGCAGTGGTGTGCACGCACGGCCACGACGACCACGTGACGGTCGCACCGCAGCTGGGCGAGCAGCTCGACGCCCCGGTGCTGCTGCACCCGGCCGACCAGGTGCTGTGGGACATGACCCACCCGGGCGTGCAGCACGGCGAGCTGTCCGACGGGCAGCGCATCTCGGTGGCCGGCACCGAGATCCAGGTGCTGCACACGCCAGGGCACTCCCCGGGCAGCTCGTGCCTGTACCTGCCCGAGGCGGGCGTGCTGTGCACCGGCGACACCTTGTTCTCCGGCGGCCCCGGCGCCACCGGGCGGTCGTACTCGGACTTCCCGACCATCATCGGCTCCATCCGGGACCGGCTGTTCGCCCTGCCCGAGGACACCACGGTGCTCACCGGCCACGGCGACGGCACGACCATCGGCAGCGAGGCCCCACACCTGCAGGAGTGGATCGCCCGCGGCAGCTGAGCCCCCGCCGGTCTCGCCCGGCTAGCAGGCAGGCCCGACACGTCACCGCAACGGCCGCCCCCGCCACGACTGTGGTCCACACTCCGCCCGGAGTGTCCACAGCGTGGGGTGGGTGGCCGTTGCCCGTCGCGCCCGGGCGGCAGGGTCACGCCATGACCACCTCAGCCGACTCGCCCCCGAGCACCATCCGCATCGCCGAGCCAGGCGAGCTGATCGCCTCGCTGCCCGCCCTGCTGGGCTTCGTGCCCCAGCGCTCACTGGTCCTGCTCTGCCTGGAGGGGCCCACCGGCGCCCGGGTGGGACTGGTGATGCGGGTGGACCTGCCGCACCCGCACCAGGCCGAGCCGGGGCACGTCCCGGCGCTCACCGAGGAGCTGTCGGTGCAGTGCGCCCGGCGTGGCACGGTGGCGGTGGTCCTGGTGGTGGTCGACGACCGGTCCCGGCGCCCGGACGCCCACGCCGACCTCCTCACCGAGCTGGTGGCCGCCTGCGAGGCGGTGGGCACCGCGGTGCTGGGGGTGCACGGCGTGGCGGTCGTCGCGGCCGGTGCACCGTGGTGGAGCCGGGACCGGGTGTCCGGCGCTGTCGATGGCCGGTGGCGAACGGATGCCGGTGTGCTGCCCGACCCGCAGAGCTGCCCGGCCGCCGCCGCGCACGTGGCGCACGGGCGGGTGATCCACGGGGGGCGCGAGGAGCTGGACGCGCTGCTGGGTGGTGGCGACGCCGACGAGCGCCGGCGGTGCGCCCAGCTGGTCGACCGGGCGCTGGAGGAGTCGCTGCAGGCGCGGCAGACCTGGGGCCAGCGGGCGGTGCGGGAGGACCTGGAGGCGGTGCTGGCCGCCGTGGCCCGCACCGAGAACGGGGAGGCAGTGGACGCCGACGAGGCGGCCCGCCTGGGGGTGGCGCTGGCGGACCCGCTGGTGCGCGACGCGTGCTTCGCCCTGGCGGTGGGCGAGCACGCCGCGGCGGCCGAGTCGCTGTGGCTGCAGCTGTGCCGGTTGCTGCCCGAGCCGGAGAAGGCGGAGCCGGCGGTGCTGGTGGCCTACGGCTGCTACGTGCGCGGCGAGGGCCCGCTGGCGGGGATCGCGCTGCGCGCGGCGCTGGAGGCTGACCCCGGACACCGCATGGCGGGGCTGCTGGAGGCCGCCCTGGCCGGTGGTCTGCGCCCGGAGGCGGTGCGCGAGCTGGCCGACACCGCGATCGAGGTCGCCGCCGACCTCGGGGTCACGCTCCCGGCTGGGCCGTCCGCTGCTGGATGAGGGACCACGCGTCGGCCACGATGGTGTCCAGCTCGGGCCGCGACGGCTTCCAGCCGAGCTCGGCGGCCGCTCGCGCGCTGGAGGCCACCAGCACGGCCGGGTCGCCGGCGCGGCGAGCAGCCACCTGCGCGGGGATGGGGTGGCCGGTCACCCGGCGGCAGGCCTCGATGACCTCCAGCACGGAGAAACCAGTGCCGGTGCCCAGGTTGTAGATGCTGTGCCGCCCCGCCTCGGCGTGCTCCAGCGCCAGCAGGTGCGCCTCGGCGAGGTCACGCACGTGGATGTAGTCGCGCAGGCAGGTGCCGTCCGCGGTCGGCCAGTCGTCGCCGTAGACGGTGATGTGCTCGCGACCGCCGCTGGCCACCTGCAGCACCAGCGGGATCAGGTGCGTCTCCACGGTGTGCCGCTCGCCGTAGCCGCCGTGGGCGCCGGCCACGTTGAAGTAGCGCAGGCTCACCGCCGCCAGGCCGTGGGCGTTGGCGTAGGAGGTGATGGCGTGGTCGATCGCCAGCTTGCTCGCGCCGTAGGGGTTGGTGGGCCGGGTGGGCGCGTCCTCCGTGATCGGGTTGGTCTCGGGCTCGCCGTAGGTGGCAGCGGTGGAGGAGAACACCAGCCGCGGCACACCGGTGGCCCGCACCGCCTCCAGCAGCTGCAGGCTGGTCACCACGTTGCCGAACCAGTACAGCTCGGGGCGCTCCACCGACTCGCCGACCAGCGACTTGGCGGCGAAGTGCAGCACGCCGTCCATGCCCTCGGCCAGCAGTGCGTGGGCGTCGGTGGCCACGTCGCCCTCCACGAAGCGGGCGGCGGGGGAGACCGCGTCGCGGTGCCCGGTGGAGAGGTTGTCCAGCACCGTGACGTCGTGACCGCGCTCCACCAGCAGGTCGGTGCACACGCTGCCGACGTAGCCGGCCCCTCCGGTGACGAGCAGCTTCACGACGACCTCTTCCTGGTGGGACGGGCGGGCTTGCGGTTCCTGGCGTGGCTGGTCGGCCCCGCCGGTGCCCCGGCGGCGAGCGGCGTCGCGGTGAGCGGTGTCGCGGGCTAGCTGGCGGCCGGAGCGGCTGCGTCGACCAGCTCCACCTGGACCGCGTGCGCCATCTCGGTGGGCAGGTGGGCGGTGGTGTGCCCGGTGACGGTGATCTCCACCCCGGTGCGGGTGCGCTCCACGGTGACCCGGGCGTCGGGCACCACGCCGGCCTGGCGCAGCTGCGCCATCACCCCGGCGTCGGTCTGCACGTGCTCGGAGATGCGGCGCACCACCACGGCCACCGGGGCCTTGCCGGCGGCGTCGGTGAGCCGGACCAGCGTGGCGCCGTTGACGGGGCTCGGGGTGCCTCCGAGGTCGGCCAGGCCGGGGATCGGGTTGCCGTAGGGGGAGGTCGTGGGGTGGTCGAGCACCTCCACCAGGCGGCGCTCCACGCCCTCGCTCATCACGTGCTCCCAGCGGCAGGCCTCGGCGTGCACCTCTTCCCAGGCGAGCCCGATGACGTCCACCAGCAGTCGCTCGGCCAGCCGGTGCTTGCGCATCACCGCGATGGCCACGGCACGGCCCTCGGGCGTCAGCTCCAGGTGACGGTCCTGGGCCACGGCGAGCAGGCCGTCCCGCTCCATGCGCGCCACGGTCTGGCTCACGGTCGGGCCACTCTGCTCCAGGCGCTCGGCAATGCGGGCGCGCAGCGGGGTGACGCCCTCTTCCTCGAGCTCGTAGATGGTCCGCAGGTACATTTCCGTGGTGTCGACCAGGTCGTTCACGCTCACACCCCTTCGTTGTCCACGAGTATATGTACCGGGGTGGTCATCCGACGAAGGCTGTGGCGAGACGCTCGCCCGGCACGCCGCGATCCCGCTGGCGGCTGCCAGACAGTAGCGTCGCCGGCATGAGCCAGGCGCCAGCTGCAGTCGTGTGGACCAGTGACTACCTCAGCTACAAGCTGAGCGAGGACCACCCGCTCGACCCCATCCGGCTGGACCTGACCATGCGGCTGTCCCGCGGGCTGGGTCTGTTGGACGGGGTGGAGACCATCCGGCCGCAGGCGGCCACCGACGACGACCTGCTGCGCATCCACACCCCGGCCTACCTGGCGGCGGTCAAGGGCGCGCCCACCCAGCTGCAGGCGGTCAACCATGGCCTGGGCACCGAGGACAACCCCATCTTCGAGCACATGCACGAGTCCAGCGCGCTGCTCACCGGCGGCTCGCTGGCCGCCGCGCGGGAGATCGCCGCCGGCCGCACGCGCCGGGCGGTCTCCCTCGGCGGCGGCCTGCACCACGCCATGGCCGACGCAGCCTCCGGGTTCTGCGTCTACAACGACCCCGCCATCGCCATCTCCTGGCTGCTCGACCACGGCTACGACCGCATCGCCTACGTGGACGTGGACGTCCACCACGGCGACGGGGTGCAGGCGGCGTTCGTGCACGACCCGCGGGTGCTCACCCTGTCCCTGCACCAGCACCCCGCCACGCTCTGGCCCGGCACCGGCTGGCCCCAGGAGGTCGGCCGGGGCGAGGCGGCCGGCAGCACCGTCAACCTGCCGCTGATGCCCGGCACCGACGACCAGTCGTGGCTGCGGGCCTTCCACGCCGTCGTTCCCGGGGTGCTGCGCGCCTTCCGCCCGCAGGTGCTGGTCACCCAGTGCGGGGTGGACACCCACCGCGAGGACCCGCTGGCTGACCTGCGCCTGAGCGTGGACGGGCACCGGGCCATCTTCCAGGCGCTGCGGGCGCTGGCCGAGGAGACTGCGGAGGGGCGGTGGCTGGCGATGGGCGGCGGCGGCTACGGGCTGCTGCGGGTGGTGCCCCGCTCGTGGACGCACCTGCTCGCCGCGGTGCTCGACCGCGACGTCGCCGTGGAGCGGCAGGTGCCCGCAGACTGGACCGCCCACGTGGCCACGCTCTCGCCGCAGGTGCCGGTACCCACCACAATGGGTGACGGCACCGACGTCACCCACCAGCCCTGGGACGGCGTGGCTGCCAGCGGAGATCCAGCAACGACCAAGGTGGACACCATGATTCGCGACACGCGACGTGCGGTGTTCCCGCTTCTCGGGCTGGACCCGGAGGACCCTCGAGACTGAGATCGCGGGACCGAGCAGGGGGACTGAGGAGTAAGGATGTCCACCATGGATGACAAGGTCGAGGTGGCCGAGGAGATCGACCCCTACCACTACCCCAAGCACTGGGAGGGTGACGCGCTGGCCTCCGACGGCGGCACGGTGCACCTGCGGCCGATGACCCCGGACCTGGCCGACGACCTGGTCCGCTTCCACAGCCAGCTCTCCGAGCGCACCCGCTACCTGCGCTACTTCGGTCCGTACCCCACCATGTCGGCCCGCGACCTGGCCCGCTTCTCCACCGTCGACCACCACGACCGGGTGGCGTTCGTGGTGCTGCTGGGCGGGGAGATCATCGCCGTGGGCCGCTACGAGCGGCTCACCAACGTCGGCGACGGGCACTCCGCCGAGGTGGCCTTCGTGGTGGCCGACGCCCACCAGGGCCGCGGGCTGGGGTCGGTGCTGCTGGAGCACCTCGCCGCGGCGGCGGCCGAGTGCGGCATCCGCACGTTCGTGGCGGAGGTGCTGTCGGAGAACCGCAGCATGCTCGGGGTGTTCAAGCAGGCCGGCTACCAGATCAAGCGCTCCTTCGACGGTGGTGTGCTGCACCTGGAGTTCGCCGTCGACCCCTCCGAGGCCCTGCTCACCGTGCGCAACTTCCGGGAGCGCGCCTCGGAGGCCCGCAGCGTGCACAACGTGCTGCACCCGTCCTCGGTCGCGGTCATCGGCGCCTCCACCGACCGGTTCAAGGTGGGCCACGCGGTGCTGGTGAACCTGCTGCGGGCGGGGTTCACCGGGCCGGTGTACCCGGTCAACGCGGAGAACCGCTCCGTGCAGGGCATCCGCGCCTACGCCGCGGTCTCCGACATCCCCGACCCGGTGGACCTGGCGGTGGTGGCGGTGCCCGCCAGCGGGGTGGAGGCCGTGCTCGACGACTGCCTGGCCAAGGGCGTCAAGGCGCTGGTGGTGATCTCCGCCGGCTTCAGCGAGGCTGGGCCCGAGGGCCTGGCCGCCGAGCGACGCATGGTGGAGGCCGCCCGCGCCCACGGCATGCGGGTGGTCGGCCCCAGCGCCCTCGGCGTGGCCAACACCGACCCCGAGGTGGCGCTCAACGCCACCCTGGCCCCGGTGCTGCCGCCGGCCGGGCGGGTGGGCTTCTTCTGCCAGTCCGGCGCCCTGGGCATCGCCATCCTCGCCGCCGCCGCCGAGCGCGGCCTGGGGTTGTCCACCTTCGTCTCGGCCGGCAACCGCGCCGACATCTCCGGCAACGACCTGCTGCAGTACTGGGACTCCGACCCGGCCACCGACGTGGTGCTGCTGTACCTGGAGAGCTTCGGCAACCCGCGCAAGTTCTCCCGCCTGGCCCGGCGCCTGGCCCGCAACAAGCCGGTGATCGTGGTCAAGAGCGGCCGCCACGCGGTGCCCGCCGGCCTGGCGGCCACCAGCGTGGAGGTGGACGAGGCGAGCGTGCAGGCGCTGTTCGAGGAGGCCGGCGTCATCCGGGTGGAGTCCATCGCCCAGCTCTTCGACTGCGCCCTGCTGCTCGCCTACCAACCGCTGCCGGCGGGTCCGCGGGTGGCCGTGGTGGGCAACTCCACGGCGCTGGGCGTGCTGGGCGCCGACGCCGCCCGCAGCCGCGGGCTCACCGTGGTGGGCGACCCGGTGGACGTGGGCGCCAGCGCCACCCCGCAGGAGTTCGCCAAGGCCGTGGGCGACGCGCTGGCCGCCGACGACGTGGACGCGCTGATCGCGGTGTTCGTGCCGCCGGTGGCCATCCCCGGCACCGAGTTCGCCACCGCCCTGCGGGAGACGCTGGCCGGCTCGCACAAGCCGGTGGTCACCACCTTCCTCGCCGCCGAGGGCATTCCGGACTCCCTGGCCGTGCTTGGCGCGGACGGGCAGCCCGCGCGCGGCTCGGTGCCCTCCTACCCCGGCCCGGAGCGGGCGGCGCTGGCGCTGTCGCGGGCGGTGCGCTACGCCCAGTGGCGCGAGCGCCCCGGCCCGGACCCGGAGCCGCTGGCCCACCCTGAGCTGGTGGACGTGGCCCGGGCCCGTGAGCTGGTGCAGGGCTGGCTGGCCGACGCCCCGGAGGGGCGCTGGCTCACCGACGACGAGGCCGCGGCGCTGCTGGACACCTACGGGGTGGAGGTGGCGGCCTTCCGGGTCGCCCACGACGCCGACCAGGCCGTCGCCGCCGCGCACGAGCTGGGCTTCCCGGTGGCGGTCAAGGCGATGGGGGAGCAGTGGCGCGACCGCTCCGACCTCATCGGGGTGCGCCTGGACGTGAGCAGCGACGACGCGGTGCGCATCGCCTACGACGACCTGCGGGAGGTGTCCGGCAACAGCTCGGTGTACGTGCAGCAGATGGCGGGCAAGGGCATCAACTGCACGGTGGCGGTGCAGGACGACCCGTCGTTCGGGTCGCTGATCTCCTTCGGCCTGTCCGGGGTGATCTCCGACCTGCTGGGCGACCGCGCGTACCGGGTGCTGCCCCTGACCTCGCCGGAGGAGCTGATCCGCGCGCCCAAGGCTGCGCCGCTGCTCACCGGCTACCGGGGCAGCGAGCCCGCGGACCTGGACTCCCTGGCCCTCGTGGTGGGCCAGGTGGCTGCGCTGGCCGAGCACGTCAGCCAGATCCGCGAGCTCTCCTGCGGCCCGATCCTGGCCTCGCCGGACGGCGCGTCGGTGACCGCGGCCCGGGTGCGCATCGGGCCGGAGCCGACGCGGGCCGACCTGGGCCCGCGCCGGCTGCGCTAGCACCCCGGTGCTCGGCTAGCGGCGCGCTGCTCGGCTAGCGACGGAAGCTGATCTGCAGGGTGGGCTGGGAGGTGCCGGCGAAGAAGTCGTTGCCCTTGTCGTCCACCACGATGAACGCGGGGAAGTCCTGCACCTCGATCTTCCACACCGCCTCCATGCCCAGCTCGGGGTACTCCAGCACCTCCACCGAGGTGATGCAGTCCTGGGCGAGGCGGGCGGCCGGGCCACCGATGGAGCCCAGGTAGAACCCGCCGTGGGTGGAGCAGGCCTCGGTGACCTGCTTGCTGCGGTTGCCCTTGGCCAGCATCACCATGGACCCGCCGGCGGCCTGGAACTGCGCCACGTAGGCGTCCATCCGGCCCGCGGTGGTGGGGCCGAAGGACCCGGAGGCGTAGCCCTCGGGCGTCTTGGCCGGGCCGGCGTAGTACACCGGGTGGTCGCGCAGGTACTGCGGCATGGGCTCGCCGGCCTCCAGCCGCTCGGCGATCTTGGCGTGCGCGATGTCCCGGGCCACCACCAGCGGGCCGGTCAGCGACAGCCGGGTCTTCACCGGCAGGGCGCTCAGCGTCGCCTGGATCTCCGACATGGGGCGGGTGAGGTCGATCTGCACGACCTCGTCGGAGAGGTCCTCGTCGGTCACCTCGGGCAGGAACTGGGCGGGGTCGCGCTCCAGCTGCTCCAGGAAGATGCCGTCGGCGGTGATCTTGGCCTTGGCCTGGCGGTCTGCCGAGCAGCTCACGGCCAGGCCGATGGGCAGCGAGGCGCCGTGGCGGGGCAGCCGGATCACCCGGACGTCGTGGCAGAAGTACTTGCCGCCGAACTGGGCGCCGATGCCGAACTGGCGGGTCATCTCCAGCACCTGCTCCTCCAGGTCGGTGTCCCGGAAGGCGTGCCCGGCCGCCGAGCCCTCGGTGGGCAGGGTGTCCAGGTAGCGCGCCGACGCCAGCTTGGCCACCTTGAGGTTCTGCTCGGCCGACAGCCCACCGACGACGATGGCCAGGTGGTAGGGCGGGCACGCCGCGGTGCCCAGCGAGCGCAGCTTCTCGTCCAGGAACATGGCCAGGCGGCGCGGGTTGAGCACCGCCTTGGTCTCCTGGTAGAGGAACGTCTTGTTGGCGCTGCCGCCGCCCTTGGCCATCACCAGGAAGTGGTAGGCGTCGCCGTCGACGGCGTTGAGGTCGATCTGGGCGGGCAGGTTGGTGCCGGTGTTGCGCTCCTCCCACATGGTCAGCGGGGCCATCTGCGAGTAGCGCAGGTTCAGCTCGGCGTAGGCCTGCCGGATGCCCTCCGACAGCGCGGCCTCGTCCCCACCGCCGGTGAGCACCCGCTCACCCTTCTTGCCCATCACGATGGCGGTGCCGGTGTCCTGGCACATCGGCAGCACCTTGCCCGCGGCGACGCAGGCGTTGCGCAGCAGGTCCATGGCCACGAAGCGGTCGTTGCCGCTGGCCTCCGGGTCGTCCACGATGGCGCGCAGCTGCTTGAGGTGGCTGGTGCGCAGCAGGTGCTGGATGTCGGTGATGGCCGCCTTGGCCAGCGTGGTCAGCGCCTCCGGGGACACCTGCAGGAACGAGCCCAGCTCGGTGTCCACCCGGCGCACCCCCTCGGTGCTGACGAGGCGGTACTCGGTGCCGTCGTCGGTGAGGGGCAGCAGCTCGGTGAAGGGGGGCACGCTCGTCATGGACAGGCACGCTACCGGAGCGGCGGAGGCCTCCCGCACGGCCACGGACGGCCGACGAGGCCAGGGCCCGTGCGGGTCCCGGCCTCGTCGGGCCGTGCTGGCTAGCTGGCGTAGGAGCGCAGCCGCTCCGCGCGGTCGCCGGCACGCAGCTTGCCCATCACCTCGCGCTCGATCTGGCGGACCCGCTCCCGGGAGAGCCCGAAGAGCTTGCCGATCTGGTCCAGGGTGCGGGGCTGTCCGTCGTCCAGGCCGAAGCGCAGCCGGATGACCTGCTGCTCGCGCTCGTCCAGGGTGGCGAGCACCGAGAAGATGTCGGAGTGCAGCAGTCCGGAGATCACCGCGCTCTCGGCGTCGGTGGCGTCGGCGTCCTCGATGAAGTCTCCCAGCGGGGCCTCCTCGTCGCTGCCCACCGGCATGTCCAGGCTCACCGGGTCCCGGCTGTGGTCGAGCAGGTCGGCGATCTTGTGCTCCGGGATGCCTGCCTCGGTGGCGAGCTCCTCGTCGGTGGCCTCCCGGCCCAGCTGCTGGTGCAGCTCCCGCTTGATCCGGGCGAGCTTGTTCACCTGCTCCACCAGGTGGACGGGCAGCCGGATGGTGCGACTCTGGTCGGCCATGCCGCGGGTGATGGCCTGGCGGATCCACCAGGTGGCGTAGGTGGAGAACTTGAAGCCCTTGGCGTAGTCGAACTTCTCCATCGCCCGGATGAGGCCGAGGTTGCCCTCCTGGATCAGGTCGAGCAGGGGCATCCCGCGGCCGGTGTAGCGCTTGGCCAGCGAGACGACCAGCCGCAGGTTGGCCTCCAGCAGGCGCTGGCGGGCGGCGTGGCCCTCGCGGACCAGGGTGTTCAGGTCTCGCTTGCGGGCCGGGCTGATCTTGGTGCCCTCGCTGAGCAGGTGCTGGGCGTAGAGCCCGGCCTCGATGCGCTTCGACAGCTCCACCTCGTCAGCAGCAGTCAGCAGCGCGGTGCGTCCGATCCCGTTGAGGTACACGCGGACCAGGTCGGCTGCGGGGCTCTGGGCGTCCAGGTCGCCGTCGGACATGGACTTTGCGGTTCCCGTGGAGGTGGTGGTGGCAGATGTCATGGTGCGCCTCCGTGTCGTTGGTTCTCACTGACTTCAACGACGGGACGGCGGTGATTAGTTCCCTGTCTCACCGCGTCACACCCGCTGTGACCTGGGCAAACGCTCGCTCGGGCTGAGAAGTTCCTGAGAGTCCGATTGTGAGACGCACCGCGGCACGCGGACGATCTTTGCCGGCGGTGGGCGAGCGCGCCTCAGCAGTCGACCAGCACCGTGAACGGGCCGTCGTTGACCGACGCCACCGCCATGTCGGCGCCGAATCGACCCGTGGCGGCGGGCACCCCGCGCTGGGCCAGCTCGGCGAGCACCCGCTGGATCAGCGCGGTGGCGTGCTCGGGGGCGGCCGCGGCTGACCAGGACGGGCGCCGGCCCTTGCGGGTGTCGCCGTAGAGGGTGAACTGGCTGACCACCAGCACCCCGGCGCCGGTGTCGGCCACCGAGCGCTCCTCGCGCAGCAGGCGCAGCTCGGCGATCTTGCGGGCCATGGTGGCCGCTGCCGCGGGCTGGTCGTCCCGGGCGACGGCCAGCAGCACCAGCAGCCCCGGGCCCGTCAGCTCCGCCACCAGCTCGCCGTCCACGGTGACCGAGGCGCTGCTCACCCGGGAGATGACGGCGCGCACTCCTGGTCCCGCCCGGCTACTTGACCGAGCCCGCCATCACGCCCTGCACGAAGTACCGCTGGAAGGCGAAGAACACCCCGAGCGGGACGATGAGCGACAGGAACGCGCCGGGGGCCAGGATGTCGATGCTGGCGCCGAATGCCCGCATCTGGGAGGACAGCGCCACGGTGAGCGGCTGGGTGGAGGAGTCGGAGAACACCAGCGCCACCAGCAGGTCGTTCCACACCCAGAGGAACTGGAAGATGGCCAGCGAGGCGATGGCCGGCAGGCCCAGCGGCAGGATCACCGTGAGGAAGATGCGCAGCTCGCCGGCGCCGTCCATCCGCGCCGCCTCCAGCAGGTCCTTGGGGATGCCGGCGAAGTAGTTGCGGAACAGGAAGATGGCGAACGGCAGGCCGAACGCCACGTGGAAGACCACCAGGCCGGTGACCGAGCCGTAGATGCCCACCGTGCTGAACAGCTTGACCACCGGGATCAGCGCCACCTGGATGGGCACCACCAGCAGCGCGATGACGGCGATGAACAGCCAGTCGCGCCCGGGGAACTCCAGCCACGCGAAGGCGTAGCCGGCCAGGGCGCCGATGAGCACCACCAGCAGGGTGGACGGGACGGTGATCTTGACGGTGTTCAGGAAGGAGTCGGTGATCGCCGAGGTGGACAGCAGCGCCGAGTAGTTGTCGGCGGTGAGCTGGGCGGGGTGCAGCAGCGCCTGCCACCACCCGCCAGAGGAGTAGAACTCCTTGTTGCGCACCGACTGGACCAGCAGCCCGAAGGTGGGCAGCAGCCAGACCAGCGCGATGACGACCAGCACGATGGTGGCCGTGCCGCTGGTGAGCCGGGCGACGATGCGCTGGGGCAGCGTGCGCCCGCGGCCGGTGACGAGGTCGGTGCCTGCGGTGGTCAACTCTGCTCCGTTCGGAACCGGCGGATGTTGAACAGCATGGCGGGCAGCACCAGCAGCACCAGCGCGATGCCGATGGCGCTGGAGCTGCCGTAGCTGCCGTTGGCGTACAGGTTGTACATCTGCACGGCGAGCACGGTGGCGGCCGGACCGCTGCCGGTGCCCTGGGTCATCACGTAGACCAGGTCGAAGATCTTGAGCACGTTGATCACCAGCGTCACGAACACCACCATCAGCACCGGGGCCAGCAGCGGCGCGGTGACCCGGCGGAACACCTGCCACTCGGTGGCGCCGTCGATCCGGGCGGCCTCGAGCACGTCGCGGGGGATGGCGGCCAGCCCGGAGGCGATGAGGACCATGGCGAAGCCGGCCCACACCCACAGGTAGGCGATGAGGATGGCCGGGGTGATGAGGTCGGGCCCCAGCCAGTTCAGCCCACCGTAGGGCGCGGCGAAGTTGCTGGCCGGCAGGCGCAGCTGGTAGCTGCCCTCGGTGAGGGAGGGGAAGGAGAAGGTGCCGTCGGCGCTGACGGTGGCGGTCTCCACCACTGCGCCGTCGCGGACGGCCTGGATCTCCAGGCCCGGCAGGCCCAGCTCGCCGGAGTCGATGCTGCCCACGGTGCCGCCACCGCCGGCGGCGAAGTCGTTCCACACCGTGCCGTGCAGGCCCGCGCCGTTCGGGGCCGGTGCGGCCGGGGCCGCGTCGGCGGGTGGGTTGGCCACCGGCAGCCCCACCATCGGCAGCAGCACCGGGGTGCCGGCGGCGACGGCGGCGGTGGAGGTGTAGTCGCTTCCCTCCGCGCCCTCGAGCCCGGCGACCGGGCGAGGCTTGACGGTGGGGTAGGAGGCGGCCGGGCTGAACGTGTCGTGCACGCCCACCGCGACCGCGTTGGCCAGCCCACGGGTGGGCTGGTCGGAGTAGATCATCTGGAAGGTGATGCCCGAGGCCAGGAACGAGATGGCCATGGGCATGAACAGGATGAGCTTGAACGCGGTCCCCCAGCGGACCCGCTCGCTGAGCACCGCGAAGAGCAGGCCCACGATGGTGACCACCGTGGGCGCCACCACGATCCAGATGATGTTGTTCTTGACCGCGGTGAAGTTGTCCGGGTTGGTGAACAGGGCCGTGTAGTTGTCCAGCCCCACCCAGTCGCCCCAGCCGCTGCCGGCGTCGCTGAAGAAGCTGCGGGCCAGGGAGTAGCCGATCGGGTAGAGCAGGACTGCGGCGAGCAGCACCAGCGCCGGCCCCAGGAACGCGTAGGCCAGCCAGCGCCCCTCGCCGGGCGGGTGCGCCCGCTTGCCGCGCCCTGCGCCCCGAGACCGGGACGCAGGGACGACGTCTGGTTCCGCCCTGACGAGCACGTCAGCGCTCGTCGTCCCTGCGTCCTGGCTCATCGGTGCTCGTCCTGCCTCGTGATCGGATGTCCTGCCGGCTGGATCACCGGCAGCGGGAAGGAGCTACTTGTAGGCGGCCTTGGCGGCCGACTCCAGCTGGGCCTGGGCGGCGGCGACGTCACCGTTGCCGAGGAAGTCCTGCAGGGCCTTCCACTGCCCCTGGCCCTTGGTGCCGCCGAACGCCGAGGGCGTCTGGTCGGACATGTCGAAGCGGAACTTGTCACCGGCGGCGACGATGTCCGCCCCGACCTTGGCCAGGGTCTCGTTCGGGTAGTCCGACGCCTGCAGCGTCTTGTTGGCCGAGGCGAAGCCACTGCCCTCGCTGGACACCATGAGCTTGGCGGCGTCGGTGGAGGCCATGTACTGCAGGAACGCCTGCGCGGCGGGGTTGTCGGTGAAGGCCACCACCGCGTCACCGCCACCGACGACCGACTGCGGGGAGCCGTCGATCTCGGGGAACGGGAAGAACTTGGCGTCGGTGCCGACCTTGGCGGTGGGCACCTCCTGGCCGATCTGGGTGGCCACGAAGCTGGCCTCGTAGACCATGGCCGAGGGGGCGTCGTTCTTGAAGGTGTTGGCCACCGACTGGGTGAAGCTGGTCTGCAGCGCGGTGGCCGGGTCACCGACCAGCGCCTTGTTGCCCCAGATCTTCTTCAGGGTCTCCAGCGCCTTGGTCACCGACGGGTCGGTCCACGGGATCTCGTGCTTGGTCAGCTTGTCGTAGCTGTCCAGGCCCGCGGTGCGGATGTAGACGTTCTCGAACCAGTCGGTCAGGGTCCAGCCGTCTCCACCGGCGACGGCGATCGGCACCTGGACGCCGGAGTCGGCCAGCGTCTGGGCGGTCTTCACCAGGTCGTCCCAGGTCTTCGGCTCGTCGGTGACGCCCGCGGTCTCGAAGGCCTTGGTGGAGTACCAGAAGGTGGACTTGTTGGAGGCGTCGGCGTAGACGCTGTAGAGCTTGCCGTCGACGCTGCCCAGCTCGGTCCACAGCGGGCTGTAGTTGGCGGCCACGGCCGCCTGCACCTGCGGGTTGGCGGGCTTGAGCTTGCCCTCCTTGGCGAACTTCTCCACCGTGCCGGGGGAGGCGATCACCGCGACGTCCGGCGGGGCGCCACCGGCGACCTTGGTCCCCAGGATGGTCGGCACGTCGTCGCCACCGGAGGTGTAGGTGCCCTTGGCGCCGGTCTTGGCGTTGAAGTCGTCGATCACCTTCTGGAAGGTGACCTGCTCGTCCTTGGTCCAGGGGCCCAGGATGGCGAACTCCTGGCCGTTGAGCTGCGGCAGCGCCGAGGCGCTGGAGGACGTGGTGGGGCTGGCCGACGACGAGCTGGAGGAGGACTCCTGGCTCGACGAGCAGGCGGCGAGCAGCGCAGCCCCGGTGACGAGCGCTCCCAGCGCCAGGAATCTCTTGCGGTGCGATCTCATGCGATTTCCTCCCTAGTGTCGGCGCCGGGTCCGGGGTCGGGCTCGGCTGCCCAGATTCCGAGTCCGCTGCTCGGGTCGAAGAAGTGCAGGCGCTCGGTGTCGACGCGCACCGTGACCGGTGTGCCGACGCTGACGTCGCTGCGAGGGTTGAACCGGGCGACCATGGTGGCGGTTGCACCGTCGCGGCCCACGGAGGAGTCCCCACCGGGCAGCTCGTCGAGGTCGGCCAGGTCCGCGAGGTCGGCGACGGTGGCCGCGGACTCCGCGTCCAGGCCCAGGTGCACCACCAGGTCCGAGCCCAGCGGCTCGATGAGCTCGGCCACCACCTGCAGGGTCGCCTCGTCGGCACCGGGGCGCAGCGACGCGTCGTCCAGGTCCTCCGGCCGCACGCCCACCACCACCTTGCGGTCCACGTGCTCGGCCAGCGCCGGTCGCGCGGCGAGCACCGAGGCGGGCAGCGGCAGCGACTGCGAGCCCAGCTGCAGCTGCAGCGCGTCGTCGGCACCTCGGGAGAGGGTGCCCATCAGCAGGTTCATCGCGGGGGAGCCGATGAAGCCGGCCACGAAGATGTTGCGGGGGCGGTCGTAGAGCTCCTGGGGCGGGGCGATCTGCTGCAGCTCGCCCTTGCGCATGACCGCCACCCGGTGGCCCAGCGTCATCGCCTCGGTCTGGTCGTGGGTGACGTAGATGGTGGTCACGGCCAGGTCGCGCTGCAGCCGCGCGATCTCGGTGCGCATCTGCACCCGGAGCTTGGCGTCGAGGTTGGACAGCGGCTCGTCCATCAGGAACACCTGGGGCTCGCGCACGATCGCCCGGCCCATGGCCACCCGCTGGCGCTGGCCACCGGAGAGGTTGCGCGGCTTGCGGTCGAGGTAGTCGGTGAGGTCGAGGACCCGAGCCGCCTCCTCCACCCGCTTGCGGATCTCCGCCTTGGGCATCTTGCGCAGCTTCAGGCCGAACGCGATGTTGTCGCGCACCGACAGGTGCGGGTACAGCGCGTAGGACTGGAAGACCATGGCGACGTCGCGGTCGCGCGGCGGCACCGAGTTCACCACCCGGTCGCCGATGCGCAGCTCGCCCTCGCTGATGTTCTCCAGACCGGCGACCATCCGCAGCGCCGTGGTCTTGCCACAGCCGGAGGGGCCGACGAAGACGATCAGCTCGCCGTCGGCGATGTCGATGGTGAGGTCGCGCACCGCACGGGTGCCGTCGTCGTAGACCTTGCCGATCCCCGACAGGGTGAGCCCAGCCATTCCGCAGCTCCTGACGATCAAGTCAATGGTGCCGGGCACAGCTGTCGCCGAGACGCGCAGAGCGCTCGTCGACGTTGACTGAGCCGGGCGTAAGGCGGCTCACGCTACAACGGCGCGCCGCAGATGATCACCACCATCACCGGGTCGGTGTGTCGCCAGCCAGGTCCGCCGGGAGCACCAGGCCGTGTCGCAGCAGGTCGTGCACCAGGGCGGTGGCGGGGCCGGTCAGCGCACCCTCGTCCTCGCCGTGAGCCAGCTCCAACATCCCCACCAGCTCCCCGAGCGGAAGCCCGTCCGGGCGCAGCCCCGCCAGCAGCGAGACCGCGAGCTCGTCCACCTCGTGCTCCCAGCGCGGACCGTCGGTGCGAGTCACCCTGGCCACCAAGGGCTTCCATCCTTCATTGGCGGCGACAGCCACCCGCTGCAGCACCACCCCGGGCGCCACGGCCAGCTGCGCGTCGAGCAGGTCGTGCTCACGCAGCCACGCCACCCGGGCCAGGTACGCCTGCGCCTCGGGGCCCAGCGGGTCGGTGAACGGGTGCAGCAGGTCCTCGGCGAGCACGTCCGACGGCGTATCGGTGGCCCGCAGCGTCACGTACCCGAACCCGATGCCGGTGACCTCGGAGCGCTCCAGGTGCTCCAGCCAGGCGTCGTAGCGGCGGGCGCCCTCGCCGGTGCGCGGGTCCAGCCCGCCGTCGCGCAGCCAGGTGCTCACGTAGAGGGCGGGCTCGGCGACGTCGCGCTGCACCACCCAGGCGTCGATGCCGTGCTCAGGCAGCCACGACGCCACCCGCTGTCGCCAGTCCTGCCCGCGCACGTGCACCCACGACGCCAGCAAGGTGGCGGTGCCCCCGAGGTTGAGGTGCTCGGGGATGCCACGGATCACCAGCTCGCTGGCGCCGTCGAGGTCGAGCCCGGAGTCGCGGTAGACGCTGTGCACCTCGGCGGGGCCCACCACGAACGGCGGGTTGGCCACCACCTGGTCGAAGCGGCGCCCGGCCACCGGCTCGAACCACGACCCGGCCAACAGCTCCACCGACACCTGGTTCAGGGCAAAGGTGGCCGCGGCCATGGCCAGGGCGCGCGGGCTGACGTCGGTCGCGGTCACGGCACCGGCGTGCTCGCCCACCTGCAGGGCCTGCACCCCGCAGCCGGTGCCCAGGTCCAGCGCGGTGGCCGGTGCCAGCGCGGGGATGGCCTGCAGCAGCGACACCGAGGCCTGCCCCACCCCCGGCACGTACTCCCGGTCCCCAGCCAGCTCACCCCGGTCCGCGTCCAGGTCCGACACCACCCAGCGGGTGCCCGCCCCGGTGTCCAGCGGCCGCACGTCCAGCGCCGCGCGCACCGCACCTCCGTGGCGCTGCAGCAGCCCGCCGGCCACGGCGGCGTCGAGGTCCAGCGGCGCCAGCGCCGCCGCGGCCGCCGGCTCGGGGCAGGTGTCGCCGAGCAGGAACAGCCGCACCAGCGTGGCCAGGGACTGCCCGCCGGGATCGGTGGAGCCCTGGCGGTCCAGCACCCGGCGCACCGGCACCGCCTCGTTGCGGCCGAGGGCAGCGTTGACGTCCGCGCCCAGCAGCGCCAGCACGCCGTCGGTGTGGAAGCCGGCGCGCAGGAACGCGGTGCGCAGGTCGGCGCACAGGGGCACCAGGTCCGGGACGGGGGCAGCGCTCGGGCGGGCATCACTCATGGGCGCATTGTGCTCAGCGCGCCCCGAGGAGCGCGGCCCGCCCCGGGGCCGGTGCTGTGATGCCCCTGACGGGTGCGATCTTCTCGGCGCGGTGGGACACTGAACCAATGGCCGAACACGGATTTGCCGGACGAGGCGGTGGCCGCGACGACGCGGTGCTCATCACCGCCGCACAGCGCTCCTACGACGAGCAGCACAAGGCCCGCGTCCGCAAGTACGCGATCATGATGGCCTTCCGCATCCCGGCCCTGGTCATCGCCGCGGTCCTGTACTCCATCTTCGAGAATCCCTGGCTGCCCCTGGCGGTCATCCTCATCTCGGTGCCGCTGCCGTGGATGGCCGTGCTCATCGCCAACGACGGTCCGGCGCAGAAGCAGGAGTACCTGAACCACTACCGCTACGGTGACGGCAGCGACCGTCCGGCCATCGAGCCCGCCCGTCGCGACGTCATCGAGGGCTGAGCTCCAGCCACGGCGGGACGGGGCGTGCGCGACGCCTGACCGAGGGGTGACGCTGGTGCCTGGGTGCGGCATCATGGTCGCTGTGAGCACCCAGACCCTGAACCCCACCCTGTCCACGCAGACCACGGTCGCGCCGGACACCCGCGAGCGCGAGACGACCGGCGACGACACGCCCAAGGTCTTCCACTACGTCAAGAAGAACAAGATCGCGGAGAGCGCCGTCATGGGCACCCACGTGGTGGCTCTCTGCGGCGAGGTCTTCCCGGTCACGCGGTCGGCCAAGCCGGGCTCCCCGGTGTGCCCGGACTGCAAGAAGGTCTACGAGGGCCTGCGTCCCGGCGGCGACGACTGAGCTCTCGGCACGCCTGAGGGCGTGAAGCTGAGGGTGCGCGGCGTGGTGATGCGCGTGCCCAGCCGCCCCAGCGTGCTGGTGGTCGCGTCGCGGGCGGCGGTGGGGGCGCCGCCTCGGCCGGCGACGCGCACCCGGGACGACGCAGTGGCAGCCGGACCGCCGCCTGCCGCGCGGACTCGGGCCGTGTCGCTGGGCTCGGGCACTGGCGAGGCACCGTCTGTCGGAACCGACACGTGGGTTCCCGGACCGGCCGTGCTGTCCTCCGCCGTGACGTCCTCCTCGGGGCCGTCCTCCTCGGGGCCGTCACCGTCGTCGGAGCGGCCCCGCAGCTGGATGCGCTCGCGCATCTGGTCCAGACGGGTGGCCTTGGCCGGCCAGAACTCCTGCACGGTGGCGTTGAACTCCGCGCCCAGCACCACCGCGAAGCCCAGGAAGAACGTGAACAGCAGGAACGCGATGGGACTGGCCAGCGCGCCGTAGGTGTAGCCGGTGCTGGTCACCCAGCTGAAGTACATCCGCAGCCCCGCCGCGGCGGCCAGGAAGAACGCCCCGGCGAAGATCGCGCCGGGGATCATCCGGTGCCACGGCAGCGAGCGCGGCAGCGCGAACTTGTACAGCGTGGCCAGCGCGATCAGGGCGATCACCCCGACCGTCGGGTAGTAGACCGACTGGATGAGCGTCTCGGTGGTCTGCCGCCACGTCTCGGGCACCCGCTCCGACACCAGGCCGGGCCCCAGGGCCAGCAGCGGCACGGTGAACACCGCCAGCACCAGCGCCACCACGTAGAGCAGCAGCGCGAAGATCCGCTGCCACACGGGGTTGCGCTCGTTGTGCTGGTTGTGGGCCAGCACGATGGAGTCCACGAACGAGGAGACCGCCGAGGACCCTGCCCACAGCGACAGCAGGAAGCCCAGCGACACGATGTCGGCACGGCCGCGCAGCAGGACGTCGCTCACGGTCGGGGCGATGATCTGGTCCACCACCGACGGGCTGAACGTGCTGCGGCAGAACGTGAGGATCTTGGACTGCACCACCTCGACGGTGTCGGGGCCGAACCAGCCACCGATGTAGCCGATGGAGCCGAGCAGGCCCAGCAGCAGCGGCGGCAGCGACAGCGTCTGCCAGAAGGCCGCCTGTGCGGCGCGGCCGAAGATCGAGTCGCCCCACGCCTTCGTCACGGTTCGCCACAGCAGCCGGTGCGGTCCGCGCGCGGCGGGACGCACCGACAGGTCGCTGGGCCGGCTGGTGGGGGAGTCCATGATCCCCCCAGGATTCACTACCGCACCGCGGTTGGCCGGTTACGCACCGTCGTGTCGCCCGCCGGACCGCTGCAGGCACGACCCGCGCCACGATCACCGCGGGCACGGGCGTCGTGACGGGGACCACTGCCGGTCGACGACTACCCTCTGCACGGCGCCGGGTGCTGCTGCGCAGCGCGGACCGCGCCGGGAATTCATGTCGTGATCGTGAGGGAGTTGGTTGTCACCGTGCTGGATGCCGATGACGTAGGTGACGTCGTTGACGTGCAGCCCAAGGCGGCGCCGCTGCGTGCCTGGCAGCGACGCGCGCTGTCGCGCTACCTGGCCACCAAGCCGCAGGACTTCCTGGCCGTGGCCACCCCGGGCGCCGGAAAGACGACCTTCGGGCTGCGGGTGGCCAGCGAGCTGCTGCGCGACCGCACCATCGACCAGGTGACCGTGGTCGCGCCCACCGAGCACCTCAAGCACCAGTGGGCCGCGGCCGCCGGGATGGCCGGCATCGCCCTGGACTCCCGCTTCAGCAACTCCACCGGGCAGACGTCGGGCGACTACCAGGGCGTGGTGGTGACCTACGCCCAGGTGGCCGCGCACCCCTTCAAGCACCGCGCCCGCACCGACAGCCGGCGCACCCTGGTGATCCTGGACGAGATCCACCACGGCGGCGACGCCAAGAGCTGGGGCGACGCGGTGCGGGAGGCCTTCGACCCCGCCACCCGGCGCCTGGCGCTGACCGGTACGCCGTTCCGCAGCGACGACAGCCCCATCCCGTTCGTCACCTACGAGCCCGGCCCGGACGGCTTCGACCGGTCCAAGGCCGACCACACCTACGGCTACGCCGACGCGCTCAAGGACGGCGTGGTGCGCCCGGTGGTGTTCCTGGCGTACTCCGGCGAGGCCCGCTGGCGCACCAGTGCCGGCGAGGAGTTCACCGCGCGACTGGGCGAGCCGCTCACCGCCGAGCAGACGGCCCGGGCCTGGCGCACTGCGCTGGACCCCGGCGGCGACTGGATCCCGGCGGTGCTGCACGCCGCCGACACCCGGTTGGGCCAGCTGCGCGCCGGCGGCATGGAGGACGCCGGCGGGCTGGTGATTGCCACCGACCAGACCATGGCCCGCGCCTACGCCGAGCTGCTCACCGCCATCACCGGCGTGGCTCCCGCCCTGGTGCTCTCCGACGACCCGGGGTCCTCGGCGCGCATCTCCTCCTTCGCGCAGAGCAACGAGCGGTGGATGGTCGCCGTGCGGATGGTGAGCGAGGGCGTGGACGTCCCCCGCCTGGCCGTCGGCGTCTACGCGACGTCCGCGGCCACGCCGCTGTACTTCGCCCAGGCCATCGGCCGCTTCGTGCGCTCGCGCCGCAAGGGGGAGACCGCCAGCGTCTTCCTGCCCTCGGTGCCCGTGCTGCTGGACCTGGCCAGCCAGCTGGAGGCGCAGCGCGACCACGTGCTGGGCAAGCCGCACCGCGAGCCGGAGGGGCTGGACGACCAGCTGCTCGCCCAGGCCAACAAGCAGCAGGACGAGCCGGGGGAGGAGGAGCAGTCCTTCACCTCCCTGGGCGCCGACGCCGAGCTGGACCAGGTGATCTACGACGGCTCCAGCTTTGGGACCGCGGCGTTCTCCGGCAGCGACGAGGAGGCCGACTACCTGGGGCTGCCGGGCCTGCTGGACCCCACCCAGATGCGCGACCTGCTGCGCAAGCGGCAGAGCGAGCAGCTCGACAGCCGCGCGCCCGAGCCGGCCGCACCCGCCCCGGCGCCGGTGCGCACCGCTGACACCGCCGCCAAGCTGGCCGCGCTGCGCCGCGAGCTGAACACGCTGGTGGCGATGCGCAACCACCGCACCGGGCAGCCGCACGGGGTGATCCACCGCGACCTGCGGGAGAAGTGCGGCGGGCCGCCCACCGCGATGGCCACCGTGGAGCAGCTGAACGAGCGGATCGCCTTGCTGCGCAAGTGGTAGCTGCACTCCGGGTGGAGTGAACCTGCTGGTCAGGGGAGGCTCACCTTGCTGGTGGGCGACGGTGGGCGTGGCTACCGTCGAGGAGGTCGCACGCTCACCCGACGTTCTCCGCTCGGAGGTTCCCATGGCCACGCTCGAGATGCCCCAGGTCGCCGACTGCACGGTCAGCAGCTGTTCCTACAACGAGCACGGGTGTCACGCCTTTGCCATCAACGTCCACGGGCAGAACGGCACCGCCGACTGCGGCACCTTCATCCCGCTGACCACCAAGGGCGGGCTGCCGCGGGCCCAGGCCCAGGTGGGTGCCTGCCAACGCGTGGACTGCACGCACAACAGCAACCTGGAGTGCAGCGCCGACGCCGTGCGCATCGGCGCCGAGGGCGGCGCTGACATGGCCAGCTGCCTCACCTACGAGCCGGCCTAGCCCGCGCCCGCCGGCCTACCAGGGAAGCGGGTCCGCAGACAGCAGCAGGGGCACCCACCGCGTCGGTGGGTGCCCCTGCTGGTTCAGGCTCTGGTCAGGAGACCGGAGCTCCCTCCACGATGGTCGCGTCCATGTCGCGCAGACGCGCCTCGTGCTCGTGACCGTGGTGCCCGCAGAAGAGAAGCTCGCCGCCCGAGGGCAGCATCACGCGGACACGTGCGCCCGCACCGCACCGGTCGCACCGGTCGGTGGCGGTGATCTCGGGGATCGTCAAGGTCCCGGTCATGTGTCCTCCGTCCTGACGCCCGCTCGCGCAGACGCCCTAGTGTGCTCGCTGCAAACCACCAGTAGCCACCCGTGGAAGCTCGTGACAGTCGTTCTGATGTCCTTGCACTCTGTCAGACGTTCGGCCGACGTGTTCTGTTCCCCCGCTCGTCGTGTTGTGGCCGGTCGCACGCCCTACCGGGGTCCCACTGTCCGGCGGGGGCAAAACCCCAGGTCGGAGCGCCGTCAGGGGGCCGAGACCACCAACCTGTGGTCCGTCGAGGGGCTCGCGCACGCGTGCGCGTTTCGCTCTCAGCGCAACCTCCGGACGCCCCCGCAGGCCGACAGCCGGCACCGGTAGGTTCGCGGTACAGGGGGCTGCCGACGCGGCGGCCACCTCCGGCGACCAGCACAGGAGCAGGCCATGAGCGAGACCGTGTCCAGCGAGCACGACCGGGACACCAGGGACGAGCACAGCACGGCCGGCGCCTACGTCACGGGCGGCAAGGAGTTCACCCGCGACACCGCCTACATCCAGACGCGCATCACCCGGGACGGCCGCGACGGCTACCCGGTGGAGGCCGGGCGCTACCGGCTGGTCGCCGCCCGGGCGTGCCCGTGGGCCAACCGCACCGTCATCGTGCGGCGGCTGCTGGGCCTGGAGGACGCGATCTCCCTGGCGCTGCCCGGACCCACGCACGACAAGCGCAGCTGGCGCTTCGACCTCGACCCCGGCGGGAAGGACCCGGTGCTGGGCATCGAGCGCCTGCAGGAGGCCTACTTCGCGCGGTTCCCGGACTACGCGCGGGGCATCACCGTGCCTGCCATCGTGGACGTGCCCACCGGCAAGGTGGTCACCAACGACTACCCGCAGATCACCGAGGACTTCTCCACCGAGTGGAGCGACTTCCACCGCGACGGCGCCCCCGACCTGCTGCCCCAGGAGCACCTGGACGAGCTGGCCGAGGTGAACAAGCGGGTGTTCACCGAGGTCAACAACGGGGTGTACCGGTGCGGCTTCGCCGGCTCGCAGGAGGCCTACGACCAGGCCTACGACCGGCTGTGGACGGCGCTGGACTGGCTGGAGGAGCGCCTGAGCGGGCAGCGCTACCTCGTCGGCGACACCATCACCGAGGCCGACGTCCGGCTGTTCACCACCCTGGCGCGCTTCGACCCCGTCTACCACGGGCACTTCAAGGCCAACCGGCAGAAGCTCAGCGAGATGCCGGCGCTGTGGGGCTACGCCCGGGACCTGTTCCAGACACCGGGCTTCGGCGACACCGTCGACTTCGTGCAGATCAAGCAGCACTACTACGTGGTGCACACCGACCTCAACCCCACCCAGGTCGTGCCGCAGGGCCCGGACCTGCGCGGCTGGCTCACCGCCCACCACCGCGAGGAGCTGGGCGGGCGGCCCTTCGGCGACGGCACGCCGCCCGGACCGGTGCGCGCCGGCGAGGAGATCGCACCCGGGCACGGGGCCGACTAGGTGGCCGAGCGCGAGCTGCTGCACCTGGTGCTCGAGGACGACTGGGTGCGTGCCCAGCAGGTGGGGGAGATCCCTGCCCACCCTGGCCCGTTCGTGCACCTGTCCACCCCCGAGCAGGTGGCGCTGCCGGCGAACCGGCTCTTCGCCGGACGAGCGGACGTGCTGCTGCTGCGGGTGGACCCCCAGCGGCTCACCGGTGAGGTGCGCTGGGAGCCGGGGGTGCCGGGTGACCCCGAGTCGATGCGCTTCCCGCACCTGTACGCCCCGCTGCCGGTCTCGGCGGTGGTCGGGGTCCTCGCGTACCGGCCGGGCCCCGACGGGCGCTTCGGCGCCCCTGAGCCGGCCGAGCCGTAGCCGCGGGTCCTGTCCCGGCCGGCGTTCCCTGCAGACGCAGCAGGCGGCGCACCCATCCGGGTGCGCCGCCTGCTGCGTGGCGAGCGGAGCTCAGAAGTTGATCATGTGCCCGGTGAGGCCGTGGAAGGTCTCCTGCAGCGCCTCGCTGAGCGTCGGGTGCGCGTGCACGTTGCGGGCCAGCTCGGCAGCGGTGAGGTCCCACTTCTGCGCCAGGGTCAGCTCGGGCAGCAGCTCGGTGACCTCGGGTCCGATCAGGTGCGCACCCAGCAGCTCGCCGTAGGTCTCGTCGGCGATCACCTTGACGAAGCCGTTGGGCTCCGCGAGGCCGTGGGCCTTGCCGTTGGCGGTGAAGGGGAACTGGGCGACCTTGACCTTCCAGCCCTTCTGGTCGGCCATCTCGCGGGCCTGCGCCTCGGTGTAGCCGAAGCTGGCCACCTGCGGCTGGCAGAAGGTGGCCCGCGGCATCATCGGGTACTCCAGCGTCATGGTCTCGGCCTCGGCGATGGTCTCCGCGGCCACCACGCCCTGGGCCTCGGCGACGTGGGCGAGCATCAGCTTGGCGGTGACGTCGCCGATGGCGTACACGTGCTCGACGTTGGTGCGCATGTAGTCGTCGATCTCGATGGCGCCGCGCTCGGTGAGCTTGACGCCGAGCGTGTCCAGGCCGTAGCCCTCTACCCGAGGCTGGAAGCCGATGGCCTGGATGACCTTGTCGGCCTGCAGGTCGCGGGTGCCCTTGCTGTCGGTGACGGTGACCGTCACCTGGTCGCCGGAGTCGTCGATCTTCTCCACCCGGGTGGAGGTGAGCACCTCGACGCCGAGCTTGCGGTAGCGCTTGCCCAGCTCCTTGGACACGTCCACGTCCTCCAGCGGCAGCAGCCGGTCGAGGAACTCCACCACGGTGACCTTCACGCCGTAGTTGGACAGCACGTAGGCGAACTCCACACCGATGGCCCCGGCGCCGGCGATGATCACGCTGCCGGGCAGGTCGCGGTTGGTGATCTGCTCCTCGTAGGTGACCACGCGCTCGGACAGCGACGTCCCGGGGAGCAGCTTGGTGGAGGCGCCGGTGGCGATGATCACGTCGTCGAAGGTGACCGTCTCGGTGCCGCCCTTGGACAGCTCCACCTCGATGGTCTTCTTGTCGGTGAAGCGACCGATGCCGTCCAGCTCGGTGATCTTGTTCTTCTTCATCAGGAAGTGGACGCCCTTGACGCGGCCGTCGGCGACGCTGCGGCTGCGGTCGAAGGCGACGCCGTAGTCGAAGGAGACCTCGCCGCTGATGCCGAAGGTCTTGGCCTCCTTGGTGACCAGGTGGGCCAGCTCAGCGTTGCGCAGCAACGCCTTGGAGGGGATGCAGCCCACGTTGAGGCAGACCCCTCCCCAGTACTTCTCCTCGATCACGGCCACGCTCTTGCCGAGCTGGGCGGCGCGGATGGCCGCCACGTACCCGCCGGGACCGGCACCAAGGACTACAACGTCGAAATGAGGCATGGGCCCATCCTATGGCGGCGGGCCGCGGCGGCGACCGGGGTCCCCGGTGCACGGCTGGCGCGGGCGATCTGCCCCCACACGCAGCCAACCGCCGCCCGCGGGACGCGGACGACGGTTGGTAGCGGGTGCAGACCGGGTGGGGCGCGCTGGGTGGTACTTGCAGACGCCCCTAGGGGGCTAGTCCAGGTAGTCGCGCAACACCTGGGAGCGGGAGGGGTGGCGCAGCTTGGACATGGTCTTGGACTCGATCTGGCGGATGCGCTCACGCGTCACGCCGTAGACCTGGCCGATCTCGTCCAGGGTGCGGGGCTGGCCGTCGGTCAGGCCGAAGCGCAGCCGCACCACTCCCGCCTCGCGCTCGCTGAGGGTGGCCAGCACCGACTGGAGCTGGTCCTGCAGCAGCGTGAAGCTGACGGCGTCCACGGCCACCACGGCCTCGGAGTCCTCGATGAAGTCACCGAGCTGGCTGTCGCCCTCGTCACCGATGGTCTGGTCGAGGCTGATGGGCTCCCGGGCGTACTGCTGGATCTCCAGCACCTTCTCCGGGGTGATGTCCATCTCCTTGGCCAGCTCCTCCGGAGTGGGCTCGCGGCCCAGGTCCTGCAGGAGCTCGCGCTGGATGCGCCCGAGCTTGTTGATGACCTCGACCATGTGCACCGGGATGCGGATGGTGCGAGCCTGGTCGGCCATGGCGCGGGTGATGGCCTGGCGGATCCACCAGGTGGCGTAGGTGGAGAACTTGTAGCCCTTGGTGTAGTCGAACTTCTCCACCGCGCGGATCAGGCCGAGGTTGCCCTCCTGGATGAGGTCCAGGAACGCCATGCCGCGACCGGTGTAGCGCTTGGCCAGCGAGACCACCAGGCGGAGGTTGGCCTCGAGCAGGTGGTTCTTGGCGCGGTTGCCGTCCCGGATCACCCAGGACAGGTCACGGCGCTGGGCGACGGGGAGCTTCTCGCCCTTCTCGGCGATGAGGCGCATGCGCTCGACGGCGAACAGGCCGGCCTCGATGCGCTTGGCCAGCTCGACCTCCTCCTCGGCGTTGAGGAGGGCGACCTTGCCGATCTGCTTGAGGTAGGCGCGGACGGAGTCGGCCGAGGCGGTGAGCTCGGCGTCCTTGCGCGCCTGGCGCAGGGCCTCGGACTCCTCCTCGTCCCAGACGAAGTCGCCGGAGGCCTTGTCGGCCGCAGACGGCTCGAGGTCCACCTCGTCCTTGTCGTCGTCACCGGCAGCGCCGACGGCGAGCACCTCGACGACGTCGTTCTCCGGGGCGACGTCGCTGTCCGGCAGGTCGGCGGAGCGACCGGCGGCCAGGTCGACGACCTTGGGTCCGGCGTCGGCCTGCTTCTCGGCGGTGGCCTTGGCCTTGGCGGTCCGCTTGGCGGGGGCCTTGGCGCCGGCCGCAGCCTTGGCGCCGGCCGCAGCCTTGGCGCCGGCCGCAGCCTTGGCGGTCGCCGCGGGCTTCGAGGCAGCCGTGCTGCGGGCCGCCTTCTTCGCGGGTGCCTTGACGGCGGTCGGCTCAGCCGCGCTCGTCTCCGCTGCGGTCTGACGGGTGTTTGTGGCTGCCACGTATGCCCTTTCGCGACTGTTCGTGCGGCGTCACGCCGAGGTGCTTTCGGCGGAGAGGTCATGTGGGTGTGTCCCGGCGTCGGCCGCAGACATCAACCCATTGTAGCGACTCCTGGCTGGTTACCCGCTCCGGTCAGTTTGGGAGGTCCGCCGCAACCGCCATCGCCGCGCCCACGATGCCCGCGGTGTTCTTCAAGGTCGCGGGCACCACGTTCGTGCGGTTGTCGAGCAGGGGGATCCACTTGTGGCCCTTGCGGCTCACCCCGCCGCCGGCGATGAACAGGTCGGGCCAGAACAGGTCCTCCATCTTGCGCAGGAACCGCGAGACGTAGGGGGTCCACTCGTCCCAGCTCAGGTGACGCTCGTCTCGCACCGACGCGGCCGCGGAGTGCTCGGCGTCGTCGCCGTCGAGCTCCATGTGCCCGAACTCGGTGTTGGGCAGCAGCACCCCGTCGTGGATGATCGCCGATCCGATGCCGGTGCCGAAGGTCAGCAGGATCACCAGCCCGCTGACGTCCTTGCCCGCGCCGTAGTGGTACTCCGCCAGCCCGGCGGCGTCGGCGTCGTTGAGCACCCGCACCGCTCGCCCGCCCAGCGCCTCGCTGAACAGTGCGCGGGCGTCCGTGCCGATCCACGCCTTGTCGATGTTGGCTGCCGTCAGCGCGACACCGTCCTTGACCACCGACGGCAGGGTGAGCCCCACCGGGCCGTCCCACTCGAACCGGCGGGTCAGCTCCGCGGCGGTCTCCGCCACCGCGGCTGGCGTGGCGGGCTGGGGGGTGGCGATCTTGAGCCGCTCCCCGATCAGCGCGCCGGTCGACAGGTCGACGATGCCGCCCTTGATGCCGGTGCCGCCGACGTCGATACCGAAAGCCCGTTGGTCCGCGGGCACGTCCGCCGTGGTGGTCGTCATCGTCATCGGCTCCTCGGTGCAGGTGTGGTCGCCCTGACCCTAGTTCGTGCCGGGCCCGACGTCGCCCGCACCACGAGGTGCCAGGTCAGGGCGCGCTGGGCCGCAGTGTGCTGCGATGGCGGCATGACTCACCCCACCGCCGGATCCCAGCGCCCCGATCCGCTGGGGGTCGAGCTCCGCGAGGTCGCCGTCCAGGTCGCCACCGCCGCCGCCGAGCTGGTGGCCCGCCGCCGTGCCGAGGTGCTCGGCAGTGGGACGGTGCGCACCAAGACCTCCGGCACCGACCCGGTCACGCTGGCTGACACCGAGTCCGAACAGCTCATCCGGTCCGAGCTGGGGCGGCTGCGACCCGGGGACGCGGTGCTGGGCGAGGAGGAGGGCGGGGACGCAGCCGTCGACGGTCTGCGCTGGCTGATCGACCCCATCGACGGAACCGTGAACTTCCTCTACGGGCTGCCCTTCTACGCGGTGTCGGTGGCGGTGCAGCGCGACGGGCAGAGCATCGCCGGCGCGGTGGTGGAGGTGGGCAGCGGGCGGGTGTTCTCCGCGGCGCTGGGGGCCGGCGCGACCCTGGACGGCCAGCCGCTGCGCTGCAACGACGTGACCGACCCCGCGCTGGCCCTGGTGGCCACCGGGTTCGGCTACCAGGCCAGGCGCCGCGTCACCCAGGGCGCGGTGGTGGCCGAGCTGCTGCCGCAGGTGCGCGACGTGCGCCGGGTGGGTTCGGCGGCGCTGGACCTGTGTGCGGTGGCGGCGGGCTGGCTGGACGCCTACTACGAGCACGGGCTGAGCCCGTGGGACTGGGGGGCGGGGGTGCTGATCGCCGCCGAGGCCGGCGCGGACGTGCGCCCGCCCCCGGCCACCGCCCCCGGCAGCCACGGCGAGCTCACCTTCGCGGCGGCCCCGGGCGTGTCCGCGGCAGTGCTGACCCTGGTCGAGCGGGCCTGGAGCGGCCCGATGCCCTGACCGGGGCTGGTCTCAGCAGCTGACCGAGAGGGCCTGGGCCAGCTCGGTGGAGTCCGGCGCCGGGGTCTGCGGGTCGGCGGCGTGCTTGGACAGCGCCGTCAGCGCCGCGGTCACGTCGGCGTCGGAGCTGAGCGAGCTGAACACCGTGCCCAGCGCCAGGTCGACCGTCTGGTCCTTGCGGTCGTCCTGCACCAGCTCGGCGCAGGGCACCAGCAGCTGCAGGGTGCGTGCCGCCGGCTTGCCGGCCTCGCCGAAGCGGACCTGGGCCTGGCAGCGCATGTCCTGCGCGGTGAACACCGTGTCGTTGCCGGAGGCCATGTCCGGCGCCGGGGTGAAGCCGAGCTGGGCCAGCTGCGCGGCCACCAGCGAGGCCTGCCCGCGCTGGCCGTTGGCGTTGAGCACCCGCACCTGGGCGGCCTGGGGCGCGGACGGGGGAGCCGCGGCCAGGTCGGCCGAGGTGATCTTGGTGCCCTGCTCGGTCTGCGGCACACCCACCTCGATGCCGGCGTTGTCCCCGGCGGGGGTGGGCTCGGGGCAGACCGAGGTGTCCGCCGCCGTGCTGCTCTGGGTGAGCACCTGCACCCACACCACCAGCACCAGCACGCTCAGCACGACGAGCAGCGCAACGGCCGGCAGGGGGCGACGACGTTGGTACCCGTCGTGCGCTCCCGGAGGGCCGCCCGGCGACCGACTTCCCGTGCTCAGCGAAACCACCGCGTGTCCTGCCCTTTCGTTCCGCCGCGTGAGGGCTGCTGCGACAGACCGCTGCTGAGCAGCGCTGCCCCCGCCACGGCCAGGTGAAGGGTCCGCCCGGTGCCGGCGCAGGGCCAGGTACCCGCGGTTCCCGCGACCAGACTAGGTGGCCGCGGGCGCGGGCCGGCGCAGTGTCCCGGCGCGGGCCCGTCCGGGCGTGTCTAGCGGACGCCGTGGTCGAGGACGTGGTGGCCCAGCGCCACCAGCGGGTCCAGGGCGGTGAGGATGCCGGCGGCGGTGCGGGCGTCGGCCGCGCCGGCGTTGGCGCGGGCGGCCACGCCGGCCAGCACCACCGCCAGCTTGAAGGCGCCGAACGCCACGTAGAACTGGATGTCCTGCTCCAGGGCCTGCGGGTCGAGGTCGCGCCGGTGCGCGTAGTGGTGCAGCAGCTCGATGCGGGTGGGGAAGCCGGGCAGCCGGGTGACGCTGGGCAGCACCTGGGCCGCGCGCCACACGTCCTGCTCCTCGGCCTGGTGCCAGTAGATGAACATCAGCCCCAGGTCGGACAGCGGATCCCCCAGGGTGGACATCTCCCAGTCCAGCACCGCGCGGACCTGGGCGGGGTCCTCGGGGGCGAAGATCATGTTCTCCAGCCGGTAGTCGCCGTGCACGATGCTGGCGCCGGCCGAGGTGGGCACCGCGACGCTGAGGCGCTCGGCGAGCCGGGTGAGCTCCGGGCGGGGGCTGTCGCTGCCCGAGGCGGCGGCCAGCCCGTCGCGCCAGGTCTCCCACTGGGTGCTCCAGCGGCGCAGCTGCCGGGCCATGAAGCCCTCCGGCCGGCCGAACTCGGCCAGCCCGACCGAGGACGGGTCGATGCTGTGCAGCTCGGCCAGGCAGTTCACCATCGCCGCACCCGCCCGCGCGCGGACGCCCGGCCGATCAGCCCAGGCGTCGCCCTCGGCGCCGGTGGGCACGGTGCCCTCGACCAGCTCCATCACGTAGAAGGGGGCGCCGAGCAGGTCGGCCTCGCGCTGCCCGGCCAGCACCTGGGGGACGGGCACGGCGGTTCCGGCCAGCGCGGTGAGGACGGTGCGCTCCCGGCCCATGTCGTGCGCGGTGGCGGCCACCGAGCCCAGCGGCGGCCGCCGCAGCACCACCGAGCCGGCCGGGCTGTGCACGCCGAAGGTGAGGTTGGAGCGGCCGTCGCCGATGGGCGTGACGTCGCAGGTGGCCCACCGCGGGTCGTCCAGCTGCTGGGCGAGCCAGGGTCCGACCACCTCCGGGGGAGCGCCCTCGCGCACGGTGTCCACGGCCGGCGGACGGGGCTGGGCGGTCTGCTCGCTGCTCATCCGCGCACCGTACAACCGCGCCCCGCCCACCGCCGGGAACCGGGTGTGCCACGAAACACAGGCTCTTCTGGCCGGGAATCGGGCACATCTCACCTGCCGTTCAGGTTCGTCGGCTATGGTCCAGCCGCTCCGCCCGCCACGATGTCTTCCCCGAGCACGCGGAAAGCGTGACGTAGATCACACTGGCGGCCGGGCACAAGGAAGGGCACCTGAACGTTGAGCAGCCACACCTGGCGAACGCCGAACAGGTGACGAGCCTGCTCTGAGGTGTCAGCTTCGCGAGACCAGCTCAGGACACCACCGCACCGGGCACCAACTCCCCAGCGGGCGCACCACCAGCACGGCCGGGCAACACACGGGCAGCACGAGAGACAGGCAGGACAGGGGAACAAAGATGGCACAAGACTACGACGCTCCACGACGCACGGAGTCCGACGACATATCCGAGGACTCGCTCGAGGAGCTCAAGGCGCGACGCAACGAGGCGCAGTCCTCGGCCGTCGACGTCGACGAGACCGACACCGCGGAGTCCTTCGAGCTTCCCGGCGCAGACCTCTCCGGTGAGGAGCTGTCGGTGCGGGTGGTGCCCAAGCAGGCGGACGAGTTCACCTGCTCCAGCTGCTTCCTGGTGCACCACCGCAGCCGCTTCGCCGGCGAGCGCAAGGGCATGCCGATCTGCCGCGACTGCGCGGCCTGAGGCGCACTGCCGCCCGCGCCCTGCACCACCGAGGGACGGCGCACGACAGAGGGGGGAGGCCTGCAGCTGCAGGCCTCCCCCTCTTGTCGTGCGGGTGTGCTCAGTCGCGCTCGGCGCCCAGGCCCGCCTCCTGCAGCGCGGCGATGACGCGGTCCGGGTGGCGGGTGCTGACCAGCCAGTACGGCGTCGGGTCGTCGGGGTCGTCCAGCACCAGCAGCACCATGGTGGGCACCCAGGTGCGGTGCTGCACGTAGGCCGCCGGGTCGAGCTGACGGCCCATGGCGGCGCGCTTGGCGGTGGCCGGCACCGGCGCCGCACGGGCGATCAGCGACACCGGGATGTGGGCGTCGCCCACCCGGAGCTCGCCGTCGCGCACCGACAGCCGCAGCGAGCCCATGCGGACCAGCGTCCAGGCCGCGAACGGCACCAGCACGACGTAGGGCAGCCACGCACGCACTCCCGGTGCGCCCATGTGCACCTCGGCGGCCAGCAGGGCGGCCACGAAGATGCCCAGCGGCCACCACCACCACGGGACCCACAGCCGCTCGGTGTAGGCGCCGCGGGTGGTTGCGCCCGCTCCGGTCGTGGAGCTGGCTGGTGATGCAGGTTCGGCCATGGTCCCCAGGGTAGTCTCGGCCGCCGTGCCATCCCCCTCTGCCGTCCATGCCGCTCCCGAGCAGCTCGAGGTCGCGCTGCGGCGACTGCACCCGGACGCGGTGGTGCCCCGTCGGGCGCACGCCGACGACGCCGGCGTGGACCTGTGCACCCTGGACGAGGTGCGGCTGGAGCCGGGTGAGCGGGTGCTGGTGGGCACCGGCCTGGCCCTGGCGCTGCCGCCCGGCTACGTGGGCCTGGTGCACCCCCGCTCCGGCCTGGCGGCCCGGCTGGGACTGGGCGTGCTCAACGCACCAGGCACCATCGACGCCGGCTACCGCGGGGAGATCAAGGTGTGCCTGGTCAACCACGACCGTTCCGCCACGATCGAGCTGCAGCGCGGAGACCGGGTCGCCCAGCTGCTGGTGCAGCGGGTGGCGCAGGTCAGCTTCGTCGAGGTGGACGAGCTCGCTGACACCGAGCGCGGAGCTGGTGGGCACGGCTCCACCGGCATGAGCACACTGGGTAGCACCACGACTGAGGGGCAGTGACGATGTTTGGGCGGCGCAACAAGCGGGCGAGCGAGGCGGAGGCCACCGTGACCGACATTCCCGAGGACCTGCTGGCCGAGCAGGCGGACGACGACGCGGACATCCCCGCCGACGGCCCCTACGACAGCAGCGAGGTCGACGCCGAGCCGGAGGCCGACGGTCGCCTCGACCTGGGGTCGGTGCGGGTGCCGCTGCTGGAGGGCGCCCAGATCCAGGTGGAGATGGAGGAGGACGGCACCCTGCGGGCGCTGCACCTGCTCACCGAGGTCGGCCGCATCACCATCGCCGCCTTCGCCGCGCCGCGCAGCGAGGGCATGTGGCGCGAGGTGCTCGGCGAGCTGGCCCAGTCCCTCAAGGACGACGGCGCCGAGGTTCGCCTCGAGGACGGCCACTGGGGCCGTGAGGTGATCGGCGTGGGCGCCGGCGCCACCATGCGGTTCATCGGCGTGGACGGTCCGCGCTGGATGGTGCGCTGCGTCGCCGCCGGCCCGGACGAGAAGCAGGCCGAGCTGGCCGACGTGGCCCGTGCGCTGCTGCGGGACACCGTGGTGGTGCGCGGCACCGAGCCGCTGCCGGTCCGCTCGCCGCTGCCGGTGCGCCTGCCCACCGTGCTGGCCGACCAGCTGGAGGCGGCCCGCGCCCAGCAGGACGCTGGCGCCCAGGGACCGGCTGGTGAGGAGTCGGACGCTCCGGACTCGTCCGGTCAGCCGAGCTCCCCCCAGAACAGCTAGCGGACGGCCCGCGCTGCCGACACCGCGCGGGCGGCCTGCCAGGCCCGCACGCACGCGGTCCCCAGCACCCCGGGGTCGGCGCCCAGCTCGGCCAGCGTCACCGTGTCCAGCACGGCCGCAGGGGCGCAGGCCACCCACTGCTGGGCCACCGCGAGCGGGTGCACCGGGTCGTCCACCGCGCCCGCCACGCCCGTCGGCACACCCAGCTCGGCCAGCTCCGTCGCCGTGGGCCCCACAGCGTTGGCAGCGTGGTCCATGGCCGTGGGCAGAGCGGGCCACTGCCGGCGCCAGGCGCGGCTCAGCTCCGCGGACAGCCACGGCGGTGTGGAGGCGTGCACCTCGGCCAGCACCGCCTCCAGACCGTGCTCCCGCAGGCGCTGGGCGGAGAAGCGGGCACTGAGCGCGGCGGGCGCGTCACCCGGCTCGCCCAGCCACGCCGGCAGCGCGACCAGCAGGCCACTGAGGACTCCTGGGTGCTCCCGGGCCCAGCCTGCCGCCACGGTGGCGCCAAGTGAGACGCCCCCCACAAGTAGCGCTCCGTGACAGTCCCGCGTCGCAGCGTCCAGTGCTGCGCGGTAGCTGGCCACCACGTCGACCGGGTCGGGCTCGACCGCCACCAGGTCGATCCCGCAGGCGGCGAGCGCTTTTCCGAACGCCCGGCGGACGAAGTCGGCGTCCGAGCCGGTGCCGGGCAGCAGCACCGCGCGGGGCTGGGGACGGTGTCCGATTTCGGGCATGCACCCGATCCTTCCCGGTTGGGGTTACGCGGTGTACACAGGGAGCGTTAGGCTCACCAAGCCCAACACCTGGGACCGTCCCAGGTACCTCCTCAAGCGCAACGGAGCGCCCCATGGCCAGCACCGAGGCCGGCTACTTCCGGCGGCTCGCCCGCCGCCTCACCACCGACGTCGCCGAGCTCGACGCCCATGAGATCACCCAGACCTCGGAGGCCGCCGGCGCTCGCCGGGCCTGCGACTGCTCGCGGGGCGAGGAGGTCACCGTGCTCGGGCGCCTCCGCAGCACCGAGGGCAGCCCGGCCGGGTGCGACGCCAGCCTGGAGGCCGAGCTCTTCGACGGCACCGACGGCATCACCCTGGTGTGGATCGGCCGCCGCCGCATTCCCGGCATCGAGGCGGGCCGCACCGTGCAGGTGCGCGGTCGCCTCGCCGAGCGCAACGGCGCCAAGGTGCTCTACAACCCGCACTACGAGCTGCAGTGTGGGCAGTAGCGATCCAGCTGCTGGTTCCCGCACACCTCCCGAGCCCCCGGCACCGCCGGTGACGTCGCCGGTCCAGAAGACCCTGCTGGAGCAGATGGGCGGCACCAGCGGAGTGCTCGCCTCCAGCCTGCCCGTGGTGGTCTTCGTCGTCGTGAACTCGCTGACGAGCCTGACCCCGGCCATCTGGTCGGCGGTGGGGGCCGCGGCCGCCATCGCCGTGCTGCGGGCGGTGCGCAAGGAAGGCGTCCAGCCGGCGATCTCCGGACTCTTCGGCGTGGCCATCGCCGCCTACATCGCCCACCGCACCGGCACGGCCAAGGGCTACTTCCTGCTGGGCATCTACACGAGCCTGGTCTACGGAGCGCTCTTCGCGCTGTCGGTGCTGGTGCGGTGGCCGCTGGTGGGCGTGGTGTGGTCGTTCCTCAACGGGCACGGCTGGGCCTGGCGCGCGCACCGGGGCGCGGTCCGCGCCTACGACGTGGCCACGCTGGCCTGGGTGGCGGTCTTCGGAGCGCGCTTCGTGGTGCAGCAGTGGCTCTACGGCAACGACCAGGAGGGCTGGCTGGCCACCGCGCGGATCGGCATGGGCCTGCCGCTGTACGGCCTGGCGCTGCTGGTGACCTTCGCCTGCGTGCGCCGAGCCGACCGCATCATCGAGGCTGGGACGCCCCCGGTCGCACCGGCACCCCCCGAGCCGCCGGGCCAGCCCAGCGCGGGGCCGCAGCAGCGAGACTGACGCCCCGGGTCTCGCTCAGCGCTTGAGCGCGGTGCGGATCTGGTCCTCCACCTCGACCGAGGCCACGAACAGCAGCTCGTCGCCGCCCTCGAAGGAGTCGTCGGGCAGCGGCACGATCACCCGGCCGCCGCGCAGCACGGTCACCAGCGCGGCGTCGCGGGGCAGCTGCAGGCTGCTCACCGGCTTGCCCGCCAACGGGGTGTCCAGCGGCAGCGTCACCTCCACCAGGTTGGCCTGGCCCTGGCGCAGCGTCATCAGGCGCACCAGATCGCCGACGGACACCGCCTCCTCGACCATCGCGGCCAGCATGCGCGGGGTGGAGACCGCCACGTCGACGCCCCAGGCCTCGGTGAACAGCCACTCGTTGCGCGGCTCGTTCACGCGGGCCACCACACGGCGGACCGCGAACTCCGTCTTGGCCAGCAGGCTGACCACCAGGTTGGCCTTGTCGTCACCGGTGGTGGCGATGACCACCTCGCAGTCCTGCAGCCCCGCCTCCTCCAGGGAAGCCAGCTCGCAGGCGTCGGCGTGCACCCACTCCGCGGCGGGGACCGCGCTGCCGTCGATGTGGGAGAGGTCGCGCTCGATGAGCATCACCTCGTGGTCGTTCTCCACCAGCTCCCTGGCGATCGAGCGGCCCACCTTGCCTGCTCCGGCGATGGCGACCCTCATGTGTCCTGCTCCTGTCGGTGGTCGTGGCTGCCCGTGCTCGGCTGGCTCGTCATGCGCTCACTCTTCCGGCGGCGGCGCGGCGGCGAGCACCGAGGCCTCGGCGACAGTGCCGGCGACCGCGGCCACGTAGACCTGGTCGTCGGCCTGCACCACCGTGCGCCGGTCGGGCAGCACACCGACGCCGAAGCGCAGGATGAACGCGACGCGGGCGCCGATGGTCTGCTCCAGGTCGGTGACGCGCCGGCCCGCCCAGTCCTCGTGCAGGGTGACCTCGAGCACCGCGACGGTGCCGGAGGGATCACGCCAGGCGGTGGAGCTGCTGTCCTGCATCAGGGTGCGCAGGAAGCGGTCGGTGGTCCAGGGCACGGTGGCGACGGTGGGGATGCCCAGCCGCTCGTACACCGCGGCCCGCTTGGCGTCGTAGATCCGGGCCACCACCCGCTCCACGCCGAAGTTCTCCCGGGCCACCCGGGCGGAGATGATGTTGGAGTTGTCACCGCTGGAGACCGCGGCGAAGGCGCCGGCCCGCTCGATGCCGGCGGCGATGAGCACGTCCCGGTCAAAGCCCATGCCGGTGATCTGTCGGCCGGCGAAGTCGGCGCCGAGGCGACGGAAGGACAGGGCGTCGCGGTCGATCACCGCGACGTCGTGGCCGAGGCGCTCGAGCCCGGCCGCCAGCGACGACCCGACGCGCCCACAGCCCATGATGACGACGTGCACTTGTGCTGACCTCCAGCTGGTGGCTCCCGGAAGTAGCGAACGCTACAGCCAGCCGCTGCGCAACCGTGGCCAGCCCGGCCGGTGCTGACGCGCTGGGGGCCTACGCTTCACCCTCGTGCCCACCATCTCGAGCGTGGCCAAGCGCCTGCTGCTTGGCCGCCCCTTCCGCAGCGACACCCTGAGCGACACGCTGCTGCCCAAACGGCTTGCGCTACCGGTGTTCGCGTCCGACGCCATGTCGTCGGTGGCCTACGCACCGCAAGAGATCTTCCTGATGCTCTCGGTGTCCGGGCTGGCGGCGTACACCTACGCGCCGTGGATCGGCCTCGTGGTGGCGGTGGTGATGCTCGTGGTGGTCACCAGCTACCGCCAGAACGTGCACGCCTACCCCTCCGGCGGTGGCGACTACGAGGTGGCCACGGTGAACATCGGCAAGCCGGCCGGGCTCACCGTCGCCAGCGCGCTGCTGGTCGACTACACGCTCACCGTCGCCGTCTCGATCTCCTCCGCCGCGGACAACATCGGCTCGGCCGTGCCGTTCATCGCCACCCACAAGGTGACCTTCGCCGTGGCGGCGATCATCCTGCTCACCGCGGTGAACCTGCGCGGGCTGCGCGAGTCCGGCACCGCCTTCGCGCTGCCGACCTACGCCTTCATGGGCGGCATGCTGGTGATGATCGCCTGGGGACTGAGCCGGATCCTGCTGCTCGGCGACGACGTGCAGGCGGAGTCGGCCAACTTCGAGCTGGTCCCCGAGCACGGCAGCGAGCTCACCGGGTTCGCGCTGGCCTTCCTGCTGCTGCGCGCGTTCAGCCAGGGCTCGGCGGCACTCACCGGGGTGGAGGCCATCAGCAACGGGGTGCCCGCCTTCCGCAAGCCCAAGTCCAAGAACGCGGCCACCACGCTGCTGCTGCTCGGCGTCATCTCGGTGACCATGCTGCTGGGCCTGGTCAGCCTGGCGGTGCTCACCGACGTGCGCATCGCCGAGGACCCGGCCACCCAGCTGCACGGAGCCCCCGCCGGCTACGAGCAGAAGACCTTGGTGGCGCAGATCGCGCAGGCCGTGTTCTCCGGCTTCTCCCCGGGCTTCTACTTCATCGCGGCCGTCACCGGCCTGGTGCTGGCCCTGGCGGCCAACACCGCGTTCAACGGCTTCCCGGTGCTCGGCTCGATCCTGGCCCAGGACCGCTACCTCCCGCGCCAGCTGCACACCCGTGGCGACCGGCTGGCCTTCTCCAACGGCATCGTCTTCCTCGCCGCCGCCGCGATCGTGCTGGTGGTGTCCTTCCAGGCCAGCGTCACCTCGCTGCTCAACCTGTACGTGGTGGGGGTGTTCGTCTCCTTCACGGTGAGCCAGTTCGGCATGGTCCGACACTGGAGCCGGCTGATGCAGGTGGAGACCGACCCGATGGCGCGTCGAGGGATGCGGCGGTCCCAGACCATCAACGCGGTGGGCATGACCATGACCGGTGCCGTGCTGGTGATCGTGCTGCTCACCAAGTTCCTGGCGGGTGCGTGGATCGCGATCCTGGCGATGGGGATGCTCTACCTGATGATGACGATGATCCACCGGCACTACCAGCGGGTGGCGGTGGAGCTGGAGTCGGCGGAGGGTGAACAGGTGCTGCCCAGCCGCAACCACTCCATCGTGCTCGTCTCCAAGCTGCACAAGCCGACCATCCGGGCGCTGGCCTACGCCCGGGTGACCCGGCCGGACGTGCTGGAGGCGGTGACGGTGAACGTCGACGACAAGGACACCCGGGCGCTGGTGCGGGAGTGGAACGCCCGCAACATCCCGGTGCCGCTGAAGGTGGTGGAGTCGCCGTACCGGGAGATCACCCGACCGGTCCTGGACTACGTGAGCCGGGTGCGCCGGGAGTCCCCGCGCGACGTGGTGACGGTGTACGTGCCGGAGTACGTGGTGGGGCACTGGTGGGAGCAGCTGCTGCACAACCAGAGCGCGCTGCGGCTGAAGAGCCGGCTGCTGTTTCAGCCCGGCGTGATGGTGACCAGCGTGCCGTGGCAGCTGACGTCGTCGCAGAAGGGCGGCAAGACCGACTCACCGTCGGTGACGCCGGGGGCGTCCCGGCGCGGATTCGACGAGCGGACGGCACCACGATGAGCTCCAGGATGAGCACCACGATGAGCACCAGGATGAGCACCACGATGAGCACCAGGATGAGCAGGACGGCACCACGATGAGCAGCACGGCAGCACCCGGGGAGAGCCTGGACTGGACGGGGGAGACGCTGGAGCTGGAGCTCGGCGCCCCCGGGCACGGCGGGTTCTGCGTGGCGCGGCACGAGGGTCGGGTGGTGTTCGTCCGCCACGGCCTGCCCGGCGAGCGGGTGCGCGCGCTGGTCACCGAGGACCGCGGCGGGTCCTTCTGCCGTGCCGACGCCGTGGCCGTCCTCACCGCCTCGCCCGACCGGGTGGTGCCACGCTGCCCGGTGGCCGGTCCCGGCGGCTGCGGTGGCTGCGACTTCCAGCACGCCGCGCTGCCCGCCCAGCGGCAGATGAAGGCCATGGTGGTGGCCGAGCAGCTGCGCCGCCTCGGCGGGCTGGACATGACCGCCGAGGACGTCGTGGTGGAGGAGCTGCCCGGCGCGCCCGACGGCCTGGGCTGGCGCAGCCGGGTGCGGATGGCGGTGACCGCCGACGGCCAGCCGGGCTTTCACCCGCACCGCAGCAACGACGTGATCCCGGTGCTGGGCTGCCCGCAGGCGGTGCCGCACGCCCTGGACGACGTGGTGGGGCAGCAGTGGACCCCCGGTGCGGACCTGCAGGTGGTGCGCGACGGCGCGGGGGAGCAGCACGTGGTGGAGCTGACCACCCCGCAGCGCCCGCAGCGCGGCCGGCGCAAGCCGCGCCCGGTGGCCCAGCTGCGCCGCGGCAGCGCCACCGCCACCGAGCAGGCCGCGGGGCGCACCTGGGCAGTGGCCGCCGACGGCTTCTGGCAGGCCCACGTGGGCGCGGCCGAGGTCTACGCGCAGGTGGTGGCCGAGCTGGCCGACGCCCCGGCCGGCGGCACCGCCTGGGACCTCTACAGCGGGGTGGGCCTGTTCTCCGCGGTGCTGGCCGAGCAGGTGGGGGCTGCGGGCACCGTGGTGGCGGTGGAGTCCTCCCGCCAGGCGGTGGCCGACGGCACGGCGGCGCTGGCCGACCTGCCGCAGGTGCGCATGGTGGCCGGGCAGGTGGAGCAGCAGCTGCGGACGCTGCCGGTGCCGGTGGACGTGGTGGTGCTCGACCCGCCGCGCAGCGGAGCCGGACGGGCGGTGGTGGAGGCGATCACCGCGGCCGAGCCCACCCGCATCGTCTACGTGGCGTGCGACCCGGCGGCGCTGGGCCGCGACGTGGCCCTGCTGGCCGCCCAGGGCTACCGGCTGAGCGTGCTGCGCGCCTTCGACGCCTTCCCGATGACCCACCACGTGGAGTGCATCGCCCTGTTCCAGCGCTGACTCCGTGGGGCGTCTGCAAGTACGCCCAAGCGGGGCCCCCGCGTCGGCAACCGCTACCAAGGCAGTCCGCTCAGTGGAGGTACCTGACAGCGGCGTGGGTCACACCGGTTACCGTCTGCGCTGACCGTAAGTGCTGCCTGAACGAGAGTGGGATCACATCGTGGCCGGACCGCTGCAGGGACTGAAGGTGCTGGAGATCGCCAGCCTGGCGCCGGGGCCGTTCGCGGTCACGATGCTCGCCGACATGGGGGCGGAGGTGCTGCGGGTGGACCGCGCGACCGCGGTCGGCGGCACCGCTCCCGCCGACCCGCCGCTGGACCCGCTGGGCCGCGGCCGGCGCTCGGTGGCGGTGGACCTCAAGGACCCCGCCGGCGTGGAGGTGGTGCTGCAGCTGGCCGCGCAGGCCGACGTCCTGGTGGAGGGCTTCCGCCCCGGTGTCTGCGAGCGGCTGGGCTTCGGCCCCGAGCAGTGCGCCGAGCGCAACCCCGGACTGATCTTCGCCCGGCTCACCGGCTACGGCCAGGACGGTCCGCTGAGCCAGGCCGCCGGGCACGACCTCACCTACCTCGCCTACTCCGGGGCGCTGCACCCGATCGGTCCGATGGACGGTCCGCCCGTGCCGCCGGTGAACTACGTGGCCGACTTCGGCGGCGGCGCGATGATGCTGGTGGCCGGCGTGCTCGCCGCGCTGTACGAGCGGCAGAGCTCCGGGCGCGGCCAGGTGGTGGACACCGCCATGAGCGAGGGCGCGGCCATGCTCACCTCCATGCTGCACGGCTGGCAGGCCAGCGGCTTCTGGCCCACCGAGCGCGGCGGCGCCATGCTCGACGGCAGCGCCCCGTTCTACCGCTGCTACACCTGCGCCGACGGGCAGTTCATGGCCGTCGGCGCCATCGAGCCGCAGTTCTACGACCAGCTGCTCACCGGGCTGGGCCTGGGCGCCGGCGACGTCGCCGACCGCAACGACCCGTCCAGCTGGCCCGCGCTGACCGAGACCTTCACCACGATCTTCGCCAGCCGCACCCGCGAGGAGTGGACCAAGGTCTTCGACGGCACCGACGCCTGCGTGGCGCCGGTGCTCTCCCCGGCCGAGGCCGTCACCCACCCGCACGCCGTCGCTCGGGGCTCGTTCGTCGAGGTCGCCGGCATGACGCAGCCCGGACCGGCTCCCCGGCTGACCCGCACCCCCAGCTCGGTGCGCTCTCCGGCACCGCACCCGGGCCAGCACACCCGGGCCGCTTTGATCGACTGGGGCGTAGGGACGGACGAGGTTGACGCGCTGCTGGCGGCGGGGGCCGTCCGCTCCAGCGCTACGTAGAGTGGGACGGGTTCTGTCGTCTTCTCGGAGGGTTGTGAGTGCTGTGAGCCTGTTGCGAGGTGTCCAGTCGCCCGCCGATCTCCGGCGCCTGGACCTGGCCGAGCTCCGCGTGCTCGCGACCGAGATCCGTGAGTTCCTGGTGCAGAAGGTGGCCGCCACCGGCGGCCACCTGGGGCCGAACCTCGGTGTGGTGGAGCTGACGCTCGCGCTGCACCGGGTGTTTGACTCCCCGTCGGACCCGCTGATCTTCGACACCGGCCACCAGGCCTACGTGCACAAGATCGTCACCGGCCGCCAGGCCGGCTTCGACACCCTCCGCATGAAGGACGGCCTGTCCGGCTACCCCTCGCGCGCGGAGAGCGAGCACGACTGGGTGGAGTCCAGCCACGCCTCGGCGGCGCTGTCCTACGCCGACGGGCTGGCCAAGGCCTTCCAGCTGCGCAAGCAGCGCCGGCACGTGGTGGCGGTGGTCGGTGACGGCGCGCTCACCGGGGGCATGTGCTGGGAGGCGCTGAACAACATCGCCGCCGGCCAGGACCGCTCGGTGGTCATCGTGGTCAACGACAACGGCCGCTCCTACTCGCCCACCATCGGCGGGCTGGCCAACCACCTCGCCGCGCTGCGGGTGCAGCCGGCCTACGAGAAGGCGCTGGCCACCGGCCGCAGGACCGTGCAGCGCCTGCCCTGGGTGGGTCGCTCCGCCTACGCGCTGCTGCACGGGATGAAGGTCGGCATCAAGGACGCGGTGAGCCCGCAGGCGATGTTCGCCGACCTGGGCATCAAGTACCTCGGTCCGGTGGACGGGCACGACCAGCAGATGATGGAGGCCGCGCTGCGCCGCGCCAAGGCCTTCGGCGGCCCGGTGATCGTGCACGCGGTCACCCGCAAGGGGATGGGCTTCGCCCCCGCGGAGAACCACGAGGCCGACCAGATGCACTCCACCGGCATCATCGACCCCATCACCGGCGTGCCGGTGGGCACCGCGCCGCAGGGCTGGACGTCGGTGTTCGCCGCCGAGATGGTCGCCCACGGCGCGCTGCGCCCGGAGCTGGTGGCCATCACGGCCGCCATGCCCGGTCCCACCGGGCTCACCCCGTTCGCCGAGAAGTACCCGGACCGGTGCTTCGACGTGGGCATCGCCGAGCAGCACGCGATGACCTCCGCGGCCGGCCTGGCCCTGGGTGGCATGCACCCGGTGGTGGCGGTCTACGCCACCTTCCTCAACCGCGGGTTCGACCAGCTGCTGATGGACGTCGCGCTGCTGCGCCAGCCGGTCACCCTGGTGCTGGACCGGGCGGGCATCACCGGCTCCGACGGGGCCAGCCACAACGGCATGTGGGACCTCTCCCTGCTCGGCGTGGTGCCGGGCATGCAGGTGGCCGCCCCGCGCGACGCCCAGACCCTGCGCGAGGAGCTCACCGAGGCGCTCGACGTCACCGACGGGCCCACCGCGTTGCGCTTCCCCAAGGGCGCCGTCCCCGAGCAGGTGCCGGCCCTGGAGCGCCTGCCCGGTGGCACGGACGTGTTGCTGCGCCCGGACACCGACGACGCCCGCGACGTGCTGCTGGTGGCGGTCGGTGCCTTCGCCGACCTGGCGCTGCAGACCGCGCAGGGCCTGGCCAAGCAGGGCATCGGCGTCACCGTGGTGGACCCGCGCTGGGTGCTGCCGGTGAGCGAGGACCTGGTGGAGCTGGCCCGCGGGCACCGGCTGGTGCTGACGCTGGAGGACGGCGGCGTGCACGGCGGCGTCGGCTCGGCGGTCTCGCAGCGCCTGCGCACCGCGGAGGTCGACGTGCCCTGCCGCGACCTCGGCGTCCCGCAGCAGTTCCAGGACCACGCCTCGCGCGGGCAGGTGCTGGCCGACGTCGACCTCACGGCCCAGCACCTGTCTCGCAAGATCACCGGCTGGGTCGCCGCGATGTCCACCGACGTGCTCTCCGGCGCCCCGGAGAGCGACCAGCAGGAGACCGGCGAGTCCGAGCGGCACTAGCCCGCAGGGCTCTCCGGCACCCCTGCGCAGGTGCGTCTCAGAAAGGTCACAGGCTGACGTGGCAGTCTGGGCGGGTGCGCATTCTGGTGGTGGAGGACGAGGAGCCGTTGGCTGAGGCCGTGGCCAGGGGACTGCGGCGTGAGGGCATGGCGGTGGACGTCGCCCTGGACGGCCTCGCCGGCCAGGAGAAGGCGTCGGTGACCCGCTACGACGTGGTGGTGCTCGACCGCGACCTGCCCGGTGTCTCCGGCGACGCGCTCTGCCAGGAGCTGGTGGCCGGCGGCGGGATCAGCCGGGTGCTGATGCTCACCGCCAGCGACAGCGTGGCCGACACGGTGTCCGGGCTGGCCATGGGCGCCGACGACTACCTCACCAAGCCCTTCGCGTTCCCCGAGCTGGTGGCCCGGGTGCGGGCGCTGGGCCGGCGCACCACCCCGGCCACCCCGCCGACGATGGTGGTGGGCGACCTGGAGCTGGATCCCGCCCGTCGCACCATCCACCGCGACGGTCGGCTGGTGGAGCTCACGCGCAAGGAGTTCGGCGTCCTGGAGGTGCTCATGGCCGCGCAGGGTGCGGTGGTGAGCAGCGAGGAGCTGCTGGAGCGGGTGTGGGACGAGAACGCCGACCCGTTCACCACCACGGTGCGGGTGACGATGATGACCCTGCGCAAGAAGCTGGGTGAGCCCGGAGTGATCGACACGGTGGTGGGGTCGGGCTACCGCCTGCCCGTGCAGGACTGAGCCCCCCGTGGGTCTGCGGCTGCGGCTGACGCTGCTGGCCACCGCGCTGGTCGCGGGGATGAGCCTGGTGCTGGTGCTGCTGGCCTGGGTGCTGGCTGGACGCACCTCGTCGCCGGTGGCGGTGCTGCCCGCGTCTGCGCCCGTGGTGGTGGACGGCGTGGTCACCACCCCCGAGGTGCTGCTGGCCACCGTGCGCGACCAGGCCCAGGCCGACGTCCTGGGCCACGGCTCGGTGGCGGTGCTGCTGGTGGTCGCCGCGGCGGCCCTGCTGGCGTGGACGCTGACCGGTCGGGTGCTGCGGCCCCTCACCGACGTGACCGCCACGGCCCAGGCGCTGTCCCAGACCACCCTGCACGAGCGCACCCGCCTCGCCGGTGCCGCCGGTCCCCGCGACGAGGTGGGCCGGTTGGCCGAGGCCTTCGACCGGATGCTCGATCGGCTGCAGCAGTCCTTCGAGGCCCAGCAGCGGTTTGTCGCCGACGCCAGCCACGAGCTGCGCACCCCGCTGGCAGTGATGCGCACCGAGGTGGACGTGACGCTGGCCGACCCGTTCGCCGACGCCGCCGAGCTGCGCCGGATGGGGGAGGTGCTGCGCGACGCCACCGACCGCGCCGAGGCGATGGTGGCGGGCCTGCTCATGGTGGCCCGCACCAGCGCGACAGGTCTGGCCGTGCACGAGCGGGTGGACCTGGTCCCGCTGGTGGCGCCGGCGCTGGCGGCGGTGGAGCCGGAGCGGGCTGCGCGCCAGGTCACCGTCACCCGCCAGCTGCAGCCGGCGACGACGATCGGGGACCCGGCACTGCTGGCCCGGGTGGTGGGCAACCTGGTGGAGAACGGGGTGCGCCACAACGTCCCCGGCGGGTGGCTGCGGGTGCGCACCGAGGTGGCGGCCACCGGCGCGGTGGTGTTGACGGTCACCTCGTCCGGGCCGCCCGTGGCCGCCCACGAGGTGGCCGCGCTGTTCGAGCCGTTCCACCGCGGGGGCACCGGCCGCACCGCGCACCGGGGGTCGGGCCTGGGCCTGGCCATCGTGGCCGCGGTGGTGCAGGCGCACGCGGGCACCGTGCACGGGGCGCCCGTGCCCGGTGGGGGCCTGGAGGTGACGGTGACGCTGCCGCCCGCGCCACCGACCGGATCGGCCGGCAGCTCCGACGCGGCTGGCTAGCTGCTGCCCGGGACAGCCTCGGCGGTGTCGGCGGTGCTGCGCAGCGCCTGGGCCAGCGGCTCGGCCAGCAGCTCGCGCTGCCACGGCCGGGCGCCACCGGCGCGCAGCACCTCCGCCACCGCGGCGACGTCCAGGTCGGCGGGCGGGCTCCAGCAGACCCGGCGCAGCAGGTCGGGCAGCAGCAGGTTCTCCGCCGGCACCCGGTGCTGCTCGCTGAGGGCGGTGAGCGCGCTGCGGGCGGCGGTCATCCGGGCTGCGGCGTCGGGGTCGCGGTCGGACCAGCGGCTCACCGGCGGCGGGCCCTCGTGCTGGGCGGTGACGGTGGGCAGCTGGTCGGCGGGCAGCGCGCGGGCCCGCTCCAGCGCGGTCAGCCAGGTGCGGGCCTGCCGCCGCTGGGCGCGACCGCCAAAGACCGGCAGCGCGGTGAGCGCGCCGACGTCGGTGGGATCGGCCACCGCGGCGCTGACGATCGCGGCGTCGGGCAGCACCCGGCCCGGGGCGATGTCACGGGCGGCGGCCACCTTGTCCCGCTCCAGCCACAGCTCGCGGATCGCGGCCAGCTGACGGGGCTTGCGCACCTTGTGGATCCCGGAGGTGCGCCGCCACCGGTCGGGCTTGGGCTTGGGGCCACCGGCGGTGCGCACGTGCTCGAACTCCTGGCGGGCCCACTCGGTCTTGCCCTGCTCGGCCAGCTCGGCGGCCAGGGCGTCGCGCAGCTCCAGCAGCACCTCCACGTCCAGCGCGGCGTACACCAGCCAGTCGTGCGGCAGCGGCCGCTTGGACCAGTCGTCGGCGCCGTGGCCCTTGGTCAGCGCCAGTCCGAGCACCCGCTCCACCATCGCGGCCAGCCCCACCCGCTCGAAGCCGGCGAGGCGCCCGGCCAGCTCGGTGTCGAACACCGAGGCGGGGTGCAGGCCCAGCTCGGCCAGGCAGGGCAGGTCCTGGCTGGCGGCGTGCAGCACCCACTCGGGCCCGTCCAGCGCGGCGGCCAGTGGCGCCATGTCACTGGCAACGGGGATGGGGTCGACCAGGAACGAGCCGGCGCCGCGGCGGCGCAGCTGCACCAGGTAGGCGCGCTGGGAGTAGCGGAAGCCGGAGGCTCGCTCGGCGTCCAGCGCCACCGGGCCCGTGCCGGCAGCCAGCTGCTCGGCGACCGCGGTCAGCGCACCGGCGGACGTCACCAGGTCGGGCACGCCGTCGGCGGGGGTGAGCAGCGGAACCGCACTGGGCACCGGCGCCGCGTCGGGCGCCAGCTCCTGCGCGGACGGGTCGGTCTCGGTGCGTGCCTGCTCAGGGTTGTCGACCACGGCACCAGACCCTACGGCGCGGGGCGAGCCGCCCGACGCTGCGGGCGGGTGCGGGGCCACCACGGTGCGGGGCGTCAGTCGCGGCGCGGCGGGAGGGAGTGGACGCCGAGCGGGGGCAGGCCGGCGGCCGAGCTGAGCGCGGCGCAGAAGGCGTCGGCGTGCGCGGCCAGCGCCGGGGTGCTCGCCGTCCACGACGCGCGCAGCTCCAGCTGGTTGGTGCGGGCCGGACCGGCCAGGTCGCCGAAGCGCACCGAGGACGTCACGGTGACCGTGCCGCCCAGCGCGGTGTAGTCCGCCCCACTCTGCACCAGGGCGTCCAGCAGCCAGGTCCAGCCCACGTCGGGCAGCAGCGGGTCGTTGGCGGTGTCGGCGTCCAGCTCGGCCTGGATGTAGGCGACCAGGCGCAGGGTGCCGTTCCAGGCGTCGTGGCCGTCCGGGTCGTGCAGCAGCACCAGGCGGCCGCTGGCCTCGCTGTGCTCGCCGTCGGCGCCCTCGACCTCGGCACCGATGGCGTATGTGTAGGGCGCCAGCTTCTGCGGCGGGCGGATGGGGCCGAGCTCGATCTCGTCCCGTGCCGAGGCAGCGGACAGCGCGGACACTGCCTTGCGGAACTCCTCTGGCTGGGCCAGCACACCGGACATCGTCACACGAACGGACGCTAGCCGCGGGCTGGTCCCGCGGACCGGAGGCGCGCCGGTCGGACCCGTCGCGCCGGAGGGGCTGTGGCGGCGCCGGGCCGGGCTCGCGTCATGGCAGCATGGACCCCGAGATGAACAGCCACGGTAGTACCTCAGTCATCCCCGCCACCGGGGCCCGCCGCACGCTGCCGGACGCACCGCTGCTGGCGGCGGCGCGCGGCCAGCAGCCCAGCCACCGACCCATCTGGTTCATGCGCCAGGCCGGCCGGTCGCTGCCGGAGTACCGCGAGGCGCGGAAGGGCATCGGCATGCTCGACGCCTGCTTCACGCCCGAGCTGGTGTGCGAGGTGACCATGCAGCCGGTGCGCCGACACCACGTGGACGCCGCCATCTTGTTCTCCGACATCGTGGTGCCGCTCAAGGCCGCGGGCATCGACCTGGACATCGTCGCCGGCACCGGTCCGGTGGTGGCCGAGCCGGTGCGCACCAGTGCCGACGTCGCCGCGCTGCCCCCGCTCACCCCGGACCAGCTGGCCCCGGTGGCCGAGGCCGTGCGGCTGCTGGTCGGCGAGCTGGGCGAGACCCCGCTGATCGGCTTCGCCGGCGCCCCGTTCACCCTGGCCTCCTACCTCATCGAGGGCGGGCCGAGCCGCAACCACGAGCGCACCAAGGCGCTGATGTACGCCGACCCCACCACCTGGCACGCCCTCCTGGGCCGGCTGGCCGACTCCACCATCACGTTCCTCTCCGCCCAGGTCGAGGCCGGCGTGGACGCGGTGCAGCTGTTCGACTCCTGGGCGGGTGCGCTGTCGCTGGCCGACTACCGCGAGTTCGTGCTGCCGCACTCCGCGCGGGTGCTGGAGGCGGTCGGCACCGCCGGGCTGCCGCGCATCCACTTCGGCGTGGGCACCGGCGAGCTGCTCGGGGCCATGGGTGAGGCCGGCGCTGACGTGGTGGGCGTGGACTGGCGGGTGCCGCTGCGCACCGCCGTCGACCGGGTGGGGCCGGGCAAGGCGCTGCAGGGCAACCTCGACCCCGCCGTGCTCTTCGCCGGTCCCGAGGCCGTGCAGCGGGAGGTCGCGCGGGTGCTGGCCGACGCCGACGCCGCGCTCGCTGCCGGGGCCACCGGCCACATCATGAACTTGGGGCACGGCGTGCTGCCCAGCACCGACCCCGACGTGCTCACCCGGGTGGTGGAGCTGGTGCACGGGGCATGACCACCCCGTCTGCGCCCCGCACCGACGGCTCAGCCTCGGTCGCCGTGGTGGGTGCTGGGATCTCCGGCCTGGCCGCGGCGCAGCGGCTGCGCACCCTGCTGGGACCGCGGGCGCAGATCACCGTGCTGGAGCAGTCCGCGCGGATCGGCGGGGTGCTGCGCACCGTGGAGCTGGCTGGACGTGGCTTCGACGTGGGGGCGGAGGCGTTCCTCACCCGCCGCCCCGAGGTGCCGGCGCTGCTGGCCGAGCTCGGCCTGGCTGAGCAGCTGGTGCACCCGGCAGCGGTGCCGGCCAGCGTGCTTGCCGGGGGCCGCCCGCACGGCCTGCCCCCGCGCAGCGTCATGGGCATCCCCTCCAGCGTGGACTCCGTGCGCGGGCTGCTCAGCGACGACGCGCTGCGCCAGGTGGCCGCCGAGCCCGAGCGTCCGCTGCGCTGGGAGCCCGGCAGCGACGTCGCCGTCGGGCAGCTGGTCCGCGAGCGCCTGGGTGCGGAGGTGGTGGCCCGCTCGGTGGACCCGCTGCTGGGCGGGGTGTACTCCGGCAGCGCCGACTCCCTCGGCCTGCGCGCCGCCGTGCCCGCGGTGGCCGCGGCCCTGGACGCCGGTGCCCCCAGCCTCACCGCCGCGGCCGCGCAGGCGGCACCGCAGCCCCAGCCCGGGGTTCCGGTGTTCGGGGCGCTGCGCGAGGGCTACACGAGCCTGCTCGAGGCGCTGCGCGAGGCCGCCGCCGCCCGGCTGCGCACCGGCTGCACCGTCACCGCGGTCGGTACCGACGCCACCGGCTGGTGGGTGGACACCGCGGACGCCGGCCGCGAGCGCTTCGACGCCGTGGTGCTGGCCGTGCCCGCCCCCGCCGCCCGCCGGCTGCTCACCGACGTGGCGCCGCGCGCGGCCCACGCGGCCGCCGGCATCCCCCTCGCCTCCTGCGTGGTGGTGGGGCTGGCCTACGACGGGGAGCAGGTGGACGCCCAGCTGCCGCAGACGTCGGGGCTGCTGGTGGCCACCGGGGAGGCGCTGCACGCCAAGGCCTTCACCCACTCCAGCCGCAAGTGGCCGCACCTGGGTGGCGACGGGGTGCTGCGGCTGCGGGCGTCGCTGGGTCGCTACGGCGACGCCGCGGCGCTGCAGGTGGACGACGCCACGCTGCTGGCCCAGGTGCGGGCCGACCTCGAGCAGGTGCACGGCATCACCGCGGCCCCGCTGGGCGCCGTGGTGCAGCGCTGGGGCGGGGGCCTGCCCCAGTACGGCCCCGGCCACCTGGACCGCGTGGCGGAGATCGAGGACGCCGTGGCGGCGGTGGCCGGGCTGGCCGTCGCGGGATCGATGCTGCACGGGGTGGGGGTGCCCGCCTGCATCGCCACCGGTCGGGCGGCCGCCGAGCGTGTCGTGCAGCACGTCACCACCTGTGCCGAGGGCTCGACCGCGGTGGCACGATAGGTGCCATGGCACACCTCGACTACGCAGCGCTGAACTCGCAGATCCGCTACACCATGTTCTCGGTCTTCAAGACGCGCCCCGGCGCTCTCGGGGACGACCGCGCCGCCGTGGCGCAGGAGGCGCAGGAGTTCCTGGACTCCCTGGAGGGCAAGGGCGTCGTGGTCCGCGGGATCTACGACGTCGCCGGCATGCGGGCCGACGCCGACTGGCTGATCTGGACCCACGCCGAGACCATCGAGCAGCTGCAGGAGGCCTACTCCGGGCTGCGTCGGGACACCGCGCTGGGCCGGGCGAGCGACCCGGTGTGGTCCAACGCGGCCCTGCACCGCCCTGCCGAGTTCAACAAGGGCCACCTGCCGGCCTTCATCGCCGGGGAGGAGCCGGGCAAGTACCTGTGCCTGTACCCGTTCGTCCGCTCCTACGAGTGGTACCTGCTGCCCGACGCCGAGCGCCGCCAGATGCTGGCCGACCACGGCAAGGCCGCCCGCGGCTACGCCGACGTCCGCGCCAACACCGTGCCCTCCTTCGCACTGGGCGACTACGAGTGGCTGCTCGCCTTCGAGGCTCCCGAGCTGCACCGCATCGTGGACCTCATGCGTGACCTGCGCGCCACCGACGCCCGGCGCCACGTGCGCGAGGAGGTCCCGTTCTTCACCGGACCGCGCGTGCCGGTGGCGGAGCTGGTCTCGCACCTGCCCTGAGCGGCGCCACTCGCCGCCAGCCTCCAGACAACACAGCACCGCGCGGGCCTGCCGCGCGGTGCTGTGTCTTTCTGGGGAGTACCGGCTAGGCCTCCGGGGTCTGCTGGGCGTTCTCCTTGGGCACCAGGCGCATGGAGATGCTGTTGATGCAGTAGCGCTGGTCGGTGGGGGTGGCGTAGCCCTCACCCTCGAAGACGTGGCCCAGGTGGCTGTGGCAGGACGCGCAGATCACCTCGGTCCGCTTCATGCCCAGCGTGCTGTCGTCGCGCAGGATCACCGCGTCGGTGCCCGAGGGCGCGAAGAAGGACGGCCAGCCGCAGTGCGACTCGAACTTGGTGTCGCTGCGGAAGATCTCGGCGCCGCAGGCGCGGCACTCGTAGACGCCGGTGGTGGTGGTGTCGGTGTACTCGCCCACCCCCGGGCGCTCGGTGCCCGCCTTGCGCAGCACCTCGTACTCGGCGGGGGTCAGCTTCTCCTTCCACTCCTGCTCGGAGAGCACGACGGAAGGGGTGGCGTGCGTGTCTTTCATGGCGACCACGCTAGTCCGGCCGTCGCGGTGCGCGCACCGGGGAGGTGGGCGCTTCACTCTGGGCGCAACCGGGCCGATCGATGGCCGCGCGAACGGCAAAGGGCCGCTAGAGCATCCCTGAGATCGCGACGAGGGCGTTCCACACCGCGTAGAGCACGCCCAGCAGCACCAGCGCCACCACCGTCACGGCCACCAGCCGCCGCAGCCCACCCGCCCGGTTGGCTGAGGTGGCGAAGTCGCCGACCCCCGCGAGGTAGCCCTCCACGGTGAAGCTGGGGCGGGAGCGCTCGATGCGGTCGAGGTGGGCGGCGAAGGCCTGCGCGTCCGGGTCGTCGGGATCCAGGCCCACCAGGTCGTCGGCGAACCGGCCGGGCGGCAGCGGTGGGTCCAGCGGGCAGTCCTCGTCCCGGCCGGGGTCGGGGCCGGTGACGCTCATGCGGTCCACCGTAGCGCTACGCCGGGCAGATGGTGCCTGCCTGCGGGCGGGTGCCGTCAGCCAGGTAGGCCGCCACGGCAGTGCGTGCGCAGGCCGACGCCGGCAGCACCGGGTGGCCGTAGCCCTGCCAGCGCACCAGGGTGGCGTCGCTGCCGGCCTGCTGCACGCTGGTCACCGCGGCCGGGGCGCCGCTGGGCCCGGCGACGGGGTCGGCGGCGGGTGCCAGCACCAGCACCGGCGGGACGGCGCCGAGCTCACGCACCTGTGGGGCGGTGGCGGGGGTGGGCCAGGACAGGCACAGCAGCAGCCGGGCCGCTGCGTCGGCGCCGAACACCGGCATCTCGGTGCGCCACTGGGCCAGCAGGGTGGAGACCTGCTCGGCGGAGGGCCGCAGCGCCACGTCGCTGCACCGGGCGACGAGCTCGGCGTCCACCTGCCCCGGCGGCGCGCCGGTGGAGCCCAGCTGTGCCAGCGCGGTGCCGTCGCCGGCCCGGGCCCGCTCCAGCGCCGCCGGCAGGGCCCGCGCGCCGTCGGGGCTGGACAGCGCCCGAGCGAGGAGGCCGGGGATGGCCCCGGCGGCGAGGCTGCCCCCGGCCGCCGGCAGGCCGTTGCGGGCGCGCGCCTGGTTGAGCACGTCCAGCACGGTGGCGGTGGCGTCCGGCCCGGCGGGGCACTGGGTGGCCGCGCACTGGGTGCTGAACGCCCGCAGCGCCGCCTCAGCGCCGGTGGCCTGCTCCTTGGCCATTGTGGCGGCGTCGGCTCCGTAGGAGGCGGGGGAGTCCAGCACCAGCCGCGACACGTGGTCGGGGTGGGCGATGCTGTAGCGCAGCGCCACGGCGGCGCCGTCGCCCAGGCCCAGCAGCGCCAGCCGGTCCACCTTCCATGCCGTCCGCAGCACCTCCAGGTCGCCGGCGGCGTGGGCGGCGTCGTACCCCAGCTCCGCCGGGCTCAGCACGTCGGTGCAGGACTGGGTGCTGGTGCGACCCAGCTGCTGGATGGTGTCCAGCGCGGAAGGGTCGGGGCCGGAGGCGTCCACGGTGGTGATGTCGGTGCGCTGGGCGGCGGACAGGCAGGACACCGGGTCGGAGGTGCCCAGGCCGCGACGATCCAGCGCCACCACCGGGTGCTGGGCCAGCAGCGCGGCTCCGTCAGCCCGGGCCCACCGCGCCAGGGCGGTGCCGGAGGGCTCGTCCGCGCCGGTGGTGAGCACGACCGGCGCCGCCTCGCGGGGGGTGTCGGCGGTGCGGGCCCGCACCAGGCCCAGGCTGAGGCTGTCCGGCAGCTGGTCGTCCACCGGCGCCGTGAGCGTGGCGCACTCCAGCGTCACCCCGGCGGGCAGCGGCGCGGGGGAGGTCTGCTGCAGCCAGGTGCTGGAGCAGCTGCGCCAGGTGAGGTCGGTCACCGGGGCCTGCAGCGGCGGGACGGCGGCGGGGCTCGGGCTGGGGCTCGGGGAGGCCGGCGCATCGCTGCGGACGGCGATGGTGGGACGGTCGGAGGGGCCGGCGCTGCACCCGGCGACGGCGGCGGTCACCAGCGCTGCCGCCAGCACGATCACGGGGACGCGTCTCACGCCGGCAGCATGCCAGAACGTGGGTGTGCCCGCGGTGAGCGCTCAGCGCACGCGGGGCGGGGCGTGGCGCCGGCGGTGCAGGGTGCGCACGGGGTGGGCGCAGGCGTCCAGCACCGCCCGGGCACCCCGGCGGCGGGAGGTGAACTGGACGTCGCCGCGGAAGTCCCGCTGGTCGTGCTCGGCGGCGGCCGGGCCGTACAGGCGGCGGTAGGTGGCGAGCACCTCGGCGAAGCGGTCGGGATCACCACCGACGTCCGGGTGCAGCGCGCGCAGCTGGGCCCGCAGGCTGCGGCGGCGCTGGTCGCCGGTGGGCTCGTCCATCACCGGGCCGAGACTAGCGCCGGCGCACCCAGCGCAGCAGCATGGTGGCGTCGTCGTCGCAGAGCACGTGCCCCAGCGACAGGCCGCGCGGCTCGCCGGCGGGGCCGGTGGCGATGCGCCCGGCGCCGCCCAGGGCGAGCAGCGGTGCGGTGGTCAGGCACACCTCGTCCACCAGGTCGGAGGTCACCAGGTCGCCGAACAGGGTTGGTCCGCCCTCGCAGAGCACCCGGTACAGGCCCTGCTCGGCCAGCACGGCCAGCAGGGTGGCCGGCTCCACCCGCTCCACCCCGGCGGTGTGCACCTGGGCACCGGCGGCCCGCAGCGCGTCGCCGTGAGCCTCGGCGCCGCGGGTGGTGGTGATGACCAGCGGCGCCACGGTGGTGTCGGTGAACAGCGGGGCATCGGCGGCCAGGTTCCCGCTGGCGGTGACCACGGCGATCGGCGGCACGGGCGCCTGGCCGCGGGCCTCCCGGGCGCGGCGCAGCTCCGGGTTGGTCCGGGCCCCGCGGTAGCCCTCCGCCCGCGCGGTGCCCGCACCCACCACGATGACGTCGGCCAGCTCGCGCAGCAGCGCAAACACCTTCTGGTCCGACGGGGTGGCCAGCCCGGCGGTGCGACCGTCCACGCTCACCGCGCCGTCCACGCTGCTCACGAAGTTCACCCGCACCCAGGGCCGCACCAGCTCCGGCGGGTAGGCGTAGAGCGCCCGCAGCTCAGCGTCGGACAGGTCGGCCTGGTTTGAGTCGGCAGCGCCTGGTGTGGTCAACGACTCACCGGCGGACAGCATTTTTCGCACGTCCCAGATCACACCACGCCGATATTCTGGGTGGATGCCTGACCACCTCGTCGACCGCCGTCCGCACCTGAACCAGGACGAGCTGGTCGCCGCCATGGTGCCCCCGGGACGCTTCGGTGACGTGCGCTTCGAGACCTACCGCCCCGACCCGGACGAGCCGAGCCAGACGGCGGCCGTGGAGGCCGCCCAGGCCTTCGCCCGGCAGATCAACGAGCAGCAGACCGGCAAGCGGGGTCTGTTCGGCCGCAAGGCCAAGACTGTCACCGGTGCGGGTCTGTACTTCGACGGCGGTTTCGGCGTGGGCAAGACCCACCTCCTCGCCTCGCTGTGGCACGAGGTGCCCAGCCCGAAGACCTTCGGGACCTTTGTCGAGCTGACCCACCTGGTGGGGGCGCTCGGCTTCGCGGCCACCGTGGAGCGGCTGTCCACCCACCGCCTGCTGGCGATCGACGAGTTCGAGCTGGACGACCCGGGCGACACGATGGTCATCACGCGCCTGCTCTCCGAGCTGAGCGCCGCCGGCGTCAACGTCGCGGCCACCTCCAACACGCTGCCCGGCCAGCTCGGTGAGGGCCGCTTCGCCGCGCAGGACTTCCTGCGCGAGATCAAGACGATGTCCGACCGCTTCACGGTGCTGCGCGTGGACGGGCCCGACTACCGCCACCGCGACCTGCCGCCGGCGCCCGACCCGGTCTCCGAGGAGGAGCTGGTGGCCGCCGCGGAGGCCATCCCCGGCGCCACGCTGGACTCCTTCGACGACCTGTGCGCCCACCTGGCCACGCTGCACCCCTCCCGCTACGGCGCGCTGGTCCGCGACCTGCCGGCTGTGCACCTCTCCGGCGTGCACGCCGCTGCCGACCAGGCGATGGCGCTGCGGCTGGTGGTGTTCGCCGACCGGCTCTACGACGCCGACATCCCGGTCACCGTCTCCGGTGCCCCGCTGGACAAGATCTTCACCGAGGAGATGCTCAACGGCGGCTACCGCAAGAAGTACCTGCGGGCGACGTCGCGGCTGGTGGCGCTGTCCCGCCTCGAGGCCGCGGTCTAGGCGCTGGGGTCTAGGCGCTGGGGTCTAGGCGCTGGGGATTTGGGCGCCGCCGTCCAGGCCCCAGCCTGCGGCGAGCGACCCGCTCGCCGAACCGCTGCGGGTCCTCGCCGCGAACAATGATCATGCGGCGATCGAGGATCATGGACGGACGAGTGCTCCTGCCGGTGGTGGCTGGGCTCGTGGTGCTGTCGGCCTGTGGCAGCGGCGGCTCGGAGACGAGCCAACCCGCCCCCGCGAGTGCTGCACCCACCACCAGCCCAGCCGCCGCTCCGGGCCTGCCCCAGGCCTGTGCCCGCTACGGAGCGGCGTCGACGATCGCTCGGCAGGTGGTCACCTCGGCGGCCGAGCCCGTGCTGGCGTCGGCTCCGGCGTTCGTGCTGCTCGGCGTGCGCCAGGGCGCCACCGACGCCGCGGCCGCGGCCCCCTCGGCGGCGCCGGTGTTCAGTGAGGTGGTGGCGGCCGTGGACGACCTCGACGCCCAGGCCGTCGCGCGGCTGCCCAGCGGCGCCGATGGCTCGACCACCCTGGTGCAGCTGCAGCCGCAGCGGCTGGGCGCAGCCCTGGACGCCGCCGACGCCCTGTGCCGCAGCGCCGGGTGAGGCACCCGCGCCCGCCTCGGTCCATGCCGCGTCAGTCCTTTGTGGATCCTGTGGGTGGCGACCGTGTCGGCGTGCGCGCACCGAGGGCGCCGGGCAAGGTGTGGGGCACCACCGGGTCCGGTCTCCACCGGGCCTGGCCCCCGCCGAGGAGAAGGAGCACGTCCATGGGTGCCACAGTGATCAAGCGCGGGCTGCTGGCCGGAGGCGCCGGCGTGGCCGCGCTCAACGCGGTGACCTACCTGGACATGGCGGTGCGCGGGCGGCCGGCCAGCAGCACGCCCGAGCGCACGGTGGACACGCTCACCGACAAGGCAGGGCTGGTCATCCCCGGGGACGCGCCCACCAGGGACAACCGCCGCACCGCCCTCGGGGCGCTCAGCGGCATCGCCACCGGCGTGGCGGTGGGTGTGGCGGCCAGCGTGGCGCGGGCAGCCGGCTTCGCGCCCCCGGCTCCGCTGGGTGCGGTGGCCACCGGCGCGGCGGCGATGGCGGTGAGCGACCTGGGCATGGCGGCGCTGCGGGTGAGCGACCCGCGCACCTGGAGCGGCCGAGACTGGGCGAGCGACGTGGTGCCACACCTGGCCTACGGGCTGGCGGTGCGCTCGGTGATCCACGCCCAGCCCACCCCTGCCGAGCGCGTCAGCGCTGCGCCCACCAGGGCCTCCGCCGGCCTGCTCACCCGCTCGGCCCTGCTGGGTGTGGCGGCAGGGGGGCGCAGCTCGCTCGGGCTGGCCGGACCGGCCCTGTCCAGCCGTCGCACCGGGCGGCTGGCTCGCGGGGGTGCCGTGCTGGGCGTGGCCGGGGAGATGGTGATGGACAAGCTGCCCACCACTCCGAGCCGGCTGGCGCCTCCCGCGCTGGGCGGCCGAGTGGCCAGCGGCGGCGCGGGTGCGGTCGCCCTGTCCCGGCGGGAGCACGCGCAACCGCTGGTGCCGGCGACGGTGGGAGCGCTCGGCGCCCTTGCCGGCTCGCACGCCGGTGCGGCCTGGCGCAGCTGGGCGGCGGGGCGGATGCCGGACTGGCAGGCCGCGCTGGTGGAGGACGTCGCCTCGGTGGCGCTGGCTGCCGTGGCGTGCCTTCCCGGGCGTCCGGCCGCCGGGATCCAGCCCCCTCCCGGTCCCCGCTACCCCGAGCTCGCCGGCCGGCGCTGACTCGACTTCACGCGTGTGGCGCAACACTTCCGGTCGGGCTTCGCTGGGTCCGCCCGGTCGATCTGTGATCTGATCAGAGCCGACGTTGAGCACACAGCGTCCCCACGTTTGCCGCGTCCGTCATCGGACGTGCGGACTAACGCTCATTGACTGTCCCCAGAGATGTCCCTGACATGCCTGAGAGCTGGAGGTCTTGATGTTCGACAAGTCCAAGGCAGTACCCCCGGAGCCGATTCCCGGCGCGCCGGGCAGCGGAGTGCCGACGGTCGAGGAGCCCACCGCTCCGGTGCCGCCGCTTCCCACCAAGCCTGACCAGACCGAGCCCGCGCTGGGCTCGCCCACCGGCAAGCCGCTCGACGGCCCCGCCGACGCGCGCGGGCAGGGCGGGGAGTACCTCACCACCGCCACCGGCGTCCGGCTGCCCGACACCGATCACTCGCTCAAGGCCGGGCCGCGTGGGCCCCTGCTCATGCAGGACCACCACTTCCGCGAGAAGATCATGCACTTCGACCACGAGCGCATCCCGGAGCGCGTGGTCCACGCCCGCGGCACGGGAGCGCACGGCGTCTTCCAGTCCTACGGCACCGCCACCAACCTGACCAAGGCCGGCTTCCTGGCCAAGGACGTGGAGACCCCGGTCTTCGTCCGCTTCTCCACGGTCGTCGGCAACCGCGGCTCCGCCGACACGGTGCGCGACACCCGAGGCTTCGCGACGAAGTTCTACACCCAGGAAGGCAACTTCGACCTGGTCGCGAACAACATCCCGGTGTTCTTCATCCAGGACGCGATCAAGTTCCCGGACATCATCCACGCGGCCAAGCCCCACCCGGACCGCGAGATCCCGCAGGCCCAGAGCGCGCACGACACGTTCTGGGACTTCGTCTCGCTGCACACCGAGGCCACCCACCACGTCATGTGGCAGATGTCCGACCGCGCCATCCCGCGCTCCTACCGGACCATGGAGGGCTTCGGCGTCCACACCTTCCGCCTGCTCAACGGCGAGGGTGAGACCACGCTGGTGAAGTTCCACTGGAAGCCCAAGCTGGGCGTGCACTCCCAGCTGTGGGAGGAGGCGCAGCTGACGGCCGGTGTCGACCCCGACTTCCACCGTCGCGACCTGGCCGACGCCATCGAGAGCGGCGCGTTCCCCGAGTGGGAGCTCGGCGTGCAGGTCTTCCCGGACACCCCGGAGCAGACCTTCGAGGGCATCGACCTGCTCGACCCGACGAAGATCGTGCCCGAGGAGCTCGCCCCGGTTCAGCCGATCGGCAAGCTGACCCTCAACGGCAACACCACGAACTTCTTCGCCGAGACCGAGCAGATCGCCTTCCACACCGGTCACCTGGTGCCCGGCATCGACGGCACCGACGACCCGCTGCTGCAGGGCCGCAACTTCTCCTACCTGGACACGCAGCTGACCCGGCTGGGGGGACCGAACTTCAACCAGATCCCGGTGAACCGGCCGCACGTGCCGGTCAACGACATGTTCCGGGAGGGCTTCCACCAGCACGCCGTGCACCGTGGCGTGGCGCCCTACCGGCCCAACTCCCTCGACGGCGGCAACCCCGCCGAGGCGGACGCAGCCAGCGGCGCCTTCATCGAGGTGCCGCAGCCGATGGCCCCCGACGCCACCAAGGTCCGGGCGCTGCCGGTGTCCTTCGACGACCACTTCACCCAGCCTCGGCTGTTCTGGAAGAGCATGAGCGCGGTGGAGCAGGAGCACATCATCCAGTCCTTCACCTTCGAGCTGGGCAAGTGCTACGAGACCCCGGTCCGTGAGCGCACCCTGCAGGTGCTGGCCAACGTCGACCCGGTGCTGTGCGCCGGCGTAGCCACCGGCCTCGGCATGCCCGTGCCGTCGCCGACGGCGGACCTGCCGGACGTGGTGGCCAGCCCGGCGCTGAGCCAGATCGGCCAGACCTGGCCGTCTGACGGCCGGATCATCGGCATCATCGCCGACGACAGCAGCGACCTCGGTGCGGTCGCCACGGTGCGCGACGCCATCCAGCAGGCCGGCATGGTCCCGCTGGTCATCGGCCCGCGTGGCGGGGCGGTGGGCACGGGCAAGGACACGATCGTGCCGCAGCGCACCTTCCTCACCGCCCGCTCCGTCGAGTTCGACGCGATCCTGCTGGCGGGTGCTCCCGCGGTGGCTCCGGACGCGACGGACAACCTGGACGCCAAGGCCGGTGACCCGGCGCACCTCAGCGACACCGTCGACCCCCGGGTCACGCTGATGCTGGGCGAGGCCTTCCGCCACGCCAAGGCGATCGGTGGCTGGGGCCAGGCCGAGCAGGCGCTGGCGCTGGCCGGCTGCGTCCCGGGCACGCCCGGCGTCGTGGTCGGTGACAACGCCGAGGCCGTGCTGGCCGGGGTGCTGGAGCTGCTCTCCGCGCACCGCGTGTGGGACCGCTTCCCGCCCTCGGTCGCCGTGAGCTGACCACTCTGGTCTGAGCACTGCACGAGGAAGCCCCCTGCCGAACGCGGCGGGGGGCTTCCTCGCGCTCAGGGGGTCAGCCGGTGGTCAGGAAGCGGGTGATGCCGTCGGCGATGGCCCGCGCGTAGGGCGTGCGACCAGCAGGGGTGGACACCGCGGCAGCCTCGGCGGGGTTGCGCAGGTTGGCGCACTCCACCAGCACGGCGGGGCCGGTGGCGAGGTTCAGCCCGGCCAGGTCGGACCGCGGGTTGAGCCCGTCGCTGCCCAGGTAGGTGGACGGGGTGAGCCCACCGGCCACCATCGCGTCGCGCATCGTGGTGGCCAGCCGGACCGACGGGCCACTCTGCGCGGCGCTCAGGGGCGGGGCGGAGTACGCCACGTGGAACCCGCGGCCACTGGGCGGTGCCCCGTCGCCGTGCAGGCTCACCACCACGTCCGCACCGGCACCGGCGGCGGCGCGCTGGTCCACGCACGGGCCCAGCCCGCTGTCGCTGTCGCGGGTGAGGCGCACCGTCGCGCCCTGGGCGGTCAGCAGCTGCTGCACCTGCTGGGCCAGCGCCCAGGTGAACGCGTGCTCGGCGTAACCCTCGGCGGTGGAGGTGCCGGTGGTGTTGCAGGCCTTGGTGCCGCCGCGACCGTTGGGCACCTGCGCGTTGAGGGCGGCGGGGTCGGTGCGGCCGTTGTGCCCCGGGTCCAGCACCACCAGCTTTCCGGTGAGCGGACGCACGGCCGGCGCGGCGGAGCCGGCGGCAGGGGCCGGCGGCGGGCTGGGTGCGGGGACGGACAGCTCCGTCGTCAGCGGAGCCGGTGCCTCGGCGGGTGCGGGGGTCTGCGCGCCCTGGCAGCCCGTGAGCAGGACGGCCGCCAGCACGAGCCCGCCCGCCCCGCGCCTGGTCAGCACGCGGGGGACACTACGGGTCGACGCCTCAGCCCCCGGCCAGGTACTGCCGGATCCCCTCGGCGATGCCGCGGGCGTAGTCGGCGCGACCCTCCTCGCTGGCCGCCCGTTCGGCCTCCACCGGGTTGCGCATGTTGATGCACTCGATGAGGACGGTGGGTCGGGTGGAGAGGTTGAGGTTGGCCAGGTCGTCGCGGGTGGCGATGCCCGCACCGGCCAGGTAGGTGGCCGGCTGGTGGCCCTGCTCCACCATGGCGTCGCGCAGCACGGAGGCCAGCCGCACCGCGGGTCCGGCCTGGGCGTCGTTGAGCGGCGGGTCGTTGTAGATCACGTGGAAGCCGTGCTCGTCGGAGTCGGCACCGTCGGCGTGGATGCTCACCACCACGTCGGCGCCGGCGGTGTTGCCGATCGCGGCCCGGCGGTCCACGCAGGGGCCCACGCCGTCGTTGTCGCCCCGGGTGAGCCGCACGGACGCCCCCTGGTCCTCCAGCAGGGACCGGGCGTGCTGCGCCACCGACCAGTTGAAGGCGTGCTCGGCGTAGTTGTCGTCGGTGGACGTCCCGGTGCTGTTGCACCCGGCTGTGCCGCCGCGTCCGTTGGGTACCCGCTCGTCGAGGGGGTCGGGGTTGTCCGCGTTGCCCCCGTTGTGTCCGGGGTCGAGCACCACGAGCTTGCCCGCCAGGGGACCGGCAGCGGCAGCGGTCACGGGGTTGGATCCGGCCCGGGGCGGGGCGGGATCCGCGGGGGCGGCCGAGCGTGCCTGCGGCAGGATCGCGGCGAGCAGTGCCGCTGCGAGAAGGCCCGCGGTGAGAAGTGCACAGCCGACGAGGCCGGCCCCGACTGCCCTGGGTCGCTGCATGCGGTCGAGGCTACGGAGGCTCGCAGCGGTTGCCCACACGAATGGCGACCCCTGCGCGGAAGGTGTCCGAAGATCCGGTTTTCTGTGTTCCTGCTGGTCAGCGTCTCGAAAGCCTGCCGTCAGGGAGTCACGGCCAGCGCGGTGAGCACCTGCAGGGCGAGGGTCTGGTCGCCGCCGATGGTGAGGCGGTCGGACATCGCGTCCGGGCTGCGGCGCCCACCGCCGAGCATCGTGAAGGTCTCGGTGTCCATGGCCAGGCTGACGGTGGGCGAGCTGGGCGGCTGCTGCGGAGTGCGGGCGCGGCCGTCCTCGCCGACCTCCACCGCGGCGGTGAACCCGTGCGGACCGGACACCTCCAGCGCCACGACGGTGCCGGCGGGGGGAGCCACCCGCTTGCCGACCACGACGGGCAGGGCGCGGGAGAACACCCCGACGCAGTGCGCGGCACCAGCGGTGTCCAGGTGGCCCGGCCGGCCCACGGCGCGCCGGATGTCCTGCTCGTGCATCCACATGTCCACCACGCGGTTGCTCAGCAGCACCTCCCAGCTCCACGGGGTCCCGCCCGGGGTCACCGCTGCGGGCGAGGCGGCATCGCTGGGCGGGTTGGCGGCGAGGCTCTTGGCGCGCGCCTGCACCGAGGAGTCGAGCTCGTCGATGATTTGCGCCGGCGTCCAGTCGGCGCGCGCGATGCAGCCGGACTCGGTGTAGCGCGACATCTTCCCGGTGAGGTGCGGCAGGTCGGGCACGTCCACCCGCGGCTGCGGCACACCGGCCAGCTCGGCCTCGATGTGGGCCAGGTGCGCGGCGACGGCGTGCACGTCCCAGCCGGCCAGGTCGGTGGGCCGGCTCCAGTCGTCAGCGTCCAGGGAGCGCAGCAGCTCCAGCACGTCGTCAGCGCTGCTGCGCCACGCCGGGATGTAGGACGCGAGAACCTGCTCATCGGCTGCCATGCAGGCACAGTAGGGGATGCGCGCCCGCGCGTGATTGAACCCGTGGTTCAGGCCCCTTCGCCAGCACCCTGTTCGGCGACGTCCTTGATGGCCGCGAGGGTCACCGGGATGCCGCGGTGTGCGGCCGCGATCAGTGCAGGGCTGCGACCTGCCAGGTCTGCGGTGGGGACTTCAGCCAGTCGAGGTCCCACCACTGCTGGCCGAAGAACAGGGCGAACGCCATCCACGCGATGGCCGGCACCAGCAGCGTCGCGAAGCTGCGCTCCAGGGCGGAGTCGGTGCGCCCCAGCAGCGGCAGGCGCACCACCAGCTTTGGCAGCAGCGGGTACAGGATCGGGACGCCGTCCACGGTGAGGATGTCACCGACGATGTGGCCGATCACCCCGAACCCCACGGCGTAGGGCACCCACCACCAGTCCTCGATCAGCTGGTACGTCGCGGCGGTCGCCGCGGCCGCCTCCACCACGTACAGCAGCTCGGCCTTGCCCGAGCGGTGGTTCGGGGACAGGCGCAGGATCATCGCGAACAGGTAGTAGCCGACGAACACCACGGGGACCAGCGCGTCCCGCCCGAAGCGGGTGGCGAGCGTCGTGACCAGTCCGACCATGAGCAGGGCCATCCACACGGTGTGGGTGCCCCTGCGGTGACCGCCGGAGAGGTTGTTGACGACCCGGGAGAGTGCCTTGGTGACCGGCCCGAGGGTGCGAGCCAGGGTGGCGTGGGGGTGGTCGAGGTCGGGCAGCACGCCGAAGCCGCCGACGATGGCGGCGAACGCGAGCAGGGTGGCCACCGGCATCGGGTGTTCCCCGACGTGGCGGGCCAGTGGTGCGGCGCACGCCAGCCCGATGGCCGTCGAGCTGAGCACGTGGGTTCGGCCCATGCACACGTGGAGGTCTCCTGGCGGGTTCGTCGGACGTGGACGAACCACCGGGCGTGCGGCAAGGAGCCAGCTGTTCCCCGCAGGTGGGACAGAGACGAGTGCGACCGACGGCGAGGCTCGCGCTGCGACGCAGACGTCGCGGGTGCGCGGTGACGCTGAGGGCGGCCGGCGCTGCGGTTGTCCGGTGGTTCGCCGGGAACTTTACAGGCGTCAGCTCACACTTCCCCCGGTCGGGGGCAGGTGCGCTGGCTCGCCAATCCCTGTGCTGCTGATCAGGATTCGGTGTCAGCGAGCGCTCGGCGTCGAGCGGGGGTCGTCGAGCACGGCGTGCCCGCCGAGGTTGGCGCGTGCACCCGCTCGCCGGCCCGCCTTGAGGCCGGCGGCACTCAGGCGTGGCTGCCGTGTGGTCTCCCGCTGCGGGTGCGCCTCGTTCATCGCCTGCTCCACCAGCGCGGACCGGTCGGCCAGGACCAGCTCGACACCCGTGGCGCCGCCGGACTTGGCCTCTTCCCGGGAGGTCTTCTCCGCCTGCACCAGGCGAGTGAGGACCGTGGAGGCGTAGCCGGTCAGCCAGGCTCGCCGGTAGGGGATCGGGTTCTCCTCGGCCGGCACCTGCAGGCGAGCCATCCCTCGCGCGGACTGCAGCAGCAGCGAGGTGTACAGCAGCTCGATGCGCTCCATGTCCGCGGTCATCGCGTAGACCACCGCACTGGCCTCGCGTCCGCGCTGGGCCTTGCGGAACCCTGCCCGGCCGCCCAGGGCGCTGGCGACGACGGTGAGCAACATGCCCTTCTGCCTGGCGTAGGGCGCCGCGAGGCCGATCGTGCGGCTCTCGACCCGCTCGCGTCCCCAGTCGGCGGCGGTGAGCAGGGCCTGGTCGATGCCGTACTTGCCGATGAGCTCCATGGCGCGGGCAGTGAAGGCCTCAGCCTCCTGCGGGCCGGTGTTCGGGTGCTCAGCCTGGGCGAGCATCGCGCGGACCCTGCTGAGGAGGCGGTCGTCGTGGGTCATGTCGGTTCTCCGTGGGGGTGCAGGGCGGGCCCTGCTCGTTGCGGCGCCGCAGGCCGCTCTGCTCGGCGACTGCAGTGCACTGCTGCGGGCGCCGATGCACTCGGCGGGGGAGTGTACGGACTCGAGCGGCCCGGACCGCAGCGTGGTGGCGCGGTGCGGCGCACCTCGATGCCTTCAGGCGAGGGGACTCCGTCCAGCGGGTGCCCCGGCTGGGGTGGTCGGCAACGGCGAGACACGCCGCCGGAGACGACAAAACGCCCGGCCGCATTCCTGCAGCTCGAGGGTCTTCTTGGCGGCGAGCGGTACTGGTGTGCACGAGTGGCTGCGGTCCCCGGCCGCCCCGGGGTACCTCGACGGGTGCTGAACCCCGCCTCTCCGCAGTGACAGTGCGGCGTGTTGCGCCCGGGGGTGGCTGCTGGGTGCAGCCACCCCCGGGCGACGCTGACGCGGACGGACTTGAACCGCCGACCTCTTCCTCAACAAGGAAGCGCTCTATCCATCTGAGCTACGCGCCAGTACCGGACGCCCTACGGACGCCGGTCGGTATCTCCGACGGGACTCGAACCCGTGTCTCCGCAGTGAAGTGCGGCGCCCTGACCTCTGGACGACGGAGATGCAATGCAGCGCCGGCAACGGCGCTGCCCGTGCCACCGCGGGTGCGGACGGCAGGGAGTGGAGAGGAGGGGAGCTGAACCCCTGACCCCGCAATGCCGAGGCGCTGCAGGGCGTGCTGAACAATGGCAGTAATCAATTCGGTCTGTACGTTGTTCTTGCCCTAAAGAATGGCACGTGGTGTGCCTTCTTCCCCCAGGGACCACGCCCTAGGGTAATGCGTACCCGTCAGCACCGATGACTGGTCTCACGGGGTGACGTTCATGTGGCCTGCCGATGATCGTGGACGATTCTTTCGCAGTCGTTCCGACCAATGTTCCCCAGCAGCAAAGCAGCTATGTTCGGGGCCTCACGCAGCCCTGCGCGTCATGCGACCGATGCATTTCCTCGGTGTGGCCGGGGGCGGTCATGTCCTGCGGTGTCCGAGAGCGGCTCCTTTCGTCGTCGTGGCCGGGAGGGATTCCCGGGGGGAGCAGGTGGTATGGCCTGGGTGGGGGTCTGACCTGGGACTATGTGCACCCGTGGGGCCTTCGCTGGGTCTACCGACTGTCGGTTCTGCCCAACGCAAAAGGACCGCCCCCGGCTGGGGGCGGTCCTGAACGTGACCCTGGGTTTCTCACTCAGGTTCGCATTCAGGTTGCCTCCAGCCAGCCGCTGTGCTGCCGCCCCGCGTGCGGAATGGTCTCGTTCTGGCGGATGCCGAGCTCGCCCATGCTCAACGGGGTGACGCGGGCTTTCGCTGAGCACACAACCACGCCGAAGGAGCGCTCGAGGCGCTTCGACTGCGTGGTGGTCGCGAACATCAGGAAAGCCTTTCAGGTCGGATTCGGCGGCACAGTGGCGTGCTGCTGTTCAGTACTCTACGCGATGATGTGAGAATCGCAAGGGGTGTTCTGCGGAGCATTCTTCAGGGTCTCGTGGACGAACCTCGTGGGCGCACACTGTGTCGAAGTGTCGGCGCTCGTGCACGCCTGGCGAGAATTGTTCGGGCCTGCGGTGTCTGATGGAGCTGAGCGGGACAATGGGCAGGGAATGCCGCCCACACGAGGGCATGAGCGCACAGGCCGAGGCCGCCGTCCGCGAGCTGTCCCTTGTCCGGGGCCGTCCCTCGCCGGGGCGCCAGCGACTAGCCCTACCGCAGTTTGACCGTCGGCTCCGACGTCGTCCAGCACGGGCGCACCCGCACCCACGGCACCGTCACCCGAGAGACGTTGGCCGACGCCGCCGTGGAGGCCGCGGACGAGCGAGTCGTCGCGAAAGATGGCCAAGAACTGCCAGCGGTCGCCCGAGCCGGCTACCTCGACCACTCCCAGCGGTGTCGCGATGCACGCCCAGGCGGCGATCAGCGACAGGAGGCCTACCAGCAGCCACACACCCAGCGCGACCTGCACCGGGCTGCGCGGGACCGGGTGCAGGGCGTGGGGTGGAGCGCTTCTGGCGGGGGCATGGTCCCGTTGCGGCGCAGTGTCACAGAGCCCTGGGCGTGCCGTGACCCGGCGGTCAGCACGGCGCGACCGGGGCTCTCGGCGCGTACATCCAGATTCACCTTGGCGCTGTCGACATCGCGACGCTGCCAGGGGCTGGTTGGATTGTGGTGCCCGTGGTCGGAGCACGCGATCAGACAGGCTGCGCTTCCGCTGAGACACCTACCAGGCACGCCACCGGCACAAAAAAATCCCCCGACCGCATTGCTGCAGCTCGGGGGGTCTTCTTGGTGGTGGGCGATACTGGGATTGAACCAGTGACCTCTTCCGTGTCAGGGAAGCGCTCTCCCACTGAGCTAATCGCCCTAAGGTAAACGTTCGATCGAGGCGGAGACGGGAATCGAACCCGTGTACAGGGCTTTGCAGGCCCTTGCCTAAGCCACTCGGCCACTCCGCCGGGAGAGCCCGAGTTACAGCCTCTCGAGCGGATGACGGGATTCGAACCCGCGACCCCAACCTTGGCAAGGTTGTGCGCTACCAGCTGCGCTACATCCGCACTCGCTCCGTCCTGCGGGGCGTTGGCCCTGCTTGGCGGTGCGAGAGGAACAGTAACTGAGGGGTCCAGCGATATCCAAACCGGGGGTGCCCCCTCCCGGGGCGCACGGTTCGTCGGCCGGGTCCGACGCCCCGCTGACCAGCCGCGACGGCGCGATTATGGCCTGCGCCACTCCGTGTTGCGGGCCTGGTGGGCGTGCGGATGGACGACGACCGGCCCCCGCGAGTTGGTGCTGGTCAGGGGCGGGTCCTGCGCGCCGCTGGTGCATTTGTCGTGGTTCTGGCGGATCCCCGTACCCTGGTGATCAAACCGGGGAGACCCGGCGCGCTCGCGGCGGGTGAACCATCGGACTGCCTGTGTGCGAAGACATGACGTGAGGAACATGCCTGTGGTGGAGAGCAGCCCCCGTGGTGGGCACGGAGACGATCCGGAGCCCCCACGCACGGCTGCGCCTCGCCGACCTCGAGTGGCACCGGACCCGGAGCGGGCCCGCCAGGACGTGCGGATCGTGGAGCGCATCGGCGCCGGCGACGAGTCTGCGCTGGCCGAGCTCTACGACCGCTACGCCAAGCCGGCCTACTCCCTGGCTCGACGCATCTGCGTGGACGAGGTGCTGGCTGAGGATGTCGTGCAGGAGGTGTTCCTCTCGGTGTGGCGCGAGCCCGGCAGCTACGTGCCCGGCCGCGGGGCATTTGCCTCGTGGCTGCTGACGGTGGTGCACCACAAGGCGGTGGACGCGGTCCGTCGCGAGGGGGTCCACCGTCGGCGCCAGGTGGTGATGGACGACGAGGTCCCCGAGCCCACGGGGTTGGCCGACCCCGGCGCCGACCACAGCGCGATCGACAACGTGCTCGGCGACGACGTGCGCCGAGCGATCGGGGCGCTCCCGCCGGACCAGGCGCGCGCCATGCTGCTGGCCTACTACGGCGGCTACACCCAGCGTGAGGTCGCCTCGATCGTCGGCGTGCCGCTCGGCACGGTGAAGTCACGAATGTTCGCGGCGTCGCAACGACTCCGCGGGGTGCTCGCCCCGATGGCGCTGGACTTCGGCATCGGCGGAGCACGTGTGGAAGGACAGGGCCTGTGAGCGCAGAGGGAATGGGCGCAGAGGGAATGGGCGCACACGGGATGGGCGCAGACCGGACGGGCACCGAAGCAGAGGGCAGCTGCGAGTACCTCGAGCTGGCGACCGGCTGGGCGCTGCACGCCCTCGAGCCGGAGGACGAGGCGTTCTTCGCCCGCCACCTGCCCGGCTGCGCGGAGTGCGCGGAGGAGGTCGAGGCGACCGAGGAGATCGCGCTGCTGCTGGCCGCGGACGTGGAGCAGGTTGATCCGCCCGAGCACCTGCGGGCCTCGGTGCTGGAGCTGGCGCGCGGGTCGGGCACCAGCGGCGGACAGACCTCGCCGGCGCCGTCCACGAGCGTCCCTGGTGCAGGCCCGAGCGGCAGCACCACGCCCGGCAGCCCGGGCGCGCACCGCCCCGTCGGCGGCCCGCTGCGCGGGCGGGGAGCCACCCGGGGTGGACCGGGGCGCTGGCTCGGTGGTTCGCGGCGCGCGCTGCTCGCTGCGGCGGCCGTGCTGGTCCTCGGCGTGGGCGTGGTGGCCGGCTGGGCCGGCGCGAACGTCTTCGACGGCTCGACCAGCACCACCCCCGCGGTGTCGGCCTTCGACCAGCCCCAGGTGGTCAGCGCGCTGTCCGACCCGTCGGTGCGCAAGGTGGCGCTGCGGGAGAAGGACCTCACCGGTGCGCCGATGGCCCTCTTGCTGGCCGGAGACTCCGGCACCATGGTGGTGCCCATGAACATGCCCGGCGCCGCCGCCAACAGCCAGTACGTGTTGTGGGGGATGAACGGCCTCGGTGACACCAGCCCGGTGATGCTGGGTCCAGTGACCACTACCGGGGCGCCCGCCGGTGCCCTCGGGGTGGCGCCGATGACCACGTCCGACCCCACCAGCTTCCCGATGTTCGCGGTGTCCGTGGAGCCCGCAGGAGCCCAACCGGCCAGCCCGGGCACCATCGTCGCGATCGGACAGGTCTCGGCGTGAGCGGACAACCAGAGCGGCAGGACGCCCTGCCAGAGGAGACCATGACCGAGCAGACCGTGCCAGCAGAGACCCCGCAGAAGGATGTGCGGCAGGAGACTGCGGCGCAGGAGAGTGCGCGGCACGAGCGGGAGGAGCGGGGCGTCGAGCAGCCCGACGACGGCTGGCTCGTGCGCACCCAGAAGAAGCACCGACGGTGGCGCGAGCGGCTGCGGCACCGGCGCACGGCGAACCTGGCGTACCGCATCAGCACCGGCGTGGTGGGCACGCTGGTGCTCTGCCTGGGCATCCTCCTCATTCCCTACCCCGGACCGGGGTGGGCCGTCGTCATCGCCGGGCTGGCCATCCTGGCCAGCGAGTTCTCCTGGGCGCAGCGCGTGCTGGCACAGGTCAAGAAGTTCTACTACGGCTGGACGCGCTGGCTGGCGTCGCAGCCACGCTGGATCCAGGCCCTGGCGTGGCTGGGAACTGCGGCAATCGTGCTGACCACGCTGTGGCTGATCGGCGCGCTGGCCCTCATGGCGGACCTCGTCGGCTATGACGCCGGGTGGGTGCAGTCACCCCTGTAGCGGGGTCTGGAACCCGACCAGCCGACCGCCCCAAGGGCGTCCGCGGAGGGCCCTTGCAAGAGCCCTCCGCGGGACGTGTTAATGTTCCCAACCGCACCGACCGACCAGGGTTCACCCGGGTCAGGCACGGTCCCGTGGCTCAGTGGAAGAGCGTCCCGTTCACACCGGGAAGGTCGCTGGTTCGAACCCAGCCGGGACCACCCTCACCTCTCCGGCAGGCTCCTGCCGACCTCCGCACCACCTTCGCTCCCGCCTCCCGTGCGTCTGCTGCCGGGCGCCCGGACGGGCACCGATAGCATCGGGGCACACAACGGTGACGCACCCCGTCGCCGGTCCCCGCGTCGTTCAGCACAAGGAGCCCAGCACCGTGGCACATCCAGTCGAGTCCGCCCCGCAGCACGTGACAGTTGCGGCGGGCACCACGGCCGGGACCACGGTGCGGGAGGCCGGACTGCCGGGCAAGGGTGCCGAGGCGATCGTGGTGGTCAAGGACGCCGAGGGCCGGCTGCGCGACCTGTCCTGGGTCCCGGACGCCGACACCGAGGTGGCGGCCGTCGCCGCAGGCAGTCCCGAGGGCCGCATGGTCATCCGGCACTCCTGCGCCCACGTGCTGGCCCAGGCCGTGCAGGACCTCTTCCCGGACGCGCGGCTGGGCGTCGGCCCGCCCATCACCGACGGCTTCTACTACGACTTCGCCATGCCGCGGCCCTTCACCCCGGAGGACCTGACGGCGCTGGAGAAGCGGATGCGCCAGATCATCAAGGGCGCCCAGCGGTTCTCCCGCCGCGTGATCGAGGTGGACGAGGCCGAGCAGGAGCTGGCCGGCGAGCCGTTCAAGCTCGAGCTGATCCGCGACAAGTCCGGCATCGACGACCCGGAGGTCATGGAGGTCGGCGCCGGCGAGCTGACCATGTACGACAACCTCGATCCGCGCAGCGGTGACCTGGTGTGGACCGACCTGTGCCGCGGCCCGCACATCCCCACCACCAAGCACATCCCCGCCTTCAAGCTCACCCGCAGCTCCGCGGCCTACTGGCGCGGCGACCAGAACAACGCCGGCCTGCAGCGCGTGTACGGCACTGCCTGGGAGTCCAGCGAGGCCCTGGACGCGCACCTCACCCTGCTGGCCGAGGCCGAGCGCCGCGACCACCGCCGCCTGGGCACCGAGCTGGACCTGTTCAGCTTCCCGGACGAGATCGGCTCCGGCCTGGCCGTCTTCCACCCCCGTGGCGGCATCATCCGCCGGGCCATGGAGGACTACTCCCGCATCCGGCACGAGCAGGAGGGCTACGAGTTCGTCTACTCCCCGCACATCACCAAGGGCAGCCTGTTCGAGGTCTCTGGGCACCTGAGCTGGTACCGCGACGGCATGTACCCACCGATGCACCTGGACGCGGAGTACAACGAGGACGGCACCCTGCGCAAGCAGGGCCAGGACTACTACCTCAAGCCGATGAACTGCCCGATGCACGACCTGATCTTCCGGTCGCGCGGGCGCTCCTACCGCGAGCTGCCGCTGCGGCTGTTCGAGTTCGGCACCGTCTACCGCAACGAGAAGTCCGGCGTGGTGCACGGCCTCACCCGCGCCCGCGGCTTCACCCAGGACGACGCACACATCTTCTGCACCCCCGAGCAGGTGCAGGAGGAGCTGACGTCGCTGCTGGACTTCGTCCTCGGCCTGCTCCGCGACTTCGGCCTGGACGACTTCTACCTCGAGCTGTCCACCCGCAACGAGGACAAGTACGTGGGCACCGACGAGAACTGGGCGGAGGCCACGGAGGCGCTGCGGGTGGCCGCGGAGCGCTCCGGCCTGGACCTGGTGCCCGACCCGGGCGGCGCGGCCTTCTACGGCCCCAAGGTGTCCGTGCAGGCGCGCGACGCCCTCGGGCGCACCTGGCAGATGTCCACCATCCAGGTGGACTTCAACCTGCCCGAGCTCTTCGAGCTGGAGTACACCTCCGACGACGGCTCCCGCAAGCGTCCGGTGATGATCCACCGCGCCCTGTTCGGCTCCATCGAGCGCTTCTTCGGGGTGCTCACCGAGCACTACGGCGGCGCCTTCCCGGCGTGGCTCGCCCCCGTCCAGGTGGTGGGCATCCCGGTGGCCGAGGCCTTCGCCGACCACCTGCTGGACGTGGCCAAGCAGCTGCGCACCCACGCCGTCCGGGTGGACGTGGACCTCAGCGACGAGCGGATGCAGAAGAAGATCCGCACGCACACCACCCAGAAGGTGCCGTTCATGCTGCTGGCCGGCGAGCGCGACGTGGAGGCCGGCGCGGTGAGCTTCCGGTTCCGCGACGGCACCCAGGTCAACGGCGTGCCGGTGGAGCGGGCCGTGGCGCTGATCACCGACTGGGTGGCGCGGCGGGAGAACGCCTCGCCCACTGCCGAGGTGGTGCAGGCCGAGCTGGCGCAGGGGGAGCAGGCACAGACCGAGCTGGTGCAGGCGGAGTGACCGAGCTGCGCCAGCACGGGGTGGGGACCCCCGATCGCCTGGAGCGCCTGTGGACCCCGCACCGGATGTCCTACATCGCCAGCCCGGTGGGGGAGGACGACCTGGGCGAGCGCGCTCCCGCGCCGGAGTGCCCGTTGTGCGTCATCCCGACCATGAGCGACGAGGACGGGCTGGTGCTGACCCGCGGTGAGCACGTGTACGCGGTGCTCAACCTCTACCCGTACAACCCCGGCCACCTCATGGTGCTGCCCTACCGGCACGTGGCCGAGCTGGAGGACCTCACCGACTCCGAGTCGGCCGAGCTGATGGCGCTCACCCGCGACGCCATCCGGGTGGTCCGCCAGGTCTCCCGCCCGCACGGCTTCAACGTGGGGCTCAACCTGGGCTCGGTGGCGGGGGGATCGCTTGCCGCACACCTGCACCAGCACGTGGTGCCCCGCTGGGGCGGCGACGCGAACTTCATCACGGTGCTCGGCGGCACCAAGGTCCTGCCCCAGCTGCTGGGGGAGACCCGGCAGCTGCTCGCCGAGGCCTGGCCCGCGCCGAACTGAGCGCCCGAGCGTCGGTCGCTAGGGTGACCCTGGTGAACCACGACGAGCAGAACACCGACGAGCAGACCACCGACGTCGCCGCCGAGCGGGCCGGCATCGTGCTCGGGCCGCTGCTGCGGTTCGTCGACGACCACCAGGCCACCGTGTGGGTGGAGACCGACACCGCGGTGCAGGTGACGGTGGAGTGCGACGGCGTCCGCCGCACCGAGCCCACCTGGAGCCTGCACGGCCACCACTACGCCCTGGTGGTGCTCGACGGCCTGCCCGCAGACGCCGAGCTGCCCTACACGGTCTCGCTGGACGACCAGCAGGTGTGGCCGCTGCCCGGGGCGCCGGCGAGCCTGGTGCGCACCACCTCCGACGAGGAGTCGGTGCGCCTGGCCTTCGGGTCCTGCCGGCGCGGTGAGGGCCACACCCCCGACCAGCTCGCGGCGCTGGGCGCGGACGCCCTGGTGGCCATGGCGCTGCGCATGCAGGAGCTCGACCACGCCCAGTGGCCGGACGCGCTGCTGCTGGTGGGCGACCAGGTGTACGCCGACGACCCCTCCGAGGCGATCCTGGAGAAGCTGCACGCCCGCCGCGCCGCCGGCGAGGGCCCGCCCGGGGTGGACGCCGGTGGCGAGGAGGTGGTGGACGAGATCTGCGACTTCGAGGAGTACACCTGGCTCTACCACGAGTCCTGGGGCTCCGAGCACGTCCGCTGGCTGCTCTCCACCCTGCCCACCTGCATGATCCTGGACGACCACGACCTGCGGGACGACTGGAACAGCTCGTGGTCGTGGCGCCAGCAGATCATCACCGAGCCGTGGTGGCGCTCCCGCGTCATCGGCGCCTTCTCCTCGTACTGGGTGTACCAGCACCTGGGCAACCTCTCGCCCACCGAGCTGGCCGAGGACAAGCTCTACCAGGCGGTGCGCGAGGCCTCCGGGGACGCCGAGCGGGTGCAGCTGCTGGCCGACTTCGCCTGGCGCGCCGACACCGAGCCGCAGTCGATGCAGTGGAGCTATCACCGTGACTTCGGGCGCAACCGCCTGGTGGTGCTGGACTCCCGCTGCTCACGCCGGCTGGACCCGGCCAACCGCGCCATGATGGACACCGCCGAGTGGGAGTGGGCGCGGCAGCAGGCGCTGCAGCCGCTGCCGTCGGGCAAGCCGGTGCAGCACCTGCTCATCGGGTCCACGCTGCCGTTCCTCATGCTCCCGGGCCTGCACCACCTGGAGGGCTGGAACGAGGCGACCGCGCAGGGGGCCTGGGGCAAGCTGGGTTCCAAGGTGGGGGAGAAGATCCGGCTGGCGGTGGACCTGGAGCACTGGGCGGCGTTCCGGCAGTCCTTCGACGACATGGTGGCCCTCGTCGCCGACGTCGCGCACCTGCCGGAGCCCCCCGCGAGCGTGCTGTGGCTGTCCGGCGACGTGCACTGCTCCTACCTGGCCGAGGCGCAGGTGCAGGACGTGGAACCGCGCGACACCGCGGTGCACCAGCTCACCATGTCGCCGTTCCGCAACCCGCTGAACAAGCCCATCCAGGTGGTCAACAAGCTGGTCAAGCGCCCCGCCGTGGCCGGGACGCTGCGGCTGCTGGCCCGGGCCGCCGGGGTGCGCGATCCCGCCATCCGCTGGGACGTGCAGGGCGGACCGTGGTTCGACAACGGAGTGATGACGGTGGTGCTCAAGGGGCGCAAGGCCAGCGTCGAGGTGGAGCACGCGTCCGTGGACGAGCAGGGCCGGCAGGTGCTGCAGCGAACACTGGTGCGCCGACTGGCGTGAGGTCAACGACTATCCTGCTCGCAGCCGCCCCGCAGAACCCGGGTGGATCCACTGATGCGGAGATGAGACGTTGAGCGCGTTCAGCACGTACGCCAGGTCGGCGCTGTCCAAGGGCACGATGTCGCTGGCCCGGTCGCTGGTGCGCATCGGCCTCACCCCGGACGCGGTCACCATCATCGGCACCGTGGCCAGCGTGGTGGCCGCACTGGTGCTGTTCCCCACCGACCACCTGCTCGCTGCGGCGCTGGTCATCTGGTTCTTCGTCATGTTCGACATGCTGGACGGCGCGATGGCCCGGGTGCGCGGCGGCGGCACCCCCTTCGGGGCGGTGCTGGACGCCACCTGCGACCGCATCGCCGACGGGGCCATCTTCGCCGCGCTGGCCTGGTGGGCGTTCACCACCGGGGACAGCCGGCCGCTGGCCGTCGCGGCGCTGCTGTGCCTGATCACCTCCCAGGTCACCTCCTACGTCAAGGCCCGGGCCGAGGCCAGCGGCTTCGCGGCGCACGCCGGCTTCATCGAGCGCCCCGAGCGGTTGATCATCGTGCTCACCGGCGCCGGGCTCACCGGGATGGGTCTGCCGTGGGCCGTGCACGTCGCGGTGTGGTTCCTGGCCGCGGCCAGCGTGCTCACCGTGGTTCAGCGGCTGCTGGCGGTGCGCAACGCCGACGGCGCCCGCGACCAGATCCCGGTCTGATCCGTGCGGGCAGCTGAGCGCGCCGCCGACCTGGGGTACGCGGCGGGATGGCGGGTGGTGCGCGCCCTGCCGGAGCCGGTGGCCGCCCGCCTCGCCGACGCCGGCGCGGGCCTGGCCGCGCGCCGGGGCGGTCCGGGCACCCAGCAGCTGCGCCGCAACCTGGCCCGGGTGCTGGGCGTCACCCCGGAGGAGGTGCCCGAGCAGCTGGTGCGCGAGTCGCTGCGCTCCTACGGCCGCTACTGGCGGGAGGCGTTCCGGCTGCCCGCCATGGACAAGGCGGCGCTGGCCGCGAGCATCACCGCCGACATCGAGGGCCGGGAGCACCTGGACGCCGCCCTGGCCCGGGGCAAGGGCGTCGTCGTCGCGCTGCCGCACAGCGGGAACTGGGACGTGGCCGGGGTGTGGCTGGCGGCCACCCACGGCACCTTCACCACCGTCGCGGAGCGGCTCAAGCCGGAGCGGCTGTTCCAGCGCTTCGTGGCCTACCGGGAGAGCCTCGGCTTCGAGATCCTCCCGCTCACCGGAGGTACGGAATCACCGGTGCGCGGGCTGGTCCGCCGGCTGCGCTCCGGCGGCGTCATCTGCCTGCTCGGCGACCGCGAGCTCAGCGGCGTGGGCATCACCGTCAGCTTCTTCGGCGAGAAGACCACCATGCCCGCGGGTCCGGCGCGGCTGGCCCGCAGCACCGGGGCGGCACTGCTGCCGGCGCACTGCTGGTACACCCCGCACGGGTGGCGGATGCGGGTGCACCCGCCGGTCGACCCCGCCCTGGACGTGCAGGCCGCCACGCAGGCCATGGCCGACCGATTCGCCGAGGGCATCGCCGCCCACCCGGCCGACTGGCACATGCTGCAACCGCTGTGGCACGCCGACCAGGCGGCGGGGCAGCGATGAAGATCGGGATGGTCTGCCCCTACTCCTTCGACGTGCCCGGCGGGGTGCAGGCGCACATCGCCGAGCTGGCCGCGGTGTTCATCGACCAGGGCCACGAGGTCAGCGTGCTGGCCCCGGCCGAGGAGGGCACGCAGCTGCCGTCGTACGTGGTCAACGGCGGCAAGGCCATCGGCGTGCCCTACAACGGGTCGGTGGCGCGGCTGAGCTTCGGGCCGAGCCACTGGGCGAAGGTGCGGCGCTGGATCGGGGAGAACTCCTTCGACGTGCTGCACATCCACGAGCCCAACGCGCCGAGCCTGTCCATGTGGGCGATGGCGGTGGCCGACGGTCCCATCGTCGCCACCTTCCACACCTCCACCACCCGATCGCGGGTGCTCAGCACCTTCCAGCCGGTGCTGCAGCCGTTCCTGGAGAAGATCAGCGGCCGCATCGCGGTGTCCGACCTGGCCCGGCGCTGGCAGGTGGAGTCGCTCGGCTCCGACGCGGTGCTCATCCCCAACGGCGTGCACGTGCGCGCCTTCGCCGACGCGCAGCCGCTGCCGGGCTTCCCTCGCGAGGGCGGCACGCTGGCCTTCGTCGGTCGCTACGACGAGCCGCGCAAGGGCATGCCCGTGCTGCTGGGTGCGCTGCCCCAGCTGGTGGCCGCCCACCCCGACCTGCAGGTGCTGGTGGTCGGCGGTGGCGACGAGGCGGCGCTGCGCAAGGCCGCCGGCCGCGCGGTGTCCCGCCGGATGGTGCTGCTCGGGCGGGTCAGCGACGAGGAGAAGGCCTCGGCGCTGCGCAGCGCCGACGTCTACTGCGCACCCAACACCGGCGGCGAGAGCTTCGGCATCGTGCTGGTGGAAGCCATGTCCGCGGGCACCGCGGTGGCCGCCAGCGACCTGGACGCCTTCCGGCGGGTGCTCAACGACGGGGCCGCCGGACGGCTGGTGCCCACCGGCGACTCCGCCGCCTGGGCGCGGCACCTGCACGAGATGCTCGGCGACGCCCCGGGCCGCGCCCGGCTGGTCGCCGCCGGGCGCGAGGCGGTGCAGAGCTACGACTGGCAGGTGGTGGCCCAGCGGGTGATGCAGGTCTACGAGACCGTCACCGCCGGCCGCGACCGGGTGCACGAGGTGGACCAGTGAGCACCTGGACCCTGCTGCTGGTCGTGGCGCTGGTCGTGCTGGTGGCGCTGGCCGCCCTGTGGAGCTACGGCACCGCCCACCGCCTCGACCGGCTGCACGTGCGCCTGGACTCGGCGTGGATCGCGCTGGAGGCGGCCCTGTCCCGGCGCGCCGTGGTGGCCCGCTCGGTGGCCCTCGCGGTGCCCCCGGGTGCCCGGGTGGACGGCCGCCGGCTCACTAGCCTGGCCGCCGGGGCCGAGCGCACCGACCGCGAGCGCCGCGAGACGGTGGAGAACGCGCTGTCGGTGGCGCTGGACCAGGTGCCGGTGGACCAGCTCTCGCCGCAGCTGGCCGCCGAGCTGGCCGACGCCCAGACCCGGGTGCTGCTGGCCCGCCGCTTCTACAACGACGCCGTGCGCGACACCCAGGCGCTGCGCAGCCGACGGCTGGTGCGCTGGTTCCGCCTGGGCGGCACCGCGCCGCAACCGCGCTACTTCGAGATCGCCGAGGCCGAGGTCGCCGACGCGACCGCCCCGCCCCAGCGCCCGGCCGCGCGGGTGCTGCTGCTCGACCCGGACGGCCGGGTGCTCATGCTGCGCGGAGCCAGCACCACCGCCCCGGACACCCACTACTGGATCACCACCGGTGGAGGGCTGGAGCCGGGGGAGTCGCTGGTGGAGGCGGGGGTGCGCGAGGTGGCGGAGGAGACCGGTCACCGGCTGGACGTCGCGGCGCTGCGCGGACCGCTGTGGTGGCGGCGCACCGTGCTGGAGCTGGAGGGCCGCACCGTGGAGGCGGCCGAGACGTACTTCGCGGCGTGCGTGCCGCCGTTCCTGCCGCACACCGACGGCTACACCGAGCTGGAGCAGCGGGTGTTCGCGCAGCCGCGCTGGTGCACGCCGGAGGAGCTGGTCGAGCTGGAGGGCCGCGGGGAGCAGGTGTACCCCCCGGGCCTGCCCGCGCTGCTGCCGGAGGCGCTCGCGGCGGCGACGGCCGGACCGGACGCCCCGGGCCCGGTGCTCAGGCGCATTCCCTGAGCCGGACGCCGGCGGAGGACGTCGGCGCCAACCCCTACGATGGAGCCTGACCGGCACCAAGCCTCAGCAGGAGATCGGGAGTACACCGTGAGCACCGCTCAGCCCAGCACCCCTCAGCCGTCCACCGCAGGCGGAACCGGCACGGCCCGCGTCAAGCGCGGCATGGCGGAGATGCTCAAGGGCGGCGTCATCATGGACGTGGTCACCGCCGAGCAGGCCAAGATCGCCGAGGACGCCGGCGCCGTGGCCGTGATGGCCCTGGAGCGCGTCCCCGCCGACATCCGCGCCGAGGGCGGCGTCTCCCGGATGAGCGACCCGGACATGATCGACAGCATCATCTCCTCGGTCAGCATCCCGGTGATGGCCAAGGCCCGCATCGGTCACTTCGTCGAGGCGCAGATCCTGCAGAGCCTGGGCGTGGACTACGTGGACGAGTCCGAGGTCCTCACCCCGGCCGACTACGCCCACCACATCGACAAGTGGCAGTTCACCGTGCCCTTCGTCTGCGGTGCCACCAACCTCGGCGAGGCCCTGCGCCGCATCACCGAGGGCGCGGCCATGATCCGCTCCAAGGGTGAGGCCGGCACCGGGGACGTCTCCAACGCCACCATGCACATGCGCACCATCTCCGCGGAGATCCGCCGGCTGTCCACGCTGCGCGCCGACGAGCTCTACGTCGCCGCCAAGGAGCTGCAGGCCCCCTACGAGCTGGTGGCCGAGGTCGCCGCCGCGGGCAAGCTGCCCGTCACGCTGTTCACCGCCGGTGGCATCGCCACCCCGGCCGACGCGGCCATGATGATGCAGCTGGGCGCCGACGGCGTCTTCGTCGGCTCGGGCATCTTCAAGTCCGGCAACCCCGCGCAGCGCGCGGAGGCCATCGTCAAGGCCACCACCTTCCACGACGACCCCGACACCCTGGCCAAGGTCTCCCGCGGCCTGGGCGAGGCGATGGTCGGCATCAACGTGGAGCAGCTGCCGGTGGACCACCGGCTGTCCACCCGCGGCTGGTAGCCCCCTCCGGATTGTCTGAACCAGCCTCACCCGAGCAGCCGAGGACGCCCGACCACCCTGGTGACCTGCCGACACCCTGGCAGGTCGCCAGGCGGCTCTCCCCGCTGCTGCTGGCCATCGCGCTGGTGGGGCTGTCCTTCGGCACGGTCGCGGTGGCCACCGGGCTCTCGGTGGCCAAGACGGTGGCCATGTCGCTGCTGCTGTACTCCGGGGGCGCGCAGTTCCTGGTGCTCGCCGCCGCGGCCGGTGGCGCGGGCCCGGTGGCGATGATCGTCGGCGGCCTGGTGCTCAACGCCCGGCACCTGCCCTACGGCCTGGTGCTGGCCGACGTGCTCTCCGGTTCAGGGTGGCGGCGCCTGCTGGGTGCGCACCTTATGACCGACGAGGCCACCGCGTTCACCCGCGCCCAGCCCGACCGCGCCCACGCCCGGCTGGCTTTCGCCGTCGCCGGGGTGCTGCTGTTCCTCGCCTGGAACCTGGGCACGGTGATCGGCGCGCTCGGCGGCAACCTGCTGGGCGACCCGGACGCGCTCGGGGTGGACGCCGCCTTCCCCGCGGCCCTGCTCGCCCTCGTCGCCCCGGCGCTGCGCGACCGCCTGGACCGCCGGGTGGCGGTGGCCGGCGCCACCGTGGCCCTGGTGCTCACCCCGTTGCTGCCGGCCGGCGTGGGCGTGCTCGCGGGGCTGTGCGGCGTGGTCCTGGCCTGGCGGGAGCTGCGCGGATGAGCCCGGTCAGCTGGTGGGTGATCGGCGTGCTCGCCGCGGGCACCTTCCTGATCCGGGTCTCCGGCGGGCTGCTGCGTCGGCGCGTGCACGTGCCACCGCGCGTGGTGCGGCTGCTGGGGCTGGCCGCGACCGCGCTGCTGCTGTCGCTGGCGGTCACCACGGCCGTGCTCGACGGGTCCTCCTTCGGCGGCTGGGCGCGCGTGCTCGGCGTGGGTGCGGGTCTGCTGGCGCTGTGGCGGCGAGCCCCGTTCGTGGTGGTGGTGCTGGTGGCCGCGGGCACCACCGCGCTGCTGCGCCTGGCTGGCGTGGCCTGATCCTCGCTGCGCCGGCGCAATTTCTGGCGCAATTCGCCGGTGCCCCAGAGAATTCGGCCGAATGCGCTGCCAACCGGCATTCTTTCTGTTGCCGAATGCTGTGTCGAGTGTCACTATTTGCGGGTGCCGGGTTGTTCATTTGACCAGGCCACGGGGGATGAGTCGGGTGCCGGGAGATGATCTTTACCGGCGAGTGTCGATGAATTGTTTTCTGTGCGCCGAACAGCGTCTGCACGCGTGCACCTATCGACTCCTCGGGCACCCGTCTGCACTGATCGAGAGGCATTCACATGGCTGAGACCAATCGTCGGAGCTTTCTGCGCACGGCCTCGCTGGGCGCGGTCGCGGTGGGAGCCGCCTCCGCGGTGCCGGGCGCGGTGCTGGCGGGCACGGCGCACGCCGAGCCTGCAGCCCGGGCCAAGCAGCTCGACGGGCCGGTGGTGCTGCTGCTGCGCGACGCCAGCACCGGTGAGTTCACCGTGATGCACGGAGAGCAGTCGTCGACGCTGACCGACAAGGCACTGGCCGCCCGGCTGACCCACGAGGCGCCCACCGCGCAGCTCTGACGCCGCGCCCCGCTCAGCCAACCTCCTGCCCAGCTCCGGGCAGCTTCCCCACTCTGCCGACCGTCTTGTCGGCGGGCTCCCGCGTGACCAGACCACGACCGAAGAGGTAAGAGATGTCCTCGCACCGCGAAGCCCCGGAGATCTCCCAGGACCCCGTCGCCGACAACACCGACGTGTACGCCTTCGTCAGCCCCGACCGGCCGGACACCGTCACCCTGCTCGCCAACTTCATCCCGTTCCAGAACCCCGACGGCGGACCCAACTTCTTCGTCTTCGGCGACGACGTGCTCTACGAGATCCACGTCTTCAACACGCCGATCACCGCGGAGGGGCAACGGCCGGACATCACCTACCAGTTCCGCTTCACCGAGACCTACGCCGACCCGGGCTCGTTCATGTACAACCTCGGAACCGTGTCGGTGGACCCGAACGGTTCCGGAGCCACCACCTACGCCAACCTCAACCGGCGCCAGACCTACACGGTCACCAAGGTGCTCAAGGACGGCACGAGCACCGTCGTCGGCGACGACATCCCGTCCCCGCCCTGCAACGTGGGGGTGCACTCCACGCCGAGCTACCCGCAGTACGTCCCGCCGGCCATCCGCCAGCTCAGCGACGGCGCCACGGTGTTCGCCGGCCAGCGGGCCGACGCCTTCTTCGTCGACCTTGGTGCGGTGTTCGACCTCGACGACATCAGGCCGCTGCAGTTCCTGCACACCGGCCCACTGTTCCCCGCCCCGGGTGTGGACTCCTTCCGCGGGCTCAACGTGCACACCATCGCGCTGCAGCTGCCCAAGACGCTGCTGGCCGCCGACGGCAGCAACCCCACCGACGTCATGGCGCCCAACTCGGTCATCGGGGTCTACGCCTCGGCCAGCCGCCAGGCGATGACCAGCGTGGAGGAGGACGGCAGGCGGGTGGGAATGGGCGCCTGGCAGCAGGTCTCCCGGTTGGCCAACCCGCTGTTCAACGAGCTGCTCATCGGCATCGGGCAGAAGGACCTGTGGAACGCCAGCTCGCCCACCAACGACGCCGCCTTCCTGGAGCGGGTGCTGCAGCCGGAGCTCGCCCGGCGGCTGCCCGAGCTGTACCCGCTGGTCTTCAACAACCTGCGCGCCTACACCAAGGACCGCAACGACCTGGTCCGGATCTTCCTCACCGGCTTCCCCGAGGGCCTCGTGCCGGGCTTCCAGAACTACACCGGCCCGGTGCTCGCCGACCTGGTGCGGCTGAACATGGCCATCCCGCCGGCCACCGCGCTGCGCGAGTACGGCGTGCTCGTCGGCGACCTGGCCGGCTTTCCGAACGGCCGTCGCGTGCCCGACGACGTCGCGGACGTCGAGCTGCGGGCTGTCGCCGGGGCGACGATCCCGGTGGTGGACTCCGGCTACGTGCCCGACCTCGCCGTGGCGCTGCTCGGCGACTACGCGGGCCAGGAGAACGGGCCGCTGCTGAGCAGCTTCCCGTACCTGAACATCCCCAACAGCGGGTTCGCCACCATGCCGCGCCCCTACGCGCCAGGCAGCTAGGAGCACCGACGTGGAACAGCAGCAGGTGCAGGGCGGATCGGTGGTGCTCGACATCGGTGGCGACATCGGCGCGCTGGTGGTCCACCTGCCCGATCGCTTCGCCGGCACCGAGATCGACATCTCACACGCGGGCAGCACGCGGGCTGTCGGGCACACCGGCGTGCACGTGCGAGCGGCTCCGGACGGCACCCGCGGGCTCACCGCGGTGTACCCCGAGCTCGTGTCGGGCAGCTACCAGCTGTGGGACCCGCACCAGCCGGGGCGCCGGCTGGGTCCGGTGGTGCACGTCGAGGGCGGGCTGGTGGCCCAGCTGTCCCTGCTGAGCTCGGCGCAGGCGCGCTAGCGGACCAGCAGGGCCGGGCGGTCGGGATGGTCGGTGCGCACCACCGCGTCGGCCACGGCGTCGCTGTCGGCGTCGCGCTCGTGGGCCACCAGTGCGGGCACCGTCCACGCCAGCTCGTCGGTAACCCGTCGCCGCAGGCTCGCCTCGCTCAGGTGCAGGTGCACCGCCAGCTCGGCGGGCAGGCCGCGGCCCAGCAGCATCGGCCCGGCCACCAGCACCACCTGGCCCTCCCCGCTGCGGAGCCGGGCCGCGCGGGTGGCGCGATCGGTGGCCGGGTCCCACAGCGTGGGCAGCCACTGCCCGGTGCCGCCCGGGCCCAGCGGGTCGAGCACCTCCCGGCGCAGCGCCGGCAGGTCGAACCACTCGTCGCGGTAGCTGTCGGCGTCGGTGCGCCCGTGCTCCAGGCGCAGCGACGCCGGGCGCAGCCACCACCGGAGGTCGACCACCGCGCAGGGGCGGCCCGCGGCGCGCAGCAGCTCGGCCACCGCCGCGGCCAGCTCCGCCGGGCGAGCAGCGTCAGCGCCGTCGAGCAGCACCCGCAGCGCCGGGCCGTGCTGCTCCACCCGCAGGCACAGCGCGACGATCTCGGCCGCCAGCGCGTCGGGGCTCACCGCCCGGAAGTGCGGTGCGCCGGAGGGGCCCACGGTCACGCTCTCTACGATATGGCCCGTGAACGTGCGCCCCTCCGTCGGTGTGCTGGCCCTGCAGGGAGACGTGCGAGAGCACCTCGCGGCGCTGGAGTCCGCCGGCGCCGACCCCGTGACGATCCGTCGTGAGTCTGAGCTGGCCGGTGTCCAGGCTCTGGTGATCCCCGGCGGGGAGTCCACCACCATGAGCCGCCTGCTGCAGGTGTTCGAGCTGCTCGAGCCCATCCGCGAGCGCCTCGCCCAGGGCATGCCCGCCTACGGCTCGTGCGCCGGCATGATCCTGCTCGCCTCGGAGGTGCTGGACACCCGCGCCGACGCCGTGCAGCTCGGCGGGTTGGACATCACCGTGCGGCGCAACGCCTTCGGCCGGCAGGTGCACTCCTTCGAGACCGACCTGACGGTGGACGGCATCGACGACGGTCCGGTGCGGGCGGTGTTCATCCGCGCCCCGTGGGTGGAGCGCACCGGCGACGGAGTCACGGTGCTGGCCTCGGTGCCGCCGAGCCCGGAGGCCGAGCCCGAGGCGGTGGACCGGGTGGTGGCGGTGCGGCAGGGAAACGTGCTGGCCACGTCGTTCCACCCCGAGGTGACCGGCGACCACCGGGTGCACCAGCACTTCGTGCAGATGATCGTCGCGCGTGCCTGAGGGTGGGACAGCCCCCGCGGGGACGGCGCCGGGGGTGCAGGCCCCGCTAGGATCGGTTGACTGGACTGAAGCAAGCACACGCTGCACCGAAGAGTGGGGAAGGTTCGCGCACCGATGAGCGGTCACTCCAAATGGGCTACCACCAAGCACAAGAAGGCCGTGATCGACGCCCGTCGCGGCAAGGCCTTCGCCAAGCTGGTCAAGAACATCGAGGTGGCGGCCCGCACCGGTGGCGGTGACCCGGACGGCAACCCCACGCTCTACGACGCCATCCAGAAGGCCAAGAAGACGTCGGTGCCCAACGACAACATCGAGCGCGCGCGCAAGCGTGGCGCCGGTGAGGAGTCCGGCGGCGCTGACTACCAGACGATCATGTACGAGGGCTACGGCCCCAACGGCGTGGCCCTGCTGGTGGAGTGCCTCACCGACAACCGCAACCGCGCCGCCGGCGAGGTCCGCACCGCGATGAGCCGCAACGGCGGCACGCTGGCCGACCCTGGCTCGGTGTCGTACCTGTTCAGCCGCAAGGGCGTGGTGCAGCTGGACAAGGGTGAGCTGAACGAGGACGACCTGCTCATGGCGGTGCTGGACGCCGGCGCCGAGGAGGTCAACGACCTCGGCGAGAAGTTCGAGGTGGTCAGCGAGCCCACCGACCTGGTGGCCGTGCGCACCGCGCTGCAGGACGCCGGCATCGACTACGACTCCGCCGAGGCGAGCTTCCAGCCCTCGATGAGCGTGGCCGTGGACGCCGACGGCGCCCGCAAGATCTTCAAGCTGGTGGACGCCCTGGAGGACTCCGACGACGTGCAGAACGTCTTCTCCAACGTCGAGCTGACCGACGAGGTCATGGCCGAGCTGGACCAGGAGGACTGAGCCCCGGGCTCAGCCGGGCGGGGCGGTCTCGGCCCGCTCCAGGAAGGCCGCGTGGGCGGCACGGGCCGCCGCCAGCGGCGCGGCCAGCTCCGGCTGCAGCTTGCCGGACCAGCGGAGACCCAGTCGTCGAGCAGCGCGAAGGTGGGAGTGCGCCCGCTCGGCGGGCCGGGCACCAGGGTGGCGCTCTCGGCGAGGTAGCGGAGCACGTGCGAGCCGGCCTGCCCAGCGGTCGGGACACCGGCGTCGGCGAGGGCCCCCAGCAGGGCGGGCCGAGCGACCAACCGGTCGCCCGCGAGCTCGACGCGTGCGACCTGGCGGGCCCGGGTGAGCTGCTGCTCGTCCAGCCCGCAGCTGCGCCAGAGCGTGGACCGGCCGCCGTAGGCCCGTGGCCCCAGCAGCGCGAGGAGCCACCGCACGTCCTCCGGCGCGCACAGGTGCAGCGTCCCGCGCATCGTCCAGGTGCGCACCAGCTCACCCGAGGCGAGTGCGGCGGCCACGGCTGGCTCGGTGAGCCCGGTGGTGCGCAGACCCAGCGTCCAGCCGGCGTCGCCCAGGTTCTGCGCCTGCACCGCCAGCAGGTGTCGCGCCGCCGCCACCGCCGTGCCCCACCGCAGGCCCGACAACCGGTGCGCCCGCAGCCGCAGCGTGCGGACCTCGTCGGCGGTGAGCTCCGCGGGCGTCAGCTGACCAGACCCGCCCGGAAGGCGACCAGGGCCGCACCCACCCGGTTGGACACGCCCAGCTTGGCCAGCACCGCCGAGACGTGGCTCTTCACCGTGGTCTCGCCCAGGTAGAGCCGTCGGGCGATGTCGGAGTTGGAGTCACCGACGGCCAGCGCCGCCAGCACGTCGCGCTCTCGATCGGTCAGCACGGCCAGGTCAGTGGTGGACGGCAGCTGCGAGCCCCCACCACCGGCGGCGATGATGCGCTGCAGCGACTCCGGGCTGAACACCATGTTGCCGGCTGCGGCAACCCGCACCGCGAGCTGGAACATCTCCGGCGGCTCGTCCTTGCTGAGGAAGCTGTGCGCGCCGGCGGCCATCGCCTGCACCACCAGGTCGTCCACGTCCAGCGCGGTCATCGCCACCACCTTGGGCGGGGCGGGCAGCCGCATCAGCTCCCGGGTGGCGTCCAGACCACCTGTCCGGCGCATCTTCAGGTCCATCAGCACCACGTGCGGGCGCAACCGGGTGACCGCGTCGACCGCCTGGTCACCGTCCTCGATCTCGCCGACCACCACGATGTCGTCGGTGGCGGCGAAGATCTCGCTGATGCCGCGACGGTTGTAACGGTCGTCGTCGGCGATGAGGACCGTGAGGCGCGGGGGAGTGGTCATGGCGGCACCGAGTATGCCCCGGGCCACCGACAAGGGCAGCCGGGGTGCTCAGGCCGACCAGGGGAGCCAGCACTCCACCAGGAACTCCCCGTGCTGGCTTGCGGCGCTGAAGGTTCCGCCGACCTGGTGAGCCTGCTCGGCCAGGCCCCGCAGCCCGCTGCCCGACCCGGGCGTGAAGCTCGACGCTGCCTCGCTCAACCGGTTGCGCAGCACCACCCGGATGCCGGCGTGCTCGCTGCCGACCACCGACACGTGCACCGTCTGGTCGGCCGCGTACTTCTGCACGTTGGTCAGCGACTCCTGCACCACCCGGTAGGCCACCTGGCTGGCCAGGGTGCCCAGGTCGCCGGGGGCGAGGTCGGTGATGAGCACGGCGTGCACCCCGGCTGCCCTGGCCGACTGCACCAGCGCGGAGATCGCGTCGATGCCCTGCTGCTGGTGCCCGCCGCTGCGGCCGTTGCCGCGGAGCACGCCGATGATCTGCTTGAGGTCGTCCAGCGCCTCGTGGGCGGTGGTGCGGATCAGGGCCGCGGTGTTCGCCACCTTCTCCGGGTTGCCCGCGCCGTTGACCTGCAGCCCGCCGGCGAACAGCGAGATGCGGCTGAGGCTGGCGGCCAGGGTGTCGTGCATGTCCCTGGCGATGCGGGTGCGCTCCTCGGCGCGCACCACCTCGTCGCGCAGCACCTCCTGCTGCGCCGTGGCCCGGTCCCGGGTGTGCTCGGCGGTGCTCAGCGCGGTGCGGGTGCGCAGCAGCTGGCCCAGCACCACGGTGGCCGCGACCAGCCCGAGGGCCACCACCCAGGGGATCCACAGGGCCACGTCGTACTGCTGCACGGCGCTGCCGTCCTCCGCCTTGGGCGTGCCCATGGTGAGCACCGAGTACTCGCGCAGCCGGTAGGCGTCGTAGGTCAGCGAGACTCCGCAGGCCACGAGCACCACCGCGGCGGCGGCCACCAGCTGGCGCACCTGCGCCACCCGGGACACCGCCACCAGGGCCACCAGGGCGGCCGTGGCGTCGGTGGAGAGGAACAGCGGCGCGGCCACCGCGAGGCCGAGCACCCACCACGGGTGCTGGTGGCGCCACACCAGAGCGGCAGCGGCGGCCAGGTTGACCACCCCGCCGAGCACCCAGCTCCAGGTCGGAGCGACCCCGGACTCGTCGGAGAACGCCATCGTCGAGATGGTGGTGAGCACGCACATCGTGACGGCGGCAGTGGTCCAGGCCCGCCGCCGCAGGGTGCTCGTGCGGGCTGGCTTCGCCCACCCTTGTTGCCCCTCGCCGGCGTGCGCCCACCCCGGTTGCCCCTGGTCCTGCTGCCACCCCGTCCGCTGCACGGAGGCGACGCTACGCACTGGCACTGACACTGCCCATCCACCAGGAGGAGGACCGGCGCCGGCACCCCGACCGAAAGGAGGAGGCCAGACCTACCGATGGCCGAGGCGACGGATGGCGTTGGCGCCGTTGACTTCGGGTACCGCAACGTCAGCGGCACTCGAGGAGGGACACCCACGATGAACACGCTCACGAAGAAGAACCTGAGGAACGTCCTGGCGGTGACTGCGCTGATCGGCGGCGTGGTCGCCACCACCGCGTCCGGGGAGACCAACCAGGCTACGAAGGTCGACGGCGACGCCGGCGGCGGCGAAGCCCCGGCCGCGGCCCAGGAGTTCAGGGTCGGCGACGTGGTCGAGCTGGGGGACTGGCGGACCACGGTGCACGCCGTGACCGACCCGTACACCAGCAGCAACCAGTTCCTGCAGGCCAAGCCGGGCAACCGGTTGCTGACGGTGGACACCGAGGTGCGCAACCAGTCCACCAAGCCGGCGACGGTGTCGTCGATCATGTGCTTCGAGCTGCAGGACAGCCAGAACAAGTCCTACAACCTCACGATCACCGACGAGAGCACCGCCGGCCTGGACGGCGAGCTGGCTCCCGGCGCCGCCAAGCGCGGCACCCTGGCCTACGAGGTGCCGGCGACCTCGACCGGCCTGCGGCTGCAGTTCAAGTGCGACCTGCTCAGCTCCGGCTCGGCGACCATCACGCTGTCGTGAGGCACCCCGGTGACCTGCTGCTGCACCCGGCGGCCGTGGGGGCGGTCGTCGTGCTGGTGGTCAACGACCACCACCTCAAGGGGGCGCACGGCAGCACGGTCACCGGCAAGCTCTCCGACGTGGCCGGGGTGTTCTTCCTGCCGCTGCTGCTGCTCGCGCTGACCGAGGGGTTGCTGGTCGTGGCTCGACGCCCGGGATGGGCGTCGGGCCCCGGCCGCACGGCGTGGGCGGTGGCGGTGACGGGAACGGGGTTCGCCGCGGTCAAGACGGTGCCCGCGGTGGGCGACTGCTACGAGGTGGCGGTCGGGTGGCTGCGCGGCGGGGGGCCGCCGATCGTCGTGGTGCGCGACGCCACCGACCTGCTGGTGCTGCCGGTGCTCGCGGCCACATACCTGCTGGTGGCGCGGGTGCGTCGGTTCCGCCGCCCGCCAGCTGCCGGCCGCGGCAGCCGAGCTCCTCGTCAGCGGGCCGCGCGTCGCAGCGATCTCGGCGCCCTGCCTACCTTCTTGCGCAGGTCGGCAGGGCCGAGCTCGATCATGCGGTCGGTGCGCAGGTAGGAGTGCGCGGGTTCCGGCGAGAACACCAGGCGCGGGGTCTGGACGTAGCTGGGATGGCCCGACTTGTCCTGGCTGGTGAACATGCGGACGTCAACGGTGCGGGGCTTGACCTCCACCACCAGCACGGGCCGGTGCGGGGACCGCCCCTCCTCCTCGAGGGGAACCTGGGCCCACCAGATGTCACCCCTCGCGACGTCGCTGAGCTGCACGGGGGCGGTGAGCTGCAGCCAGGCGGTGAGCAACAGCCCCGCCAGCACACCTCCGACGAGAACCGCCCACCAGGCGTCGACCAGCTCGGCGGCCAGGACGGCGACGGCGACCGCCGCACAGATCCAGAGCCCCAGCACCAGCCCCATCACCCTGGCCCACCACAGGTCCATGGTGTGCGAGAGAACCCAGCGGCACGCTGCCACGACAGCGACGACGAGCCGTCCGAGGGTGCCGGCCAGCGCGAGCGCCAGCACCCAGACCGGTGGGGTGCCCCACCACCATGCGTGCACCAGGACTCCGCCGGCCAGGCAGGTCAGCAGCACCTGCACGGCGATCGGCGTGGCCCGTCGCGTCGCCAGGCGCCCCAGCAGTCGCATCACTGCGGCAGGACGATCTGTGCGGTGGGCCTTGTGGGGGTCGTGCTCGCCATGGTGACCACGGGCTAGTGCGCCACCATCCCGCCGTCGGCGATCAGCACCTGTCCGGTGACGTAGCTGCCGGCGTCGGAGGTGAGCAGCAGTGCCGGCCCCACCATCTCCTCCGGCGTGGCTAGCCGCTGCTGGAACGACCCCACCCGCATGGCCTCGACGGCCTCCGGGGTGTTGTTGCGCACCATGTCGGTGTCCACCGATCCGGGCGCCAGGGCGTTCACCCGGATGCCCCGTGACGCGTACTCGGCGGCCATCGACCGGGTGAGCGACATCAGGGCCGCCTTGCCCGCGGCGTACATGGCCACCTTGGGCGCGAACATGAACGCGCCTACCGAGATGATGTTCAGCACCGCGGCGTGGCTGCTCGCCGTCAGGTGCGGCAGCGCCTCCTGCACCAGGAACAGCGGGCCGCGGACGTTGACGTCCTGCGACTTGGCCCACGCCTGCGGTGTCATCTGCCCCAGCGGCTGGGTCACCGGGTTGGCCGCGCCGTTCACCACGATGTCCACCCCGCCGAACTCGGCCACGGTGCGCTGCACCAGCGTCGCCAGCGCGTCCAGGTCGCCGGCGTGGGTGGGCACCCCGATGGCGTTGCCGCCCAGGCTCTGCAAGTGCTGGGCCGTGGCCTTGGTGGCCTCGGCCTTGCGGCTGGCCACCACCACGTTGGCGCCGGCGCAGGTGTAGGCCTCGGCGATGGCCAGCCCGATGCCGCGGGTGCCGCCGGTGACGATGGCGGTGCGCCCAGCCAGGTCGAAGAGCCGGTTGAGCTGGTCGTGGTTCATGACTCTCCTGTGGAGGGGGACGGTGATGCCCACCGCGGTGGGCGCTTCTCCCGGAAGGCCGCGCTGGCCTCGCGGAAGTCGCTGCTGCTGCCCGCCAGGATCTGGGTGCGGTTCTCCAGCGCGATGGCTGCGTCCACGCTGGTGGCCGCGGCGTTCGCGGTGAGCACCTGCTTGGTCATCGCCAGCGCGAAGGGGCTGTGCGCCAGCAGGGTGGCCGCCAGCTCGCGTGCCGCGACGAGCAGCTGCGCGTCCGGCACCACCTGGGTGAGCAGGCCGATGCGCTCCGCCTCCTCGGCGTCGAACGTGCGCGCGGTGGTGATCAGCTCGGTGGCGCGGGAGAGCCCGACCAGCCGCGGCAGCGTGTAGCTGATGCCGATGTCGCACCCGGACACGCCGATCTTGATGAACTGCACGCCGAAGGTGGCCGATGCCGCCGCGATCCGCAGGTCGCAGGCGGCAGCGAGCGCCAGTCCACCACCGAAGGCCGGGCCGTTGACCGCGGCGATCACCGTCTGCGGCAGCCGCTGCAGGCGGGGCACCAAAGAGGCGAGGTACTCCTGGGAGCGCATCCCGGCCGCTGGTCCGCTCAGCCCGGCGGCGGTGGGGGAGCGCTGCGTCTCGTCCTTGAGGTCGAGCCCGGCGCAGAAGCCTCGACCGGCGCCGGTGAGCACCACCACCCGAGCCTCGTTGTCCTGCTCCAGCAGGGCGAGCGTGGCGTGCAGCTCTTCCGCCAGGGCGAAGCTCAGGGCGTTGAGTCGCTCCGGCCGGTTGAGCGTCACCACGGCCAGGCCGGCTGCGGGACGCTCGAGCTCAACCAGGGGCATGCGGCTCCAGTGTTCGTGCCGGATTATTCCGGTTCGAACCTATCTCAGGGCCGGACGACTCCGGACCCGCACTGCCGAGCGTGTCGCTGCTCGGTGCACCGCACCGCGCCCACTAGAGTTCGAACGTCTGTTCGCACCGGAGCGGGCGCTGACCAGGAGCAAAGGGGATGAGCCAGTGCGCGTGCTCGGTGTCGACCCCGGCCTGACCCGCTGCGGCTTCGGCGTGGTGGAGGGTGGCCGTGGCCGCGAGGTGTTCGCGCTGGACGTGGACGTGGTCCGCACGCCCGCAGACCTCGACCTGGCCCAGCGGCTGCTGCTCATCTCCCAGGCGGCCGAGCACTGGCTGGACGTGCACTCACCCGACGTCGTCGCGGTGGAGCGGGTGTTCAGCCAGCACAACGTGCGCACGGCCATGGGCACCGCGCAGGCCGGCGGAGTGGTGGCCCTCTCGGCGGCCCGGCGCGGCATCCCCGTCAGCTTCCACACCCCCAGCGAGGTCAAGGCCGCCGTCACCGGCAGCGGCACGGCGAACAAGGCGCAGGTGACCACGATGGTGACCAAGCTGCTGGGCCTCAACGTCAAGCCCGCACCCGCCGACGCCGCCGACGCGCTCGCCCTGGCCATCTGCCACTGCTGGCGAGCGCCGATGATGGCCCGGTTGGCTGCTGCCGAGCAGGCGGCGGCCGAGCAGCAGCGCCGGTACCAGGAACGACTGGCCCAGGCACGAAAGGCAGGCGCTCGGTGATCTCCTCCATCCGCGGAGAGGTGTTGTCCCTGGGGCTCGACCACGCGGTGGTCGAGGTCGGCGGAGTGGGCCTGCGCGTGCACGCCACCCCGGCCACCCTGGCGGGGCTGCGCCGCGGCGACGAGGGTCGGTTGTCCACCACGCTCATCGTCCGCGAGGACGCGCTCACCCTGTACGGCTTCGGCGACGCGGAGTCCCGGGAGCTGTTCGGGCTGCTGCTCACCGTCTCCGGGGTGGGCCCGCGACTGGCCATGGCGGTGCTGTCGGTGCACGAGCCGGACGCGCTGCGCGCGGCGCTGGCCGAGGAGAACGTCACCGCGCTCACCCGGGTGCCCGGGATCGGCAAGCGCGGCGCCGAGCGGATGATCGTCGAGCTCAAGGACAAGGTGGAGAAGGTGGCCGGCGGGTCCGGGGTGCAGCACCTCGGTGGTGCCGTCCGCGAGCAGGTGCTCGACGCCCTCGTCGGCCTCGGCTTCCCGACCAAGCAAGCCGAGCAGGTGGTGGACGCCGTCCTCGCCGACGCCCCCGACCTCACCACGCCGGTGGCGCTGCGCACCGCCCTCAACGCGCTGGGCCGCAAGCGGTGACCGGGCGCGAGGAGCTCACGCCGGAGGCGCTGCCGGAGGACCGTGACGCCGAGCGCAGCCTGCGGCCCCGCAGCCTCACCGAGTTCATCGGGCAGGCGAGGGTGCGCGAGCAGCTGGAGCTGGTGCTCTCCGCGGCACAGCTGCGCGGCACGCCGCCCGACCACGTGCTGCTGTCCGGCCCGCCCGGGCTGGGCAAGACCAGCCTGGCCATGATCATCGCCGAGGAGCTGGGCTCCGCGCTGCGGATCACCTCGGGTCCGGCGCTGGAGCGCGCCGGTGACCTCGCCGCCATGCTGAGCAACCTGCTCGAGGGCGACGTGCTGTTCATCGACGAGATCCACCGCATCGCGCGGCCCGCCGAGGAGATGCTGTACCTGGCGATGGAGGACTTCCGGGTGGACGTGGTGGTGGGCAAGGGCCCCGGTGCCACGTCCATCCCGCTGGAGGTCGCCCCGTTCACGCTGGTGGGCGCCACCACCCGCTCCGGGGCGCTGACCGGTCCGCTGCGCGACCGCTTCGGCTTCACCGCGCACATGGAGTTCTACGAGCCGGCCGAGCTCGAGCTGGTCATCCGCCGCTCCGCGGGCATTCTCGGGGTGCAGCTCGACCCCGGTGGGGCGAAGGAGATCGCCGGGCGCTCCCGGGGTACTCCGCGCATCGCCAACCGGCTGCTGCGCCGGGTGCGCGACTTCGCCGACGTCCGCGCGGACGGGGTGGTCACCCGGGAGGTCGCCCGGGCGGCGCTGGCCGTCTACGACGTGGACGAGCTGGGCCTGGACCGGCTGGACAAGGCAGTGCTGGGCGCGCTGGTGCGCAGCTTCGGCGGGGGGCCGGTCGGCGTGGCCACCCTGGCCGTGGCCGTGGGTGAGGAGCCCGCCACCGTGGAAGCGGTCTGCGAGCCGTTCCTGGTGCGCGCCGGTATGCTCGCCCGCACCCCGCGGGGCCGGGTGGCCACCGCCGCTGCCTGGGCGCACCTGGGTCTGGTGCCGCCGCCGGACGCGGTCAGCGGCGGCACGCCCGAACCGCCGCTGTTCGACTGACGCGGGGGTGCCGCAGGCGGCTAATGGCACACTTGGGTGTTGGTCGGGCGATACTGCCCGATCCAGTCAACCTAAGGATCCACTCTGATGGAAAACTTGATCCTCCCGCTCCTGCTGGTCGCGCTGGTCCTGCCGATGTTCCTGGGACGCCGCCGCCAGCAGAAGGTGCTGCAGGAGGCGCAGGAGTTCCAGGACTCCCTGAGCGTCGGTGACCGGATCATGACCACCGCTGGCCTGTACGCCACCGTGGTAGCCCTGGACGAGGAGACCGTGGAGCTGGAGATCGCTCCCGGCGTGGTCACCACCTGGAACCGCATGGTCGTCAGGGAGCGTGTCTCCGACACCGCCGCCGACGTCCCCGACGTGTACGACTACTCCGCCGAGCTCGACGCGAGCCACGACGCGTCCCGGCCGGACCTGGTCAAGCGCGACACCACGGCCTGACCCGCACCGGCCCGGTGCACGCAACGTGAACAGGGCCTTCACCTGCACACAGGTACGCTCTGCCGGCGCTCGCGGTCGCAGGGCGCACGACGTGGCGGGCTGCACCCCATGATGAAGCGAACCTGAGGAGAGTTACCGAACGTGGCACCACCGGCAGGGCAGATCCGCCCCGTTCGCTACCTGGCCATCTTCGTGGCGATCGTGGCGGCGCTCTACTGTCTGGTGTTCTTCACCGGCGACCGCAAGCCCACCCCGAAGCTCGGCATCGACCTGCAGGGCGGTACCCGGGTCACGTTGACCGCGCGCACCCCCAACGGCGAGGCGCCCAGCCAGGAGAGCCTCAACACCGCCCGGGAGATCATCGAGAACCGGGTGAACGGCATCGGGGTGTCCGGCTCCGAGGTGATCATCGACGGTTCGAACCTGGTGATCACCGTGCCGGGAGACGACGGCGCCCAGGCCAAGGCGCTCGGGCAGACCGCGCAGCTGTACTTCCGTGGCGTGCAGACCGAGGTGGCCGCGACCCCGCCGGCCACCACCGCGCCGACCACTCCGGCTCCGGCCCCGGCGACCACGCCCCCTGCGCCCGCGGTGACTTCCGAGGCGCCCGCACCCACCACCGCCCCGCCGCCGACGCCGCAGGGCCGTCCGGTGCCCGCGCAGGATCCGAGCATCCCGCCCGAGCCCACCACGGTCGCCCCTGCGCCGACCACCGCTGCCCCCGCACCCACCACCGCTGCCCCCGCGCCCGCCCCGGAAGCGCCCGCCGTCACGACCACTCCGTCGGCCGCCACCCCCGCACCGGTGCCGGGCAGCGAGGCGGCCAGGGTCGCCGGCGAGATCGCCGCTGCCAAGGCGCAGCGCCAGAGCACCGACGCGGCGGTCCAGCAGCAGGCCCTGACCACGCTGGACTGCTCCGTGGCCGACGTCCTCGCCGGCAACGACGACCCAGCGCTGCCGCTGGTCACCTGCGGCGCCGACGGGCTGGCCAAGTACGTCCTCACCCCGGCCTTCCTCAAGGGCAGCGACATCAAGGACGCCACGTCCTCGGTGGCCTCCGGCGGGGTCGGCTTCGAGGTGCAGCTGACCTTCACCGGTGAGGGCGGCAACATCTGGGCCGCCTACACCGCCCAGAACGTGGGCAAGCAGGCCGCGTTCGTGCTCGACAGCGAGGTGGTCAGCGCCCCGCGGATCAACTCCGCGATCACCGGCGGCGTCACCTCGATCACCGGCAAGTTCAGCCAGCCGCAGGCCGAGGAGCTGGCCAACACCCTGAAGTACGGCTCGCTCCCGCTGTCGTTCAACCAGTCGGAGGCGCAGACGGTCTCGGCCAGCCTGGGCCTGGCCTCGCTCAAGGCGGGCCTGCTGGCCGGTGGCATCGGCCTGATCCTGGTGCTCATCTACTGCCTGCTGTACTACCGGCTGCTCGGCGTGCTCACCGCGCTGTCGCTGATCCTGTCCGGCGTGGTCATCTACGCCGTGCTGGTCCTGCTCGGCCGCTACATCGGCTTCACCCTGGACCTCGCCGGCATCGCCGGGTTCATCGTGGCCATCGGCATCACCGCGGACTCCTTCGTGGTGTTCTTCGAACGGTTGAAGGACGAGGTCCGGGAGGGCCGCAGCTTCCGGTCGGCGGTTCCCCGCGGCTGGGTGCGTGCTCGGCGCACCATCCTCTCCGCCGACGCGGTGAGCTTCCTGGCCGCGGCGGTGCTGTACGTGCTCGCCGTCGGACAGGTCAAGGGCTTCGCGTTCACCCTCGGCATGTCCACCGTGCTCGACCTGATCGTGGTCTTCCTGGTCACCCACCCGCTGGTGGCGATGGCGTCCAAGAACGCCTTCCTGTCCCGGCCCGAGCTCACCGGGCTGGGCTCGGTGCAGGCGCAGGCCAAGCAACGCAAGCAGCTCGCCGCCGCCGGCGCACGCCCGAAGGAGGCCTGAGCATGTCCGAGACCCCAGACCCCCAGGGCAGCACCACCCAGAGCGGTGAGAGCCTCAACGGCGACGAGAACGGTGGCTCCCTGAACGGCGGAGTCGAGACCCGTGACCCGCTGACGCGCAAGAACGTCATGACCCGGCTCTACTCCGGCACGGGCGCGTTCGACATCATCGGCAACCGGCGTCGCTGGTACGTCATCACCGCAGTCCTGGTGCTGGTCTGCCTCGGCTCCATCATCTTCCGGGGCTTCAACCTCGGCATCGACTTCGAGGGCGGCACCCAGATCCAGTTCCCCGCCGGCGGTGCCACGGTCTCCGAGGTCGAGGAGGTGTACTCGGCGGTCATCGGCACCGACCCGGTGACCGTGCAGACGGTGGGCTCCGGCGGTTCCAGCACCATCCAGATCCGTTCCGAGACCCTCGACGCTAACCAGGTGGACGGGCTGCGGCAGGCGCTCTTCGACGCCTTCCGCCCCGCGCCGGCCGGTGGTGAGCCGAGCCTGGCCGCCATCAGCGACACGGCGGTGAGCGACACCTGGGGCAGCGAGATCACCCAGAAGGCGATCGTCGCGCTCATCGTGTTCCTGGTGCTGGTCGGCATCTTCATCGGCATCGTCTTCGAGCGGGACATGGCCATCGCGGCGCTCGCCGCTCTGGCCCAGGACCTCATCGTCACCGCAGGCGTGTACTCCCTCATCGGCTTCGAGGTCACCCCGGGCACGGTGATCGGTCTGCTGACCATTCTCGGCTTCTCGCTCTACGACACCGTCGTGGTGTTCGACAAGGTGCACGAGACCACCCGCGGGGTGCTGCACCTGACCCGGCGCACCTACGCCGAGCAGGCCAACCTGGCGGTCAACCAGACCATCGTCCGGTCGGTGAACACCACGGTGATCGCGGTGCTGCCGGTGCTCGGGCTGCTGGTGATCGGCGTGTGGCTGCTTGGTGTCGGCACGCTCAAGGACCTGGCACTGGTGCAGCTCACCGGCCTGGTCGTGGGCACCTTCTCCTCGATCTTCCTGGCCACGCCGCTGGTGGTGACGCTGCGCGAGCGCAAGGGCGAGGTGGCGGTGCACACCAAGAAGGTGCTGGCCCGGCGCAAGGCGCTGGCGGCCAAGCAGGCGGGTGCGCCGGAGGCCGCCGTGGTCGGCGGTGCTGACGTCGCTGCCGTGCGTGCCACCACGGCCACCACGACCCCGCGCACCCCGGTGCGCCCCACTCGCCCGACCAAGCCCAACCAGAAGCGGGGGAGCGCGCCCAGCACGGGTGCGCGTCCCACTGGAAAGCGGAAGCGATGAGCCTCACCAACGACCTCGACGTGCGGCGCAGCGCGGCGGAGCACGTCCGGCGACTCACCCGGGTGGTCGCGGACTTTCCCGTCCCCGGCGTGCTGTTCTCCGACCTCACCCCGGTGTTCGCCGACGGTCCCGCGCTGGCCGCGGTCATCGCCGCGCTGGCCGAGGACGCCCAGGGTGTGGACCTGGTGGCGGGCATCGACGCACGTGGCTTCCTGCTCGGCTCCGGGGTGGCCCTGGCGCTGGGCGTCGGGGTGCTGCCGGTGCGCAAGGCCGGCAAGCTCCCGCCGCCGGTGCACTCGCAGAGCTACGACCTCGAGTACGGCAAGGCGACCCTCGAGGTGCCGGCCGCGGCGGTGGACCTGCACGGTCGCCGGGTGCTGGTGGTGGACGACGTGCTGGCCACCGGCGGGACCCTGGCCGCGTCGGTGCGCCTGCTGCGGCGGTGCGGAGCCGAGGTCACCACGGCTGCGGCCGTCCTGGAGGTTCCCGGTCTGGGTGGGCGCGAGCTGCTCACCGACGGTCCCGAAGAGGGACGTGCCCCGCTCGTCTGTGTCGTCCCTGCCTGAGGTTTACTCTCGACACCGTGACGGTGTGACCGTTGCGTGATGACGGCATGCCGTTCCAGGCATTGGGCAGGAGGTGGAAGTGGTGAGCCACGACGTGCAACCGGTGTCCACCGAGAGTGCTGATGGCGCGGGAGCTGTTGCGGAGACCCCGCCCCCGTCCAGCACCTCGTCGGCCTCGCGGCGCGTGCGTGCCCGCCTGGCCCGGCGCATCACCGCGCAGCGTGGGGGTGCCGTCAAGCCGGTGCTCGAGCCGCTGGCGACGCTGCACCGGTCGCTGCACCCCAAGGCGGACCTGGTCACCCTGCAGCGCGCCTACGACGCCGCGGAGGCCCACCACGAGGGCCAGATGCGCAAGTCTGGCGATCACTACATCACCCACCCGCTGGCGGTGGCGACCATCCTGGCCGAGCTGGGCATGGACACCACCACGCTGATCGCCGCCCTGCTGCACGACACCGTGGAGGACACCGGCTACTCGCTGGACGAGCTGCGCCGCGACTTCGGCGACGAGGTGGCGCACCTGGTCGACGGGGTCACCAAGCTGGACAAGGTGGCGCTGGGCAGCGCCGCTGAGGCAGAGACCATCCGCAAGATGATCATCGCGATGGCCCGCGACCCCCGCGTGCTGGTGATCAAGGTGGCCGACCGGCTGCACAACATGCGCACCATGCGGTTCCTGCCGCCGGAGAAGCAGGTGCGCAAGGCGCGCGAGACCCTCGAGGTCATCGCCCCGCTGGCGCACCGGCTGGGAATGGCGACGGTCAAGTGGGAGCTGGAGGACCTGGCGTTCGCCATCCTGCACCCCAAGAAGTACGACGAGATCGTGCGGCTGGTGGCCGGCCGCGCGCCCTCGCGGGAGACCTACCTGGCCACCGTTCAGCAGCAGATCCAGCAGACGCTCACCGCGGGTCGCGTCGACGCCACGGTGGAGGGCCGGCCTAAGCACTACTGGTCGATCTACCAGAAGATGATCGTCAAGGGACGCGACTTCGACGACATCCACGACCTGGTGGGTCTGCGGGTGCTGTGCGAGGAGGTCAAGGACTGCTACGCCGCCGTGGGCGTGGTGCACTCGCTGTGGCAGCCGATGGCGGGGCGGTTCAAGGACTACATCGCCCAGCCGCGCTACGGGGTGTACCAGTCGCTGCACACCACGGTGGTGGGCCCGGAGGGCAAGCCGCTGGAGGTGCAGGTGCGCACCCGCGAGATGCACCGCACCGCGGAGTTCGGCATCGCCGCGCACTGGCGGTACAAGGAGTCCCGCGGCAAGAACGCGGCCTCCCCCGGCGCCGACGTGGACGAGATGGCGTGGATGCGTCAGCTGCTGGCGTGGCAGCGGGAGTCGGCCGACCCGGGGGAGTTCCTGGAGTCGCTGCGCTACGACCTGGCGGTCAAGGAGATCTTCGTGTTCACCCCCAAGGGGGACGTGATCACGCTGCCGGCCGGCTCGACGCCGGTGGACTTCGCCTACGCCGTGCACACCGAGGTGGGCAACCGCTGCATCGGTGCGCGGGTGAACGGGCGCCTCGTGGCGCTGGAGCGGCCGCTGGAGAACGGCGAGGTGGTGGAGGTGTTCACCTCCAAGGCCGCCAACGCCGGGCCCAGCCGTGACTGGCAGAGCTTCGTGGTGTCGCCGCGGGCCAAGAGCAAGATCCGGCAGTGGTTCGCCAAGGAGCGCCGCGAGGAGTCGCTGGAGGCGGGCAAGCTTGCCATCACCAAGGAGGTGCGGCGCGGCGGGTTGCCGCTGCACCGGTTGGTGAGCGGGGAGACCATCTCCGCGCTGGCCCGCGAGCTGCGCTACGCCGACGTCTCGGCGCTGTACACCGCGGTGGGCGAGGGTCACGTGTCGGCGCAGCACCTGGTGCAGCGGCTGGTGGCGCAGCTGGGCGGTGTGGAGGACGCCGAGGAAGAGCTGGCTGCACGCGCGACGCCGTCGACCACCACGGGACATTCGCGACGCTCCACCGACGTCGGCGTGCTGGTCACCGGCGCCACCGGCGTGCTCACCAAGCTGGCGAAGTGCTGCACGCCGGTGCCTGGCGACGCGATCCTGGGCTTCGTCACCCGGGGCGGCGGGGTGAGCGTGCACCGCACCGACTGCACCAACGCCACCTCGTTGAACGCGCAGGCGGAGCGACACGTGGAGGTGCAGTGGGCGCCGACCTCGTCGTCGGTGTTCCTGGTGGCCATCCAGGTGGAGGCGCTGGACCGGCACCGCCTGCTGTCTGACATCACCAAGACGTTGGCCGACGAGAAGGTCAACATCCTGTCCGCGTCGGTCACCACCTCGCACGACCGCGTGGCGGTCAGCAAGTTCACCTTTGAGATGGGCGAGCCCAAGCACCTCGGCAACGTGCTCAACGTGGTGCGCAACGTCGAGGGTGTCTACGACGTGTACCGAGTGACCTCAGCCAGCTAGGGCGGGTCGGAGTCGCTCAGGTCCGGCGGGTGGTGGATCGGGTTGGTGCGTGGAACCTGTTGTGGGTCAACGTGTCTGGGCGCGATCCAATCCACTCTGCCGTGAGTGCCCATGCGGACGGTGAAGCCTTCGTGGGTGATGAGCCGGTGGTCGAACGGGCAGACGAGCGCCAAGTTGTGCAGATCTGTTGGTCCGCCGTGTTGCCACTCGGTGAGGTGGTGGACCTGGGTCCACTGGGCGGGCATCTCGCAGCCCGGCCTGGTGCAGCCGCGGTCTCGTGCATACAGGGCCAGGCGTTGTGCCGGTGAGGCCAGACGTTGCCCGGTGCCCAGGTGCAGGACCTGGCCGGCGGAGTCCAGCACGCAGGGCAGCCACTTCGCGTCGGCGGCCATACGGAGCACGTCACGCACCGGCACGGTCCCGCCTGAGGCGGTGCTGGCCGTACCCGCCCGGCGCTCCAGGTCCGCCAGTCCCATCGTCACCACCACCGTCGCCGGTAATCCGCGGTTGCTGGGCAGCTCGCCGGAGGCGAGGGCGTTGCGGCAGAGGGTGGCCAGCGCGTCGTGGTTGCGCTGGGCGGCGCTCCGCGGATCCGAACGCCCGTCCTCGGTGACGGGCCGCGCGGCGGCGGAGAACGCCGCGTCCACCAGGGCGCGGGTCATGGGGTCGAGCTCACCGCTGATGCGGCTCATCCCGTCCGGGCGCTGGCGGCCGATGGTGAAGCCCCGCCGCCGCGCCCGGTCCACGTCAGAGGTCTCACGGCCGTCGGGGTCGAGGTAGGCCACCAGCCGCTCCGCCGCCTTGGCCAGCTCCGACGGGCGCAACGCACACGCCTGCGCGGCCAGAGTCTGCTCGGCCAACCCGACAGTCTCGGTGTCCAGCGATGCGGGTAGGTCGTGCATCGTCTTGGCGACGATCTCGGCGTGCCGCGGCGAGATCCCGCCCTCTGCTTCAGCAGCCGCGCACGCAGGATGGGCCGGCCCGAGATCCTCACCAGTGAACGACGTGCGCGGACCACGAAGCTGCGCAGCCCGCACCCGGGCCCGCGCCTCCTGGATGGCCAGGTGCAGCAGCTCCGACAACAACCCCGCAGTACCGCGAGCCAGGAACACCGTGGCCAGGGAACGGCACTCCATCTCCATGATGAGACGGTGATCGACGGTGGGCTTCATCCGGTGCACCCGCTCCGCCTCGCGCACCACCGTGAGCACCCCAGCATCCGACAGCCCGGCCAGCGGCACCTGCTGCAGTCGCCCCATCACCGCAGCGTGCTCGGCCAGCAGGGAGGCGACCTCGTCGGGGAGGTCCTCCACTGCCACTGCCGCAACACTCGAACGCATGTTCGAAGCATAGGGCCCCGTCCCGACATTTTCGGCCCTGTGACCAGCACCGACAGCGAACGGGCCGCCCCCGGCAAGGAGCGGCCCGTTCGAGAACACCAGAGAGCTAGCTGGCCGTGGCCTTCTCGATGGTGACCGCGGTCTTGGGTGCGCCGCCGCCAGCACTGATGGAGCCGTCGTCGCCGCCCGCCGCCACCTTGTCGAGGGTGGCCAGCCCGGCCTCGCTGATGGAGCCCACCACTGTGTAGGTCGGCGGCAGCGGCGAGTCCTGGTACACCAGGAAGAACTGGCTCCCGTTGCTGGACGGCTTGCCGGTGTTGGCCATGGCGACGGTGCCGCGTGGGTAGTTCACCGACGTGGACAGCGCGGGATCATTCGCCTGGTACAGGTCGGTGGGGTACTCGTTGGCGTAGACGTACCCGGGACCACCGTTGCCCTTGCCGGTCGGGTCGCCGCACTGCAGGACGTAGATGCCGGAGGTCACCAGGCGGTGGCACGGGGTGTCGTCGAAGTAGCCCTGCGTCGACAGGCTCACCATGCTGTTGACCGTGCACGGTGCGAGCGCCCGGTCGAGGTTCAGCCCGATGTCACCGACGGACGTGTCCAGGGTGACGGTGGCGATCCCCTGGGTGGAGATGTTGGCGGTCGGCGGGGGGCTCACCGGCCGCACCGCTTGCGCGGACGGCGGGTAGGCGCAGGTGACCGTCGGCGGGAGCGGGGTGGGCCGGGCGAACTGGCCGGCCAGCGGCGCGCTGGTGGGGGACGTGCTCGGTGCGCCGGTGGTGGACACCGGCAGTGATGCCGGAGCAGCGCCGTCGTCGGAGTCGCTGCTGCAGCCCGCGAGGCTCAGCGCCGCGGCCAGCGCGACCGCCGCGAGCGCGGTGGCCCGCCTCATGCCTGCACCGTCATCGAGGTGATGGTGACGGGAGTGGCGGGCGCCCCGCCGCCGGCGCTGATGGAGCCGTCGTCACCACCGGCCGCGATCTTCTCCAGCACGGCCAGGCCGGGTTCGTCCACGGTGCCGAAGACGGTGTACTGCGGCGGCAGCGGGGAATCCTTGTAGAGCAGGAAGAACTGGCTGCCGTTGCTGTTGGGCTGACCGCTGTTGGCCATCGCGATCGTGCCGCGCGGGTAGATCGCGGCCGCCTGGGCAGCGGCGTCGTCCGCGGCGTACTGGTCGGTGGGGAACTCGTTGCCGAAGCCGTAGCCCGGGCCGCCGGTGCCCTGCCCGGTGGGGTCGCCGCACTGCAGGACGTAGATGCCGGAGGTCACCAGGCGGTGGCACGGGGTGTCGTTGAAGTACTGCTGGTTGGCCAGGCTGACGAAGCTGTTCACCGTGCACGGAGACAGGGCCCGGTCCAGCGACAGCCCGAGGTCACCCTGGGTGGTGGCCATCTTCACCGCGGCCACCCCCTGGGTGGACACCCCGGTGCTCTGCGGCGGGGTGTTCGGCTTGGACGCCTCGCCGGAGGCGGGGTAGCTGCAGTCCACAGTGGCAGGCAGCGCCGCGCTGCGGGCGGCGGGCAGCGGCGCACCCTCGGCCGGCGCCTCCTCGGTGGTGGGCGGGGCAGCAGTGGTGTTGTCGTCCTCGCCGCCGCGGGTGAGCACCACCACGAGGGCCACCACGCCGATGGCCAGCACCACGCCGATGGCGGTGAACGCCACGGTCAGCTGGCGGCGCCGCTTGGCCCGGACCGCCCGCCGCTCCAGCTGGCGCTCGAGCTTGCGCTTGGCGGCTTGGCGTCGCTGCTCGTTGGTCGGCACCGGGTGGTCCTCCAGGTCGTGGGCGCCCAGAACGGTCCGGGCGGGGCGAGGGTCAGACCCACCGAGTGTGCCAGCCCCCGGGTGTCGGGAGCGTGAGGGGCGGCGCCGATAGGCTGACCGAGTCCACCGCCGTCTCCACACCAGGAGCCCTCACCGTGCTTGTCGCCGGGTTTCCCGCCGGGTCGTTCCAGACCAACTGCTACGTGATCGCTCCCGAGGAGGGCGGCCCCTGCGTCGTGGTCGACCCCGGCCAGGACGCAGTCGAGCCACTCACGGCGCTGCTGGCTCGGCACCGGCTGACTCCCGCAGCCGTCCTGCTCACGCACGGACACCTCGACCACACCTGGTCGGTGTTTCCCGTGTGCGACGGCAACGACATCCCCGCCTACATCCACCCGCTGGACGAGGAGATGCTGGCCGACCCCGGCAAGGGCGTCAGCCCGCAGATGCAGGCGATGCTCGGTGACCTCGTCTTCCGCGAGCCCCGCGAGGTGCGCGCCCTCGGCGACGGTGACGGGCTCGACCTCGCCGGCGTGACGATGACGGTCGACCACACCCCGGGCCACACCCGCGGGTCGGTGGTGTTCCGCTCCACGGTGGACACCGAGGACGGACCCACCCAGGTGCTGCTGGCCGGCGACACGCTCTTCGCCGGCTCCATCGGGCGCACCGACCTGCCTGGTGGCGACCACGCGACGATGCTCGAGTCGCTGCAGAAGAAGCTGCTGCCGCTGGACGACTCCACCGTCGTGCTGCCCGGGCACGGACCCACCACCACCATCGGGCGCGAGCGCGCCAGCAACCCCTACCTGCTGGGTCTCCAGCAGCCTCCTCGCAAGGGCATGTGACGTGGCCACCTTCTCCGCCCCCAAGGGCGTTCCCGACTACTACCCCGGCGCTGGTGCGGCTGACTCCTCGGCGTTCCTCGCCGTGCGCGAGGGCCTCACCCGTCCGGCGCGGCTCGCCGGCTACGGCCACATCGAGCTGCCGATCTTCGAGGACACCGCGCTCTTCGCCCGCGGCGTCGGCGAGTCCACCGACGTGGTGAGCAAGGAGATGTACTCCTTCGACGACCGCGGCGGCCGCTCGGTCACGCTGCGCCCGGAGGGCACCGCCGGCGTGATGCGGGCGGTCATCGAGCACAGCCTGGACCGCGGCCAGCTGCCCACCAAGCTCAGCTACTCCGGCCCGTTCTTCCGCTACGAGCGCCCGCAGGCCGGTCGGTACCGCCAGCTCCAGCAGGTCGGCGTGGAGGCCATCGGCGTGGACGACCCTGCGCTGGACGCTGAGGTCATCGCCATCGCCGACGCTGGGTTCCGGGGCCTCGGCCTCACCGGCTTCCGCCTGGAGATCACCTCCCTGGGCGACGACACCTGCCGGCCGCAGTACCGCGAGCTGCTGCGGGAGTTCCTGTTCTCGCTGCCCCTGGACGAGGCCACGCGGGCTCGGGCGGAGATCAACCCGCTGCGAGTGCTCGACGACAAGCGTCCGGAGGTCCGCGAGCTGACCGCCGACGCCCCGCTCATGCTCGACCACCTCTCCGCCGAGACTGCCGAGCACTTCGCCGCCGTGCGTCGCCACCTCGACGCTCTCGGAGTGCCCTACGTGATCAACCCCCGCATGGTCCGCGGGCTGGACTACTACACCAAGACCACCTTCGAGTTCGTGCACGACGGGCTGGGCGCCCAGTCGGGCATCGGCGGGGGAGGGCGCTACGACGGCCTGATGGCCCAGCTGGGCGGCCAGGCGTTGTCCGGCATCGGCTTCGGACTGGGGGTGGACCGCACCCTGCTGGCACTGCAGGCCGAGGGAGTCACCGTGGGCGACGTCGCCCGGTGCGAGGTGTTCGGGGTTGCCCTGGGCGAGGCGGCCAAGGACGCGGTGGTGCAGCTGGTGGCCACCCTGCGCGCGGCGGGCATCCGGGCCGACATGTCCTACGGCGGGCGCGGGATGAAGGGCGCGATGAAGGCGGCCGACCGCTCCGGTGCCCGGCTCGCGCTGGTGGTGGGGGACCGCGACCTGGAGGCGGGACGGGTGGGCGTGAAGGACCTCAGCACGGGCTCCCAGGCGGAGGTCCCGGCGGCCGAGGTGCTCGCGGCGGTGCAGGCCGCGCTGGGCTGAGCCGGCCGGCTCCGGCCCTGGCAGGGACTTGTTCGGCTGCCTAGTTAGGCAGGCGTGAGTACCTGTTCCCGGTCGCCGTCCCGCCCTAGTGTGTGGTCATGACGCAGCCATTTCCGTCTGAGCCGTCTGATGACCGCCCAGCCCAGGGGTCGGCACCGGCCGAGCCCGGGGAACCTCTCTCGGGCCCAGCCGAACCGGGCCCGGCCCAACCCGGTCCGTCGCAGCCGGGGCCGAAGCAGCCGGGTCCGACGCAGCCAGGGCCGACGCAGCCGGGTCCGCCGCCCGGCCCGTCCCAACCCGGTCCTCCGCCCGGCGCCCAGCGCTACGGCGAGCCGGGCTCCCCGCCGTCGGGGTACGGCCAGCCGGGGTACGGGCAGCAGGGCCAACCCGGTGTCGCTCCGCGCCCGTACTCCGACGTGGCCGGCCGCCAGCTCTCGCCGGACGAGACCACCTGGAGCCTGCTGGCGCACCTCAGCGGGATCGTGCTCGGCTTCCTCGGCCCGCTGCTGGTGATGCTGATCAAGGGCAACGAGTCGCCGTACACCCGCAGGAACGCGGTGGAAGCACTGAACTTCCAGATCACCCTGGTGATCGCCTACGTCATCTCCGCGCTGTTGATGGTCCTGCTCATCGGCTTCCTGCTGCTGCCGGTGCTCTACGTCGCCGATGTCGTCCTCAGCGTGCTGGCCGGCGTCGCGGCCAGCAAGGGTGAGGACTATCGGTACCCGTTCACCTGGCGGTTCATCAGCTAGACCCGCGCTGGGCAGTCCGCGAGCGGCCCCCGCGCCAGCTTCCCTTCACCACCGATGATGCCCCCGGTGGTATCGGCGTATCGTCGGTGGACGGTTCACGGAAGGGAAGTCTGATGACAGGTGACGAGGAGAGCATCAACCTGGTGCTCAACCGGCTGCGACGTGCGCACGGCCAGCTGGCCGGGGTGATCTCGATGATCGAGGACGGCCGGGACTGCAAGGACGTCGTCACCCAGCTCGCGGCGGTGTCCAAGGCCCTCGACCGGGCCGGGTTCAAGATCGTGGCCTCCGGCCTGCGCGAGTGCCTCAACGGGGACAGTGCCGAGCAGCAGCCGATGACCGAGGCAGACCTGGAGAAGCTCTTCCTCTCCCTGGCCTGACCTTCCCGCGGCACCAGCACCGACGCCGACGCACCAGCACCGACACTGACAGCGGGCCCGGACGGATCCTTCCGTCCGGGCCCGCTGTCGCACCTCGACCCCCGCCGCTCCCGAGGGACAACCAAGGAGAAGAACAAACAAGCAGACTTGACTGTTTGTTCGTTGACCCCGCACACTGGTGACCATGACCACACCGGCGGTGACGCCCAGCGTCACCGCCCCGGCGGGTCGACAGACTCAGGGTGAGCGCAGCCGGGAGACCCGGCTGAAGCTGATGAACGCGGTGGTGGAGTGCCTGGCCGAGCACGGCTGGGCGGGAACCACCACGGCTCTGGTCTCCCAGCGTGCTGGGGTCTCCCGCGGAGCGCAGCTGCACCACTTCGCCAGCCGCGGCGCCCTAGTGGCCGCCGCCGTGGAGCACGTCGGCTCCCGCGGCGTGCAGGAGTTCCGGGAGAGCGCCACGGCGCTGTCCAGGTCCCGCTCCGCCGTGCGCACCGAGGCGGTGGTCCAGCTGATCGTGGACTTCTTCATCAGCCCGGTGTTCGCCGCTGCGCTCGAGCTGTGGGTGGCCGCCCGCACCGACGCCGAGCTCACGCCGATGGTGCTGCGCCTGCAGGCCAAGCTCGGCCGTGAGTGTCACCGGATGGCGGTGGAGCTGCTGGGGGCTGACGAGTCGGTGCCCGGTGTGCGGGAGGCCGTGCAGGCCACCCTCGACCTGGCCCGCGGGCTCGCCCTGGCCAACCAGCTCGCCGACGACAGCGTGCGGCGCGCCAAGATCGTCCGGCAGTGGGCCGGGCAGCTCGACGACCAGCTCGGAGGCAAGACGTGAGTGCCCTGGACCAGCTGCTGACCGACCTCGCCGAGGAGAACGACGACCTCGACGCCCGGGTGGCCGACCTGCCCGACTCCGACTGGGCGCGGGGGACTCCGGCCGCCGGGTGGACCGTGGCCCACCAGGTGGCGCACCTGGCGTGGACCGACCAGGTGGCGGTGCTGGCGGCCACCGACCTCGACGGCTTCACCGAGGTGCTCACCGGCGCCGCGGCCGACCCCATGGGCTTTGTGGACGCCGTCGCCGAGCGCGACGCCACGCAGCCACCGCCGGAGCTCCTCCAGCGGTGGCGCCAGGGGCGGGCGCAGCTGCTGGCGGCGCTGGCCGCCGCCACGCCGGGGGAGAAGCTGCCCTGGTTCGGACCACCCATGAGCCCCACCTCGATGGCCACCGCGCGCCTGATGGAGACCTGGGCGCACGGCCAGGACGTCGCCGACGCCCTGGGTCAGCGGCGGGTGCCCACCGCACGGTTGCGCCACATCTGCCACATCGGCGTGCGCACCCGCGGCTTCGCCTACCTGGTCAACGGCCTGACCCCGCCCACCGGCGACGTGCGGGTGGAGCTGACTGCGCCGGACGGTGAGCTGTGGTGCTGGGGCGAGTCCGACACCGACGTGGTGCAGGGCCCGGCCGAGGACTTCTGCCTGCGGGTCACCCAGCGCCGCCACCTCGACGACCTCGCCCTGCGCACCACCGGCGCCGGAGCCGAGGAGTGGCTGCGCATCGCCCAGGCCTTCGCCGGGCCACCCGGCCCCGGACGCGCGCCCGCCACCGTCCCCAGCTCCTGACTCCCGTCCGTGCTTGCCCCCGACCGGCCCACACCCCGAGGAGACACTCCGACCGTGAGCGTCAACGACCTGTTCGAGACCCCCGAGCGCACCGAGCTCCGGGCCACCATCCGCACCTTCGTGCAGCGGGAGGTCCTGCCGCACCTGGACGACTGGGAGCGTGCCGGTGAGCTGCCGCGCGAGCTGCACAGGAAGGCGGCGGCGCAGGGCCTGATGGGCCTGGCCTTCGACGAGGCCGTCGGCGGCTCCGGCGGTGACCTCCTCGACGCGGTCATCCTCAACGAGGAGCTCATCCAGGCCGGTGGCAGCTCGGGCCTCGCGGCGGGGTTGTTCACCCACGGCATCGCGCTGCCGCACATCGTCGCCGCCGGCAACCCCGACCTCGTCGACCGGTTCGTGCGGCCCACCCTGGCCGGGGAGATGATCGGCGCGCTGGGCATCACCGAGCCCAGCGGCGGCTCCGACGTGGCCAACCTGCTCACCACCGCCAGGCGCGACGGCGACGACTACATCGTCAACGGGGCCAAGACCTACATCACCTCCGGCACCCGCGCCGACTTCATCACCACCGCGGTGCGCACCGGCGGCAAGGGCGCAGGTGGCGTCAGCCTGCTGGTGATTCCCACCGACACCCCCGGCTTCACCGTCACCCGGCGGCTGGAGAAGATGGGCTGGCTGTGCTCGGACACCGGCGAGCTGTCCTTCGACGACGTCCGCGTGCCCGCCGCCAACCTGGTGGGCGAGGAGAACCAGGGTTTCCTGCAGATCGCCATGCAGTTCCAGCACGAGCGCATCTCCATCGCCGTGCAGGCCTACGCCACCGCGCAGCGCTGCCTGGACCTGACCCTGCAGTGGGCGCGCGACCGGGAGACCTTCGGCAAGCCGCTGATCAGGCGCCAGGTGGTGCAGCACAAGCTGGTGGAGATGCGCTCGCGCATCGAGCTGGCCCGCACCTACACCCGCGACCTCGCCACGCGGGTCGCGGCGGGGGAGACCGACATCGCCGCGGTGTGCGTCGCCAAGAACATGGCCTGCGACGCCGCCGACTACGTCGTCAACGAAGCCGTGCAGCTGCACGGCGGGATGGGCTACATGAGGGAGTCTGAAGTGGAACGGCACTACCGGGACGTGCGCATCTTGCCCATCGGCGGCGGAGCCCGCGAGATCATGGTGGACCTCGCGGCCAAGCTGTGGAGCTGGCAGTGAGCGCCGGCGCCGCCACGGCGTTCACCGAGTCGGCCGAGCGCCAGGAGCTGCGCAAGGCCGTGGCCGCGCTGGGCGCGGAGTTCGGCGGGGACTACCTGCAGGACTGCGCCCGCAACGGCCGCAAGACCACCGAGCTGTGGGACCGCGCCGGTCAGCTGGGCTACCTCGGGGTGGCCATCGGCGAGGCCTACGGCGGCGGTGGCGGTGACATCGGTGACCTGGCCGCAGTGTGCGAGGAGCTCGCCGCGCAGGGCTCGCCCATGCTGCTCATGGTGGTCTCGCCGGCCATCTGCGGCACCATCATCGAGAAGTTCGGCACCCAGGAGCAGCGCCAGCACTGGCTGCCCGGCTTTGCCGACGGCAGCACCAAGATGGCCTTCGGCATCACCGAGCCCGACGCCGGGTCCAACAGCCACGAGCTGAGCACCGCGGTGCGCCGCGACGGCGACGACTGGATCCTCAACGGCGGCAAGTACTACATCTCCGGGGTGGACGAGGCCTCGCACGTGCTGGTGGTGGCCCGGCACACCGACGCCGCCGGCAACCGCGGGCTGCCCTCGGTGTTCATCGTGCCCACCGACGCCCCGGGCCTCACCGCGCAGATGATCGAGATGGACATCGTCTCGCCGGAGAAGCAGTTCACCCTGTTCTTCGACGACGTGCGGCTGCCGGCCGACGCCATCGTCGGTGACCCCGACGCCGGGCTCAGCCAGATCTTCGCCGGGCTGAACCCGGAGCGGATCATGGCCGCGTCCTTCGCCACCGGGCTGGGACGCTTCGCGCTGGACAAGGCCACCGACTACGCCCGCACCCGCAACGTGTGGGGCACGCCGATCGGGGCGCACCAGGGCATCGCCCACCCGCTGGCCCACGCCGCCATCTCCCTCGAGCTCGCCCGGGTGATGACGCAGAAGGCCGCCGCGATGTACACCGCCGGGGCCAAGGGCGCGGGCGAGGCGGCAAACATGGCCAAGTACGCCGCCGCCGAGGCCGCGTGCGCGGTGATCGACCAGGCGGTGCAGGTGCACGGCGGCAACGGCCTGGCCGCGGAGTACGGGCTGGGCGCGCTGCTCGGCGCCTCGCGGGTGATGCGGATCGCCCCGGTGAGCCGGGAGATGATCCTCAACTACGTCAGCACCCACACCCTGGGACTGCCGCGCTCGTACTAGCCGCTCCGCTACGGCGTTCAGGGCCCTTGTCGCCCCCAGGGAGCCCCTGGAGGGCGATCAGGGCCCTGAACGCCCCCCAAGAGGCGCTAGCGCGCGTAGCGCATGAGCCCTTCCTGCACCACGGCCGCCACCATGTTGCCGGCCTGGTCGAAGATGCGGCCCTGGGTGAGCGCGCGCCCGAAGCCCGCCGACGGCGACGTCTGGTCGTAGAGCAGCCACTCGTCGGCCCGGAACGGGCGCAGGAACCACAGCGCGTGGTCCAGCGACGCGCCCTGGGTGTGTGCGTCGGGGTGCGGCACCCGGGCGGAGCCCAGCAGCGTCATGTCGCTCATGTACGCCAGCACGCACACGTGGAACACCGGGTCGGGCGGCAGCTGGTGGCGGTAGCGAATCCACACCCGCTGCTGCGCGGCCAGGCCTCGGCTGGTGGACATGTCGACCGCGGGCACGATGCGGATGTCCCAGTCCGGCCACTCCTGGCGGAACCAGTCGTTGATCGCCTCGTTCACCCCGCCCAGCGCGGAGAGGTTGTCCGGGCCGGGCACCCGGGGCATGTCGTCCTGGTGCTCGGGGCCGTCGTCGTGGGCGTGGAAGGACGCCGACATGGAGAAGATGGCCTTGTCGTGCTGGATCGCGGTGACCCGGCGGGTGAGGAACGACCGCCCGTCCCGCACCCGGTCGACGTGCAGCTCGGTGGGGGCGTCGGGGTCGCCCGGCCGCAGGAAGTAGCCGTGCAAGGAGTGCACCCGCACGTCCTCGCGCACCGTCCGCACCGCCGCCACCAGCGACTGGGCCGCCACCTGGCCGCCGAAGGTGCGCTGCATGCTGGTGTCGAAGGACTTGCCCTGGAACACGTCCTCGGCGAGCTGGTCGACCTTGAGGACCTCGTCGATGGGGGGCACGGGACTCCTCGGGTCGTCGCAGGTCGGTCAGCTGGGGCGTGATCTCACCTGAACCTCACCACACGGTGGCGGTGGCGGTCGACCAGGGTGCCCGGGCCGCACCCAGCGGCTCAGGCGTCGAGCTTCAGCACCTTCCGGGCGTTGAGGTGCAAGAACTTCGGCCACACCTCGTCGCGGAAGCCGACGCCCGGCAGCTCGGCGGCGATGCGCTCCAGGGACAGCCCGGCCGGGAAGTAGCCGGCGTAGAGGATCTTGTCTGCGCCGCGGGTGTTCGCGTAGTCCACGATGGCCTGCGGGTAGTGCCTGGGCGCGAAGGCCGACGTGGAGAAGTAGAGGTTGGGCCACTTGAGCATCAGCTTGACCAGCAGGTCCTGCCAGGGCTCGCCGCCGTGGCGGGTGACGAAGACCAGGTCGGGGAAGTCGAACATCACGTCGTCGATCAGCTCGACGTGCTGCGGGGCCATCCGCACTCGCGGGCCGGGCACGCCGACGCAGGCGAAGATCGGGATGCCCAGCTCCACGCACGTGGCGTAGATCGGGTACATCTGCGGGGCGTTCAGCGCCACCTGCGGGAAGGTGCCCGCGGCGAAGGAGCTGACCGAGCGGATGCCGAACTGCTCGTGCTCGCGCCGCATCCGAGCCAGGGTGCCCATGATGTCGTGTGGGTCCACCGCGCTGCCCAGCGGCACGAACCGGTCGGGGTGCGTGGTCACGGCCCGGCGCCCCGAGGCGGTGGACACGCTCACCATGCCGATGCTGATGCCGTGGGCGTCCATCTCCCGCAGCGTCACCGACACCGGGTCGTCGGTGGGCAGGTCGTGCGGGACGTCCGTGAACATGTACTGGGCAGGGAAGCTGAACTCCTCCTTGCTCTCCCGGTCCTTGGTCTGGGCGGTGATGAAGTCGTACTCGCCGCCCCCGGCCTCCCGGAAGCCGATGAAGGTGTCGATGATCGGGCTGTCCGCGGGAAAGCTCACGTCGCAGACGATCGCAGGTGGAGAGGTGCCGGCGCAGCACGGCTGTCCGCTCAGTGGACGCCCTGGGTCCACCTTGGTGCACTGGTGGCGGCGTGATCCACGCCATAGCGTTGCTGCACATGAGCGCACTGCCGAAGGTCTGCATCATCGGAGCTGGTCCCAGCGGGTTCAGCACCGCCAAGCGGTTGAAGGACGCCGGCATCCCCTACGACTGCTTCGAGAGCTCCGACGACGTGGGCGGCACCTGGTACTACAACAACCCCAACGGCCGCTCCGCCTGCTACGAGAGCCTGCACATCGACACCTCCAAGTACCGGCTGCAGTTCCAGGACTTCCCGGTGCCGGAGGAGTGGCCGGACTTCCCGCACCACACCCTGATGCACCAGTACTTCCGCGACTACGTGGCGACGTTCGGCCTGCGCGAGACCATCACCTTCAACACCAGCGTGGAGCGGGCCGAGCGCGGATCCGACGGCATCTGGACGGTCACCCTGGACACCGGTGAGGCGCGCACCTACGACGTGCTGGTGGTCGCCAACGGGCACCACTGGAGCCCGCGGATGCCGGAGTACCCCGGCACCTTCGACGGGGTGGTGCTGCACTCGCACGCCTACCGCAGCCCGTTCGAGCCGGTGGAGATGCGCGGCAAGAACGTGGTGGTGGTCGGCATGGGCAACTCGGCGATGGACATCGCCTCCGAGCTCTCGCACCGCTCCATCGCCAAGAACCTGTGGGTGTCGGGTCGCCGCGGGGTGTGGGTGCTGAGCAAGTACCGCAACGGCAAGCCCGCCGACAAGGCCGCCAAGCCGCCGTGGATGCCGCGCAAGCTGGGGCTGGCCCTGTCGCGCAAGGCGATCAAGAAGGCGGTGGGCAACATGGAGGACTACGGGCTGCCCAAGCCCGACCACGAGCCGCTCTCGGCGCACCCGTCGGTGAGCATCGACTTCCTGGCCAAGGCCGGCTCCGGCGACCTCACCTGCAAGCCGGCCATCACCCGCCTCGACGGCGACACGGTGCACTTCACCGACGGCACCTCGGTGACAGCGGACGTGGTGGTGTGCGCCACCGGCTACAACATGGAGTTCCCGTTCTTCACCGACCCGGCGCTGCAGCCCGACGCCGACAACCGGTTCCCGCTGTTCAAGCGGATGGTGAAGCCGGGCGTCGACAACCTGTTCTTCATGGGCCTGGCCCAGGCGTCGCCGACGATCATCAACTTCGCCGAGCAGCAGAGCAAGCTCCTCGCTGCCTACCTCACGGGCGAGTACGCGCTGCCCTCGGTGAACGAGATGCGGCTGATCATGCGCAAGGACGAGAAGGCCAGCCTGGAGCAGTACTACGACACCCCGCGGCACACCATCCAGGTGGACTTCGGCCGCTACGTGCGCGACCTGGTCAAGGAGATCGCGACCGGGCGCAAGCGGGCGACGCAGGCCGGCAACCAGCTGCCGGTGCCGCCGCGGGCGGAGCAGGTCAGCGTCGGCTAAGGCCTGCGGGTGGGGCGCTACCTCCTGCGGTGCAGCAGCACCGCCAGCTCGGTGCGGGACTGGCAGCCGGTGGCGGTCAGGGCGCGGCTGACGTACTTCTTCACCGTGTCCACCGCCAGGCCCAGCCGCAGCGCGATGTCGGCGTTGCCCAGACCCTCGCCCACCAGCCGCGCCACCTCGGCCTCGCGGCGGGGCAGCCCGGCGAGGGCGTCCACCGGCGCGGCCTCGGGCAGCAGGCGCGAGACCAGGGAGAGCTGGCGCACCAGCAGCTGCAGCACCTGGCGGTCCCGCACGCCCAGCCGCGGCTGGTCCACGGTGAACAGCCCGACCACCCCGACCGTGCCCGCGGGCAGCGGCAGCCGCAGCGCCGCGGCGCCGGTGAGCCCGCGCGGCGCCATCACCCGGTCGCGGAAGGAGTGGCTGATGTCGGCGAGCTCGTGCAGCGACACCACGCCGCTGCGGTTGAGGTGCTGCAGCGACGGCGAGCTGGCGAAGACGTCCACCGACCGCCAGTGCGCGTGGTAGTGCGCCAGGCTGGTCCGTCCGCCCCCGTGCACCACCGCGCCGTGGTCGTCGAAGGCCGAGCGCAGGCTGTGGCCGCGGAAGAAGGTGGTGTAGCGGGCGCCGAAGGCTGCGGCGAGCGACTCCAGCAGCCGCTCGGAGAACTCCGGCACGGTGTCCGCCGACCCGCAGTGTGCGGAGACGTCGAGAACCAGCTCGTAGTCGGTGGCGGTCAGGCCGGCACGAACGGGCATGGGCACGATCCTGGGGCTAGGGGTGGGTCCGGCGGCTGAGGCGCGGCTGTGACCGCGATCATAAGCATCCCCGGCGCGAGTGACTGGCCTTGACCTTGACGCTGCGCCAACCCCTAGCGTCGCTGGTGGCCGGAGAGACCGGCCGATCCGTGAGCTCGCGGACGCTGCGGCACGACGACGACATCGGGCTGAGGCGGTGGCGCCCGGGCTGGCGGAGTACTACCGCGACGCCATGAACGTCTACGCCGACGCCCGGTTGCACTGAATCGAAATATTCTGAGTCGGACTACTTGTGGCCGAACGCTGGCCGCCATAGTGTCGGTTCTCGTGACGCTGACATGAGGGCGCTCGTCCTGCACGGTGCCGACGACCTCCGCCTGGAAGACCTCGAGCCACCGGTGCCCGGCGCCGGCGAGGTGCTGGTGCGGGTGGCCTTCAACGGCATCTGCGGCTCCGACCTGAGCGTGGTGGGCAAGGGCTTCCTCGCCTCGGAGCCGCACCCGCTCACCGGGGCGCACGGGCCGCAGGTGCTCGGCCACGAGTTCTCCGGCACCGTGGAACAGCTCGGCACCGGGGTCACCCAGCTGCAGGTGGGCGACCGGGTGGCGGTGCAGCCGAACTACTCCTGCGGCACCTGCCCGCGCTGCCGCGACGGACTGGCGCACCTGTGCGCGGTGATCGCCTTCCACGGCCTCTCCGCGCACGGCGGTGGGCTCTCCGAGCTGACGGTGGTGCCCGCGCGCAACGCGCACCCGCTGCCGGAGTCGGTGAGCCTGCGCCAGGGCGCGGTGGTCGAGCCGCTGGCGGTGGCCCTGCACGGCGTGCGCCTGGCCGAGCCGGCCGCCGACGAGCTGGCGCTGGTGCTCGGCGGCGGCCCCATCGGCATCTGCGCCGCCCTGAACCTCCGGGTGGCCGGGGTGCAGCGCATCCTGCTCAGCGAGCCGTCCCCGCAGCGCCGCGCGGTGGTGGAGTCCCTCGGGCTGGAGGTGCTGGACCCGACCAGCAGCGACGTCCGGGCCGAGGTGCTGGAGCGCAGCGACGGAGCCGGTGCTGACCTGGTGCTGGAGTGCGCCGGTGCCCCGGCGGCCATCGACACCGCGCTGAGCAGCGTCCGCGCCCGCGGCCGAGTGGTGCTGCTGGCCACCTACCCGCAGCCGGTGGAGCTCTACACCTACGCGCTGATGTTCTCCGAGGCCCAGCTGCGGTGCTCGATGGTGTACTCCGCCGAGGAGTTCCGCGAGGTCATCGCGCTGATGGCGCAGGGTGCGTACGACCTCGACGGGTGGGTGCAGCAGGTCCCCATGGTCGAGGCCGTGACCGAAGGTTTCCAGGCCGCGTCGGCAGGACGCGCCATGAAGGTGTTGGTGGAGGTAGGACATGGCTGAGCAGGAGCAGGGCGCACGTTTTCAGGGCAAGAACGCGGTGGTCACCGGAGCCGCCTCGGGGATCGGTCGGGCCATCGCCGCCCGGCTGGTGGCCGAGGGCGCGACGGTGATCGGCGTGGACGTGGCCAAGGATGCGCTGGACGCGGTGGCCGGCACGCTGGGGGAGTCGTTCTCCCCGGTGGTCGCCGACGTCACCGTGGAGGCGGACGTGGCCGAGGCGATGGCGGTGGCGGTGCGCACCCACGGTCGGCTCGACCTGGCCTTCAACGTGGCCGGCGCCGCCCGGATGGGTGCCATCGTGGACCTGGACGAGGCCGACTGGGACTTCACGGTGGACCTGGTGCAGAAGGGTGTCTTTCTCAGCACCAAGCACGAGGCGCGGCACATGCGCGACTGCGGCAACGGCGGCGCCATCGTCAACGTCGCCTCCCTCAACGCCCACGTGCCCATGCCCGGCGGCAGTCCGTACAACACCGGCAAGGCCGGCGTGGAGAGCTTCAGCCGGACCGCGGCCGTGGAGCTGGCCCGGCACGGCATCCGCGTCAACTGCGTGCTGCCCGGCCTGGTGGACACCCCGCTGGTGGGCGTGGTGATGGGCTACCAGCCCATGCTCGACGCCTTCACCGACCGAATCCCGCAGCGCCGGGCCGGCACCCCCGAGGAGATCGCCGGTCCCTGCCTGTACCTGGCCAGCGCCGACGCCGCCTACGTCACCGGCGCCGCACTGGTGGTGGACGGCGGGTGGGAGCAGTCCAACTACCCGGACCTGGGCGGAGTGACCGACCGCCCCAGCCTCTGACCCTCGGGGCGACGGGGCCGGGGCGAGGCGGCGCGGTCTCGGTCGGTGGGACGTGAGCACGGGTCGCGCACCGTCGCCGCCTACGGTCGGGTCACCTGGTTCGTGTGCCGCTCACGCGACGGAGTCGGCGTCGACCTCGTGAGTCCGTTGAAGGAGTAGTTGTCATGGGTTTCCCCGTCATCGTTGATGCCGCCCGATCACCGTACGGCCGTCGCAACGGCTGGCTGTCCAGCATGCACGCGGTGGAGCTGCTCGGCGCGGTGCAGACCGGTCTGCTGGAGCGCACCGGCGTCGACCCCGCGCAGGTCGAGCAGATCATCGGTGGCTGCGTCACCCAGGCCGGCGAGCAGGCGTCCAACGTCGCGCGCTTCGCCTGGCTGCACGCCGGCCACCCGGAGGAGACCGCGGCCACCACCATCGACTGCCAGTGCGGCTCCGCCCAGCAGTCGGTGCACCTCATCGCCGCGCAGATCGCCGCCGGCGTCATCGACGTGGGCATGGCCTGTGGCGTGGAGATGATGTCGCGGGTGCCGCTGCTGTCCAACATCCCCGAGGGCTTCGGCGTGCCCCGTCCGCCCGGCTGGAAGGTGGACCTGCCCGCCCAGTTCGAGGCCGCCGACCGCATCGCCGAGCGACGCAGCTTCACCCGCGCCGACCTGGACGAGTTCGGCCTGCGCTCCCAGCAGCGCGCCGCCGACGCCTGGGCCGAGGGCCGCCTGGACCGTCAGATCATCCCGATCACCGTGCCGAACCCCGCCGAGGGCGCACCTGAGGTGGTCGCCCGTGACCAGGGGCTGCGCGAGACCAGCCTGGAGGCGCTGGGTGCGCTCAAGACGATCCGCGAGGGCGGGCTGCACACCGCGGGCACCGCGTCGCAGATCTCCGACGGCGCCACCGCCGCCATCCTGATGGACTCCGACCGCGCCGCCGCGCTGGGCCTCACGCCCCGCGCCCGACTGCGCAGCCAGTGCCTCATCGGTGGCGAGACCAGCTTCCTGCTGGACGGGCCGGTCCAGGCCACCCGCATCGCGCTGGAGAAGGCCAAGATGAGCGTCAGCGACATCGACCTGTTCGAGGTGAACGAGGCTTTCGCCGCGGTGCCCATGTCCATGGCCTCCGTGCACGGGGTCGACCCGGACAAGCTCAACGTCAACGGCGGCGCCATCGCGCTCGGCCACCCGGTGGGCTCCACCGGTATCCGCCTGATCGCCACGATCATCGACGAGCTCGAGCGCCGCGACAAGCAGCTCGGCGTGGTCGCCATCTGCGCCGGCGGCGCGCTGGCCACCGGCGCCGTGATCGAGCGGCTGTGACCGCACCCGCGGGTCACGCGGGCTCCGCCACGTCCCTCGACCAAGCGGCGTACGCCGAGCTGGTCGGGACCACCCGCGCCCTGATGACCGACGTTGGGCTCGCCGACGTCGACGCTGCCACGATGACCGAGGCGGCCCGGCTGCTCGAGCAGGCCTCCGCGCTGCTGAGCACCCGCCAGCGCGAGCGGTGCTACCGCCCGCACCGTGACCTGCCCCGTGGCCGCATCGCGGTGGGTCACCAGGCCACCATGGACGTCTACAACCCGCAGTCGGTGCCGGTGGAGATCACCTACGGCGAGGGCAGCGTCAGCGCCACGCTGGTGGCCGGTGCGCTGCTGGAGGGCCCGCCCGAGTCGGTGCACGGCGGTATCAGCGCGTGGCTGATGGACATGCTGCTGGGCGCGGTGGTGCGCGGCGAGGGCTGCCGCGCCGTCACCGGCACGCTGACCATGCGCTACCTGGCCCGCACCCCGCTGGACCAGGAGCTGAACCTGGGCGCGGAGCTGGTCAAGCACGACGGCCGCAAGCTCACCGTGCGCGGCTGGATCGACCACGACGGCCGTCGCTGCGTGGAGGCCACCGGACTCTTCATCGAGGTGGCGGGGTAGTGGCCCTCGAGCTCACGGGTCTGGCCGGCAAGGTCGCCGTGGTGACCGGGGCCGGCCGGATGCGCTCCATCGGCCGCGCGGTGGCCGTCGAGCTGGCCCGGGCGGGCTGTGAGGTGGTGGTCACCGGGACCGGGCGCTCGCCCGAGCACTACCCGGAGGAGGAGAAGGCCGCCGGCTGGCGCGACATCCACTCCGTGGCCGAGGAGGTGCGGGCGCTGGGACGCCAGGCCACCGCCGTGGTCACCGACGTCTCCGACGAGGCGTCGGTGCAGGCGCTGGTCGAGCAGGTGCTCGCCGAGCACGGCCGGGTGGACGTGGTGGTCAACAACGCCGCCGCTGCGCGCGGGGCCGACCGGGTGCCCGTGCTCGAGCTGGACCCGCAGGTGTGGGACACGGTGATGCGGGTGAACCTGCGCGGGACCTTCCTGGTCAGCCGCGCCTTCGGGCGCTGCCTGGTGGAGCAGGGCGAGGGCGGCGCGATCATCAACATCTCCTCCATCGGCGGCAAGACCGGCGGCGCGGCCACCGCTGCGTACGCCGCCTCCAAGGCCGGCATCCAGTCGCTCACCTCGTCCATGGCCAAGGAGCTCGGCGGCCACGGCATCCGGGTGAACGCCATCTGCCCCGGCGTCACCGCCACCAGCCGGCTCGACGACCTGGCTCCGGACGTCTGGCAGTCCTACGTGGCGGCCAACATCCCGCTGGGTCGGGCCGGCACCGCCCAGGAGGTCGCGTTCACCGCGGTGTTCCTGGCCAGCGAGCAGGCCGCCTGGGTGAGCGGACAGTCCTGGAACGTCGACGGCGGCCAGCTCACCGTTCGTTGATTCGGCCCCGTTCGTTGCTCCAGCTCCTAGACCGACACTGCAGACCTGCACGAGAGGAACCACGATGACTGACCAGACCACGGCGTCGGACCCCCGCGCCGAGGCGATGGCCCGCCTGACCGCTCCCGGTCAGCGCTTCGAGCTCATCGAGGAGGACGTGCGCGGCAACCAGATGCAGGTCTTCGCCCAGCGTCACCGCAGCCTGCACGAGCTGTTGACGGAGTCGGCCGGCTACGGCGACCGCGAGTACCTGGTGTGCGACGACCTGCGCCTGACCTACACCGAGCACCTGCGCCGGGTGGCCTCCCTCAGCGCGGTGCTGCGGGACGAGCACGGCATCGGCAAGGGCGACCGGGTGGCCGTGCTGTCGGCCAACAACGCCGAGTGGGTCATCACCTTCTGGGCCGCCACCTCCCTCGGCGCCATCGTGGTGGGGATGAACTCGCTGTGGTCGGCGCGGGAGATCGCCTACGGGATGGAGCACTCCACGCCGTCGCTGGTGGTCGCCGACGCTCCCCGCCGCGAGCTGCTGGGCGAGGTGGACGTCCCGGTGCTGAGCATCGAGGCGGTGCGCGACCTGTCGCTGGCCCACCCCGACGCGGAGCTGCCGCCGTGCGTGGTGGTGGAGGACGACCCCGCGGTGATCCTGTACACCAGCGGCACCACCGGCCGGGCCAAGGGCGCCACGCACTCGCACCGCAACCTCATCTGCGCCGTGGACTACTTCCGCATCAACGACGCGGTGGCCGCCGAGCTGGGCGTGCCGCAGGGTCCGCGTCGGTTCCTGCTCACCGGTCCGCTGTTCCACATCATGTCGCTGCACAACCTGGTGGTGCCGCGGCTGGCGTTCGGTGACGCCGCGGTGATCTACACCGGCCGCTTCGACCCCGACCGCATCCTGGGCCTCATCGAGCGCGAGCGCATCAACCAGTGGGGCGCGGTGCCCACCATGGCCAGCCGGCTGCTCGAGCACGGCGTGGACGGGTACGACCTGTCGTCGCTGAAGAGCTTCTCGCTCGGCTCCGCCCCGTCCTCGCCGGCGCTCAAGGCCGGCCTGCGGGAGCTGCTGCCCGTGGCCGGGAAGGCGCTGGGCACCACCTACGGGCTCACCGAGTCCAGCACCGCCGCCACCCTGGCCACCGCCGCCGACCTGGTGCGCAACCCCGAGTCGGTGGGCCGCGCCATCGTCACCGTGCAGGTGGAGGTCCGCGACGCGCTGGGCCAGGCGGTGCCCGACGGCACCGAGGGCGAGATCTACCTGCGCGGCCCGCAGGTGATGCTCGGCTACTGGAACAACCCCGAGGCCACCGCCGCGACCATCGACGAGCAGGGCTGGATGCGTACCGGCGACCTGGGCACGCTGCGCGACGGGGAGCTGCAGATGAGCAGCCGGCGGTCGGACCTCATCATCCGCGGCGGGGAGAACATCTACCCGGCCGAGGTGGAGGCCGCGATCATCGAGCACCCCGCCGTGCGTGAGTGCATCGTGGTGGGCGCGCCCAGCGAGGACCTCGGCCAGGAGGTGGCCGCCATCGTGGTGGTGCCCGACCTGTCGGTCACCGCCGAGGACCTCACCGCGTTCGTGGCTGAGCGCATCGCCCGCTACAAGGTCCCCGCGCGGTGGCTGATCACCGACGAGGAGCTGCCCCGCAACGCCACCGGCAAGGTGATGCGCAAGGCTCTGCCCACCGCCGTCGGCACCGCCCAGTGACGGTGGGGGAGAACCGCGCGGCCTGGGGTCCGCTGCTGGACACCCTCGCCCGCCGCCAGGCCGCCGCCCGGGTGATGGGTGGGCCGGAGAAGCTGGCCCGCTACCGCGCCACCGGCCGGGTGGACGCCCGCGCCCGCGTGCAGGCCCTGCTGGACACCGACACCTTCGTCGAGCTCGGCGCGCTGGCCGGCGACGGCACCGCGTCCGCCGACAAGCCCGTGCCCGCCGACGCCTTCGTGGCCGGGTCCGGGCTGGTGGACGGGCGCCCGGTGCTGGTGGGCTCGGAGGACTTCACCGTCGCCGGCGGGTCCATCGGCACCGCCGCCGCCACCAAGCGGGCCCGCATCGCCGCGCTGGCCCAGCAGGAGCGGGTGCCGCTGGTGATGATGCTGGAGGGCGCCGGGCACCGGGCCACCAACGCGCTGCACCCGCACCGGCCTGCCCCCAACGACCTGCAGGCGCTGAGCGAGCTGGCCGGTCTGGTGCCCACCGTCGCGGTGGTCACCGGCCCGTCGGCCGGGCACGGCGCGCTGGCCGCCCCGATGTCGGACTACGTGGTGATGGTGGACGGTGACGCGTCGCTGTTCACCGCCGGCCCACCCCTGGTGGCCGCCTCGCTGGGCGAGCAGGTCAGCAAGGAGGAGCTCGGTGGTCCCGCCGTGCACGCCGTGGCCAGCGGGCTGGCGCACGCCGTCGCCGCGGACGTCGAGGAGGCCCTCGAGCTGACCCGCACCTACCTCTCGTACTTCCCGACCAACGCCTGGAGCCGCACCCCCGACGCCGGACCCGCGGAGGGCAACGACGACGTGGGGGAGCGGGTGCTGGAGGAGCTGCTCGACCTGGTTCCGCCCAACCCTCGCCGGCCCTACGACATGCACGCGGTGCTGGCCGAGCTGGTGGACGAGGACAGCCTGTTCGAGGTGCAGCCCCAGCACGGGCCCTCCATGATCACCGCGCTGGCGCGGCTGGGCGGGACCGCCGTGGCCATCGTGGCCAACCAGCCGCTGGTGCTGGCCGGCGCCCTGGACGTGGCGGCGGCGAGCAAGGCCGCCCGCTTCATCGAGTGCACCAGCGCGTTCCACCTGCCGCTGGTGCAGCTGGCCGACAACCCCGGCGTGCTGGCCGGCAGCGCCTCCGAGCGGGCCGGCATCCTCCGGGCCGCCGCGCGGATGTTCGCCGCGCAGCACCGGGCCGGGGTGCCCAAGCTGCACGTCACCGTGCGCAAGGCCTTCGGGTTCGGCAGCTCGGTGATGGGGCAGAACGCCTTCGACGCCCAGACCGTGTCGCTGGCCTTCCCCGACGCCATGCTCGGCGGGATCCCGGCCGCCGTGGGCGGTGCCACCGCCAAGGAGGACGCCGGCACCCAGCAGGCGCTGGTGGACAACGAGGCCGCCGGTCCGTGGCGGCTGGCGAGCACCGTCACCTACGACGACGTGATCGACCCGCGCCAGCTGCGCAACGCGCTGCTGGCCGGGCTGCGACTGGCCCAGGGACGCCGCAGCGCCCCGGTGGGCCCGGTCCAGCGCACCGGGTACCTGCCCTGAGCCGGTCGGCTCGTTCCCCAAAGTCCTGATCCCTTTCCACCCACCATCTTTTGGAGCCGTGCACAGTGGCCATCTCCCTCACCCAGGACCACGAGGACCTCGCGCAGTCGGTCGCCGCGTTCGCGCAGCGCCACGCACCCATCGACACCACCCGCGCTGGAGCCGACGAGCTGGCCAAGGGCGCCACGCCCAGCTGCTGGGCGCCGCTGGTGTCGCAGGGCTTGCACGCGGTGCACCTGCCGGAGGAGGTCGGTGGGGACGGCGCCGGTCTGCTGGAGCTGGCCATCATCGTGGAGCAGCTGGGCCAGGCGCTGGTTCCGGGCGGGTACCTGCCCACCCTGCTGACCAGTGCGGTGCTCACCCAGGCCACCGCCACCGAGGCGGTCAGCACGGCCCTGCGCAGCCTGGCCGAGGGGGCCGTGGCGGCGCTGGTGCACGACGCGACGGGGCTCACCGCCACCGCCGACCCGAGCGGGTGGGTCCTGCGCGGACGGTCGGTGCCGGTGCTCGGGCTGCCCGGCGCCGACGTGGTGGTGGTGGCGGCCCGGGACACCGCCGACCAGCAGCCCCGCTGGTTCGTGCTGCGGGCGGAACAGCTGGGCGCGGCGGTGCACACCGACGCCGGGGTGGACCTCACCCGCTCGCTGGGCCACCTGGAGCTGGACGGGCTCACCGTGCCCGGTTCCGCCGTGCTCGAGGGGCTCACCGCCGAGGCGGTGGACGTGGTGGTGCTGGCCCTGCTCGCCGCCGAGGCCAGCGGCATCGCCCGCTGGTGCCTGGACACCGCGGTGGAGCACGTGAAGGTGCGCCACCAGTTCGGCCAGGCGCTGGGCACGTTCCAGGCCGTGCAGCACAAGGCCGCCCACCTGCTGCTGCGCGCGGAGAAGGCCAGCGCCTCGGCGTGGGACGCCGCCCGCGCGCTGGAGCACGAGCCCGCCCAGCAGCGCCTCGCCGCGGCCCAGGCCGCTGTCACCGCGCTGCCCGCGGCCGTCGAGGCCGCGGTGGAGTGCGTGACCCTGCTGGGCGCCGTCGGCTTCACCTGGGAGCACGACGTGCACCTGTACTGGCGCCGGGCCATGAGCATCCGGGCGATCGCCGGGGCCGACGCGGTGTGGCAGCAGCGTCTGGGCGTGGCCGCGCAGCAGGCAGCCCGAGACTTCAGCATCGAGCACGACACCGACAGCAGCGACTTCCGCGCGCAGGTGTCTGCCGCGCTGGACGAGGTCGCCGCACTGCCTGCCGACGTCCCCGCGGTGGCGGACAGCCAGCACCGGGTGGGTCCGCGCCGGCAGCGGCTGGCCGAGCTCGGCTACCTCGGCGCGCACTGGCCGCAGCCCTACGGCATCGGCGCCAGCACCACCCAGCAGCTGGTGCTCACCGAGGAGCTGCGCGCTCGCAGCATCCAGGCGCCGGACCTCATCATCGGCGAGTACGCGATGGCGGCGCTGGTCAAGCACGGCACGCAGGAGCAGAAGGACCGCTTCGTGCACGCCACCCTGCGGGGCGACCTGGTGTGGTGCCAGCTCTTCAGCGAGCCCGGCGCGGGCTCCGACCTCGCCGGCCTGAGCACCAGGGCCACCAAGGTCGAGGGGGGCTGGAAGATCCAGGGCCAGAAGGTGTGGAACACCATGGCGCACCAGGCTGACTGGGGCATCTTGCTGGCGCGCACCGACCCCGACGCCCCCAAGCACAAGGGCATCTCCTACTTCCTGGTGGACATGACCTCACCCGGGATCACCGTCCGGCCGCTGAAGCAGGCCACCGGCAGGGCGGAGTTCAACGAGGTGTTCCTGGACGAGGTCTTCGTGCCCGACGCCAACCTGGTGGGCGAGTCCGGTGGCGGCTGGAAGATCACCCTCACCACGCTGGCCACCGAGCGGCTGAACATGGCCACCACCCGGCTGGGCCACGGCACGTCGGCGCACCTGCGCGAGGCCATCGGCAGCGGGGCGCTGGCCGCGCCGGAGGAGGAGGTGCTGCGGGTGCTGGGCCGGCTCACGGCCGCCGAGATCACCCTCGGGGCGCTGAACCTGCGCGGGATGTTCCTGCAGCTGCTGGGCCGCAGCGCCGACGCCAACAACAGCGTGACCAAGGTGTCCGGAGCCCTCGCCCAGCGATCCGGGTCCGAGGCCACCCTGGCGCTGCTCGGCCCGGCCGGCGCGCTGGCCACCAGCCCGGGCAACACCAATGTCGACCACCTGGGTCTGCCGGCCATCCTCTTCGGTGGCGGCACGGTGGAGATCCAGCTGAACATCCTCGCGCAGCGGGTGCTGGGGCTGCCTCGGGCCTAGCGCCACCAGCCCCGTGCGGCAGCGTGGCGCCCCAGCGGGGTGCCGCGCTGGGGCGCGTGAGAGGCGTTGCCCACCAGGCGTTTTGGTTACGGTCTCTAGTTCTGTCCCGCCCAGCGGAATCTAGCGGCGTGCGCGCGTGTGCCCCGAGACACACTGCATCCATCCAGGCATGCCACACTTATCGATAGTTCCTAATAGAACTATGTGTAGTTGAAACATGTTGCAGTGCAACCTGGTCCGGCGCACGCGTGCGAGCTCCGGGCAGGACGCAGATCCCGCAGATCGTCGAGAGGAAGACCATTGAGAGCCGGTTGGATCCGTAGAGGAACGGGAGTGGTGGCCGTCTCGCTGGCGGCGACGCTGCTGGCCGCAGGCTGTGGCGCGGGCGAGGAGACCTCCGCCACCGCGCCCGCTGCTGACGCGCAGGTCGACCCCAACGCGGTGCTCAAGGTCGCCGCCTCGGCGCCCACGCGCAACCTCGATCCCTACCTGCAGACCAGCTACGGCGGCTGGGGCTACATCTCCGCCATCTACGACCGCCTGGTGCTGGTGGACGACAAGGACAAGCTCGTCCCCGGCGTGGCCACCTCCTGGGAGTTCGCCAAGGACGGGTCCTCGCTGGAGCTGAAGCTGCGCGACGACGTGAAGTTCCACGACGGCACCCCGTTCGACGCCGCCGCAGTCGCCGCCAACATCAAGCGCGGGCAGACCCTGAAGGGCAGCACCGTGGTGGCTGCGCTGAAGGACGTCACCTCCGTCGACGTCGTCAACCCCACCACCGCTCGGCTGAACCTGGCCAAGGGCACCGGCGTGGACCTGCCGGGTCTGTTCAGCACCAACGTGGGCATGATGATCAGCCCCAAGGTGATCGAGGCCGGCACCGACATCCAGAACCAGCCGGGCAACGCCGGCTCGGGCCCCTACCTGGTGTCTAGCTACACCCCCGGCGAGAAGCTGTCGCTGAAGAAGGCCCCGGGCACCTACTGGGACCCCAAGGCCGGCCGACTGGGCGGCATCGAGCTGCAGTGGACCGCCGACGCCTCCACCCGCCTCAACGGCACGCGCACCGGCGCCACCGACCTGACCTGGGTCAGCTCGGCCAACGAGCTCGTGCAGGCCAAGGACCTGGCCAAGCAGGGCGGCCTGGTGGTGAACACCGTGGAGTTCCGCAACGTGCTCAGCGTGATGCTGCGTGCCCGCGGTGACCTGGCCAAGCCGGAGATTCGCGAGGCGGTGGCCCGGGCGGTCAACCCCCAGGCCATCAGCGCGCTGTTCTCCGACACCTGCTCGCCCTACCGCCAGCTGGAGCCCTCCTCCAGCTGGGCCACCGACCAGGGCTACCAGTACCCGTACGCCTACGACGAGGCCAAGGCCAAGGAGCTGGTGGCGGCCAACGGTCCGGCGAAGATCGCGCTGACCTTCGGTGCGGGCACCAACACCGAGCAGCCGGCCAACGTCATCCAGTCCGAGCTCAGCAAGGTGGGCTTCAACGCCGAGCTGAACCCGGTGCCCAACACGGTCAACGAGCCTCGCTACATCGCCGGCGACTTCGAGGCCATGGTCACCAACAGCTACAGCCCCAAGGTCGACCCGGCGGAGACGGTGAAGACCTTCGTGACCGGTGCCTACAAGATGGGCAACGACAACCCGGAGATCCTCAAGCTCGCCGCCGAGGCATCCGACCCGACGAAGTCCCAGGACGAGCGCGGCGCGCTGTACAAGAAGATCTGGTCGCTGACCCTGGACGAGGCGCTGGTCATCCCCATCTGCCACCAGACCAACGCGACGGTCGCCAGCCCCAAGGTCATCGGCGCTGACAACATGCCCTGGGTCAACACCGGCATCTTCGACCTCCGCTACGTGGCCATGACCTCCTGAGTCACCGGTCTGACTCACCACTCACCCACACGGCCCGGCCTGCGCCGGGCCGTGTGGGCACCGCTCTCGTGCGCACCTGGTAAGGGGTTGTGATGCTGCGCTACTCCGGCAAGCGGCTGCTGACAGCGATACCGCTGTTGCTCGTCGTCCCGCTGCTGATCTTCTTTCTGATCGACCTGTCCCCGGGTGATCCCGCGGTCATCCTGGCCGGGGAGAACCCGACACCGGAGCGGCTGGCCGCCATCCGAGAGTCGTTGCAGCTCGACCACAACGTGTTCATCCGCTACCTGGACTGGGTGGGTGGGGTGCTGCAGGGCGACCTGGGCATGTCCTACATCTCCAACCAGACGGTGTCCGACCTGCTGTTCCGGCGCATGGGCACCACCATGTCGCTGGTGCTCTTCGCCATGGTGGTGGCCGTGCTCGTCGGCGCCATCCTCGGCACCGTCGCCTCGCTGCGGCCCGGCGGCATCGTCGACCGCGCGGTCAACGTCATCGCCTCCATCGCCATCGCCATCCCGGCGTTCTGGTTCGGGCTGGTGCTGGTGGCCATCTTCGCGGTGAGCCTGCGGGCACTGCCGGCATCGGGCTTCAGCCCGCTGTCGGAGGGGTTCACCCCCTGGATCCGGCACCTGGTGCTTCCCGGCATCGCCCTGGGGCTGCTGCCGGCCGCCGAGGTCACCCTGCAGCTGCGCGCGTCGCTGGTGCAGGTGCTCAAGAGCGACTACGTGCTCAACGCCCGGGCCAAGGGGCTCAGCCCGGTCAGCGTGGTGATCAAGCACGGGATGAAGAACGCGCTCATCCCGGTGGCCACCGTGCTGGGCATCCGGGTGTCGGAGGTGCTCGGTGGCGCCGTCACCATCGAGATCATCTACAACATGCCCGGCCTGGGCAGCATGGCGGTGGAGGCCGTGCAGAACCGGGACATCCCCGTGCTGCTCGGCTTCGTCCTGTTCACCACCGTGGTGGTGGTGCTGGTCAACCTGGTCGTGGACATCTCCTACGGCTACTTCAACCCCAAGGTGCGCGCATGAGCGACACGACGTCTCTGGCCAAGGGACCTGTCTCCCCGTCCGAGACCGACCCGACCGACACCCCGGTGGCGCTCCGCGGCGGTGCGCTGCGCTCCATCGTGCGGCGGCCGGTCACCGTGGTGGCAGGACTGTTCGTCCTCGCCGTCGTGGTGATGGCGATCTTCGCCCCGCTGCTCGCCCCGCACGACCCGCTCGCGCAGGAGGTGGTCAACCGGCTCAAGTCCCCGAGCGGGGCGCACCTGCTGGGCACCGACGACTACGGCCGTGACGTGCTCAGCCGGATCATCCACGGCGCCCGCATCTCGTTGTCGGCGTCGCTGCAGGCGGTGGCGGTGGCGATGCTGCTCGGCTTCCCGCTCGGCGTGCTCGCCGGCTACCTCGGCGGCTGGGTGAGTGCGGTGACCACCAAGGTGATGGACGCGCTGATGAGCGCCCCGTCGCTGGTGCTGGCCATCACCATCGTCGCCGTGCTCGGTGCCAGCATCACCAACGCCATGTTCGCCGTCGGCCTGGTGATGGCACCGCGGTTCTTCCGCGTGGCCCGGGCGTCCACCATGGACGTCCGCCACGAGACCTACATCGAGGCGGCCATCGCCCTGGGCTGCCGCCCGCTGCGCACCATCGGCCGGCACATCCTGCCCAACGTGCTGCCGCCCATCGTGCTGGTGATCTCGGTGTCGCTGGGTTCGGCGGTGGCCGCCGAGGCCAGCCTGAGCTTCCTGGGCCTGGGCGCGAAGCCGCCGGCCGCCAGCTGGGGCTCGATGCTGAGCACCGCCGCCTCGAACATGCAGGGCGCACCGCACCTGGTGTGGCCCCCCGGAGTGATGATCTTCCTGACCGTCCTGGCGTTCACCTACCTCGGTGACGGGGTGCGCCGTGCCATGGTCCGCAGCCGCAGTGGAGGCGACAGTGCCTGAGAGCCCGCTCGAGACGACCAAGACCGCGACCGTGGCGGCGGCGGAGCAGCCGCTGCTGCGGGTGCGCGACCTGACCGTGCAGTTCCCGGCGGCCGGCCGCAGCTGGGTCACCGCCGTGGACGGCGCGTCCTTCGACGTGCGGCCCGGGGAGTCGGTGGCCCTGGTGGGCGAGTCCGGCTCCGGCAAGACGGTGTCCTCGCTGGCCGTGATGGGCCTGACCGGGGCCACCGGCGGACGCATCTCCGCCGGGTCGGTGGAGTTCGAGGGTCGTGACCTGACTGCGCTGCCCGAGCGCGAGTGGCGCAAGCTCCGCGGCGCCGGGATGGGCATGATCTTCCAGCAGCCCATCCGCAGCCTGAACCCGGCCTACACGGTGGGGGACCAGATCGCGGAGTCGGTGCGCCGCCACATGGGGCTCAACCGCAAGCAGGCACGGGCCCGCGCCGTGGAGATGCTCGAGCTGGTGCAGATCCCACGCGCCGCCCAGCGGGTGGACGAGTACCCGCACGCCTTCAGCGGCGGCATGTGCCAGCGCGTGATGATCGCGATGGTGATGGCCTGCAACCCCAAGCTGCTCATCGCCGACGAGCCGACCACCGCCCTGGACGTCACCGTGCAGGCCAAGATCCTGCAGCTGCTGCGCGAGCTGCAGGAGCAGACCGGGGTGTCGCTGCTGTTCGTCAGCCACGACCTCGCGGTGGTGGCCGAGCTGTGCCAGCGGGTCGTGGTGATGTACGCCGGCGAGGTGATCGAGGACGGCGACGTCGACGACATCTTCTTCCGCCCGCAGCACCCGTACACCTCCGGCCTGCTCGCGGCCATCCCGCAGCCGGGCACCATGACCGACCGGCGCCTCGTCGCCATCCCCGGTGGCATCCCCGCCGCCGGTGAGTGGCCCACCGGCTGCCGCTTCGCCGCCCGCTGCCCGCACGCCCAGCCCGGGCGCTGCGACAGCGAGCACCCCCCGCTGATCAGCGCGGGACCCACCGACCAGGCCCGGTGCGTGCGCCTGGGTGAGCTCGCCCTGCAGGGAGTGACGATCTGATGAGCCTGCTCGAGGTCCGCAACGTCTCCAAGTCCTTCTCCTCCGGCCGCGACCTGCTGGGCCGCAAGTCCCGCTGGTCGCACGCCGTGCAGGACGTCAGCTTCAGCCTGGAGCGCGGGGAGTGCCTGGCTGTGGTGGGGGAGTCCGGCGCGGGAAAGTCCACCGTCGGGCGCATCGTGCTGCGCCTCATCGAGCCCGACACCGGCAGCATCACCTTCGACGGTGCTGACGTGCGAGCGGCCAAGGCCGGCGAGCTGCGCCGGATGCGCCGCGGCATGCAGATGATCTTCCAGGACCCGCACAGCTCGCTGGACCCGCGGATGACCGTGGGCGAGGCGGTCGCCGAGGCGCTGGTGGTGCACACCGACCTGGACCGCGCCGCGCGGACCAAGAAGGTCAGCGCCATGCTCGACCGCGTGGGCATCGGCTCGCGCTACCTCAGCCGCTACCCCGCCGAGCTCTCCGGCGGGCAGCTGCAGCGCGTGGCGATCGCCCGGGCGCTGACCCTGGACCCGAAGATGATCGTGTGCGACGAGCCGGTGGCCGCGCTCGACGTCTCGGTGCGCGCCCAGGTGCTCAACCTGCTGCGCGACCTGCAGGAGGAGCTGGGGGTGGCGTACCTGTTCGTCTGCCACGACCTTGCCCTGATCGAGGTGATCGCCGACCGGGTGATGGTGATGGCCGGCGGCAAGGTGGTGGAGACCGGCGACGTGCAGCAGATCTTCACCGACCCGCAGCAGGAGTACACCCGCGCCCTGCTCGAGGCCATCCCGGTGCCGGTGCCCCGCGCCGCCCGGCTGGCCGCCGAAGCCGTCCCGAGCCCGTCGCTGAGCAGCTAGGAGAACCCCCGTGTCGCCAGCCGTGACGCCGGACCAGGCCCGCACCGTGCGCCGAGAGACCGCGGAGGGGCAGTTCCTGATGAGCGACTTCCTCGGCCGCCACGACCGGCTGGACGGCGAGGAAGGCTACCAGGCCTACCTGGTCACCCAGCAGGCGCCGCTGCTGCGCCCGCACTTCCACGAGGTGGACCAGTTCCAGGTGGTGGTGGGCGGTCGCGGCCGGCTGGGCCGCGACGAGGTGGGTGTCGGCGTCGTCCACTACAGCGACGGGCACACCCCCTACGGGCCGATCACCACCGACGACCCGGACGGGCTCGCGTACTTCACCCTGCGCCTGGACGCGGCCACCGGGCTGAACTACATGCCGGAGTCGCGGGAGCGGACCGTCCGCGGCGGCGAGCACTTCACCGCGCTGGCCACCCCGGAGGGTGCGGCGGCGTCACTGCTGGCCCAGACCTCGCGCGGCGCGCAGGCCTGGGCGGCTCGGCTGGGTCCGGGCCAGTCCCTGGCGCCGGAGCTGGTCGCGCTGACCGGACGGGGCTACGTGGTGGTGCTCTCCGGTGCGCTCACCCAGGACGGCCGTGAGCTGCCACCGCGCACGCTGGTGCCGTTTGCCGACGGCGCCGAGCTGGCCACGCTGCGGGCCGGCGCCGAGCCCGCGGCCCTCGCCGTGGTGCGCTTCGCCACCGCGGCGTCTGTCGGCGGAGCCCGCCCCCTTGGACAGCAGGAGCCGCGATGAGCCAGGACAGCACCGCCCGCGCCACCGACACCGCCCGCACCACCGACACCGCCCGTACCACCGACGACGTGCTGTCCGGTGTGGACCTCACCGGCCGGACGGTGGTGGTCACCGGGGCCAGCGCGGGGCTGGGCCTGGAGACCGCCCGCGCCCTCGCCGCGGCCGGTGCCCGAGTGGTGCTGGCCTCGCGCAACCCGGAGAAGTCCGCCGCCGCGCTGCAGAGCATCCTGGACCGCCACCCCGCGGCCGACCTGGAGCACGTCGAGCTGGACCTGACGTCGCTGGCCAGCGTGCGTGCCGCTGCCCAGCAGATCCTCGCCCGGCACCGCGAGATCCACGTGCTGGTGAACAACGCGGGAGTGATGTTCACCCCGTTCGAGCGCACCGCGGACGGCTTCGAGCTGCAGCTGGGCACCAACCACCTGGGTCACTTCCTGCTCACCGAGCTGCTCACCCCCGCGCTGGTGGCGGGTGCCCCTTCTCGGGTGGTGGTGCTCAGCTCCGCCGGGCACAGCCTCGGGGCCGTGGACTTCGACGACCCCTGCTACCTGCGCCGGCCCTACGACAAGTTCGAGGCCTACGGGCAGGCCAAGACGGCCAACGCGTTGTTCGCCCTCGAGCTGAACCGCCGCCTGGAGCCCAGCGGGGTGCGGGCCTACTCGGTGCACCCCGGCATCATCGTCACCGAGCTGGCGCGCTACATGGACGAGGCCGACCTGGCCGAGATGGTGCGGCTGACCAAGCTCAACCGTCCGCCCCGGGACCCCGCCGCCGCGGGTTCGGCTCAGCCGGCGCGCAGCGGCATGCGCTACGGCACCGTGCCGGTCGGCGCCGCCACCACGGTGTGGGCGGCCACCGCGCCCGAGCTGGACCAGCACGGCGGCGCGTACCTGGCCGACTGCGCACTGGGCCGCGCCCGCCCGCACGCCAGCGACCCCGAGCTCGCCGCCCGGCTGTGGTCGTTGTCGGAGGAGCTGATCGCCCGGGCGTGACCCCTGGCACAGCAACTGCTAGATTCTCTAGCAATGTGCCTAATAGGCATACCTTCTCCGGAACGGACGGGCATGGACTTCGAGCTTGACGCCGACCAGCGAGCCTGGCGCGAGGAGGTGCGAGCCTTCCTGCGCGAGAACGTCACTCCCGAGCTGCGGGCCGAGATGGCCGTGCACGACCTCGAGGCCCCACAGGGCGAGGTCACCCGCTTCCGCAAGAAGATCGGGGACAAGGGCTGGTTCGGGCTGAACTGGCCGGCGGAGCTGGGCGGGCTCGGCCTGGGGCCGGTCTACCAGCACCTGCTGGTCAGCGAGTTCGAGTACTGGGGGGTGCCGGGTCCGGACCTCACGGTCACCTCGGTGGCGCCGATGATCATGCGGCACGGCACCGAGCGCAACCGCTCCGAGTTCCTGCCGCCCATCGCCCGCGGCGAGATGACCTGCGCGGTCGGCTACTCCGAGCCCGGCGCCGGCACCGACCTGGCCAGCCTGCGCACCCGCGCGGTCCTGGACGGCGACGAGTGGGTGATCAACGGGTCGAAGATCTGGAACTCGATGGCCCAGCGGGTCACCCACGAGTGGCTGTGCGTGCGCACCGACACGGAGGTGCCCAAGCACAAGGGCATCTCGGTGATCATCGTGCCGATCGACGCCCCCGGCGTCACCATCCGTCCGATCATCTCCTGGTCGGACTACCGCACCAACGAGACCTTCTTCGACAACGTGCGGGTGCCGGCGACCAACCTCATCGGCGAGGTCAACCGGGGCTGGCAGTACATCACCGGCGCGTTGGACCTCGAGCGTGGCGCGCTCACCAACGCCGGCGACCTCCGGCGCGCGGTGGACGACCTGCTCGAGCTGGCGCGGCTGCCCCGCGAGGACGGCACCCGGCCGGTGGAGAACGCCGACGTGCGCCGCCAGCTGGCCCAGCTGGACGCTGACGTCGAGGTGGCGCAGCTGATGGGCTTCGAGGCTTCCTCGCTGCTCGACAGCGGCACCATCCCCTCGGTGCTGGTCAGCTCGGAGAAGATCTTCTCCAGCGAGCTGCGCCAGCGCATCGCCGACGTCGCCACCGGGCTGCTCGGCCCCGCCGGCGTGCTGGCCCACCGCAGCGAGCACGCGCCCGCCGGTGGCAAGTTCGAGCGGCTCTACCGGGCCGCGCCACTGCTGCGCTTCGGCGCCGGCACCAACGAGGTGCTGCGGGACGTGATCGCCCAGCGCGGCCACCGCCTGCCCAGCTACGGACGCTGACGAGCCCGCTCGCCGACACTGCCGCTGCCCTGCAGCGCGAGGAGAACCATGAAGATCGTTCCCACCCAGGACCAGCTGGACCTGCAGGCCACGCTGCGGTCGGTGCTGGCCAAGCACTGCCCGACCACCCTCGTCCGCGAGCTGCGCGACCCCGCAGCCGACGCCTGGCCCAAGCAGCTGGTGGCTGCCCTGGCCGACGTCGGCGCACTGGGCCTGGCCACCGACGAGGCGCACGGCGGAAGCGGGGCCGGCCTCTACGAGCTGGGGCTGTTCTTCGCCGAGGCCGGCCGGGCGCTGTGCCCCAGCAGCATCTACAGCAGCCTGCTGCTGGGCGTCGCGCTCGGGCGGCTGGGCACCCCCGCGCAGCAGGAGCGCCACCTGCCCGCGCTGGCCGCCGGTGAGCTGCGGGCCACCACCGCGATCAGCAACCCCGCCGACGCCGGTGACGTGCGCCCGGTGCTGACCGCGGTGCCGGCCGAGGGCGGGGGCTGGGCGCTCAGCGGCACCCTGCCGTTCGTGGTCAACGCCGAGGGCGCCGAGGTGGTTCTGGTGACGGCCAGGGCGACGGTCTACGCCGAGCCCACCCGCACCCTCGGGTTCCTGGTGGACCCGACCGCGGCGGGCTGGCAGGCGCAGGCGCTGGAGACCATGTCGGGGGAGCGGGTGAGCCGGGTGGTGCTCACCGACGTGCTGGTGCCCGCCACCGCCGTGCTGGCGGGCCAGGACGGTCGCGGCCTCAGCACCGACGACCTGCGCTGGGTGGCCAACGCCGCGGTCGCGCTGCAGTGCATGGAGATGGTGGGCGGCACCGCAGCGGTGCTGGACCAGACCGTCGCCCACATCAGCACCCGTGAGCAGTTCGGCCGCCCCATCGGCAGCTTCCAGGCAGCTCAGCACCTGGTGGCCGACATCCACATCGCCCTGGACGCCGCGCGCCTGGCCGCGCACAGCGCCGTGTGGTGGCTGGGTCGCGGCGAGTGCGCCACCCGGCCGGTGGCCATCGCCACCATGCGGTGCAACGAGGCCTACAAGTGGGCCACCCTCAACGCCCACCAGCTGCACGGCGGCATGGGGTACGTGCGGGAGACCGACCTGCACCTGTGGTCCGAGCGCGCCAAGACCACCGAGGTCTGGGGCGGCACCGCCGACGTCGCGGCCCGGTGGCTGCAGGAGGAGCTGGGTCTTGTCCACTGACGAAGCTCTCACTGACGATCAGTCCACCCAGGACCGAACCCGTCCGCGCCAGGCCCTGCAGGACCTGCGGGTGCTCGACCTGTCCCGCTGGGTGGCGGGGGAGTACGCCACCAAGCTGTTCGCCGACTTCGGCGCCGACGTGGTCAAGGTGGAGAAGCCCGGCCAGGGCAGCCTCACCCGGCACTGGGGACCCTTCCCCGACGACGTGCCCGACCCGGAGCGCAGCGCGCTGTTCCTGCACCTCAACACCAACAAGCGCTCGTTGGCGCTCGACTTCACCGACGCCGGCGACCGGGAGCTGCTGCTGGAGCTGGTGGCCAGCTCCGACGCGGTGGTGGAGTCCTTCCGCCCCGGCCACCTGGAGCGCCTCGGGCTGGGTCCGGACGTGCTGCGGGCGCGCAACCCCAAGCTGGTGCTCACTCGGATCAGCGCCTTCGGCCAGACCGGTCCCCACCGCGACCGCGAGGCCACCGGCCTGGTGCTGCAGGCCGCGGGTGGTCCGATGAACGCCACCGGCGCTGCCGACCGCGCCCCGCTGCGCAAGCCCGGCCTGCTGGAGCACTACACCGTGGGCCGCACCGCCGGGGAGGCCACCATGGCGGGCATCTTCCAGGCCCGCCGCACCGGCACCGGCTCGGTGATCGACGTCTCCGGCCAGGAGGTGCTGCTCTCCGGCGCCGACCGCCGCGCGTCCTACCTGGTCTCCGCCGCCTACTCCGGGATGGTCGCCCCGCGGGGGGTGCGCAGCCCGCACCGCCACGGCGCCACCTTCACCGGGCCGTTCCGCACCAGCGACGGCTTCGTGATGGTCTACGTCACCAACCAGGCCTTCTGGAACCGTCTGGTCGACCTGATCGGCGCCGACGCCCCGGAGTTCCACGCCCGCTTCCACGGCCGCCAGACCGTGATGGGTGCCGACCGGGAGGACTTCCTGGCCCACGTGGCCGCGTGGTGCGCCGTGCGGACCAAGCTGGACGTGATGGAGCGGGCCGAGGCCGCCCGCATCCCGGTGACCGCCTACCTGCAGGTCTCCGAGCTGCTGCAGCACGAGCACTTCCGCGGGCGGGACGCCTTCGTCCGCGCCGAGCACCCGGTGGCCGGGAGCCTGGAGTACACCGGGGCGCCGTGGCGGATGCGCCACGGGTTCCGGCTGCGCACCACCGCGCCGCTGCTGGACCAGCACGGTGCTGACATCAGGAGCGCCGACATCAGGAAGCAGGTGCAGGCATGAGCGGCCCGTTGGACGGCATCCGGGTTATCGACCTGACGGTGGTGTGGTCCGGACCCGGCGCCACCGCGCTGCTGGGCGACCTGGGCGCGGAGGTGATCCGGCTGGAGGGCAACAACCGCACCAGCCGACAGGTCTCCGCGCGCACCACCAAGGAGCTCATCGCCCAGACCGGCTACCACGGCGGCACCTACCCGGAGAAGGACCCCGGCGAGCGTCCCTACGACCGCACGGCGCTGTTCACCTGGCACTCCCGCAACAAGCTCTCCGCGTGCATGAACCTGGAGACGCCCGAGGGGCACGCGGCGGCGCTGGAGCTGCTGAAGATCAGCGACGTGCTGGTGGAGAACAACACCAACGGCACGCTGGAGAAGCTGGGGCTGGGCCACGAGCAGCTGCTGGAGCTCAACCCGCGGCTGGTGGTCGCCCGGATGCCCCCGCTGGGGATGACCGGTCCGATGAGCGGCTACCTCGGCTACGGGCCCAACTTCAACTCCCTGGTGGGCATCGCCGCGATGGACGGCTACGAGGGCGAGGAGCCGGACTCCGCCGGGGAGAACTACCACATGGACGAGGCCGCGCCTGCGGGGCTGGCGTTCGCGGTGATGGCCGCGCTGTGGGACCGGGAGAGCACTGGCGAGGGCGGGCTCATCGAGTTCGCCCAGGCGGAGAACGTGATGGCCGAGATCGGCGAGCACGTGCTGGACCAGCAGGTGAACGGCCGCGACCCGCAGGTGCTGGGCAACACCGACCCGCACGTGCTGCAGGACGTGTTCGTCAGCGCCGACCACGACCGGTGGGTAGCCATCAGCGTCCGCGACGACGCTGACTGGGCCGCGCTGGTGGGGGTGCTCGAGCTGGACGATCTCGCCGAGCTGGGGTCCACCGCGGCGCTGCGCACGGAGCACTCCCGAGCCATCCGCGACCGGATCGCGGAGTGGGCCCGGGCGCGCTCGGCGGTGTCCATCGTGGACGAGCTGCAGGCGGTGGGGGTGCCGGCCGGTGAGGTGATGGCCGAGGACCGGCTGCTCGTCGACGAGCACCTGGCGGCCCGCGGCTTCTTCCAGGAGCGCAGCCACCCCTCGGTGGGCACCTACCGCTACCCCGGACACCCGTGGCGCGCCGAGGGCCTCGACCTGGCCTTCGGCCGGGTGGTGCCCGGCTTCGGCGAGGACAACGCCTACGTCTACCAGACCTTGCTGGGCTACTCCGACGACGACTACGCCGACCTGGTGCGGCGCGGACTCGTCACCGACCACCAGATCGCTTGAAGGGCAGCACATGTCAGAGCACGATTCGTTGATCCCCGACGAGGTGGCCGCCCGCGTGGGCACCGTCGCCTCCACCGCCACCGGAGCCGTGGTGCGCCGCGACTGGCAGCGCTGGGCCGTGGCGGTCAAGGACCACAACCCGCTGTACTTCGACGCTGAGCACGCCCGCGCCAACGGGTACGCCGACGTCATCTGCCCGCCGCTGTACGTGCAGTACGCCATCCTCGGCGTCACGCCCATCGAGACCCTGCGCGTGGACGGCTCCTCCGGAGCGGCCTCGGGCAACCTGGCCTTTCCGAAGTGCCCCAAGCGGATGGCCGGCGGGGAGAACACCACCTTCCTGCGGCCCTGCTACGACGGCGACGTCATCACCAGCGTCCGCACCATCGACTCCATCGTGGAGAAGTCCGGGCGCTCGGGTCGCTTCGTCCTGGTCACCTGGAAGACCACCTACACCAACCAGCGCGCCGAGCTGGTGGCCGAGGCCACCACGTCCATGATCGCGCGCCCGTGAGCACAGCAGAGGTGAACCCCATGGCAGACGCCCCGTCCCAGCTCTTCTTCGAGGACGTCGAGGTGGGCACCGTGGTGCCACCGCTGTCCGTGACCGTCGACCCGCTGCAGATGTTCCTGTTCAGCGCGGCCACCTACAACGGCCACCGCATCCACTACGACCGCAGCTGGGCGGTGGACAAGGAGGGCTACTCCGACATCGTGGTGCAGGGTCCGCTGCAGGCGGCGCTGCTGGCCCGTGCGGTCACCGACTGGATCGGCAGCGCCGGGACGCTGGTCAGCTACGCGGTGCAGAACCGGGCGTCGGCGTTCCCGGGGGAGGAGCTGGTGTTCACCGGCACCGTCACTGCACTGGGCGAGTCCTCCGGCGGGCGCGGCGTGGTGGAGCTGAGCATCCAGGGGCTGCGCGGCGACGAGGTGCTCATGCCGGGCACTGCCACCGTGTCGCTGCCGCTGCGCGCCGGGACGGGCTCCTGATGGCGGGGCTGCGCGGCGAGGCGGCCATCGTCGGCATCTGCGAGCTGCCGGCGCAGAAGAAGCAGACCCGGCCGGCGATGTTCACCCTGGAGCAGTACGCGCTGCTGGCCAAGATGGCGGTGGACGACGCGGGCATCGACGCCTCGCTGGTCAACGGCATCGTGGCGCACGGGCTGGCGGAGTCGGACATGTTCGTGCCGGCCACGCTGTCGGAGTACCTGGGTCTGCCGCTGAACTTCGGTGAGCGCGTCGACCTGGGTGGGGCCACCTCGGCCGGCATGGTGTGGCGCGCGGCGGCGGCGGTGGAGCTGGGCCTGTGCGAGGCGGTGCTGGTGATCGTGCCCGGGTCGCTGATGCTGCCGCGCTCGAGCACCCGGCCGGGCAAGGACCCCGGCTACTTCGGCGCCTCCAGCAACAACTTCGGCTCGCCCCAGGCGGAGTTCGAGATCCCCTACGGCAACCTCGGGCAGAACGCGCCCTACGCCCAGATCGCGCAGCGCTACGCCGCGGAGTTCGGCTACGACGCCGAGGCCACCGCCAAGATCGCGGTGGACCAGCGCACCAACGCCTGCGCCCACCCGGACGCGGTGTTCCACGGCAAGCCCATCACCGTGGCCGACGTGCTGGCCAGCCCGATGATCGCCGACCCCATCCACATGCTCGAGGTGGTGATGCGGGTGCAGGGCGGGTGCGGGGTGATCGTGGCCAACGCCGACGTCGCCGCCCGCAGCAAGAACCGTCCGGTGTGGATCAAGGGCTTCGGCGAGCACCTGTCGTTCAAGACGCCCACCTACGCCGAGGACATGGTCCGCACGCCCATCGCCAAGGCCGCCGACATGGCGTTCACCATGGCCGGGCTGGACCGCTCTGCCGTGGACGTGGCATCGATCTACGACTGCTACACCATCACCGTGCTGATGAGCCTGGAGGACGCCGGGTTCTGCCCCAAGGGCACCGGGATGGAGTGGGTGCGCAACCACGACCTGACCTTCCGCGGCGACTTCCCGGTGAACACCGCCGGTGGGCAGCTGTCCTTCGGGCAGGCCGGCATGGCCGGCGGGATGCACCACGTGGTGGACGGTGCTCGGCAGGTGATGGGCCGGGCCGCGGCCGCGCAGGTGAACGACTGCAACACCGCGTTCGTCACCGGCAACGGCGGAATCATGAGCGAGCAGGTCGCTCTCGTGCTGCAGGGAGACTGAGACATGACAAGCACTGCCGTTCCCGACGCCCTGGGCGACCGCGTTCCCGACGGACCGGTGAAGCCGCTGCCGGAGCCCACCCCGGTGTCGGCGCCGTTCTGGGACAGCCTGCGTCAGGGCACCATTCGCATCCAGTACTCGCCGTCGGCGCAGCGCTACGTGTTCTACCCGCGGCTGCTGGCGCCGGGCACGCTCGCCGACGACCTGGAGTGGCGGGAGATCAGCGGGCTGGGCACGCTCTACACCTTCACCGTGGCCGACCGTCCGACGGCGCCACCCTGGGCGGGGGAGCTGCCGCAGCTGCTGGCGGTGGTGGAGTGGGACGAGGGTCCGCGGCTCAGCACCGAGCTGGTGGACGTCGACCCCGCGGACATCCACGTGGGCATGCGGGTGAAGCCGGTGTTCTGCGACGTCCCGCCTGGTCCGGGTGCGCCGGAGGGCATCACGCTGCTCAAGTACACCAAGGCCTGACTGGACCAGGCCGCGAGCAGGTAGGGGCGGGCTCGGTGGGCCGCCCGGCAGGACGTGCACGGCCGGATCCAGCTCGGCGGGCGCCACTGTCGCTGGTCAACCCAGTCGGGCGAGATCGCACGAGCTCCGGAAGTTGTCGGGGGTCGCTCGTACTATTCGAACATGAGTTCGAGAGGTGCAGCGGTGGCAGTGGAGGACCTCCCCGACGAGGTCGCCTCGCTGCTGGCTGAGCACGCCTCAGTGGTGGCGCGGTTGCAGCAGGTGCCGCTGGCCGGGCTCAGTGATGCCGGGGTGGTGACGGTGTGCCGTGAGGTGGAGCGAGTGCACCGGATGAAGCCCACCGTCGATCACCGTCTCATCATGGAGATGGAGTGCCGTTCCCTGGCCACGGTTTTCCTCGCTCGAGGGACCGCGGGGTTGTTGTCGGAGGTGCTGCACCTGGACATCCAGGAGGCCCGTGCTCGGGTGCGGGCTGCGGAACTTCGCGGCCCGCGCGCGTCCTTCACCGGTGAGGATCTCGGTCCTCTGCAGCCCGCCACAGCAGCAGCCGAGGCGGAAGGATCCCTCTCCCCGCGCCACGCCGACATCATCACCAAGACGCTGCACGACCTACCCGCATCGCTGGACACCGAGACTGTCGGGTTGGCGGAGCAGACTCTGGCTGCGCAGGCGTGTGCGTTGCGCCCGTCGGAGCTGGTCAAGGCCGCGGAGCGGCTGGTGGCCTACCTGAATCCCGACGGCCGGCAAACCTCCGACGCCGATCAGGCCCGGCGGCGGGGCTTCACCATCGGCCGCCAGCGCCTCGACGGGATGAGCCGCATCAGCGGCGAGCTCGACCCCATGACCCGGGCCCTGGTGGACGCCGCCTTCTCCGCCGCCGCCCGGCCGGTGTCGGAAGAGGGGACTCCGGATCCGCGCAGTGCCGCCCAGCGAAACCACGACGCGCTGGCCACGCTGTGCCGCAACGCATTGGCGGGCGGGGAGCTGCCCAGCAACCGCGGTCTGCCGGCCACGGTGGTGGTGACGATGGGACTGGCCGATCTGGAGCGCCGGGCGGGTACCGCATCAACGGCTTGTGGTGGCACCGTGCCGGTGCGTGACGTGCTCCGCATGGCCGCCGACGCGAAGTGGCTGCCCTGCGTGCTCGACTCCACCGGACAAGTCCTGCACCTCGGTCAGGGGCAGCGCCTGGCCTCACCGGCACAGCGACTAGCCCTGTACGCCCGCGACCGCGGCTGCACCCGGCCCGGCTGTGAGATGCCCGCCCAGTGGACCCAAGTCCACCACCTCACCGAGTGGCAACACGGCGGACCCACCGACCTGCACAACTTGGCGTTGGTCTGCCCGTTCGACCACCGCCTCATCACCCACGAAGGCTTCACCGTCCGCATGGGCACCAGCGGCCGCATCGAGTGGATCGCACCCAGGCACGTTGATCCACAGCAGGTGCCACGCACCAACGCGATCCACCACCCACCCGACTTGACTCACCCACCCGAAGGACGTGACCCGTGACCCCCACCCACGAGCCAGCCCCGGCCGACCAGACGATGGCCGCCATCACCGATGCTGTCCAGCTGGGGTTCGCCGGCGATCCGGATGCTGCCCGCGCCGCTCTCGCCGCAATCTGGGCGGAAGTGGGCCCGGGCGGTGACCCGCTGCACCGGTGCACGCTGGCCCACTACCTGGCCGACCTGCACGACGACCCTGCCGAGGCGCTCGTGTGGGACGTCCGCGCCCTCGACGCCGCCGACAGCCTCACCAACGCCCGTGCCCAGCAGCACCACGCCTCCCTCGACGTTCGCGGCTTCTACCCCTCGCTGCACCTCAACCTCGCCGACAACTTCCGCCGGCTCGGCTCGTTCGGCGCGGCCCAGCGTGAGCTGATGGCGGCTCGCGAACGGCTGGACGCACTGCCCGACGACGGCTACGGCGCGACGATCCGATCTGCCCTCGACGGCGTCGAGGTCGCGGTGCAGGCGCGGTCCACGGAGCGCAGAGTGTCAGCGCCAGACGGAGCGGGGGAGAAGCAGAAACGAGGCTAGCTCCGGCTTTCGGCCTGGGCTGTCCAGTCACGGTCGGTGTACCCGAGAACCTCGAGGACCCTGCTGTAACGACGCGGCTGCAGCCAGCCCGAGCGGCAGTTGACCACTGCGTTGCCCAACCACACCGCCACCAGCAGGACGTCAAAGTTGGTGTAGTCGCCGACGACCACCCCCAGCTGCGCCCAGAGAAGTGCGGTCCACACCACGGCGAGGACGCGGAAACGATTCCGGAAGCCGTGCTGGTACCTCGCATAGCGACGAGCCAGCTCCCGCTGGGTGTAGGTGTCGGTGGGGGCTCGGCCGGCCTCTACCTGGCGACGCACGACGTCGAGCTGGTCGAGGTCGCCGACGAAGCCGATGGCGTCGGCCAGCTTGGCCCGTCTGCGGTGTGCCGTGAGCTGCCCGGCGCCCCCGATCACTGCACCTACCACCATCCACAGCACAGCCCGGTCCGCGGGACCCGTGGCGAGGCCGCAACCCGTACCTAGCGCCGCGCCCCCAGCCACCGAGCACAGTGCCCGCACCCACAGCGGCAGCCCGGCATACCGCTCAGTGACCCTCACCCACCCAGTGAACACGACAAATGCCTTGTACCGCAGCGTTTCTGGAGCATCGGACCATCGTGGAGGGGGCCTTGCCACCCGCATCTACCCACCGTCGTCGGGGCACCCCAGCGGGTGTCGCCGTGCCGGTGGACGACGCCACGCCCCAGCTGATCCTGCCTGCGCTGGTGCCAGCTGATCCAGCACCACCTGAGGAGCCGGCCGAACTAGCGGCGCAGCGGCTTCTTGACCGCAGCCAGCAGCTCCTCGGTGCTGGCCAGCTTGACCCGCGGCCGACCCACCTTGGCACCGAGCTCGCGCTCAGCCTGGTCGATGGCCAGCGCCTGCTGGCGGGTGATCACCTGCGGCTGCCGCTGGCGCACCAGCCGGGCGAACGCCCTGGCGGAGCTGCGCGGGGACGGCAGCGCACCGGCAGCAGCGTCGTCGATGATGGAGTCGACCGTCTCCTCCGCACAGGTGCGGTTGGCGCCGATGCCGCCGGAGGGTCCGCGCTTGATCCAGCCCACCACGTAGGTGCCGTCCAGTCGAGCACCCCCGGGGGAGTCCAGCACCCGCCCGGCCTCGTGCGGCACGGTGGCGGTCGTGGAGTCGAACGGCAGGCCCGGCAGCGGGCGGCCGCGGTAGCCGGTGGAGCGCAGCACCAGCCCGGTGGGCAGCTCGTCCCGGTCGCCGGTCGCCGTCACCGCCACCTGGCCGTCGCGCTCCTCCAGGATGTTGCGGCTCAGCGCGATTCCCTCGACGCGGTCGTCCCCGGTGAGCTCCAGCGGCGACGACAGGAAGCGGAACACGATGCGCTTGCCTGCCGGCGGCGGTGACTGCCAGTCGACCTCCTCGGCGTCGACGTCGCTGAACAGCGCCGTCTTGCTGCCCGGCGCGGCCGTAGCCACGTCGTCGGCGGTGACCGTGGTGGAGTCGAGCACCAGCCGCACGCCGGGCAGGTGCTTGAGCGCGAGCAGCTCGGGGCGGGTGAACGCCGCCTGCTCGGGACCGCGGCGCGCGATGAGCACCACCTCGCGGATGTTGCTGGCGCGCAGCGCCTCCAGCGCGTGGTCGGCGATGTCGGTGCGGGCCAGATCCTCGGGGTCCGACGCCAGGATCCGCGCCACGTCCAGCGCCACGTTGCCGTTGCCGACGATCACGGCCCGCTCGGCGGAGAGGTCGATCGGGGTGTTCGACACGGTGGGGTGCGCATCGGGGTATGCGTTGTACCAGGCCACGAACGCGGTGGCGGAGATGCTGCCCGCCAGGTCCTCGCCGGGCACGCCCAGCGGGTTGTCGGCCGCGGCGCCCACCCCGTAGACCACGGCGTGGTGGTGCGCCGCCAGCTCCTCGTGGCTGACGTGCGTACCCACCTCGACGTTGAGGTGCATCTGCAGGCGCGGGTGCTGGAATAGGCTGGCGAAGCTGTCGCCGATCTTCTTGGTGGACGGGTGGTCGGGTGCGACGCCGAAGCGGACGAGCCCGCCGGGCACCGGCTGACGGTCGATCATGGTGACGCTGGCGCCGATGCGCAGCAGCGACTCCGCGGCGTAGCAGGCGGCCGGTCCGGTGCCCACCACGGCGACCCGAGCGGGGCCCTCCGGGGTGCGTGGCAGCGAGCGGGGGAACCGCGGCGCCGACCACTCGTTGTCGGTCGGCCGGTCGGCGTAGTACTGCTGGTTCAGCTCGGCGAACACCGTGTCGCGGCCCATGAGCCGGTCGACCGGGAAGATCGCGTCCACCGGGCAGGCGTCGGCGCAGGCCCCGCAGTCGATGCAGGTCTGCGGGTCGACGTAGAGCATCTCCGTGGTCCCGAAGTCAGGCTCTTCGGGAGTGGGGTGGATGCAGTTGACCGGGCACACCGACACGCAGGTGGCGTCGTTGCAGCAGGTCTGGGTGATCGCGTAGGCCATGGCCGGTGGAGGTCCCTGTGTGTGAGGTCCGGAGAGACGGAAGGTGGGTGGCTCGGCTCAGAGCATGTTGGCGCGCTGGTAGATGCGCATGGCCGGGCGGCTGAGCAGCCCGCACTGGGCGAGGAAGTCCATCAGGTGGGCGCAGCTGGACCGCATCATCGCCTTGTGGTGCTCGTTGTTCTTGGCCTCGCGCACCGCACGGTCGGTGTCCAGCCCCGCCGCGGCGTAGACGCCCTTGTTCACCATGTTGGAGACGATGACGTAGGCGGCGATGGCGATGATCAGGCTGCTGGTGCGGCGGCGCGTGGCGCTCGCACCCTCCATCTGCTCGCGGATCTCCTGGCGGGCGAACTTCATGTGCCGGGACTCCTCGACGACGTGGATCTTGCTCGTCGTCCGGACCATCGGCAGCACGTTCTCCCCGCGCATCCAGTCACGCTGCATGACGTCGAGGACCTCCTCGGCCACCAGGATCCCGCCGTAGGCGACCTCGGCGTTGGCCACGCTCTTGAAGGCGCGGCCCAGCTCCACGCTCAGGCGGGTGGGGAAGTAGGACGAGGCGCCCATCTTCTCGCAGGCCCGGGCGAACATGATGGAGTGCCGGCACTCGTCGGCGATCTCGGTGAGGGCGAACTGGAAGTCCGAGCGCGCGGTGTCGGTGACGTACATGTCCCGCAGCACCATCTGCTGCAGGATCATCTCGAACCAGATGCCGGTGCTCATGATCGAGCACACCTCGTGGCGAGTGAGCGTGATGCGCTGCTCCTCGGTCATCTCGTCCCACAGCGCTGTCCCGTAGAGGGTGCTCCACTCCGGGTTGAGGCCGTGCAGCGTGGGGTCCAGCGGGGACTCCCAGTCGACCTCCTCGGCGGGGTCGTAGGACAGGGCCGCAGCCGACTCCAGGAGCCGGCGGGACACGTCCTCGTCGGCAGTGGTGCGCTGGTCGGTGATGGCCGGTGCGGTGGTCATGTCTTCCCCCTGGGGAGTCTGGTTGGTCGCGTCGTAGATTGTGTCAATGACCGTTGGTGAGATTGACGGTAACAGTAACTCACGCCACGTTCCACCCCCCTGGCGGAAATTCTCACCTGGCGGTGTGCGCTCGCTCGTGCTCGTCCCACCGACCGGGACCAGCTCAGCCGACGATGCGCGTTGTGCCCGTGGGAGTGTCACGATGAAACCGTGACTTCTGGCTGGCAGTGGACCTCTGGCTGGCAGCGTCGGTGCCAATGACGTGCCCCCCTGCGGCCCCCGCTGCGCTGGGCCGCACCGTGTGCGACGTCGCCGCCCACCTGGGCCTCGCCGCCACCGGGACGACCGGGGAGCTCGGTCGGTCGGTCACCGGCGTCAGCGACGACTCCCGGACGGTCACCGCCGGCGACCTCTACGTGGCGCTGCCGGGCGAGCGGGAGCACGGGCTCACCTTCGAGGCCGAGGCGGCGGCCCGGGGTGCGGTGGCCGTGCTCAGCGACCGGCCCGCCACGGCCCTGCCCTCCCTCGTCGTGGCCGATCCCCGTCGTCACGTCGGCCCGCTGGCCGCCTGGATCCACGACCACCCCTCCGCCCGGCTGGACGTCTACGGCGTCACCGGGACCAACGGCAAGACCAGTGCCACCTACCTGGTTGACGCGGGCCTGTCCGGTGCGGGTGTGCGCAGCGCGATGATCACCGGCATCGCGATCCGCAGCCCCGCCGGCTCCTGGCCGGCCCAGCGCACCACCCCGGAGGCGGCGGTGCTCCAGCGGCTGCTCGCCGGGTTCCGGGACGAGGGCGCGCTGGCGGCGGCCATGGAGGTCTCCTCGCACGCGGTGAGCCAGCGGCGGGTGGACGGCACCCGCTTCCGGGTGGTGGCCTTCACCAACCTGGGCCGCGACCACCTGGATTACCACCGGACCATGGAGGAGTACTACGCCGCCAAGGCCGCCCTGTTCACCCCCGAGCGGGCCGGCGCGGCCGTGGTCAACGTGGACGACCCGTACGGCCGCCGGCTCTGCGCCAGCACCGACCTGCCGGTGTGGACCCACTCGACCCGCGACCCCACGGCCGACGTGTACGCCGACGGCATCGCCTGTGACGCCGAGGGCACCCGGTTCACCGTGCACACCCCGTCCGGGCGGCTGCCCGTGTCGCTGGCGCTGCTGGGTCCGCACCAGGTGGCTAACGCGCTCACGGCGCTCACCTCGCTGGCGCTGGCGGGGGTGGACCTGCGGGGCGCGGTCCACGGGATGGAACAGCTGGCCCGCGTCCCGGGGCGGCTGGAGCGCGTCGACGTCGGGCAGCCGTTCCTCGCCCTGGTGGACTACATGCACAACAGTGCCGGGCAGCGCTCGCTGCTGCCGTTCCTGCGCTCGCTGACCACCGGCCGGCTGCTGGTCGTGCTGGGGGCCACCGGTGACCGCGACCCGGGCAAGCGCTTCCGCCTCGGTGCCACCGCCGCCGAGCTGGCCGACGTGGTGGTGGTCACCGACGAGAGCCCGCGCTCCGAGCCTGCCGACCGCGTCCGGGAGGCGGTGGCCGCCGGGGCCCGCTCGGTGCGTGGCGGCGAGCTCGTGGTGGAGCCCGACCGCCGCGGGGCCCTGGAGCAGGCCGCGGCTCGCGCCAGGCCGGGCGACGTGCTGGTGGTGGCCGGCCGCGGCGCCGACGGCCACCAGGTCTACGGCGAGCAGGTGCGTCCGTTCGACGACCGCGAGCAGCTGGCCCAGGTGCTGGACCGGCGGCGCTAGCCCCCCGCGAGCAGGGACTGCAGCTCGGGCACCACGGAGCGCAGCTGTGCGGCGAAGGCCTGCATCTGCTGGTCCACCGCCCGGGGAGTGCTCAGGTGCAGGTGGAAGCGCTCGGGCAGCAGCACGTAGCCCACGCCGATGCACCGGTCGCTGGTGGAGCCGAAGCCGAAGTACTGGGTGAACTGCGACGGTGCCGAGCTGGTGCTGAGGTAGTCCTGGCGCAGCACCACCCAGCCGGGGCAGTTGTACAGCGCCAGCGGCTCGGTGGCGCCCAGCTCCGCACCGCGACGCTGCTGGGTCAGCTGCAGCTCCCACAGGTGCTGCTCCGGGGCGAGACCCTGCTTGCACTCCCGGGCCCGCGCGGTGTGCGCCGCCAGCGCTGCCCGCAGCGCCGCCACCCGCTCGGCCGGGTCGACCGCGGGGTCGTCCATCGCCGCCACGAAGGTGAGCACCTCCGGCGTGACCACCCGCATGGCCTCGGTGCGGCCGTGCCAGAACTGCCGGGTGGCCACCGACTCGTAGGTCGATCCCACCAGCCCACGCGCGCGCTGGTGGGCCAGCTGGAAGGCCATCTGCACGAATGCGTCGGGGGAGACCCCCAGCGACTTCAGCTGCGCCGAGCCGAGGTGGTCGAAGCTCACCAGCTCGGTGGCGCAGCCGGCGGTGAAGTCGGCGAAGGACTCCGCCGCGGCCACCACCCGCTCGGCCAGCGACGTGGTCAGCCGGACGTCCAGCGCGGCGACGCCGGGCTCGCCCTCGGTCGCCGGAGCTGTCTCCGTGCCGCCCGGCGCGAGCAGCGCGTCGATGAGGCCGACCACGGTGGTGCCATCGAGGTGGGTGTGCTCGCCGTTGAGTCCCGCCGTGCCGTCGGCCGCGACGATCAGCGAGAACGACTTGTCGTACCAGCGGTTGGCGCCACTGCCGGCCAGCAGCTGCCAGCACGCCGCACGGGTGTCGGCCGGCGCCACGTCGTCCAGGCACAGGCAGAACAGTGCCGTCTCCACCTGGTCGAGGAACGCGGCGTTCTCCGGTGCACCCGCCAGCAGCTCGGCGCGGTCGGTGGCCCACTGGGCCCGGTCCTGGGTGGTGAGGTGGCCCAGCGCCCGGCTCGGAGGCGCCCAGTCCTGCGACTGCGCCAACACGCGCTGCAGCCCGGCCGCCAGCTGGTTCACCGGGTAGGGCCGGTCGTGGTGGTCGAGCACCTCCAACCGGAACGCGTGGCCGCGGCTGAGCACCAGCACGTGGCGGTGCCGGGACGGGCCGGGCTCGGTGGCGCTGTAGGCGGTGCGGTCGGTGTCGTGCTCCGTGCCGGGGATGCGGGTGGCGGAGAACAGGTACTTGTTCTGCTCCATCGACTGCACCTGGTCACGCTCGCGCACCGGGGCCACCGCCTCGGCGTCCAGGCGCTGCTTGTGGTCCACCGCGGCACGAGTGAGCGCCGCCGCCCGGTCAACCTGGCCCAGCGGGGAGTCCCTCAGCAGAAAGAAGTAGTTGGCGTTGACGGCGATGCGGTCCCGGCGACCCAGGTAGCGACTCGCCCAGAACCCCTCCAGCCAGCCGGCCCCCTCGTCCTGCTCGCGCTGCAGCGCCGCCTGCAGCCGGTGCGCGGGGGAGCCCGGCCGCAGGAACGCCACCACCGCGGCCTGGGTCTCGGCCAGCTGCTCGGCGTCGAGCAGCGGGGCGCTCCACTGCAGCAGGCGGTCGCAGCTGTCCTGCAGGCTGGGCAGCGGGGCCCGGGGCAGGTCCTCCTCGGCGGCGTAGGTCGTGGTGGCGGCCACCGGTCAGTCCATCAGCTGGTCGAGCCGCACCGCGCGGCCCTCGGCGGCGAGGTGCTCGGGCAGCACCCGGCCGAACAGCTGGCGGGTGCGCGCCACCGAGCCCACCACGCCCGGTCGGGCCGAGTACGCGAAGATCGCGGAGTGCCGCTCGGTGCCGCCCCGCACCGCGGTGACCCGGTGCAGGGAGTAGCGGCCGTGGAACAGCTGCAGGTCGCCCACCCGTGGCTGCAGCCGCGACACCCGGTGCTCGCCCTCGCCGGCGAGCACGGCGGCCACGTCGGCGAGGTGCTCGTCCTCGGCCGTGCGGATGTCCGGGCAGTACTCGAAGGTGCCGCCGGCCTCGGGCGCCTGGGTGAGCATGCTGATGGCGATCTCGTTGGTGTCGAAGTGCCACGGGTGCGAGTGGCCCTCGCTGAGCACGTTGAGCACCAGCCCGGCCAGCGGATCGGCCAGCTCGTGGATCTCCGGCAGCTCGAAGCACGCGGCGAGGAACCGTTGCAGCAGGGGGCTGGCGTAGAGGCCCTGGACGAGCAACCCCGGGTCCAGCTGGTCGCGGGCGACGAAGGCGTTGCCGCGCGGCAGGAGCACCTGCGCCGGGTGCTCCGGGGGCAGGTGGGGATCAGGCGGGGTGTTGTAGACGTTGGCCAGCTCCACGTCGTGGTGGGCCAGCGGCGCCGCCAGCGCGGACTCCGCCTGCAGCCGAGCAGTCAGCTCCGGGCGGACGAAGCCGGTGAGCACGCAGCAGCCGTCGGCGTGCAGCCGCTCGCGGGCGGCGAGCACGGCCCGGTCCCAGGCGGGGGAGTCCGGGGCGGACAACGGGTACCGATCGGTGTCCACCACCTCGTCGATCACGTCGGCATCCGCAGTGGTCATCAGCACCTCCCGCACCCGCACGGCGCGTGCTCCACGTGGAGCAGGGCCGTCCCCTGGAGGGTAGTCAGGCTGGGCCGAGGCGCCACTCCGAGCGCGGTCAGGCGGTGAGCACGAACCCCGGGTAGCCGTCGTCGGCGACCTGCTGGCACTTGTCCCGGTACAGCCCGACGCCGCCGAGGTAGGGCATGAAGACCCGCGGCTTGCCCGGCACGTTGGACCCGGTGTACCAGGAGTCGGTCTCCGGGTACAGCGTGTAGGAGGCGACCTCCTGCACGTGCTGGGTCCACTCCTGCTGGGCCTGCGGGTCGGCCTCGATGGCCGCCACGCCGTGGTCGCGCAGGTAGGCCACCGCGTCGGCGACCCACTCCACGTGCTGCTCGATGGAGACCGCCATGTTGGTGATCACCGAGGGGCTGCCCGGGCCGGTGAGGTGGAACATGTTGGGGAAGCCGGCGGTGGCCAGGCCCAGGTAGGTGATCGGGCCCGACGCCCACTCCTCCCGCAGCGTGGCACCGTCGCGGCCGGTGATGTCGATGGCCAGCAGCGGGCCGGTCATCGCGTCGAAGCCGGTGGCGAAGACCAGCGAGTCCAGCTCGTGCTCGCCGTCGGTGGTGGCGATGCCGCGCTCGGTGATCGCCACCAGCGGTGTCTCGCGCAGGTTCACCAGGGTGACGTTGTCCCGGTTGTAGGTCTCGTAGTAGCGGGTGCCCAGGCACGGCCGCTTGGTGCCGATGGCGTAGCCCTGCGGGCACAGCGCCTCCGCGACCTCCGGGTCGGTGACCGCCTCGCGGATCCGCTCGCGGACGTACTCCGCCGCGGTCTCGTTGGCGGCCCGGTCCACCATGATGTCGTGGAAGGCCTGCAACGGGCCGCTCAGCAGGCCCAGGCGCCACCGCTCGTCGTAGCGACGCTGCCGCTCCTCGGGGGTGACCTCCAGCGCCGACGTCGGCGGGTTGGTCGGCGGGATGCCGCCGTAGGAGGAGCGGATGTTCGCCACCACGCTGGGGTAGTCGGACTTGATGGTGCTGACCTTGTCCTGGTCCGCGGGGCCGTTGAAGGCCGCGAAGGCGAAGTTGGCCGTGCGCTGGAAGACGGTGAGCTGCTCAGCCTGCTCGGCCACCAGCGGGATCACCTGGATGCCGGAGGAGCCGGTGCCGATGACGCCTACCCGCTGCCCGGTGAAGTCCACCCCCTCGTGCGGCCAGTGGGCAGTGTGGAAGGTGCGCCCGCGGAACTGCTCCAGGCCGGGGATCTCCGGCAGCTTGGCCGAGGACAGGCAGCCCACCGCGAGGATGCAGTAGCGGGCGCTGACCTGGTCGCCGTCGGAGGTGGTCACCGTCCACCGCGACGACGCCTCGTCGTAGGCGGCGGCGGTGACCTGGGTGTTGAAGGTGAAGTCGCGCCGCAGGTCGTGGCGGTCGGCCACGTGCTGCAGGTAGCGCAGGATCTCCGGCTGGGCCGAGTACTTCTCCGACCACTCCCACTCCTGCACCAGCTCGCGGTCGAAGGAGTACGCGTAGTACATGCTCTCCACGTCGCAGCGAGCGCCCGGGTAGCGGTTCCAGTACCAGGTGCCGCCCACGTCGGCCCCGGCCTCGAAGCCACGCACCGACAGCCCGAGCCCGCGCAGCTTGTGCACCATGTAGAGCCCGGAGAACCCCGCTCCCACCACCACGGCGTCGACCTCTGCTGGTGCCATCAGTGCTGCGCTCCTGTGCTCTCGGGGGTGGGGGCGGTGCCGGCCTGGTCCAGGTGCGCGCCGACCTGCTCGGCCACGAAGTCGATGGCCGCGGCGCTGCCGGGCAGCAGGTTCACCATGGTGAAGAAGCCGTGCATCTGGCCGTCGAAGCGGCGGTGGGTCACGTCCACGCCGGCCTCGGCCAGCGCGGACGCGTAGGCCTCGCCCTCGGTGCGCAGCACGTCGTGCTCGGCGGTGACCACCACCGCCGGCGCGAGCCCGGCGAGGTCGGCGGCGCGCAGCGGGGAGACGTCGGGGTGGGTGCGCTGCTCGTCGGTGACGTAGTGGTTCCAGAACCAGGCCATGGTGTGGCGGTTGAGCATCCCCTGGTTGGCCGGGTCCACGTAGGACTCGCTCTCCAGGTCGCAGTCGGTCACCGGGTACACCAGCACCTGCAGCGCCACGTCCGGTCCGCCGGCGTCGCGGGCGTGCCGGCTGACGATGGCGGCGAGGTTGCCCCCGGCGCTGTCGCCGGCCACCACCAGCGGCAGGCCGGCCGGGCCCGACCCCGCGCTGGCCAGCGTGGCGGAAGCCCACTGCAGCGCAGCCCAGGCGTCACCGACCGCGGCCGGGTAGGGGTGCTCGGGGGCCAGGCGGTAGTCCACCACCGCCACGGTGCACCCGGTGCGGGCGGCGAGCTGACGCCCGAGAACCTCGTACTCGGGCAGGCTGCCCAGCACCCAGCCACCGCCGTGGAAGTAGACGAGGACGCCGCGTGGGCGTCCGTGCGGGACCAGCACCCGGACCGCGAGGTCGCCGCCGGGGCCGGGCACCTGCTCGGTGCGAGCCTCGGCGACGTCCGGGCCGGTGCCGAACATCGGGACGAGGCCGGCCAGCTTGGTGCGGGCCTCGGCGGGGGAGAGCTCGTGCAGCGGGGGGCCGCCGGCCTGGGCCATCAGGCCGATGAAGTCGGTGGTCGCGGCGTCCAGCGCCATGGGTGGGTCCTCTCGGGTGGGGTCCCGTCGCCACGAGCCGGTCACAGGTACGGGGCGAACTATGCAATTTCGGCATAGTCGCACCAGTTCCACCAGTGGTCAAGCACTGCCGCGCCGCCGTCCGGCACCCTTGACGCGCACCAGGCGGTCTGTTGCACTGCTGTCTATGTCTAACCGGCATAGTCGAGCTAGTTGATCAGAGGAGCAGGCCAGTGTCCGAGCACGATCTCGTCATCCGAGGTGGCAGCGTCGTCGACGGCACCGGGGCGCCTGCCTTCACCGCCGACGTTGCGGTGCGCGACGGCATCGTGGTGGAGGTCGGCGCGGTCTCGGGGACCGGCCGGCAGGAGATCGACGCCGACGGCGCCGTGGTGGCGCCCGGCTTCGTGGACGTGCACACCCACTACGACGGCCAGTCCACCTGGGACGACCGGATGCAGCCCTCCTCCTGGCACGGCGTCACCACCGCCGTGATGGGCAACTGCGGTGTCGGCTTCGCCCCCGTGGTGCCCGCCGACCACGACCGGCTGATCGAGCTGATGGAGGGCGTGGAGGACATCCCCGGTGTCGCGCTGGCCGAGGGTCTGGCCTGGGACTGGCAGTCGTTCCCGGAGTACCTCGACGCGGTGGAGCGCCGCCCGCACGACATCGACCTCGCCGCGCAGGTTCCGCACGCCGCAGTGCGGGTGCGGGCCATGGGTGCCCGTGCCGCTGCGCACGAGATGGCCACCGGCGAGGAGATCGCCCTGATGGCCAAGCTGGCCGCGGAGGGCATCGAGGCCGGCGCCCTGGGCTTCAGCACCTCGCGCACGCTCAACCACAAGAGCATCTCCGGCGAGCTGACCCCCACCTACGACGCAGGCCTGGAGGAGCTCACCGCGATCGCCGCCGCCATCGGGCGCACCGGCAAGGGGGTGCTGCAGCTGGTCACCGACTGGGACGACGACCTGGGCCCGGACGCACGCCTGGTGCGCGCCATGATGGAGGCCTCCGGACGCCCCATGTCGCTGTCCCTGGCGCAGAGCACCACCAACCCGCAGAAGTTCCGGGAGATCCTCCGGCTGATCGAGCAGGTCAACGAGGACGGATACCGGTTGCGCGCGCAGGTCGCTGCCCGCGGCATCGGGATCATCCTCGGCCTGGACTGCACCCTCAACCCCTTCATGTACAACCCGGTGTGGCAGAGCGTGTCCCACCTGCCGCTGGCGGAGCAGGCGGCCCAGATGGCGAGCTCGGACTTCCGGGCCCGGGTGCTCGCCGCGCAGTCCGGCGAGGAGAACCTCACCCGCATCGGCGGTCGCATCATCGGCAAGTTCGACCTGATGTTCGAGCTGGCCGACCCGCCGAGCTACGAGCCCGACCCGGAGGACACCGTCACCCGCCGGGCCGCCCGCATCGGCTGCACGCCGGAGGAGCTGGCCTACGACCTCCTGGTGGCCGACCACGGCCGCGGGCTGCTCTACAGCCCGTTCGCCAACTACAACGCAGGCTCGCTGGACGCCGTCCAGGAGATGATGGCGCACCCCTACACCGTGCCCGGGCTCTCCGACGGCGGCGCCCACGTGGGCACCATCTGCGACGGCAGCTTCCCCACCACGCTGCTGCAGCACTGGGTGCGCGACCGCGACCACGGTACCTTCGAGCTGCCCTACATCGTCGCTCGGCAGTCCCGCGCCACCGCCGAGCTGGTGGGGCTGCTCGACCGCGGCCTGCTCAAGCCCGGCTACAAGGCCGACGTCAACGTCATCGACATGGCCGGCCTCCGGCTGCACAAGCCGGAGATCCGCCACGACCTGCCTGCGGGCGGGCGCCGGATGGTGCAGCGCGTGGACGGCTACCGGCACACCGTGGTCAGCGGTCAGGAGACCTACCGCGACGGCGAGGCGGTGGGGCCGCTGCCCGGCCGGCTGATCCGTGGGGCCCAGCCCGGCCCGGCCGCTCGCGCCCAGTGACCGCGGCAGCGCCACTGGTCCGACTCGAGCACAAGGTCGCCGTCATCACGGGCGCGGCCCAGGGGCAGGGAGCGGCGGAGGCCGAGCTGTTCGTCGAGCTCGGGGCCACCGTGGTGCTCACCGACGTCAACGAGTCCGCCGGCCGCGAGGTGGCGCAGCGCCTCGGACCGTCGGCCACCTTCCTCGCCCACGACGTGACCGACAGCGCCGCCTGGCAGCGGGTGGTGCGGGAGACGGTGCAGCAGCACGGGCGGGTGGACGTGCTGGTGAACAACGCGGGGATCTACCGAAAGCAGCCGCTGGCCAGCTGGTCTGACGCCGATCTGCAGAGGCTGCTGGAGGTGAACCTGCTCGGTCCCGTGCTGGGCATGCGCGAGGTGGCGGACGCCATGCCCGACAGCGGTGGCGCCATCGTCAACGTCGCCTCCATCTCGGGGATGCGCGGGCACGGCGGAGCGCTGGCCTACGCCTCGTCCAAGTGGGGGTTGCGCGGAGCCAGTCGCTCGGCCGCACAGGAGCTGGCACCGCGGCACGTCCGGGTGAACTGCGTGTGCCCCGGCTCGGTGGACACCCCGATGGTGGACCTGGCCGTGCTGAACCTCTCGCACCTGCCGATACCGCGGGCGGGCACCACCGGGGAGGTCGCCGCGATGGTGGCGTTCCTGGCCAGCGACGCCAGCAGCTACTGCACCGGCGCCGACTTCGTGGTCGACGGCGGAGCCACCGCCTAGCCAGCCCCGCGGCTGGCGTCGGAGGTGATGGACCCGGCCAAGCAGCTCGCGGCCGAGGGCGTGGCCGGGCTGCTCACCCGTCGCGCAGGGCGGCGAGCACGGCCGTGGTCACGGCGGCCAGCTCGTCGTCCGAGGCGGCGCTGAGCGCTGGGAAGGCGCCGGAGCCCAGGCCCAGCCCGATGCCCGCGAGCGCCGCGATGGCCACCTCGGCGCGCAGGGCGGCGTCGGTGTGGCCGGCCTCGGCCAGGCGCTCGGTCAGCGGGGTGGTCAGGCGCAGCGCCAGCGTCTCCCGCGCCGCCTCCTGCACGTCCGGGTCGTCGTGCGGGCGCAGCGCCGCCTGCAGCAACGGCGCCGAGCCGGACCGGCGGATGCCGCGCAGCACCTCCGCCACCCGCCCCGGCTGCAGCAGGTCGGGCACCCCGTCCCGGGCCGAGGCCTTCAGGGTGGCCACGTACAGCGCCACCTTCCCGCCGAAGTAGCGCGCCACCAGCGCCGGGTCCACCCCGGCGCGCTCGCCGACCTCGCGCAGCGTCGTCCGGTCGTAGCCGCGCTCGCTGAACAGCTCGGCCGCCGCCCGCAGCAGCTCCTGCCTGCTCCGGGCGGAGTCGCGCTTGCGTGCCTCGCTCATCGTGTCCCCAGCCTCGCCGCGGGTGCCTCCGCGTCGGTGGGGGCTTGCGCGTCGGCGGGTGCCGGCGTGCGCAGCGACCGCCCGAGCAGGACGTAGCCGAGCACCCCGACCAGCACCCAGACGCCGATGCACAGCACCGCGCCCACCGAGTAGCCGCTGTTCTCTGGGTACTGGGCGCCGGCCAGGGTGTGCGAGGCCAGCACCCCCGAGGCCAGCGCGCTGCCCATCGAGCCACCCACCGTCTTGAGCACCTGGTTGACGCCGAGCGCGCTGCCGGTCTCGTGCACCGGCACCGAGCGCACGATGAGCGCGGGCATGGCCGCGAAGGTGCAGCCGACGCCCAGGCCGGCCAGTCCCATCACCACGCACACCTGCCACACGCTGTGCCGCAGGAACAGGAACATCAGCATGGCCAGCAGGAAGAACCCCGCCCCGACGGGGATGACCAGGCGCTCGCCGACGCGGCGGCCGATCAGCACGGCCAGCCGGCTCGCCGCCACGCTGCACAGCGAGAACGGCACCAGCACCAGCGCCCCCACCACCACCGACTGGCCCAGCCCGTAGCCGGTGGAGGTGGGGGACTGCACGAACAGGATGATCGTGGCCATCAGGAAGTACATGCCGACCCCGGAGATGACCGCGCTGACGTCGGCCGTGAGCACCGCGCGGTTGCGCAGCAGGCGCAGGTCGACCAACGGGTGGGCCACCCGCAGCTCCCACCACGCCCACGCCGCGCCGAGGACCACCGCCACCACGAGCAGGCCGAGCACGCGGCCGGAGAACCAGCCCCACTGCCCGCCGGTGCTCACGGCGACCAGCACCGCGGCCAGGCTCAGGCTCATCAGCGTGGCGCCGAGGACGTCCAGGCGGTGGCGGGTGCGGGTGGTGCTGGGCGGCACCACGGCGACCACGGCGACGAGCACCAGCGAGGTGGCGGCGGCGGCGCACCAGAAGGCGGCGTGGAAGCCCAGGTGCTGCGCGGCGAGCGCGGTGAGGGGGTACCCCAGTCCCACGCCGGCCGCGGTGGTCACCGACAGCGTCGCCACCGCCGACCGGGCCCGCGCCCCGGTGAGGTGGTCGCGGGCCACCGCCATGGCCAGCGGCGTGAGGCCTAGGCCCACGCCCTGCAGGGCCCGCCCCACCAGCAGCAGGGGGTAGCTGCCGGGGACGGCGGCCAGCACGCAGCCGAGCACGATCAGCGCGAGCGCACCGATGATCACGCCGCGGCGGTGCGGGCCGTCACCGAGCCGGCCCAGGACGGGGGTGGAGACCGCGCCGGCCAGCAGGGTGATGGTGAGCGACCACTGGGCACTGGGCAGTGACACCGCGTAGTCCACCGCCACCGTCGGTACCAGGGGAGCGCCCAGGCTGCTGACCACCGCCACTAGCGCCCCCAGAAAGACAAGGGCGGGAACGAGACCGGGGTGTCGCGCGGCCTCGGTCGCCTGCGGAGCGGCGGCGGTGGGGCGGGCAGACATGGCGCTCCTCAGCAGAAGTCAACGCGTGATGTCTCCGAAGGATGACATACCGGGGCTCGGCGTCGCCGGACTGGCCCTGACCTCGCGTTGCTACCGTGCGCGGAAACACGTGCCAGCGGGGCAGGTGTGCGCGGATCGCCCGTCTGCGGCGATCGCGCCCGAGGCAGACGCGAGGAGAAGCCTTGACGAACATCGCGGAGAACCTGGCCAGGAGCGTGCAGCGCGACCCGTCGCACCCGGCCGTGAAGCTGGACGACCTGGTGCTCGACTACGCCGCGCTCGACGGTGCGACCGCCCACCTGGCCGGGTTGCTCAAGGCCAAGGGACTCAAGCCCGGTGACGCCGTGGGTGTCTCGCTGCCCAACGTGCCGCACTTCCCGATCGTCTACTACGGCGTGCTGCGCGCCGGCGGTGTCGTCGTCCCGCTCAACCCGCTGCTCAAGCAGCGCGAGGTCGCCTACCACCTGGCCGACTCCGGGGCCAAGTGGCTGTTCGCCTGGCAGGACTTCGCCGAGGCCGGCGAGAAGGGTGCGGCGGACGCGAACGCCGAGTGCATCGTGGTCACCGTGGAGGGCTTCACCGCCCTGGTCGGGGCGGCCGAGCCGGCCCCCGAGGTGGTGGAGCGGGCCGACGAGGACACGGCCGTCATCCTCTACACGTCCGGCACCACCGGAAAGCCCAAGGGCGCCGAGCTGACCCACCACAACCTGAACAGCAACAGCGAGCTGAGCGCGTCCACGCTGCTCAACCTCGGTCCCGACGACGTGATGCTCGGCGCCCTGCCGCTGTTCCACGCGTTCGGCCAGACCTGTGCGCTGAACACCGTCATCCGGGCCGGCGCCACCCTCACCCTCATCCCGCGCTTCGACGCCACCAAGGCGCTGGAGGTGCTGCAGCGCGACAAGGTGACCGCCTTCGCCGGCGTGCCCACGATGTACGCGGCGATGCTGCACCACCCCGAGGGCGACTCCTACGACCTGTCGAACCTGCGGGTGTGCGTCTCCGGCGGGTCGGCCATGCCGGTGGAGGTCATGCGCGGGTTCGAGGAGAAGTTCGGCTGCACGGTGCTGGAGGGCTACGGCCTGTCCGAGACCAGCCCGGTGGCCACGTTCAACCTGCCCGACCGGGAGCGCAAGGCCGGCTCCATCGGCGTGGCCGTCAAGGGTGTCGAGGTCACGCTGCTCGACGAGGACGGCAACGAGGTCGGCAAGGACGAGGTCGGCGAGATCTGCATCCGCGGCGAGAACATCATGAAGGGCTACTGGAACAACCCCGAGGCGACCGCCGCCGCGATCGTCGACGGCTGGTTCCACAGCGGTGACCTCGCCCGCGTGGACGACGAGGGCTACTACTACATCGTCGACCGCAAGAAGGACCTCATCATCCGGGGCGGGTTCAACGTCTACCCCCGCGAGATCGAGGAGGTGCTCTACGAGCACCCGGCGGTGGCCGAGGCTGCGGTCATCGGCATGCCGCACGACGACCTGGGCGAGGAGATCTGCGCGGTGGTGGCGCTCAAGGCAGGGGCCGAGGCCACGCCCGAGGAGCTCATCGCCCACGTCAAGCCCCTGGTGGCGGCCTACAAGTACCCGCGCAAGGTGCTCATCGTGGACGAGCTGCCCAAGGGAGCCACCGGCAAGATCCTCAAGCGGGAGATCAGCGCGGGCTGAGCCCAGCTCCTCCCGAGATGAGTGTTGGCCGTCCGGCTGGATCACAGCCGGACGGCCAACGGGGCGGTGCCCGCCAGTGCGCCTCTCGGCACGGGGTCGCTCGTAGCGACTATTTTTGGGGCCCGGGGCATGGATCGAGCACCGCCAGTCGTACAAACTACCGACCGGCGCCCAGTGTTCCCGCACGCTCGAGCTGAGATCACTGTCACGACGCGGCACCGGGGCGCGACGCGGCTCGGGCGCCGTCGGGCCGCTCCGTAGGATCAGCAGCGAATCCCAAGATCACTACGAGAGGACCATCGTGCTGCGCACCCACTCCGCCGGCTCGCTTCGTGCCGAGCACGCCGGACAGACCGTCACGCTCTCCGGCTGGGTGGCCCGCCGGCGCGACCACGGCGGAGTGATCTTCATCGACCTGCGCGACGACAGCGGGGTCGCCCAGGTGGTGTTCCGCGAGGGCGAGATGGCCGAGCGCGCCCACCGGCTGCGCGCGGAGTTCGTCGTGCAGGTCACCGGCACGGTGGAGCGCCGCCCGGAGGGCAACGCCAACCCGGAGATCGCCTCCGGCGACATCGAGGTGACGGTCACCGAGCTGACCGTGCTCAACGAGAGCGCCCCGCTGCCGTTCCAGCTCGACTCCACCCCGGGCGAGGAGGCGCGGCTGCGCTACCGCTACCTGGACCTGCGGCGCGAGGCCCCGGCCGCCGCGCTGCGGCTGCGCAGCCGGGTCAGCCGGGCCGCGCGCGGCGTGCTGGACGAGCAGGGCTTCGTGGAGGTGGAGACCCCCACGCTCACCCGCTCCACGCCGGAGGGCGCCCGCGACTTCCTGGTGCCGGCCCGCCTGCAGCCGGGCAGCTTCTACGCCCTGCCGCAGAGCCCGCAGCTGTTCAAGCAGCTGCTCATGGTCGCCGGGGTGGAGAAGTACTACCAGATCGCCCGCTGCTACCGCGACGAGGACTTCCGCGCCGACCGCCAGCCCGAGTTCACCCAGCTGGACGTGGAGATGGCCTTCGTCGAGCAGGACGACGTGATCGCCGTGGCCGAGCAGGTGCTGCGCGCGCTGTGGTCGCTCATCGGCGTGGACCTCAGCCTGCCCCTGCCGCGGATGACCTACGCCGACGCCATGCGCCGCTTCGGCACCGACAAGCCGGACCTGCGCTTCGGCCTGGAGCTGGTGGAGTGCACCGAGTACTTCGCCGACACCACCTTCCGGGTCTTCCAGGCGCCCTACGTGGGCGCGGTGGTGATGCCAGGTGGGGCGAGCCAGCCGCGCAAGCAGCTGGACGCCTGGCAGGAGTGGGCCAAGCAGCGCGGTGCGAAGGGCCTGGCCTACGTGCTGGTGGGCGCGGACGGCACCCTGGGCGGTCCGGTGGCCAAGAACCTCACCGACGCCGAGCGGGAGGGCCTCGCGGCGCACGTGGGTGCGCAGCCGGGTGACTGCATCTTCTTCGGCGCCGGTGCGGTCAAGTCCACCCGCGCCCTGCTGGGTGCCGCCCGGGTGGAGATCGCCAACCGCGGTGGGCTGATCGACCCCGACGAGTGGGCGTTCACCTGGGTGGTGGACGCTCCGATGTTCGAGCCCGCGTCGGAGGCCGTGGCCAGCGGCGACGTGGCCGTGGGCTCGGGTGCCTGGACGGCGGTGCACCACGCGTTCACCTCGCCCAAGCCCGAGCACCTGGACACCTTCGACACCGACCCCGGCTCCGCGCTGGCCTACGCCTACGACATCGTCTGCAACGGCAACGAGATCGGCGGCGGCAGCATCCGCATCCACCGCCGCGACGTGCAGGAGCGGGTCTTCGCGGTGATGGGGATCAGCCAGGAGGAGGCGCAGGAGAAGTTCGGCTTCCTGCTCGACGCGTTCGCCTTCGGCGCGCCCCCGCACGGTGGCATCGCCTTCGGCTGGGACCGCATCGTGGCGCTGCTGAGCCACTCCGACTCCATCCGCGAGGTCATCGCCTTCCCCAAGTCCGGGGGCGGCATCGACCCGCTCACCGACGCGCCGGCGCCCATCACGCCCCAGCAGCGCAAGGAGTCCGGCATCGACGCCAAGCCGGAGCGCAAGCCGGAGGCGTCCTAACCGACACTCGTGTCGGCTCCCGGACCCCGGTGCGGGGGCCGACACGAGGCATCGGTGCAGGTCAGCGGCTCGGCGCGGTGCTGGACCGCTGACCCAGGTACCCTTTGGAACAATGCGAGCTGTGGCGACGGACCCGGTGACCGAGGTGGTGCAGGCGGCGCAACGCCTGCTCACTCGGCGTACCGGCGCTCCCGTGACGTTGGTGGATCCGGTCGACCTGGGAGGTAGCGACCGGACCCTGGTGCTCCGTGTCCGCGCGGAGGAGAACCCGTTCTCCCTCCCCAAGACCATGGTCGTGAAGCGGATGCTCGAGGGTCCGCTCGGTGACTCCGCGCAGAGCGCCGACGCCCGGGGCGCCTTCCTGCGCGAGGCCGTGTCCTACCAGTTCGGCAACTCCCTGCGCCCGGAGCACCGCCCCGGCGCGGAGATGTTCGCCCACGACGTGGACGACGGCCTGCTGGTGCTCTCCGACCTGGGCAACGGGCCCACCCTGGCCGACGTGCTGCTGCGCGGGGACGGCTCCGGCGTGCAGCACGGGCTGATGGCCTGGGCGCAGGCGCTGGGCCGGATGCACGCCGCCACCGCCAACGGCGAGGACGACTTCCGCACCCTGCTGCGCCGGGCGAACCGCCAGGCCTGGCCCGACCCGATGGCCAAGGTGGCCACCACGGCGCTGAACACCCTGCCCGACCTGCTCTCCGCGCAGCTGGGCGTCAGCACGCCGCCCACCGTCGCCGCCCGCGCGACCGGGGCGCAGCGACTGCTGGGCCAGGACGCGCTGCGCGCGTTCAGCCCGTCGGACCTGTGCCCGGACAACGCCATGATCACCGACGGCGGGGTCCGGTTCCTGGACTTCGAGTGGGGCGGCTTCCGCGACGTCACCCTGGACGCGGCGTACGCGCTGGTGCCGTTCCCGTCCTGCTGGTGCATCCACGAGGTGGGGGAGTCCCAGGCCGAGAAGCTGGTGCAGGCGTGGCGCTCGGAGGTGGTCGGCGTGTGGCCCGAGCTGGCCGACGACGCCGTGCTCTGGCCGCGGATGCTGGACGCGCAGCTGCTCTGGGTGTGGCTGAGCACCTACTGGTTCCTGCCGGCCAGCCCGCACCGGGCCAACCCGGGCGGGCACCACCCGCTGACCTACACCCGCCAGGGCGCCCTGCGGGTGCGCTGGCAGCAGCTGGCGCGCGCCGCCGAGCGGGGCGGGGACGCCGACGTGGCCGAGCACGCCCTGGCCGTCGCCGCAGCGCTGCAGGTCACCGGCTGAAGTGTCCCACCCAGAACCGGGGCTGTTCGGCGACGAGGCCGAGCAGCCGTCCGCGGCGTCCGGCTCCGCTCGCCCCGTCGCGTCCCGTCCCCACGCCCCCCTGCCCGTGCGGATGCGGCCCAGCTCGCTGGAGGAGGTGCTCGGCCAGGAGCACCTGCTGGGCCCGGGCGCGCCCCTGCGCCGCCTGATCGAGGGCGCCGCACCCGCGTCGCTGCTGCTCTACGGCCCGCCCGGCACCGGCAAGACCACCCTGGCCACCCTGGTGTCGCAGGCCACCGGTCGCCGCTTCGAGGCGCTGTCGGCGCTGTCCGCCGGGGTGAAGGAGGTGCGCGCGGTCATCGACGTGGCCCGCCGCCGGCTGGCGCACGGTGAGCAGACGGTGCTGTTCATCGACGAGGTGCACCGCTTCTCCAAGACCCAGCAGGACGCGCTGCTCGGGGCGGTGGAGGACCGCATCGTGCTGCTGGTGGGCGCCACCACCGAGAACCCGTCGTTCTCCGTGGTCGCACCGCTGCTGTCGCGCTCGCTGGTGCTGCAGCTGCGGCCGCTGGGCGCCGAGGACGTCCGCTCCCTGCTGCGCCGGGCCGTCACCGACCCGCGCGGGCTCGCCGGCGTGGTGACCCTCAGCGCCGACGCCGAGGACCACCTGGTGCGGCTGGCCTCCGGCGACGCCCGCCGCGCGCTCACCGCCCTGGAGGCCGCCGCCGACGCGGTGTCCAGCGAGGGCCGCGGCGAGATCGACCTGCCGGCCGTGGAGGCGACGGTGGACGAGGCGGCGGTGCGCTACGACCGCAGCGGTGACCAGCACTACGACGTCACCAGCGCGTTCATCAAGTCCATCCGCGGCTCCGACGTGGACGCCGCCCTGCACTACCTGGCCAGGATGATCGCCGCCGGGGAGGACCCGCGCTTCATCGCTCGCCGGCTGGTGGTGCACGCCAGCGAGGACGTCGGCATGGCCGACCCGACGGCGCTGCTCACCGCGACCGCCGCCGCGCAGGCGGTGCAGCTGATCGGGATGCCCGAGGCCCGCCTGGCGCTGGCCCAGGCCACCATCCACCTGGCCACCGCGCCCAAGTCCAACGCGGTGCTCGCCGGGCTCTCCGCCGCGCTGGCCGACGTGTCCGCGGGCAAGGCCGGGTCCGTGCCGCCGCACCTGCGCGACGGGCACTACGCGGGGGCGGCCAAGCTGGGCAACGCCCAGGGCTACCGCTACCCGCACGACCACCCCGACGGCGTGCTCACCCAGCAGTACCCGCCCGAGGAGCTGGTGGGCCGGGAGTACTACCGGCCCACCAACCACGGGGTGGAGCGCACGCTGCGCGAGCGGCTGGCCAAGCTGCGCTCCATCGTGCGCGGGCGAGGCTGATCGACACGCCCCGACCGACAGGCCCTGATCGGCGGGTCCCGGAGCTTGCGGGCGGCCCGGTAACCTGACCGCCGTGCCAGCAGAGCCTGGGAGGAACGAGGATGGACGTGCGGCGAGACCGGGCAGCGCGACCAGGGCGCGCGACGGCGCCCCGGCTGCTGCTGACGGCCGGAACCGGCGTCGCCGTCGGGGTGCTGCTCGCCCGGTGGCTGCGGCGGCCCACCGCACCCTCGGCCACCAGCCCGCCCCGGGTGCCGGCCGAGCTGCTGCCTGACGACGAGCCCGCCGCCACCGGCTGAGACCGGCACCTCCCACAGACCCGGGCCGACAGGCCGCTTCCCCGCGTATTGAGGACACCCCCGTGCAGACCCACGAGATCCGCCAGCGATTCATCGACCACTTCGTGCGCAACGGCCACAACCTGGTCCCCAGCGCGTCGCTGATCCTGGACGACCCGAACCTGTTGTTCATCAACGCCGGCATGGTGCAGTTCGTGCCGTACTTCCTGGGTCAGGCCCCCGCGCCGTGGCCGCGGGCGGTGAGCGTGCAGAAGTGCGTGCGCACCGGTGACATCGAGAACGTGGGCATCACCACCCGGCACAACACCTTCTTCCAGATGGCCGGGAACTTCTCCTTCGGCGACTACTTCAAGCGCGAGGCGATCACCTTCGCCTGGACCCTGATCACCGCGCCGGTGGCTGACGGCGGCTACGGCCTGGACCCCGAGCGGGTGTGGGTGACGGTGTACCTCGACGACGACGAGGCGTTCGGGCTGTGGCAGGAGATCGCCGGCCTGCCGGCCGAGCGCATCCAGCGCCGCGGGATGGCCGACAACTACTGGTCCATGGGCATCCCCGGCCCGTGCGGGCCCTGCTCGGAGATCTACTACGACCGCGGCCCGGAGTACGGCGTCGAGGGCGGCCCCATCGCCGACGAGGACCGCTACATCGAGATCTGGAACCTCGTGTTCATGCAGAACGAGCGGGGCGCGGGCACGTCCAAGGACGACTTCGAGATCCTCGGCCCGCTGCCGCGGCGCAACATCGACACCGGTCTCGGCGTGGAGCGGGTGGCCTTCCTGCTGCAGGGCGTGGACAACGTCTACGAGACCGACCTGGTGCGCCCGGTGATCACCAAGGCCGAGGAGCTCTCCGGGCGTCGCTACGCGGTGGGCAACGAGGCCGACGACGTGCGCTTCCGGGTGATCGCCGACCACGCCCGCACCGCGGTGATGCTCATCGCCGACGGCGTCACCCCGGGCAACGACGGCCGTGGCTACGTGCTGCGCCGCCTGCTGCGCCGCATCGTGCGCTCCGCCCGGCTGCTGGGCGTGGACAAGCCCAGCATGGCCGAGCTGGTGGCCGTGGTGCTGGACACCATGGGGCAGAGCTACCCGGAGCTGGTCACCGAGGGCGCACGCATCGAGCGCATCGCGGTGGGGGAGGAGACCACCTTCCTGCAGACGCTGAGCTCGGGCTCCAAGCTGTTCGACAACGCCGTGGCGGAGATCCGCGCCGGGGGTGGCTCGGTGATCGGCGGTGACAAGGCCTTCGCCCTGCACGACACCTACGGCTTCCCCATCGACCTCACCCTGGAGATGGCCTCCGAGGCTGGGCTCACCGTGGACGAGCCGGGCTTCCGCGCGCTGATGACCGAGCAGCGCCAGCGCGCCAAGTCCGACGCCGCCAGCCGCAAGCACGCCCACGGAGACCTCTCGGTGTACCGCGAGCTGCTCGACGCCGGCCCCACCCAGTTCACCGGCTACGACGAGCTCGCCACCGAGGCTCGGGTCATCGGCATCGTCGCCGACCACGGCAGGGTCCGCTCCGCCGGCGAGGGCGAGGTGGTGGAGGTGGTGCTGGACCGCAGCCCGCTCTACGCGGAGTCCGGCGGCCAGGAGAGCGACGCCGGCGTCATCACCGGCACCGACCTCGACCTGGAGGTCCTCGACGTCCAGAAGGTGGCCAAGCGGCTGTGGGTGCACCGGGTGCGGGTGCGCGGTGGCGAGGTCACCGAGGGTGCCCAGGTGCTCGCCCAGGTCGACCCGGTGTGGCGAGCCGGTGCCCGGCAGGGCCACTCCGGCACGCACCTGGTGCACGCCGCGCTGCGCGAGGTGCTCGGCCCGACGGCGCTGCAGAGCGGCTCCTACAACAAGCCCGGCTACCTGCGCCTGGACTTCGCCTGGCAGGGCGGGCTGTCCGCCGCCACGCGCAGCGAGGTGGAGGAGGTCACCAACCGCGCGGTGCTCGAGGACCTGCCGGTGCGCGTGCTGCACACCAGCATGGCGGGCGCCCGTGAGATGGGGGCGCTCGCGCTGTTCGGCGAGACCTACGACGAGGAGGTCCGCGTGGTGGAAATCGGCGGCCCCTGGTCGCGCGAGCTCTGCGGCGGCACGCACGTGCTGCACTCCTCGCAGGTCGGTCCGGTCACCCTGCTCGGGGAGTCCTCGGTGGGCTCGGGCGTGCGCCGCATCGAGGCCTACGTCGGCATGGACGCCTACCGCTACCTGGCCAAGGAGCGCGCGCTGGTGCAGGGCCTGGCCGCCACGCTGAAGACGCCCGACGCCGACGTGCCCGCCCGGGTGGCGGACCTGGTCGAGCGCCTGCGGGTGGCGGAGAAGGAGCTGGAGCAGACCCGCGCGGCGGCCGTGCTGTCCTCGGCCGGCACCCTGGCGGAGTCCGCCGAGCGGGTCGGCGACACCCTGCTCGTCGCCACCCAGGCCCCGGCCGGCACCAGCGGCAACGACCTGCGGGCACTGGCCGGCGACGTGCGCGGCAAGCTCGGCCAGCAGCCCGGCGTGGTGGCGCTGTTCAGCACCAACGGTGACAAGGTCAGCTTCCTGGTGGCGACCACCGCGGCGGCCCGCGACGCCGGTCTGTCGGCCGGTGCCCTGGTGCCCAGCTTCGCTGCCGCCATCGGCGGCCGTGGCGGCGGCAAGCCGGACATGGCGCAGGGCGGGGGCACCGACCCGGCCGGGATCCCGGCCGCCATCGCGGCCCTGCGCGGGGCGCTCGCGCCGTGACCGAGCGCGCCCGGCCCGACCGGCCGGACGACACCGACCCCGGCCGGGGGCGGCGGATCGGCATCGACGTGGGCAGCGTCCGCATCGGAGTGGCCTCCTGCGATCCGGACGGGATCATGGCCACTCCGGTGGAGACGGTGGCCAGGGCCGGGGGACGCGCCGGTCTCGACAGCCCCGACGTGCGCCGCATTCGTGAGATCGTGGCGGAGTACGAAGCGGTCGAGGTCGTGGTGGGGCTGCCGCAGACCATGCGCGGCGAGCACGGCAAGGCCGCCGCACTGGCCACTGAGTACGCTGATCGACTGCGTCAGGTGCTCGCCCCGGTTCCGGTGCGGCTCAGCGACGAGCGGTTGACCACGGTGACGGCCAGCCGGGTGCTGGCCGAGCAGGGGGTGAGAGGCAAGCGCCAGCGCTCGCTGGTGGACCAGCTTGCGGCCGTGGCGATCTTGCAGGGCTGGCTCGATGAACGGGCCAGCAGGACCAGGGGAGACAACGCGACCACGGAGGAAAACCGGTGAGTGACAGCTTCGACGGTGGCCGCAACAGGCCAGGAGCACCCCGCACGCCTGGCCACGACGATGGTGGCGAGGAGTGGGGTCGCCGCTCGGTCGGGCCGCGGTTCGTGGCCCCACCACCGGGTGCCGCCACCGGCGACTCCGTGCTGGAGCCGGACTCCCTGCTGGACGACCCGCTGCTCGACCCCGACGGCTACTACGACTCCGACCACGCGGGCGAGCCCGACTGGGCCGACGAGCACGACTACGACGCCGGCCCGGCGCGCTCGCGGCGCACCGGCCCGTCGCGGGTGCACGCCACCCGACGCCGGGTGGGCGTCGCCGTGGCACTCGTGGTGCTGCTGGTGCTCGGCGGCGTGGTGTACCTCGGCGGCAAGGCGCTCTTCGGGCAGTTCTCCAGCTCCGAGACCGAGGACTACGCCGGTGGGGGCGAGTCCGACGTGGTGTTCCGCGTGATGGAGGGCGACACCGCCGGCGCCATCGGTGCCGCGCTGGTCAGGGACGACGTGGTCAGCAGCGCGTCGCTGTTCACCAAGGCGGCTGCCAACGACACCCGGATGGCGTCGGTGCAGCCGGGCTTCTACAAGCTGCGCACCAAGATTCCCGCCGCCACGGCCGTGTCCCGCCTGGTCGACCCCAAGTCCCGCGTCGGCGGCCTCGTCATCCCCGAGGGCCGCCAGCTCGACGACGTCCGCGGCAAGGACGGCTCGGTCACTCCCGGCATCCTGTCCACCCTGGCCAAGGCCTCCTGCGTGGAGCTCGACGGGGAGCGGCGCTGCACCAGCGAGGCCGACCTGCGCACGGCCGCGGCCACCGCCGACCTGGACGACCTCGGCGTGCCCGACTGGGCCAAGACCGAGGTGCAGGCCGCCAGCTCGGAGAAGGAGAAGCGCATCGAGGGCCTCATCCGGCCCGGCAGCTACGACGTGGAGCCGGGGGCACCGGCCACCACGCTGCTGCAGCGGATGATCAGCAGCTCGGCCACGGCGCTGCAGCTGGCGGGCCTGCCGGAGGCGAACGTGGACGGCCTGACGCCCTACCAGGTGCTCGTGGTCGCCTCGCTCAACGAGCGCGAGGTCAAGCCCGGGGAGTACGACAAGGTCACCCGAGTGATCCTGAACCGGCTCAAGATCAGCCAGAAGCTCGAGTTCGACTCCACCGTGAACTACCCCCTGGACCTGCAGTACATCGCCACCACGCCCAAGGACCGGGCCACGGTCACGCCGTGGAACACCTACGCCAGCCCGGGCCTGCCGCTGACCCCCATCGCCTCCCCGGGCGAGGAGGCCATCACCGGGGCGATGAACCCGGCGGAGGGCACCTGGCACTACTTCGTCACCTGTGGCACCCAGGGCGCCACCTGCTTCTCCGACACCTACGACCAGCACCTGGCGATCATCGCCGGCGGGGGCGGGCCGCCGTGACCGCTCGCCGGGCCGCGGTGATCGGCACGCCGATCGCGCACTCGCGCTCCCCGCAGCTGCACCTGGCCGCCTACGCGGCGCTCGGGCTGCCGGAGTGGACCTACGAGCGCATCGAGTGCGACGCGGACGGCGTGGCGCCGCTGGTGGCCTCGCTCGGCCCCGAGTGGGTGGGGCTGTCGGTGACCATGCCGGCCAAGCTCGCCGCGCTGGCGGTGGCGGACGTGCGCACCGCGCGCGCCGAGGCGGTGGGCGCGGCCAACACCCTGGTGCGCACCGGGGACGGCTGGCTGGCCGACTGCACCGACGTGGACGGCGTGCTCGGCGCGCTGGGGGTGACCCCGGGCGACGACCAGCTGGCCGGCACCCGCGCGGTGGTGGTGGGCGCCGGGGGCACCGCCCGCGCCGTGGTGGTGGCCCTCGCCGCCGCCGGGGTGCGCGAGCTCGACCTGGTGGTGCGGGAGCCGTCCCGGGCCGTGGGCACCGTGGAGTGCGCGGAGGCCGCCGGCCTGCACACCGCGATCGTCCCGTTCGACCCGGCTGCGGTCGCCGCCGCCTGCGCCCAGGCCGCCGTGGCGGTGAGCACGGTGCCCGCCGCCGCTGCCGCCGGGTTGGCCGAGGCGCTGGCCACGGTGCCCAGCGTGCTCGACGTCATCTACGACCCGTGGCCCACCCCGCTGGCCGAGGCCGTGCAGCGCGCTGACGGCCAGCTGGCCAGCGGGCTGGACATGTTGCTGCACCAGGCCTTCGGGCAGGTGCAGCTGTTCACCGGCCGCGCGGCCCCGCGCACGGCCATGGCCGCCGCCCTGGACTGAGCGCGGTGCGCGGGCGCCGGTAGCCGCATGGGAAGATGGCTGCCGTGCTGCGCTGGATCACTGCCGGAGAGTCCCACGGACCTGCCCTGGTCGCCGTCCTCGAGGGGATGGTCGCCGGGGTCGAGGTCACCACCAACGACATCGCCGGGGAGCTGGCTCGTCGCCGCCTCGGCCACGGGCGGGGCGCCCGGATGAAGTTCGAGGCCGACGCCGTGGACATCCTCGGCGGGGTGCGTCACGGCGTCAGCATGGGCGGGCCCATCGCCATCCGGGTGAACAACACCGAGTGGCCCAAGTGGGAGACCGTCATGTCGGCGGACCCGGTGGACCCCGACGTGCTGGCCAGCCAGGCCCGCAACGCCCCGCTCACCCGTCCGCGGCCCGGCCACGCCGACTACGCCGGCATGCTCAAGTACGGCTTCGACGACGCCCGTCCGGTCCTGGAGCGCGCCAGCGCCCGGGAGACCGCGGCGCGGGTGGCGCTGGGCACCGTGGCCAAGGCACTGCTGCAGCAGGTGCTCGGCGTGCACGTGCTCTCCCACGTCACCGCCCTGGGCTCGGTGGACGCCCCCGAGGGGCTGGTTCCGGGCCCGGACGACCTCGCCGCCATCGACGCCAGCCCGGTGCGGGTGTTCGACCCCGCCGCCTCCGAGGCCATGGTGGCCGAGGTCGACCTGGCCAAGAAGGAGGGCGACACCCTCGGCGGCATCGTCGAGGTGGTCGTGCACGGCCTGCCCATCGGCCTCGGCTCCTACGTGGCCGGCGACCGTCGCCTGGACGCCCGGCTCGCCGAGGCGCTGATGGGCATCCAGGCCATCAAGGGGGTGGAGGTCGGCGACGGCTTCGCCACCGCCCGCCGCCGCGGCAGCCTCGCCCACGACGAGATGCGGCCCGGCCCCGACGGCGTGCTGCGCTCCACCAACCGCGCCGGCGGCATCGAGGGCGGCATGACCAACGGTGAGCCGCTGCGGGTCAAGGCCGCCATGAAGCCCATCTCCACCGTTCCCCGCGCGCTGGCCACGGTGGACATGTCCACCGGCGAGGAGGCCGTCGCCATCAACCAGCGCTCCGACGTCTGCGCGGTGCCCGCGGCCGGCGTGGTGGCCGAGGCCATGGTGGCGCTGGTGCTGGCCCAGGCCACCCTGGAGAAGTTCGGTGGCGACACCGTGCGCGAGACCACCCGCAACGTCACCAGCTACCTGCAGGACATCGCCAGGTGAGTCCGGTCGTCGTCCTGGTCGGCCCGCCAGGAGCCGGCAAGACCACCGTCGCCCGCCGGGTGGCGCAGGCGCTGGCGGTGCCGGTGCACGACACCGACCACGCGGTCGAGGCCGCCGCCGGGCGGTCGATCTCCGACATCTTCACCGACAGCGGCGAGGAGGCCTTCCGCGCGCTGGAGGAGGCGGCCGTCGCCGCGGCGCTGCAGGAGCAGACCGGGGTGGTGGCCCTCGGCGGGGGAGCGGTGCTGTCCGCGGCCACCCGCGCCCGGCTCGCCGGGCACCCCGTGGTGTTCCTCAACGTCGGCCTGGCCGAGGGTCTGCGCCGCGCCGGCCTGGCCAGCAACCGGCCGCTGCTGGCCGGCATCAACCCGCGCGCCACCTTCAAGGCCCTGCTCGACGCCCGGCTGCCGCTGTACCGGGAGGTGGCCACCGTGGAGGTGTCCACCGACAGCCGCGACGTCGCCGACATCGTGGCCGAGGTGCTCGACACCGTGGCCACGCCGGCCGGCCCGAGCCCCAGCACCACCGACACGGGAGACCAGCAGGCATGAGCGAACCCACCCGCATCCGGGTCAACGCCGAGAACCCCTACGACGTGATCGTGGGCCGCGGCCTGCTCGGGGAGCTGACCCAGGAGCTGCGCGGCACCACCACCGCGGCGATCATCCACCAGCCGTCGCTGATCGCCACCGCCGAGGCGATCCGCGAGGCCCTCGCCGAGGTGGGGGTGGACGCCCACCGGGTGGAGATCCCCGACGCCGAGGACGGCAAGGACCTGGCCGTGGCCGGCTTCTGCTGGGACGTGCTCGGCCGCATCGGGCTGACCCGCCGGGACGCGGTGATCTCCCTGGGCGGGGGCGCGGCCACCGACCTGGCCGGCTTCGTCGCCGCCACCTGGATGCGCGGGGTGCGGGTGTTCCACGTCCCCACCACGCTGCTGGCCATGGTGGACGCCGCGGTGGGCGGCAAGACCGGGATCAACACCGAGGCCGGCAAGAACCTGGTGGGTGCCTTCCACGAGCCGGCCGCCGTGCTGGTGGACCTGACCACCCTGGAGACGTTGCCGCGCAACGAGATCATCTCCGGCATGGCTGAGATCATCAAGGGCGGCTTCATCGCCGACCCGACCATCCTGGACCTCATCGAGGCCGACCCCGAGGCCGCGCTGGACCCCGCCCAGGACGTGCTGGGCGAGCTGGTGCGTCGCAAGATCCAGGTGAAGGCCGACATCGTCTCCGCCGACCTGCGCGAGTCCGACCTGCGGGAGGTGCTCAACTACGGCCACACCCTGGGGCACGCCATCGAGCGGCGCGAGCGCTACCGCTGGCGCCACGGTGCCGCGGTGGCGGTGGGCCTGGTCTTCGCCGCCGAGCTGGCCCGCCTGGCCGGACGCCTGGACGACGCCACCGCCGACCGGCACGCCTCGGTGCTCGCCTCGGTGGGGCTGCCCACCACCTACGACCCGGACGCGCTGGGCCAGCTGATGGAGGGCATGCGCACCGACAAGAAGAACCGTTCCGGGCTGCTGCGCTTCGTGGTGCTCGACGGGCTCGCCCGACCCGGCCGGCTCGAGGGTCCCGACCCCGCGCTGCTGGCGGCGGCATACTCCGTGGTGGCGCGCGAGGAGCGCCCCAAGAGCGGAGGTGTGCTGCTGTGAAGGTGCAGGTGCTCAACGGGCCCAACCTCGGACGGCTGGGCAAGCGCCAGCCCGAGGTGTACGGCGCCACCACACACGACGAGCTGGCCGCGCTGTGCGTGCGCACCGGCGACTCGCTGGGGCTGCAGGTGCAGGTGCGCCAGACCGACCACGAGGGCGAGATGCTCGGCTGGGTGCACGCCGCCGCCGACGCCGGTGACGCAGTGGTGCTCAACGCAGGGGCATGGACGCACACCTCGGTGGCGCTGCGCGACGCCTGCGCCGAGCTCCGTGGTCCGCTGGTGGAGGTGCACATCAGCAACGTGCACACCCGCGAGGACTTCCGCCACCACTCATACCTGAGCGCGGTGGCCACCGGCAGCATCGTGGGCCTCGGCATCACCGGCTACGTGCTGGCGCTGCAGTACGTGGCCACCGTCACCGGGGCGCCCGGGGTGGCTCCGGTGGAACCACCCGCGGACGCCTCCGGCGAGGAGACCGCGCCCACCTGACCGGCCCACCTGAGCGGGCCCACCTGGGCGGACCCGCCTGGGCGTGCGCTACTCCAGCAGCTTGTCCGCGGTGACGGGCAGGTCGCGCACCCGGGTGCCGGTGGCGTGGTGGACCGCGCTGACGATGGCCGACGCGGTGCCCACGATGCCGATCTCGCCCACCCCACGGGTGCCCATCGGGTTGGCGTGCGGGTCGTGCTCGTCCAACCAGCTCACGTCGATGTCCGCGACGTCGCCGTGAGCGGCGATGTGGTACTCGGCGAAGTCGTGGTTGACCACGTGGCCGAACCGCGGGTCGGTGATGCTCTGCTCGTGCAGGGCCATCGACAGGCCCATGGTCATGCCGCCGATCAGCTGGGACCGCACGGTGCGGGGGTTGACCACCCGGCCCACGGAGAACACCCCCACCATCCGCGGCACCCGCACCTCGCCGGTGTCGGCGTGCACGCGCACCTCCACCAGCTGGGCGCCGAAGCTGTGGATCGCCGTCTCCAGCGGCCCGGGCAGCTCGGGCATCACGGTCTCGCTGTGCACCCCGTCCTCCGGGTGCTCGCCGTGGTCGTGGCGGAACAGCTCAGCCGCGGCGGTGATGGCGGTGCCCCAGGAGGTGGTGCCGGAGGAGCCACCCGCGACGGTGGCCATCGGCAGCGCGGAGTCCCCGATCTGCAGGTCCACCGCGTCCAGCGGGCAGCGCAGCGCGTCAGCGGCGATCTGGGCGAGCGCCGTCCACGCGCCGGTGCCGATGTCCACGGCGCCGATCTGCACCGAGTAGCGGCCGGCGGCGTAGGAGATCTTGGCGTGGGAGCCGGGCATCACGTTGTGCGGGTACGTCGACGCCGAGACGCCGAGCCCCACCCACCAGCCGTCCTCCAGCCGCGCCCGGGGCTGCGGGGCGCGATCGGACCAGCCGATGCGCCGGGCGCCCTCGTAGAGGCACTCGAGCAGGCGTCGCTGCGACCACGGCTTTCCGGTCTCTGGATCGACCTCGGGCTCGTTGCGCACCCGCAGCTCGATGGGGTCCAGCCCGCACGCGGCCGCCAGCTCGTCCATCGCGGCCTCGGTGGCGTACATACCCGGGCACTCGCCGGGAGCACGCATCCAGGACGGCACCGCCACGTCCAGCGCCGCCACCCGGTGGCTGGTGCGCCGGTTGGCGCAGGCGTACATCATCCGGGCGGGCACCGCGGTCTGCTCGGCGAACTCCTTCACCGTGGAGGACTGCTCGAGGACCTCGTGCACGATGGCGGTGAGGTGTCCGTCGGCGTCGGCGCCGTAGCGCACCCGCTGGATGGTGGGGGTGCGGTAGCCGACCACGGTGAACATCTCCTGGCGGGTCAGCGCCATCTTCACGGCCCGCCCGGGCGTGACCTGGGCACCCATGGCCGCCAGCACGTTGTGCGGGTGCGGCATGCCCTTGGAGCCGAAGCCTCCGCCCACGTTGGGCGCGACCACCCGCAGCTGCTCCGGGTCGAGGCCCAGGATCGGGGCGAGCGTGGTGCGGACGGTGTGCACGCCCTGGGTGGAGTCGAACAGGGTGAGCACCTGCCCGTCCCAGAGCGCCACGGTGGTGTGCGGCTCCATCGGGTTGTTGTGCTCGGTGGGGGTGGAGTAGGTGGCGTCCACGGTGACCGCGGCCTCGCGCAGCGCAGACTCCACGTCTCCGCTGTCGGTGTCGGTCTCGAAGCCGCCGTTGACCGACTCCGGGGTGTAGAAGTCGTCGCGGTCGGCGTGCAGCACGGTGTCGTGCGGCTGCTGGTGGTAGGTCAGGTGCACCAGGCTCGCCGCGTGCCGGGCGATCTCGGGGGTCTCGGCGATCACCGCACCCACCAGCTGCCCCCGGTAGGCGATGTCGGCGGTCTGCAGCACCGCCAGCTCGGCGTCGCTGGTGTCGGCCAGCCGGGGAGCGTTGAGGTGGGTGAGCACGGTGAGCACGCCCGGCAGCGCCTCGGCCTGCGACGTGTCCGCGGCGGTGATGCGGCCGCGGGCGATGGTGGAGTGCAGCGGGTGCAGGTGCACGGGGCGCTCGACGGGGTGCTCGTAGGCGTAGGTGGCGCTGCCGGTGACCTTGGCGACGCCGTCCACCCGCGGCTGGTCGGTGCCGATGGCGTGGGGCTGCACGGGCGCGGTCATCGCTGCTCCTCGGTGGGGGTGAGCTCGCGCAGCACGGACACGAGGGTGTTGCGGACCATGGGGATCTTGAAGGCGTTCTCGCCCTGCGGCACGGCGTCGGCCAGCTCGGCCTCCGCGGCGCGTCGGTAGCTGTCCTCGGTGGCCGGTGCGCCCCGCAGGAGCTCCTCGGCGCGGCTGGCCCGCCACGGCTTGTGGGCCACTCCGCCCAGCGCGATGCGGGCGCGGGTGACGGTGCCGTCGGTGACCTCCAGGGTGGCCGCGACGGAGACCAGCGCGAACGCGAACGAGGCGCGGTCACGGACCTTGCGGTAGGCCGACCGTGAGGCGCCGGTGGGGGAGAGGTGCACCGCGGTGATCAGCTCGCCGTGGGCGAGCACGGTGTCGCGCTCGGGGTGCGCACCGGGCAGGCGGTGCAGCTCGGTCACCGGGACGTGGCGCTCTCCGTCGGGCCCGACCACCACGACCGTGGCATCCAGGGCCGCCAGCGCCACCGCCATGTCCGAGGGGTGCACGGCGATGCACTCCGGCGAGGAGCCGAGGATGGCGTGGTAGCGGGTGTAGCCACCGATGGCCGAGCAGCCGGAGCCGGGCTCGCGCTTGTTGCACGGGGTGGTGACGTCCTGGAAGTACACGCACCGGGTGCGCTGCAGCAGGTTGCCGCCGGTGGTGGCCAGGTTGCGCAGCTGCCCGGAGGCGCCGGCGAGCAGGGCCTGGGACAGCGCCGGGTAGTGCGCGCGGATCACCGGGTGGGCGGCCAGGTCGCTGTTGCGGACGTTGGTGCCGACGTGGACGCTGCCGTCGGGCTGCACGTCCACGGCGTTCAGCGGCAGGCGGCTGATGTCGACGAGCAGCGTCGGGTTGTCCACGCCGAGCTTCATCCGGTCGACGAGGTTGGTGCCGCCACCGAGGAAGGCGGCGTCCGCACGGGCTGCGACGGTGGCCACCGCGCTGGCGGCGTCGTCGGCGCGCTGGTAGTCGAAGGGGATCACGAGGCGGCCTGCCGGATGGCGGCGACGATGTTGACGTAGGCGCCGCAGCGACAGAGGTTCCCGCTCATGCGCTCCCGAATCTCCGCGTCGGTCAGCTCGACGGGCCCGTCGTCCTCGGTGACGTGCGAGGGGTGGCCGGCCTTGGCCTCGTCCAGCATCCCCACCGCGGAGCAGATCTGACCGGGAGTGCAGTAGCCACACTGAAAGCCGTCCTGGTCCTGGAAGGCCTGCTGCATGGTGTGCAGCTCGCCGTCGGCGGCCAGGCCCTCGGCGGTGGTGATCTCCGCGCCGTCGTTGGCGACGGCGAAGGTGAGGCAGGTGGTGGCCCGGCGGCCGTCGAGCAGCACGGTGCAGGAGCCGCACTGGCCGTGGTCGCAGCCCTTCTTGGGGGAGGTGACACCCAGGTGGTCACGGAGGGCGTCGAGGACCGTGGTCCGGTTGTCGACGGTGAGCGTGCGCTCGTGCCCGTCGACGTGCAGGGTGATATCCGATTCCATGGGTCTGACGCTAGCGACACCACTACCCTCCGTGCCCAGCGAAGCGTGGGCGAGCGAGGTGGCCAGGGCGAATGAGTCCACCCTCGTTCGAACCAGCGGCGCTCAGTGCTGCCTATCGCCGCCGGATCCCCACGAGCACCAGCACGACACCGGTCAGGGCAACGAGGTAGGCGACCAGCTGGATCAGCCCGGCCAGAAAGTTTGGGCCACCCCACTTCGCCGGAAACGCCTGTCCTGCCACGACGTTCAGGGTCACCGCAAGCACGGCAACAGCCACGAGGACAGCGCCCCAGCGTGTCTCTGCAGGCACTGTCGACTTCCCCTCGACGGACGGCGTGGCGCGTGCTGCGCGACCGTAGCAACGCTTGGCGCGCAACGGGGACCAACGCGCACGGTGCAGCTCGCCGGTGCGGCCGCTACTGGTCGGCGGTGGCGGTCCTGCCCAGCGACCTGCCGCGGGCGAGGCGCCCGAGCACCAGGCCGACGGTGGCGGGCAGGTAGATGAGCAGCGCGGTGAACGCACCGCCACCGATGATGGAGCCCAGCAGCTCCGAGGCGCCCATCTTGTCGATGAAGACCGCCTGCACGGCCCAGCTGAGCAGGCCCGCGACCGGTCCGGCCGCCAGGGCTGCCTTGAGCCAGCCCAGGTTCAGCGTCGAGCGCTCGTCGGGGTCGTCGTCCAGGGCGTCGTCGCGCAGCGAGTCGAGCCCCGCCCACACCAGCGGCGGGACCACCAGCACCACGAAGGCCGCCGCTCGCTGCAGGGCTCCGGACGTCGGCCACTCCACCGCGGCCAGACCGAGCGCGGCAGCGACAGTCACGTGCAGCACCACCATCACCGCTGCTCGCGTCAGCCACTGCCTCACAGGTGCAGGGTAACGGGCCCCTCACCGGCTCGCGCGGTACGTGCGGGCCCGCCCGAGGCGGGTCGCTACCGTGGTGAGCATGACGAGCAACCACAGCCAGCGGCGCGCGGCGCTGCGCACGCTGCTCCGCGCCGACGGTTGTGACGCCCTGCTGGTCACTGACCTGCTGAATGTCCGGTACCTCACCGGCTTCACCGGCTCGGCGGGTGCGCTGCTGGTGAGCGCGACCGACGAGGAGCGCACCGTCTTCTGCACCGACGGCCGCTACCGCAGCCAGTCCGCCCAGCAGGTGCCCGACCTCCGTCGCGACATCGACCCGCCGTGCGCCCAGCACCTCGGCCGGCTGGCGGCGACGACCGGAGTGGGCACGCTCGGCTTCGAGAGCCACGTGCTGACGGTGGACCTGCACGCCGAGGTGGCGGCCGCCGCCGAGGGTGTGCAGCTGGTCCGCGCGCCGGGGCTGGTGGAGCAGCTGCGGCTGGTCAAGGACGAGGGCGAGCTCGAGCTGCTGCGCGCGGCCTGCCGAGCTGGTGACCGCGCGCTGGCCGAGCTGTTGGCGGACGGGGGAGTGCGGGTGGGCCGCACCGAGGTGGAGGTGGCCAGGGACCTCGAGCAGCGGATGCGCGACGCGGGCGCGGACGGTCCCTCCTTCGAGACGATCGTCGCCGCTGGCGCCAGCTCCGCCGTGCCCCACCACCGACCCACCGCCAACGTGCTGGCGCCCGGAGACTTCGTCAAGATCGACTTCGGTGCCCTGGTGGGCGGCTACCACTCGGACATGACCCGCACCATGGTGCTGGGCGAGCCGGCTGCCTGGCAGCGGGAGATCTACGACCTGGTGCACACCGCCCAGGCCGCGGGGTGCGAGGCCGTGCGCGTCGGCGCTGAGGCCGCCGCCGTGGACGCCGCGGCCCGCAGCATCATCGTCGACGCCGGCTACGGCGAGTACTTCTCCCACGGGCTCGGGCACGGCGTCGGGCTGGAGATCCACGAAGCGCCGGGAATCGGTCCCCGCAGCACCGGTATGCTTCCCGCTGGCGCGGCAGTCACGGTCGAACCCGGCGTGTACCTGCAAGGACGCGGCGGCGTCCGCATCGAGGACACTCTCGTGGTCACCGGCGCCATGCCGGAGCTGCTGACGCTGACGACCAAGGAGCTCCTCGTGGTCTGAGCCGCCCCGTGGTCGGTGTCGGCCCAGCGGGGGCGAGACCGACAGTGCAGCCACCAGGCGGCGCAGTGCGAGCAGCGAGAAGACAGAGAGGCAAGGGCACGTGGCATCCACGAGCGACTTCAAGAACGGGCTGGTCCTGAAGATCGATGGCCAGCTGTGGACCATCACCGACTTCCAGCACGTGAAGCCGGGCAAGGGGCCGGCCTTCGTCCGTTCCACCCTGAAGAACGTGCTGACCGGCAAGGTCAACGACAAGACGTTCAACGCCGGCGTGAAGGTCGAGACCGCCACGGTCGACCGGCGCGACATGACGTACCTCTACCGCGACGGTGAGGACTACGTGTTCATGGACTCCCAGGACTACGAGCAGCACTACCTGCCCGCAGCCATCGTCGGCGACAACGCCAACTTCATGCTGGAGAACATGACCGTGCAGATCGCCTTCAACGAGGGCGTCCCGCTGTACGTGGAGCTGCCCGTCGCGGTCGAGCTCGTGGTGCAGCACACCGACCCGGGTCTGCAGGGTGACCGCTCCACTGGTGGCACCAAGCCGGCCACGCTGGAGACCGGCTACGAGATCGCGGTGCCGCTGTTCATCAACACCGGCGACAAGCTCAAGGTCGACACCCGCGACAGCCGCTACCTGGGACGAGTGAACTCCTGAGTGGTTTACGCGCACGAGAACGACCCGCGGCACGACGAGCACGTCGAGCCGCCTGCTGAGCACGAGCTGCTGGAGCACGCCGCACCCGCACCGGGTGCGGCGCCCCAGCGGGAGCGCAAGCCCGGCGGTGCCCGCCGCAAGGCGCGCAAGCGGGCCGTGGACTTCCTGTTCGAGGCCGAGGCCCGTGACGTGGACCCGGTCGGCATCGCCATCGAGCGACGCCGGATGGCCAAGGACGACCAGAGCGTCCCGGCCGTGAACGACTACACGCTGACCCTGGTCAGCGGCGTGGCCCGCAACCTCGACCGCATCGACGAGGTGGTGTCCTCCCACCTGCAGGGGTGGACGCTGAACCGGCTGCCCGCGGTGGACCGGGCAGTGCTCCGGGTGGCGGTGTGGGAGCTGTTCCACGCCAGCGACGTCCCGCCCGTGGTGGCGGTGGACGAGGCGGTGGAGCTGGCCAAGCAGCTCTCCACCGACGACTCGCCGACGTTCATCAACGGGGTGCTCGGCCAGGTGGTGCTGGTGGCGCCGCAGGTGCGGGCTGCCGCGGCGGCGGTCTCCAGCCGGGCCACGGAGCCGGCGGCGACAGAAGCCACCGAGCCAGCGAGCGCAGAAGCCACGGAGCCGGTGGCGACAGAAGCCACCGAGCCGGCGAGCGCAGAAGCTACCGAGCCGGCGGCGACAGAAGGTACCGAGCCGGCGAGCGCAGAGCTCAGCTCGGAGCGGGACGACTCACCGCGGGACTGACCTGCTGCGGTGTGCTCCGAGGGCCGGGCTCCCAGCAGCGCTGGGAGCCCGCCTCGGACCGATCAGCAGGTCAGGCGACGCCTGGTGCCAGCACGCCCCACGAGACGAGCCGGCCGACCAGCTCGTCGGTGGGGATCGTGTACAGCTCGGCGAGCGCGTCGAGGTCGGCCGAACGGATCTGCAACAACGTCTCGTGCGCCCCCCGACGCTGGGCGATGTCGGCGATGTAGCGGGAGAGCACCTCGGTGTCGCTCTCCGGAACCTCGTGCAGGCGCTCGAGGTTGAGCACGATGGGCGCCGCGACGCCGTCAGCGGCACCGAAGTCGTCCGGCGGGAGCAGCTCGCTCATCGGCACGCCGTAGAAGCGGGCCAGCTCGGCCAGCTTGTTCACGGTGACCGCACGGTCACCGCGCTCGTAGGAGCCGACGACGACCGCCTTCCAGCGGCCCCGCGACTTCTCCTCCACCCGCTGGAGGGACAAGCCCTCCCGCTGGCGAACATCACGAAGACGCGCCCCCAGGGCTTTCGCGTACTCGGCCATCTCTCCCCCTCCTAGCATGAGTCCCCGCACGGGCCGTCAGCGCGACGTCACTCGATGCGGCTGGCATCAATCTAACTGATTGGAGGCGACTGGTAACCTACGGAGAAATGTTCGACATCCTTTAACAACCTGTCCAGTGAGGCAGGCAAGGAGGTCCTGGATGCCACAGGCACCCGGGGCGAACGGATCGCAGGGGCGTACCGACGTCATCGAGCGTGAGCTGCTCAGCTCCGCCGACGTCGCGCGCACCGTGGCCCGCATCGCCCACCAGCTGATCGAGAAGACTGCTCTGGATGCACCGGACGCACCACGCGTCGTGCTCCTCGGCATCCCCACCCGTGGCGGCACCCTCGCCGCGCGCCTCGCCGACCGGGTGGCCGAGTTCTCCGGGATCCGCCCCGACCTGGGGACCCTGGACACCACCCTCTACCGCGACGACCTGCGTCGTCAGCCCTCCCGTGCACTGGGGGAGACCTCCGTCCCGCCCGGCGGCGTGGACGACGCGCTGGTGGTCCTGGTGGACGACGTGCTGTTCTCCGGCCGCACCGTGCGCGCCGCCCTGGACGCGCTGCGTGACCTGGGTCGTCCCCGGGCCGTCCAGCTGGCGGTCCTGGTGGACCGCGGCCACCGGGAGCTGCCCGTGCGGGCGGACTACGTGGGCAAGAACGTGCCCACCTCCCGCAGCGAGGGAGTGGCGGTGCTGCTCACCGAGCACGACGGCCGGGACGCCGTGCTGCTGCGCACGCCAGGCGGAGGCGCGGTGGCCGGCGCATGAGGCACCTGCTCTCCGCAGCCGACCTCTCCGCCGATGCCGCCACTGCCCTCCTCGACGACGCCGAGGCCTTCGAGCAGGCGCTGCTGGGTCGGGAGGTCCGCAAGCTGCCCACCCTGCGCGGGCGCACCGTGATGACGGTCTTCTTCGAGGACTCCACCCGCACCCGGGTGTCCTTCGAGGTGGCCGGCAAGTGGATGAGCGCGGACGTGGTCAACGTCAGCGCCAAGGGCTCCTCGGCCTCCAAGGGTGAGTCGCTGCGCGACACCGCGCTCACCCTGCGCGCGGCCGGTGCCGACTGCCTGGTGGTGCGCCACTCCGCCTCCGGCGCCGCGCACCGCATCGCGGCCTGGACCGCCGACGGTGCCGGGCCCGACGCCGCGGGCCCCGCCGTGGTCAACGCCGGCGACGGCACCCACGAGCACCCCACCCAGGCGCTGCTGGACGCCCTCACCCTGCGCCAGCGCCTCGGCGGGCTGGCCGGGCGGCGCGTCGCCATCGTCGGCGACGTGCTGCACAGCCGGGTGGCTCGCAGCAACGTCAGCCTGCTCAGCACGCTGGGCGCGGAGGTGGTGGTGGTCGCTCCGCCGACGCTGCTGCCCCCCGGGGTGGCGCACTGGGGCGGGCCCGACGCCGCGGTGACGGTGTCGCACCACCTCGATGCCGAGCTGCCCGCGGCCGACGCGGTCCTCATGCTGCGGGTGCAGGCCGAGCGCATGCAGGGCGGGTACCTGCCCTCTACCCGGGAGTACGCGGTGCGCTACGGCCTCTCCGAGCGCCGGGCGGCGCTGCTGGCCGAGCACGCCGTGGTGCTGCACCCCGGCCCGATGAACCGCGGCATGGAGATCCCCTCGTCGGTGGCCGACTCACCGCGTGCCGCCGTGCTGAACCAGGTGCGCAACGGCGTCCACGTGCGCATGGCGGTGCTCTACCAGCTGCTCGCCGGCGACAGCCGCACCGGATCAGACCAGGGAGTCAACGAATGAGCGTGCTCATCACGGGAGCGCGGCCCTACGCGGAGGGTGCGCCCACCGACCTGCTGCTGCGCGACGGCGTCATCGCCGAGATGGGCAGCGGCCTGGCCGCGACGCTCACCGAGGCCGACGACGTCGAGGTGATCGACGGCGCCGGCCTGGTGGTGCTGCCCGGGCTGGTGGACCTGCACACGCACCTGCGCGAGCCCGGCCGGGAGGACACCGAGACCATCGCCACCGGCTCCGCGGCGGCCGCCCTCGGGGGGTTCACCGCAGTGTTCGCGATGGCCAACACCGACCCGGTCGCCGACTCGGTGGTGGTCACCGAGCACGTCCGCACCCTCGGCCGCCGCGCCGGGCTGGTGGACGTGCACCCGGTGGGTGCGGTCACCGCGGGCCTGCGCGGGGAGCAGCTCGCCGAGCTGGGCACCATGGCCGCCGCGGGGGTGCTGGTGTTCTCCGACGACGGCCACTGCGTGTCCGACCCGCTGGTGATGCGTCGCGCCCTGGAGTACTCCAGCTCGCTGGACGTGCTCGTGGCCCAGCACGCCGAGGAGCCGCGGCTGACCGGCTTCGGCACGCCAGGCGGCGCGCAGGCCCACGAGGGCCCCACCGCCGCTCGGCTGGGCCTGGCCGGCTGGCCCCGCGCCGCGGAGGAGTCCATCGTGGCCCGGGACTGCCTGCTGGCCCGGGACGCCGGTGCCCGGCTGCACGTGTGCCACGTCTCCACCGAGGGCACGGCCAGCATCCTGCGCTGGGCCAAGGACTCCGGCATCCGGGTCAGCGCCGAGGTCACCCCGCACCACCTGCTGCTGGACGACTCCCGGCTGGCGACCTACGACCCGGTGAACAAGGTGAACCCGCCGCTGCGCGAGCCGGCCGACCTCGCGGCGCTGCGGCACGCGCTGGCCGACGGCACTATCGACTGCGTGGCCACCGACCACGCCCCGCACGCCCCGCAGGACAAGGACTGCGAGTTCTCCGCCGCCCGCCCGGGCATGCTGGGTCTGCAGACCGCGCTGTCGGTGGTGGTGCTCACCATGGTGCGCACCGGCCTGCTGGACTGGCGCGGCGTCGCCCGGGTGATGAGCGAGCGTCCCGCCGAGATCGCCGGGCTGGGCGACCAGGGCCGGCCGCTGGAGGTGGGTGAGCCCGCCACCTTGGTGCTGGTCGATCCCGAGGCGGAGTGGACGGTGCGCGGCGCTGAGCTGGCCAGCATCGCGGGGAACACCCCGTACGAGGGAATGACCCTGCCTGGGAAGATCGTTACCACAGTGCTGCGCGGACGGGTCACCGCGCACGAGGGAAAGGTCCGTGCCGCGTGAGAATTCTGCTGACCCTGCTGACCATCGCCGTGCTGGTGCTGGCGGTGTGGGCCATGTACCGAGGCTGGACCAGGCGTGCCCAGCGCCAGGCCGAGGGGCTGCGTGGCTGGCCGGCGCCGCCGGCGGAGGTGGGTCCGGCCCTGCTGGGCCCCACCACCGGCTTCTACATCGGCACCACCATGGCGGGGAACTGGCAGGACCGGGTGACGGTGGGCGACATCGGCCACCGCGCCACCGCCGAGCTGAGCCTGCACGAGGCCGGCGTGCTGCTCGCCCGCCAGGGCTGCAGCGACCTGTGGGTGCCCCGCAACGCCCTGGTCGAGGTGCGCACGGACAACAAGCTCGCCGGCAAGGTGATGACCAGGGACGGCCTGCTGGTGCTGCGCTGGTGGGTGGCGTCAGAAGAGGTCGACAGCGGGTTTCGCGCCGACGACAAGACGACTTACCCCGAGTGGCTGCACGCCCTGGCCCACGAGGCCAGCTCGGGTTCGGATAAGGACAAGAATGGAGACATCGCGTGAGCGAGGCAGTGCTGGTGCTCGAGGACGGCCGGACCTTCCGGGGCGAGGCGTTCGGCGCCACGGGCGCCACTTTTGGTGAAGCGGTCTTCTCCACCGGGATGACCGGCTACCAGGAGACGCTCACCGACCCCAGCTACCACCGCCAGATCGTGGTGGCCACCGCGCCGCAGATCGGCAACACCGGCTGGAACGACGAGGACGACGAGGCCACGCGCATCTGGGTGGCCGGCTACGCGGTGCGCGACCCCTCCCGCACCTCGTCCAGCTGGCGCGCCAACCGCACCCTGCCCGAGGAGCTGGTCAAGCAGGGCGTGGTGGGCATCGCCGGCATCGACACCCGCGCGGTGGTGCGCCACCTGCGCGAGCGCGGTGCCATGCGGGCCGGGATCTTCTCCGGCGACGCGCTGGCCGATCACGACGCGCTGGTCGACCAGGTGCGCGAGCAGCCCAGCATGGTGGGAGCTGACCTCGCCGGCGAGGTGACCACCGCCGAGCCCTACGTGGTCTCCGCACAGGGCGACAAGCGCTTCACCGTCGCCGCGCTCGACCTGGGCATCAAGTCCAACACCCCGCGGATGCTCGCTGCGCGCGGCGTGGAGGTGCACGTGCTGCCCAGCACCGCGACGCTGGAGGACATCCTCGCCGTCAGCCCGGACGGGGTGTTCCTCTCCAACGGGCCCGGCGACCCGGCCACCGCCGACGACGTGGTGGCCCTGACGCAGAAGGTCCTGGAGCGCGAGGTGCCGCTGTTCGGCATCTGCTTCGGCAACCAGATCCTCGGCCGCGCGCTGGGCCGGGACACCTACAAGATGCGCTACGGCCACCGCGGGATGAACATCCCGGTCGTGGAGCACGCCACCGGCCGGGTGGCCATCACCGCGCAGAACCACGGCTTCGCCCTGGCGGGGGAGGCGGGGGAGGAGTTCGACACTCCCTACGGCCGCGCCGTGATCAGCCACACCTGCCCCAACGACGACACCGTGGAGGGCGTCGCTCTGCTCGACGGCCCCGCCTTCTCGGTGCAGTACCACCCCGAGGCGGCCGCCGGCCCACACGACGCCGCCTACCTCTTCGACCGCTTCACCGACCTCATGGAAGGCGCGCACTGATGCCGCGGCGCACAGATCTCGACCACGTTCTCGTCATCGGCTCCGGCCCCATCGTCATCGGGCAGGCCTGCGAGTTCGACTACTCCGGCACCCAGGCCTGCCGCGTGCTGCGCGAGGAGGGCATCCGGGTCAGCCTGGTCAACTCCAACCCCGCGACGATCATGACCGACCCGGAGTACGCCGACGCCACCTACGTCGAGCCGATCACCGCGGAGTTCGTGGAGAAGGTGATCGCGGCGGAGCAGGCCAAGGGCACGCCGATCGACGCCGTGCTGGCCACCCTGGGTGGGCAGACCGCGCTGAACTGCGCGATGGACCTGCACTTCGCCGGCGTGCTGGAGAAGTACGACGTGGAGCTCATCGGCGCCGACATCGAGGCCATCCAGCGGGGTGAGGACCGGCAGAAGTTCAAGGACATCGTGGCCAAGGTGGGCGGCGAGTCGGCCCGCTCCGCGGTGTGCCACACCATGGCGGAGGTCCACGAGACCGTCGCCGAGCTCGGTCTGCCGGTGGTCGTGCGCCCCAGCTTCACCATGGGTGGGCTCGGCTCCGGCATGGCCTACACCACCGAGGACCTCGAGCGCATCGCCGGCGGCGGGCTCGCCGCCTCGCCCACGGCCAACGTCCTCATCGAGGAGTCCATCCTCGGGTGGAAGGAGTTCGAGCTGGAGCTGATGCGCGACAGCCGCGACAACGTGGTGATCGTCTGCTCCATCGAGAACGTCGACCCGATGGGCGTGCACACCGGTGACTCCGTCACCGTGGCGCCGGCGATGACCCTCACCGACCGCGAGTACCAGAAGATGCGCGACCTGGGCATCGCCATCCTGCGCGAGGTCGGCGTGGACACCGGCGGCTGCAACATCCAGTTCGCCGTCGACCCCGCCGACGGCCGCCTCGTGGTCATCGAGATGAACCCACGGGTCTCGCGCTCCAGCGCCCTGGCGTCCAAGGCCACCGGCTTCCCCATCGCCAAGATCGCCGCCAAGCTGGCCATCGGCTACACCCTGGACGAGATCGTCAACGACATCACCGGCGAGACCCCGGCGAGCTTCGAGCCCACCCTGGACTACGTGGTGGTCAAGGCGCCGCGGTTCGCGTTCGAGAAGTTCCCCGGCGCCGACCCCACGCTGACCACGACCATGAAGTCCGTGGGCGAGGCCATGAGCATCGGCCGCAACTTCTCCGAGGCGCTGGGCAAGGTGCTGCGCTCGCTGGAGACCAAGCGGCACAGCTTCTGGACCGGGCCGGACCCGGCCGAGGCCGACCTGGAGAGCACCCTCACCCGGCTGCGCACCCCCACCGAGGGGCGCATCTACGACGTGGAGCTGGCGCTGCGCCAGGGCGGCACGGTGGCCGAGGTCGCCGCGGCCTCCGGCATCGACCCGTGGTTCGTGGACGAGGTGCTGGGCCTGGTCGAGCTGCGCGCGGAGCTGCTGGAGGCGGAGGTGCTGGACGCCACCCTGCTGCGCAAGGCCAAGCGGTCCGGGCTCTCCGACCGCCAGCTCGCCGCCCTGCGCCCGGAGCTGGCCGGCGAGGACGGCGTGCGCACCCTGCGCCACCGGATGGGCATCCGGCCGGTGTACAAGACGGTGGACACCTGCGCCGCCGAGTTCCGCGCCTCCACGCCGTACCACTACAGCGCCTACGAGTCCGACCCCTTCGCGGAGAGCGAGGTGGAGCCGCAGACCGAGCGGGAGAAGGTGCTCATCCTGGGCTCCGGGCCCAACCGCATCGGCCAGGGCATCGAGTTCGACTACTCCTGCGTGCACGCCGCACAGGCGCTGTCGGCCGCCGGGTACGAGACGGTGATGGTCAACTGCAACCCGGAGACCGTCTCCACCGACTACGACACCGCCGACCGGCTGTACTTCGAGCCGCTCACCTTCGAGGACGTCATGGAGGTGTTCCACGCCGAGCAGCTCTCCGGCACGGTCGCCGGCGTCATCGTCCAGCTCGGTGGCCAGACGCCGCTGAGCCTGGCCGAGCGGCTCACCCAGGCCGGCGTCCCGGTGGTGGGCACCAGCGCCGCCGCCATCGACCTGGCCGAGGACCGCGGTGAGTTCGGCGAGGTGCTGACCCGGGCCGGGCTGCCCGCGCCCAAGTACGGCACCGCCACCAGCTTCGTGCAGGCCAAGAAGATCGCCGACGAGATCGGCTACCCGGTGCTGGTGCGCCCCTCCTACGTGCTCGGTGGGCGCGGCATGGAGATCGTCTACGACGAGGCGGCGCTGTCGGACTACATCTCCCGCGCCACCGAGATCACCCCGGAGCACCCGGTGCTGGTCGACCGCTTCCTGGACGACGCCATCGAGATCGACGTGGACGCGCTGTGCGACGGCACCGAGGTGTACCTCGCCGGCGTGATGGAGCACATCGAGGAGGCCGGCATCCACTCCGGTGACTCCGCCTGTGCGCTGCCGCCGATCACCCTGGGCCGCACCGACGTGGATGCCGTGCGGCGCTCCACCGAGGCGCTGGCCCACGGCATCGGGGTGCGCGGGCTGATGAACGTGCAGTACGCGCTCAAGGACGACACGCTCTACGTGCTGGAGGCCAACCCGCGGGCCAGCCGCACCGTGCCCTTCGTCTCCAAGGCGACTGCGGTGCAGCTGGCCAAGGCCGCGGCGCGGATCATGATGGGCGCCACCATCGCCGAGCTTCGCGACGAGGGCATGCTGCCGCAGACCGGCGACGGCGGCTCGGTGCCGATGGACGCCCCGGTGTCGGTGAAGGAGGCGGTGCTGCCGTTCAACCGGTTCCGCAACCCCGACGGCAGCGGCATCGACAACCTGCTCAGCCCGGAGATGAAGTCCACCGGCGAGGTGATGGGCATCGACGTCGACTTCGGTCGCGCGTTCGCCAAGAGCCAGGCCGCCGCCTACGGCTCGCTGCCGGTCGCGGGCACCGTGTTCGTCTCGGTGGCCAACCGGGACAAGCGGTCCATGGTGTTCCCGGTCAAGCGCCTGGCCGACCTGGGCTTCGAGGTGCTGGCCACCGAGGGCACCGCCGAGATGCTGCGTCGCAATGGCATCCTCTGCACCGAGGTGCGCAAGCACACCGAGAACGGCAAGCAGCTGGACGGGCCGACCATCGTCACCCGGATCCTGGCCGGCGAGGTGGACATGGTGGTCAACACCCCCTACGGCAACTCCGGGCCCCGGGTGGACGGCTACGAGATTCGCAGCGCCGCGGTGAAGATGGGCATCCCGTGCATCACCACCGTGCAGGGCGCTGCGGCCGCCGTGCAGGGCGTGGAGGCCGTCATCCGCGGCGACATCGGGGTGCGACCTCTGCAGGACCTGCACAAGGCGCTGCGGGCCGGCCGGTGAGCGCAGTCCGGCTCCCGTTCGGCCACCGGCTGGCTGAGGCCGTGGCCCAGCGGGGCCGGCTCTGCGTGGGCATCGACCCGCACCCGGCCCTGCTGCAGGCCTGGGGGCTGGACGACAACGCCCTGGGCCTGGCCCGCTTCGCCGACACCTGCGTGCGGGCGCTGGCGGGCGAGGTGGCCGTGCTCAAGCCACAGGTGGCCTTCTTCGAGGCGCACGGCTCCGCGGGGGTGCGGGTGCTGGAGGACACCATCGCGGCCGCCCACGCCGCCGGGGCACTGGTGCTGCTCGACGTCAAGCGGGGTGACATCGGCTCCACCATGGCCGCCTACGCCCGGGCCTACCTGGGGGAGGGCTCGTCGCTGGCGGCCGACGCGGTGACGCTCTCGCCCTACCTGGGCACCGGCTCGCTGGAGCCGGCCCTGCAGCTGGCCGAGGCCACCGGACGGGGCGTGTTCGTGCTCGCGCGGACCTCCAACCCGGAGGGTGCGCCGGTGCAGCTGGCCACCGCACCCGACGGTGGCACCGTGGCGCAGCACGTGGTGGACGCCGCGGCGGCACGCAACGCGGGGAGCGCACCGGGCTCGGTGGGGGTGGTCGTGGGGGCCACCCGGGACCACGGGCTGGCGCTGGGCGGGCTGAACGGGCCGGTGCTGGCGCCGGGCCTGGGTGCCCAGGGGGCCACTGCGGCAGACCTGGCGGCGATCTTCGCCGGCGTCGCAGAGCTGGTGCTGCCCAGCACTTCTCGGGACGTCCTGGGGCGCGGGCCGGACGTCGCAGCCCTGCGCGGCGCCGCCGCCAGGACCCGCGACGAGGTAGCCGCCGCGCTGCCTTCCTGACGCGGCTGCCACTACCGAGAGTGGTGGCAGAAAGACACGCTGCGTAACCGCCTCTACAGCGTGACCGGGGAGTCCTTGTCGCGGGGGCGGGTAAGAACAAGTGTGGCGACGTCGGTACGGTCGTCGCTGCTGCTGGCACACCAGCAGCTTCCCGAGAACAAACACAAGACGGAGGAACCCGTGGCCCTTCCCCAGCTGACGGATGAGCAGCGAGCGGCTGCTTTGGAGAAGGCAGCTGTGGCCCGCCGCGTCCGGGCTGAGCTCAAGGAGCGCCTCAAGCGAGGTGGCACCGACCTCAAGCAGGTCCTCCAGGACGCCGACGAGAACGAGATCCTGGGCAAGATGAAGGTCTCCGCACTGCTGGAGGCCCTGCCCAAGGTGGGCAAGGTCAAGGCTGCCGAGCTCATGACCGAGCTGGACATCGCCCCCACCCGCCGCCTGCGCGGTCTGGGTGACCGGCAGCGCAAGGCGCTGCTCGCGAAGTTCGACCAGGCCTGAGCGCGATCGTGGCTGACTCGGCGAGGGGCCGGCTGGTGGTACTGGCCGGCCCCTCTGCCGTGGGCAAGACCAGCGTCGTCCGGCTGCTGCGTGCCGACGTCCCTGACCTCTTCTTCAGCGTCTCGGCGACCACCCGGGCTCCCCGCCCTGGCGAGGTTGACGGGCGCGACTACCGCTTCGTGTCGCCGGCGGAGTTCGACCGCATGGTGGCCGACGGCGACCTGCTCGAGTGGGCGGAGATCCACCGCGGCCTGCACCGCTCCGGCACCCCGGCAGCACCGGTTCGCGAGGCCCTGGAGCACGGCAGGCCCGCGCTGGTGGAGGTGGACCTCGCCGGCGCCCGCGCCATCCGGGAGTCCATGCCCGAGGCCGTCCTGGTCTTCCTGGCGCCCCCCAGCTGGGAGGTGCTGGTGGGCCGGCTCACCGGCCGCGGCACCGAGCCCGAGGACGTGATCGCCCGCCGCCTGGAGACCGCCCGCGAGGAGCTGGCCGCCCAGGGCGAGTTCGATCACGTCGTCGTCAACGACAACGTCCAGCACGCTGCGGCGGAGTTGGTATCCTTGTTGGTCGGCCCTTCCGGTCAGGATGACGCGCGAGCCGAGAACGACCTCGACCAGCACCCGGACCGGCCCGAACAGGTCCGACCAGCTCCACCCCACGACACAAGCCCAGGAGCCATTGAGTGAGCAACCCCCAGACCGAGTCCAGCCCCGCACCGGCGTACGACACGCCCCTGGGAATCACCAACCCGCCCATCGACGAGCTGCTCGCCCGCACCTCGTCGAAGTACGCGCTGGTGATCTACGCGGCCAAGCGGGCTCGCCAGATCAACGACTACTACTCCCAGCTCGGTGACGGGATGCTGGAGTACGTCGGCCCGCTGGTGGAGCCCGGCGCGCAGGAGAAGCCGCTCTCCATCGCCATGCGCGAGATCCACGCCGACCTGCTCGAGCACACCGAAGGCGAGTGAGCGACAGCCGCACGCCCGCCGACCGCCCAGCAGTGGTGCTCGGCGTCGGCGGGGGTATTGCGGCCTACAAGGCCTGCGAGCTGCTGCGTCGGCTCACCGAGAGCGGCAACCGGGTCCGGGTGATCCCGACCGAGGCCGCGCTGCAGTTCGTCGGTGCGGCCACCTTCGAGGCGCTGTCCGGCCAGCCGGTGCGCACCGGGGTGTTCACCGACGTCCCGGAGGTGCCGCACGTGCGGCTGGGCCAGGAGGCCGAGCTGGTGGTGGTCGCGCCCGCCACCGCCGACCTGATGGCGCGGCTGGCCCACGGCCGGGCGGACGACCTGCTGACCGCGACCCTGCTCACCGCGCGCTGTCCGGTCCTGCTGGCCCCGGCCATGCACACCGAGATGTGGGAGCACCCCGCCACCGTGCACAACGTGGCGCTGCTGCGCTCCCGCGGCGTGGTGGTGCTGGAGCCCGCCTCCGGTCGCCTGACCGGTGCCGACACCGGTGCCGGCCGGATGCCCGAGGCCGCCGAGATCGCCGCGGTGGCCGCGCTGCTGCTGGAGCGCGGCGACGCCCTGCCCCGTGACCTCACCGGCCGCCACGTGGTGGTCTCCGCCGGGGGCACCCGCGAGCCGCTGGACCCTGTGCGCTTCCTCGGCAACCGCAGCTCGGGCAAGCAGGGCTACGCCCTCGCCCGGCTCGCCGTGCAGCGCGGGGCCCGCGTCACCCTGGTGGCCGGCAACACCGCCGGGCTGGTCGCTCCCGCCGCGGTGCAGGTGGTGGACGTGGTGACCGCCGAGCAGATGCGCGCGGCGATGCACGCCAGCTCCGCCGACGCCGACGTGGTGGTGATGGCTGCGGCCGTCGCCGACTTCCGGCCCACCACCGTGGCCACCAGCAAGATCAAGAAGGGCGCCGACGAGCCCGACACCATCGCGCTGACCCGCAACGCCGACATCCTGCGCGAGCTGGTGCAGGCCCGTGAGGAGGGCCGGGTGCCGCGCGAGCAGGTCATCGTCGGCTTCGCCGCGGAGACCGGTGACGCGCACGGCGACGTGCTGCACCACGCCAGGGCCAAGCTCGGGCGCAAGGGCTGTGACCTGCTCGTGGTCAACGCCGTCGGCGACGGCAAGGCGTTCGAGGTGGACAGCAACGACGGGTGGCTGCTGGCCTCCGACGGCACCGAGCGGGTGCTGGAGCCGGGGTCGAAGGCGTTGCTGGCCAGCCGAGTCCTCGACGTCGTGGCCGACTTGCTCAAGCCGGCCTGACCCACCCCGGCTAGGCTCGCCCCCCGAGTTGCTGACCAACCCCCGAGAGGACACCTCGTGACCCAGTCCGGCCGCCGTCTGTTCACCAGCGAGTCAGTCACCGAGGGGCACCCAGACAAGATCTGTGACGCCATCAGTGACTCGATCCTGGACGCGATGCTGGCTGAGGACCCCCGCAGCCGGGTGGCCGTGGAGACGATGGTGACCACCGGTCAGGTGCACGTCGCCGGCGAGGTGACCACCAACTCCTACGTGCCGATCGCCGACATCGTGCGCAACCGCATCCTGGACATCGGCTACGACTCCTCCACCAAGGGCTTCGACGGCGAGTCCTGCGGGGTGAGCATCTCCATCGGCCAGCAGAGCCCGGAGATCGCCCAGGGCGTGGACACCGCCTACGAGGCGCGGGTGGAGGGCGACGCCGAGGACGAGATCGACCGCCAGGGCGCCGGCGACCAGGGCCTGATGTTCGGCTACGCCTGCCAGGACACCCCCGAGCTGATGCCGCTGCCGATCGCCATGGCGCACCGGCTGGCACGTCGGCTCACCGAGGTGCGCAAGGAGGGCCTGCTGCCCTACCTGCGCCCGGACGGCAAGACCCAGGTGACCATCGAGTACGCCGGTGACCAGCCCGTCCGCCTGGACACCGTGGTGCTGTCCACCCAGCACGCCGCGGACGTGAGCATCGAGGGACTGCTCACCCCGGACGTGCAGGAGAAGGTGGTCGAGGCCGTGGTGGCCGAGATGGACCTGCCCGGCCTGGACACCTCCTCCTACCGGCTGCTGGTCAACCCCACCGGTCGCTTCGTGCTCGGTGGCCCCATGGGTGACGCCGGCCTGACCGGCCGCAAGATCATCGTGGACACCTACGGCGGCATGGCCCGCCACGGTGGTGGTGCCTTCTCCGGCAAGGACCCGTCCAAGGTGGACCGCTCGGCGGCCTACGCCATGCGCTGGGTGGCCAAGAACGCCATCGCCGCCGGGCTGGCCCAGCGCATCGAGGTGCAGGTGGCTTACGCCATCGGCAAGGCGAAGCCGGTGGGCCTGTTCGTGGAGACCTTCGGCACCGAGAACGGCGACCCGGCCAAGATCCAGCAGGCCATCTCCGAGGTGTTCGACCTGCGCCCGGGCGCGATCATCCGTGACCTGGACCTGATGCGTCCCATCTACGCGCCCACCGCGGCCTACGGGCACTTCGGCCGCACCGACGTGGACCTGCCCTGGGAGCGCACCGACCGCGCCGACGCCCTGCGCGCACTGGCGGGATTCTGACCGACACGCTCCTACCGACGCTCCCGTGGCGGCTCTTGGGTGGTCTGCAAGTACCACCCAGAGCCGCCACCGGCGTCTGCACCCGCTACCAAGCAGGCCGCCCCGGCCCTGACGTGAGCTGCCCCGCCGGGTGCACTGTCGGACATGGTGGGTAGACCTGTGCGGGTGAAGAGCGAGCACACGGCCGCCCCCGAGCTGCCCGTCGCCCGCGTGGCGCTGATGGTGCCGCTGGCTCACCTCGACCGTGACTTCGACTACCTCGTCGACGCAGCCCAGTCCGACGACGCCCAGCCCGGGGTGCGCGTGCGCGTCCGCTTCGCCGGCCGCCTGGTGGACGGCTTCGTCCTGGAGCGCGCCGCGTCGTCGGCGCACACCGGCAAGCTGGGCTGGCTGGAGAAGGTGGTCTCCCCGGAGCAGGTGCTCACCCCCGAGATCGCCGCGCTGGCCCGCACCGTGGCCGGCCGCTACGCCGGCACCCGCTCCGACGTGCTGCGCCTGGCCGTCCCGGCCCGCCACGCCCGGGTGGAGACCGACGCCGCCCCGCCCGTGCAGGGCTGCCCTCCGGCGCCGCCGGAGGCGCCCGCGTGGGCCGCCTACACCCACGGCGAGCGCTACCTGGTGGCGCTGGGCCAGGAGCGCTCCCCGCGTGCGGTGTGGCAGGCGCTGCCCGGCGAGGACTGGCCCGCCCGCATCGCCGAGGCGGTGGCCTGGGCGGTGAGCGCCGGCCGCACGGCGCTGGTGATCGTGCCCGACCAGGGCGACGTGGACCGGGTGCACGCCGCGTGCGTGGGCGCCCTGGATGCCGACACCGTGGTGGAGCTGACCGCCGCGCTGGGGCCGTCGGCGCGCTACCGGCGCTGGCTCGCCGCCCTGCGGGGCACCGCACGGGTGGTGGTGGGCACCCGCGCGGCGGTGTTCGCCCCGCTGCGCAACCTCGGGCTGGTGGTGGTGTGGGACGACGGCGACGACACTCACGCCGAGCTGCGCGCGCCGTACCCGCACGCCCGCGAGGTGGCGCTGCTGCGGGCCCACGCCGACCACGCCGGGGTGCTGCTGGGTGGCTTCTCCCGCACCGCCGAGGGGCAGCTGCTGGTGGAGACCGGCTGGGCGCACGACCTGCTCGCCCCCCGCGAGGTGCTCCGCGAGCGCAGCCCCCGCATCACCGCCGTGGCCGACACCGACGTCCAGCTCGAGCGCGACCCCGGCGCCCGCGCCTCCCGGCTGCCCGCGGTGGCCTTCGCCGCCGCCCGCGCCGCCCTGGCCGCCGACGCCCCGGTGCTGGTGCAGGTGCCCCGCCGCGGCTACGTGCCCTCGCTGGGCTGTGCCCGCTGCCGGGAGCCCGCCCGGTGCCGGCGCTGCGCAGGACCGCTGTCGCTGCCGGCCGCCGCCGGCCCGGACGGCGCGGCCACCCCGGTGTGCCGCTGGTGCGGGGTGGCTGACGCCGCGTTCCGCTGCGCGGCCTGCGGGTCGCGGGCGCTGCGGGCGCGGGTGGTGGGCGCCGGGCGCACCGCCGAGGAGCTCGGTCGGGCGTTCCCCGGGGTGCCGGTGCGCACCTCCGGCGGGTCGTCGGTGCTCACCGAGGTGCCCCGTGGCCCCGCGGTCGTGGTGGCCACGCCGGGCGCGGAGCCGGTGGTGCCGGGTGGCTACGGCGCCGCCCTGCTGCTGGACGGCTGGGCGCTGCTGGGCCGGGCCGACCTGCGCGCCGCGGAGGAGACCCTGCGCCGCTGGATGGCCGCCGCCGCCCTGGTGCGCCCGATCGGCCAGGGCGGGCAGGTGGTGGTGGGCGCGGAGTCGGAGCTGCCCACCGTGCAGGCCCTGGTCCGCTGGGACCCGGTCGGCCACGCCGCCACCGAGCTGCACTCCCGCGCGGAGGTGGGCTTCCCACCGGCGGTGCACCTGGCCGCGGTGGAGGGGCCCCCGAAGGCGGTGGCCGCCCTGGTGGAGGCGGTGGAGCAGCCCGAGGGAACCCAGCTGCTCGGCCCGGTGGACATCGACGACGGCGGGGAGCGGATGCTGCTGCGGGTGCCCCGCGAGCAGGGCAAGGCGCTGTCCGCGGCGCTGTCGGCGGCGCAGGCCGCACGCAGCGCCCGCAAGGACGCCGAGTCGGTGCGGGTGCAGGTGGACCCGCACCGCATCGGCTGAGCCGGGCCGCCACCGCCCCCTAGAATTGACCTACCAACCCCGTCGCTGAGGAGCTCCTGCGTGTCCGTCGTGCCTGTCCGACTCTTCGGTGACCCGGTGCTGCGCACCCGCGCGGACGAGGTGGTGGACTTCGACGCCGAGCTGCGCGCCCTGGTGCAGGACCTCACCGACACCATGACCGAGCACGGCGGCGCGGGCATCGCCGCTCCGCAGCTGGGCGTGGGGCTGCGCGTGTTCACCTACGACTGTGACGGCTTCGCCGGCCACCTGGTCAACCCCACCTTCGACGTGGTGGGGGAGGAGGAGCAGGACGGCCCCGAAGGTTGCCTGTCCATCCCCGGCCTGCGCTACGACTGCCGCCGCGCCCTGCAGGTGGTGGCCCGCGGGTGGAACATGCACGGCGACCCGGTGGAGATCGAGGGCAGCGGCCTGCTCGCCCGGGCCATCCAGCACGAGGTGGACCACCTCGACGGCGTGCTCTTCCTGGACCGGCTGGACGCCGAGGCCCGCAAGGCCGCCATGCGGGAGATCCGCAGCGCCCCGTGGTTCGGCGAGCAGCAGCCCACCGTCAAGCTCAATCCGCTCGGCCTGCACGGCGGGGTGCGCTGACGTGCGGCTGGTCTTTGCCGGCACCCCCGAGCCCGCCGTGCCCACCCTGCAGCGCCTGCTCGACTCCGCCCGCCACGAGGTGGTCGCGGTGATCACCCGGCCCGACGCCGCCGCCGGGCGCGGCCGCAAGGTGGTGCGCTCGCCGATCGGCCAGCTCGCCGACGCCCACGGTGTCCCGGTGCTCACCCCGACGTCGCCCTCGGACCCGGACTTCCTGGACCAGCTGCGGGCGTTGGAGCCGGACTGCTGCCCGGTGGTCGCCTACGGCGCCCTGCTGCGCCCGGCGGCCCTGGCCATCCCGCGGCACGGCTGGGTGAACCTGCACTTCTCGCTGCTGCCCGCCTGGCGCGGGGCCGCGCCCGTGCAGTCGGCGATCCGTGCGGGTGACGCGGTCACCGGCGCCAGCACCTTCCGCATCGAGGAGGGCCTGGACACCGGCCCGGTGTTCGGCATCGTCACCGAGACCATCCGCCCCAACGACACCGCGGGAGCGCTGCTGGCGCGGCTGGCCGACTCCGGCGCGGCCCTGATGAGCTCCACCATGGACGGGATCGAGGACGGCATCCTGACGGCGGTGGAGCAGCCCACCGACGGGGTGTCCCTGGCGCCCAAGGTGACTGCGGCCGACGCGCGGGTGGACTGGACGCTGCCCGCGCTGGCGGTGGACCGCGTGGTGCGCTCGGTGACCCCGGCGCCCGGCGCGTGGACCACCATGGGCGAGGTCCGGCTGAAGCTCGGTCCGGTGCTCCCGGTGGACGAGCCGGCCCTGCCGCCCGGGCAGCTGCAGGTGGGCAAGGACGGTGTGCTCGTGGGAACCGCCACGCAGCCGGTCCGGCTCAGCCAGGTGCAGCCGCCGGGCAAGAAGATGATGAGCGCCGGCGACTGGGCCCGCGGCGCCCGCCTGGACGACACCGCCCGCCTCGACAGCCCGCACCACGAGACCACCCAGCCCGAGACCACCCAGCACGAGACCACCCAGCACACCCCCACGGACAGGACCACCGCACGATGACTGAGTCACGCCGCCCGGCCAAGCGCACCGGCGGCAGCCGCCGGCCCAGGCCCGCCGCGGGACCGGTGGACGTCGATCCCGTGCGCGGCGCCGTGCGCGAGGTGCTCACCGCGGTGCGCGAGCGCGACGCCTACGCCAACCTGGTGCTGCCGAAGATGCTGCGCGACCGCAAGATCAGCGGCCGCGACGCCGCGCTGGCCACCGAGCTGGCCTACGGCACCTGCCGCGCGCAGGGGCTGCTGGACGCGGTCCTCGGCGAGTGCGTGGACCGCCCGTTGGAGGAGGTGGACGGCGTGCTGCTGGACATCCTCCGACTGGGCGCCTACCAGCTGCTGCGCACCCGGGTGCCCATGCACGCCGCGGTGTCCACCGCCGTGGACCTGGCCCGCGCCGAGAAGGGCACTGCCCGGGCCGGCTTCGTCAACGCGGTGCTGCGCAAGGTGAGCAAGCAGGACGAGGCGGGCTGGGTGGCGCAGCTGGCGCCGGACGCCGCCGAGGACCCGGTGGGCCGGCTGGCGTTCACCCACGCCCACCCGCGCTGGATCGCCCAGGCCTTCGCCGACTCCCTGGGCGCCGAGGCCGCCGAGCTGCCCGAGGCGCTGGCCGCCGACGACACCCGTCCCACCGTCCACCTGGTGGCGCGGCCGGGGGAGATGAGCGCCGAGGAGCTGGCCGCGGTCACCGGCGGCGAGCCGGGCCGCTACTCGCCCTACGCGGTGTACCTCGACGCCGGTGGCGACCCCGGCGACCTCGAGGCGGTGCGCGAGGGCCTGGCCGGGGTGCAGGACGAGGGCAGCCAGCTGGTGGCCCGTGCGCTCACCCTGGCCCCGCTGGACGGCCCGGACGGCGGGCGCTGGCTGGACCTGTGCGCCGGCCCCGGCGGCAAGGCCGCGCTGCTGGCGTCCATCGCGGCCATCGACGGCGCTCGGGTGGACGCGGTGGAGCCCACCCCGCACCGCGCCGAGCTGGTGCGCAAGACCACCCGCGACCTGCCGGTGGACGTGCACGTGGTGGACGGCCGCGACCCCGGCCTGACGCCCGGCTACGACCGCGTCCTGGTGGACGCCCCCTGTACCGGCCTGGGTGCCCTGCGCCGCCGTCCCGAGGCGCGCTGGCGCCGCCAGTCCAGCGACGTGCCCGAGCTGGCCGCGCTGCAGCGCCAGCTGCTGGCCTCAGCGCTGCGCCTGGTCCGCCCGGGCGGCGTGGTGCTCTACGCCACCTGCTCGCCGCACCTGTCCGAGACCACCTCGGTGGTGGCCGACGCGGTGCGCCGCAGCGGTGCCACCCAGCTGGACGTCCGCGAGCTGCTGCCCGGCGTGGACCGCCTCGGGGACGGCCCGCACGCGCAGCTGTGGCCGCACCGCCAGGGCACCGACGCCATGTTCCTGGCCGCACTCACCCGCAGCTGAGCCGGGCGGGCCGCCGCGGGCCCGGGACCCAGGGGCACAGGCGGCACGGGACACAGGCGCAGGGGCGCACGGGGACAGGCGCACGGGGACACGGGTGACCCCGGCGCGGCGCCTAGACTGCTGCACCGTGGCTGCGCCGATGATCGCCCCGTCCATCCTGTCCGCCGACTTCGCCCGTCTCGCCGAGGAGGCCGCGGCCGTGCACGGGGCCGACTGGCTGCACGTGGACGTGATGGACGCGCACTTCGTGCCCAACCTCACCCTGGGCCTGCCGGTGGTGGAGAGCCTGCTCAAGGCCACCGACATCCCGCTGGACTGTCACCTGATGATCGACGACCCCGGTCGCTGGGCACCCGGGTACGCCGAGGCCGGTGCGCACAACGTCACCATCCACGCCGAGGCCACCGACGACCCGGTGGCGGTGGCCCGGGACATCCGCGCCGCTGGTGCCAAGGCCGGGCTGAGCGTCAAGCCCGGCACGCCCATCGAGGACTACCTCGAGGTGCTGCGCGAGTTCGACACCCTGCTGGTGATGAGCGTGGAGCCCGGCTTCGGCGGCCAGTCGTTCATGCCCGAGGTGCTCGGCAAGGCCCGCACGGTGCGCAACCTGGTGGACACCGGGCACCTCACCCTGCTGGTGGAGATCGACGGCGGTATCAACGCCGACACCGTGCACGCTGCCGCGGAGGCCGGCGTGGACTGCTTCGTGGCCGGCTCCGCGGTCTACGGCGCCGAGGACCCCGCCGCGGCCGTGGCGGCGCTGCGCGCGAGCGCGGCAGGGTCCTCCGCCCACCTGCTGGGCTGAGCGCCGCCGGTGAGCAAGCACGAGGACCAGCGCGAGGAGCAGGACCCCCGCGGCACCCACCCGGTGTCGGTGGACGCCGCCATGGAGCTGGCCGCCGCGCAGGGGGAGCGCGTCCGCGGCACCACCGCCCCCAACCCGCCGGTGGGCTGCGTCATCCTCAACGCCGGCGGCATCGTGGTGGGAGCGGGCGGCACCGCCCCCGCCGGCGGTCCGCACGCGGAGGTGCAGGCGCTGCGCCAGGCCGGCGCGGCGGCCAGGGGCGGCACCGCCGTGGTCACCCTGGAGCCGTGCAACCACCACGGCCGCACCCCGCCGTGCACCGCCGCGCTGGTCGAGGCCGGCATCGCCGCCGTGCACTACGCCGTCGCCGACCCCAACCCCGCGGCCGCCGGGGGAGCTGCGCACCTGGCCGAGCACGGCGTCACCGCGGTGCACGCGCCGCACCAGGTGGTCACCCGCGGTGCTCTGCGGGCCTGGCTGCACCGGCAGCGCACCGGACGCCCGCACGTCACCTACAAGCTGGCCGCCACCCTGGACGGGCGCACCGCCGCCGCCGACGGCACCAGCCGCTGGGTGACCGGCGAGCAGGCCCGCGCCCAGGTGCACGCCGAGCGGGCCCACCTGGACGCCATCGTGGTGGGCACCGGCACCGTGCTGGCCGACGACCCGTGGCTCACCGCTCGGCGCCCGGACGGCAGCCTGGCTGCGCACCAGCCGCTGCGGGTGGTGGTCGGCACCCGGGAGCTGCCCCGCGACGCCAAGGTGCTCGACGGCACCGCGGAGACCCTGCTGGTGCGCACCCACGACCCCCGCGAGGTGCTGGCCGCGCTGGACGGGCTCGACGACGTGCTGCTCGAGGGCGGCGCCACCCTGGCCGGGGCGTTCGTCGCCGCGGGGCTGGTCGACCGTGTCGTTGCTTACATCGCGCCCACCCTGCTGGGGTCCGGGGTGGCGGCCCTGGGGGATGCTGGAGTACGCACCATGACCGATGCGTTGCAGATGGTGACCGAAGACGTCCAGCTGCTGGGCAACGACGTGCGAGTGAGTGCGGTCCCACGAGTGAGTGCGGGGCCGATGGGTGGCCGAGGAGAGGCGGACTGACGTGTTCACCGGAATTGTCGAGGAGCTCGGCCACGTGGTGGCCAAGGAGGACCTCGCGGACGCCGCCCGGTTCACCGTGCAGGGACCGGTGGTCACCTCCGACGCCAAGCACGGCGACTCCATCGCGGTCAACGGCGTGTGCCTGACCGTGGTGGACGTGCTCGGCGAGGGCGCCTTCACCGCGGACGTGATGCACGAGACCCTGCAGCGCAGCAGCCTGGGCGGGCTGACCGCCGACAGCGTGGTCAACCTGGAGCGGGCCGCCTCGCTGAGCAGCCGCCTGGGCGGGCACCTGGTGCAGGGCCACGTGGACGGCACCGGCGAGGTGCTGCAGCGCACCCCCTCCGAGCACTGGGAGCTGGTGCGGATCTCCCTGCCGCAGAGCATCGCCCGCTACGTGGTGGAGAAGGGCTCGATCACCGTCGACGGAGTCTCGCTCACCGTGGCCGCGCTGGACGACAGCTCGTTCACCGTCTCGCTCATCCCCACCACGCTGGAGCTGACCACGCTGGGCCGGGCTCAGCCCGGCACCGTGGTCAACCTGGAGGTTGACGTCATCGCCAAGTACGTCGAGCGACTGCACCTGGCCGGCGGTGCCGGTGGCCAGGCGTGGGATCATGCGGTGACACAGACGGAGGCAGGCACGTGAGCAGGTTCGACAGCATCGAGCGCGCCGTCGCGGACATCGCGGCGGGCAAGGCGGTCGTCGTCGTGGACGACGAGGACCGCGAGAACGAGGGCGACCTGATCTTCGCCGCGGAGAAGTCCACCCCCGAGCTGGTGGCCTTCATGGTCGAGCACACCTCGGGTTACGTGTGCGTGCCGCTGCTCGGTGAGGACTGCGACCGCCTCGGGCTGCCGCCGATGTACTCCACCAACCAGGACAAGCACGGCACCGCCTACACGGTCACCGTGGACGCCCGCGAGGGCATCGGCACGGGCATCTCCGCCACCGACCGCTCCACCACCATCCGCACGCTGGCCGACCCGGCGGCGGGAGCCCACTCGCTCACCCGGCCCGGGCACGTGGTGCCGCTGCGGGCCAAGGAGGGCGGCGTGCTGCGCCGCCCCGGGCACACCGAGGCCGCGGTCGACCTGGCCCGGCTGGCGGGGCTGCAGCCCGCGGGTGTCATCTGCGAGGTGGTCAGCAAGCGGGAGCCCGGCGAGATGGCGCGCACCGACGAGCTGCGCGAGTTCGCCGACGCCCACGACCTGGCCCTGATCTCCATCGCCGACCTGATCACCTGGCGCCGCCGCAACGAGCAGCAGGTGGAGCGGGTGGCCGAGGCCCGCATCCCCACCGTCTACGGCGACTTCGTCGCGGTGGGCTTTCGCAGCCTCTACGACGGCGTGGAGCACGTGGCCCTGGTCCGGGGCTCCATCGGCGACGGCGAGGACCTGCTGGTGCGGGTGCACTCGGAGTGCCTCACCGGCGACGTGTTCGGCTCGCTGCGCTGCGACTGCGGCACCCAGCTGGACGCCGCGCTCGCCGCGGTGGCTGCGGAGAACCGCGGCGTGGTGCTCTACATGCGTGGCCACGAGGGCCGCGGCATCGGTCTGATGCACAAGCTGCAGGCCTACGAGCTGCAGGACGCCGGCTCCGACACCGTGGACGCGAACCTGCTGCTGGGTCTGCCCGCCGACGCCCGTGACTACGGCATCGGCGCCCAGATCCTGGTGAACCTGGGCGTGCAGTCCATGCGGCTGCTCACCAACAACCCCGCCAAGCGGGTGGGGCTGGACGGCTACGGGCTGCGCATCACCGAGCGGGTGGCCATGCCGGTGCGGGCCAACCCGGAGAACCTGCGCTACCTGCGCACCAAGCGCGACCGGATGGGCCACGACCTGGAGGGCCTGGACGACGTGCCCGACGGCGAGCTCGGTGACACCGTGCCCGCCGGTCTCGACCTGCCGCACGTCCCGGCGAGCGGGCGCTCGTGAGCGGCGAGGGAAACCCGGAGCTGGTCCCGGCCGACGCGGCTGGGCTCACCCTGGCCGTGGTGGCCACCCGCTGGCACGCCGAGATCACCGACCAGCTGGTCGGCTGCGCGCTGCGGGTGGCCGAGCAGGCCGGCGTTCGCAGCCCCACCACCGTCCGCGTGGCCGGTGCGGTGGAGCTGCCCGTCGTCGCCCAGCAGCTGGCCCGCACCCACGACGCGGTGGTGGCGCTCGGGCTGGTGGTGCGGGGCGGCACCCCGCACTTCGAGTACGTCTGCGACGCGGTGACCTCCGGGCTCACCCGGGTGGCCCTGGACGAGGGCACGCCGGTCGGCAACGGCGTCCTCACCACCGAGACCATGGACCAGGCGACCGACCGGGCCGGCTTCCCCGACTCCGCCGAGGACAAGGGCGGACAGGCCACCGCGGCGGCCCTGGACGCCGCGCTCACCCTGCGCCAGCTGCGCACGCAAGCAGAAGCACGCACCCAGACAGAAGCATGAGTGCCATGACCGACACCCCCTCCGCCGACCGCAGCGCCGCCCCTGCCCCCGACGAGCTCGTCGTGCTGGTGGCCCGCCCCCGACGCACCAGCCGGGTGGCCGTGGTGGCCGCCGCGGCCATCGCCATCTTCTGGGTGACCATCGCCCTGCTGCTGCACGGCGACCGGACCGGCGTGTACTTCCGTCCCGCCGACCAGGTGGCCATGGCGGTGTTCGGCCTGCTGATGGCCGGCGCCGTGCTGCTGCTGGCCCGGCCCCGGCTGCGCGCGGGCGCCGCGGGCATCGCCGTGCGCAACGTGCTCGGCGAGAAGCTGTACCCGTGGGAGGTGGTGGAGGACGTCAGCTTCCCGCCGGGCTCGTCCTTCGCCCGCATCGAGCTGCCCGACGACGAGTACGCCACCATCCTGGCGCTGCAGTCCACCGACGGGGACCGTGCGGTGACGGCGATGGACCGGCTGCGCGAGATGTACCGCACCTACGGCGACACCACCCGGAGCCAGCGAGACCGATGAGCGTGCACCACCAGGACACCGACCACCAGAACACCCGCTCGACCCCGCGCACCACCCGCCGCACCGTGCTGTGCGGCCTGGGCCTGGGCCTGCTCGCCCCCGGCGCGCTGGCTGCCTGCTCCGCCGGGAAGGTGGGCGGCGGCACCCCGCCGGTCAGCTCGGAGCCAGGCACGGTGCTGGCCGCCCTGGCCGAGGTCCCCGTGGGCGGCGGCGCGGTGGTCAACGGCCCGGACGGCAAGGTGCTGCTCACCCAGCCCACCGCCGGCACCGTCAAGGCCTACCAGGCCGCGTGCCCGCACGCCGGCAGCATCGTCAGCCCGCCATCGGACGGGGTGGTGGTGTGCCCGGCGCACGGCAGCCGCTTCAGCGCCGCCGACGGCGCGGTGCGGCAGGGCCCGGCCCGCACGCCGCTGGTGCCGGTCGCGGTGACCGTCAGCGGACCTGACGTGGTGCTGGCCTAGCCTTGAGCCGTGCCTGACCCGTCCACCTACCGTCCAGCTCCGGGCACCATCCCGGACCAGCCGGGGGTCTACAAGTTCCGCGACCCACACGGCCGCGTCATCTACGTCGGCAAGGCCAAGAGCCTGCGCAGCCGGCTCAGCTCCTACTTCGCCGACCTGTCCGGCCTGCACCCGCGCACCCGGCAGATGGTCACCACCGCCGCCAGCGTGGAGTGGACCGTGGTCGGCACCGAGGTCGAGGCGCTGCAGCTGGAGTACAACTGGATCAAGGAGTTCGACCCGCGGTTCAACGTCCGCTACCGCGACGACAAGACCTACCCGGTGCTCGCGGTGACGCTGAACGAGAAGTACCCGCGGCTGTTCGTCTACCGCGGCCCCAAGAAGAAGGGGGTGCGCTACTTCGGGCCGTACGCCCACGCCTGGGCCATCCGCGAGACCCTGGACCTGCTGCTGCGGGTGTTCCCGGCTCGCACCTGCTCCACCGGGGTGTTCAACCGCCACAAGCAGATCGACCGGCCCTGTCTGCTGGGCTACATCGACAAGTGCTCCGCCCCGTGCACCGGCGCGGTCAGCGCCGAGGAGCACCGGGAGATCGTGGAGGACTTCTGCGACTTCCTCGCCGGGCGCACCGACAAGCTGGTGCGCCAGCTGGAGAAGCAGATGCAGGCGGCGTCGGACGAGCTCGACTTCGAGCGCGCGGCCCGGCTGCGCGACGACGTGGGGGCGCTGCGGCGGGCCATGGAGAAGCAGGCGGTGGTGCTGGGCGACGGCACGGACGCCGACGTGGTGGCCTTCGCCGGGGACGACCTCGAGGCTGCGGTGCAGGTGTTCCACGTGCGCGGCGGCCGGGTGCGGGGCCAGCGCGGCTGGGTGGTGGAGCTCACCGGCGACCTGGCGGGCGACGACGACTCCGCCGACCACAACCCGGCGGGTGACGGGCTGAGCGCCGCCGCCACCGCGTACCTGGTGGAGCAGTTCCTCACCCAGTTCTACGGCGAGCAGGCCGCGCTGGCCGACGGCACCGCGAGCCCGGCCGAGCAGGTGCCCCGCGAGGTGCTGCTGCCCCAGCTGCCCGAGGACTCCGAGGCGCTGGAGCAGTGGCTCAGCGGGCTGCGCGGCTCCAAGGTGCGCCTGCGGGTGCCGCAGCGCGGAGACAAGCGCGACCTGGCCGCCACGGTGGCGCGCAACGCCCAGGAGGCGTTCGCCCAGCACAAGCTGCGCCGCGCCGGTGACCTCACCTCCCGCTCGGCGGCGCTGCAGGGGCTGCAGCGCTCCCTCGGGCTGGACTCCGCGCCGCTGCGCATCGAGTGCGTGGACGTCAGCCACGTGCAGGGCACCGACGTGGTGGCGTCGCTGGTGGTGTTCGAGGACGGCCTGCCCCGCAAGTCCGACTACCGGCACTACGCCATCAAGGAGGCCGCCGGCGGCGGGCACTCCGACGACGTGGCCAGCATCGCCGAGGTCACCCGGCGCCGGTTCCTGCGCCACCACACCAGCACCACCCCACCGGAGTCGGGGGCCTCGCCCGAGCCGGCGCTGCCCACCGACGCCGCCGCCCCGGCCAGCACCGAGCCCGCAGCTGCCCCGGTGGAGGCGGCCCCGCTGGACTCCAGCACCGGCCGTCCGCGGCGCTTCGCCTACCCGCCCAACCTCTACGTGGTGGACGGCGGTGCGCCCCAGGTGGCGGCCGCGGCCGCGGTGCTCGACGAGCTCGGGGTGCGCGACGTGGCGGTGGTCGGGCTGGCCAAGCGCCTGGAGGAGGTGTGGGTGCCGGGGGAGGAGGACCCGGTGATCCTGCCGCGCAGCAGCGAGGAGCTGTACCTGCTGCAGCGCATCCGCGACGAGGCGCACCGCTTCGCCATCACCTTCCACCGCAGCAAGCGCAGCAAGCGGATGACGGCCTCGGCACTGGACTCGGTGCCGGGTCTGGGGGAAAGTCGTCGCAACGCCCTGGTCTCGCACTTCGGATCCGTTGCGCGCCTGCGCAAGGCCAGCCTCGAGCAGATCGTCGAGGTCCCCGGTGTGGGGGCGACCACGGCACGTGCGGTTCTCACCGCGCTGCGCGGAGAGGATGATGCACCAGTGACTGCAGAGCAGGGGGACCGCGCGTGAGCACCGAGCCGGAGGTCGCGACCGAGACGGCCAGCCCAGACCCGGCCAGCCCAGACCCAGGGGGTGCAGAACCCACCGGTGTCGAGGTGGCCATCGTCACCGGCCTGTCCGGGGCGGGGCGCAGCACCGCGGCCAAGGTGCTGGAGGACCTGGGCTGGTTCGTGGTGGACAACCTGCCACCCGAGCTCATCTCCACCGTCGTCGACCTCGGGGCCCAGTCCCGGGCGGGGCTCACCAAGATCGCTGTGGTGATGGACGTGCGCAGCCGTGGGTTCACCACCGACCTGGCCGACGTGATCCGCCAGCTCGACGCCAAGACGCTGCGCCCACGGGTGCTGTTCCTGGAGGCCTCCGACGCGCTGCTCATCCGGCGCTTCGAGCAGGTCCGCCGCAGCCACCCGCTGCAGGGCGACGGCCGCCTGGCCGACGGCATCGCCAAGGAGCGCGAGCTGCTCGCGCCGCTGCGCGCCGAGGCCGACCTGGTCATCGACACCACCTCGCTGTCGGTGCACGACCTGCGCCAGAAGATCGACGACGCCTTCGGCACCGAGGCGACCACGCAGACCAAGGTGATGGTGCTGTCCTTCGGCTACAAGTACGGGCTGCCGATGGACGCCGACCTGGTGGTGGACGTGCGGTTCCTGCCCAACCCGCACTGGCTGCCGGAGCTGCGCAACAACACCGGGCAGGACCCGTCGGTGCGCGACTACGTGCTGGGCCAGGAGGGTGCGGCGGAGTTCCTGGACCGCTACCACGACCTGCTGCGGCTGATGAGCGCCGGCTACCGGCGCGAGGGCAAGCGCTACCTCACCCTCGCCGTGGGCTGCACCGGCGGCAAGCACCGCAGCGTGGCCATCAGCGAGCAGCTGGCCCAGCGGCTCAGCGAGATCGACAACCTGACCGTGCAGGTCGTGCACCGAGACCTGGGACGGGAGTGAGCACCCCCGCGCCGACGGTGGTGGCGCTGGGCGGAGGACACGGTCTGCACGCCACCCTCCGCGCCGCGCGCCACCTGGGCGAGAACGTCACCGCGGTGGTCACCGTGGCCGACGACGGCGGCTCCTCGGGGCGGCTGCGCCGCGAGCTCGGTGCCCTGCCGCCCGGCGACCTGCGGATGGCGCTGGCCGCCCTGGCGGCGGACAGCGAGCACGGCCGGCTGTGGTCGACCGCGGTGCAGCACCGCTTCGGCGGGCACGGCGCGCTCGCCGGGCACCCGGTGGGCAACCTGCTCATCACCGGCCTGGCCGAGGTGCTGGGCGACCCGGTGGCCGCGCTGGACACGGTGGGCTCGCTGCTCGGCATACAGGGCCGGGTGCTGCCGATGAGCCGGGTCCCGCTGGAGATCGAGGCCGACGTGGCGGGGCTGCAGGACGACCCCCGCGTCTCCACCGCCATCCGCGGCCAGGTCGCGGTGGCCACCACCGCCGGGCAGGTCCGCCGGGTGCGGCTGCTGCCGCCCAAGCCGACGGCGTGCTCGGAGGCGGTGGCCGCGGTGCTCGCCGCCGACCTGGTGGTGCTCGGCCCCGGTTCCTGGTTCTCCAGCGTGATCCCGCACGTGCTGGTGCCCGAGCTGCTGGCCGCGATGCTGAACACCAGGGCGCTGCGGGTGGCGGTGCTGAACCTCGCCCCCCAGCCCGGGGAGACGGCGGGGTTCAGCACCGAGCGACACCTGCACGTACTCTCGCAGCACGCTCCCGGGCTTCGCCTCGACGCGGTGGTCGTGGACCGCCGCTCGGTGCACCCGGGCAAGGAGACCGAGCAGGTCAGCCGGGTTGCCCAGCGGCTGGGTGCACGGCTGGTGGTCGCGGACGTGGCCAAGGAGGACACCGAGACGCACGACCCGGCGCTGCTCGGCCAGGTGCTGGCCGACATCCTCGCCCAGGGCGGCTCCGCCGAGGCGGAGGCGGCGGGAACCGTCGCCGCAGACCGGGTCACCCCAGGGCCGAGCAGCCCACACCCGGTCACCCCAGACCCCATCGATGGAGAGGATGCGCCAGCGTGGCGATGACCGCAGCGGTAAAGGACGAGCTGAGCAGGTTGGAGACGACCAAGACCTGCTGTCGCCGAGCCGAGGTGGCTTCGCTCCTGCGCTTCTCGGGCGGTCTGCACATCGTGGCCGGGCGGGTCGTGGTGGAGGCCGAGGTGGACGCGGGCTCGGTGGCCCGGCGGCTGCGCAAGGCCATCCACGAGGTGTACGGCTACCCCTCCGACGTGCACGTGCTCAGCCCGGGCGGGCTGCGCAAGGGCACCCGGTACATGGTGCGGGTGGTCAAGGACGGTGAGGCCCTGGCCCGCCAGACCGGGCTGCTCGACCCCCGCGGCCGTCCGGTGCGCGGCCTGCCCGCGCCCGTGGTGGCCGGCGGGCTCTGCGACGCCGAGGCCGCGTGGCGGGGCGCGTTCCTCGCCCACGGCTCGCTCACCGAGCCCGGCCGCTCCTCCGCCATGGAGGTGGGCTGCCCGGGACCTGAGGCGGCCATGGCGCTGGTGGGGGCCGCCCGCCGGCTGGGCATCACCGCCAAGGCGCGTGAGGTCCGCGGTGCCGACCGGGTGGTGGTGCGCGACGGGGAGGCCATCGGTGCGCTGCTCACCAAGATGGGTGCCCAGGACGTGCGGCTGACCTGGGAGGAGCGCCGGATGCGGCGCGAGGTCCGGGCCACCGCCAACCGGCTGGCCAACTTCGACGACGCGAACCTGCGCCGCTCCGCCCGCGCGGCGGTGGCGGCGGCGGCCCGGGTGGACCGCGCGCTGCAGATCCTGGGTGACGACGTGCCCGAGCACCTCGCGGCGGCGGGCACGCTGCGGGTGCAGCACCGGCAGGCCTCGCTGGAGGAGCTGGGGCAGCTGGCCGACCCGCCGATGACCAAGGACGCGGTGGCCGGACGTATTCGCCGGCTGCTGTCCATGGCCGACCGCCGAGCCAGGGAGACCGGTGTTCCTGACACCGAGTCCGTGGTCACCGCAGACATGCTGGACGAGGGTTAGAACCCACGCGCACAGGCCGGTAAGGTAGGCCGCAAGCAGGTCCGCACGGGTGATCGACGCCGTCAGACGGCCATTTTCACCGCTCGTGGGAATGGACTTGCGACCAGCAACGATTCACCGCCGCTGCTCTTGGTGGCACCGAGTTTCTCGCGGTACTGAGCTTTGGCAACACCGAGTTTCCAGCGACATCCGATGATGAGGAGTGCACTGTGACGGTCCGGGTAGGCGTGAACGGCTTCGGTCGTATTGGTCGGAACTTCTTCCGGGCGGTGGAGGCGCAGCGCGCGGCCGGCTCCACCGACATCGAGATCGTGGCGGTGAACGACCTGACTCCGCCGGAGAGCCTCGCGCACCTGCTCAAGTACGACTCCATCCTGGGCCGCCTGCCGCAGGAGGTCTCCGTCGACGGTGACTACATCGTCGTGGGCGAGCAGCGCATCAAGGCCCTCGCCATCAAGGAGGGCCCCTCGGCCCTGCCCTGGGGCGAGCTGAACGTCGACGTGGTCATCGAGTCCACCGGCATCTTCACCGACGCCGACAAGGCCCGCGGCCACCTCGACGCCGGCGCCAAGAAGGTCATCGTCTCCGCGCCCGCCAAGGGTGAGGACCTGACCGTGGTCATGGGCGTCAACGACGGCGACTACGACGGCAGCCAGGACATCATCTCCAACGCCTCCTGCACCACCAACTGCCTCGGCCCGATGGCCAAGGTCCTGGACGAGGCGTTCGGCATCGAGCGTGGCCTGATGACCACCATCCACGCCTACACCGCCGACCAGAACCTGCAGGACGGCCCGCACAAGGACCCGCGCCGCGCCCGCGCCGCCGCCCTCAACGTGGTGCCCACCTCCACCGGTGCCGCCAAGGCGATCAGCCTGGTGCTGCCCCAGCTGAAGGGCAAGCTCGACGGCTACGCGCTGCGCGTGCCCGTGCCGACCGGCTCCGCCACCGACCTCACCGTCACCGTCTCCAAGCCGGTCACGGTGGAGCAGGTCAACGAGGCGTTCCGCGCGGCCGCCGACGGCGAGCTCAAGGGCATCCTGGTCTACACCGAGGCGCCCATCGTGTCCTCCGACATCGTCACCGACCCGGCGTCGTGCATCTTCGACTCCGGCCTCACCAAGGTGATCGACAACCAGGTCAAGATCGTCGGCTGGTACGACAACGAGTGGGGCTACTCCAACCGCCTGGTTGACCTCACCGGTCTCGTCGGCTCCAAGCTCTGAGCCGGGCTGTGCAGACTCTGCAGGACCTCCTGGACGCGGGCGTCGCAGGACGCACCGTCCTGGTGCGCTCGGACCTCAACGTCCCGCTCGAGGACGGCACCATCACCGATGCCGGCCGCATCGAGGCCTCGGCCCCGACGCTGACCACGCTGGCTGAGGCCGGCGCCCGGGTGATCGTCACCGCGCACCTGGGTCGCCCCAAGGGCGAGCCCGACCCCGCGCTGTCGCTGGGCCCGGTCGCGGCTCGGCTCGGCGACGCGCTCGGCCGCCAGGTGGCCCTGGCCGACGACGTGGTGGGCCCCTCGGCCCGGCGCCTCGCGGCCGACCTGGCCGACGGCGACGTGCTGCTGCTGGAGAACATCCGGTTCGACCCGCGCGAGACGTCCAAGTCCGACGAGGAGCGCGGCGAGCTGGCGGACGCGCTGGTGTCGCTCACCGGCACCAACGGCGCGTTCGTCTCCGACGGGTTCGGTGTGGTGCACCGCAAGCAGGCGTCGGTATACGACGTGGCCCAGCGCCTGCCGCACCACGCCGGGCTGCTGGTCGAGGCGGAGGTGAAGGTGCTCGCCACCCTCACCGGCGACTCGCCCAAGCCGTACGCGGTGGTGCTGGGTGGGTCCAAGGTGAGCGACAAGCTGTCGGTCATCGAGGCCCTCGCACCGAAGGTCGACGCGCTGTTCATCGGCGGCGGGATGTGCTTCACCTTCCTGGCCGCCCAGGGACACATGGTCGGCGACTCGCTGCTGCAGCCGGAGATGATCGAGACCTGCCGCGACCTGCTCGAGCGGTTCGGCGAGAAGATCCACCTGCCCGTCGACCTGGTCGTCGCGGAGGCCTTCTCCGGCACCGTGCCGGTGCAGACCGTGCCCGCCACCGAGATCCCGGTGGGCCACATGGGTCTGGACATCGGCCCGGCCACGGTGGAGCGCTTCACCGGTGGTCTGCTGCAGGCGAGGACGATCTTCTGGAACGGCCCGATGGGCGTGTTCGAGATGTCCAACTTCGCCGGTGGTACCCGAGGCGTGGCCGAGGCCATCATCTCCGCCACCCGCGACGGTGCGTTCAGCGTGGTCGGTGGCGGTGACTCCGCCGCGGCGGTGCGCCTGCTGGACCTGCCCGAGGACGGCTTCTCGCACATCTCCACCGGTGGTGGGGCGTCGCTGGAGTACCTCGAGGGCAAAGAGCTCCCCGGCCTCGCAGTGCTGGAGGCGTGATGACGACGGCAAAGAGCTCTCGCACCCCGCTGATCGCGGGCAACTGGAAGATGAACCTCAACCACCTCGAGGCCATCGCCCTGGTGCAGAAGATCGCGTTCGCCCTGCCGGACAAGTACTTCGACAAGGTGGACGTGGCGGTCGTGCCGCCCTTCACCGACATCCGCAGCGTGCAGACCCTGATCGACGGGGACAAGCTGCGGCTGACCTACGGGGCCCAGGACGTCTCGGCGCACGACTCGGGTGCCTACACCGGTGAGATCAGCGGCTCCATGCTGGCCAAGCTGGGCTGCACCTACGTGGTGGTCGGACACTCCGAGCGCCGCAGCATGCACGCGGAGACCGACGCCGTGGTCTCGGCCAAGGTCGCTGCGGCCTTCCGGCACGGCCTCACGCCCATCGTGTGCGTGGGGGAGGGCCTGGAGGTCCGCGAGGCTGGTGACCAGGTGAGCTACTCGGTCAACCAGCTGCGTGGTTCGCTCGCGGGCTGCACCCCGGAGCAGGTGGCGTCCGTGGTGGTCGCCTACGAGCCGGTGTGGGCCATCGGCACCGGGCGGGTGGCCACTCCGGCCGACGCCCAGGAGGTGTGCGGTGCGCTGCGCAAGGAGCTCGTGGAGCTCGGCGGCGCCGCCGCCGGGGCTGCGGTCCGCGTGCTCTACGGCGGCTCGGTGACCTCCAAGAACGTCGGCGAGATCGTCGCCGAGAACGACGTCGACGGTGCCCTCGTCGGCGGCGCGAGCCTCAAGGGCGAGGAGTTCGCCACCCTGTGCGCGATCGCCGCTGGGGGACCGCTGCCCTGAGCCGGACACGTCCTGGTCGCCGCCACCCGAGAGGGGGCGGCGACCAGGGCGTTAGGCTGGGCGCGCGCACGACCGAGACCGACCACCGAGCGACCAAAGAGCTAGGACTTACATGAAGCTGTTCCTGCAGATTGTGCTCATCATCGCCAGCATGGCGCTGATCCTGCTCATCCTGCTGCACCGCGGCAAGGGCGGCGGACTGTCCACCCTCTTCGGTGGTGGCGTGCAGTCGAACCTGTCCGGCTCGAACGTGGTGGAGAAGAACCTCGACCGGATCACCATCTTCATCGGCCTGATCTGGGTGGTCTGCATCGTCGGCATCGGCCTGGCGATCAAGCTCGACGTCTGAGCGCCGCCCACTGATCGACCAGCACAGCTGATCTCACGACGCCGCCCGGCCGTCCCGCGAGGGACCGCCGGGCGGCGTCGTGTCGGTCCGCGGCTAGCTCAGCGGCGGCAGCAGCTCCCGGGGCAGGCGCGCCGCGGCGGAGCGGTCCAGCGCCCACAGGGTGCGTCGCTGGCCGGTGGCCCCCGCGGCGGGCAGAGCCACCTCGCCCGCGCCCTCCAGCGCCAGCTGCACCGCGGCTGCCTTGGCCTCCCCGGCCACGCACAGCCACACCTGGGCGGCCTGCCGGATGGCGGGCAGGGTCAGGGAGATGCGGGTGGGCGGCGGCTTGGGGCAGCCGCGCACCCCCACAACGCTGCGCTCGGTCTCGTGCACCGCTGGTGACTCGGGAAAGATCGACGCCACGTGGCCCTCGCCGCCCATGCCCAGCATCAGCACGTCGAAGCGAGGTACCGCGCCGTGGTCCTCCGGCTGGGCCTGCCCGGCGAGCACCGCTGCGTACCGCCGGGCGGCCGCCTCCGGGTCGTCGCCGTCGGGTCCGTCCGAGGCCGGCATGGCGAACACCCGCTCGGGATCGACCCCGACGTGGTCCAGCAGGGCGAGCCGCGCCTGCGTCTCGTTGCGCTCCGGGTCGCCGGCGGGCAGGAAGCGCTCGTCGCCGAAGTACACGTCCACCCTGGACCAGTCCACCGCGTAGCAGGCGGGGGAGCTGCGCAGCTGCTCCAGCAGGGCGATGCCCACCCCACCGCCGGTGAGCACCACCGAGGCGCTGCCCTTGGCCGTCTGCGCGTCCACCAGCGTGGTCACCAGCCGAGCCGCCAGGGCCGCAGCCAGCACGTCCGCGTTGCTGTGCACCACCACCTGCGGCGTGCTCACACCATCTCCTCGTGGCTGGCCGAGCCGTCGTCCGCCGCGAACCGGGAGGTCGCCGACCGGGATCGCTTCACCATGGTCAGCCCCTGCAGCGCGCGGGCGTAGATCTCGTCGGAGTCCAGCCGCCGCATCTCCTCGGACAGGCACTCCTTGATCTGGCGGCGCCCCAGCGCCACCGCCCGGTCGGGCTGGCCGGGCTGGGTGAGCACCCCCGCGGTGCCGGCCGGGCGCACCAGCGCCACCGGGCCGGACACCCGGTCCAGCACCACCGAGCCCAGGCCCTCGCCCTTGCGCACCCGTTTGACCGGCACGTCCAGGAACGCCGCGAGCCACCCGGCCAGCAGGTCCGAGGAGGGGGAGTCGGGTCCACCGGTGACCGTCGCCGAGCGCACCGGGTCGTAGGGCGGCTGGTCCAGCGCGCTGGCCAGCAGGGCCCGCCAGGTGGTCAGCCGGCTCCACGACAGGTCGGTGTCGCCGGGGGCGTAGCTCGCCGCGCGCTGCAGCAGGGCACGACCGGGGTTCTTGGACGAGGACGCGTCGGTGATCCGCCGGGTGGCGAGCTGGCCCACCGGGTCGGCGGCGGGGTTGGCCGGCGGCTCGCCGGGCCACCAGGCCATCACCGGGGTGTCCGGCAGGAGGAAGGGCACCGCGGCGCTGGCGGCGTGGTCAGCGAGCGGGCCGTACAGCCGCAGCACCACCACCTCCGAGGCGCCGGCGTCACCGCCCACCCGGATCTGTGCGTCCAGGCGGGTGGCGGCCTTGCGGGCACCGCGAGCCAGCACGATCACCCGGCAGGGGTGCTCCCGGCTGGCGTCGTTGGCCGCGTCGATGATGGCCTCGGTCTGCACGTTGTCGTCGGTGGAGATCACCAGGGTGAGCACCCGCCCGAGGGTGACCGCGCCGCCGCTCTTGCGGAGGTCGACGATCTGCCGGTTCACCTTGCCGGTGGTGGTGGCCGGGAGGTCGATGATCATGGTCGTCTCCAGCTGCGGCCGCTGCGGGCCATCATCTCGTGCGCCGACTCCGGTCCCCAGGTGCCCGAGACGTAGGGCTCGGGGCGCCCCTCCGCGGCCCAGTGCCGGATGACCGGGTCGAGGATCTTCCAGGACAGCTCCACCTCGGCGTTCACCGGGAACAGCGACGGCTCGCCCAGCAGCACGTCCAGGATGAGCCGCTCGTAGGCCTCGGGGGAGGACTCGGTGAAGGCCTGGCCGTAGCTGAAGTCCATGCTCACGTCGCGCACCTCCATCCCGCTGCCGGGGACCTTGGAGCCGAAGCGCATGGTGATGCCCTCGTCGGGCTGCACCCGGATGACCAGTGCGTTCTGGCCCAGCTCCTCGGTCATGGTGCTGTCGAAGGGCAGGTGTGGCGCCCGCTTGAACACCACCGCGATCTCGGTGACCCGCCGGCCCAGCCGCTTGCCGGTGCGCAGGTAGAACGGCACCCCCGCCCAGCGGCGGGTGTCCACGTCCACGGTGATCGCCGCGAACGTCTCGGTGGTGGAGTCCTTGGCGAAGCCCTCCTCCTCCAGCAGCCCCACCACCTGCTGGCCGCCCTGCCAGCCGCCGGTGTACTGCCCGCGGGCGGTGGTGTCGTCCAGCGGCTGCACCAGCCGGGTGGCGGAGAGCACCTTGATCTTCTCGGCCTGCAGCTCGTGCGGGTCGAAGCTGATCGGCTCCTCCATGGCGATGAACGCCAGCAGCTGCAGCAGGTGGTTCTGGATGACGTCGCGGGCGGCGCCGATGCCGTCGTAGTAGCCGGCCCGGCCACCGAGCCCGATGTCCTCGGCCATGGTGATCTGCACGTGGTCGACGTAGTGGGCGTTCCAGATCGGGTCGAACAGCTGGTTGGCGAAGCGCAGCGCCAGGATGTTCTGCACCGTCTCCTTGCCGAGGTAGTGGTCGATGCGGAACACCGAGTCCTCGGGGAACACCTCGTTGACCACCGCGTTGAGCTCGCGGGCGCTCTGCAGGTCGTGGCCGAAGGGCTTCTCGATCACCACCCGCCGCCACTCCCCGTCGGTCTGCTTGGCCAGGCCCGAGCGGGACAGCTGCTCGCAGACGGTGGGGAACGCCGCCGGCGGCACCGACAGGTAGAAGGCGTGGTTGCCGCCGGTGCCCCGCACCCGGTCGAGCTCGGCGAGGGTGGCGGCCAGGCTGTCGAACGCCGCGTCGTCGTCGAAGCTGCCCTGCACGAAGCGGAACCCCTCGGCGAGGGCGTTCCAGACGTCCTCGCGGAACGGCGTGCGGGCGTACTCGCGCACCGCGTCGTGCACCACCTTGCCGAAGTCCTCGTCGGCCCACTCCCGCCGGGCGAACCCGACGAGCGCGAAGCCGGGCGGCAGCAGGCCTCGGTTGGCCAGGTCGTACACGGCCGGCATCAGCTTCTTGCGGGCCAGGTCACCGGTGACGCCGAAGATCACCAGGCCACAAGGCCCGGCGATCCTCGGCAGCCGCTTGTCCCTGCTGTCACGCAGCGGGTTGACCCAGCCCTCGGCCAGCGGGTTGGTCCACCCGGCGGAAGGGGCCACTAGGTACTCCTCGGTGTCGCTCGACGTTCGTTGCTCGGGGCGGGTGGGCCGGCCGTGCTCAGGCCTTCGCGGCGCTGTCCAGCTGGCCCTGCACGGTCTCGGACAGCTCGGACCAGGAGCCCATGAACTTCTCCACGCCCTCGTTCTCCAGCGCGAGGAAGACCTCGGTGATGTCGATGCCCACGCGCTCCAGGCTGTCGAACACCTCCTGGGCGGCCACCGAGGTGTCGCTGACGGTGTCGCCGGTGACCACGCCGTGGTCGGCGAAGGCCTCCAGGGTCTTCTCCGGCATGGTGTTCACCGTGTTCGGCGCCACGAGCTCGCTGACGTACATGGTGTCGGAGTAGTCGGGGTTCTTCACTCCGGTGGAGGCCCACAGCGGGCGCTGCGGGCGGGCGCCCTCCTTGGCCAGCTCGGCCCAGCGGGAGCCGACCTGGAAGACCTCCTCGAAGGCGCCGTAGGCCAGGCGGGCGTTGGCCAGGGCAGCCTTGCCGCGCAGCTCCATCGCCTCCGGGGTGCCGATGGCCTCCAGGCGCTTGTCCACCTCGCTGTCCACGCGGGAGACGAAGAACGACGCCACGCTCTCGATGGTGGCGAGGTCGTGCCCGGCCGTCCTGGCCTGCTCCAGCCCGTCGAGGAAGGCGTCGATCACCGCACGGTGCCGCTCGACGGAGAAGATCAGGGTCACGTTGACGCTGATTCCCTGGGCCAGGGTCTGGGTGATGGCCGACAGCCCCTCCTCGGTGGCGGGGATCTTGATCATCGCGTTCGGCCGGTCGACGATCTTCCACAGCTCGACCGCCTGCTCGACGGTCTTGTCGGTCTCGTGCGCCAGGCGTGGGTCGACCTCGATGGAGACCCGGCCGTCGCGGCCGCTGCTGGCCTCCCACGCCGGGCGCAGGACGTCGCAGGCCTCCCGGACGTCGTCGGTGGTCAGCACCCGCACGGTGGTGTCGAGGTCAGCGCCCTGGGCGGCCAGCTCACGCAGCTGGGCGTCGTAGGCGTCGCCCTTGGACAGCGCCCCGGCGAAGATCGTCGGGTTGGTGGTGACGCCCACGACGCTGCGGGTCTGCACCAGCTGCGCCAGGTTCCCGGTGCGCAGCCGCTCCCGGGAGAGGTCGTCCAGCCACACGCTCACCCCGGCCGCCGACAGCGCGGCCAGGTTCGGGTTCTGCTCGGTCGCAGGGCCGGTGCCTGCGGTGTTCACGTCTGTCATGGTTGTCATGCCTCCACTCGGGCGAGGGACCGCTGCGCGGCAGCCGTCACCGCCTCATCGGTGATGCCGAACTCTCGGTAGAGCGTCTCGTAGTCGGCGGACGCACCGAAGTGGTCGAGGCCGACGATCTCGCCGGCGTCCCCGACGTAGCGGTACCAGGTCAGCGGCGACGCCGCCTCCACCGCCACGCGGGCCTTGACCGCGGCGGGGAGCACGGACTCCCGGTAGTCGGCGTCCTGCTCCTCGAACCACTCCACGCAGGGCATGGAGACCACGCGCGCACCGATCCCCTGTGCCTCCAGGGTCTCCCGGGTGGCCACCGCGATCTGCAGCTCGGAGCCGGTGCCGATGAGGATCACCTGCAGCGGACCCGCCTCGGCGTCCTGCAGCACGTAGCCGCCGCGGGCGACGCCCTCGGTGCTGGTGCCCGCCAGGATCGGGATGTTCTGCCGGGTGAGCGCCAGACCAGCGGGGCCCTCGGGGCGCTCCAGCACGGCCTTCCAGGCGGCGGCGGTCTCGTTGGCGTCGCCAGGGCGCACCACGCTGAAGCCGGGGATGGCCCGCAGCGTGGCCAGGTGCTCGATCGGCTGGTGGGTGGGGCCGTCCTCGCCGAGGCCGATGGAGTCGTGCGTCCAGACGTGGATCACGGCCGACTTCATCAGCGCGGCCAGCCGTAGCGCGGGACGCTCGTAGTCGCTGAACACCAGGAAGGTGCCGCCGTAGGGGCGGGTGGGCCCGTGCAGCGCGATGCCGTTGAGCGCCGCCGCCATGGCGTGCTCGCGGACCCCGAAGTGCAGGGTGCGTCCGTAGGGCTGGGCGGTCCAGGTGTCGGTGGAGATCGACGTGGGGCCGAAGGAGTCCGAGCCCTTGATGGTGGTGTTGTTGCTGCCGGCCAGGTCGGCCGAGCCGCCCCACAGCTCGGGCAGCACCGGGCCGAGGGCGTTGAGCACGGCCTCCGACGCCTTGCGGGTGGCCACGGCCTTGTCGTCGGTGGACCAGGTGGGGAGATTCTCGGCGTAGCCGTCGGGCAGCGTGCGGCCCAGGAGCCGGTCCAGCAGCTGCTTGCGCTCGGGCTCGCGCTCGGCCCAGGCCTGGAAGGTGGGCTCCCAGTCCTCGTGCGCCGTGGTGCCGCGGTCCTTGGCCTGCCGGGTGTGCTTGATGACCTCGTCGCTCACCTCGAAGGACTTCTCCGGGTCGAAGCCCAGCTCCTTCTTGACGGCGGCGACCTCCTCGTCGCCGAGGGCGGCACCGTGCGCGGCACCGGTGTTCATCTTCTTCGGGGCGGGGTAGCCGATGATGGTGCGCAGCACGATGATCGAGGGACGGCTCGTCTCGTCCCGGGCTGCCAGCAGCGCCCGCTCGATGGCCACGACGTCCTCGCCGCCCTCCACCACCTGCACGTGCCAGCCGTAGGCCTCGTAGCGCTTGGCGGTGTCCTCGCTCAGCGCGATGTCGGTGTTGTCCTCGATGGAGATCTTGTTGTCGTCGTAGATCACCACGAGGTTGCCGAGCTGTTGGGTGCCGGCGAGCGAGGACGCCTCGGAGGTGATGCCCTCCTCGATGTCACCGTCGGAGGCGATCACGTAGACGTGGTGGTCGAACGGGCTCTCGCCCAGCTCCGGCTCCGGGTCGAACAGGCCGCGCTCACGGCGGGCCGCCATCGCCATGCCCACGGCCGAGGCCAGCCCCTGGCCCAGCGGGCCGGTGGTGATCTCGATGCCCGGGGTGTGCCGGTGCTCGGGGTGGCCGGGGGTGGCCGAGCCCCAGGTGCGCAGCTCCTTGAGGTCCTGCAGCTCCAACCCGTAGCCGGCCAGGTACAGCTGGATGTACAGCGTCAGGCTGGAGTGCCCGGCGGAGAGCACGAAGCGGTCGCGACCGATCCAGTCCGCGTCCGTGGGGTCGTGGCGCATCACCCGCTGGAAGAGGGTGTAGGCCAGCGGCGCCAGGCTCATCGCGGTGCCGGGGTGGCCGTTGCCCTTGTGCTGCACGGCGTCGGCGGCCAGCACCCGCGCGGTGTCCACGGCGCGGGTGTCCAGCTCCGACCAGCCGTCGGGGTAGTTGGGTCGAGTGAGGGCACTGATCTCGGCGGTCACCGGCACGTCGTGGGGCTCCTGACACTGTTGCTGGGTGGGACCAGCGGTGAGACCCGACGTCAACGCCGTGCGGCGCACAAGGTGGCGTCGGGGTCCTGCCTCCGGTTGCCCGTTGTCTGCGGCCAAGCCTAGTGCGGCTGCACCACAATGACGATGTCGGCGATGATCTTGGGCGCCACCGGCTGCCGATGCCCCCGTCACCCCGGGGCTGACGTTCTCGCCACACTCCTCGGTGCGGGGCGGGTGGTGGCCCGCAGGCCGTCTACCATTGCTCGCGGTAGAGGGTCACAGTTCTGTACTGACGGCCGAATCTTATTTGAGGAGAAGCGGTGCGGACAGCGGAACGGACCAGCCGAGCGCAGGCGACGCCGGGGCCGGGCCACGGTGCTGGTCAGCGCCTTCGCGCCAAGGTGGGCGCCTACGTCGGGCTGACCAAGCCCCGCGTGATCGAGCTGCTGCTGGTCACCACCATCCCGGCGATGCTGCTGGCGCAGCGCGGTGTCGACCCGCTGCCGCTGCCCCTGCCGCTGCTGGTGCTCACCACCCTGTTCGGTGGGATGCTCGCCGCGGCCAGCGCCAACACGCTCAACTGCGTGGCTGACGCCGACATCGACAAGGTGATGAAGCGCACAGCTCGACGCGCCCTCGCCCGAGAGACCGTGCCCACCCGGCACGCGCTGGTCTTCGGGCTCGCGCTGGGCGTGCTGTCCTTCTTCTGGCTGTGGGCCACCACCAACTTGTTCGCCGGCGTCCTCGCCGTGGCGACCATCCTCTTCTACGTCCTCGTCTACACCCTGGTGCTCAAGCGCCGCACCACCCAGAACGTGGTGTGGGGCGGTGCCGCCGGGTGCATGCCGGTGGTCATCGGGTGGGCCGCGGTGACCGGCACGGTGGAGTGGCCGGCAGCGGTCATGTTCGGAATCATCTTCTTCTGGACGCCGCCGCACACCTGGGCGCTGGCGATGCGCTACAAGGAGGACTACCGCGCGGCCGGCGTGCCGATGCTGCCGGTGGTGGCCACCGCGCAGGAGGTCACGCGCAAGATCGTGCTCTTCAGCTGGGTGATGGTGGCGGTCAGCCTGTTGCTGCTGCCGGCCACCGGATGGCTCTACGCCGCCGTGGCCGTGCTCACCGGCGCCTGGTTCCTGGTGATGGCCCACCGGTTGTACGCGGCCACCAAGGCCGGTCGGCAGACCAACCCGATGAAGCTCTTCCACCTGTCCAACACGTACCTGTCGCTGCTGTTCATCGGCATCGCGGTCGACTCCGTGCTGAACCTGCCCACCCTGCTCTAGCTGTTCCTCCCGCTCGGCTCCGGCAGCAGCACGAGCGAACCCGTGGTGGACCGCGCCTGCAGGTCGCGGTGCGCCTGGGCGGCCTCGGACAGCGGGTAGGTGGCACCCACGCGCACCCGCAGGGTGCCGTCAACGACGGCCCCGAAGACGGCGTCGGCCCGCCAGGTGAGCTCCGGGCGGTTGCGCGTGTAGTGCGCCAGCGTGGGGCGGGTGAGGTAGAGCGACCCCGCCGCGTTGAGCCGCTGGGGGTCCACCGGTGGCACCGGCCCGCTGGCGGCCCCGAACAGCGCCAAGGTCCCGCGCACCCGCAGCGCGGCCAGGCTGGCGTCGAAGGTGGCCGCGCCCACGCCGTCGTAGACCGCCGCCACCCCCTCGCCCGCCGTCAGCTCGCGCACCTGCGCAGCCAGGTCGTCGCCGTAGCGCAGCACGTGCGCGGCGCCGGCCGTGCGGGAGAGCTCGGCCTTGGCGTCGGTGGACACCGTGGTGATGACGGTGACGCCCGCGGCCACCGCCAGCTGGGTCAGCATCAGCCCCACCCCGCCCGCGCCGGCGTGCAGCAGGACCGTGTCGCCGGGCTGGGCCGGGTAGGTGGAGGTGAGCAGGTAGTGCGCCGTCATGCCCTGCAGCAGCGCCGAGGCCGCCTGGTCGTCCGGCACGCCGGCCGGTACCGCCACGGCGGCGCTGGCGGGCACCACAACCTGCTCGGCGTAGCTGCCCGGTGCGGAGCACCAGGCCACCCGGTCACCCACCGCGAAGTCGGTGACGTCCGCGCCGAGGGCCTGCACCACGCCGGCGCCCTCCAGGCCGGGCACGGACGGCAGCTCCACCGGGTACTGGCCGGTCCGGTAGTAGGTGTCGATGTAGTTGACCCCCGCCGCGGCCACGCTGACCAGCAGCTCGCCCGGCCCCGGCACGGGCTCGGCGACGGTGGTGGGGACGAGGACCTCGGGTCCGCCGGTGGCGGTGATCTGGATGGCGCGCACGGGGTAAGTCCTACCCGATGGGCTCCCCGGCTGACCCGTTAAGGTGCTCGCATGAGCGACAGCGAGCCGAACGAGCTGAAACCAGTCGACCCCGACGCCCCCAAGGGCGCGGTGAGCACGGTGGACAAGTTCGCCGCCGAGCACGGCGACGGTGCCACCGCGGTGGTGCAGTACGTCGGCCGCAGCGCCGTGCGGGTGACGCTGGTCGGTGCCGACGGCACGCTGGGCGACGTGGTGGTTCCGGACATGGAGACCGCCGAGCAGCTGGTGGCCCGCTCCACCGCCACGCAGGCCGAGTGGGACCGTGAGCTCGCCGGCGCGGTGAAGACCCCCAAGGGCCTGGCCAAGAGGATGGCCGGGTACCTGGCCCGCGACAAGTAGCTCCGCCTCGACGCGATGAACGTGCCGGTGCGGTGGATCAACGCCTTCCTGGACACCCCAGCGTCCCAGGGCGAGCAGCTCGCGCGGTTCTGGAGCTCGGTGAGCGGGCACGCGGTGTCCGCCACGCCCCGGGGAGAGCACGGCGAGCTGGTGCCGCTGGAGCCGGTGGACGCAGATCCGCACTTGTGGCTGCAGGAGGTCGACGACGTGCCCCGGGTGCACGTCGACCTCTACGTCGCCGGCCTCGACCAGGCGGTGGCCGAGGCCACCGCGCTGGGGGCGACGGTCACCAGCCGACCCAGGGACGGGCTGGTGGTGCTCACCTCGCCCGGCGGCCTGCCGTTCTGCCTGGTGGCGCACGCCGGGGAGTCGCGCCGCGCGGCAACGGCATCCTGGCCGGAGGGCGCGTCCGCGGTCGACCAGATCTGCATCGACGTCGCCCGGGACCGCTACGACGCCGAGGCGGCGTTCTGGCGCGAGCTGACCGGCTGGCCGGTGCAACCGAGGATCACCTCGATGGTGTTCGAGCGGCTCGTCTCGCCCGACGAGCTGCCGATGCACCTGCTCCTGCAGCGGCTGGACGAGGAGAGCGGTCCCACCCGGGCCCACCTGGACGTCGCTGCGGCCGACCGGGACGCCGAGGTGCGCAGGCACGAGGGTCTGGGCGCCGAGGTGGTGCGGCGCACCGAGGACTGGACGGTGCTGCGCGACCCGGCCGGTCGGGAGTACTGCGTGGTCGACCGGGATCCGGCGGACTGGGTGCGGCGCTCGGCCCGCCTGGCCTAGCCCACCCGGCGCGCGTGCGTGAAAGGCGCACGCGCGCACCTTCTCCGCACTAGGGTCCTGCTGTGCCCCCCGTGCCTGCGCGTCGTCGTCGTCCCGGCCCCGGCCTGCAGCTGGCCGTGCTGCTGAGCATCCCTGCGCTCGTGGTGATCGACGAGCACGTGCGCTTCGCCTTCGTCCCCGACGGTGTGCGCAGGGCGATCCACCTGCCGCTGAACAACCCGTTCGTCTTCATGGGCCTCATGCTCGTCGTGGTTGCCATCGCCACCCTGGTCGCGCGACGGCACCGACCGGGCCCGCAGGGCCGGACCACCAGCGAGTCCCCCACGTCCGGCTTCGACGGTGGCGGTTCCTTCTCCCACGGCGGTTCGTCCTTCGACGGCGGAGGCGGTGACGGCGGTGGCGGTGGAGGCGGCGACGGGGGTGGCGGTGGCTGCTAGCGAGCAGGCCGCCCCGGCCGCCGCTGCGGCCTAGTGGGCAGCGGCCGGGCTCAGCCGGAGCGAGCGGTCGGTCAGGTCCTCGGTGAGTGACGTCCGCACGCGGGTCCTGGCCCAGAGCGCGGCCATGGCCCAGGTGGTGGCACACGCACCAGCGACGTGGGCGGCCACCAGCGCCTCGGGGACGCCGGTGAAGTACTGCACCACCCCGATCCCGCCCTGAGCGAGCACCACCGCGGCGAGGATCCACCACTGCCGCAGGACAGCGCGGGGTGCGGCCACCGCCTTGAAGGCGAAGTAGGCACCGACGAGCAGGCCCAGGTAGCCGACCAGCAGCTCGGCGTGCAGCTGGGCCAGTGCCGGGATGTCGAGGTCCAGGCGGGGGGTCTCGGAGTTGCCGGCGTGCGGTCCTGCGCCGGTGACCATGGTCCCGGCGACCATCAGGGCGGCGAGCACGGCGGTGGCCACGGCGAGCAGCGTCCGCAGCGGCGGCGGCACCGTCAGGTGCGGCTGCCCGGTGTCCGGCTGGCCCACCCCGACGTGCAGCTGCACCGCCAGCCAGACCAGCACGGTGGACACCAGCAGGTGCAGGGCGACGGTCCACCACTCCAGCCCGGTGAGCACGGTGATGCCGCCGAGCACGGCCTGCACCACGGTGCCCAGGGGCAGCGACCACGCGTAGCGCTTGAGCGACGTGCGCCGTCCTGCGCGCAGCACCACCAGCAGCGCCGCCACCGCCGCCGCGGTCACCACGTAGGTGAGCAGGCGGTTGCCGAACTCGATGGCCTGCTCGTAGGCGGGGACGTCGTGGGCGCCGGTCGGCACCATGCTGCCGGGGAAGCACTGCGGCCAGGTGGGGCAGCCCAGGCCCGACCCGGTGACCCGCACGACCGCCCCGGTGACCGCGATCCCGGCCTGGGTCAGCGCGGCCACGAAGGTGAACCTGCGCTGGGCGGGAACGGACAGCTGGGGGAGTGCCGAGAGGCCGGGGAGGTGCACGTGAACGATGGTAGGGGGAGTCAGGTGAAGCGGAAGGTGCGGGTCGCGGCGAGCGCTCCCACCACACCCCACACGAGCAGCGCCAGTAGCCCGGTCAGGTTCACCGACGTGTGCATGGTCGCCTCGCGCAGCACCTCGGTGAGCGCCCCGGAGGGCAGCAGCCGGGCGATCTCGGCGAGGGCGTCGGGCAGCCGGTCCAGCGGAACCACGATGCCGCCGAGGCCCAGCAGCACGAACCAGATGATGTTGGCCAGCGCCAGCACGATCTCGGCCTTGAGCCAGCCGCCGATCAGCAGGCCCAGCGCGCCGAAGGCGAAAGTGCCCACTGCCAGGGCGATCACGCCGAGGGCAAGTCCAGCGACGCTGGGCCGCCAGCCGATGGCCAGGCCGATCACCCCGAGGAGCAAGGCCTGCAGCGCCACCACCACGAGCACCGCGGCCACCTTGCCGCCGAGGATCCCCCAGCGCGGCAGCGGGGTGGCGCCCAGCCGCTTGAGGGCGCCGTAGCGGCGGTCGAAGCCGACCGCGATGGCCTGCCCGGTGAACGCGGTGGACATCACGGCGAGAGCCATCACACCCGGCACCACCGAGTCCACCCGGGGCTCGGGCAGGTCCACGATCGGCAGCAGGCTCAGACCCACCAGCAGCGTGATCGGGATGAGCATCGTGAGCAGGAGCTGCTCGCCGTTGCGCAGCAGCAGCAGCAGCTCCAGCCGGCCCTGGGCCAGCAGCATCCGCCCCGGGGTGGCCGGGCGCGGGTCCGGTGCGAAGGTCCCGGCGGGGAAGCGCGGCTCGGCCTGCCCGCGGGCATCGGCTTGCGCTGTCATCGTCTGAGCTCCCGTCCGGTCAGCTCGAGGAACACGTCCTCCAGGCTGCGTCGTGCCACCTGCAGGTCGGTGGCGAGCACGTCCATCCGCGCGCACCAGGAGGTGACCGTGGCCAGCACCTGCGGGGTGATCTCGCCCTCCACCAGGTAGCGCCCCGGCTGTGGCTCCGAGGTGATGTAGCCCTCCGGCAGCGCCAGCGCCAACAGCTCGACGTCCAGGCGGCTGGGCGCGGAGAAGCGCAGCTGCTGCTCGGCCCCGACGGTGGTCAGCTCGGCGGGCGTGCCCTCGGCGACCATCCGTCCGGCGTCCACGATCGCCACGTGGTCGGCCAGCTCCTCGGCCTCGTCGATGAGGTGGGTGGTGAGCACCACGCTCACCCCGTCGCGGCGCAGCCCGTCCACCAGGTCCCAGACCAGCAGCCGGGCCTGGGCGTCCAGACCGGCAGTCGGCTCGTCCAGGAACACCAGCTCCGGGCGGTTGACCAGCGCGCAGGCCAGCGCCAGGCGCTGCTGCTGCCCGCCGGAGAGCCGCCGGTAGGGCGTGCGCACCGCGTCGGTGAGCCCGAGCGTGCGCAGCAGCCAGTCCGGGTCGTGCGGGCGGTCGGAGTAGGCCGCGATGAGGCGGAGCATCTCCCCGGCCTTCGCACCCGGGTAGGCGCCACCGCCCTGCAGCATCACCCCGATCCGCGGACGCAGCTCGTCGCTCTGGCCCACCGGGTCGAGGCCGAGCACGCGCACGGTGCCGGAGTCGGGGGCGGAGAAGCCCTCGCACATCTCGACGGTGGTGGTCTTGCCGGCGCCGTTGGGGCCGAGCAGCGCCAGCACCTGGGCGGGCTGCACCTCGAGGCTGAGCCCGGCTACCGCGGTGGTGGGACCGAAGGACTTGACCACGTCGCGCAGCTGCACGGCGGCAGCGGGTGGCGCGGAGGAAGCAGAGGTCACGGGGTGCCAGCGTATGCGGCCGGTCGACCGGGCAGAGCGGCAGGCCGAAGGAACTCCCGCCACGGCAGCACCTTGCGGGTGAGGAACATCGCGACCAGGGCGACGACCACGGCAGCCGCCGCGGCCTCCGCGATGACGAACGGCGGGTACTCCGCGCCGTTGGGCATCAGCAGCACCGCCACGGCCGCGGACACCGCCACCGCCACCCGGCGGTAGGCCGGCGCCGACGCCCACGCCGCGAGCGGGATCGCCGCCCAGAGCAGGTACCAGGGGTGCACCACCGGGAACAGCAGCACCACTGCTCCCAGGGTGATGCCCAGCCCGCCCACGGCGTGCAGGCGCCCGCGCAGCACCGCGAAGAGCATCCGGGCCCCCACGTAGGTCGCCAGCGCCGAGCCGATGAGCCGGGTGTAGGTGAGGATCGCCGACGTGTGGTCGCCCAGGCCCAGCAGCTTGCCGACCAGGCCGGTGAGCATGCCCGACAGCGTGGACATCGACATCCAGGAGCGCACGGCGTTGGCGGTGCCCAGCGTCTTGGTCCAGCCGAAGCCCAGCCCGCTGAGCCCGCCGATGAGCAGGAACACCGCCGCGGTCACCCCGAGCAGCAGGGCCCCGGCCGCCACCACCGCACGCAGGCTCGCCCCCCACCGCCGGGCCAGCGCCATCCCCACGAACCCCAGCGCCAGCAACGAGGGCACCTTGACCGCGGCGGAGAGCACCACCAGGGCGGAGCCGGCGAGCAGGAGCAGCAGGGCCCGCCCGCGCAGCGGCCCGGCCGTCTCCACCCCGCGCAGCGCCAGCTCGACCCCGGCCAGCATCAGGCCGATCATGAGCGCCTCGTTGTGGATGCCGGAGACCAGGTGGAACAGCACCAGCGGGTTGAGCGCACCCAGCCACAGCGCGGACACCGGGGCCACCCCGCAGCGCCGGGCCAGCCGGGGCAGGGCCCACACGATCAGCGCGACCCCGGCCAGGGCCAGCAACCGGTGCAGGAAGATGCCGGTGAGGATGGAGTCCCGGGAGATCGAGGAGATGCCGCGCCCGATCCACAGGAAGAACGGCCCGTAGGGGGCGGGGGTGTCCCGCCAGATGGTGGGGACCGTGCGGGTGAGGACGTTGCTCACCCCCAGGGCCTGCGCCGGCCCGAGCACGTACGGGTCCAGCCCGCGGGCGGCGATCTCGCTCTGCGCCAGGTAGGAGTAGACGTCCTTGCTGAACATCGGCGGCGCCACGGTGAGCGGCAGCGCCCACAGCAGCAGCGTGCGGTCGAGCTGGGAGCGGGACATCCGCCGCGGGGCGCCGCCCCTGGCGAAGCGGCCGATCACCAGCCACGCCAGCACCACCAGGATCATCCCGGTGATGGTGATGGCCAGCGCGGTGGCGGGCATCCGGGCGGGCAGGCCCAGCAGCCGCACCCCCTGCAGCGGGTTCTGCAGCACCGGGTTGGCCCCGGCGCCCAGCGAGCCCAGGGCCATCAGGACGGTGCCGGTGGCGCCGAGGCGGCGGGCGGCGCGCAGCTGGGCCAGCTCGGCCCGGGAGAGCGCGGCGGCCGGTGGCTCCACGTCGTGCAGGCGGGCGATGCCGGTGCTCAGCACCGAGCGCCGGTGCTCCGGTGGACGTCCCGCCTCCGCGGGCGGTGCCGCTGCGGAGGCGGACGACGCCACCCTGGGACCGTCACCACGCCGTGTTCGTCCCGCCGGTGTCACAGCGACACCCTAGTCGGGTCACGCGTGGTGACACGGCACACCGCCACGGCCCACGAGTGGACAGCGCCACGGCAATTGCGTCACACTAGTGTTGTGAAAAAGGTCCTATCTGCGCAGGAGAGTCCGGTGACCCGTCCGCGGGCCGCCGCGGCGCTGCCTGGACGGACCGAGCAGGCCAAGTCCCTGGGTGCGCCCCACCGTGCCCAGGAGCAGCAGACCCGGGAGTGCGTGGCCCGCGAGCTGCTGGAGAAGGGTCCGGTCACGGCGTCCGACGTGGCGCAGACCCTCGGGGTGAGCCCCGCGGGGATCCGGCGACACCTGGACGCGCTGGTGGCCAGCGACGAGGCCACCAGCATCAGTGCACCCGCCCTGGTGCGCCGGGGTCGGGGCAGGCCCGCCCGGCAGTACCTGCTCACCGCGACCGGCCGGGCGCGCTTCGGCCGCTCGGAGGGCTTGTCGGAGCTGGCGGCGTCCGCGCTGCGCCAGCTGCGCGAGCTCGGGGGAGACTCAGCGGTCCGGGAGTTCGCCCGCCGCCGCGTCGCCGCCATCACCAGTCGGGTCCAGCCGAACCAGAGTGCCGCAGCCACGGCCGATAGCCTGGCCCAGGCACTGACTGACGCGGGCTACGCCGCATCGACCCGCGAGGTCGGCAACGGCGTCCAGCTGTGCCAGCACCACTGCCCGGTGGCAGAGGTCGCTGCCGAGTTCCCAGAGCTGTGCGAGGCCGAGCGTTCCGTGTTCGCGGACCTGCTCGGCACCCACGTGCAGCGCCTGGCCACCATCGCCAACGGCGACCCGGTGTGCACCACCCACGTACCAACCGGCGCGCAGCCCGCGCCGAACCGCACCGCTCTCCGAAAGGAGCACGCATGACAGTCACCCAGAACGAGGTCGACCCGACGGCCGCCACGCCCGTCGCCGCGCCGACCATGACCCAGGACGAGACGATCGCCTCCCTGGGCCACTACGCGTTCGGCTGGGCGGACTCCGACGAAGCGGGCTCCGTCGCCAAGCGCGGCCTGTCCGAGGCCGTCGTGCGCGACATCTCGGAGAAGAAGAGCGAGACCAGCTGGATGCTCGAGAAGCGCCTCAAGGCCCTCGACATCTTCAACCGCAAGCCCATGCCCAGCTGGGGTGCGGACCTGTCGGGCATCGACTTCGACAACATCAAGTACTTCGTGCGCTCCAGCGAGAAGCAGGCGGCCACCTGGGACGACCTGCCCGCCGACATCAAGGCGACCTACGACAAGCTCGGCATCCCCGAGGCGGAGAAGCAGCGCCTGGTCTCCGGCGTGGCCGCGCAGTACGAGTCCGAGGTCGTCTACCACTCCATCCGCGAGGACCTGGAGGAGCAGGGTGTCATCTTCATGGACACCGACACCGGGCTGCGCGAGCACCCGGAGCTGTTCGAGGAGTACTTCGGCTCGGTGATCCCGGCCGGGGACAACAAGTTCTCCGCGCTGAACGCCGCGGTGTGGTCCGGCGGGTCGTTCATCTACGTGCCCAAGGGCGTGCACGTGGAGATCCCGCTGCAGGCCTACTTCCGGATCAACACCGAGAACATGGGCCAGTTCGAGCGGACGCTGATCATCGTCGACGAGGACGCCTACGTGCACTACGTCGAGGGCTGCACCGCGCCGATCTACAGCTCGGACTCCCTGCACTCCGCGGTCGTGGAGATCATCGTGAAGAAGGGCGGCCGCTGCCGCTACACGACCATCCAGAACTGGTCGAACAACGTCTACAACCTGGTGACCAAGCGCGCCAAGGCCGAGGCCGGCGCCACCATGGAGTGGATCGACGGCAACATCGGCTCCAAGGTCACCATGAAGTACCCGGCCGTGTGGATGATGGGCGAGCACGCCCACGGTGAGGTGCTCTCCGTGGCGTTCGCCGGCGAGGGCCAGCACACCGACGCCGGGGCCAAGATGCTGCACCTGGCGCCCAACACCACCTCCACCATCGTCAGCAAGTCGGTGGCCCGGGGCGGTGGCCGCAGCTCCTACCGCGGGCTGGTGCAGATCAACAAGGGAGCGCACGGCTCCAAGTCCACGGTGAAGTGTGACGCGCTGCTGGTCGACCAGATCAGCCGCAGCGACACCTACCCGTACGTGGACATCCGTGAGGACGACGTGTCCATGGGCCACGAGGCCACCGTCTCCAAGGTCAGCGACGACCAGCTCTTCTACCTGATGAGCCGTGGGCTCACCGAGGACGAGGCGATGGCGATGATCGTGCGCGGCTTCGTCGAGCCGATCGCCCGGGAGCTGCCCATGGAGTACGCCCTCGAGCTGAACCGACTGATCGAGCTACAGATGGAAGGGGCCGTGGGCTGAGCATGAGCGCGCCCAACACAGCACCAGAGCGTCCCACCCAGACCCCGGTCGTCCCGGCGGTCAGCCGTGGCGCCGCCTTCACGTCCTACGACGTCGAGGCATTCGAGGTCCCCACCCACCGTGACGAGGCGTGGCGGTTCACTCCGCTCAAGCGCCTGCGCGGACTGCACGACGGGTCGGCCCCGGCCACCGGTCGCACCACCGTGGAGATCACCGCCCCGGACGGCGTGACCGTGGAGAAGGCCGACCGCAGCGACCCGCGCATCGGCGCGGCCGGCACTCCCGCCGACCGCGTCGCGGCCCAGGCGTGGAGCTCCTTCACCGAGGCCACCGTCGTCACCGTGGCCAAGGAGACCGAGGTCGCCGAGCCCGTCATGGTCACCGTGACCGGCCCCGGCGTCGACCAGGTGGCCTACGAGCACACCCAGATCCGGCTGGAGCCCTTCGCCCGCGCCGTGGTGGTCGTCGACCAGCGCGGCTCCGGCACCCTGGCGGAGAACCTCGAGCTGGTGGTCGGCGACTCCGCCCACCTGACCGTGGTCACCGTCCAGGACTGGGCCGACGACGCCGTGCACGTGGCGTCGCACCACGCCAAGCTCGGTCGCGACTCGGTGCTGCGGCACACCGCCATCAGCCTGGGCGGCTCCGTGGTCCGGCTCACCCCCACGGTGCTGTACTCCGCGCCCGGCGGTGACGCGCAGATGCTCGGCGTGTACTTCGCCGACGCCGGCCAGCACCTGGAGCAGCGGCTCTTCGTGGACCACTCGCAGCCGCACTGCCGCTCCGACGTGATGTACAAGGGCGCCCTGCAGGGCGTGGACAGCGGCGGTGCCGGCGACGCGCACACCGTCTGGATCGGCGACGTGCTCATCCGCGCCGCTGCCGAGGGCACCGAGACCTTCGAGCTCAACCGCAACCTGCTGCTCACCGACGGCGCGCGCGCCGACTCGGTGCCCAACCTGGAGATCGAGACCGGCGAGATCGTCAGCGCCGGGCACGCCAGCGCCACCGGCCGCTTCGACGACGAGCAGCTGTTCTACCTGCGCTCGCGGGGCATCACCGAGGAGCAGGCGCGTCGGCTCGTGGTTCGTGGGTTCTTCCACGAGGTGCTGGCCAAGATCACCGTCGCCGAGGTGCGCGAGCGCCTCGAGGCCGCCATCGAGACGGAGCTCTCCGCCGTGGGCATCTGAGCCTCCCGCTCAGCCCCCGGCGGCGCGTCCGTCCCTCCCACTCGCACCGACCTTCCTGAACTGGAGACCACAACCTGATGTCCACCCTGGAGATCCGCGACCTGCACGTCAGCGTGAACACCGGTGACGCCGCAGAGCCGACCAAGCAGATCCTGCGCGGGGTCAACCTCACCGTCCGCTCCGGCGAGACGCACGCGATCATGGGGCCCAACGGCTCCGGCAAGTCGACCCTGTCCTACGCCATCGCCGGCCACCCCAAGTACGAGGTGACCTCCGGCTCCATCACCCTCGACGGTGAGGACGTGCTGGCGATGAGCGTGGACGAGCGCGCCCGCGCCGGGCTGTTCCTGGCCATGCAGTACCCCGTCGAGGTGCCCGGCGTGTCCATGTCCAACTTCCTGCGCACCTCGGTCACCTCCACCCGCGGCGAGGCCCCCAAGCTGCGCCACTGGGTCAAGGAGGTCAAGAGCGCGATGGCCGACCTGGACATCCAGCCCGAGTTCGCCGAGCGCTCCGTCAACGAGGGCTTCTCCGGTGGTGAGAAGAAGCGCCACGAGATCCTGCAGCTGGCGCTGCTCAAGCCGAAGATCGCCATCCTGGACGAGACCGACTCCGGCCTCGACGTGGACGCGCTGCGCATCGTCAGCGACGGCGTCAACCGCTACAAGGCCGACAACGACGGTGGCGTGCTGCTCATCACGCACTACACCCGGATCCTCAAGCACATCACGCCCGACTACGTGCACGTGTTCTCCGGTGGCCGCGTGGTGGAGTCCGGCGGTCCCGAGCTGGCCGACGAGCTGGAGACCAACGGCTACGTGCGGTTCACCAACGCCGACAAGGCCGAGGCGGCTGCGGTGCTGACGGCGAACCAGCAGGATGTGACGGTCTGAGCATGACGGCGGTCGCGGCGCACGGCAACGACGCCGCGCCCGCGCTCGACGTGGCCCGGATCCGGGAGGACTTCCCGATCCTGGCCCGCACCGTCCGGGACGGTAAGCCGCTGGTGTACCTGGACTCCGGGGCCACCGCGCACCGCCCGCTGCAGGTGCTCGACGCCGAGCGGGAGTTCCTGCTCACCTGCAACTCGGCGGTGCACCGCGGTGCGCACCAGCTGGCCGAGGAGGCCACTGACGCCTACGAGTCCGCCCGGGCCCGCCTCGCCGACTTCGTCGGGGCGGGCCCGGGCGAGCTGGTGTTCACCAAGAACGCCACCGAGTCGCTCAACCTGGTCGCCCACACCCTCGGCGACGACCGGTTCACCGGTCGCACCGTGGGTCCGGGCGACGAGGTGGTCGTCACCCGGATGGAGCACCACGCCAACCTGGTGCCCTGGCAGGAGCTGTGCCGACGCACCGGCGCCACCCTGCGCTGGTACGAGGTGACGCCGGAGGGCCGCCTGGACCTGGACTCGCTGCAGCTCACCGAGCGCACCAAGGTCGTCGCCTTCACCCACCAGTCCAACGTGCTGGGCACGGTGCCGCCGGTGGCCGAGCTGGTCGCCCGCGCTCGCGCGGTGGGTGCGCTCACCGTGCTCGACGCCTGCCAGTCGGTGCCGCACGGCCCGGTGGACCTGCACGCCCTGGACGTGGACTACGCCGCGTTCTCCGGCCACAAGATGCTCGGCCCCTCCGGCGTCGGCGTGCTCTACGGCCGGGCGTCGCTGCTGGAGCAGATGCCCCCGTTCATCACCGGGGGCTCGATGATCGAGACCGTGGAGATGACCGGCTCCACCTACGCGCCTGCCCCGCAGCGGTTCGAGGCCGGGGTGCCGATGACCTCGCAGGCCATCGGGCTGGGGGCAGCGGTGGACTACCTCAGCGCCCTGGGCATGGACGCCGTGGCCGCCCACGAGCGCCGGCTCACCGAGGCGGCGCTGGCCGGGCTGGGTGAGCTGGCGGGAGTCCGCGTCGTCGGGCCCACCACCACCGACCAGCGGGGCGGGGCGGTGTCGTTCGTGGTGGACGGCGTGCACGCCCACGACGTCGGCCAGATCCTGGACGACGAGGGCGTCGCCGTGCGGGTGGGACACCACTGCGCGTGGCCGCTGCACAAGCACCTCGGCGTCACCGCCACCGTGCGAGCGTCGTTCGCGCTGTACAACACCGAGGCCGAGGTGGACGCGTTGGTGGCCGCCGTGCGCCGCGCGCAGTCGTTCTTCGGCGTGGGGAGCTGAGCCCGGTGCAGATGGAGCAGATGTACCAGCAGGTCATCCTGGACCACTACAAGCACCCGCACGGCCGCGGTCTGCGGGAGCCCTACGGCGCCGAGGTTCACCACGTGAACCCCACCTGCGGGGACGAGATCACCCTGCGGGTGGCGTTGTCGGAGGACGGGCAGGTGGTGGCGGACATCTCCTACGACGGCGAGGGCTGCTCCATCAGCCAGGCCTCCACCTCCGTGCTCACCGACCTGGTGACCGGCACGCGGGTGGACGAGGCCATGTCCACCCTCCGCGCGTTCAGCGAGATGGTGGGCAGCCGTGGCACCGTGGCAGGTGACGAGGACGTGCTGGGCGACGGCGTGGCCTTCGCCGGAGTGTCGAAGTACCCGGCGCGGGTGAAGTGCGCGCTGCTGGGCTGGATGGCTTTCAAGGACGCCGTGTCCCAGGTGGTGGACGCCAAGTCCGCGCCCGAGGACGCGAGCTCGAACGAAGGAGTGACCCGATGAGCGAGACCGACACCGCGGTGGAGACCAACACCGTGGCAGAGACGGCCGGCGCGACCGACCCCCGGGCCGGCCGCACCGCGGCCGACCTGGATGCTGCGGCCGCTCCGGCCGCAGCGGAGTCCAGTGCGGCCGAGTCCAGTGCCGACCTGCCCTCCCTGGAGGACCTGGAGGAGGCCATGCGCGACGTGGTCGACCCCGAGCTCGGCATCAACGTGGTGGACCTCGGGCTGGTGTACGACATTCGTGTCGACGCCGACCGGGTGGCCACCGTGGACATGACGCTGACCTCGGCGGCCTGCCCGCTGACCGACGTGATCGAGGCGCAGGCCCGCACCGCGCTCACCGAGGGCGGCATGTGCTCCGACCTGAAGATCAACTGGGTCTGGATGCCGCCGTGGGGCCCGGACAAGATCAACGAGGACGGCCGCGAGCAGCTGCGCGCCCTGGGCTTCACCGTCTAGCAGCCTCGGTACCGTCTCACCGGCAAGGCCCTGTTGCTGCGGGGCGCCCTCATCCGAGGAGCGCCCCGCGCAGCAGGGCCTTGCGCATGGGCGGGGACAGGGCAGCAAGGGTGGCCCGCATGGCGGCGGCGGTGCCCGCCAGGTCCTCTCGCCCCGACAGGTACGCCTGCTGGTGGTGAGGCGGCAGGTCCAGGAAGGCCGCGAAGAACTCCGGCACCTGCGGCGGTGCCAGCGACAGCAGCGTGCGCAGCCCCCGCAGCCGCAGCGCGTGCACGGCCCGGGCCCGCGCCGGCCACACCAGCTGCTGCAGCTGGGGTGCCTCTGCCCCCGCGGCCAGGGCCTGGGCCAGCACCGTGCCCAGCCGCAGCGCGGCAGCCACGCTGTAGCCGCTGGCCGGGTGCACCAGGGGAGCGGCGGCACCCAGGCGCACCACGCCCGGCGGACGCCCGGCCCACTCGCGGGCGGGCAGCGGGGTGTCCAGCGCGAAGCGCACCCGCTCGACCGGCTCGGCGCCGGTCAGCCGCACCCCGCGGGCGGCCAGCCGCGCCCGCAGGCGCCGGGCCAGCTCGTCCATGCCCAGGCCGGGCCGCGCCGCCAGCGAGGTCTCCTCCAGCAGCACCCGCCCGCCGCCGACCGGCACCGCGTACAGGAAGGTGGGGTGCGTGCCGGGGTCCGCGCCGTGGTCGGTGCGCCAGTCCATGAACAGCGCGTCCAGCCCGCCGGTGGCGGCCTCGGCAACGGCGGCGTCCACCACCACCCCGTAAGCGGTCTGCTGCGTGCGTCCGGCTGCCGGAGCGCCACGGGCGTCCAGCACCACCCGGGCGTGCAGGGCGGTGCCGTCGGTGAGCGCCCGCGCGTCCGGGCGTGCGGCTCCCTGGTGCACCCGGACGCCGGTCAGGTGCAACGACTGCTGCAGGCCGGGGCTGTCGAGCACCGTGTACGCCCGGTGCAGGTGGTGCGCCCGGGTGCTCCACGCGGTGGGCCGGGCGATGGTCGCCACCCGGGGCACCGGGGAGACCAGCTCGTCGGCCCACGCGCCGTAGGTGCTGGACCAGGGTGCGTCCGGGTGCGGGTCCACCGCGGCGACATCCAGGCCGGCCGCGGCACACGCGCTGGCCACCGCCCGCCCCGCCGGACCGAGGCCGAGCACCAGCACGTCAGCAGTGATCGCCGCGGTGCCAGCCTCGGTGGGGGGCGTCACGATCAGCCGGTGGCCAGCGAGCCGCCGTCCACGCGGATGGTGTCGCCGGTGATCCAGGACGCAGCGTCGGAGACCAGGAAGCCGACCAGCTTGGCCACGTCCTCGGGCTCACCCAGTCGCTTCATCGGGTAGCCGGACGCTGCTTCCTCCTCGCCGGCGGCGTAGAGCGCCTCGGCGAACTTGGTCTTGACCACGGCCGGGGCAACGGCGTTGACGCGGATCGACGGGCCCAGCTGCCAGGCCAGCTCCTCGGTGAGGCGGATCAGGGCCGCCTTGGAGGCGCCGTAGGCGGAGATCACCCCAGAGGAGCGAATACCGGCGACGCTGGCGATGTTGACCACGTTGCCGCCGTGCTCACCCATCCACGCCTTGTAGGCCTCCTGCACGAAGCCGAGCGCGGCCACCACGTTGACGTCGAAGATCTTGCGGACGCCGTCGAGGTCGGCGTCCATCAGCGCGCCGAACACGGGGTTGATGCCAGTGTTGTTCACCAGGATGTCCAGCGACCCGAAGGTCTCCACGGTGCGGGCCACCGCCTCCGCACGGGAGTCGGCGCTGCCGGCGTTGCCGGCCACGGTGAGCACGCGCGGGCCCAGGTCCACCGCGGGGCTGCCGCCCTCCACCAGCTGCTTGCCGGCCACCTCGAGCTGGTCGGCCTTGCGCGCGGTGATGGTGACGTTGGCGCCACGGGAGAGCAGCTCGGCGGCGATGCCGAGGCCGATGCCGCGGCTGGCCCCGGTGATGAGCGCGGTGCGCCCGGCGAGGTCCTGGGGCGGGAGAGAGGCAGTGGTCATGCTGCCTGACGCTACCGATTGCAGTGGGAACCACCACAACGACGCTGCGTAGGCGGGGGAGGAGCCGTCGCGCCCGTAGACTTGAAGGCTGTCGTCTGTTCACTGGGAGCCTTAGTTGATCACCGCAACCGATCTTGAGATTCGCGCTGGTGCGCGGACACTGCTGTCCGTGCCTGGTTCGGGGTTGCGCATCCAGCCCGGCGACCGCATCGGCCTGGTCGGCCGCAACGGTGCGGGCAAGACCACCACCATGCGGGTGCTGGCCGGCGAGGGCGAGCCCTACGCGGGCACCGTGGTCCGGTCCGGGGAGATGGGCTACCTGCCCCAGGACCCCCGCGAGGGTGACCTGTCGATCACCGCCAAGGACCGGGTGCTCTCCGCCCGCGGGCTGGACCAGCTGCTGCGCGACCTGGAGAAGCAGCAGGCCACCATGGCCGAGCTGGTGGACGGCAAGCAGCTCGACGCTGCCGTGCGTCGCTACGGCGTGCTGGAGGACAGCTTCTCCTCCCGCGGGGGCTATGCCGCGGAGAGCGAGGCCGCGCGGATCTGCGCCAACCTCGGCCTGGCCGACCGCATCCTGGTCCAGCCGCTGAGCACCCTCTCCGGTGGTCAGCGCCGCCGGGTCGAGCTGGCCCGCATCCTCTTCGCCGCCTCCGACGGCAGCGGCGGGCGCTCGGGCACCACGCTGCTGCTGGACGAGCCCACCAACCACCTCGACGCCGACTCCATCACCTGGCTGCGCGGCTTCCTGCAGCAGCACGAGGGTGGGCTCGTGGTGATCAGCCACGACGTGGAGCTGCTCGCCGACGTCGTCAACCGGGTCTGGTTCCTGGACGCGGTGCGCAGCGAGGTCGACATCTACAACATGACGTGGAAGCGCTACCTCGACGCGCGCGCCACCGACGAGCAGCGCCGCCGCCGCGAGCGCGCCAACGCCGAGAAGAAGGCCGGCGCGCTGCGCGTGCAGGCCGCCAAGATGGGGGCCAAGGCCACCAAGGCCGTCGCCGCGCAGAACATGGCCAAGCGCGCCGACAAGCTCCTCGCGGGTCTGGACGACGTGCGGGTGAGCGACAAGGTGGCCAAGATCCGCTTCCCCGAGCCCGCCCCGTGCGGCAAGACGCCCCTGATGGCCAAGAACCTGACCAAGGTCTACGGCTCGCTGGAGATCTTCACCGGCGTGGACCTGGCCATCGACAAGGGCAGCCGAGTGGTGGTGCTGGGCTTCAACGGCGCAGGCAAGACCACCCTGCTGCGCATGCTGGCCGGCACGGAGACTCCCGACGCCGGCGAGATCGAGCCGGGCCACGGCCTCAAGCTGGGCTACTTCGCCCAGGAGCACGAGACGCTCGACCACGAAGCCACGGTGTGGGAGAACATCCGCCACGCCGCGCCGGACACCGACGCGACCTCGCTGCGCAGCCTGCTCGGCGCCTTCCTGTTCAGCGGCGACCAGCTGGAGCAGCCGGCCGGCACGCTCTCCGGTGGTGAGAAGACCCGCCTGGCGCTGGCCGGGCTGGTGTCCTCGGCGGCCAACGTGCTGCTGCTGGACGAGCCCACCAACAACCTCGACCCGATCTCCCGCGAGCAGGTGCTCGACGCCCTGCGCAGCTACACCGGTGCCGTGGTGCTGGTCACCCACGACCCGGGTGCCGTGGAGGCGCTGGAGCCGGAGCGGGTCATCCTGCTGCCGGACGGCTCCGAGGACCACTGGTCACAGGAGTACCTGGAGCTCGTGCAGCTCGCCTGACGCGCGTCTCGGCCTGCACCGCCCGTCGGGCACGACTCTGGCCTGCTTGCGCTGTCGCGGCTCGAACTTGTCCCGCCGGGAAGAAGATCGAACCGGTGCCGAGATGTGGTGCGAACAACCTCCAGAGCCGCCGAGAGCGGCCCACACAGAGGTGACACAGCACCAGACGGAGGCACGTGATGGAGATGGCCAAGGGTGTGCGGATCGCGGGCGAGCACCGGGCTCAGCTGGCGAGCGACTTCAAGAGCCGCTACGAGGAGGGCGCCAGCATCCGTACCATCGCGGAGAGCTCGGGCCGCTCCTACGGCTTTGTGCACCAGGTGCTCAACGAGGCTGAGGTCGCACTGCGCGGGCGAGGGCGCGCCGCGCGCCGCGTGACCACCTGAGACCGGCGGGCACGGCCCGCGCAGGCGCGAGGAGACCTGTCGGCCCGAGCGGGCACACTGGCTGGTTGTGGAGAACAGCTGGAGCTTGATGCGTGGCGCGATGCAGGCCGCCGAACCCCGCAAGAAGGTGGAGCGGGCCACGGTCCGGCGGGTGTGGGACTTCGCCAAGCCGCACCGGCGGGCCATGTCCTGGCTGCTGGTGGTGACGGTGGCCTCGGCGATCATCGCCGTGCTCACGCCGCTGCTGGCCGGGCGGGTGGTCAACGTCATCGTCGGGCGCGAGGGCCTGACCACCATCGTGGTGATCGCCATCGTGATCGCGGTGCTGGCCGTGGTCGACGCGGGGCTGAGCCTGGCCGAGCGCTGGCAGGCCTCCCGCATCGGTGAGGGCCTCATCCTGGACCTGCGCCGAGCGGTGTTCACCCACGTGCAGCGGATGCCGGTGGCGTTCTTCACCCGCACTCGCACCGGGGCGCTGGTCTCCCGGCTGAACAACGACGTGATCGGCGCCCAGCGGGCCTTCACCTCCACCCTGTCCGGCCTGGTCACCAACGTGGTGCAGCTGGTGCTCACGGTGGCCGTCATGCTCACCCTGTCCTGGCAGGTGACGCTGCTGGCCCTGCTGCTGCTGCCGGTGTTCGTCGTCCCCGCCCGGCGGATGGGGTCGAAGATGGCTGGGCTGCAGCGGGAGGCAGCCGACCTCAACGCCGGCATGACCAACCAGATGACGGAGCGCTTCTCCGCTCCCGGCGCCACCTTGGTCAAGCTCTTCGGCCGCCCGGACCGCGAGGCCGCCGAGTTCGGCGACCGGGCCGCGCGCGTGCGCGACATCGGGGTGCGCACGGCCATGGTCAGCCGGGTCTTCCTCACCTCGCTCACGCTGGTCTCCGCGCTGGCGCAGGCGCTGGTCTACGGCCTCGGCGGCTACCTGGCCTACACCGGCGCGATCAACGCCGGTGCGGTGGTCAGCCTGGCCCTGCTGCTCACCCGCCTCTACGGGCCGCTCACCGCGCTGGCCAACGCCCAGGTGGACGTGATGTCGGCGCTGGTCAGCTTCGAGCGGGTCTTCGAGGTGCTGGACCTGCCGCTGACCATCACCGAGTCGCCGAACGCCCGCGCGCTGCCCAGCGGACCGCTGTCGGTGGAGCTGCGCGACGTGCGCTTCTCCTACCCCCCGGCCAGCGCGGTGTCGCTGGCCTCGCTGGAGGACGTGGCGGTGCTCGACGCCCGCGGGGGCCAGGAGGTGCTGCACGGCATCTCCCTCCGCGCCGAGGCCGGGCAGCTGGTGGCCCTGGTGGGCTCCTCCGGTGCCGGCAAGTCCACCATTGCCTCGCTCATCGCCCGGCTCTACGACGTGGACTCCGGCGCGGTGCTCATCGGCGACCAGGACGTCCGCGACACCACCTTCGCCTCCCTGCGCGGCGCCATCGGCGTGGTCACCCAGGACGGCCACCTGTTCCACGACACGCTGGCCGCCAACCTGCGCTACGCCGACCCCGAGGCCACCGACGAGCAGCTGTGGCACGCCGTGCGCCGGGCCCGGCTGGAGCCGCTGGTGCGCGCGCTGCCCGACGGGCTGGGCACCGTGGTGGGCGAGCGCGGGTACCGGTTCTCCGGCGGCGAGCGCCAGCGGCTGACCATCGCCCGGCTGCTGCTGGCCCAGCCGCGGGTGGTGGTGCTGGACGAGGCCACCGCACACCTGGACTCCGAGTCCGAGCACGCCGTGCAGGCGGCTCTCACCGAGGCGCTGCACGGGCGCACCGCCATCGTCATCGCCCACCGGCTGAGCACCATCCGCAACGCCGACACCATCGCGGTGGTGGAGGACGGGCGGATCGTGGAGCACGGCAGCCACGACGTGCTGCTGGCCAGGGGCGGGCGCTACGCCGCGCTGTACGAGGGAAAGTTCTCCACCACCAGCGGCACCGAGATCGGCGGGTAGCTCACTGCGCCCGGCGCACCGACTCCTCGACCAGGTCCAGCACCGGCTCCAGGTTCTCCGCGGGCAGGCCCATGGCCAGGTGCGCCACCAACCCGTCCAGCACCAGCTCGAGGTAGGCCACCAGCACCGTGGAGTCCACGTCGCCGCGCACCTTGCCGGTGGCCCGCTGGCGGTCCAGGCGGGCCCGGGTGGCGGCGGTGATCTCCGCCGAGCGCTCGGCCCACCCCGCGCGGAACTCCGCGTCGGTGCGCATCCGGCGGGCCACCTCCAGCCGGGTGCCCAGCCAGTCCCGCTGCTCGGGGTGGGCCAGCAGGTCCCGCATCACCTGCACCAGGCCCTGCTCGGCCACCACGTCGGCCATCCGCTCGGCCTCCTCCAGCGCCAGGGCCAGGAAGAGCGCGTCCTTGTCGCGGAAGTGGTGGAAGATCGCGCCGCGGGACAGCCCCGTCGCGTCCTCCATCCGCCGCACGGTCGCTCCCTCGTAGCCGTAGCGGGCGAAGCACAGCCGCGCGCCGTCCAGGATCTGGCGCCGGCGGGCCTGGAGGTGATCGGAGCTGACCTTGGGCACGACACTGAGCATAGGCACCCAAGCCGTACGTACTGCTCGTTGCACGGCCCCGCCAGGGGCACACAGCCTCGCGACTGTCGGACGGGCTGTGTAGCGTCGGTGTGCGTCGGTACCGACGCAGGAGGTGTGCTCGTGACTGAGGTGGCGACCGAGTCCGCGCCCGTGCTGCGCGGACGCACCGACGCTGAGGCACACGTCGGCGTGGTCTGCTTCAAGCAGGGCCCGCCCACGTTGCTCGGCGCCGAGCTCGAGTGGCTGCTCGCCCACGCCGACCATCCGGAGGCGGCCCCCGCGGTCGCCACCGTCGCCACTGCGCTCGGTGACCACGCGCCGAGCAGCCTCCGCCCCGGTTCACCCGCCCGGCCACTGCCCGGCGGCAGCATCGTCACCGTCGAGCCCGGGGGACAGGTCGAGCTCTCCTCAGCTCCCTATCCCGACGCTCAGTCCCTCTGCTCAGCCCTCCGCTCCGACGTCGAGCACCTCCGCGGCCTGCTCGGCTCGGCAGCGATCGTGCTGCAGCCCGGCGCAGCGCAGGAGCACCGCCTCCCGGAGCGCCAGCTGTTCTCCCCGCGCTACTGCGCCATGGAGGAGCTCTTCGACCGCGTCGGGCCGTTCGGGCGGCTGATGATGTGCAGCACCGCGGCGGTGCAGGTCAGCGTGGACGCCGGCGAGGGCGCGGAGATGGCCGCGCGCTGGGCCATGCTGCACGAGGTGGGCCCAGCCCTGGTGGCCGCGTTCGCCTGCTCGCCGCGGCTGTGCGGGGCCCCGGACGGCGACTGGGCCTCTCAGCGGATGCGCACCTGGCTGGAGCTGGACCCCCAGCGCACGGTGGGCCCGCCCACCGACACCACCGACCCGGTGTCGGCCTACGTCCGGTGGGCCCTGGACGTGCCGCTGCTGTGCGTGCAGGACGCGACCCAGCAGCGCTGGACAGCGCCTCCGGGGGTCACCTTCGCCGACTGGGTGGACGGTCGGACCAGCATCGGGCGGGCGCCCACCACCGTCGACCTCGACCTGCACCTGAGCACGCTGTTTCCCCCGGTGCGGGCCAAGGGCCACTTCGAGGTGCGCTACCTCGACGCGCAGCCGGGTGACGCCTGGCAGGTTCCGGTGGCGCTGATCGACGGTCTGCTCGGCGACGCCGCCACCGTGGACACCGCGCGCGACCTGGCCGCGGCCACCGCCGGTCGCTGGCGCGACGCGGCCCAGCACGGCCGGTCCGACACCGAGCTGCGCCGGGCGGCGACCGCGCTGCTGGAGCTGGGCGCACAGCACGTCTCCGACCCGTCCCTGGCCCGCCGGGTCGCCGCGGCGACCGAGCGAGCACCCGCCGACTGTCTGGAGCAGGTCCGACGATGACCACCGCACACCCCACGAGCGCCTTGTCCGACGAGGCGCTGCGTGCCCACGTGGCCAGCACCCTGCAGCGCAGCCGTGACCGCACAACCGGCCTCACGGCGGGGGACGAGGGCGACCTCACCGCCCAGCACTCCCCGCTGATGAGCCCGCTGGTGTGGGACCTGGCGCACATCGGCAACCAGGAGGAGCTCTGGCTGGTGCGCGACGTCGGTGGGCGCGAGCCGGTGCGCCAGGACATCGACGAGCTCTACGACGCGTTCAAGCACTCCCGGGCCAGCCGCCCGTCGCTGCCGCTGCTCACCCCGGCCGAGGCCCGCGGCTACGTGGGCACGGTGCGCGCCAAGGTGCTCGACGTGCTCGACCGCACCACGTTCGGCGGGCACCCGCTGCGCGAGGGCGGCTTCGCCTTCGGGATGGTCGCCCAGCACGAGCAGCAGCACGCCGAGACCATGCTGGCCACCCACCAGCTGCGCCTGGGTGCCCCGGTGCTCAGCGCCCCACCTCCGCCTGCTGCCGCCGCTGTCCTGCCCCCCGGGGAGGCGGTGGTGCCCGCCGGCACCTTCACCATGGGCACTGCCACCGAGCCGTGGGCGCTGGACAACGAGCGCACCCCGCACCCGGTGCACCTGCCCGCCTTCGCCATCGACACCACCCCGGTCACCAACGGCCAGTACCAGCAGTTCCTCGCCGACGGCGGCTACGACCGCCCCGAGCTGTGGAGCGCACGCGGCTGGGAGCACCGGGTGCAGGCCGGGCTCACCGCCCCGCAGTTCTGGGAGCGCGGTGCCGACGGCAGCTGGTGGCGCCGGCGCTTCGGCGTGCACGAGCCGGTCCCGATCCAGGAGCCGGTGGTGCACGTGTGCTTCTTCGAGGCACAGGCCTACGCCAGCTGGGCGGGCAAGCGGCTGCCCACGGAGGCGGAGTGGGAGAAGGCGGCCCGCTTCGACCCGGCCACCGGGCGCACCCGCCGCTACCCCTGGGGCGACGCCGCGCCCACCGCCGAGCACGCCAACCTCGGTCAGCGGCACCTGCAGCCGGCCCCGGTCGGCGCCTACCCGGCGGGCGCCTCCCCGCTGGGCGTGCAGCAGCTCATCGGCGACGTGTGGGAGTGGTGCAGCTCCGGCTTCGACCCCTACCCGGGCTTCGCCGTGTTCCCCTACGCCGAGTACTCGCAGGTGTTCTTCGGCGGTGACTACCGCATCCTGCGCGGTGGCTCCTTCGGGACCGACGAGGTGGTGGCCCGCAGCACGTTCCGCAACTGGGACCACCCGATCCGCCGGCAGATCTTCGCCGGCTTCCGCTGCGCGCGCGACCTCACCGCCGACGAGCTCGGCTGACCCCGGCGATGTGCCGACACCTCGGGTACCTGGGACCGGCCTGCGCGGTGGGAGAGCTGCTCACCCACGGACCGCACTCCCTGCAGACGCAGTCCTTCGCCCCGCGGGACATGCGCGGCGGCGGCACCCTCAACGCCGACGGCTACGGCGCCGCCTGGTGGGCAGAGGCAGGTGCGGCCCGCTACCGCAGCGCCGCCCCGATGTGGACCGACAGCGCCGGCCTGCAGACGCTGTCCGCCGTGCGCTCCACGGCGGTGCTCGCCGCCGTCCGCTCCGCCACCGTGGGCATGCCGGTGGTGGCCACCGCGGCCGCCCCGTTCACCGACGGGCACTGGGCGTTCAGCCACAACGGTGTGGTGCGGGGCTGGCCGCGCAGCATGGCCCCGCTGGCGCAGACGCTGCCGGTCACCGACCTGCTCACCCTGGACGCCCCCACCGACTCGGCGCTGCTGTGGGCGGCGCTGCGCCACCGGCTGGCGCACGCCGACGCCGCCGACGCGGTGGCCGGGCTGGTGCTGGAGGTGGCCGCGGCAGCGCCGGGCTCCCGGCTGAACCTGCTGCTGGGTGACGGCGAGCAGCTGGTGGCCACCACCTGGGAGCACGCGCTGTCCTACCGGGTGGCCGACGACGCCGTGGTGCTGGCCTCCGAGCCCTGGGACGACGACCCGGCGTGGCAGTCGGTTCCGGACCGCTCCCTGGTGCGTGCCAAGGCCGGCTCGGTCACCGTGACACCCCTGATGCCCGCAACGTGACCACCCTGGAGGACCCATGACGGCTCCGCACCTGGACGTGCACCTCTCACCCGACGCCGCGGAGCAGGCCCTGCGCCGCGACGCCCTCGTGGGGCTCACCGCGGAGCCCAAGTGGCTGCCGCCCAAGTGGTTCTACGACGACCGCGGCAGCGAGCTGTTCGAGGAGATCACCGCGCTGCCGGAGTACTACCCCACCCGCACCGAGCGCGCCCTGCTCGCCGAGCACGCCGGGGCGGTCGCCGCCGCCACCGGGGCCGACACGCTGGTGGAGCTGGGGTCGGGCTCGTCGGAGAAGACCCGGCTGCTGCTGGACGCCATGCAGGAGCAGGGCACGCTGCGCCGCTACGTGCCCCAGGACGTCTCTCGCTCGGCGCTGGCGGCCGCGGCGGCCGAGGTGGCCGCGGAGTACCCCGGCGTGCAGGTGCAGGGGGTGGTGGGGGACTTCACCGCCGACCTGGAGGCGCTGCCGCGCGGCAACCGGCGGATGATCGCCTTCCTCGGCGGGACGCTGGGCAACCTGGTGCCGGCCGAGCGCACCGCCTTCCTGGCCGCGGTGCGTGCCGCCCTGGTCGACGGGGAGCACCTGCTGCTCGGGGTGGGGCTGGTGACCGACCCCCAGGTGCTGGTGCCGGCCTACGACGACGCGGCGGGGGTGACGGCGGAGTTCAACCGCAACGTGCTGCACGTGCTCAACCGCGAGCTCGGTGCGAACTTCGACGTGGACGCCTTCGAGCACGTGGCGGTGTGGGACGCCGAGCAGGAGTGGATCGAGATGCGGCTGCAGGCCACCCGCGCCATGCGGGTGCACGTGGCCGAGCTGGACCTGGACGTGAGCTTCGCCGCGGGGGAGCAGCTGCGCACCGAGGTCTCGGCCAAGTTCCGCCTCGAGGGCGTCCAGGCCGAGCTGGCGGCGGTGGGTCTGGAGGCGGCGGGCACGTGGACCGACCCTGACCAGCGCTTCGCCCTGCTGCTGGCCCGCGCGACCTGAGAACCGGCGCGACCTGGCAGCCGGCGCGACCAGGAGACCGACCCGGCCGGTGCACCCGTGGCGGGTGCACCGGCCGCTGCCAGGAAACAGGGGGTCAGGACTGCAGGCCGCAGACCTTCCAGGCGTCGCCCTGCTTGACCACGGTGAGCGAGAAGGTCATGGTGTCCGACCGCTGCTCGCCCTGGTGGCTCATCGACACGTCGGCGGAGTAGCCGATCTCGCGCTCGGTGTCGCTCTTCTCCACGTCGTCGACGAACTTCGCGTCGAACTTGTCCAGCGTGTAGTCCTCGGGCAGCTTGGCGCCGTCCTCACCGGCGAGGGTGTCGGCGTTCTCCGCGCAGGACATGTCCCGAACCAGGTCGAGGTTCTGCGTCTGCACGCCCCGCATGAAGGTGTCGGCCACCTCCCGCGGTGAGGCCTCGGCTCCGTCGGAGCTGGTGAGGGTGACGAACAGCAGCGCAGCCACCGCGATGAGCACCACGACGCCGCCGAGGATCCCGGCCACCACCCCCTTGCGCGGACCGGCGGGCCCCGGCGGGGCCTGGTGGGGAACTGCTCCGGGGCCGCTGTCTCCGCGGTCCTGTGGGTGGCTCATGGAGTCCTCTCCTGGTGGGCGAACGGACGGCCGGGGGCGGCACGTCCGCAGCCAGGCTAGGGCAGGTGCCTGGGCGCGTCCTGTGAGCCCCGGGGTCAGGACTTCAGGGCGCACACCTTCCAGGCGTCGGCTTCCTTGACCACGGAGAGCGTGAAGGGCACGGTGCTGGAGCGCTGCTCACCCTGGTAGGTCAGCGCGATCTCCGCCGTGTAGCTCAGCTCGTGCTCGGTCGCGCTGGTCTCCTTCTCGCTGACGAAGCTGGTCGCGAACTTGTCGATCTTGTACTCGGCGGGCAGCTTGGCGCCCTGCTCGCCGGCCAGCTCGTCGCGGTTCTTCTCGCACGCCACGCTGCGGACCTTGGGGATGTCCTGGGTGGCCACCCCGTCCATGAAGGCGTCGCCGACGGCACGGGGGCTCGCGGAGGGGCTCGCCGTGGCGCTCGGTGCGGCAGCCGCGCTGGCGGAGCTCTCGTCGTCGCCACCGAGGGTGACCACCAGCACGACCACCAGCGCGATCACCACCACCACTGCCGCAGCGATGCCCGCGAGCAGGCCGGTGCGCCGACGGGGCGCCTGGGGCGTCCCGGGGGCGGGGTAGGGCGTGCCACCGGGCTGGGGTGCGTGCTGCTGGGGGTAGGTCACGGGCGCTCCTTCGAGTACGGAAGACAGACGGGTGCCCGCACGCAACTGCTTGGCGGACAACGGAAAGCGTAGGCCAGGGTGCGGAGTCCGCCGGGGCGGCAGCCCCCCCGACGCACAGCACCGCCCGCCGGGCGTGGACCCGGCGGGCGGTGCTGGTGGTGCGGGGGTCGGGCTCAGCTGGTGGCAGCCCGGGTGGTGCTCAGCTGCGGGCCATGGACCGCAGCACGTACTGCAGGATGCCGCCGTTGCGGTAGTACTCGGCCTCGCCCGGGGTGTCGATGCGCACGACCGCGTCGAACTCCACGGTGCCGCCGTCGGTCTTGGTGGCGGTCACCTTGACGGTGCGCGGGGTGCGACCCTCGTTCAGCTCAGTGATGCCGCTGATGTCGAAGGTCTCCGTGCCGTCCAGGCCCAGCGACTCGGCGTTCTCGCCCTCGGGGAACTGCAGCGGGACGACGCCCATGCCAATCAGGTTGGAGCGGTGGATGCGCTCGAAGCTCTCCACGATGACGGCCTTGACGCCCAGCAGCGCGGTGCCCTTGGCCGCCCAGTCGCGGGAGGAGCCGGAGCCGTACTCCTTGCCCGCCAGCACCACCAGGGGAGTGCCCTGCTCGGCGTAGTGCTGCGCGGCGTCGTAGATGAACGCCTGCTCGCCGTCGGCGGTGAAGTCGCGGGTGTAGCCGCCGCTGACGTCGTCCAGCAGCTGGTTGCGCAGCCGGATGTTGGCGAAGGTGCCGCGAATCATCACCTCGTGGTTGCCGCGGCGGGAGCCGAAGGAGTTGTAGTCCTTGCGCTCGATGCCGTGCTCGTCCAGGTACTGCGCCGCCGGGGTGCCCGGCTTGATGGCACCGGCGGGGGAGATGTGGTCGGTGGTGACCGAGTCGCCCAGCAGGGCCAGCACACGCGCGCCGGTGATGTCGCTGACCGGCTCCGGGTCCATCTGCATGCCGTCGAAGTATGGGGGCTTGCGGACGTAGGTGGACTCGGCGTCCCACTCGAAGGTCTGGCCCTCCGGGGTGGGCAGCGACGTCCAGCGGTGGTCACCGGCGAAGACGTCGGCGTAGTCCTTGGTGAACATCTCCTCGGTGATGGAGGCGTCCATGACCTCCTGGATCTCCTGCGAGGAGGGCCAGATGTCCTTGAGGAAGACGTCGTTGCCCTGGCTGTCCTGGCCCAGCGGCTCGGCGTCGAAGTCGAAGTCCATGGTGCCGGCCAGGGCGTAGGCGATGACCAGCGGCGGGGAGGCCAGGTAGTTCATCTTCACGTCGGGGTTGATGCGACCCTCGAAGTTGCGGTTGCCCGACAGCACGCTCACCACGGAGAGGTCGTGGTCGTTGACCGCCTTGGAGACCTCCTCGGGCAGCGGGCCCGAGTTGCCGATGCAGGTGGTGCAGCCGTAGCCGACCAGGTTGTAGCCCAGCTCGTTGAGGTAGGGCCAGAGCTCGGCCTTCTCGTAGTAGTCGGTGACGACCTTGGAACCGGGGGCCATGGAGGTCTTGACCCACGGCTTGGTGCGCAGGCCCTTGTCCACCGCGTTGCGGGCCAGCAGCGCCGCGCCCAGCATCACCGAGGGGTTGGAGGTGTTGGTGCAGGAGGTGATCGAGGCGATCACCACGGCGCCGTGGTCCAGCTCGGTCTCGGTGCCGTTGGACATGGTGACCGGCACCCGCTTGTGCGGACGCTCGTCAGACTCCGGGGCGTCGACCGGCTCCTGGCCGTTGGGCTGGGCGTCGCCGACGCGCGAGCCAGGGGCGTCGCTGCCCGGGAAGGACTCCAGCTCGTCCTCGCAGTTGTCCGGGATGACGTAGTCGGTGATGGTGCCGCGGAAGCTCTCCTTGCTCTCCGACAGCGCGATGCGGTCCTGCGGACGCTTCGGGCCGGCGATGGAGGGCACCACGGTGGACAGGTCCAGCTCGAGGTACTCGGAGAAGGTCGGCTCGCGGGACGGGTCGTGCCAGAGGCCCTGCTCCTTGGCGTAGGCCTCCACCAGGGCCAGCTGCTTGGCGCTGCGGCCGGTGAGCTTGAGGTAGCGGATGGTCTCGTCGTCGATCGGGAAGATCGCGGCCGTGGAGCCGAACTCCGGGCTCATGTTGCCGATGGTGGCGCGGTTGGCCAGCGGCACCGCGCCGACGCCCTCGCCGTAGAACTCCACGAACTTGCCGACCACGCCGTGCTTGCGCAGCTGCTGGGTGATGGTGAGCACCACGTCGGTGGCGGTGGCGCCGGCCGGGATCTCGCCGGTGAGCTTGAAGCCGACGACGCGGGGGATGAGCATGGAGACGGGCTGGCCGAGCATGGCCGCCTCGGCCTCGATGCCGCCGACGCCCCAGCCGAGCACGCCGAGGCCGTTGACCATGGTGGTGTGGGAGTCGGTGCCCACGCAGGTGTCGGGGTAGGCGACGCCGTCACGGTCGAACACCACGCGGGCGAGGTGCTCGATGTTGACCTGGTGCACGATGCCGGTGCCCGGGGGGACCACCTTGAAGTCGTTGAACGCACCCTGGCCCCAGCGCAGGAACTGGTAGCGCTCGCCGTTGCGCTGGTACTCGAAGTCCACGTTGCGCTCGAAGGCGTCGGGGGTGCCGAAGACGTCGGTGATGACGGAGTGGTCGATGACCAGCTCGGCCGGCGCCAGCGGGTTCACCTTGTCCGGGTCGCCGCCCAGGTCGGTGAAGGCCTCGCGCATGGTGGCCAGGTCGACGATGCACGGCACGCCGGTGAAGTCCTGCATGATCACGCGGGCCGGGGTGAACTGGATCTCGGTGTTCGGCTCCGCCGACGGGTCCCACTCGGCGAGCGCCGTGACGTGGTCCTCGGTGATGTTGCTGCCGTCCTCCGTGCGCAGGAGGTTCTCGGCCAGGATCTTCAGGCTGTAGGGCAGCTTCTCCGTGCCGGGCACCGCGGAGAGCCGGTAGATCTCGTAGGAGTCGTCACCGACCTCCAGTGTTCCTCGCGCCCCAAAGGAGTCCTTGCTGCTGCTCACGTTCTGCTCCACTCGTCGATGAGTTCTTCCTCGCTGCCGCTGGGCGCGTCGATCTGCGCCGCGACAGTCCTGCCCTGATTGTTGCCCACCCGGATTCTGGCCTACTTGGCGCCCTTCCGCCCGGCGTCAACCTTCACAGTACGCGCGTCCTGTTTGTTGCGGGGTAACGTCGCCCGGCATGTCGATGGACCCCCAGCTGGCCGAGATCTTCGCCGCCCTGACCCTGCCCGAGATCGGTGGCGACGGCGCCGACCCGAGGCGCCTGCGGGAGATGATGGAGCAGGTCAGCGCCATGGTGCCGGTGAGCATCGAGGTGGACCACGTCGAGGACACCGACGCCGACGGCGTGCCGGTGCGGGTCTACCGGCCAGCGGCGGAGCACCCGCTGCCGGTGGTGCTGTTCCTGCACGGCGGGGGCTTCGTGCTGGGCAGCGTGCGCACCCACGACGCGCTGGCCCGCCGGATCGTGCGCGACTGCGGGGCCGTGGTGGTGTCGGTGGACTACCGCCTGGCCCCTGAGCACCCCTTCCCCGCCGCGGTGGAGGACTGCTGGACGGCCCTGCAGTGGGCGGCCGCGCACGCCGCCGAGCTCGGCGGGGACCCCGAGCGGCTGGCCGTGGCCGGGGACAGCGCCGGCGGCAACCTGGCGGCGGTGCTCACCCACCTGGCCCGTGACAGCGGCGGGCCCGCGCTGGCGTTCCAGCTGCTGCTCTACCCGGTCACCAGCGGGCACCAGGACTGGCCCAGCATGATCGAGAACGCCGAGGCGCCGCTGCTCAACCGCAAGGCCATCGCGTACTTCGCTGCCCAGTACGCCGGGGCGGCGGGCGAGGTCTCGGTGCGCTCGGCGCCGGCCACTGCGGAGAGCTTCGCCGGGCTGCCGCCGGCCTTCGTGGCCACCGCCGGGCACGACCCGTTGCGCGACGACGGCGAGGCCTACGGCGAGCTGCTGCGTCGCGACGGAGTGCCGGTGACGGTGCGGCGCTTCGAGCCGCTGGTGCACGGCTTCGCGTCGCTGGACGGTGTCACCCCGTCCACCACCGCCGCCGTGGACGAGTGCCTGGCCGCGCTGCGCGCCGGGCTGCACCCGGGCGAGCCCGCTCAGGCGCGGTAGAGCACCAGCGACTGCGGCCGGCTGCGGAAGGTGAACGTGCGTCCGTGCCCGGCCACCTCGCCGTCGGTGGCCAGCGACGTCGGCGGGCCCAGCACCTGGACGCGGAGCTGCTCGACGTTGCTGTGGACGTAGGTGGGGCTGCCCGCCAGCGTCCCGGTGGCCGCCGCCAGCAGCAGCCGGGTCCGGGAGGCGTAGGTGTCGGCCCGCAGGTAGCGCACGTCCAGGGTGGCGGAGCTGAGGGTGGGCCGCGACATGGGCACCTGGTCGGTGGGGGCGTAGCGGCCGTTGCCCACGAAGAGCATCCACAGCGCGGCACGCCGCCCGTCCAGCTCCACCTCCAGCGGCGCGGCCCGCTGCAGCACCCGCACCATGGCCACCGCCGCGGCCGGCCACTTGCCGATCCGGTGCTCGAGCTGCTCGCGCAGCTGCACCGCGTCCGGGTAGCCGCCGATGCTGGCGGTGTTCACGAAGAGCCGACCGGGGCCGGCGTCCACGCACACCTCGGCGCTGTCCACCCGCTCCGCACGGCCCGCAGCGATCGCCGAGGCCGTCGCCGCCACGTCCACCGCGTCGACGTCGCGGGCGAAGTGGTTGAGGGTGCCACCGGGCAGCACCGCCATGGGCAGGCCGTTGGCCACCGCCACGCCGGCCACCGCCTGCACGGTGCCGTCCCCGCCGGAGACCGCCAGCGCGCGCACCCCGCCGGCGTCCACCGCCTCCTGCAGCTGCTCACCGGCGTCGCGGTCGGGGTCGGTCTCCAGCAGCCGCACCCGGGGCAGCAGCTCGACCAGCTCGGTGGCCGGGTCGTGGCCGTTGCCGGAGGCGGGGTTGGTCAGCACCAGCAGCCCCTCGCCGTCGGCCAGGGCGGGGGCCTGCACCCGGGCGCCCAGCACCGCCGGCTCCTCCGGCCGCACCGCCCACCAGCGTCGGGTCGCCAGCGCCACCGCTGCACCGACGCCAGCACCCACCAGCACGTCCGAGGGCCAGTGCACACCGACGTGCACCCGGGAGTAGGCGACCGCACCGGCCAGCGGCGCCAGCAGCGCACCGGACGCCGGCGACTCCAGGGCCACCGCGGTGACGAAGGCTGCGGCGGAGGCGGAGTGGCCGGAGGGGAACGACGAGGACGTCGGGGGGTGCACCAACCGGCGCAGCGCGGGCACGGTCTGGGCGGGCGGTCGCCGGCGGGGGAACACCGGCTTGAGCATCCCGTTGGCCACGGCGCTGGCGCCGGCCACCGCCAGCAGCCCCCGCACCGCCCCGCGGCGGGGGCGACCGCCGACGACGAGCATGCCCGCGGCAAGGCCGCACCACAGCACGCTGTGGTTGGCCGAGCGGCTCAGCCCGAGCAGGGTGCGGTCCATCGGCGAGGGACGCAGCCGGGCGCTGCGACCGATCAGGGCGTGGTCCGCGGTGGCCAGCTGGCTGGCGGTGCCCAGCACCCGACGTCGCAATCTGCTCATGGGAGGTGATCGTGCCTGGTCGGCCCGGGTTACCGGCAACGGCCTCGCCAACGTGCCGTCAGCGCGGTGGGGACCGAGCGGTCCCCGGTGGTGCAGGTCACTACGATGAGGCCGGTTCCTCATTCCCCGACCTGGAGGTCGCCCCCATGCGCGTTCCCTTGACCACACAGGACTTTCTCGAGCGTGCCGAGGTGGTCTGGGCCAACCGCACGGCCGTCATCGACGAGCCCAACCAGCCGGCCGACCCGGTGCCCACCACCACCTACGGCGAGCTGGCTCGGCGGGTTCGCGCCTGGCAGGCCGGTCTGGACGCCCTCGGCGTGGCCGAGGGCGACCGGGTGGCGGTGGTGAGCCACAACTCCGCCCGCCTGCTCGAGCTGCTGTACGCCGTCACCGCCAGCGGCCGCGTCTGCGTGCCCATCAACTTTCGGCTCAGCCGCGACGAGATCGCCTACATCGTGGACAACAGCGGGGCGGACGTGCTGCTGCTGGACCCGGAGATCGCCGAGCCGCTGATGGACCTGCCGGTGCGCCACACCTTCGTCCTGGGCGCGCAGACCGAGCACGAGCTGATGCGCTTCGACGTGCAGCCGCGGCCGTGGTCGGCGCCCGACGAGGACGCCACCGCCACCATCAACTACACCTCCGGCACCACGGCGCGCCCCAAGGGCGTGCAGATCACCCACCGCAACATCTGGGTGAACTCCACGACGTTCGGCCTGCACACCCGCACCTGGGAGCGCGACACCTTCCTGCACACGCTGCCGATGTTCCACTGCAACGGCTGGGGGATGCCCTTCACCATGGCCGGCATGGGAGTGCCGCAGGTGGTGATCCGCAAGATCGACGGCGGGGAGATCCTGCGCCGCGTGCAGGAGCACGGCGTCACCCTGATGTGCGCCGCCCCCGCCGTCTACAGCGCGGTGCTCGACGCCGCGGCGGACTGGGACGGCGAGATCCCCGGTCGCGACCGCGTCCGCGTGGTCTGCGCCGGCGCCCCGCCGCCCAGCCGCACCATCGAGCGGATCATCGACGAGCTGGGCTGGGAGTTCCTGCAGATCTACGGCCTCACCGAGACCTCGCCGCTGACCACCTTCAACCGCACCCGGCCGGAGGACCTGCACCTGCCGGTGGCCGACCGGGCCAAGCGGCTCAGCCGAGCCGGCTCGCCCACGCTGGGCACCCGGTTCAGCATCTCCGACTCCGGCGAGGTGCTGGTGCGCTCCAACACCGTGCTGGCCGGGTACTGGGAGAACCCGGAGGAGTCGGCCAAGGCACTGGCCGACGGGTGGTTCCACACCGGAGACGGCGGGACGATCGACCCGGACGGCGGCGAGGTGATCATCTCCGACCGCAAGAAGGACGTGATCATCACCGGCGGGGAGAACGTGTCCTCCATCGAGGTGGAGGACACGCTGTTCAGCCACCCGTCGGTGGCCGAGGCTGCGGTCATCGGGGTGCCCAGCGAGAAGTGGGGCGAGACCATCAAGGCCCTGGTGGTGCTCGTCGACGGAGCGCAGGTCACCGAGGCCGACCTCATCGCGCACTGCAAGTCAAAGCTGGCCGGCTACAAGGCGCCCACCTCGATCGAGTTCCGCGAGGAGATCCCGCGCACCGCCACCGGCAAGATCCAGAAGTTCAAGCTGCGCAAGCAGTTCTGGGCCGACGGTGATCGCCAGGTGAACTAGCCCGCGCCGGCCCGCCCGACGCACGCACAGCTGCGCCGCCCCTCTCCGGGGGCGGCGCAGCCGTGCGTGTGGGCCTGAGTGGCTCAGGTCTGTGGTTGGTGTGACGATTGTTGAGGATGTGAACTGAGTAACCCCTGGCGCTGCTGGGGAAAAAGTGTCACAGTGTGACGACTTGTCACATGTTCACTGAATTCTGTGACGCGCAGTGATTTTGATCGGCGACGGCAGCGTTCGGGCGTCCAGGGTGCTCAGCAGTGCGCATGTGTGGCATGAGGGAGAAGTTTGGTGTCTGGCCTAGACAGTCACGCGCGGGGACCCGCGCCGAGACGCATGATCCGGGTGGTGCTCGGCGCCGCCGTGGTCACCGTGCTGACGGCCTCGCTCCCGCCGGCCGCGATGGCCGTGCCACCGCCCCCACCCAACCCCAGCGACACCCAGCTCACCGAGGCCACCAGTGCCGCCGACGGCCAGGCCGCCCAGGTCGGCCAGCTGATCAAGAACCTGACCACCGCACAGGCCGAGCTGGACCAGCTCGCCGTCAACGTGGGGGTCCAGCGCGAGCTGGCGAACAAGGCGAGGGTGGACCTCGAGGAGGCCCGCGCCGGCGCCGACGCCGCCGACCAGGCGGTGGTCAACGCCCAGCACCAGGTGCTGCTCTCCCAGGACTCCATCGAGAGCGCACGCCGCCAGGTCGACCAGCTCGCCGCCGGCAGCTACCAGCAGGGGAGCACGGTCGGCTCCTTCAGCGCCTACCTGGGCTCGGAGAGCCCGGAGGACGTGCTGGCCAGGGCACAGCTGCTCAACGCCGTGACCACCAGCCAGCTCGGCGTCATGGAGACCCTGCAGCGCGCTCGAGCGCAGAGCGCCAACGCCGAGTCGGCGGCCCGCGCCGCCAAGACCCAGGCGGACAGCGCCCGGGCCCAGGCCGACGCGGCCAAGGGCGCGGCCGACCAGGCCACCCAGAACGCGATGAGCGCGCAGCAGGCCCAGGCCGCGCAGACCGCCCAGCTGCAGGCCAACCGCGACCAGGCCCAGTACGCGCTGGACCAGGCCCGCACCGCGGTGTCCGGCCTGCAGGGCCAGCGCCAGGCCTTCGAGCAGTGGGACACCCAGCGCCGCGCCGAGGAGGCCGCCGCCGCCCAGCGTGCGGCCGAGGAGGCCGCGCGCCAGCGGGCCGCCGCCGAGGCCGCCGCGCAGGCCCAGGCCGCCGCCGACGCCGTGAACGCGCAGCAGGCGGCGGACGCCTCTGCGGCCCGGCAGCGGGCAGCAGCCCAGGCGGCCGCAGCCCAGACGGCCACCGTCCAGGCCGCCGCCCCCCGTCCCAGCGCCCCCCGCCCCAGCGCCCCGCAGGCCGTGCCCGCTCCAGCGCCGGTCGCCGCCCCGGTCGCCGCTCCGGTGTACGTCGCGCCGGCACCGGTGGCCGCACCCGTCTACGTGGCGCCGCCCAAGCCGGCGCCGGCGCCCGTGCGCACGCCGCCGCGCGGCAACGGTGGCTCCAGCACCGGATCGGTGCAGACGGTGATCAACCGGGCGATGTCGCAGCTGGGCGTGCCCTACTCCTGGGGTGGTGGCAACGCCTACGGCGCCACGGTCGGCATCCGGGACGGCGGCGTCGCCGACAGCTTCGGCGACTACGCCAAGGTGGGCTTCGACTGCTCCGGCCTGATGGTCTACGCCTTCGCCGGGGTGGGCATCTCGCTGCGGCACTACACCGGCTACCAGTACGAGTCAGGCACCAAGGTCCCGATCTCGCAGATGCGGCCGGGCGACATGATCTTCTGGGGCCCCTACGACATCCACCACGTCGCGCTGTACCTGGGCGACGGCAAGATGATCGAGGCCCCGCAGTCCGGGTCGTACGTGAAGATCTCCCCGGTGCGCTACGGCGGCATCATGCCCTACGCCGTTCGGATGCTCTGAGCCGTTCGGATGCACGGGCGGCCCGGACGCACGGGCGGGTCGGGTGCTCACAGTCCCCACACGGTGCAGACTGTTTGCTGTGCACCACACAGGTGTGCGCCGAAGACGGAGGAGCAGCGGTGAGCTCAGGGGCTCAGGATCACGGACAGCAAGCCCCGGCAGGCAACGCCGGGCCCCGCGGTGCGGTGCCGCAGGGCGGCGTGCCGACGGCGAGCAGCATGCAGCGTGACGCCCAGCTGCTGGAGCGCACCGTCTTCGAGGTCAAGCGAGTCATCGTCGGCCAGGACCGGATGGTCGAGCGGATGCTGGTGGGCCTGCTCGCCAAGGGCCACCTGCTGCTGGAGGGTGTGCCCGGGGTGGCCAAGACCCTCGCGGTGGAGACCCTCTGCACGGTGGTGGGCGGCCACTTCTCCCGCATCCAGTTCACCCCCGACCTGGTGCCCGCTGACCTCATCGGCACGCGCATCTACCGCCAGGGCCGCGAGGAGTTCGACGTGGAGCCCGGGCCGGTGGTGGCCAACTTCGTGCTCGCCGACGAGATCAACCGGGCCCCCGCCAAGGTGCAGTCGGCACTGCTGGAGGTGATGGCCGAGCACCAGGTCACCATCGGCGGCAAGACCTTCCCCATGCCCAAGCCCTTCCTGGTGCTGGCCACCCAGAACCCGATCGAGAACGAGGGTGTCTACCCGCTCCCGGAGGCCCAGCGCGACCGGTTCCTGTTCAAGATCCTGGTGGAGTACCCCTCCATCGAGGAGGAGCGCGAGGTCGTCTACCGGATGGGCGTGCGTGCCCCCGAGCCGCAGCAGGTGCTCACCCCGGACGAGCTGGTGCGGCTGCAGGACGTCGCTGCCCAGGTGTTCGTGCACCACGCCCTGGTCGACTACGTGGTCCGCGTCGTGGCCGCCACGCGCACCCCGGCCGACCTCGGGCTGACCGACGTCGCGGGCTGGATCGGCTACGGCGCATCACCCCGTGCCACGCTGGGCGCCATTGCGGCTGCCCGTGCGCTGGCCCTGGTGCGCGGCCGCGACTACGTGCTGCCCCAGGACGTGGTGGACGTGCTGCCCGACGTGCTCCGCCACCGTCTGGTGCTGTCCTACGACGCGCTGGCCGACGAGATCCCGGTGGAGCACGTCATCAACCGGGTGCTGCAGTCGGTGAGCCTGCCGCAGGTGAGCTCGCAGCCGGTGCCGCTGGTCACGCCGGGCGGCCCGCCCCCTGGTGGCCCGCAGGGACCGGTGCCGCAGCCCTTCCAGCCGATCGGCCCCCAGCAGCGGTGAGCGTCCTGCGCCGCGCAGCGTCCCTGTCCGGGGACGGCGCTGCTGCCCCGGTGGCCCCCCGCCCCGCCGACCGGCCTGCCTGGGCACCACCCTCGCTGGAGTCCGGCCACCTGGAGGACCCCAAGCTGGCGGCGGCGTTGCGCACCCTGGAGCTGACGGTGCGCCACCGGCTGGACGGGCTGCTGCAGGGCAACCACCTGGGGCTGGTGCCCGGTCCCGGCAGCGAGCCCGGCGAGGCCCGCACCTACCAGCCTGGCGACGACGTGCGGCGGATGGACTGGTCGGTGACCGCCCGCACCACCGAGCCGCACATCCGCCAGACCGTGGCCGACCGCGAGCTGGAGACCTGGGTGGTGTGCGACCTGTCGCCCAGCCTGGACTTCGGCACCGCCGCCTGCGAGAAGCGCGACCTGGCGGTGGCGGCGGTGTCCGCGATCGCCCACCTCACCAGCGGCGGCGGCAACCGCATCGGGGCGATCGTGGCCACCGGTGCACACACCACCCGCATCCCGCCCCGCGGTGGCTCGGCGGCGGCGCAGAGCATGCTGCGCTCCCTCGCCACCACCCCGCGCGCCCCGGACGGCACCCGCGGCGACCTGGGGGCGGCGCTGGAACTGCTGCGCCGCCCACCCAAGCGCCGCGGCCTGGCGGTGGTGGTCAGCGACTTCCTCGGTGACGTCACCTGGGAGCGCTCGCTGCGCGGGCTGGCCGCCCGGCACGACCTGCTGGCCGTGGAGGTGCTCGATCCCCGCGACCTGGAGCTGCCCGACGTGGGCCGGGTGGTGCTCAGCGACCCGGAGTCCGGGCGCGTCCGCGAGGTGAGCACCACGCCCCGGCTGCGCACGGACTTCGCCGCCGCCGCCGAGGCCCACCGCCAGGAGGTGGCGCGCACGCTGCGTCGGTGTGGCGCACCGCGGCTGACGCTGCGCACCGACTCCGACTGGATCGCCGACATCGTGCGCTTCGTCATCGGCCGCAAGCGCGGCTGGTCGGGTGGGCTGCGATGAGCCTCACCGGCTTCACCTCCCCGCTGTGGTTCCTGCTGCTGCTCGCGGTGGTGGTGCTGCTCGCCGGCTACCTGGTGGTGCAGCGGATGCGTCGGCGCAACACCATGCGCTTCACCAACCTGGCCCTGCTGGAGAAGGTGGCGCCCCGTCGGCAGGGCCTGGCCAGGCACGTCCCCACGGCCCTGTTCCTGGTGGCGCTGACCTGCCTCACCATCGCCCTGGCCGGGCCCACCTCCGAGCAGAAGGTGCCCCGCAACCGGGCCACCGTCATCCTGGCCGTGGACGTGTCGCTGTCCATGGAGTCCACCGACGTCGAGCCCTCCCGGCTGAAGGCGGCGCAGACCGCGGCCAAGCAGTTCGTGGACGGCCTCACCCCCGGGGTGAACCTGGGTGTGGTCGCGTTCGCCGGCACCGCCACCGTGCTGGTCTCGCCCACCGTCGACCGATCGGCGCCCAAGGCGGCCATCGACAACCTGAAGCTGGCCGAGCGGACCGCCACCGGCGAGGCGATCTTCACCTCGTTGCAGGCCATCGACACCATGGCTGCGGTGGTTCCGGGCGCCGAGCCGCCCCCGGCCCGCATCGTGCTGCTCTCCGACGGCGCGCAGACCGTCCCGGAGTTCACCGACGATCCCCGTGGCTCGTTCACCGCGGCGGGGGAGGCGGCGAAGAAGAAGATCCCGGTGTCCACCATCTCCTTCGGCACCCGCTACGGCACCGTGGACATCGAGGGTCGCCGCCAGCCGGTGCCGGTGGACGACGCCTCGATGCGCCAGATCGCCCGGCTGGCTGGCGGGGACTTCTACACCGCCTCCAGCCTGGCCGACCTCAACGCCGTCTACGACACCCTGGAGAAGCAGATCGGCTACGAGACGCTGCTGGGTGACGCCAGCCGGCCGTGGCTGATCCTGGGCACGGTGCTGGCGCTGCTCTCGGCGGGCACCGGCCTGGTGCTCACCCAGCGGCTGCCCTAGCCGCGGCCCGGTATCCTCGGACGCGTGGTGGACTCCCGGAGCCGAACGGTGATCGAGGACTACCTCAAGGTTCTGTTCAACCTGGGGGAGTGGGACCCCGACGAGCGCTCCAACGCCAACCTCGCGGCCCGGCTGGGCGTCTCCACGTCGTCGGTGTCGGAGATGATCCGCAAGCTCACCGCGCAGGGCCTGGTCAGCCACGAGCCCTACGGCGGCATCGAGCTCACCGCGGCCGGGCGCACCCGTGCGGTGGAGATGGTGCGCAGGCACCGGCTGGTGGAGACCTACCTGGTGGAGCGGCTGGGCTACTCCTGGGACGAGGTGCACGACGAGGCCGAGGTGCTCGAGCACGCGGTGTCGCCCCGGATGGTGGAGCGGATGGACCACGCGCTGGGCCGACCGTGGCGGGACCCGCACGGCGATCCCATCCCCACCCCCGACGGCGTGCTGCACCAGCCGCCCACCAGCCCGGTGGCGACGCTGTCCCCGGGCTCCCGCGGCTTCGTGGCGCGGTTCATCGACCACGACCCGGAGCTGCTGCGGTGGTTCGCCGGGCTGGGCGTCGGCCTGGACACCGAGGTCGAGGTGGTCGAGCAGAAGCCCTTCGGCGGACCGCTGGTGGTGGCGGTGCACACCGGCGGTGAGCCGCGGCGGGTGGAGCTGGGGATGCAGGCGGTGCTGGCGCTGTGCGTGGCCCAGCACCGGCCGCACCCGACCGGTGCGGAGGAGCCCGGCGCCGGGTGCCCCTACGTCGGTTGCCAGCACCTGGACACCATCCGTGCCGAGCACTCCGTCTCCGGCTCCAGCCAGCAGAGTTAGGCGCGCCTTACTCCGGACTTGGCCGCGCCCCACTCGGTTGTTCTCGTGGTCGCGTTTTTCCTGGGCCCGAACACGGCTAACTTCGCTGCGGTAACCGGGACGACGGCCGCTGACGGCCGCGCTCCCACCGGCGGCGAAGGGACAGCGATGACGCACGTGCTGTCGCTGGTGGGCTGCATCCTGGTGATCTACCTCGCCTCCGAGTGGTTCGTGAACGCCGTGGAGTGGCTCGGCGCGCGCCTGCGGATGGGTGGGCTCGCCGTCGGCACCGTGCTGGCGGCCGTGGGCACCGCCCTTCCGGAGAGCGTGGTCACGCTGGTGGCGGTGCTGCTGGGCAGCGACGAGCACGGCGCCGACATCGGGATGGGGGCGGCCATCGGCGGGCCCCTGGTGGTGGGCACCGTGGCCTACGCAGTCGCCGGGGTGGTGCTGCTGGCCCGGGCCCGCGGTGCCCGGCTGCCGGTGCTGGTGGGCGCCGGGCCCGGCCCCGCCCGGCTGGCGGCGCGCGACGACCGGGCTCCCGCTACCGACCTGGCCGCGACCACTCCGCGCCTGGCCCGCGACCAGGGCTGGTTCCTGGCCATCTACGCGGTCAAGCTGGGGCTGGGGCTGGTGGTCTTCGCCTACAAGCCCTGGCTGGGCCTGCTGTTCTTCGCCGCCTACGCGGTGTACGTCTCCCGCGAGGTGCGCAGCAGCCGGGGCGCCGCGGCCAGCACCGCCGACCTCGCCCCGCTCAAGCTGCAGCCGCGCCGGGCCAGCCCGAGCACGGCCGCCGTGCTCACCCAGACGGTGGTGACGCTGGCCCTGGTCTTCGGCGCCTCCCAGCTCTTCGTGCACGAGCTGGAGTGGGCCGGGCCCGCCCTGGGTGTGCCGGCCACCGTCAGCGCCCTGCTGCTGGCGCCCCTGGCCACCGAGCTGCCCGAGATCATGAACGCGGTCGTCTGGTGCCGCCAGGGCAAGCCCCAGCTGGCGCTGGCCAACCTGTCCGGCTCGATGATGATCCAGGTGACCGTCCCGTCCGGGCTGGGTCTGCTGTTCACCTCCTGGCAGCTCGACGCCCCGCTCGTCCTGGCCGGGGTGTGCACCATGGCGTCGGTGGGCTACCTGCTGGTGCTCACCCGCACCGGTCGGCTCACCGCCGGACGGCTGGCCGGTGCCGCGGCCTTCTACGGGGCGTTCGCGGTGGGCCTGCTCGCGCTGGCCTGACCGGTCGGGAGCCGCCACACCCTGCGGAATGCCGGTCTACCCGTGAGTAGCCGATAGATTCCCGGCATGCCCGCACCGGACTCCCCGACCCCCTCCCGCTCCGTGCTCGTCACCGGCGGCAACCGGGGCATCGGCCTCGCCATCGCCCGCACCCTGGCCGCCGAGGGCCACCGCGTGGCCGTCACCCACCGCGGCTCCGGCGCTCCCGAGGGGCTGCTGGGCGTGCGCTGCGACGTCACCGACGCCGAGGCGGTGGACGCAGCCTTCGCCGAGGTGGAGGCCGCCCAGGGGCCGGTCGAGGTGCTGGTCTCCAACGCCGGCATCACCGAGGACACGCTGCTGCTGCGGATGACCGAGGACCAGTTCACCTCCGTGGTGGACGCCAACCTCACCGCTGCCTACCGGGTGGCCAAGCGGGCCGCGCGGGGCATGCTCAAGGCGCGCTGGGGCCGGATGATCTTCATCTCCTCGGTAGTGGGTCTGTCTGGTGCCCCCGGCCAGGTGAACTACGCCGCCTCCAAGTCCGGCCTGGTGGGCCTGTCCCGGTCCATCGCCCGCGAGCTGGGCTCCCGGTCGATCACCGCCAACGTGGTGGCACCGGGCTACGTGGACACCGACATGACCGCTGACCTCACCGAGGCACGCCGCAAGGCCATCACCGACGCCATCCCGCTGGGCCGGCAGGCCCGCCCCGAGGAGGTGGCCAGCGCCGTGCGGTGGCTCGCCTCCGACGAGGCCGGCTACGTCACCGGCGCGGTCATCCCGGTCGACGGCGGCATCGGCATGGGCCACTAGAGCACTTCCCCAGACACCCCAAGCTTCACCAAGCACAGGAGGAAACCGACGTGAGCGGACTGCTCGAGGGCAAGCGGCTGCTGATCACCGGAGTGATCACCGATGCATCCATCGCGTTCCACACCGCCCGGGTGGCGCAGGAGCAGGGCGCGACCGTGGTGCTCACCGGGTTCGGCCGGATGAGCCTGGTGGAGCGCATCGCCAAGCGCCTGCCCGAGCCGGCGCCGGTGGTGGAGCTGGACGTGGCCAACACCGAGCAGCTGGGCTCCCTGGCTGCCCGCGTCGGGGAGCACGTGGACGGCCTGGACGGCGTGGTGCACTCGGTGGGCTTCGCACCGCCGTCCTGCCTGGGCGGGGGGTTCCTGGACGCGCCGTGGGAGGACGTGGCCACCGCCGTGCAGATCTCCGCCTACTCGCTGAAGTCCCTGGCGGTGGCCTGCCTGCCGCTGATGGGCCCGGGTGGCTCCGTGGTGGGCATGGACTTCGACGCCCGGCAGGCCTGGCCCGGCTACGACTGGATGGGTGTGGCCAAGGCGGCGCTGGAGTCCACCAGCCGCTACCTGGCCCGCGAGCTCGGCCCCAAGGGCATCCGGGTGAACCTGGTGGCGGCCGGTCCGCTGGCCACGATGGCGGCTCGCTCCATCCCCGGCTTCGAGCAGTTCCAGCAGCCGTGGGAGGAGCGCGCCCCGCTGGGATGGGACAAGAACGACGTGCTCCCGGTGGCCAAGACCGTGTGCGGCGTGCTCTCGGACTGGTTCCCCACCACCACCGGCTCGATGATCATGGCCGACGGCGGCTTCCACGCGATGGGTGTCTGAGCGCGCTCCGCACCGGGCGGCCACAATGGCAGCGTGAGCGAATCCCAGAGCTACGACGCGCTGTTGGTGCTGTCCTTCGGCGGTCCGGAGGGCCCCGAGGACGTCATCCCGTTCCTGGAGAACGTCACTCGAGGCAGGGGGATCCCGCCGGAGCGGCTGGCGGAGGTGGCCGAGCACTACCGGCACTTCGGCGGGGTCTCGCCCATCAACGCGCTCAACCGCAAGCTGATCGGTGAGGTGGAGGCCGAGCTGGCCGAGCAGGGCCTGAACCTGCCGGTGTACTTCGGCAACCGCAACTGGCACCCCATGGCCGAGGACACCGTCGCGGAGATGGCAGCCGCCGGGGTGCGCAACGCGCTGGTGCTCGCCACCTCGGCCTGGGGCGGGTACTCCGGGTGCCGCCAGTACCAGGAGGACATCGCCCGCGCCCGCGACGCGGTGGGCGCCGGCGCCCCCCAGCTCACCCGGCTCCGGCAGTTCTTCGACCACCCGCTGTTCGTCGCCGCCGAGGCCGACGCGGTGCGCGCGGCCGTGCAGCGACTGCCCGCCGAGCACCGCGCGCAGGCTCGCGTGGTCTTCACCGCGCACTCGGTGCCCGACTCGGCCGACCTGGCCTCGGGCCCGCCCGAGGAGGGTGGCCGCCGCTACTCCCGCCAGGTGGTCGAGGCGGCTCGGCTGGCTGCGGCCGAGGCCGGGGTGGCCGAGCACGACGTGGTGTGGCAGTCCCGGTCCGGCCCGCCCCAGGTGCCGTGGCTGGAGCCCGACATCCTCGACCACCTGCGTGACCTGCACACCCGTGGGGTGCCCGCGGTGGTGGTCAGCCCCATCGGCTTCGTCGCCGACCACCTGGAGGTGGTCTGGGACCTGGACACCGAGGCGGTGGACCTGGCTGCCGAGCTGGGCATGGCGCTGGAGCGGGCGGCCACCGTGGGCGAGGACCCCCGCTTCGCGCGGATGGTGGTGGAGCTGGTGCGCGAGCACACCGACGGGGTGTCCCCGCAGCGGCTCAGCGACGTGGGTGCGGCCGGCTGCACCCGCAACGGCGCACCGTGTGCGGTGCGGTGCTGTGAACCGGCCAAGCGGGTGGCCAGCTAGCGCGCCAGGAGAGCCAGCGCCCCCAGGGCGGCTAGTGCTGGGAGGGGTGGGCGGCCAGCACCCGCACCGACTCGGCCACGGCAGCCAGCTGGGCGGTGCGCACGTCGGTCAACAGTGGACGCAACAGCTGCTCGCGGGCGTCGGCGGCCGAGGCCGACCACGCGCCGCCGGGCGTGTCCTGCGCAGCCGCCTCGAGGATCGCGGCCACGTGCTCAGCCTGGTCGAGCACCCGCAGCGCTCGGGGCGGGACGCCACGGGGCCACTCCGGCTGGGGGGTCGCGCGCAGCGCTGCGGCGATGCGCTGGCGCACGGTGGCGTCCTCCCGGGCGACCTGCAGCTCGTCCAGGGCCCGCGCGCTGTCGCGGACTGCGCTGCGCAGCGCGTGCTCGGCCTCGGCCAGCCCGACGTGCTCGGCCGGGGGGACGTCCATGGGCAGGGAGTGCACCACCCAGCGCAGCGCCTCCTCGCCCTCCGCGGCCGGCACCAGGCCGAGCCCGGCGTCGGGCACCAGCACCCCCTCCCCAGCGGCCAGCGCGGCGCGGGCGAAGCTGGTCCCGGCAGGCAGGCCGCGCACGTCCCCGGCCACCGGCAGCACCAGCCGCACCTCGGCGCCGGACCCCGCCCGGCCGCCTGCGGTGCTGCGCCGCAGGGTGGTGAACAGCGCTGCAGCGCCCACGGTTCCGGCGCCCGGCCCGGGCAGCCCGGTCTGCGCGGCGGTCTCCGGATCGGCGGCGTGCACGCGCTGCACGGGTGCCCACGCGGTCAGCGCGTCGAGGGCGTCGTCCGGGGCGGCAGCGCCCGCCAGCCAGGCAGAGGCCCAGACGGTGAGGGTGGCACTTGCGTTCGACACAGTCGCCCAGCATAGGTCGGCGTGGCGCCGGGCGCCGCCGGCCCACGACCACCTAGCCTGATGGCCCGTGACCCGATCCTCTCGTGCCGCCGGCCCGCGCGAACCCCACGCTCGCGACCCCTACGCCGGGGACATCTACGCCGGCCACCAGCGCCGCCACAAGCCCGCTGTGCCCCAGCTCGCCGCCGACCGGGGACTGGTGGTGGAGGACGCCGGCACCGGCTTCTGTGGCGCCGTGGTGGGCATCGAGAAGACCTACGACGGCGACTTCGTCCGGCTGGAGGACGCCAAGGGCCGTACCCGGCTGTTCGGCCTGCGGCCGGCGGCCTTCCTCGTCGACGGCAGCCCGGTCACGCTGGTGCGCCCGGTGGCCGCCGCAGCCAAGCCCCGGCGCAGCGCGTCCGGCTCCACCGAGGTGACCGGCCTGCGCGCCAGGACGGCGCTGCCCAGCCGGATCTGGGTGGAGGGTGTGCACGACGCAGCCCTGGTGGAGCGGGTGTGGGGCCACGACCTGCGGGTGGAAGGGGTGGTCGTGGAGCACCTCGAGGGGCTCGACAACCTGGCCGACCGGCTGCAGGAGTTCCAGCCCGGGCCTGGCCGCCGAGTCGGCGTGCTGGTGGACCACCTCGTCACCGGGTCCAAGGAGTCGCGGCTGACCAGCTCGCTGGGCCCGCACGTGCTGGTCACCGGTCACCCCTACATCGACGTGTGGGAGGCGGTGAAGCCCGCGTCGGTGGGGATAGCCGCCTGGCCCACCGTCCCGCGCGGCGAGGACTGGAAGACGGGCATCTGCGAGCGGCTGGGGTGGGGGACGCCACGGGAGGGGTGGCAGCGGGTGTACGCCGCCGTCTCCACCTTCCGGGACCTGGAGGCCCCGATGATCGGCGCGGTGGAGCGCCTGGTCGACTTCGTCACCGAGGCCCCCCAGGGCTGAGCGGTGCGGGCGGGGACCGAGCGCTCCAGAGGGACGCTGAGCTGATGGTGGCTCGACCGCGAGCGCGGCCCGCCTCACACCGAGCGAAACCGATGTCTGAGACGATGGTTCTGTGGCAGCAGTGATCTGGTTGATCGCCGGGATCGCGCTCGCCGCCGCGGAGGTGGCGACGGGCGACTTCTTCCTGCTCATGCTCGCCGGCGGCGCCTTGGCCGCGGCGGGTGTCACGGCCGTCACCGACGCCCCGCTGTGGGTGGACGGCATCGTCTTCGCCGTGGTGTCGGTCGGCCTGGTGGCCGGGGTGCGACCCTCCCTGCTGCGCCGGGTGCGCCGCGGGCCCGCGCTGACCACCAACGTGGATGCGCTGGTGGGCAGTCGCGCTACGGTGCTCGAGCGCGTGGACCCCCACGGCGGGTTGGTCAAGCTGGCGGGTGACACCTGGACGGCGCGCACCTCCGACGGCTCCCAGGTGCTGGAGCCGGGCCAGACGGTGCTGGTGCTGGAGATTGACGGAGCGACGGCTGTGGTGGCGGAGGAACCCTGATGAGCATGGTTGTGGTGGTGTCGGTGCTGGTGGCACTCGTGGCGGTGCTGGCGGTCCGGTCGCTGGTGCACGTGGGGCCCCGCCAGGCCGCGGTGGTGCAGCGGCTCGGTCAGCACCACCGCACGGTGCGCGACCGGTGGACGCTGCTGGTGCCGGGCGTGGACCGCCTGCGCGGGGTGGTGGGGCTGGACGAGGAGGTGGTCACCACCGCGCCCCAGCCGGTGACCACCCGGGACCACGCGGTGGTCGAGGTGGTCGTGGTGGTGCACCTGCAGGTCGCCAACCCCCAGGCCGCCGTCTACGAGACCCCGGACTACCGGGCCTCCGTGCAGCACGTCCTCATCACCGCGCTGCGCAGCGTGATTGGTCGGCTCACCCTGGAGGAGGCGCTGACGTCCCGCGACTCCATCAACGGGCAGCTGCGGGTGGTGCTCGGCCAGACCGCCTGCCGGTGGGGTCTGCACGTCAACCAGGCGGAGGTGACCAGCGTCGAGCCCGTCGGCTCCGCGGACCCGCGCGGCGTCGTCCCGGCGCAGCACTGCCAGAGCCGTCTCGCAAGCAGCTAGGAGTGGCCGGCCCTCGGTCGCACAGGAGGAGCACAGGATGAACGCAGTACTGATCGTCCTCGCCGTGATCGTGGTGCTGGTGGTGGTCGTGGTCGCCAAGGCGATCGCGCTGATTCCGCAGGCCGAGGCGGCGGTGGTCGAGCGGCTGGGCCGCTACCACAAGACCATCAGCGGGGAGCTGGCCTTCCTGGTGCCCTTCGTCGACCGGGTGCGCGCCAAGGTCGACCTGCGCGAGCGGGTGGTCAGCTTCCCGCCGCAGCCGGTGATCACCCAGGACAACCTCACGGTCTCCATCGACACGGTCGTGTACTTCCAGGTCACCAACCCGCAGGCCGCGGTGTACGAGATCAACAACTACATCGTCGGCGTGGAGCAGCTGACCACCACCACCCTGCGCAACGTGGTCGGCGGCATGACGCTGGAGGAGACGCTGACCTCCCGGGACTCCATCAACGGTCAGCTGCGCGGCGTGCTGGACGACGCCACCGGCCGCTGGGGCCTGCGGGTGGCCCGGGTCGAGCTCAAGAGCATCGACCCGCCGCCGTCCATCCAGGAGTCGATGGAGAAGCAGATGAAGGCCGACCGGGAGAAGCGGGCGACCATCCTCACCGCGGAGGGCCAGCGGGAGTCGGCCATCAAGACCGCCGAGGGCCAGAAGCAGAGCCAGATCCTCATGGCCGAGGGTGCCAAGCAGTCCGCCATCCTCTCCGCCGAGGCGGAGCGACAGTCCAGCATCCTGCGCGCCCAGGGTGAGCGGGCGGCGCAGTACCTGCGCGCCCAGGGCAAGGCGAAGGCCATCGAGAAGGAGTTCGCCGCCATCAAGGCCGGGCGTCCCACCCCCGAGCTGTTGGCTTACCAGTACCTGCAGACGCTGCCGGAGATGGCCCAGGGCGACGCCAACAAGGTGTGGTTGGTGCCCAGCGAGTTCGGTTCTTCCCTGCAGGGCTTCGCCAAGATGCTGGGTGCTCCCGACGCCGAGGGGGTGCTGCGCTACGAGCCCGCCCCAGCCGACGAGGTGAGCACCCGCCCGGAGGATGACTCCGAGGAGGTCAAGGACTGGTTCGACACCTCCACCGACCCCAAGATCGCGGCTGCCGTGGCTGCGGCCGAGGCAGTGGCGCGCACCGACGTGGAGCCGCCGCACGAGGTGGCCCGACGCACCGGCGCCGCAGCGGCGGAGAAGGCCGCCGAGGGGCTGCACCGCGCCACCCGGCAGGAGCAGGCCTCGCTGGGCGCTGCCGGCGAGGACGACCCTGACGAGCCACGCCCGCTGCCTGGCGGCCCGGTGCAGTAGCGCACCAGGCCGCGGCCGCTAGGCCTGGGCGCTGCGGCTGTCCCCGCCGCTGGCCGCGGCCTTGCTGGGGGTGTCCCCGGACGGGGCGTCGCTGGTGGCGGCGTCGCCGCCGCCGGGACCGCGCGGCGCAGGGCGCTGCACGGTCTCGTTCCAGCCACTGGCGTAAGCGTCCGGGCGGTAGACGACGATCTGCGGGCGGCTGTGGGTGAAGTAGTCCCAGCCCCAGGAGAGGAAGGCGCCGAGCCGCTCGCGGGCGCCGGAGAGCAGCACCGCGTGCACCCCGAGCCAGGCGGCGAAGGCGATGGGGCCCTGCAGCTGGCGCCGCTTGACCCCGACCTCGGCCACGGCCGCGCCCCGGCCGACCATCGCCATGATGCCCTTGTCCAGGTAGTGGAACGGCTCGCGCGGACGGCCGGCGAGGTCGGCGAGGATGTTCTTGGCGGCCCACTTGCCGGCCTGCTGTGCCACCGACCCGAGCTGGGGGAGGTGGTTGCCCTTGGCGTCGGTGATGTTCGCGGCGTCGCCGAGCACGTAGACACCGTCGAACCCAGGCGCGGTGAGGTCGGGGTTGACGTCGATGCGCCCGCCCTTGCCCTGCGGCAGCCCGGAGCTGGTCAGCAGCTCGCCGGCCTTGAGCCCGCCGGCCCACACCACCACTCGGCAGGGGATGACGGTGCCGTCGGCGAGGGTGACGCGGTCGGGGGCCACCTCGGCCACCCCCACGCCCAGCCGGAGCTTCACGCCGATCTCGGCCAGCTTCTTCTTGGTGTACTTCTGCGACTTGTCGGTGAACGGGGCGAGCACCGTGGGGATCATGTCCACCAGGTAGACGGAGCAGATGTCGGCGAACTCCGGGGTGAAGTACTCCGACACCACGTACTTGATGCTCTCGGCGATGGCTCCCGCGGTCTCCACCCCGGTGGGTCCGCCGCCGACGACCACCACGTTGAGGCCGCCCTCGTCGACCATGTGGGGCAGGCTGTCGGCGCTGTCGAGGGCACCGAGCATCCGGGACGCCAGCCGAGCGGCGTCGTCCACGGAGTACAGCGGGAAGGTGTGCTCCTTGGCGCCAGGAGTGTTGAAGAAGTTGGCCTCCGCACCGGCGGCGAGCACGAGGATGGTGCCGCGGTAGGTCATCCCGTCGACGGTGGTGACGCTGCGGTCAGCGGGGTTGACGCTGGCGACCTCGGCGGTCTTGACGTCGACCAGCTTGTTGCCCCGGAAGATCCCGCGCAGCGGTCGGGCCACGTCGGCGACGGAGATCTGGGCCGTCGCCACCTGGTACAGCAGCGGCTGGAACTGGTGGTAGTTGTTCTTGTCGAGCAGCAGCACCCGCACCCCGGCGCGGGAGAGGCGCTCGGCGGCCGCGATCCCAGCGAAGCCCGCTCCGACAATCACTACATCGTGCTTCGTGTCTTCAGCCATGGCTCAAATGCTAGAGGTTGTCCGGAGGGCGGGGGAACCGGTTGCCCCGGGACCTCGTTCGCCGGAGTAGCGGTCAGGTGACCAAGAGGTGCGTCACGCCGCTGCACGCCAGTGCCCACAGCACGCTGGTGAACGTCCCGATGATGAACAGCTCGGAGGCGCGGGGGTCGCGCAGCTCGGGGTAGCGGGCCAGTCCCTTGACCGCCAGCACGATGGGGATGCCTGCGGGCCAGCCGGTGAGCACCGCGGCGGCCACGCTGGTGCGCTCCAGGACGCCGATCATGCCGCCACCGCGGAGCACGTGGGTGGGCGCCGGCTCCGGGTCGGGCTGCGGCACCGGTGCCGGGTTGGGATCGGGCGCGGGGTCCGGTGCGGGGACCTCGTCCGTGCGACCAGCGACGCGGAAGGCGGCGCGCACCACCGGGCTCGCGCCGCCCGCGGCGGCAGCGACTCCCAGCACCAGCGCGCAGGCACGGGGCGCACCGGTGAGGGTGCTGCCCAGGGGGGCCAGCACGCCCGCGGCGGTCAGCGCGGCCAGCTGCAGCGCCGGTGGGAGCCAGCTCTGGTCGGGCATCCGTGTCACGGCGGTGGGCAGCAGCGCCAGCACGCCGAGCAGGACGAGCACCGCCACGCTCATCGGTCGGCCTCGGCCAGCAGCGACGCCGCCAGGGTGCGACCGGCCTCCTCCTGCTGCCAGGCGGTGGCCCGCAGGCGCTGCGACACGGCCTGCTTGCTCACGCCGAGCACCGCCGCGGCGCTGCTCTGGGTGTGGCCGGTGCTGATCAGCTCCACGGCGGCCCAGCCCTCGAGGGAGCGGCGCTGCACCAGCAGGGCCACCAGGTCGAGGACGGTGGCGGCGGCCTCCGCGGCGGACGCGTCCGGTCCGTCCACGGCAAGGTGGGTGACGGCGGACTTCGCCCGCTCCACCGCGGTGCGCGCGTGCTCGAAGGCGGGCCCACGGCCAGCGCGGGTGGCGGCCGGCAGGGGCAGCTCGACAGGTCCGGTGCCGATGCCCACGCTCCAGTGCTCGCGGCGCACCAGGTCCAGCGCCAGGGTCACCACCTGCTCCGGGTCGTCCAGCACGGCCTGCACCTCGTCGCCGGCGGTGCGGTCGAAGGGGCGCACCACGCGCGCGGCGGAGAGATCGCGCAACAGCTCCGGCACACGGTCGACGTCGCGGCGGCTGCGCCGCTGGTCGACGGTCAGCACGAACATGGATGCCCCTCTCGCAGGGGGCAAGCGTACAGCCTTGATTATGAGAGTTCCAGTCCCCAGGCTTGTCGTCCAGGACGAGTACGCCGGCGGGTCAAGCCGTCAACCTGGAACGAGCTAGATCAAGGATGCGGGCTTGTCGAATCCGGTGAGGCGGCCGCGAGGGGCGTCCGCCGGTCCAGCAGCAGCCCCAGCACCCCGATCGCGCCGCAGGCCACGGAGATCCCCAGCAGCGCCGGGGAGGTGCGCCCGGTCATGGCGTCGCCGAGCAGCACCGCCGCCACGGTCCCGGGCACCACGCCCACCAGGGTGGCCAGCAGGAACGGGCGCATCCGCACCGAGGAGACCCCGCAGCAGTAGTTCAGCACCGAGAACGGCACCACCGGAATGAGCCGCAACGACGCCACCGCCAGCCATCCCCGCTGCTCCAGCCGCTGGTCCACCGCGTGCAGCCGGCCGTGGCGCAGCCGCTCGGCCACTGCTTCCCGGCCGAGGTGGCGCACCAGCACCAGGGCCAGCGCCGCGCTGACGGTGGTGGCCAGCACGGCTACCACCACCCCGGAGAACGGCCCGAACAGCACACCTGCGGCCAGGGTGAACACCGTGCGCGGAACCGGGGTGACGGTGACGAGCGCGTGGACCACCACGAACAGCAGCGGGAACGACGGGCCCAGGTCGTGCGCCCACTGGCGGGCCTGGTCGGTGGTGGGCAGGGAGATGGTCAGCGCCACCACCACCGCGACCAGCAGCAGCACCGCCAGCAGCGCGAGCCTCAGCAGTGCGCCGCGGGACCACCCGGCGGGGGAGCCGGGACCTGGGGAACCGCTGCTGCGCACGCCGCAGACCGTACCTGCGGCCACCTCGGCGACCTGGGCCGCTCCCGGGTTCGCTCAGCCGCGGGACCGCTCGGCCAGCGCCGGCTCCGGCTCGGCCGGCGGCTGGGAGCTGGCCAGCTTGGACGGCCACCACACCTTGGGGCCGATGATCTCCGCCAGCGCGGGAACCAGCAGCGAGCGGACGATCAGGGTGTCCAGCAGCACGCCGAAGGCCACGATGAAGGCGAGCTGGGCCAGGAACAGGATGGGCAGCACCGCCAGCGAGCCGAAGGTGGCCGCCAGCACGATCCCGGCGGAGGTGATCACGCCGCCGGTGACCGCCAGCCCCCGGCGGATGCCGTCCCGGGTGCCCACCCGCAGCGACTCCTCCCGCACCCGCGTCATCAGGAAGATGTTGTAGTCCACCCCCAGCGCCACCAGGAAGACGAATCCGAACAGCGGCACCACCGGGTCGGAGCCGGGGAAGTCGAAGACTTGGTTGAACAGCAGGGCCGAGACACCCAGGGTGGCGGCGAAGGACAGCACCACCGTGCCGATGAGCAGCAGCGGCGCCACGATGGCCCGAAGCAGCACGGCCAGCACCAGGAACACCACCAGCAGCACGATCGGGATGATCACCGTGCGGTCGCGCTCGGAGGTGGTCTGGGTGTCCAGCTGGGTGGCGGTGGTGCCCCCGACCAGCGCGTCGGCGCCCGGGATCGGGTGCACGGCCGCCCGGATGCGCTCCACCGTCGCGGTGGCCGCCTCGGAGTCGGGCGCGTCGGCCAGGGTCACCTGGATCTGCACGGTGCCGTCCACCACCTTGGCCGGACCACCGGGCTGGCCGGACTCGCCGACCTCGGCGACCTGCTGGCTCACCCCCGGCACGGTGCGCACCGCGTCGATCACGGCGGCGGCCCGGTCGGCCTTGGCGATGATGATGGTGGGTGAGCCCGACCCGGCCGGGAAGTGGGCGCTGAGCACGTCCTCGCCCTCCACCGACTCCGCCTGGTTCAGGAAGACGTCGGACTGCGCCACCCCGCTGGACTTCAGCTGGGGCAGGAACGCGGCGAAGACCAGCAGGAGCAGCCCGGTGGCCACCGAGACGGTGACGCGGTGGGCGCTGACGTAGTCGGCCAGGCGCCACCAGGCGCCGGACTCCTGGCGCGGCCCCTGCTTGGGTCGGGCCGGCCAGAAGACGCTGCGCCCGACGAGCACCAGGGCGGCGGGCAGGAAGGTCAGCGAGGCCAGCAGCGAGGTGGCGATGCCGATGGCGGCCACCGGGCCCAGCCCGCGGTTGGAGTTGAGCTCGGAGAACAGCAGGCACAGCACACCGAGGATCACGGTGCCGCCGGAGGCCAGGATCGGCTCGATCACCCCGCGCATGGCGCGGCCCATCGCCTCGAACCGGTTGCCCTCGCCCTGCAGCTCCTCGCGGTAGCGCGCGACCAGGAGCAGGGCGTAGTCGGTCGCGGCGCCGAAGACCAGGATGAACAAGATGCCCTGGCTCTGGCCGTTGAGGGTGATGACGTCGTTCTTGGCGAGCAGGTACACCAGCGCGCTGGCCAGGGCGAGGGCGAGCACCGCGGAGACCACCACGATCAGCGGCAGCAGCGGGCTGCGGTAGACCACCAGCAGGATCACGATGACCACCGCCCCGGCGACCATCAGCAGGGTGCCGTCGATGCCGCTGAAGGCCTCGGTGAGGTCGGCGGCCTGGCCGGCGGGACCAGTGACGTACACCGACAGCCCGGGTGGGGTGTCCACGGCCAGGGCGTCCCGGATGGAGGTGACCGTCTCGGCCGGGTCCTTGGTGGAGTCGACTCCGACGATCACCTCGACGGCCTTGCCGTCGGGGGAGAGGATCGGCGGGGACGGCGGCTGCACGATGCCCTCGGTGCCACTCAGGGAGGCGGTGACCCGGGTGAGGTATGCGGTGTCCTCGGGGGTGATGCCCGCGTTGTTCTCCGCGATGACCACCGCGGGGATCAGCTGGTTGTCGCTGAAGGCCCGCTGGGCCTCCGCCACCTGGGTGGACTCGGCCTCGGCGGGCAGGAACGACGTGTTGTCGTTCTGCTGCACCTCGCCCAGCTTGCCGGCGAAGGGACCGCCGATGCCGCCGATCACGATCCACACCAGCAGGAGCAGTGCGGGGATCAGCCATCGTAGGGTCCGCCTCGAGCGGGCCGGCTTGCTGTGCATGTGTGCTCCCAGGGTCGGTCGCGGGCGGCGCCTCGTGCGGGTGTCGTCGTGCTCGGGATTATTGTTCAGCCTGCTGAACATCGCAATCGGAAGGGGGAGCGGCGATGCCGGACGACGTGCCTGCGGAGGTGGCTGAGGACGTGCGGGGCTGGCCCACCGGACGGCTGCTCTCCACCGCGGCCCGGCTGGTGGAGCACTCGTGGGAGGCCCAGCTGGCCCGGCACGGGCTCACCCACGCCGGCATGATCGCGCTGCACAGCCTGCGCTCCGGCCCGTTGTCCCAGCGCGAGCTGGCGCGGGCCTGCCGGGTGACCGACCAGACCATCAGCCGCACGGTGGAGCGCCTCGAGCGCGCCCAGCTGCTCACCCGCACCCTCGATCCCGCCGACGAGCGGCGTCAGCTGGTGCGTCTCACCGACGCTGGTCGTGCCGTGCACGAGCAGGTGGTGGCCGCGCAGCACGCCGACGCCGTGCTGGCCGGCGCGGTCTCCGACCACGAGGCCCTGCGAGCACTGCTGGTCGAGCTGGTCACCGCGCTGGGAGGACCCACCGCACGTCCGTGACCTCGCGGTCCGACCCGCCGGCGGTCCGGGGCGTCGCCCGCGACAGCTCATGTGGCCCCAGTGTGCCTGGCGTGCGCCTTGATCGCTCGCGCCTCAGGCGGGCGGGCGGCACGGCTCCTGCAGCAGCCACTCGCGGCGCGCGGTGCCGTCCCAGCGGCGGGCCGCCGCGGCGGTACCAGCCAGCTCGGCCCGGCCGAGCACCTGCACCGCTGGCCCCAGCTGCTCGGGGCGCACCCGCCGAGCCAGCGTGACGTGCGGGGACCACGCGCCGGGAGCGGTGTGCGGCAGGTGCACCCCCACCACCGCGCTCACCGCGGCGTGCAGGGCCAGCAGCGCCGCCGAGGGCACCACCGCACACGCCAGGGTCGTCGCCCGCCCCGCCGGAAACACCAGCAGCCCGCCCAGCGTCAGCGGCAGCGGCAGCGCGGCGGCCACTGCCGCGGTGATCGCCGGCTCCAGCGCGGAGTCGAGGTGGCGGGCGACGGCCAGGGTGACGTGCGGGCGGTTGGAGCTGTCCGTGCGCACCCCCTGGCTGTGCTGCCCGGCGGCGATCAGCCGGTCCCAGAGCTGGCGCACCCCGTCGTCCAGGCCCGCGTCGAGGAGCAGCTCCACGGTCTGCACCCCCGACCGGGGCGGGCGCTCCTCCGGTGCGGCCATGCCGGCTCCCTCCACTGGTCTCGTCGCTGTCTGCGCGCCCTCTAACCTGCCCGAAATATCAGGGTGACGCAGGGGCAACCTCTGCCGCCGACACTGGCCGCATGGAATGGGATGAGCTGCACGCGGCCGGTCAGACGTGGCGCCTGCGGGCCCAGCTGGTGGACCGGCCGGGCACCCTGGCCGCGCTGGTGACCTCGCTCTCGGCGCGGGGGTGCAACCTGCTGGGGGTCTCGGTGCTGCCGGTGGCCGGCGAGCCCACCGAGCTCGACCAGGCCGGGCGGGTGGTCGACGAGCTGGTGCTGCGCACGCCCCAGGGTCTCGAGGAGGCCGAGCTGGTGGCGCTGGTGCAGGCACAGGGCGCGCGGTTCATCGGGATGAGCCCGGCGTCGGTGGAGGAGCTGGTGGACACCGAGACCACGGTGCTGCGCGCCGCCACCGACCTCCTCGCCGGGCGCTGCAGCGAGCAGGTGGCGATGCGCCGGGTGCTGGCCGCCGACACGGTCACCTACCTGCCCGCCGGCGCCACCCCCGACACCGCCGTCCCCGCCGGCGGTCACTCCGTGGTGGTGCGGCTGGCGGATGGCCGTCGCCTGCTGGTCCGGAGGCGCTGGGCGCCCTTCACCGAGGGTGAGCTGGCCCGCATCCCCGCGCTGCTGGAGCTGCTGGCCGCGGTGACCGCCCCGACCCGGCCGGTGCCTGCGCGCGCCCCCGGCGCGGCGACCACCGCGGCACCGCCGGGCACGCCCAGCCGGGGCCGGCTGGTCCGCCAGCTCAGCCCGCTGGACGTGCAGTTCCTCAACGCCGAGAACGCCACCACCACCACCCACATCGGCAACCTCCTCATCGTCGACCCCAGCGAGGTCTCCGGCGGGGTGCTCACCGTGGCGGGGCTGCGCGAGCTGTTCCGGTCCCGGCTGCACCTGGCCCCGCCGCTGCGCTGGCGGCTGCGGGAGGTCCCGCTGGGCCTGGACCTGCCCTACTGGGAGGAGGTGAGCACGCTCGACCTGGACCACCACGTCCGGGAGGTGGCGCTGCCTGCCCCCGGCCGCGACGCGCAGCTGGGCGAGGCGGTGGCCTCGCTCGCCGAGTCCCCGCTGGACCGGGACCGCCCGCTCTGGGAGAGCTACCTGGTGTCCGGGCTGGCCGGTGGCCTGCAGGCGATCTACACCAAGATCCACCACTCGGTGATCGACGGCGTCTCCGGCGCCGAGATCATGGCCGCGATCCTGGACCTCACGCCGTGCCCCGGCCCGGTCGCACCCCCTGGCCCGGCCGCACCGCACGTCAGCGGCTCAGCTCCCGGACCGGCCGAGCTGGCCGGGCGCGGCTTCTGGCGGGCCGCGACCCTGCCCGTGTCGCTGCTGCGGAGCGCGCCACACCTGGTGCCGCACGTGCTGGACGTGCCCGGGGCGGCCAGCGTGCCCGGGGCGCGGGCGCTGGAGTCAGCGGTGTCCCGGTTGTCCCGGGCCACCGGCCTGCGCAGCACCCCGCCTCGGCCCCCGCGGGCACCCGCCCCGCCGTCCACCCCGCTGAACCGGCGCATCACCGCTGAGCGCACGTTCGCGTTCCTCTCCGTGCCCCTGGACGAGGTGAAGGCGGTCAAGAACGCCCTCGGTCTCACCGTCAACGACGTGGTGATGGCCATGTGCACCACCGCCCTGCGCCGCTGGTTGGTGGACCACGACGCGCTGCCGGAGTCGCCGCTGGTGGCGGGGATGCCGGTGTCGGTGCGCACGCCCGAGCAGCGTGGCACCGCGGGCAACCGGATCTCCTTCATGCTGGCGGCGCTGCCCACCCACGAGCCCGACCCGGCCGAGCGCGTGCGCCTGCTGCACACCTCGCTGGCCGCGGCCAAGGAGCGCTTCAGCGGCTCCACCACCTCGCTGATGGAGGACGCGAGCGCGCTGCTTCCGCAGGTGCTGCACGGAGTGGCCTCGCGCGCGCTGTTCCGGGCCGCCGCCGAGGTGGCGCTGCCGTTCAACCTGCTCATCTCCAACGTGCCCGGCCCGCAGCTGGCGCTGTACGCCGGCGGCGCCAGGGTGACCGGCACCTTCCCGCTCACGCCGATCAGCGACGTCAGCGGTGGACTGAACATCACGGTGATGTCCTACGACGGCCACGTCGACTTCGGCTTCACCGCCTGCCCGCAGGCGGTGCCGGACGTGTGGTCGCTGGCGGACGCGGTGCGTGCGGCCCTCGTCGAGCTGGCCGAGCTGGCGGTGCCCGCTCTCACTGGCGGCGCCGTGCCCGCCTGGGGTGTCGGGGGACTGGTCGACGCCCCCCGCTGACCGGGCGGAGACTGGCACAGCGCACAACCCCCACCCCTGCGGCCCTGGACGCGGTGGCGCGGTGGGGCGTGACCGGGTGCGCCCCGCTGACGGGCGGGCGTGGCGACAGGAACGGACAGCGATGACGAGGCTCGACGAGCAGGCTCGGCCTGTGGTGGTGGTGGTCGGCGCCATCAACGTGGACATGGTGGTGAGGGCTGATCGGCTGCCCGGGCCGGGGGAGACCGTGGTGGGTCCGCGCATGCACCGCCACGGTGGCGGAAAGGGCGCCAACGCGGCCGTGGCGGCGGCCCGCGCGGGTGCAGTGGTGCGGCTGGTGGGTGCGGTGGGCGACGACGACAGTGGCACCGCGGCCACCGCCGACCTGGCGGCCGAGGGCGTCGACGTGAGCGGCGTGGTGGTGATCCCGGAGCAGTCCACCGGGGTCGCGCTGATCGTGGTGGACGCGGCGGGGGAGAACCAGATCGCGGTGGGCGCCGGGGCCAACGTGTTCATGACCGCCCGAGACGTGGACGGCGCGCTGCGCCGGGCGCTGACCGGGGCCGACTGCGTGCTGGTGTCCACCGAGATCAGCCCCGCCGTGCTCACCCACGCCGTCGAGCTGGCCGCCGCGGCGGGGGTGCGCTGCGTGCTCAACCCCGCACCGGTGACGGCGGAGGTGGTGGAGCTGCTCGCGCTGGGCCCGGTGCTCACGCCCAACACCACCGAGGGTGCGCAGCTGGCGGCGATGCTGGGCAGCCCGGCACCGGCGCGCACCGCCGCGGAGGCGGAGCCGCCACCACGCGTGCACGCCGCCGAGCTCGCGGCCGGGGCCATCGTGGGCCGCTCGGGGGCTGCCTGCGTGGTCACCCTGGGTGGGGAGGGCGTGTTCGTGCTCGAGCCCGGCGTGGCCGGCACGCACCTGCCGGCCCGGCCAGCCGACGTCCGTGACACCACCGGCGCGGGGGACACCTTCAACGGCGTGCTCGCCACCCGCCTGGCCGCCGGCGACCCGCTGGCCACTGCGGTGCACACTGCCGTCACCGCGGCCGCGCTCGCAGTGACGGCGGTGGGCGCCCGCGCCGGGATGCCCGACGCGGTGGCGCTGGCGACGGCCCTCCAGCAGCACCCGGTCCACCGCTGAGCGCAGCAAGTGCACTGGCACACAACGCTTTCCGGGTTGCACGCGCGGCTTTGCTAGCGTCGAGGAGAGGCCGGCACAGCTCGACCGAGAGGTCAGGTGGTGCGCGATGGGCGGTGGCCCGGACCGGAGCCGCACCAGGGCGTCGCTGCGCTACCTGGAGACGGCGCCACACGATCCCGACCTGCACCAGCTGGTCACCCTGGTCGCGGCGCGGTTCGCCTTCCCGGTGGCGCTGCTGACCGTCCTGGACGCCCGCCGCGGGCCCACCATCGCCGTGGCCTCGGTGGACGTGGTGCACGTCGACTCCGAGACCCGCCACACCATCGCCTCCGTGGGTGCACAGCTGGGCAGCGCGCCGGGGTGGACGGCGCTCACCGACGAGGTGGCCAGGACGGCCCGCCCGCTGGTCGCCGGGCACCTGGTGGACACCGGCACCGGGGTGCCCGGGATGCGCGCCTACGTCGCGGCCCCGCTGTGGGACAGCACCGGCACGGTGGTGGGCACGCTCTGCCTGGTGGACACCCGCCCGCGCACTGTCACCGGCCAGCAGCTCGACGAGCTGGTGAGCATGGCGGCGGTGGTCCAGCGGCAGCTGGAGCGGCTGCGAACCAGCACCCGGCTGGGCCCGTCTGGCGTGCTCACCGACGCCCACGAGCTCGCCAACGCCGTGGTCCGGGGTCAGGTGGTGCCCTACTACCAGCCGGTGGTGGAGCTGAGCACGGGCGAGGCGCAGGCGGTGGAGACCCTGGCCCGGTGGGTGCACCCCACCCGCGGGGTGCTCGTGCCCGGCCACTTCCTGGGGCTGGCCGAGGACACCGAGCTCGTCATCGACCTCGACCTCGCCGTCCTCGGGCGTGCCGCGGTGGAGCTGGCGCAGTGGCGGGGTGGTTACCCCGGTCTGAGGCTGAGCGCGAACATCTCCGCCAAGCACTTCAACCACCCGGACTGCGTCTCCCGGCTCACCGCCGCGGTCGCCTCGGTCGGGGTACCGCCCTCGGCCGTCACGCTGGAGATGACCGAGCCGGCCCTGATGGCAGCGCACGTGGGCGGCACCAGCTACTTCGCCGCCCTGCACGAGCAGGGGTTCCGGGTGCTGCTCGACGCCTTCGGCGGCGGGGTCGGCGAGAGGTCGCAGCTGCGCAGCGAGGACGTGCTGCGACTGCCCGTGGACGGCATCAAGATCGACCGGGCGGTGTGCTCCCAGCTGGGCACCCGGGTGGGCGACGCCGTGGTGCGCGGGCTCGTCGACCTCGCTCGCGGCCAGGACCTGCACGTGGTGATCAGCGGGCTGGAGACCACCGAGCAGGCCGAGCTGGCCCAGCAGCTCGGCTGCACCCACGGCCAGGGCTACCTGTGGGCACCACCGGTGCCGGCCGCCGACTTCGCCGGTCTGCTCGTCGCCCCGTAGCAGCCACCCCGACCAGGGACACGACGCGCGTGATCGTCACTCGGCGTTGGCCTTGCGGACACCGGACGGAGGCCTGCTGGTCGCAGCTGTTTCCTATGTTGCCTGTGGGGCCGACGGGGCCTGGTAGCCACCACTGCGCGAAGGATCGGCATGGGACACGAGCACGGCTCAGCACACGGCCACAGCCACACGCACGGGCACAGCCAGACTCACGGGCACGGCCACCCGCACAGCCACAGCCACGACAACCCCGACAGCGAGCCGCTGCCGCCGGCGCTGGACCCCGCCGTCCCCACCAGCGAGCTGCCGCCGGCCGCCGTGGACCGCCGACGCTTCCTGCGCTCGGCCGGGCTGCTCGGCGCCGGCGCAGCAGTGCTCGGGGTGACGGCCTCCACGGGCATCGGCTCGGCTGCCGCATCCCCGCTGGGCGGGCGTGGCAGCGGCCGCGTCCCGCGCGGTGGCTACACCTGGCTGGCCGGCGACCACCACATCCACACCCAGTTCTCCTCCGACGGCCAGTACCGGGTGATCGACCAGGTGCGCCACGCCAACGCCTACGGCCTCGACTGGGTGGTGATCACCGATCACGGCAGCGAGGTGCACGCCCGCATCGGCGTGGAGAAGGTCAACCCCGACATCGTCGCCGCACGCAGGGACACCCCGGACACCCTGGTGTTCCAGGGCCTGGAGTGGAACATCCCCGCCGCCGAGCACGGCACCGTCTTCGTGCACCCCGGCCGCAACGAGGTGGCGGTGCTCAAGCAGTTCGAGGTCGACTACGACGGCTCCCCGCTGGCCACCGCGGCGCTGAACGAGCAGCGGGCCCTCCAGGGCCTGCACTTCCTGGCCGGCTCGGTGAGCCGGCGCCGGGTGCAGGACGCGCTGATGCTGGCCAACCACCCGGCCCGCAAGGGCATCGACTCCCCGCACGAGATCCGCGGGTGGCGCGATGCCGAGCCGAGGATCGCCATCGGCATGGAAGGTGCCCCCGGGCACCAGGCTGCTGGCATGCCCAAGGCCTACGGACCCGGCGGCGGCCGCGGCTACTACGACGGCAGCCCCGGCCCGGGCAGCTTCCCCGGCTACCCGCTGGAGAGCTACCGCACCTTCGGTGGGTTCGACTGGATGACCTCCACCGTGGGCGGGCTGTGGGACAGCCTGCTCGCCGAGGGCAAGCCGTGGTGGATCAGTGCCAACTCCGACTCGCACAGCGTCTACGCCGACACCTCGGTGCGCGGGGAGAACACCTTCGCCACGGCGGGCCGCTACGGCGAGCCCACCTACCGCACCGCGGGACCCAACCTGGGCAGCGGCGACTTCTGGCCCGGCTACTACAGCCGCACCCACGTGGGTGCCACCGACTTCTCCTACGCAGCGGTGATGGACGGCCTGCGCGCCGGACGGGTGTGGGTGGACCACGGGCGGCTGCTGGAGTCCCTGGACGTGCGGCTGCGGGCCGGCAACCGGGAAGCACCCCTGGGCGGGATGCTCACTGCTCGCCGCGGCAGCCAGGTCGAGCTGGTCATCACCGTGGTTCCCGCCGACACCCCGAACTGGTCGGAGCTGCTGCCGCGACTGGCCAAGATCGACGTCATCCGCGGGGCGGTCACCGGCCCGGTGGGCGACCGGGACGTGTTCACCGCGCCGCGCACCCGGGTGGACCAGACCTTCGACGTGCGCGGCCGCACCGGCGAGATCCGGATCTCCTACCCGCTGGGCCGGCTGGACGAGGCGTTCTACGTCCGCCTGCGCGGCTCGGACGGCAACCGGCTCGCACCCGGGCTCCTGGGTGCGGCCGTGGATCCCGCCGGCCCGGCCCAGGACGTGGTGGGCGACGCCGACCCGTGGCAGGACCTGTGGTTCTACACCAACCCGATGTGGGCGATCCCGGCGTGAGCGCGCCCGCCCTGGTGGTGGGCGTGGACGTGCTCAGCGAGACGCTGCGCGAGGTCGACGAGGTCGCCGACCACGTGCGGCGGCTGCTCGAGCACGCCCCGGGGACCGCGGTGGTGGCCACCCACCTCAGCCGGTGCGGACCGGTGCCGCACCTGACCGTGTCGGTGGCGCTGCCGGGGGCCGACCCGGAGGCGGTGTGGCGCGGCGGCGTGGCGGCGGTGCGGCAGCGCTGGCCGCGGGCTGCGGTGTGCTGCGGCCCCCGCTCCACCGGCCCCAGCTCCACCAGCGGCGGTGGGTCGGTCCTGGCGGCGGCGCAGGGGGTGGCCGCGCACGTCGGGCGGACCAGCGGCCGGCTGGTGCAGTTCCCCGGCTCGCTGGGTCTGACCGGGACGGTCCCGCTGGCCCGGGTGGTGGCGCAGACGGCGGTGGATCGGGTGGAGGTGCTGGGCGCGCCCTGCCCCGACGACGTGCTGCTGCGCACGCGGGAGCACGTGCGTCCCACCTGGCGCGGCGGGGAGCTGGTGCTGGTGGTGGAGCACGCCGCCGGGGGCGTGCTGGTGCCGTTCGAGTCGCCCACCCCCACGCCGTGCTGTGCCGACCACTGACCTGGACGGGGTGCGGCGCGGCGGTGGCTCGGGCGTCCTCGGGCGTCACCGGGTGGACAGGCGGTGAAAGGCGTCCTTGACCACGTCGGCGTAGAGCCGGCTGCCGACGATGCCCGGGTGCACCCCGTCGGCCTGCAGCAGGTCCGGCCGGGCTGAGATCGCCGCGTGCCAGTCAGCCACCACCACGTTGGGGAAGCCCGCGGCCACCTCGGCGAGGATCGGGTTGTGCTCCTCCCACGAGCCGAAGAGGTTGACCAGCACGATCATCCGGGACGGTCCCAGCGAGGCCAGCACCCGGCGCACCAGCTCGGGGTCCTGCACGCCGGCGTTGGTGCCGAAGTCGATCAGCACCGCCCGGCGCACCGTGCCCTCTGCCAGCCGCGCCTGCACCGCCTCCTCGCCCGCCGGCCACTGCCGGTTGGACTTGGCGTCGATCATGATGCCGGGGAAGCGGTCGATGAGTCCGCGGGCGGTGGTGACCACCAGCGAGTCGCCGAAGGCGGTGATCTCGGGGCCGGTGGGCATGGCGAACGCGGGACCGACGGCGGTGTGCGCGTCGGCGACCAGCCCCGGCGGGCCGGGCGCGGCGGGTGCGGCGGCGGGTGGCCCAGGCTCGGCCAGCGAGCCCTCGACGAGCGCGGTGTTGGCCTCGATGTCGCGCTGCACCTGCGACTTGTCCGGCGCGGTGACCACCGCGAAGGCGCTCACCGCGACCAGCCCCACGGCCACCGCCGCGCTGGTGCGGGGCAGCGGGTCGGCGGGACGGCGCAGCGCCGCGGCGAAGCTCCGGCCGGCGCCGCGGAAGCCGCGCTGGCGCACCGGCAGCTCCAGCCACCGGTAGGACAGTGCCGCCAGCACCAGGGTGAGCACCAGGGCCACCAGCCGGCCGAGCCAGCTCAGCGGGGAGTCCTCCAGCGTCGGCGGCAGCGCGGCGGTGACCACCAGGATCATCGGCCAGTGCCACAGGTAGATGCCGTAGGAGCGCTGCCCCACCCACTCCAGCACCGGCAGGCGCAGGCCTTGGCGGAGCACGCCCTCACCACCGAGCACCCCGGCGATCACCAGTGCGGTCAGAGCCGACGCGGCCACGATGCCGCCACGGAAGGTGACGGCGCTGTCCTGGGCGAGCACCAGAGCCAGCGCCACCAGCCCCAGCAGGGCCGCCGCCCCGACCGGCACGCACACTCGTCGCCAGGCCCGGGAGTGCAGCACGCTGCCCTGCTGGGTGTGGGCCAGCGCGAGGGCAGCGCCGATCATCAGCCCGAAGAGATGGGTGTCGGTCCCGTAGTAGACGCGGGTGGTGGCGGCGCCACGGGCGACGAGCGCGGCCATGGCCAGCGCTGAGGCGGCCGCCGCCACCAGCACCAGCCACACCCGCCACCGCGGGTTGCGCACCGCCGTCACCAGGACAAGGAACGCCAGCGGCCACAGCAGGTAGAACTGCTCCTCCACAGCCAGCGACCAGAAGTTCATGAACAGCAGGGGAGAGGTGTGGGCGAAGTAGCTGGTGCCGGCGGAGATCTCCACCCAGTTGTTGCTGAACGTGAGCACGCCCAGCGTCTGCCGATCGATGTTCACCAGCAGGTCGTCACCGACGAGCCAACCCAGACCGGTGCTGACCACCACCACGAGCACCAGGGCGGGCAGCAGCCGACGCGCCCGACGCACCCAGAAGCGCCGCAGGTCGAGGTGGCCACGGGCCAGCCACTCTCGGTGCAGCAGCGTGGTGATGAGGAATCCGCTCACCACGAAGAACACGTCGACTCCGAGGTACCCCCCGGGCAGTGAGTCGGGTCGAAGGTGAAACACCAGAACGGCGATGATGGCGAGCGCGCGAATGCCGTCAAGGCCAGCAATTCGGTCAATCCGCTGGTCAGTCTTGTTTTCTGCTGTCATGGCTCCCCCAAGCGCGGACAGCGCGAGCCTAGGAGAGTTGTGGGGGAAACCGCGATCGACACGGCCGGGGAATGGCGGAAATCGGCCCTTCCGACGACAAGGCAGTCAGCTGTGTGCGGTTCCGCGACTCGGCGGAAGGGAGCACCGAACATGCCGCGAACAATCGCTTTCCTGGTGGCACCGGAAGGTGCGGAGCAGGAGGACGTGCTCGCCTGCACCCAGGCGGTGCTCGACGCCGGCGGGGTGCCGAGGCTGCTGTCCACGCTGGAGCCCGGAGCCGGCGTGCGCGCCCTGGACGACCTCGAGCGCGGGCTGGAGCTGGAGGTGGACGTCAGCGTCGAGCAGGCCGTGCTGGGGGACTACGACGGGCTGGTGCTGCCCGGTGGGCTGGTCGGCGCCGATGCTCTGCGGCTGCAGTCCTCCGCCGTGGAGCTGGTCCGGGACTGGGTCGGCGAGGGCAGGCCCGTCGCGGCGGTCGGACACGCGCCGTGGCTGCTGGTGGAGGCGCACGTGGCGGGGGGCAAGACCATGACCTCCACGCCCAGCATTGCCACGGACCTGGTCAACGCCGGCGCGCAGTGGGTGGACGGCGAGGTGCAGGTGTGCCCGGCCGACGGCTGGGTGCTGGTCACCAGCCGGGGCTCGGCCGACCTCCCCGCCTTCACCACCGCGATGCTGCGCGCCTTCGGCCTGGAGCGGAGCTAGATTCCCAGCCAGGCCCGCAGCAGGCTGAGCAGCCAGTCCCAGAACAGCTGCCACGGATCGACGGGGACGGTGGCGGCGGGGGGCTGCTGGCCGATGCAGCCGGCGGACGTGCCCACCCGGGCCAGCCCAGCCAGGTCGCCGGGCCCCCACACCGCGGCCTGTCCGGCGGTCACCGGGTACATCACCTGGTGGCGGTCGCTGACGTGGCTGAGTCCCACCGCGTGGGCCACCTCGTGCATGAGCACCCGCACCCGGGAGGCGGACAGGCCCGCGCCTGAGCCGGGGCGCAGCTCGCTGGCTGCGTTGATCACCACGTACGCGGAGGTGATCTGCCAGTGCTGGGCGTCCTCGTCCGCGCCGGTGCGAGCGGCACCCCACCCGGCGATGCCCAGGGTGTGCGGGGAGGCCTCGGCCAGCAGCTCGGAGGCGAACGGGCCCTCCGCGGTGGCCATCGCGATGAGCAGCGGCGACTCGGCCTGCGCGCCGTGCGCCTGCGGGATCTCGGTGCTGGGGCCGTCGTGGACGAAGGTCAGGCCGCTGGCCGCGGTGATCTCCTGGAGTGCCGTCTGCACGTCGCCCAGTGCGTCCGGCTGGGCCGCCAGGTTCAGCCGGTAGTGGATGGGGCGGCAGGCGTCCCAGCGCACCACCGTGCCGTCCGGGTTGAGGTTGAGCCGGTAGGCGGTGGAGCCGGAGACCGCCAGCTCCGGCCCGGAGCCCTGCGAGGCAGCGACGGGGTCCTCGGCGACGTCGGGCCCGTCGGTGTGCCAGGTCAGCCCGTCCGGCGGGGCCGGAGCAGCCGCCGGCACCGGGGTGGCCGCCAGGGCCGGGTGCAGCGCCACCGTGGTCGGGGCCAGGATCAGGCAGCAGGTGAGACTCGCGGCGGCGGAGAGCCGGCGGAGGGAAAGGGGCATCGGTCACCGTTCTGTGGGGCAAGGGTCGCGGGGAAAGGTCGCGGGGGGAAGGTCGCCGGGAGACGGCGCACGGTCGGGTGCCGATGACCAATGCAGTGCGTGCTGTGTCCACTGCAGGCAGTGAGCTCAGGGCGAAATCATGGCACACCACCAGGAAAACGGGAATCGCTTGGCCCACTGCGTATTCGGCGTGTCAGTCGGGCTGCGGAAAGGGGATTCGAAACGGCGCTGCACCGGCCGCGTCCGGCCAACAGGACCCGCGCCGCTCGGTGCGGCATGATCGCCTCGTGGGACCAGTCGCGGAGGGATCGCAGCAGGACCTGGCAGGACGCCGCCCGAGCCTCGCGGGCCGGTTGCTGGTGTGCCTGGAGTGGTTCACCGGGCTGCTGGGGGTGATCGGTGGGCTGGCTCTGGTCGCCCGGGCGGACGGGTCGATGCTCGGGGCCGGACTGCCTGACCTGGCCGGCAGCCCCTTCACCAGCTGGCGCCTTCCGGGGATGCTGCTGGCGGTGCTGGTGGGAGTCGGGTTCCTCGCCATCGGGACCTGGCAGTGGATCGGGGGACGCTGGGCTCGCGAGCTGTCCATCGCTGCTGGCGTCGCACTGGTGATCTTTGAGGTCTTCGTGCTCGCGTGGCTCGGGTTCCAGCCGCTGGAAGTGGTTTTCGGGATCGTGGGGGTCGCGGTGGTGGTGCTGGGGTGGCGGCTGCCCCACGCGCCCACGGTGGAGCCGCCCTGACCGCGCGTGCTGGTGTGCCTGCTCGGAGTGTCGTAACCCCGCCGTTCGGGGCGTAGAACTGGAACGAGACGCAATCACCGACCGGGTGGAGGTCCGGCTGTGGACGTTCTCGACATCGCCCGGTGGCAGTTCGGCATCACCACCGTCTACCACTTCATCATGGTTCCGCTGACCCTCGGGCTCGGCATCCTGGTGGTCGCCATGAACACCCTCTGGGTGCGCACCGGCAGCGCGACCTGGCTGCGGATGACCCGGTTCTGGGGCCGCATCTACCTGATCAACTTCGCCCTCGGCGTGGCCACCGGGCTGGTGCAGGAGTTCCAGTTCGGCCTGGCGTGGAGCGAGTACAGCAAGTTCGTGGGCGACATGTTCGGGTCGCTGCTGGCGCTGGAGGCGCTGGTGGCGTTCTTCCTGGAGTCGGTGTTCCTCGGCGTGTGGATCTTCGGCTGGGGGCGCATCCCCAAGAAGGTGCACCTGGCGTCCATCTGGCTGGCGGTGGGTGGCTCGATCGCCTCGGCGTACTTCATCCTGGGCGCCAACTCCTGGATGCAGCACCCGGTGGGCGTCACCCGTGACGCCGACGGCACCCCGGTGCTCAACGACGTGTGGGCGGTGCTGACCAACAACACCCTGCTGGCCGCCTTCAGCCACGTCATCTCCGGCGCGCTCGCGGTGGCCGGGGCGCTGCTCGTCGGGGTGGCCTGGTACCACCTGAACCGCCGGCGCAAGGAGAAGCTGCCCACCAACGACGTCGAGCACGGCGTGTGGATGAAGTCGCTGCGCCTGGGCGGCTGGGTGTCGGTGGTGGCGTTCGTGCTGGTCACGCTCACCGGCGACTGGCAGGGCAAGCTGATGTACCAGCAGCAGCCGATGAAGATGTCCTCGGCGGAGGCGCTGTGCAACACCGAGCAGCCGGCGGCGTTCTCCGTGTTCGCGGTGGGCAAGGCCAACAGCAACCAGTGCGACGACGTGCACTCGGTGACCATTCCCGGAGTGCTCAGCCTGCTGGCGCACGGCAACTTCAGCGACCCGGTGCCCGGGGTGAACCAGCTCAAGCAGGAGTACCAGGCTGCCTACGGCACCAGCTATCCCGACGATCCGGCCGTGCTGGGCGAGCGGGCGGGTCAGCCGATCGACTACCAGCCGCTGCTGGCGGTGACCTACTGGGGCTTCCGCCTGATGATCGGGCTCGGCTTCGTCTCCGCGATCGTCTCCGCGCTCGCGCTGTGGGTGACCAGGAAGGGTCGCCTGCCCGACAACCGGTTGGTGAGCAGCGGGGGAACGTGGTTGGCGGTGGCCACGATCTTCGCGCCGTTCGTGGCCAACTCCGCCGGCTGGGTCTTCACCGAGATGGGCCGCCAGCCGTTCGTGGTGGCGCCCAACCCAGACGTGCCGCTGGACCAGCGGGTGTGGTTCTTCACCGCCCAGGCTGTCTCGCCCGGGGTCGGCGGCGCCGAGGTGCTGACCTCGCTGATCTCCCTCACCCTGCTCTACGGGGCGCTCGCGGTGGTCGAGCTCTGGCTCGTCGTGAAGTTCGTCCGCAAGGGGGTGCCCACCGATGCCGGCGGCACCTCCTCCAGCGAGCCACCGTCCAGCGACGGCGGTGGGCCGCAGGGGCCGGACCGCCCGCAGGGCCCCGACGGGCGGCGCCGCGACGACGCCCGCGAGGAGGACGGGGTCCTGTCGTTCGCCTACTGACCCCGGACGCCTACTGACCCCGGACGCCTACTGACCCCGGACGCCTACTGACCCCGGACGCCTACTGACCTGGTGCGGCTGAGCAGCACCCCTGACCCGGCAGGAGAGCCATCGTGGACCTGGAGACGGTGTGGTTCATCGCCATCGTGGTGCTGTGGATGGGGTTCCTGCTGCTGGAGGGCTTCGACTTCGGGGTGGCCATGCTGGTGCCCGTGCTCGCCCGCGGGGACGCCGAGCGCACGCTGATGCTGCGCACCATCGGCCCGGTGTGGGACGGCAACGAGGTGTGGCTGATCACGGCGGCCGGGGCGATCTTCGCCGCGTTTCCCGGCTGGTACGCCAGCTGGCTGCCGGCGATGTACCTGCCGTTCGTGGTGGTGCTGCTGGCCCTGATCGCACGCGCCGTGGGCTTCGAGTGGCGTCACTCCCACGACACCGAGGCCTGGAACCAGGGGTGGACGCGCACCGTCACCGTGTCCTCCACCGTCGCCTGCCTGGGCATCGGCGCGGCGCTGGCGGTGACCACGCTGGGCCTGCCCATCGCCGAGGACGGCACCCGCACCGGCGGGGCGTTCTCCGGGCTGGGCTGGACGGCACTGCTGGGTGCAGTGGCCGTGCTCGCCTTCTCCGTGGTGCACGGCGCCATCTTCCTGGCGCTGAAGACCGATGGGCCGGTGCGGGCGCGGGCCTGGCGGCTGACCAAGACGTGGCTGCCGGTGGGCGCGCTGCCGCTGCTGGTGTGGGTGGGGCTGGCACAGGCGCGGTTCGGCAACGCCGCCACCGCCACCGCCGCCGTGGTGGCGGTGCTGGCCGCAGTGCTCGCCTGGTGGCTGGTGCGGGCCGACCGGGAGGGCTGGGCCTTCACCGTGTGGTCGCTGTTCATGCTGCTGTGCGTGGGCACGATCTTTGGCGCGCAGTACCCGGTGGTGGTGCCCTCCACCCTCACCGAGGCGTTTGACCTCACCATCTACGACACCTCGGTGAGCCACTACACGCTGGTGTTCATCACCTGGGTCGCGGCCTTCGTGCTGCCGTTCGTGCTGGTGTACGAGGCGTGGAGCTACTGGGTGTTCCGCCGTCGGCTGACCGCGGACGACCAGGGCCCGCACTCGGTTCCCGCGTGAGCGTCCCCGCCAGGGGACCGCTGGCACCGCTGGCCGGTGTCCCCGGTGTGCGGGCGGCGCTGCTGCGGGCCGGCCTGGCCGCCCTGGGGCAGGTGGTGGGCATGGTGCTGCTCGCCGCCGGCCTGGCTGCCGCGCTGGCCGACGTGGCCCGCGGCAGCCAGGCCGGCGGCGACGGTCCCGCGGCGATGCTCGCGGTTGCCGCGGCCGGCGTGGGGGTGCGCGCGATCAGCGGGTTCCTCGGCGACGTGGCGGTGGAGCGCGACGCCCGCCGGGGCGAGGACACCCTGCGCCGACGGGTGCTGGACCGGCTGCTGGCCGGGGAGGGCGAGGCGGTGCAGGCGGCCGGCGGCACCGGGCCGGCGGCGCTGCTCGCGGGCACCCGGCTGCACGAGCTGGCGCCGGCCCTGGTCACGGTGCTGCCCGCCCTGGCCCAGACGGTGGTGGTGCCCCCGGTGGTGCTGGTGGCGCTGCTGGCCACCGACTGGCTGTCCGGGGTGATCGTGGCGTGCACGCTGCCGCTGGTGCCGCTGTTCATGGTGCTGGTGGGGTGGCACACGCGCGAGCGCACCACGGCGGCCGCGCTGGCGCTGGACCGCATCGCCGAGCACGTGGCCGAGCTGGTGCGGGGGCTGCCGGTGCTGGTGGGCCTGGGCCGCGCCGCCGACCAGCTGGCCGCGCTGAGCAGGCTGGGGCAGGCGCACCGCGTCCGGACGATGGCCACGCTGCGGGTGGCGTTCCTGTCCGCCCTGGTGCTCGAGGTGATCGCCACGCTGTCCATGGCGCTGGTGGCGGTGTCCATCGGCCTGCGCCTGGTGCACGGGGAGATGCCGCTGCAGGCCGGGCTGTTCGCCCTGCTGCTGGCCCCCGAGGCGTTCGCGCCGCTGCGCGCACTGGGGTCTGCGCACCACGCCAGCGAGGACGCCGCGGCAGCCGTGGCCGCGGCCGAGGAGGTGCTCACCGGCGAGCGGGCGCGGCCGGTGGTGCAGCCCGGCCCCGACCTGGCCGTGCGGGACCTGCGGGTGCAGCGACACGGGCGCGCGGCACCGGCGGTGGACGGGCTGAGTCTCACGGTGGCACCGGGGGAGGTGCTGGCGCTGCGTGGACCGAGCGGGGCGGGCAAGTCCACCGTGCTCGCGGTGCTGGCCGGCACGCTCCGCGACGGCCCCCGTGCCCGGGTGACCGGATCGGTGACGGTGCCCGGCGAGGTGGCGGTGGTGCCGCAGTTCCCGCGGACCACCGCACCGACCGTGGCCGCCGAGCTGGTCCGCCACGGCGCCCACGAGCAGGACGTGCCGGCGCTGCTGGCCGAGGTCGGGGCCCCTGACCTGGCGCAGCGGCGCTGCCGCACCCTCTCGCCCGGTGAGCTGGCCAGGGTGGCGCTGGCCCGAGCCCTGGTGCGGGTGCACCGCGGGGCGTCGGTGCTGCTGCTCGACGAACCCACCGCGTCGCTGGACCCGGCCGCCACCGCCGTGGTGCAGCAGGCGCTGGCCCGGGTGCGGCACCAGGTGCGGACGGTGCTGGTGACCCACGAGCCCACGCTGGCCGCGCTTGCCGACCACGTCGTGGACCTGCCCGGCCTCCCCGCCGCGGTCCGGGTCCCCGCCGCGCCGGCCGGCAGTCTCGGCCCCCGGCCCAGCGCCACCCCGCCCGCCCACCAGGAGCCGCAGGCAGCGGTGGCGGCGACCAGTGCCACCTTCACCGGGCAGACCCGGTGGCCGCGCCGGGCGCTGGTGCGGGCGGTGGCCGCGGGCGTGGGCTCGGCGGCAGCCGCGAGCACGCTCACCGCGGTGTCGGGCTGGCTCATCGTGCGCGCCGCCGAGCAGCCCCCGGTGTTCGTGCTGCTGGTGGCGATCGTCGGGGTGCGCTTCTTCGCCCTCGTGCGGGCTGTCCTGCGCTGGGCCGAGCGGCTGGCCGCCCACGACGCCGCGCTTCGCCTGGCCGCCCGCACCAGGGTGCAGCTCTGGCGGGCGCTGGTGGCGCAGGGCCCGGCCGCCGACCGCACCCCGGGACGCGCGCTGGCCCGCGTCGTGGGCGACGTCGACCTGCTGCAGGAGCTGTCGGTGCGGGTGCTGACCCCACCGTGGGTGGCCGGCCTGGTGCTCACCGGCACCGCGGGGGTGCTGGCGGTGCTGGACCCGGCGGCGGGCCTGGCGGCGGCGGTGGTGCTGGCCGCCGCGGTGGCGCTGGTGGTGGCGGTGCACCGGGTGGCCGACCGGGGCCCGGCCCGCCGCGCTGACGAGCTGCGCACCGTCACCCTGCAGGAGACGGCCACCGCGCTGGAGGGCGCGGCCGACCTGCGGGCGCACGGGTTGGTGGCGGCGACGGTGGCCGAGCTCGACCGCGGTGGTCGCCACCAGGGTGTGGCCGCGCGGCGGGCGGCGCTGGCACGGGCGGCGAGCACCGCGGTGGCGGTGCTGGCCAGCGGCGGGGCCGCCGTGCTCGCCCTGGGGTTGGGTCGCTCGGCGGTGGCCACGGGAGCGATCTCGGTGCCCGCGCTGGCGGTGCTGGCCCTGGCGCCGCTGGGGCTGCTCGATCCACTGGTGAACCTCGGTGCGGCGCTGCGCCAGCGGCGGGCGTGGCAGGACGCCCGCACGCGGGTGTCGGCAGTGCTGGCCGAGCCGGTGGCGGCCGAGCCCCCCGCGCCGGTGGCGCTGCCGCGGCCGGTGGAGTCGCTGCGCACCGCCGACCTGTGGGCGGGGTGGCCGGGTGGGCCGGACGTGCTGCGCGGGCTGAGCCTGTCGGCGTCGGCCGGCGACGGCTGGGTGGTGGTGGCCGGGCCGTCGGGCTCAGGCAAGTCCACCCTGCTCAGCGTGCTCATGGCGGCGCTGCGCCCGCGGGCCGGGAGCTACCAGCTGGAGCAGGTGGACACCGCCGCCGTGCACAGCGCCGACGTCCGCTCAGCCATCGCCTGGTGCCCGCAGGACGCGCACGTCTTCGCCGCCTCGGTGCGGGCCAACCTGGCGCTGGCGGCCCCGCGCGGGCAGCTGCGCGAGCCGGCCATGCGCGCCGCGCTCACCCAGGTGGGGCTGGACCGCCTGGTCGACTCCCTGCCCGCGGGCCTGGACACCCCGGTGGGCTCGGGCGGCACCGCGCTCTCCGGCGGGGAGCGGCGCCGGCTGGCGGTGGCCCGGGCGCTGCTGGCCGACCGGGAGGTGGTGCTGCTGGACGAGCCCACCGCGCACCTGGACCCACCCACCGCCGCGGCGCTGGTGCAGGACCTGCGCCTGGCCCTGCGCGGGCGGACCGTGGTGTGCGTGACCCACCAACCGACGGTGGCCCGGCCCGGAGACCTGCTGGTGCAGCTGCCCGCCCGTACGCCGCCGCAGCCGGTGGTGCCGCAGCCTCAGCAGGCTTCCCGCCCGGCAGCGCCCAGCCCGGCAGCGAAGGTGGTGTCGAGCAGCCGCTCCAGCTCCTCCGGTGGCACCGGCCGGCTGAACAGGTAGCCCTGGGCGGTGGGGCACCCCAGTGCTCGCAGCACCTCCGCCGCCGGCTCGTTCTCCACCCCCTCCGCCACGACGTCCAGCCCGAACGCCTGGGCCAGCCCGATGATGGACTTCACGATGGCCAGGTCGTTGGGGTCGGCGTCCACGTTGTGCACGAAGCCGCGGTCGATCTTGAGGGTGTCCACCGGCAGCTGCTTGAGCTGGTCCAGCGAGCTGCGCCCGGTTCCGAAGTCGTCGATGGCCACCTGCACGCCCAGCCGCTTGAGCCCGCGCAGCGTCTGCAGCACGGTCGCCAGGTCGTGGATCACGGCGTGCTCGGTGATCTCCAGGCACAGCAGCGGCCCGGCCAGGTCGTGCTCGTCGAGCACCGCGGCCACGGTCTCCACGAAGTCGGCGGTGATCAGCTGGACGGGGGAGACGTTCACCCGCAGCTGCAGCGCCAGTCCCGGCCGTGCGCGGCGCCAGGCGGCCAGCTGGCGGCAGGCCTCCTGCAGCACCCAGCGCCCCAGCTCGCCGGCGAGGTTGGTGGACTCGGCGATGCCGATGAACGAGTCCGGCTGCAGCAGACCGCGCACCGGGTGCTGCCAGCGCACCAGCGCCTCCACCCCCACCACCTCGCGGGTGCGCAGGTCGATCTCCGGCTGGTAGTGCAGCAGCAGGCCGTGCCCCTGCACGGCCGTGCGCAGCCGCATCTCGATGTCGGTGCGCACCGCGTCCTCGGTGTGCATCTGCTCGGTGTAGCAGGTGATGGTGTTGCCGCCCCGCTCCTTCGACGTCGTGGACGCCTGGGCGACGCGGTTCAGCAGCTCGGTGGCGCCGCAGCGGCCGGGCACCGCGACGGCCACCCCGATGCTCGCCGTCCGGCCCACGTTCTCCATCTTCAGCGCCACCGGTGCCGCGATCGACCGCTGGGCCCGCACCGCGGCCTGCTCCGCCTCGCCGAGCCGGGCCGGCTCGCCCAGCAGCAGGACGAACTCGTCGCCGCCCAGCCGCACCACCAGGTCGCCGGCGAAGGCCTCGGTCAGCCGCCGGGCCACCACCCGGAGGAACTCGTCCCCCGCGGCGTGGCCGAGGGAGTGGTTGACCACCTTCAGCCGGTCCACCGCCACGTGCACCAGCCCGACGGGGTGCTGCTCGGGCGCGGCGAGGCGGCGGCGCAGCTCGGTCAGCAGGACGTGCTGGGCCGGCAAGCCGGTGAGCTCGTCGTGGTCGGCCAGGAAGCGCAGCTGCTCCTCGGCACTCACCCGGGCGTGCAGGTGGGTGAGGAACGCCGCCACCGCCTGCAGCGCGTGAATCTCCCGGGGGCTCCAGCTCCGCTCGCCGCGGACCACCACGCCGAGCACCCCCACGGTGGCGCTGCCGGTGCGCAGCGGCACCGCCACCGTGGTGTGGCCGTTGTTCGAGACCGCCTGCCCGAGCACCCGGTAGGTCTCCGCCCGCACCGGCGCGAACACCACCTCCCGCGGGTGCGCCCGGATCCCCAGCACGGTGTCGCCGTCGCAGAAGGGCACCACCTGCATCGGGTCCGGGCCCGCCCGGGCGGCGCGCGGTGGCCACTCGGCCACCAGCACCGACGCGTCCAGCACCGTGTCGTTGCGCCGCAGGTAGCAGGCGTCCACGTCGAAGTGCTCCACCAGCTCGCGCAGCACCGCCGTGCAGGCCTGGGGCGCGGTCATCGACGTCACCGCCAGCAGCTGGCCGGCCAGGTCCGTGACGAGCACCTCCAGGTCGCGCTTGACGTCGCCCGGGCCCGACGGTGCGAGGGTGAGGTGCATGGTGTGTCCATTCGGTCGTGCCGGCCGTGTGGGCCAAGGGGTGAGCCAGAGCGGGTGGTGCTGGGGAACAGGTCGGTGGCTACGCAGCGGCAGCCACCGACAGCCGGCCGGGGCCGTAGCCGGGCACGTCGAGGTCCAGGTCGAGCCGTTGCAGGCCGGAGTAGAGCAGCGACGTCGCCAGGGGCGGTGCCGCGGCCACCGGCCGGTAGGTGCGCTCCAGCCGCAGGTGTGGGTTGCCCGGCAGCTGGAACGCCGAGGCGAGCACGTTGCTCACCTCGCTGAGGGCGTCGAACAGGTCCTGGGGCAGGTGCTGCTGGTGCACCGCCTCGCGGACGGTGCCTGCCGGGTACAGGCCGAGCGCGGCTCCCACGCCGGCGGCGGCGGGCAGGTCCCAGCCGGCCACCGCGCACACCTCGTCGGTGTCGTTGACGTAGGTGGCCAGCACGCCGCCGATGGCGCCGACCCCGTCCAGCGGGGTGCCGGGCCGGGTGGTGACGTCGCGGCCGAGCAGTCCGTCCAGGATGTCCTTGACGCGCTTCACCGGGGGCAGGGTGGTCATCAGGCGGGCTCCAACGCGTCGCGGAAGTTCTCCGGCGTGAACGGCTTGACGATGAGGAAGGCGGCGCCGGCGGCGGTGGCGGCGGCACGCATCTCGTCGGAGGACTCTGAGGTGACGAACCCGAAGCGCACCCGCGAGCCGGCCGCCCGCAGCGCCCGCAGCGCGTCCAGCCCGCTCATCCCGGGCATGTTCCAGTCCGACAGCACCAGGTCGGGCTCCTCGGCGAGGGCCACCTCGTAGGCCTCAGCCCCGTTGGCGGCCTCCAGGACCTCGGTGCACTCGATGCCCGCCTGGCGCAGGGTGCGGACCACGATGCGCCGCATCACGGTGGAGTCGTCGGCCACCAGCACCCTCATGTCTGGCCTCCCCGCACCCGGGGGGTGCTGCGGCGCTGCCACAGCGACACCTCGATGACCTCGTCGGTGGGTCGGCCGGGGTCCTGGCGGCGCCAGCGGGCCGCCACCTGCACGCGGGGCTCGGCGTCCACGCTGATCAGCGTGGCGGCGTCGAGCACCACCTGGGGCAGCGACAGCACCAGGTCCGCGCCCAGCGTGCTCTTCACCGCACCGCCCACCATGTTGGCGACCTCGCCCAGTGCGTCGGCGAGCACCGTGGTGCTCGGGTCGACGAGGTCACCGCCCCACAGCCCGGCAGCCAGCCGGTGGGCGCACCCCGGGCTCATCGAGACCTGCACGTGGCCCGCCCAGGCCCCGCTGATCGACACCGCAGCGAGCATCCGGGCCCTCGCGGCTGGACCGCTCGGCGGGTCGAGCAGGGTGAGCTCGCCGTCGAGGTAAGCCGCCCACACCCGAGCCAGCACCTCGCCCAGCTGCACGGGCGTGGGCAGCGGCACGGGCGTGGGCAGCGGCACGGGCGTGGGCAGCGGCACGGGGGTGGGCAGCCGCGCGGGGGTGGCGGGGACCGCCAGGGGAGCGCGCACCTCAGGCCCGCGCCGGCACCAGGCCGAGCAGCTGCAGCTTCTCGGCGAGGGCGTCGGGGGTGAACGGCTTGACCAGGTACTCGTGGGCGCCGGCGGCCAGCGCCCGCACCACCTGGCTCTGCTCGCTCTCGGTGGTCACCATGAGCAGGGTCATCGCGGCGTAGCGCGGGTCCGCCCGCAACGCCTGGATCAGCTCCAGGCCGTTCATCTCGGGCATGTTCCAGTCCACCAGGGCCACGTCGGGCACGGGGTCGGCCGCGGCGAGGCGCTCCAGGGCGTCGCGGCCGTCGACCGCCTCGCTCACCTCGAATCCGAACTTGGTCACGATGCGTCGCAGGATCATTCGCATCGCCGAGGAGTCATCGATCACGATGGCACGCACGGTCATCCCTTCCTGGTCAGGTGCACAGCAGCGGAGGTGCGGGACCGGTAGGCGGACAGGCCCGCGAACCGTTCCTGCTCGAGGTCGTCGGTGAGGCCGCGGGTGCTCTCCGCGGTGCCCAGCACGATCCAGCCGTTGGGGGCGAGCACCCGGGTCGCCCGGCGCAGGATCGACGTCTTGTGCGCCGGGTCGAGGTAGATGAGCACGTTGCGCAGGAAGATGACGTCGAAGGTGGGCAGGGTGGTGAAGGCGTCCACCAGGTTGCGCTGGCGGAAGCTCACCTGCCGGCGCAGCACGTCGCGCACCTGCCAGGTGGGTCCGTCCTGGGTGAAGTAGCGGTCGCGGTAGGTCGGCGGCAGCCCGCGGCTCATCTCCAGCTGCGAGTACCGACCGGCCCGGGCCTGCGTCAGCACCGCGTGCGAGAGGTCGGTGCCGAGCACCTCGAAGCGCTGCTGCGGGGCCATCTCGTCGCTGCGGTGCATGTCGTCCAGCACCATCGCCAGGCTGTAGGCCTCCTGCCCGGTGGACGCCGCCGCCGACCACAGCCGCAGCACCGAGCTGCGCTCCCGCTCCAGCAGCAGCCGCGGCAACAGCTCGGTGCGCAGCCCGGCGAACACGCCGGGGTCGCGCAACCACGACGTCTCGTTGGTGGTGAGCGCCTCCACGATCGCCCAGCGCTGCTGCCGGGCGTCGGGGTGCTGGGCGGCACGCACCAGCTCGGACACCCCGGTGAGGCCCTCGCCGCGCACCAACGGGCTGAGCCGGGCCTCCACCAGGTACTCCTTGCCGGGCAGCAGCACGATGGCCGCCTCGCGCAGCAGCAGCGCGGCGACGAACTGGAACTCGGGTGCTCCGATGCTCATCGGCTGGTCCCGACCGTCGCCGCGGCGGGCACCCGTCGCGCCGCGGGGCGGGACAGCCGGCCGAGCAGGTACGGGGCGATCTGGTCCAGGCCCAGCACCTCTCGCGCCAGGCCGGCCTCCACCACGGCCCGGGGCATGCCCCACACCACCGACGACGCCGCGTCCTGCGCCACCACCTGCGAGCCGCTCTCCACCAGCAGCCGGGCGCCACGGCGGCCGTCCTGCCCCATGCCGGTGAGCACCACGGCCAGTGCTGAGCCGGGGTAGGCCGCGGCCACCGAGCCGAACAGCACGTCCACCGACGGCCGGGAGTAGCTCTCCGGGGCGCGGTCGTGCAGCACGGTGCGCACCGCGCCTGCCCGCCGCTGCACCTCCAGGTGCCGCCCACCCGGGGCCAGGTAGACCACCCCGGGCTGCAGCAGCTGGCCGTGCTGCGCCTCCACCACGGTGGCCGGGCCCAGGCGGTCGAGGCGGCCGGCGAGCATCTGGGTGAACACCGGGGGCATGTGCTGCACCACCACCACCGGGACCGGGAGGGCCGCGGTCAGCGCGCCGAACAGGCGCGTCAGGGCCTCGGGCCCGCCGGTGGAGCTGCCCACCGCCAGCACCTGCGGCACCGGGCCGACCTCGGCGGCCGGCCGGAGCAGGGCCGGCGTGCCCGGGCCACCCGCAGCGGCGCTGCTGGTCCGGCGGTCAACCGTCCCCACCGGTAGTGCCCGCGCGGTCAGCGCCCGCACCCGCGGCACGAGCTGGTCGCGCACGTCGGCCAGCGACGCGGCCAGGCTGGCCCCGCTGCTGGGCTTGCACACGTAGTCGCTGGCGCCCTGCGCCAGGGCCTCCACGGTGGCCGCGGCGCCGTGGCCGGTCAGCGTGGACACCATGACCACCGGCAGCCGGGGGTGGCGGCGACGGATCTCCCGCAGCGTGGCGAGCCCATCCATCACGGGCATCTCCACGTCCAGGGTGACCAGGTCCGGGCGCAGCTCGGCGATCTTGCGCAGCGCCAGCTCCCCGTTGGCGGCGGTGCCCACCACGCTGATGCCCTCCGCCTCCTCCAGCACCCGCGACACCAGCCGCCGCACCAGCGCAGAGTCGTCCACCACCAGGACGGTGACAGCCCTGGTGGTGGGCGTGTCCCGGTGCGTGTCGCCGGGCTGACGGGTGCTCATCCGGGGCGGCCCTAGTAGGCGAACGAGGAGACCTGGCTGCGGAGGTCCGCTGCCATCCGGGCCAGCTCGTCGACGTCGGTGCGTGTCTGGGAGACCGCGGCGGTGGTGGACGAGGCGGCCGAGGCCACCCCGGTGATGTTCGCGGCGATCTCGCCGGTGCCGGCGGCCGCGTCGGTCACGTTGCGGCTCATCTCGTTGGTGGTCGCGCTCTGCTGCTCCACCGCTGAGGCGATGGTCAGCTGGAAGTCGTTGATGGAGGCGATGATCGCGGCGATGTCACCGATGGCGTGCACGGCGCCGGCGGTGTCGGACTGGATGGCCTCCACCCGGCGCACGATGTCCTCGGTCGCGCGGGAGGTCTCCTGCGCCAGCTCCTTGACCTCGTTGGCCACCACCGCGAACCCCTTGCCGGCCTCCCCGGCCCGGGCGGCCTCGATGGTGGCGTTCAGCGCCAGCAGGTTGGTCTGCGCCGCGATCGAGGTGATCACCTTGACCACGTTGCCGATCTCCTGCGAGGAGACCCCGAGCTTGGCCACCGTGGCGTTGGTGGTCTCCGCGGCGGCGACGGCCTGGGACGCGACCCGGGCGGCCTCGTTGGCGTTCTGGGCGATCTCGCGGATGGAGGCCTCCATCTCCTCCGAGCCGGCCGCGACCGTCTGCACGTTGCGCGAGACCTGCTCGGAGGCCGCGGCGACGACGCCCGCCTGCACGGCGGTCTCCTCCGCTGCGGCGGCGATCTGGCTGGAGGTGGCGGAGAGCCGCTCGGCGGAGGTGGACACCGAGTCGGCCGAGCCCACCACGCTGCCGATGACCTCGCGGAAGTTGACCTGTGCCTGCTCCAGGGCCTTGGCCATCCGGCCGATCTCGTCGTCGGCCTCCACGTTCGAGCCCACGGTGAGGTCGCGGCGAGACATCGCCTCCAGGGCTCGCTGCACCCGGCGCAGCGGACGCCGGACCATCCCGGCGATGAGGTAGTTCAGCCAGAGCGCCAGCAGCAGGCCGACGCTCAGCACGCTGGTGAAGACCACGATGGCGCGGTCGGTGCGGTCCTGGGAGTCCTCGGCGAAGTCCAGGAAGTACTGGTTGGCCAGGGCCTGCATCGGCTTGCGGGCGGCGACGAGCTGGTCCAGCGCCGGCTGGCCCTGCGCGGTGAACGCGCTCTGGTAGCCGGCGAGGTCACCGGCCAGCGCGGCCGGCAGCAGCGTGGTGTCGCGCACGCTCTTGTACTGCTGCCAGGCGCTCACGTAGGCGTCCCAGGTGGGGTAGGCGCTGACCACGGGGGTGAGGCGGGCGATCGTGCCGTCCACGGCCGCGTCGCTGGCGGCGATCTTGCGGAGCCACTCCTGCTTGGCCGCACCCGTGGGTGCGGCGGCGAGCGAGGGCACCAGCGGCTCCGCCGCCAGCTCCGTCTCGTAGAGCTCGTTCAGCGGGGCGACGACGTCCCGCTGCACCTGCGCCAGACCGGTGACGTCCTTGCCCGCGTCGTGCAGCGCGGTGCTGGCCACGACGCAGGAGATCACCGCGACCACGGTGATGAAGCCGACCGCGATGAGCAGCTTGACGGTGACCGACCGGTTGGCGAACCAGCGGTACAGCGGGTTGCGCGTGCGCCGGCCACCTCCCACGGCAGCCGCCGCGATCGGCGCGCCCATCGTCAGCGTAGACATGAAGTCCTCTCGGAAACCTGGTGGAGCAGCGTCAGTGAGTTGATCGACCCCGTGCGGGGCCGCATGAGCGAAGGCGCGGAAATGCCCGTCACCCGGTGACCGCGGCCGCCACGTCGAGGCTGAGCACCAGGTGGTCGTCGAGCTTGTGGGCACCGAGCACCAGGTCGCGTCCCACGCCCCGCACGGTGTCCGGCAGCGGCTCGAAGCTGCTCTCGTCCACCTCGACGACCGCGCCGACACGGTCCACCAGCAGGGCCACGCACTCCCCAGCCACCAGCACCACCACCAGCATCGGTGCCAGCTCGGCCGGACGCGGGGACAGCTGCAGCCGGGTGCGCAGGTCCACGGCGGTGACCACCTGCCCCCGCAGGTTGAGCAGCCCCGCGATGGCTGCCGGCGCTCCGGGCACCCGGGTGAGGGCTTGGTGGCGCAGCACCTCCCGCACGCGGTCCACGCCCACCCCGTAGAGGCTCTCGCCCAGCCAGAAGGTGGCCAGCTGGGTGCTGCTCATGCCCCGGCCAGCTCGGGGGCAGTGGGTTCGGGGGCAGTGGCCTCGGGGATGGCGGGCCCAGGGAGAGCGGCCTCGGAGACGGCGGCGCCGAAGTCCGGGTCCACCGAGCGGATGGCGCGCTCCACGTCCACCACGCCCACGATCTGGCCCTTCACCACCACGGTGCCCAGGTACCTGCGGTCGTCGGTGCCGCGGTAGGGGGAGCCGTCGTGCTCGGCGATGTCCAGGATCTCCTCCACCACCACGGCCACGCTGCGCCCGCCCCGGGAGCACACCGCCACCGGCAGCTCGGTGCGGTGCGGTGCGCACGGCACGTCCAGGTACCGGCTGAGCCGGACCAGCGGGAGGATGGCGCCCCGGTGCTGCACCAGCTCGCCGGTGCCCACCTGCTCCACGCGCGCGGCGGCGATCATCTCCAGCCGGGTGACCACGGCCATGGCGATGGCCACCTGGCGCCCCTCGCCCACGGTCGCGACGAGCAGCCGCTGGGGCTCGCGCTCAGCCACGCTGCCCGTCCGCTCAGGGGCCCGGAGGGCGCGCTCGGCCAGGTCGGGGTGGAGCCCGCGGCGGGCGAGGTTCTGCACGTCCAGGATCAGCGCGACCCGGCCGTCGCCGAGGATCGTCGCCCCGGAGTAGAGGCTGGTGCCGTCCGTCGCCGGGCCGCCCGGCGCCAGGCCGCGCAGCACCGGGCTCAGGGCCTTGACCACGATCTCCTCGGTGTTGACCACCCCGTCGACCAGCAGGCCGAAGCGGCGGCTGCCGGCCTGCACCACCACGACCACCTGCGCGCCGCGGGCGTGGTCGTGGCGCAGGCCGAGCTCGCGAGCGAGGTCGACCAGCGGGAGCAGCGCACCACGGAGGCGGTAGACCGGGGCGCCGGCCACGTCCTCGATGGCTGCGGCCTCCACCGCCACCAGCTCCAGCAGGCTGCTCTGGGGGATGGCGAAGCGCTCGGTGGCGCACGCCACGGTGAGCGCGGGCACGATGGCCAGGGTCAGCGGGACGCGCAGCCGGCACACCGTCCCGGTGCCGGGCGTCGACTCGAGCTCGATGGTGCCGCCGATGGACTCGATGTTGGTCTTGACCACGTCCATGCCGACCCCGCGGCCGGAGACGGTGGTGATCGTGGTGGCGGTGGAGAACCCGGGGTGGAAGACCAGGTGCAGCACGTCGCCGTCGGACATCTCGGCGAGCTGCGCGGCGCTGCGCAGTCCCCGCTCGAGGGCACGCTGGGCCACCCGGGCGGGATCGATGCCGGCGCCGTCGTCGGCGACCTCCACCACCACCTGGCCGCTGTGGTGGTAGGCGCGCAGGTGCACGGTGCCCTCCGCGGGCTTGCCGGCCGCCACCCGGGTCTCGGGTGGCTCGATCCCGTGGTCGACGGCGTTGCGCACCAGGTGGGTGAGCGGGTCCTTGATGGCCTCGAGCAGCGCGCGGTCGAGCTCGGTGTCCTGGCCGGTCATCAGCAGCCGCACCTGCCGACCGCACTGGGCGCCGAGGTCGCGCACCACGCGGGGCAGCCTCGACCACAGGTGGTCGATGGGCTGCATCCGGGTCTGCATGATGCTCTCCTGCAGCTCGGTGGTGATGGCGCTGAGCCGCTGGGCGGTGCGGGTGAGGGCGGGGTCGTGCAGCGCCCCGACTCCGCGCAGCAGCTGGTTGCGGGCCAGCACCAGCTCGCCGGCCAGCTGCATCAGGGTGTCCAGCACCTCCACGTCCACCCGCAGCGATCCCTCCGCCGCCGAGCGGCGCGCCGGGGCAGCCAGCTCGCCGACCGGCGCCGGCACGGCAGGGAGAGCAGGGGGTGGGGGAGCGGGGGCCGGGGCAGGAGCTGCGGCCACCACGGCGGGTGCCGGGATCACCTCCCGGACTGTCGGCGGGCTGGTCGGGTCGGCCAGCAGGGCCCGCAGCCGCGCGGACACGGCCTCGGTCTCCACCTCGCCCTCGCTGCCGTCGGCCTCGATGGTGGCCAGCAGGGCGCGAACGGTGTCCACCATCTCCAGCAGCACGTCCGCCGTGGCGGTGCTCATGCGCTGCTGACCGTCCCGCAGCCGCGACAGCAGCGACTCACCGGTGTGGGTGAGCTGCTCCAGCCGGTTGAAGGCCAGGAAGCCGCTGGTCCCCTTGATGGTGTGGATGGTGCGGAACGCGCTCGCCAGGGCCTCGCGCGAGGTCGGCTCGACCTCGAGGGCGAGGAGGTCGCGGTCGAGCTGGTCGAGGTTCTCCCCGCTCTCCACCAGGAACTCCTGGACGATCTCGTCCATCTCATCCACGCTGCCTGCCTCCATCGTCCGCGACAGCAGCCCAATCGGCCGCTGCCCCAACAACATGAGGTCACCCCGGCGCCGCGGCACGCCTGGGCGGGGACGTCGGCGGTGTGATGGGGTGAGGGCAGAGACGTCCACGGGCTCAGGTCCCGCTGCCGACGGCCGATCAGACAGGCAAGTCGGAGGATTGGGTTGATCATGGTTCAGACGAAGGAAGCAGCGGGCTACTCCGCCGTGTCGACGGTGCTGTGGCGCGAGCGGGAGGCCCTGCAGCACGTGCAGTTCAAGCTGGTCCAGCAGCAGCTGATCCTGCAGTCGGGCCAGACCCGGATGCTGGACTCGGCCACCGAGGAGCTGGAGTCCGCGCTGGACCAGCTGCGCTGCACCGAGGTGCTGCGGGCCATCGAGAGCGAGGTGATCGCCGCCGACCTGGAGGTCGACGAGCTGCCCACCCTGGCCGAGCTCGCCGCCGAGGCGCCGGAGCCGTGGGCCACCGTGCTCACCGAGCACCGCAGCGCGCTGCGGGCGCTGACCGACGAGGTGGACACCACCACCCGGACCAACCGTGAGCTGCTCACCGCCGGCGCGAGCACGGTGCGGGAGTCGCTGCAGCAGCTCACCGGCAGCCTGGACACCTACGACCACCGCGGCGGTGCCGAAGCCACCGGTCGCGCACCGGTGCTGATGGACCAGCAGGCATGAGCAGCACCTTCGCCGGCATCAGCACAGCCATGTCGGGCCTCGCGGCGCAGCGCTACGCCCTGGACGTGACGGGGCAGAACATCAACAACGCCGGCGTCGCGGGGTACACCCGCCAGCGGGCGGACCTGGCGTCGGTGGGCCCGGTGGCGGGCGTGCCCAGCATGTACTCGACGCCGCACGCCGCGACCGGAGTGACCATCGCCGGCACCAGCCGGCTCAACGACCCCGTGGTGGACGCCAGGGCCCGGGTGGAGCACGGCCAGAACGGCTACCTGCAGACCAGTGCCGGCACGCTGTCCAGCGTGGAGGGCCTGTTCCTCGAGCCCAGCGACACCGGGCTGTCGGAGGAGCTCAACGGGTTCTGGAAGTCCTGGACCGAGGTGGCCAACCACCCGGGCAACTTGGACGCCCGCAACGTGGTGCTGGTCAAGGCGGCCGAGCTCGCCGCATCGATCACCGCCACCGCCGGTGCGCTGCAGCGGCTGACCGAGGGTGTCGGTACCCAGCTGGCCGAGGCGGCCGGCAAGGTCGACACCGCGGCCACCGCGCTGGCCGAGGTGAACCGGGCCCTCACCCTGGCCACGGCGACCGGCTCCAGCACCAACGCGCTGGCTGACCAGCGCGACTCCCTGCTGATGACGCTGGCCGACCTGACCGGGGCGCAGTCCACCATCACGCGCGACGGCAGCGCCACCGTGGTGCTCGGCGGGCGCACGCTGGTCTCCGGTGGCACCGCGGCCACCGTGGCGGCCGGCCCCGGCGGTGGGCTCACCGTGGGCGGCGAGGCCCCCGCCGGCCGGGTCGGCGGCGTGCTCGGCAGCCTGTCGGACGCCCTCGCCACGGTGCTGCCCGGCTACGCCGCCCGACTGGACACCGTGGCCGCCGGGCTGGCGGAGAGCGTCAACGCGGTGCAGACCAGCGGATACACCCTGGCCGGCGCGGCCGGCACCGCCCTGTTCACCGGCACCACCGCCGCCACGCTGCGGGTGGCGGTGACCGACCCGGCCGACCTGGCTGCCTCGGCCAGCCCCGGCGGCAACCTCGACGGCTCCCTGGCCGGGCGGATGGCGGCGCTGGGCACCGCCCCCTCCGGCGCCGACGCCCGCTACCGGCAGCTGGTGAGCACCCTCGGCTCCGAGGTGCAGGCCACCAGCCGCCAGGCCGCGGTGCAGCAGGCGCTGACCACCAGCGTCGACGACCTCGCCCAGGCGGCCTCCGGGGTCAGCCTGGACGAGGAGACCGCCAACCTGCTCACCTACCAGCGGGCCTACCAGGCCGCCTCCCGCGTGCTCAGCACGGTGGACGAGATGCTGGACACGCTCATCAGCCGCACCGGAAGGGTGGGCCTGTAACCATGCGAGTCACCGAGCAGTCCTCGGCCCGGGCCACCCTGGCCGGGCTGCAGTCCACCGCCTCGCGGCTGCAGGACGTGCAGGCGCGGCTGTCGTCAGGCCGCCAGATCACCAAGCCGTCGGACTCCCCGTCGGGCACCGCCACCGCCCTGCAGCTGCGCTCGGAGCTGCGCCGCACCGAGCAGCACCAGAGCAGCGCCACCGACGCGCTCGGGTGGCTGACCACGGTCGACTCCACCCTGAGCGCGGTGGGCAACCAGGTGCAGCAGGTGCGCACCCTGGTGCTGCAGGGCCTCAACACCGGCAGCGCCGACGCTACGTCCAACGAGGCGCTCGCCCAGCAGGTGGACCAGGCCCGGACGGCGCTGCTGTCGCTGGCCAACGCCACCCACCAGGGCCGCCCCGTCTTCGGTGGCACCACCGCCGGGCCGGTGGCCTTCGACCGCAGCGGGGCCTACGTCGGCGACGCCGGCACGGTGCAGCGCACGGTGGGCCCCAACAACGAAGTCACCGTCAGCGGCTCCGGGACCGCGGCGTTCGGCAGCCCGGGCAACACCGTCTTCGACGTGCTCACCGACATCGCGGCCAAGCTGCGCAGCAACCCCGCCGCGCTGGGCCCGGAGCTGTCCAGGTTGGACAGCGCCCGGCAGGCCGTCACCGGCCAGCAGGCGCTGGCCGGGTCGCGCTACCAGAGCGTCCAGTCGGTGCAGACGGCGACGCTGGTGCAGACCACCCAGCTGAAGACCCAGCTGTCCGAGCTGCAGGACATCGACCTGGCGGAGACCGTGATCGCGCTGACCACTGCGGACACCGCCTACCAGGCAGCCCTGGCCACCACGGCCAAGATCCGTCAGATCTCCCTGCTGGACTACTTGAGGTGACTGTGTTGACTGAGGTGACTGTGCTGGCCGGCCCGACTGTGCTGGACGGCCCGACTGTGCTGGACGGGCCGGCGGTGACGGCCAGCGGCGCCCCCGCCGCCGCACTGCCCCGCACGGTGCGGCTGGCCGAGCCCATCCCGGGCTTTCCCGACCACCACGAGTTCACCCTGGACCCGGTGGACGAGGGTGGCGTGCTCTACGCGCTGCGCTCGGCGCGCACCCCGTCGCTGCGATTCATCCTCGCCGACCCGGCCACGTTCTTCCCGGACTACTCCCCGGCGATCAGCGCCGCTGACCTCGGCTGCCTCGGCGTGGCCGACGACGAGGAGGTGTCGGTGCTGGTGATCGTCACCCTCACCGACCGGCTGGACGACGCCACCGCCAACCTGCTCGCACCGGTGGTCATCGCCCCCCGCCTGGGCACCGGGGTGCAGCTGGTGCTGCGCGACACGTCGCTGTCGCTGCGCGTCCCGCTGCTGGCGTCCGCACGATAGCGTGGGCGTCGCCGAGACCGGCTCACCCACAACGCCTGGAGCAACACCGTGCTGATCCTCACTCGCCGTGCCGGCGAGAGCATCATGATCGGGGACGACATCGTCATCACGGTGTCGGAGGTCCGTGGCGACGCGGTGCGGGTGGGCATCGAGGCCCCTCGGGCGGTGCAGGTGCACCGCGAGGAGGTCTACCGGGAGCTGCAGCAGGCCAACGCCCAGGCCGTGACCACCAGCGACGACGCCCTGGCTGCGCTGCGCACGGCGCTCGATCCAGCCGGCAGCAAGCCGGACCCCGCGACCGACTAGACGAGTCGGCCAGGGCAGCACCGGCTCCGACCCCTGCTGGGCGCCGAGCGCCATCCACTGCTTTCGCTTCTCGATGGAGCCCTTCCCTCGGCTGGTACGAGCGACGTAGACGTCGTACAGCCACGCAAGGGTGGCCTGGTCCGTGACCACCCGGGCGTCATCGCGCTGACCGGGCTCAGCGGGCCACCGGTCCGCGCCCCGCGGCGCCGGCCGGTGCTGGCTGTGGAGGTGCAGTGACGGCGCGCAGCGCGGCCACCATCAGCGCCGCCACCGGCACGGCGACCAGGAAGCGGACTCCGGCGGTGGTCGGGCTCATCGACTCCACGACGAACGCCGACCACAGCGCGGGCACGCTCATCACCAGGGCGAGCAGCAGGACGGACCAACGAAACATCGGGTACCTCTCGGTCGATCAGGAACGGGCGGCGGCGGAGCCGGGGCAGGGGCCAGCTCAGGTGCTTGCCCGACGAGCACCGGTGCGCAACAGGGCGAACAGCAGCCCCGCCCAGGCGGTCGCGTCGGCAGGGCGCCCGTCCAGCAGCGCCACGGGCAGGTCCAGGTCCCACACGGTGGCGGGGCTGGTGCTGCGCCGCGAGGAGTGCACGCAGAGCGCGTCGACGCCGAGCGGGCGCAGCCGGGCGCGGGTGTCCTCGGTCTTGCTGGTGGCGTCCACCACCGCCCACACCACGGTCGGGTGCAGCGCCTGCAGCATCGCCGGGCCCCAGGGGTCCTCGCCGTGCTCAGGCCCACCGTCGGTGCCCAGCACCAGCACGGCGGGGGTGGTGGCGGTGGTCAGCTCCGCGCGCAGGGCGGTCGCCTCGGCCGGGGTGCTCATCACCGGGGTGCCGGGGTGGGCCAGCACCGGGTCGCCGGGGTGCCCGGCCACCCGGATGCCGGCGGGGTCCAGCCGCAGCGTGGCCGCCACGGCGTGCGCGGTGCGCAGGCTGGGGGCGAGATCGCCCACCAGCACCAGCAGCTCGCCGGCACCGCAGGGCGGCAGCGGGGGTGGAGGCAGCTCGTCCAGGATGTCGGCCAGCGCCTGGAAGACGTTGTCGGTGCCGGCGGCGGGGCCGGTGAGCACGGGGACGCCGAGGTCGCGCAGCTGCACCAGCATCTCCATCCGCCGCCGGGTGGCCGCGCCGCCACCGACGCTGGGCGCCGCCGGTGAGCGGGGGAGGTCCAGCAGCCCGGCGTCCGGCACATCGTCGGGACCGTCGCTGGTGTGGCCGCGGTCGTTGACGGAGCCGGTGCCGTTGGGGGAGCTGCTGCCGCCGACGAGGTTCTGCAGCACCTGGGCGAAGTCGAGCTCGTGCGGGGTGCCGTTGAGCGTGCTCTCCCGGTGGTCGGTGGAGCCCAGCAGGTCCAGCAGGGCGTCGTCGACGTGCCAGCCGTCCTCCGAGGCGGACAGCGTCCGGCCGTCGCTCGAGGTGTCCACGTGGTCCAGCCGGTCAGCGTCCGCCACCAGCGCCGCGACCGGGTCCAGCTCGGCCGGCTCCAGCTCTGCGGCCGGGTCCACCTCGGCCGGGGCGGGTGGCGCGGCCTGCACCCGGTAGGTGAGGCGGAAGGACTCGCGGGCGAAGAAGCCGGCCACGCCGCCACGGCGCACCCGCTCGTGGCTGAGCACGCTGATGTCGCCGTGGCGCTCCCGCAGCTGCTCCACCAGGCGGCGCACGTCGCTGCCCTCGGCAGTCAGCACCCCGGTGGTGTCTGCCGTCTCGGCGTCGCTCATGTCAGACACCGACCGTGCGGCCGTCGGCCACCACGCCCACGGTGTCCACGGCCACCGCGTTGTGGGAGATCTCCGAGTACGACATCACCGGCAGGTCGGGCACCGTGCTGGCGATCAACCGGCGCAGCGGCAGCCGGATCTGCGGTGCGCAGGCCAGCACCGGGCGGTAGCCGTGCTCCAGGGCCTGCTGGTGCATCCGGGCCACGCCCTCCAGCACGCCCTCGAGCAGGTCCGGGGTGGGCAGCAGCTGCACCCCGGTCTCGCTGGGCCGCAACGACTCCAGCAGGCCCTGCTGCATGGACGGCTCGAGGGTCAGCACGCTGAGGCGCCCGTCGGTCAGGTGGGCCGCGGTGATGGCTGGGGCTAGGGCCAGGCGCGCAGCCTCCACCAGCCGGTCGGGGTCGGTGCCGGTCTTCGCGGCCAGCGAGAGCGCCTCGAAGATGCGCACCAGGTCGCGGATGGGCACCCCCTCGTCGAGCAGCGCCCGCAGCACCCGCTGCACCTCGCCCAGGCTCAGCAGGGCGGGGGTGAGGTCCTCCACCACCACTGGGTGGCTGCGCTTGAGGGCCTGGGTGAGCGCGGCGGTGTCCTCGCGACCCAGCAGCTGGCTGGCGTGGGTGCGCACGATCTCGGACAGGTGCGTGATGATCACCGACGACTGGTCCACCACGGTGGCTCCGAGCATCTCCGCCTGGCCACGCAGGCTGGTGTGGATCCACTTGCCGGTGAGCCCGAACACCGGCTCCTGGCCCACCACGCCGGGCAGGTTGTCCAGGTTGTCGCCGATGGCCAGGGCGGTGCCGGCCGGCGCGGCGCCGCGGGCGACCTCCACGCCGTTGACGCTGATGGCGTAGGTGGAGGCGGGCAGGTCCAGGTTGTCGCGGGTGCGCACCGGCGGCATCACCAGGCCCAGCTCCAGCGCGAGCTTGCGGCGCAGGGCGCGCACCCGGTCGAGCAGGTCGGCGCCGGCGCCGTCCACCAGGGAGATCATGTCCGGGGCCAGCGCCAGCTCCAGCGGGTCGACCGCCAGGTCGTCCAGCAGCGCGTTGGTGCTGTCCGGGGCGGGGCCGGTGGCGGTGGCGGCCTCGAGCATCGCCGCCTCGGCCGCCTCCTGCTTGGTGGTCGCGCCCAGGCGCTGGGCCAGGAACAGCAGCAGCCCGCCCACGGCGATGAACGGCAGCTTGGGCAGGCCCGGCACCAGGCACAGCGCGATCGCGGCGCCACCGGCGATCTGCAGCGCGCGCTGGTGCCGGCCCAGCTGGGCGGCGACCACCGTGCCCAGGTCGTCGGAGTCGCTGGAGCGGGTGACGATGAGGCCGGTGGCCACCGACAGCAGCAGCGCCGGGATTTGGGAGACCAGGCCGTCACCCACGGAGAGCAGGCTGTACTTGCTGACCGCCTCGCCCACGGGCATCCCGTGCGAGACCACCCCGATGGCGATGCCGCCGATGAGGTTGATCAGGGTGATCAGGATGGCCGCGATGGCGTCGCCCTTGACGAACTTGGAGGCGCCGTCCATCGAGCCGTAGAAGTCGGCCTCGGAGGAGACCTCGGCGCGCCGCTCACGGGCCTGCTTCTCGTCGATCAGGCCGGAGTTGAGGTCGGCGTCGATGGCCATCTGCTTGCCGGGCATGGCGTCCAGGGTGAACCGCGCGCCCACCTCGGCCACCCGCCCGGCGCCGTTGGTGATGACCACGAACTGCACCACCAGCAGGATGGTGAAGATCATCAGCCCGATGATCAGCGAGCCGCCGATGACGAAGTGGCCGAAGGCGCCGATGACCTCACCGGCGTAGCCGTCGGTGAGCACCAGGCGGGTGGCGGAGATGTTCAGCGCGAGCCGGAAGAGCGTGGCGATGAGCAGCAGCGAGGGGAAGCTGGAGAAGTCCAGCGGCCGCTTGACGTACATGCTCACCAGCACGATGAGCACGGCCAGGGTGATGTTGAAGGCGATCAGCAGGTCCAGCACCATGGCGGGCACCGGCACCACCATCATCATGATGACGGAGACGATGCCGATGGGCACCGCCAGCTTGCTCAGCGACTTGGGATTCACGACACCTACTGCTCAGACGCGACGAGGAAGCGGCGAGGTGTCGCTGCTCCGGGGGCATGGCTCGGGGAACACTGCTGGTGCATCCCGGTCCCTGGGCTGCATCGACTCACCGTCCTGGCACTGGTTCTGTTCGGCAGCTGTCACCAGAACCTGAGTGCGGCAACGAAGTTGGATCAGTGTGCGACGGCGGGCAGCTGGTGGGTGCCGGCCACCGAACCTCGCCGGCGCAGCCGCATCACGAAGGCCAGCACGGTCGCCACGCCCTGGTACAGGTCGGCGGGGATCTCGTGGCCGATCTCGCAGGTGGCGTGCAGGCTGCGGGCCAGCGCCACGTCGCGCACCATCGGGATGCGGTGCTCGGCGGCCACCTCGCGGATGCGCGCGGCGGTGAAGTCCGCGCCCTTGGCGATCACCCGGGGCGCGCCGCGGGCGGGGTCGTAGCGCAGCGCCACGGCGAGGTGGGTGGGGTTGAGCACGATGACGTCGGCGGTGGGCAGGTCGGCCATCATCCGGTTGCGGCTCATGGCCAGCGCGCGCGAGCGGCGAGCGCCCTTCTGCACCGGGTCGCCCTCGGAGGTCTTGTGCTCCTGCTTCACCTCCTGCTTGGTCATCTTCAGCTGCTTGCTGGTGCGCCGGCGCACCACGATCACGTCCGCGATCGCCATCACCACCCCGGCCACCGCGCCGTAGCGCACCAGCCGCATGGCGGAGTCCACGGTGGTGTCCAGCACGCTGGTCAGGGGGAGCGTGCCGGCGCTCATCAGCGCCGGCACCAGGTCGCGCACCGACAGGTAGGTGATGCCGCACAGCACCCCGAGCTTGAGCATCGACTTGACCAGCTGCCACAGCCCCTGGGGGCCGAACATCCGCTTGACCCCGCTGAAGGGGTTGAGCCGCGACACCTTGGGCTTCCACAGCTTGGGCGCCAGGTAGATCCCGGCCTGCGAGCCCGAGGCCAGCACCGAGGTCAGCATCACCACCGCCGCCAGCGGCACGGTGGCCATCGCCGCCTCCAGCATGGTGTCGCGCGCCAGCTGCAGCGCCCGGCTGGTGTCCGGGGTGGTGATGAGCGCTCCGACCTGGACCATGGTGGCCCGGCACAGGCTCATCAGCGAGCTGCACACCATCGGGATGACGAAGCTGGCGGCGGCCAGGCTGAGCCAGGAGCCCAGCTCCGGGCTGTGCGCGATCTGGCCGTCCTTGCGGGCCTTCTTCTTCTTCTGCGGGGTGGCCTGCTCGGTCTTCTCACCCGCCGGCTTGCCCGCCATCAGCCGATCACCGCCGAGATCATCCGGCTGGCGGTGTCGGCCATAGTGGTGATCACCCCGGGCAGCGTGGTGAGCACCAGTCCCACCAGCCCGAGGGTGAGGCCGATCTTCAGCGGGAAGCTCACCGAGAAGATGTTCAGGTGCGGGGAGATCCGGCTGAGCAGGCCCAGCGCCACGTCGGCGATGAACAGCACCGCGATCATCGGGGCGGCGATCTGCAGCGCGGCGATGAACATGTCGGTCATGGCGGTGACCAGGGTGGCGCCGAGGTCGGACAGCGACAGGGTGGCGTCCAGCGGCAGCGCGGTGAAGGTGCGCAGGAAGCCGGTGATGATCACCAGGTGCGCGTTGCTGGCGAAGATCAGCACCGTGGTGAGCAGCGCGAACAGCCGCCCGAACACGGCGTTGGTGTTGGCCATCAGCGGGTCGTAGGCCGCGGCCAGGGAGAACCCCCCGAACAGGTCGATCATCGACCCCGCCGCCTCGACGGCGGTGAACAGCAGCCGGGTGAGGAACCCCAGCGCGGCGCCGATCAGCAGCTGCTGCACGGCACTGCCCACCAGCGGCCCGATCTCCGCGGCGGGCACGTTCTGCCGGGCGGTGCCCACCACCACCAGCGACAGCACCCCAGCCAGCATCATCCGCACGGTGCGCGGCACGCCCGCGGTGGCCAGCGGTGGGGCGATCATCAGCCACGCGCCGATGCGGATCGAGGCCAGCAGCACCGCGAGCAGGCTCGCGGTGTCCAGCTGCACGCTCATCGCACGTCCACGGGTGGGCTCGCCCTCGCTCAGCTGGTCAGGGAGGGGATCTGGGTGAACAGCTGCTCGGTGAAGGTGATCATCGTGTGCATCATCCAGCTGCCGGAGACCAGCAGCGCCACCCCGACGCCGATCACCTTGGGCACGAAGGACAGCGTGAACTCCTGGATCTGCGTCGCCGACTGGAACATCGAGATGGCGAAGCCGATGACCAGGGCGGTGAGCAGCACCGGCGCAGCCAGCTGGAAGCCGATCAGCATGGCCTGCAGTCCCAGGTGGACGATCGCGGTGTCGGTCATGGCGGGTACCTCGAGTCAGGGGTGGTTCGGCTGGGCACGGACGGGCGTGTGCTGGGGGATCAGCCGGTGTTGTAGCTGGTGACCAGGGAGTTGATGATCAGCCCCCAGCCGTCGGCGAGCACGAACAGCAGGATCTTGAACGGCAGGGACACCGTGACCGGCGGGAGCATCATCATTCCCAGCGACATGAGCGAGGACGACACGACCATGTCGATGATGAGGAACGGGATGAAGATGACGAAGCCGATGATCATCGCCGCCCGCAGCTCGGAGAGCACGAACGCCGGGATGAGCGTGGTCAGCTCCACGGCCTCCGGGCTGGGCGGGTTGGGCAGCTTGGCCGCCCGCAGCATCATCGCGATCTCCTCGGTGCGGGTGTGGGCGAGCATGAACTCCCGCAGCGGCTTGATGCCGTCGTCGAACGCGTCGGACTGCGTCTTGCTGCCGTCGAGGTAGGGCTGCAGCCCCTCGGAGTTCACCAGCTTCAGCACCGGCGTCATGATGAACAGGCTGAGGAACAACGAGAGCCCGGCGAGCACCTGGTTGGGCGGAACAGTGTTGAGCCCCAACGCATTTCGGGTGAGGCCGAGGACGACGAAGATCTTGGTGAAGCTGGTCATCAGCAGCAGGATCGACGGCGCCACCGACAGCACCGTGAGCAGCAGCAGGATGCTCACCGAGGTGCTGGGGGAGGGGTTGACGTCCACGGTCACCGACCCGGTGGGCGCATCGGGCGCCGTGGGTGGGGCCGGCGGGGTGGGCTCGGTCTGCTGGGGCAGCGGCTGGGCCACCGCGGCGGCCACCACCAGCGTCGCTCCTGGCGGGCTCGCCCCTGGCTGGGCCGAGGCGGCAGCGGCGTGCGGGGCGGCGGGGGCGGCCAGCAGCAGGAACAGCCCGGCGAGCAGGGCCAGCACCGTGGTGCGCACCACCGGCCGGCCGGCCGGGCGGGTGCTCACCGGCGCGCCGTGAGGTCGCGGACGGCGTCCACCGCCTGGCGCCAGGTGCGGGGGGAGAGCACGGAGCCGTCCAGGCGACCCGGCGCGGTGGCGCTCTTCGTCAGCGTCACCGGCTCCGGCGCGGGCTCGGCGAGCGCGTCGGCGGTGGAGCCGGGGTCAGTGCTGGAGGTGCGGCGCAGCCGCCGCTCGCGCGGTGCTGGCGGCGTGGACAGCACGGTCTGCACCTGGTCCAGGTCGACCTCGGTGAGCAGGCGGATGCCCTGCTCGGTCACGCCGAGCACCAGGGCCTGGTCGAGCACCTTCACCACGGCCACCGAGGAGGTGCGGCTGAGCTGCTGGCGGGCCAGCACGGTCAGCACCTGGCCCGCACCGGCGCCGAGCGGCTTGCGGGCCCACTTGGCCAGGCCCCACATCACGAAGATCACGACGACCAGGGCGAGGATCATCCGGCCGACGAGCTCGACGGTGCTCACGCGGGTGCGGAGACCATCTCGTCACCGACCACGATCTCGGTGATCCGCAGACCGAAGTTCTCGTCCACCACCACCACCTCGCCACGGGCGATGAGGTGCCCGTTGACCAGCAGGTCGGCCGGGGCGCCCGCCGCCCGGTCCAGCTCCACCACGGCGCCGTCGGTGAGGGTGAGCAGCTCGTTCACCGTCATGCGGGTGGCACCGATCTGGGCGGTGACCTCCATGTGCACGTCGCGCAGCAGGTCCAGGCCCCGCCGGATCTGCTGGGCACCCATGCCACCGGGGGCCGCGGCGGTGGCACGGGCCTCCTCCAGCGTCGGGTAGAGCGGCGTGGTGGGGGCCACCGCGGGCGCCGCCGACGCGGCGACCGCCAGGCCGACCACGGCGCGCACCACGCCCTGGTGCAGCAGCGGCACCACCGCGGCACCGGGCTTGCTGAGCAGGGCGTCCAGCGCGGGGCGCACGTCGAGCACCTGGCCGGGCCCGGTCTGCACGGTGCCCACGGTGCCGGCGGCGGCAGCCAGGGCGGGAGCCAGCGCCGAGCCCAGGTCGAGCGAGCCCAGCGCGGAGCCCTGCAGCGCCTCGCTCACCGCACGCTCCACGGCCACCACCACCTCGCCGCCGGTGCCGCCGGTGAAGCGGGCGGTGACCGCCACCCCGTCGAAGTCCAGCGCAGCGGTGTGGGTGACCGGCTCGCCCAGGGTGAGGGGTTCGGCGATGGGCAGCGCGGCGATGGCGGCGAGCGCGGCCTGGCGGACGGCGTCGGCCGGGGACGGGGTGGTCATGGTGTCTGCTCCAGGGGGGTGCCGATGACGAGGCCGGCGAGGCGGGTGCCCTGCCGTCCGGCGAGGGCGTGGGCGAAGGTGACGCCGCCGGCGTCGACCGTCAGCGGGGTGCTCACCGGGTGGTTGAGGCTGATGACCGAGCCGGGCACCAGGGCGATGACCTCCTGCGGGGTCAGCTGCAGGGGGCGGAAGGCCACCGAGACGTCCACCGGCACGTTGCCCATGGCTGAGCGCACCTGCCGCGCCGCCCGCTCCCGCGAGCTGCGCTCGGCGGCCGACTGGGGTGCGCCCTCCGCGCCGACCTGCAGCCGCGGCTGCAGCGAGGCGAAGGGCACGCAGAGGGTGGCGACGCAGACCTGGTTGCCCACCCGCATCTCGAAGGAGGCCACCACCACGGTGTCGGCGGCGGGCACCGGCTGGATGAACTGCGGGTGGTACTCGAGGGTGCGCAGCGTCGGCGTCATGCCCACCGTGGGCTCGGTGGCGTAGGCGAGCACGGCGAGGATCTGGTCCAGCAGCGTGCGCAGCACCGTCACCTCGATGTCGGTGAGCTGGCGGGTGGGCTGCTCACCGCCCGCGCCGCCGAGCATGTAGTCCAGGCACCCCAGCGCCGTGGGCACCGACATCTCGAAGATCGCCGTGCCCTGCAGCGGGGCGATGTCCAGCACCGCCATCAGGGTGGTCGGCTCCAGCCCGGCCGCGTACTCCTCGTAGGTCTGGTGCTCGATGGCCACCAGGTTGACCGTGCTCAGCTGGCGCAGGCCGCTGGTGAGCAGCGTGCCCAGCCGGCGACCGAAGGTCTCGTAGCTCAGCTGCAGGCCACGCATGTACTCCCGGGGCAGCTTGGCGGGCCTGCGGAAGTCGTACGGGACCGCGCCGGCGGGGGCCGTGCGGCGCAGCAGCCGCGCCACGGGCGCGGCTGTACCGGTCGAAGTGGGTGCCACATGGTTACTCTTCGACCGCGCTCGGCCGAACCTGAGGCGGCCTCCGACGATGGGCGTCGAGCGAGGTCCGCTCGGGGCCAAGGGTTTTCACGGATGGGGTTTGCACGGACACCCCCGGCGCGGGCATCACTGCATGACGAACTCCGTGTAGTACAGGTCCATGATCTGGTCGGGGTAGGCCTGCTGGAGCTTGCCCAGCAGCGCCGTCTTGGCCTCGGTGCGCGCGGCCTCGGTGCTCAGGCTGGCCATCGGCCGGTTGCTGAGCTCGCTGATCACCAGCTGCGCGGCCTTGCTGGTGTCCATCGCCTCGTCCGCGCCCAGCACGGTCTGCAAGGCGATCTTCACCCGCAGGAAGTGCCCGTCGGCCAGGTTCAGGGTGGTGGTCTCCATGGCCACCACCGGCCCGGGCTCCGGGGGCCCTTCCTCGCCGGCGGGGGCGAGGAAGAAGTAGCCGGCGGCGGCGAGCAGGAGCACCACCACCGCGATCACGATGATCTTCTTGCGGCCGGCGCCGGCCTTGGCCGGAGCGTCGGTGGCGTCACCGGAGCGGCGCTTGGCCCCGGCGGCGACAGCGCCGGACGGGGCGCTGCTCGCCGCTCGAGTGGTGGGGGCGGTGTCGACGGGCATGGGGCTCACTCCTGGTTCCGGCGTCGGGTGGCGGGGCGGGCAAGGGGCGGGGACGGCGGTGGGCGCCTCATCCGCCGGGACCCGACGGGCTGGCGAGGGCACCGCGCTCGGCCAGCGGCAGCTGGGAGACGACCACGATGTCCACCCGGCGGTTGCGGGTGACCGAGGCCGGGTCGCTGGCCGGCACCAGGGGGCGCTGGTCGGAGAACCCGGCGGCGCTGAGCCGGCCGGAGCTGATGCGGCCGACGCTGGTCAGGTAGCGGACCACCGCGGAGGCGCGGGCCGAGGAGAGCTCCCAGCCGCTGGGGTAGGGGTCGGTGCCCACGTTCTGCTGGTTGGTGTGCCCGTCCACCTGGATCAGGTTGGTGGCCCGCTGCAGCGGCGGGATGACGGCGTCCAGGATGCGCGGTCCGTCCACCCCCAGCACGGCGCTGTTGCCGGGGAACACCAAGGAGTCGGTGACGATGGTGACGGCCAGCCCGCGCTCGTTGATCGTGTACTCGGCGCTGCCGGCCAGGCCCCGCTCGGCCAGCGACCGGTTGATCTCCTCCTCGATGCGCAGGAACTCCTCCAGCTCGCGGCGGGCGGCGTCGCTGGTGCCGGCCGGCGCCGGTTGCGCGCGCTGGGCGGTGGCTTGGGCAGCAGCGCGGGCCGCGTCCTGGGCCGCCTGGTCGATGGGGGCCAGCGTGGGTGCGGCAGGGGCGATGTTCTGCGGTGCGGGCGGCAGCGGAGGACTCAGCTGTCCCCCGCTGACCAGTCCGGAGCCGCTGTCGGTCAGCCCTGGGGTGGGCCCGGAGCTGAACGCGCCGGCCAGGCTGGTCTTGAGCTCCTCGTACTTGGAAGTGTTCACCGACCCCATGGCGTAGAGCACGATGAACAGCACCAGCAGCAGGGTGACCATGTCGGCGTAGGTCACCATCCAGCGCTCGCTGCCGTCCTCGGCGTGCTCCTCGTGCGAGCGCCCGCGGTGGCTGCGGGCGCTGTGTCCGCCACGTCCCGCGGCCATCAGGCGGCCTTGTCCTGGGTCTTCCCGCCGGCGTCCTTGGTGCCGTCAGCGGCCAGCGGCACCAGGCTGGCCAGCCGCTGCTCCACCAGGCGCGGCGAGGCCCCGGCCTGGATGGCGAGGATGCCCTCGATGACCACCTCCATGTGGTCGCACTCCACCTGGCTCAGCCGCTTGAGCCGGTTGCCGATGGGCAACCAGAACACGTTGGCCGACATGACGCCCCACAGGGTGGCGACGAAGGCGCCGGCGATGGCGGTGCCCAGCTTGTCGGGGGAGGCGAGCTGGCCCAGCACGTGCAGCAGGCCCAGCACGGTGCCGATGATGCCGATGGTGGGGGCGTAGCCGCCCATGTCGTTGAAGAGCTTGGCCGCAGCGGCGTCGGCCGCCCGCTTGGTGTCCACCTCGGCGGAGAGGATCACCGCCACGTCGTCGGCGTCGGTGCCGTCGATGGCCATCTGCAGCCCGCGACGCAGGAAGTCGTCCTCGATGCTGCGGGCCTCGTCCTCCAGCGCCAGCATGCCCTCGCGGCGGGCCCGGCCGGCCAGGTGGACCAGCGTCTCCACCGCCTCGGACGGGTCGGGGGCGGTGGCCGTCGCGGCGCGCTTGAGCTGGCTGGGCAGGGCCTTGACGTCCCGCTTGATGCCGCCGGCCATTGCCACGCCGAACGTGCCGACGAACACCAGGATCATCGGCGGCAGCAGGAACATGTCGGTGATGTGGCCGCCCTCGAGGATGACCGAGGCGACCACAGCGACCAGCGCGAGACCCATGCCGATGAGCAGGGAGGGGTCCATCACGTGTCCTGAGGGCGGATCGGCACCACCTGGCTGCGCGCACCGGGGCTGCTGGCGATCCCCCGCACGGGCGGGACCGGCTGCTCGGCCGGTTGGCTGGCCTGCATGGCCAGCAGCTCGGCGTCGGCGAGGATGCGGGTGCGGTGCTCCTGGATGAGCAGGGTGAGCTCGTCGAGGGACTCCAGGATGACGTACTTGTTTCCGCCGACCAGCGTCACGACCGTGTCGGGCGTGGCCTCGGCACGTTCGATGAGGTCGGGGTTCAGGGCGAAGACGGCGCCACCCAACCGACGTAGCTGTATCAACGGATCCATCCAGGTGCTCGTCGGGACCCATCCGTGGATCCCTGTCGGGTGTTTGATCGGCCGGTCGGGGGACTTCCTGAGCCCCTGCGCCCGCGCTGGTGGACGGATCACCAGCGCGGGCGCCCAGGGCGCGGAGGCGGGGCGCTACTTGATGTTGATGAGGCTCTGCAGCACCTCGTCGGAGGTGGTGATGACGCGGGAGTTCGCCTGGAACCCGCGCTGGGAGATGATCAGGTTGGTCAGCTCGCTGGCCAGGTCCACGTTGGACATCTCCAGGTACCCCGAGGTCATGCTGCCGCGCCCGCCCTCGCCGGGGTTGCCGATCTGCGGCGCACCGGAGTTGATGCTGGTCTGGAACTGGGTCTCGCCCACCTTGACCAGGCCCGCCGGGTTGGCGAACGTGGCCAGCGCGATGGTGGCGATCGGCACGGTGGCGCCGGTGGCGTCCACCGCGTTGACCACACCGGCGGGGGAGATGCTCCAGGAGGTGTAGCCGCCGTTGATGTTGATCGGCCCGCCCGTGGTGCTCTGCAGCACCGCACCGTCCGGGCTGACCAGGTTGCCCTCGGCGTCGGGGGAGAACGACCCGGCGCGGCTGTAGGTCTCCTGGCCGCCCTTGGTGAGCACGAAGAAGCCGTCCCCGTTGATGCGCAGGTCGCTGGTGCGGCCGGTGAACTGGTTGGACCCCTCGGTGAAGCTGGTCTGGGTGGCGGCGAGCTGCACGCCCAGGCCCACCTGCTTGGCGTTGGTGCCGCCGGTGGCGGCGCCGGGTGCACCGGCCCCGGCGACGGTCTGGCTCAGGGTGTCCTCGAACACCGTGGACGAGCTCTTGAAGCCGGTGGTGTTGACGTTGGCGATGTTGTTCGACGTGACGTCGAGCATCTGCTGGTGGGCACGGAGCCCGGAGATGCCGGTGAACAGTGAGCGGATCATGGGGGCTCCTGAGGGTGGGGTTCGAGCTGGGTGGTGGTGCCGAGCTACGGCGTGGGGGCTGCGGTGTCGAGAACCTGCTGGACGCTGGCCAGCTCGACGTCGCTGCCGCCGATGCGCAGGGTGGGGGTAGGGGTGGAGATGGTGGCCGCGGAGACGTAGCCGGTGGCCACCGAGCCGTCGAGGGCGGTGTAGGACACGGTGCGGCCCACCAGCGTGCTGGCGGTCTGGGCCCGCTGGGCGGCCAGCATGTCGGTGTTGGCCTGCGTGCTCTTCTCCATGGCCTGCACCTGGGTGAGGGTGGCCGTCTGGTTCATGAACGCGGCGGTGTCCATCGGCTTGCTGGGGTCCTGGTACTTCAGCTGAGCCACCAGCAGCTGCATGAACGCCTGGTTGCTCAGCTGCGTCTTGTCCGTGGCGGTGGCAGCGGAGGTGGAGGTGGCGCCGGTGGTGGACGGCGGGGCCGTCATCGGCGTGGTGGCCGGCGGGGTGGCGGAGAGGGGAGCGGTCATCGGGTCTCCTGCTCGGGGGTGGTCGCTCGGGGTGTGGGGGTCACAGCAGTCGGTCCAGGGCGGTGGTAGAGCTGCGGAGCACTGGCGTGTCCGGCTCGGGGGCGGCGGCGGCTGCCGGCCCGGGCCGCCGGTCAGCCGGGCGGGAGGCGTGCTGCTCCTCCCGCTCCTGGTGGTGGGCGGTGCCGGGGTCGGTGAGGTCGAGGCTGAGCGTCACCTGCGCCAGCCCGGCGGCGCGCAGCTCCTGGCGCAGCTCGGGCAGCGCGGCGCGCAGGGCGTCCAGCGTGGCGTCGCTTCCGCTGGCCAGCGCGACGGTGAGGGCGCCGTCCACCATCCGGACGTGCACGTTCACCTGGCCCAGCTCGGCGGGGTGCAGGGCGAGCTCCAGCTGGTGGCTGCCCTCCCCGCGGCTGCGAACCCCGAGCAGGGCGGTGGCCACCTGGTGGTGCACCGGCTCCGGGGGTGCGGCAGGCGGCGCGCTCACCACGGGAGTGGTCGGCGGGGTCGGTGCCGGCGCGAGCAGGGGAGCAGCCACCTGCGGCGCACCGGCGGCGGGCAGGGCGACGTCGGGTGCGGGGACCATGCTGGCCGGGGCGGGCGGCACCGGCACTGCCGGGTCGGTCGGCAGGAGGGAACCGGCCGGCAACAGGGCAGCGGTGAGCAGCGCAGACTCGGCCTCGGCGACGGGGGTGAACCCGGGCGGAAGCGCGACGCCAGTGGTCGGGGCAGCAATCGCGGGGCTGGCCGGGTGCTGCGGCGCCGTGGCGGGTGCGTGACCGTCCGACTGGGCCGGTGCGACTGCGACTGCGGTGCCCGGCACAGGGTTGCCCGCCGCGGCGGTGGCCGGATCCTGCGCGACGAACGGCACCAGGCCGGCCACCAGCGCCGGCAGGGGCAGGGGCAGGGGCAGCACGGCGCTGGCGGTGAGCGCACCCACCAGGCCAGCACCCCCCGCCAGGCCAGCATCCGGTATCAGCGCAGGGAGTGCCGCCCCACCGTCCACTGTGGTCGTGGCGTCCTGGTCACCCAGCTCGGCCAGGAGGCTGCCGAGCACCGGGAGCGTCTCGTGGCCCGTCGATGCCGGAACACCGCCGGACACCGCAACGGTGAGGGTGCCGGGCGGAGGTCCGCCCAGCGGCACGGCGCCGAGCAGCGCGGCGAAGGCGTCGCCCGAGGTCGGGTCAGGGGTGGGCGCGGCGGGCGTCCCTGCCCCGGACTGGGTAAAGGGTGCGCCGGCGAGGGTGATGGCCATCAGACGGACCTGCCCATCAGCCCGGTGATCTTGGCGACGTAGTTCTGCGTCTCCCGGTAGGGCGGCACCCCGCCGTACTGCTTCACCGCGCCGGGGCCGGCGTTGTACGCGGCCAGCGACAGCGGGATGGAGCCCTGGTAGTCCCGCAGGTAGCCCGACAGCAGCCGGGCCGCGCCGTCCACCGCTTGGGCGGGAACCAGCGGATCCACACCCAGGCCGCGGGCGGTGGCCGGCATGATCTGCATCAGCCCGGAGGCCCCCGCGGGGCTCAGCGCGGCGGCGTTGCCACCCGACTCGGTCTGGGCCACCGCGGCCAGCAGTCCGCTGGGCAGGCCGTGCCGGGCCTCGGCCTGGCTGAACAGCGTGGCGTACCGGGCCACCCCGGACGTTGCTGCGGAGGTGGTGGTCACCGCTGCGGCGGCCACGCTCTGCACCGCCGGTGCGTCGGTGACGACCCGGCGGATGGCCACCGGGGTGGTGTAGACCGACTGGATCTTCACGTTCTCCCCGGGCTGGGGGGCGGCGATCATCTGGTTGTTGCCCACGTAGATGGCGATGTGGTCCACCGGCTGGCCGAAGGCGAGCAGGTCGCCCGGCTTGGCCTGGGCCAGGCTCGCCACCGCGGTGCCGGACTTGGCCTGGTCGGCCGCCACCCGCGGCAGGGTGACGCCCAGGTCGCCGTAGGCGCGCTGCACCAGCCCGGAGCAGTCCAGCCCGGTGGCGCTGGTGCCGCCCCACACGTAGGGCACGCCCAGGTACTTCTTGGCCGCAGCCACCGCGGCGTCGCCGGTGACGCCACCACCGCTGCGGCTGGTGTCCGACGCGGCGCTGGCCAGCTGCACGGAGAACGACTCCGCGGTGCTGGTGCCCTGGGCCGCGCTGGGAACCTGAGCAGCGAGGAACTGGGCCCGGGGCCCGCTGGCGGTCGCGGCTGCGGAGGTGCCCAGCGCGGCGGTGCCCAGCGTGGTGGTGGCCGACCGCGCGCTCGCGGATCGGGTGCCGCTGAGCGAGCTCAGGGTGGACTCGAGCTGGGAGATGCGGGCCAGCACCGTGGACACGCCGCTGATGGCGGTCATCGGGTCGCCTCCTGGCGCGCGGTGTGCCGGCTGATGCCGATCTCGTCCAGCTCCTGCTGCGCCGCGGTGAGCGCCGCCCGGGTGCTGGCAGCCGCGTCCCGCTCGTGCATCTTCTCCACGGTGCGCCGGGCACGGGCAGCGGCGGTCAGCTCGGTCTCGGCGCAGCCCACCCGGTCCTGGGCGGTGAGCAACCGGTGCCGGGCAGCCGACAGCGTCGCCGCCGCAGCCTGTCGGGCGGCGGCAGAGGCGTGGAACGCTCGCACCGACTCGCTGTCCGGCTGGGTCAGCGCGTCCACCCGGCCTGCCTCACGAGCCAGGCGCTGGGCGGCGAGGGTGGCGGTGCGCCGGGCGTCGGCGAGGTTCTGCACGGCCACGTCCTCCTCGGCCTGGCGGGCGCGGATCATGGTGCCCAGCCAGCGGCGCCCGCTCATGCCGCGTCTCCGGTCGCTGCGGCCCCGGTGCTGGCCAGCACGCCGGCCAGCTGCGACCACGCGGCGTCGTAGCCGGCGGGTTCGTCGATGCGCTGCTGCAGGAAGGACTCCAGCTGCGGCCACACCTGCAGGGCGCGGTCGGCGCGGGGGTTGGTGCCGCCCACGTAGGCGCCGATCTCCACCAGCTCCTTCACGTCGCGCTGGGCCGCCATCAGCTGGCGAGCGGTGCGGGCGAGGTCCTGCTGCTCCCGGCTGGTGACCGCCGTGGTCACCCGCGACACCGACTCGAGCACGTCGATGCTGGGGAAGTGCCCGGCGGTGGCCAGCCGGCGGTCGAGCGCGATGTGTCCGTCCAGGATGGACCGGGCGGTGTCGGCGATCGGCTCGTTGTGGTCGTCGCCGTCCACCAGCACGGTGTACAGACCGGTGATGGTGCCGTGCTCGCCGCCGCCGGCGCGCTCCAGCAGCTGCGGCATCAGGGCGAACACCGACGGCGGGTAGCCGCGGGAGGCCGGGGGCTCGCCGACGGACAGGCCGATCTCTCGCTGGGCGGTGGCCAGCCGGGTGATGGAGTCCATCATCAGCAGCACGTCGGCGCCGGTGTCGCGGTACCACTCCGCGATGCGGGTGGCCACGAACGCCGCGCGCAGCCGCACCATCGGGGGCTGGTCGGAGGTGGCGACGACGACGATCGCGTTGCGCAGGCCCTCGGCGCCGAGGACGTCGTCGAGGAACTCCCGCACCTCCCGGCCGCGCTCGCCGATCAGCGCCACCACGGTGATCTCGGCGGTGGTGCCGCGGGTGATCATGGACAGCAGGCTGGACTTGCCCACCCCGGAGCCGGCGAAGATGCCCACCCGCTGGCCACGGCCGACGGTGATGAGGCTGTCGATGGCACGCACCCCCACGGGCAGCGCCTGGTCCACCCGCCGGCGCGACATGGCCGCCGGCGGCGCCATCTCCACCGACACCCGCTCCATGCCGCCGGGCAGCGCGGAGCCGTCCAGCGGTCGACCCAGACCGTCGAGCACCCGGCCGCGCAGCTCCTCGCCCACCGCCACTTGCAGGGGGCCACCGGTGTGCGAGACCTGGTCGCCGTTGCCGATGCCGGCCATCGGGCCCAGCGGCAGGCAGGTGCACTCCGCGCCGCTCACCGACACCACCTCGGCCAGCACGGCGGACTCGCCGGTGCCGATGCGCAGCAGGTCCCCGATGCGGCCGGGCAGACCGGCCACGGTGACGGACAGCCCGACCACCCGGCAGACGTAGCCGTAGCGGCGGGGGCCGGCCAGGGCCAGCAGCTCGTCCAGGCCGCGACGGGTGCGCTCGGGCAGCAGCGTGGGTACCGGGGTGCTCATCGGGCCAGGTGCTCCTGCAGCCGGGCCACCCCGGCGGACAGCCGGGCGTCGAGAGAGGTCGCGCCGCAGCGGGCGAGGGCGTCACCGGGCGCCACAGCGGCGTCGGCGGTGAGGGTGATCTCCCGGCCCGCCGCACCCGCCACCGCGGCGAGCACCTCGGCGCCGCCGACTCCGCTGAGCTGGGCATGGTCGCGGGGGTGCAGCCGCACGCTCACCGGCTCACCCTCCGGCGCCAGGGCCAGCACCCGGGCCAGGGCGGCCGGGCCGGACACGGCGGGCTGCGCCAGCTCACGGCCGAGCAGCGCCTGGGCCAGCTCGAGCGCCACGGCCAGCACGGTGTCCTCGATCTGCGTCAACGCGGGGGCCGCGACGGCCTCCAGCTGGTCGGCGGCCACGGCGAGCGCAGCCACCGCCGAGGCGAGGGAGTCGCTGCGCTCGGCGGCGTGGCGGAGCTCCGCGGCCCGGGCGGCGGCCAGCGCGTCGGCGCTGGCCCGGCGGGCCTCGGCCAGTCCCTGGGCCCAGCCCCGGGCGTAGCCCACCGCCTCGGCGGCGCTGCGGGCGTCGGCGACGAGGCGCTCCGGGATGGCCGAGGGACCGGCCAGCGCGAACGCCGGCCGGGCGGCCAGGGTGTCAGGCAACGTACTCGTCCTCGCCGCCACGACGGACGACGATCTGGCCGGACTCCTCCAGCTGGCGGATCACCCGGACCACGTCGGCCTGGGCCTCCTCCACGCTGGCCACCCGCACCGGGCCGAGCAGCTCGATCTCCTCGGCCAGGGTCTCCGCGGCGCGCTCGGACATGTTCGCCATCACCTTGGTGTGCACCGGGATCGGCATGCCCTTGAGCGCCACGGCGAGGGTGCTGGCCTCCACCTGGCGCAACACCAGCTGCACCGCCCGGTCCTCCAGGGTGAGCAGGTCCTCGAACATGAACATCCGGCTGCGGATCTCCTCGGCGAGCTCGGGGTCGCGTGCCTCCAGGCCCTCCATGATCAGCTTCTCGGTACCCGGGTCGGCCCGGTTGATGATGTCCACCAGCGGCTGCAGCCCGCCCACCGAGGACTGGTCGGCGGAGGGGGCACCCAGCTGGGTGACCATCCGTCGCTCCAGGCTCGCCTCGATCTGCCGGATCACGTCGGGAGAGGTGCGGTCCATGGTGGCGATGCGGTGGGCGACGTCGGCCTGCAGGTCGGCGCCGAGGCCGGCCAGCACGCGCGAGGCCAGCGGCGCCGGCAGGTGGGCCAGCACCAGGGCGGTGGTCTGCGGGTGCTCGTCGGTGATGAAGTTCAGCACCTGGCGGGCGTCGGTGTCGTGCAGGAACTTGAACGGCTGCTCGACCATGGTGGCCGACAGCCGGTCCATGATGGCCGACGCGCGCTGCTCGCCGACCGCAGCCACCAGCATCTCCCGGGCCTGGTCGGCCCCGCCCTGCACCACGGCGCGGCCCGACTCCATCATCAGGCCGAACTCGTCGAGCACCGCGCGGGAGATGTCCGGGGAGACGTCCCCGGCGCGGGTGAGCTCGGCGGAGAGCTCCTCCAGCTCGGTGTCGCGCAGCTGCGCCATCACCTTCGCCGAGGTCTCCCGGTCGAGCTGGAGCATGAGGATGGCGGCCTTGCGGCGGCCCGGCATGCCCAGCAGCGGGTCGGGGGCGGTGTCGGTGGCGCGCTTGCCCATCGGCACGCCCGGCGCGATCGGGGTGACCGTGGCCAGCTGCGGGTCGGCGAGAGCAGTAGTCATCGTCACTTGTCCTTCTCGTTGAGCCAGCTGCGGAGCAGGCGGGCGACCTCGTGCGGCTCGTTGCCGGCCAGGGCGGCCACCCCCTGCTCACGGGCCCGAGCAGCGGCCTGCGTCGAGGCCTGCGTCGAGGGCGGCACGATGTCCTGCGGTGCCGGCGGGAGCAGGTCGGGGGAGTCGTTGAGCGCGGACAGGAACTCGTCCGGGTCGTAGGCCGGCTCGGTGCGCAGCGCGGCCTTGCGACGACGGCGGTTGGCGATGAGGGTGGCGACCACCAGCACCGCGACGAGAACCACCACCGCAAGGGTCTTGGCCATGGACATCAGCTGTTCTCTCTTCTCGCTGGCCGCGGTGGCGGCAGCCGCGGCAGCGGCGGTGTCGGCTGCGGCGTCGGCCGCGGTGGTGTCGAACGGGGCGCTGGCCACGGCCAGGGTGTCCCCGCGCTCGGTGTCCAGGCCCACCGCCGAGCTCACCAGCTGCTGCAGCGCAGCCTGGTCCACGGCGGGGGCGTTGCGGTCGAGCAGGACGGCGACGTTGAGGTTGCGGACCTGCCCGGGGGCGGAGTTGCGGGTGTCGGTGACCTGACCCACGGCGTTGTTCTTGGTGCCGGTGGTCTTGGTGTAGCCACCGTTGCCGTCGGTGGCGCCGTCGGCTCCGGCCACCGGCGGGGTGGCGGCCGCGCCCAGCACCCCGTTGTCGCCGGCCCCGCCGTTGTAGGTCTCGGTGGTGGAGGACTCCGCCAGCGGGGGGACCTCGGCGTCGTAGACGTAGGTCTGGGAGACGGTGTTGGTCTTGTCGAAGTCCAGGTCGGCGTTCACCGTGACCACCGAGTGCCCGGCGCCCACCATCTGGTCCAGCATCTGCTGCACCGCGGTGTTCAGCCGGCTCTCGTACTGCCGGGTGGCCTCGCTGCGGGTGTCGGAGCCGGCGGCGGTGTCGTCGTCACCGAGGGCGCTGAGCACCTTGCCGGTGGAGTCGGACACGCTGACCTGGTCGGCGGTGAGGCCGGGCACGCTGGAGGAGACCAGGTTGACCACCGACTGCACCTGCCCGGAGGTGAGCTTGGTGCCGGGGGCGGTGGTCAGCAGCACGGCGCCGGTGGGCTTCTTGGTGCCGTCGTCGTAGACGGTGTCCTTGGGGATCGCCAGGTGCACGGTGGCGTCGACGACGCCGTCGATGGAGCGGACGGTGTTGCCGATCTCGCCCTCCAGCGCCCGCTGGTAGTCCACCTGCTGCTTGAACTCCGAGGTGGTGATGCCCTCGTTGTCCAGCAGGCTGTAGCCGGACTTGCCCGAGGTGGGCAGGCCGGCCGAGCTCATGGTCAGCCGCAGGGCGTAGACGTCCTTCTCCGGCACCATGATCGAGGTGCCGTTGGCCGCCAGCTCGTAGGGGGTGCCGGTGGCGTTGAGCTTGTCGATCATCGCGCTGGCGTCGGTCGGGGCGAGGTTGGTGAACAGCGGGGCGTAGGTGGGCGCCGAGGCCCAGGTGGTGAAGAAGAAGCCACCGAGGGTGAGCGCCAGCACGGCGGCCACGGAGACGACCTTCTGGCCGGGGGTGAAGGCCAGGAAGCCCTGCCAGAACCGCTGCGCGCGGTCGACGACGATGTTCTTCACGATGTCAGGCCTGCATTCCCATGATCTGGTTGAACGCGTCGATGCCCTTGGTGCGGATCGCCGAGGCCAGCTCGGTGACCAGGCCCGCCTCGGTGGAGGCGATCGTGTAGTCGTGGATGTCGGTCAGGTCGCCGGTGGCGGCCTGCACGGCCAGCCCGCTGGCCTTGTCCTGCGCGGTCTGCACCGTCTCCATGCCCTTGCTGAGCATGGCGGCGAAGTCGCTGCCACCGGTGGCTGCGGGGGCGGTGGTCTCGGGGCTCACCGGCGCGAAGGGCGCGAAGGCGGGCAGGGCGGCACTGAGGGCGCCGATGGCGGGGATCGTCATGGTCAGCGGTTCTTTCCGATGTTGATGGCCTGCAGGTAGGTGTCCTTGGCGCGGTCGATCACCGCGGCGTTGGCCTGGAAGCCCCGCTGCGCCATGATCAGGTTGCCCATCTGCTCAGCCATGTCGATGTCCGGCAGCCGGACGTAGCCGTTCTCGTCGGCCAGCGGGTTGTCGGGCTGGTAGGTGAGGATTCCCTCGGCGCTGCCCTGCGGCAGCGAGGTGATCTCCACGCCCTGGCCGATGCCGTCGGGTCCGCCGGCGATCTCCTGGGCCTCCACGTAGGACGCCTGGAAGGCCGGGCCCGAGGTGGGCCGCGCGGTGTTGACGTTGGCGACGTTGTTGGCCAGCACGTCGATCCAGGTGCGGTAGGTGGTGAGCCCGGTGCCGGAGGCGTTGATGGCGGAGAAGAGGGTCATCGGCTCAGCCCTTGATCACGGTGCTGAGGAGGCTGTACTTGCCGGAGAGCGCGCTGGCCAGCAGCTGGTACTGCAGCTGGGTCTTCTGGTCGATGATCGTCTCGGCGTCGAGGTTGACGTTGTTGCCGTTGACCCCCGGGGTGTCGCCGGTGCCATCCACCGACGCCGTGGCTCGGGCGGGGTCACCGGAGGCGACCGCGTCACGCAGGCTGGACTCGAACGAGACTCGGGACGCGCGGTAGTTGGGCGTCTCGATGTTCGCGATGTTGTCGGCGCTCACGCGCTGGCGGGCGGACAGGCTCGACAGAGCCGTGCGCATCGTCACCGAAGCAATGTCATCCAGCACGAGATGGACCTCACCTGTCGAGTCTCGCCAGTCCTTGGCAAGCGGGGTGAGCGATCCGTGCTCGAGGTTGTCATCGGCCGAGATCACGCTGAGTTGAGCAGTTGTTACTACGAGTTTTGCCTGAGCAGCAAGGGTTTACGCGCGCAGATCCACCAGGGTCGGTTGCGGGGCGGCGGTGGCCACGCTGCGGCGGCGGGTGGCCGGGGAGAGCTGGGCGAGGTCGAGGGCGAGGCGGGCCTGCAGGGCCACCTGGCGGGCGAGCACCTCACGGGCGGCCGGGGCCAGCTCCGGGGGCAGCGGCGGCAGCTGCGGGGGGTGCCAGGGCTGGGTGGCCGACGCCGGCAGCTCGGCTCCGGAGTGCAGCGCAGCCTCCAGGGCGTCGTTGTCGGCCGTCAGCGCGGCCAGGACCTCTTCCCAGGTGGGCTGCGCCGCAGGCTCAGCCAACCCACGCCGCCTGTCGGGCGGCCGGGGCCGCCGCGGCGCGGGCGATACCGGTCTGCAGCTGGACCTCGGCCTGCTTCCAGGTGTCCCGCAGGCCGGTGATGATGCCGGCGGCGGTGTCCAGTGCTCCGGGGGTGGGGGCGACGATGGCGTTCATCAGCTCGCGGAGCAGGTAGGTGTACAGCGAGGCGAGCTCGCCGGCGCCCTCCCACGCCGTGGTGTCCAGGCTGCCGAGCAGCTCGGCGACGATCTGCTGGGCGTGCTGGACGTGGTCACCGGCCGCGGCGGGATCAGCGCTGGCCAGGCCCTCGACACCGCGCTGGACGTCCAGCCACAGCCGGTCGTAGAGCAGCACGATGCGGCGGGCCGGCGTCGCCGTGGCGACCGCGTCGGCGAGGTAGCGGGCTCGAGCCAAGTCGCTGGACACAGGTTCTCCTCGTTCTCGGGCGGAGCGTTCTGGGGGAGAGCAGTGAGCTAGTCGGACTTCTTGGAGGCATCGAGCGAGGAGAGCGCGGAGCTCAGCCAGGCCTGCGTCGAGTTCAGCTTGTTCACCGCCGCCTCCATGGCCGCGTACTTCTTCTGCATCGCGGTCTGGGTGTCGGCCAGGCGGGTGTCCCAGCTCTGGATCTGCTTGTTCAGGTTGGTCATCCGCTCGTTGCCCGAGGTGATCAGCAGGCTCAGCGAGCCCACCGCCGGTGCGCTGGCCCGCTCGGCCACGGTCGACAGTGCTGAGCCCAGCGCCTGCCCGGCGACGGCCTCCGTCTTCGTGGGATCGGCGGCGTAGGCCGCGGCGAACACGGTGGCGTCAAAGGTCAGGCCTCCGGTGTTGGTGAGCTGCACGCCGATGCTGTGGAAGCTGCCGCCGGTGCCGGTGCCCCGGCTGATGCTGGAGAGGATGTCCTGGCTGAGGGCGACGACCTGGGTGTTGCCCTGCAGGCTGCCGCCCTTGGCCGTGTACATGCCCACCTGTCCGAGCGCAGCGTTCGCGGCGTCCACCATGGTCTGCATCGCCTTGGTGATGGCCGTGGTGTCGCTGGCCACGGACACCGTCACTCCCGACGCCAGTGCCCCCACCGTGAAGGTGACCCCCGGCAGCGCCTCGGTGAAGGTGTTGGTGGACGAGGACACCGAGTAGCCGCCCGCGGCCGGGTCGCCGACCGTCAGCTGCGCGTTCTGCGCCGCCACGATCTGGGTGGGTGCGGTGCTGAGCCCGCTGATGCTGAAGGCGCCGGCGGTGCCGGTGGAGGTGGAGCTGAGCTGCAGGCGCTGGGTGGTGCCGGTACCGGTGGCGTCGTCCACGTTCACCACCGAGGCCCGCACCCCGAGCCCGGCCTTGCTCAGCGCGGCCACCACGTCGCTGGCGCTGCCGCCGGTGAGGGCCACGTGGGTGGTGGTGGCGGTGCTGCCGGAGCCGATGGTCACGTCGATGCCGGCGGCGAAGTCGGCCACCACGTCACCGGCGACAGCGACGGTGCTGACCTGGGCGGCCGCCAGTCGGGTGACGCTGAAGGTCATGGCCGAGCCGGCCTGGGCGGCGCTGGTGCTGGTGGCGATCACCGAGGGCGAGGAGGAGCTGGCAGTGGCGGCGGTCCAGGTGCCCGCCAGCTTCACCGCGTCGGCGGCGGACTGCAGGGCGGTGATGCGAGTGTTGATCGACTGGTAGGCCGAGACCAGCGTCTGCGTGCTGCTCAGCTGCGTCTTCAGCTGCGCCTGGGGCTGGGCCGCCACCTGCATCAGCTGGGTGACCAGCGTCTTGGTGTCGATGCCCGAGGCCAGGCCGTCGAACGAGAAGGTAGCCACGCATGCTCCTTGTGGTGCCGATGCAGCACGGGCGGAGCCCTGCGGACAGGGCCCCGCCCGTGCTACCTGGGGTCAAGCGGTTCGAGCTGGTACGACTTACTGCAGGAGCTTCAGGATGGCCTGCGGGGCCGAGTTCGCCTGTGCCAGCACCGAGGTGGCGGCCTGGGTCAGGATCTGCGCCTGGCTCATGTTGGAGACCTCGGTGGCCAGGTCGGCGTCGGTGATGTTCGACCGCGAGGCAGACACGTTCTGGATGGTGGTCTGCAGGTTGGTCATGGTGTAGCTGAGCTGGTTCTGCGTGGCACCGATGTCGGACCGGGCCGCCGACACCGTCTTGATCGCGGCGTCGATGATCTCGATGGAGCCCTGTGCGGCCGTGGTCGAGCTCACGTCAATTCCGCCGGTGGTGCCGCCGGCCGCCGGGGCCGTCTTGAGCGTCTCGGCGTCGAAGGAACCCAGCTTCAGGGTGATCCGCTCGTTCGCGGTGCCGTTGGCGCCGACCTGGAAGGTGCCGTCGTACGTGTTGGTGGCGTCGTCGAACAGTTGCTTACCACCAAAGGCGGTGGTCTGGTTGATGTTGTCCAGCTGCTTGTTGAGCTTGCCGATCTCGGCGGAGATGGCGTCACGGGCGTTGTCGTCCATGGAGCCACCGTTGGAAGCCTGGACGGTCAGGTCGCGCTGGCGCTGCAGGATCGTCTGCACGGTGGCCAGCGCGCCGTCAGCGATCTGGGCGACGTTGATGCCGTCCTGGGCGTTGCGGGTGGCCTGGGTGAGGCCGTTGATCTGGCTGGTCAGTCCCTGGCTGATGGACAGGCCGGCCGCGTCGTCCGCCGCCCGGTTGATCCGCAGGCCGCTGGAGAGCTTCTCGAAGGCGTTCTGCTGCTTGGCCTGGTTGGCCTGCAGGTTGCCGTAGGCGTTGAGCGCGGCGGTGTTGGTGTTGATGCGAAGACTCATGGGGTGTCCTCCTGGACAGAGTCAAGACGTGACCCGACGAGCGGGCCTGCCGGTCCATCCGTGGACCAACATGCCTTACCTATCGGCGCTGCTCCGAGGATGTTGAGCAGTCCTGACCAGGAATTTTCACTGTGCCGCTGCAGGACTCGCGCAGCCGACACATCGCCCGGTCAGCGCGGCCAGCTAGGCGGCGAGCGTGGTGGCGACGGTGAGCCGCGGCTGCTCGCGAGCGGACAGGCTCCGTGCCAGCTGGGCCGAGCCGTGCCCGCGCTCCGCCGCCTCACCCGCGACAGCGGCGACATCGGACACCTGCCCGAGGTCGATGGTCTGCACTCCCTGGCGCAGCGCCTGCTCCACCAGCTCGGCGGCGAGCAGCACCAGCGGGGAGTGCGCCAAGCGGTGGTCGCTCTCGCCCCACGCGGCCACCAGCTCCACCGCCGGGCGCACCCGGTAGACCAGCGCCGCGGCGATCGGGGCGCTCCGACGGAACACGCACACCATGCGCACGTGCGGGGCCAGCGGTGCACGAGCACCGGCCAGGTCGTCCCAGGACAGCACCAGGTCCGCACCGCCGTGCAGCAGCCGGCGACCGGCCTCCCACTCCGCGCGGCCCCGCGCCTCGCGCACCTGCAGGTCCTTGGCGCGCAGTCGGTCCAGCGCGGAGCGGGCCGGACGGCGGAGCTCGTCCACCCACTGCCGCGGCGACCGCAGGTGGCTCAGGTCCAGGTGCTGGTTGAGCTCGCAGCTGCGGACGGTGAATCCCTCGTTGAGCACGGTGAACTGCACCAGTGGCTCGTTGTCGCTGTGGCAGGCCGGCGGCAGGTGCAGCTCCACCTCGCGCACGCCCTGCGCGCCCAGCTTCTCCAGCGAGCGGCGCAGCACCGTGGCCACCACCGCCGGCGTGGCCCGGGAGGACACCAGGTCCAGCCCGGCCTCGACGACCGTGCCGTCGCGGACACCGCTGATGCCGCCGAAGAGCCGGCCGTCGGCACCGTGGATGCGCGTGGACAGGCACTGCTGACCGGGCCGGAGGCTGATCGACTGGATGGCGGTGCGGTGGAACAGCCCTCGCCACGACTCGTCGGCGACACCCACCGCCACGCTCTCCGGGCCCCGAACGTCACTCAGCAGGGTCATCGAGCGACCTTCCCCGCCAGGCTGTCCCGCACCACGGCGCTCAAGCGGTGCAGCCGCGCGGCGCCGCGGCGGCGGTGCGGTAGGTCTCGGCGATGATGTCGCCGAGCACCGTGGACTTCTGCAGCCGGGTGGCCAGCGTCCCGCGCGAGGCGACGGCAGCGGCGTAGGCGGCCTCCTTGGCCTTGGTGCGGGTGGACTGCTTGGCCGTGGCGCTGCTGCGCTCGTTGGCGGCCAGACCAGCACGCAACATGGTGAGCGCCTCGGCGCGGATCTGCGACACCCGCGAGGCCGTCACGCCCAGCTCGGCGGCGATCTCGGCCATCGGGCGCTGGTCGAAGAAGTAGGAGCGCACCACGTGCGCCAGCCGCTCGGGCAGCACGTCGATGGCGTCGTGCAGCAGGCCGAGCTGCTCGCGGTTGAGCAGCGTCTGCTCGGGGCCGGTGCCCCGGTCCTGCACCAGCAGCGCGCCGGTCTCCGGAGCGAAGCCCTGCAGGCTGAGCACGCTGGCCCGCTGCACGTCGGCCTCGTTGCTGCCCATCTCGGCCAGGGTGACGCCCATGGCGTTGGCGAGCTCTTCCGGACGGGGCGCTCGGCCCAGCGCTGCGGTGAGCTCACCGCGGACGGTCTCCAGCCGGCGGGCCTTGCCGCGCACCGACCGGCTCGCCCAGTCCATCCCGCGCAGCTCGTCGAGCACCGCACCGCGGATGCGGAAGGTCGCGAACCCGGTGAAGGGGATGCCGCGGCCGGTGTCGAAGCTGCGGGCACTGGCCACCAGGGCGGCCATCCCGGCGGAGATCAGGTCCTCGCGGGCCACGTGGTCAGGCAGCCGCACCGCGATCTGGCGGACGATGTGTCCCACCAGCGGCAGGTTCTCCTCGACCAGCAGGTCCACGGCACTGCGGACGGAACGGGGACGCCGCGCCCGGCGAGGGGCGTCGGCCACCACCGAGGTGGCGTGCGCGTTGTCTGACATCGGTACCCACTTCTGCTCAGGGAACTCAGTACCGACACAGCTGCGCTCCACCGGAGAAACAAGGCCCCCGGAGCAGCGAATCCGCCCTCTGCACTGAACGATCGACTACATATCTACGGAGCGTGCGTAAGCGTTACACACTGCGTGTGCATAAGTTGAACTATTCATCACTCAGTGTCAATGCACCCGTCCTGACCTTGGGGTCTTCTTCCGCAGCGAGCGCGGCACGCCGAGTGGCGCTCGGTGGTGGGGAACCGGGGTGAACCGCAGGTGCACAGCGGCGTGAACCCCGGGTGAGGTTGGTGCCCCTCAGGCGGGTTCGGTTGCGCCCGAGTACCTCTGCCGTCCCACTCAGTGGGACTGCGGGCCCTCGCGCCGAGCGGGGAGGGCCGAAGTGTGATTAGTCGGCCCACAGTCAGTGCGGGGTGCTCGGCAGGGCCGGGCGGTTACTTTGAGTAACCACACCAGCGGCAGAATCCGGCGCGGAATGTGCGCAAGATCAGGTCAGGGGCCGCCGTCAAGAATGGCGGCCGGCTGCGCGCCATTAGGTGTTATCCCGGGTTCGGGACAACTCTGTCAGCAGTGCACACCTGTGTTCCCGGCTCCATTTTCGTGACCTTTTCCGCCCGTCAGGACGACGACCAGCTGCGCGCGCGGCGGGCCCGCTTGGCCGCGTACATCGCGCTGTCGGCCTCGCGCACGGCGTCGGCCACGCTGGTGCCCGGGGCCGCCGTGGCCATCCCCACGCTGCCCGACACCCGACCGCTCCCGGCGTCCCCGCCGCCCAGCAGCTCGGAGAGCGTGACCAGCCGGTGCTGGGCCATGTCCCCGGCGTGGGGCATCAGCACCGCGAACTCGTCACCACCGAGTCGCACACACACGTCCTCGGCCCGGGAGTGCTGACGCAGCACGTCCGCGCACCGGCGCAGCAGCTGGTCCCCGGCGGCGTGGCCATAGGTGTCGTTCACCTGCTTCAGTCCGTCCAGGTCCACCGTGAGCACCGTGACGTGGCGGCCGTCGTCCACCTGCTGCTGCGCGGCGACCAGCGCCTCGTCGAAGGCCAGGCGGTTGCCCAGCCGGGTCAGCGGGTCGCGCCGGGCCGTCGAGGCGTGCTCGGCGGCGCTGGCCCGCAGCTCCTCGCGCAGCGCGGCGGTGTGCAGCACCACCCCGGCCGCGTCGGCCACCTGCCGGGCCAGCTCCTGGCGCAGCGCGGTGAACCCCCGGGGGTCGGCGTCGGTGTGCGCGGCCACCAGCACGCCACCGGCCTCGTCCGGGACCGGCACCACCAGCAGGGAGCGCACCCCGGCCGCCAGCGACAGCGCCCCGGGCAGGTCGTGGCCGGTGGTGTCCTGCACGCACAGCGTCGTGGCGCCCGCCCGCTGGCGCAGCCGCAGCACCGCTCGGGCCACCGCCGGGTCGGCTGGGTCGACGCCTGGCCAGCTGCTCAGCACCGTGGGCCCGGAGCTGGCGTAGCAGAGCGCCCCGACGTCGCAGCCCAGCGCGTCCAGGGCGACCGTGAGCACGTGGCGCAGAGTTCCCGCGAGGTCCTGCGGCGCACCCGTGGTGACCGCGCGGACTGCGTGCAGCACCTCCAGCTCGTCCGCCAGCCGCTTGGCGGGGGTGATGTCGTCGACCACCGAGCTGACCGTCATGGCGAGCGCGCAGAGCGCCTGGTCGTCAGCCTCGGGGGCCAGCACGCCGGTAGGGCTCGCCAGGATCACCACCACGTCCGGGCTGGTGCGCACCACCGCGCCGGAGCGGGCCGCGTAGGAGCCCAGCACCTGGCTGCGTTGGGCGTGGCGGAAGCGGTGGACGCCGTGCACGCGGGAAGGCAGGTGGGCGATGCTGAGCTCGCCGTCGGTGTCGGCGTCCACCACGCCCACCCAGTCCCGGCCGCCGCCGAGTCCGCCCAGGTGCGCCCAGGCCGCGCCGGAGAGCCGCCGGAACACCAGCGCGTCCAGCACCCCGAGGTGCTGGGCCCGTTCGCGGACCGACCAGACGTGGGTGCTGCTGGGCGACGAAGCTGGGTGCACGCGTGTTCCCCCCGGAATGACGGTGCGCCGCCACGACTCCGCCACAGCTCGTGACGGCCCCCCGTGGTGACACTGACCTCACATCCTCGCACCTGCAGGGGTGCCGCGACCCGAGAAACGCGCTAGCGGTGCAGCCGCGGTTCCGGCACCACGACCACGGGGCAGGGCGCGTGCTGCACGCACTGCTGGCTCACCGACCCCAGCAGCGCAGCCGCCAGCCCGCGGTGACCTCGGGTGCCCACCACCAGCAGCTCGGCGCCGTCGGCGGCGTCCACCAGGACCTGCGCGGCGTGGCCCTCGGTGGCGGTCTGCTGCACCCGTGCGGCGTCGTGCTCGCCGAGCGTGGCCCGCACCGTGCGGTCCAGCATCGCCGCGGTGAGCGCGGGCACGGGATCGTTCGGGGGGTACACCGGCGCCCATCCGTAGGCCGCGGGGTGCTCCCAGGCAGCCACTGCCCGCACCTGCGCGCCGGTCAGCCCAGCGTGGCGCACCGCCCACCGCAGCGCGTGCGCAGAGCCGGCCGATCCGTCCACGCCCACCACGATCGTGCCGCTGCCGGTCACCGCAGCCCCCGTCCCAGCTCGGGCGTCAGGGCCGCACCAGCTGGGTGAGCGACCACTGCGCGATCGGAGCGTAGGACAGTGCGACGGGAACCAGCCCGTCGATGCGCAGCGTGCTGCTCGTACCCCCCTCGGGGACCTGCTGCACGTCGTGCAGCAGGTCCAGCTGCATCTTCAGGTGCCGGATGCGCACGCGCCACGACCACGTGCGCTCGGCCGGCTCCACGACGAGCACCCGGAAGTCGCCGACCAGACCCGTGGGCCCGTGCACCTGCCCGGTGGTGCCGGCCTGCAGCACCTCGTCGGTGCAGTCCACCCGGCGGATGTAGGGCGACCACGTCGGCCACCGGGCCGGGCGCACGTAGCGGTCCCACACCACGTCGGGGGTGGCCGCACCGGTGGCCGAGACGGTGACCCGCACGGGATCAGTCGCTCTGCTGGTAGATGTCCGGGACGCCGTCGCGGTCGAGGTCGAGCTCCTCGGTCTTGGCCACCCGTCGGTAGTGCGCGTTGCGCAGCCGCAGGATCACCGCAGCCAGCAGCGCGGCGACCACCGATCCGGTGAGCACCCCCACCTTGACGTGCTCGTCACGCAGGCTGCCCAGTCCGAACGCCAGCTCGCCGATGAGCAGCGACACGGTGAACCCGATGCCGGCCAGCACCGAGACGCCGAAGACGTCCACCCAGCGCAGCGACGGGTCCAGACCGGCCCTGGTGAACCGCGACACCAACCAGGTGGCGCCAAACACGCCCACTGTCTTGCCCACCACCAGGCCCAGCACGATGCCGATGGCCACCTTGTCGGTGAGCGCGTCGCCGAAGCCGCTGAGCCCGCCCACGGTGACCCCGGCGGCGAAGAAGGCGAACACCGGCACCGCGAACCCGGAGGACAGGGGGCGCAGCCGGTGCTCGAAGTGCTCGGCCAGCCCGGGGCCGGCGTCCGGTCCACCGGCGGCCTGGCTGCGCACCACCGGCACGGTGAAGGCGAGCAGCACCCCGGCCACCGTGGCGTGCACCCCGGAGGCGTGCACCAGCGCCCAGGTGGCCAGCGCCAGCGGGACCAGCAGCCACCAGGTGCGCACCCGGCGCTGCACCAGCCACCCGAACGCGGCCAGTGGCAGCAGAGCCAGCAGCAGGGGGGTGATGGCCAGCCCGCTGGTGAAGAACACGGCGATGATGGCGATGGCGAACAGGTCGTCCACCACTGCCAGGGTGAGCAGGAAGGTGCGCAGCGCGATGGGCAGGTGGGTGCTGATGACGGCGAGCACGGCCAGCGCGAACGCGATGTCGGTGGCGGTGGGAATGGCCCAGCCCTGCAGGGCTCCGTCGCCGGTGTTCAGGTTCACCAGCACGTAGACCAGCGCCGGGACGGCCATCCCGCCCAGCGCCGCCATCACCGGCAGGGCCGCCCGGCGCGGGTCACGCAGGTCACCGGCGACGAACTCGCGCTTGACCTCCAGCCCGGCCACGAAGAAGAAGATGGCGAGCAGCCCGTCGGCGGCCCACTGGCCGACGCTGAGGTCCAGGTGCAGCGCGTGCGGCCCGAAGGTGAAGTCGCGGAGAGCCTCGTACGCCCCGGACGCCGGGGTGTTCGCCCAGACCAGCGCCGCCACGGTGGCCAACAGCAGCAGCGCCCCACCCAGCGTCTCGCCCCGCAACAGGTGTGCGACACGGCTGGCCTCCGGCCAGGAGCCGCGGCTGAAGAGGGTGTTGTTGGGGGGTGCAGTGGTCACGTTCGTGCCTCCGTCAGGGGTCGCCAGCAGAATCGCCGACCAGACTTCCCGGCACACCGATCACCACCTTACTGGTTCAGTGTCCCCGCCAGGCGCAGGTGACGCCGCTCGCTGTCGACGTTCATGCCGGTGATGCGCACGCTCGTCCCCCGGGCGCGGTACTTCTCGGTCACGGCGTCCAGCGAGGCGACGGTCGAGGCGTCCCAGACGTGCGCCTGGGCCAGGTCGATCACCACCTGCGCCGGGTCGTCGGCGTAGCGGAAGGCGAACACCAGGTCGTTGCTGGAGGCGAAGAACAGGTTGCCGTGCACCCGGTAGTGCACCGTGGCACCGTCGGGGGAGAGCTCGCGGTCGACCTCCACCAGGTGGGCCACCCGGCGGGCGAAGGCCACCATTGCCACGAGCACGCCGACCCCCACCCCGTAGGCCAGGTTGTGGGTCGTCACGGTGACCACCACGGTGGAGAGCATCACCAGCGTCTCGCTGCGGGGCATCCGCACCAGGGTGCGCGGGTGGATGCTGTGCCAGTCGAAGGTGCCGACGCACACCATCACCATCACGCCGACCAGCGCGGCCATCGGGATCCGGGCCACCACGTCGCCGAGGACCACCACCAGCACCAGCAGCAGCACCCCGGCCAGGAAGGTGGACAGCCGGGTGCGCGCGCCGTTGCGCACGTTGATCATCGTCTGCCCGATCATGGCGCAGCCGCCCATGCCGCCGAAGAAGCCGGTGACGATGTTGGCCACGCCCTGGCCCCACGACTCGCGGGTCTTGTTCGAGTGGGTGTCGGTGATGCCGTCCACCAGCTTGGCGGTCATCAGCGACTCCAGCAGCCCGACCATGGCGATGGCCAGGGCGTACGGGGCGATCACCTGCAGCGTCTCCAGGGTGAGCGGCACGCCGGGCACCCCGAGCACGGGCAGGCTGTCCGGCAGCTCGCCCTGGTCGCCCACGGTGGGCACCGCCACGTGCGCGGCCACGGTGAACGCGGTGAGCGCCACGATGGCCACCAGCGGCGCGGGCACCGCCTGGGTGAGCCGGGGCAGGCCCACCATCACCACCAGGCCCACCGCGAGCAGCGCGTACACCGTCCACGGCACGTCGCGCAGGTAGGGCAGCTGGGCGGTGAAGATGAGGATGGCCAGCGCGTTGACGAAGCCCACCATCACGCTGCGGGGCAGGAAGCGCATCAGCCGAGCCACGCCCAGGCCGGCGAGCACCACCTGCAGCACCCCGCCGAGGATCACCGCGGCGAAGAGGTGCTCCACCCCGTGCTCACGGGCCAGCGGAGCCACCACCAGGGCCACCGCCCCGGTGGCGGCGGAGATCATCGCCGGCCGACCACCCACGATGGCGATGGTCACCGCCATCGTGAAGGAGGCGAACAGGCCGACGCGCGGATCCACCCCGGCGATGATGGAGAAGGAGATGGCCTCAGGGATCAGCGCCAGGGCCACCACCAGCCCGGCCAGCACCTCGGTGCGCAGCACCCGCGGGGTGAACCAGGCCGGGCGGGTGAGCGTGAGCGCGGGCAGCGGAGGGAGAGCGGGCGCGGGAGGGAGAGAGGGCACTGCAGCGACTGCTTTCCGACGACGTCGTGGGGACGGGCTGGCCCGCGACGCTGCGGCTCCGGCGCGGGAAACCTTAGTCCGCGCTCAGACAGCCAGTGGTGCAGTGGTGGCCCAGACGGCGCTCAAGCACCATCCCTGCGGGGCCACCCCGCACCGTCGACCCTCTGACTCAGCAGGAAGCAGGACCATGAAGACCGGCGAACAGATCGTCCAGGGGCTGCCCTGGAGATGGAACGTGCAGGGTCGCATCTTCGTCATCGGTGGCCTCGGGTACATGTTCGACGCCTGGGACGTCGTGCTCAACGGCTTCCTCACCCCACTGGTGGGCGACTTCTGGAACCTGTCCACCCCTGAACGCGGCCTGGTCGCCACGGCGAACCTCATCGGCATGGCCGTCGGCGCCGTGGTGTGGGGCACGGTGGCCGACAAGATGGGCCGCAAGAAGGCCTTCAGCATCACCATGCTGATCTTCGCGCTGTTCTCGGTGCTCGGGGCGTTCTCGCCCAGCTACGAGGTGTTCATCGCGCTGCGGTTCCTCGCCGGGTTCGGCCTGGGTGGCTGCATCCCGGTGGACTACGCCATCGTCAGCGAGTTCTCCCCGAGCAAGCTGCGCGGACGGGTGCTGGCCGCCATGGACGTGTGGTGGCCGATCGGCGGCACGGTGTGTGGCCTGGTGGCGACGGCGCTGGTGCCCATCGACGGCGACGAGCGCTGGCGCTGGATGCTGATGTTCATGGTGCTGCCGGCGCTGCTGCTGTTCTGGGTGCGTCGCGGTGTCCCGGAGTCACCGATGTTCCTGGCCAAGATTGGCCGCGAGGCTGAGGCTCGTCAGGTCATCGACACCCTGGTCACCAACACCGGCGTCACCCCCGAGCCCTACGAGTTCGCCCCGCAGCCGCCGGCCGAGAAGATGAGCGTGAAGGCTGCGTTCACCCAGCTGCGCGACATCTGGCGCTTCAGCCCGCGCATCACGGCCACCGCCTGGCTGCTGTTCGTCACCATCATGCTGCTGTACTACGCCGCGCTGACCTGGATGCCGACCATCCTGCGCGAGCAGGGCTACGGCGACCAGGCGGCCTTCGCCGGCACCACGCTGATGACCGGTGTGGGCATCATCGGCGTGCTCACCTCGGCCTGGCTCTGCGAGGCCTACGGGCGCAAGTGGGTGATCGGCCTGTCCGGTCCCGTCGCGGCGGTCGCGCTGGTGCTGTTCGCGATGATGCTCGACGTCGGCAACGTGGCCCTGATCTGGCTGGCCGTGTTCGGCTTCCTGATCCAGCTGACCATCCCGGTGCTCTACGCCTACGTGTCCGAGCTGTACCCCACCGAGATCCGGGCCTCGGGCTTCGGCTGGGCCTCCTCGGTGAGCCGGGTGGCCACCGGGTTCGCCCCGCTGCTGTTCGGCTCGCTGCTGTGGCCGGTGTTCGGGCTCCCGCTGACCTTCGCCATCTCCGGCATCGCGGTGCTCATCGCGGTGCTGTGGATGATCGTCGGCGCCCCGGAGACCAAGGGCCGCGAGCTCGACGGCATGGACGAGATCGAGACGCCGCTCGTCGTCGCCAAGAGTAACGGGTAGGCGGCCGCCCGCCCGGTTGCTGCTCATCGCGCACTCACGCTGCGTCACGGCGGGCTGGCATCGGTGAGGTCGGGTGGGTGGTGGATCGGGTTGGTGCGTGAAACTTGATGTGGGTCAACATGTCTGGGTGCGATCCACTCGTTGCGGCCGCTGGTGCCCATGCGGACGGTGAAGCCTTCGTGGGTGATGAGCCGGTGGTCGAACGGGCACACCAGCGCCAAGTTGTGCAGGTCGGTGGGTCCGCCGTGTTGCCACTCGGTCAGGTGGTGCACCTGGGTCCACTGGGCGGGTATCTCGCAGCCGGGTCGGGTGCAGCCGCGGTCACGGGCGTACAACGCCAACCGTTGGGCCGGTGAGGCCAGGCGCTGACCCTGACCGAGATGGAGCACTTGTCCGGTGGAGTCGAGCACGCAGGGGAGCCACTTCGCATCAGCGGCCATGCGGAGCACGTCGCGCACCGGCACGGTCCCGCCGGAGGCGGTACTGGCCGTGCCCGCTCGGCGCTCCAGATCGGCCAGTCCCATCGTCACTACGACCGTCGCCGGCAATCCGCGGTTGCTGGGCAGCTCACCGCCCGCCAATGCGTTGCGGCACAGCGTGGCTAGCGCGTCGTGGTTGCGCTGGGCGGCGCTCCGCGGATCCGCCACGCCATCCTCGTTCACTGGCCGCGCTGCCGCGGAGAACGCAGCGTCCACCAGCGCCCGGGTCATGGGATCCAGCTCACCGCTGATTCGGCTCATCCCGTCCGGGCGTTGCCGGCCGATGGTGAAGCCCCGTCGCCGCGCCCGATCCACCTCAGACGTCTCCCGCCCGTCGGGGTCCAAGTAGGTAGTCAGTCGCTCCGCCGCCTTGGCCAATTCGGAGGGCCGTAGTGCACACGCCTGCGCGGCCAGAGTTTGCTCGGCCAGACCGACAGTCTCGGTCTCCAGGGATGCGGGCAGGTCGTGCAGCGTCTTGGCGACGATCTCGGCGTGGCGCGGGGAGAGGGATCCTTCCGCTTCGGCGGCCGCGCACGCAGGATGCGCCGGCCCGAGATCCTCCCCGGTGAAGGACGTCCGAGGACCCCGCACCAAGGCGGCTCGCACCCGAGCCCGGGCCTCCTGGATGTCCAGGTGCAGCAGCTCCGACAACAACCCCGCCGTCCCGCGGGCCAGTAACACCGTGGCCAGGGATCGGCACTCCATTTCCACGATCAACCGGTGATCGACGGTGGGCTTCATCCGGTGCACTCGCTCCACCACACGGCACACCGTCAACACCCCAGCATCGGACAGCCGGACACCGGCAGCCGCTGCAACCGGGCCATCACTGCGGCATGCTCAGCCAGCAGCGAGGCGACCTCGTCGGGGAGGTCCTCCACTGCACCATTCGAACTCATGTTCGAATCATAGAACCGTGTGCCGACAATTGTGGGACAACGCCAAATGCCACCGATAGTCACGCTAGACAACGAGAAGTAGCCACGGGCATCATCGCCCCTTGGCGCATCAAGGCGTTGTGCGCCAAAGAACTCGGCTGAATCAGCGGGGGACGAATGGCAGGGATGTCGCGCGTCGACGGATCACGCGCCAAGCAGGAAAGTCGGCGGCGAATCTCTACAGCGAGCACGCCCGCGCGTGGCGAGCCCGCAACCGCACGATGTTCATCGTCGCGGGACTCGTGGTCGCCACCATCTGCCTCGGCACGGCAACAGCAACGCACGAGCACAGGTGGCACTACTACGCGGGCATGCTCAGTGGTGGCGCGCTGTTCGCCTTCCTCATGATGTGGAACTCGCCGCCCGCCTGGATCGAGCAGTACCGGATGGGCAGCTGGGGCGAGGAGCGCACCGCCAAGGTCGTCGCCCAGCTGATGGGGGAGGGTTGGCGCGTGGTGCACGACCTCGACCGCGGCGGATCGAACATCGACCACGCACTCATCGGTCCCGGTGGCGTCTTCGCGCTGGACACCAAGAACCTGCACGGCACCATTTCCGCAACCGGCGACGAGCTCACCCTCACCCGCCCCGGCACCGATCGACCCGCCTACTCCAGTGCGGCTCCGGCGGCGCAGTCCCGCGGACAAGGCCTCTACCTGAGCCAGCTGCTCCGCGAGCGCTGCGGCCTTCGCACCTGGGTCACCGGCATGGTCGTGCTGTGGGGCGAGTTCCCGCAGGAGGTCGCTGGCGGCGACCGGATGACCTACGTCCACGGCGACCACCTCATCGAGTGGCTGCGCGGCCAACGGGCGCAGCTCAACGCCAAGCAGATCGCCGAGATCGCCGCCGTGCTCGGCCCGCAGCAGCCACCGGCCACGGCCGGTCGTCACCGCGCCGGCGCAGTGTCCGAACAGCGCTGAGCGCCCGCCCCAGAGCCCTGGTGCGGGCGCTCAGCGCAACCGTCAGTGCCTACTGGCAGGTGTCGCCGTAGTAGGTGCGCAGCTTCTGCGCGCTGGGCTCCGCCTTCTTCTGCGCGGTGTTCAGCGTCTCGAAGGCCGCAGAGCTGGCGGCGGTGGACGTCTCAGTCTGCGCGATGACGAAGTCGAGGTAGCCCGTCCAGGTGGTCCAGTCCTGCGCGATCTCTGCGGGCGGAGTCGCGCTGCCCATCTGCTTGCGCGCGTCCTGCGCCTCCTTGCGGGCCGTGGCCGGGGCGTAGAGCTGCAGGATGCCGAACGTCCGGAAGCTCGCGTCCTGCTTCTCCAGGGTGTCGCAGAAGGCATTGTCGCCGTGGGCAGAGGCCGCAGCGCTCGACGTGGGCGCGCTCGAGGTGGCAGCGCTGGAGGTCGGGGCGCTGGATGAGGCGGGCGCCGACGAGCTGCTGGCCGGCGCGGACACCGTGGTGGGGGGCGTCGTGCCCGTCTCCGTGGACGCCTCCTCGGAGTTGGCGCAGGCAGTGGTGAGCGCGGCGGCGACGGCCACCACGCCAGCGAGGCGGAGGTACGAGGGCATGGATGGTGCTCCTTCAGTCAAGGCGGCCAACGGGACGAGCCCGACGAGAAGGAGAGTCGGGCATTACTCCGACGTTACGTTCTGTGACGCCTCGCATTGATCACGCCACTGCGCGTTTGTGGTGCGCACCACAGGTGCGCTGACCGGCCACAGCACCTCCGTGCGCCGGACGGGGACTGGCAGATCGCCGTCCACCAGCAGTCGACGGCCGAGCCGCTCTGAGCCGGCCGCGCCTGCCCACTCCGCGATGACTTCCGTCCGCTCGACCCGTCTACCGGAGCACCGGAGCGACGACCCGTCGTTCCACCGTGGAGGAGGGTCCGCCATGGAGCACTCGATCATCCCCAACCTCTGGTTCGACACCCAGGCCGAGGAGGCGGCCGAGTTCTACACCTCGGTGTTTCCCGACTCGCGCATCGTCAGCGTCAGCCGGTACCCGGAGAACTCACCCGGTCCTGCCGGCGAGGTGATGACGGTGGAGTTCGAGATCAACGGCCAGCGGTTCGTCGGCATCAACGGCGGACCGCAGTTCCCGTTCAGCGAGGCGGTCTCGTTCCAGATCACCTGCGCCGACCAGGCCGAGGTTGACCACTACTGGGACACGCTCGTCGCCGGCGGCGAGGAGAGCCAGTGCGGGTGGCTGAAGGACCGCTACGGCCTCTCCTGGCAGGTGGTTCCGGAGGGCATGGAGGAGGTGCTTGGCGATCCCGACGCAGAACGGGGCCAGCGGGCGATGCAGGCCATGCTCGGCATGACCAAGCTGGACGTGGCCGCAATGCGGGCCGCCGCCGACGGGGTGACGGCCGGATAGCGGACGCACCTGCCCGCCGGCTCAGCCGACGGTGATCTTCCGCGAGGCCAGCAGCCAGCGGCCGCCCTCGCGACGGAAGCGGTCGTCGTAGCGGCCCATGGACACCAGCGTGGGCCGGGTGGCGGTCTGGGCGTAGAACTGCCAGATCGCCACTGCGCGTGCGTTGTCCGCGTCCTCGACCTGGACGTCCACACAGCCGGTGACGTGCCGGGTGGCGCTGCCCGGCCCGACGGTGCCCGCGGCCCGCCGCGTGCGGGCGGCCTCAGCGATCTCCGCGCGGCCCTGCCTGCGGCCCGCGGGCGCCCGGCTCAGCGAGTGCGCCGGCATGTCCCAGACGGCGTCGTCGGTGAACAGCGCGAGGTAGTCGTCGAGGTCCCCACCGTCAGCCAGGTGCGCCAGGCGCGCGATGAGCGACCGGATCTCCTCTGCCGCAACAGCATCGGTCATCTCTGGCTCCAGGAGTGGCAGGGGTGGTGGGCGCGGCCGAGCCTAGGTCGCCCGGCCCCCACCTCGACGTGCTCTTCCCACCAGGTGGGTGCTGTCGACTTTGCGAACAACGCACTCCCTTGGCCGCACGGAAAGGGAATTCACCATTCTGGGGGCTTTGTCCGAAGGAATTGTCCGAACCCGCCGCAATGGTGGTGCGCGGCGACTTGGGGGCGCATGCTGGGTTAGCCGCCACTCAGGGGTGGGTCGTTGCCGATGACGATTTCGGGGAGCTGGTCGCATGCCCAACAGCCCTTTGCCGGACTACGTACCCGTCCTGTCGCGGGGCAGGCATCGCAAGCCCAGCAAGGGCGCGTGCTTCATGGAGCTGGCGTCGTTCCTGGCCGGCGAGCGCTGGTCCGACCACCCGGGATGCACCCACCCTCTGCTCGCGGCGCTGGCCCGCGACGTGAACGACCAGGTGCGTGACGAGGCCCGGCAACAGCTGTCCACGATGATTCCCGACGTCATCGGCCTCAACGACACGGATCCGCGGATCGACGCCTGGCTGGCCCGGGAGGTCTCGCTCACCGCGCTGCCGCTGGTCTCCGCGGAGCGCCAGTGCGTGGCCGTGGTCGGCCTGCTGCACTGCGAGCGGGTGCTGGACACCATCGAGGGGCGCCCCCTGGACTACCTCTCGCCGGAGGTGACCGCCGCCATGGCCGCCTACCCGGACGCCCAGGACTGGGCGCTGCGCTTCTGCAGCCTGGGCTGGGGACGCCAGGACCGCTTCGACCGGCGCAGTGCACCAGCCATCATCCACTCCTGCGTGGTGGGGATCGCCGGCGCCAAGAAGATCGACGCCGACGCAGTGCTGGTGGACCTGCTGCGTCGCTCGATCGCCGACTGCCGCCGCTGGATGCACCACGAGCCGCAGCCGGTCACGGATGCGCAGTGGCGCCAGGTGGCCGAGCGCACCAGCCGCTGATCAGGTGAGCAGCTCGGCCACCCGCTGGTAGGCCTGCACCCGGTCCTGCTCGCGCAACGCCCGGACGGCGCGGTCGGCGTGGAACAACGCCTGCCTGCTCGGGTGGTAGGTGGCAACCACGGTCAAGCCCCGCTCCTCCACCAGCTGCGGGCACTGGTGCTCCACTCGCGCCCAGCACGCCTGGGCGTCCCTGCCCTGCAGCAGCACCGCCCGCAGGCCGGGCAGCAGCTGGACCAGCCGCAGCACGGGGTCGACGCCGGCCTGCAGCTGGCGCGGGGTGGGGGCCTTGTTGATGTACCAGGGGTAGGCGTTCCAGGGCAGCAGCTCGCGCGGGCAGACACCGACCTGGTCGAACAGCCGGGCCTGCCGCTCCGCGCTGGCGTCGTCGTTCTCGGTGCACAGGAACCCGGAGCCGCCCTCGACCTGCGTCTTGGGGCCCGGATCGCGCAGCACGCTCAGCACCCGGGCGTGCACGCCACCGTGCCAGGGCGCCACGTGCGGCAGCCAGCCCCGCCCGTCGGCGCCGTGCAGGGCGTCCACCAGCTCGTTGACCGCCCGGACGTGCGGTGCGTAGCGGTCGCGCTGCTGCTGCGCCCGGAACTGCGGGTCGGCCATGCGTCGCACCATCGTCGTCTCCCCGCGGACGGTGTCAGCCCCGCCGGTGCTGCTGCACACCGCGAACCGGGTGCCAGGTGGTCACCACCAGGTGCTGGCCGGCCGGGTCGACGCAGGTGTGCACCACTTCCTCCGGATCGATCACGAACCAGTCCACCGGGTCAGCACTGCTGCTGTCGGTGACGTCCCTGGCCCGACCGGACACCTTGGCCTCGCCCAGCCACGACCCCGGGTTGTCCTCGTCGGTGTCGTGCGTGGGGGAGTGGATCGCCACGCGGGGGTCGCGCCGCAGGTCCGCCGCCCGTCGGGTGCCCGGCATCATGCCCACCCTGAGGCCGGCGTCGTCCCACACCAGCTCGGTGCCGCTGATCCGGGGGGCACCGTCGCGGCGCAGCGTGGCCATGGTGGCGTGCTTGCGCACCCCGAAGCACCGCCGCACGGTGGCGGCCAGCTCGGTGTTCGCCACGGCAAAGTCCGTCCACGTCGTCGTCATGGGTCCAGGGTGCCTCAGCTGATCGTTACCAGCACGAAGCGACGACGTCACCGGCGCGAAACGCGGGGGCACTGTGCTCAGGGGACCGGCGCTCGGCACACCTCGTGCGCGGGTCACCCGACGACGAGAGCAGGTACGCATGACCGACGACGGTGAGCTGAAGGCGGAGACCCTGGCCAGCGGGATCGGGCGCCGGTCCCTGTTCCGGGCCGCGACCGCGCTGGCCGCAGCCGGGGTGGTGGCCCCGGCGGCGCTCGCGGGTACCGCGAGCGCCACGCCGGGTCGGCCCGTCCCCGCCGGACGTGACTTCCCCGTGCTGCAGCCCGGGGTCGGCAAGGTCCGCGGCACCTACCTGCGCTCCACCCCGCGCACCGTGCTGTGGGGTGAGCTGCCCAACCGCACCAGCACCCCGGCCGCGGTGATCTCCTCCGGCGACGTGCTCACCCTCGACGGCGTCTCCCACGAGGGGGTGCTGGAGGACCAGGGCAAGGACCCGGTGGCGTACTTCGGCAGCAAGGGAGTGCCGCGCAACCGGGTGCTCGACGACGCGGTGGACATCGCCCGCAACAAGGCGCACACCGGGCCGGGCCCGCACGTGGTCACCGGCCCCGTCGCCGTCCGTGGCGCGGAGCGCGGCGACGTGCTCAAGATCGAGACGCTCGACCTGGCGCTGCGAGTGCCCTATGGCGTGATCTCCAACCGCCACGCCAAGGGGGTGCTGCCCGGGGAGTACCCGGAGGGCTTCCGGGACAACCCCGCGAACGCGCCGTACTTCAACGCCGGCGGCAACATCTCGGTGTTCGCCACCGTGGAGCAACGGCGTGGCCAGCAGCGGGGCACCCTGCCCGGCGCGGTCCCGGTGAGCTACCCGCTGAACCCGTTCATGGGCATCATGGGCATCGCCCGCGACACCGCCACGATGGTGGACTCGGTGCCCCCCACCGACGTCGGCGGCAACCTGGACATCGCCGCCCTGGGCGTGGGCAGCACGCTCTACCTGCCCGTGCGCGTGCCGGGTGCGATGTTCTACTCCGGCGACCCGCACATGGCTCAGGGCGACGGCGAGGTCGCCCTCACCGCGATGGAGGGGTCGCTGCGGGCGACGTTCCGGCTCAGCGTGATCAAGCGCGGCGGCCGGGCTCCGTCGGTGGCCTTCGACTACCCGTTCGCCGAGACCAGCGAGCACTGGATCCCCATCGGCCTCAGCGACCCGGACGGCTCCGAGGGCGGTGCGCAGGTGACCACCCTGGACGCGGCGATGCAGACCGCGGTCCGCAAGGCGCTGGCGTTCCTCACCCAGGACCTGGGCATGGCCGGCCCGGTGGCCTACGCCTACCTCAGCGCGGCGTCGGACTTCGTGGTCTCCCAGGCCGTGGACCGCACCACCGGCATCCACGGGCTCATTCGCAAGGCCGACTTCGACCGTTCCTGACAGAGTCCCTGCCACAGGTCGTGCCTGTCCCAGGCCGGCCCTGCCAGCTCGAGCCCGCGGAGGTTGCCGTGCCTGTTCAGCCCCCGTCCCGTGCCGACGTCCTGCGCCTGGCCGCCGTGCACGGACTGCCGGTCAGCGAGGACAACGTCGATGCCTACCAGGAGCTGGTGGGTGCCGGGCTGGCCGGCTACCAGGGCCTGGACGAGCTGGTGGAGGAGACCGCGCCCGTGCGGTGGCCCCGCGCTGACCTCGGCCGGCGTCCTGTGGTCGAGGACAACCCCTTCGGCGGGTGGGCGTGGCGCTGCTCGGTGCCGGGGGCGCCGAGCGGTCCGCTGCAGGGGATGCGAGTCGGCGTCAAGGACAACATCGCGGTGGCCGGGGTGCCGCTGCTCAACGGCAGCCAGATGATGGAGGGCTACGTGCCGCGGGAGGACGCCACCGTGGTCACCCGGCTGCTCGACGCAGGGGCGGAGGTGGTCGGCAAGACCGCGGTGCCCGGCTACTGCTTCGACGGTGGTGGGATCACCGGGTATCCCGACCCGCAGCCGGTCAACCCGTGGGACCCCACGCGGATGGCCGGCTCCTCCTCCAACGGCAGCGCGGTGGTGGTGGTCACCGGCCAGGTGGACCTGGCCCTCGGCGGCGACCAGGGCGGCTCGGTGCGCATGCCCGCCTCGTGGAGCGGCTGCGTGGGGCACAAGCCCACCCACGGCCTGGTGCCCTACACGGGCGCGTTTCCCATCGAGACCACGCTGGACCACCTCGGGCCGATGGCGCGGGACGTGGCCACGTGCGCCCGTGCGCTGGCGGTGCTCGCCGGCGCGGACGGGCTGGACCCCCGGCAGGTGGGGGTGCAGCTGCAGGACTACGTGGCCGCGCTCGAGCTGGGTGCGGCAGGGCTGCGGGTGGGTGTGCTGGCGGAGGGCTTCGACTGGCCCGGGGTGTCCGACCCAGCGGTGGACGCCACGGTGCGGGCCGCGGCCGAGGCGCTGCGCGAGGCAGGGGCGACCGTGCAGGAGGTGTCGGTGCCGATGCACCGGCACGGGTTGGCCATCTGGAACGCCATCGCCACCCAGGGCGCCACCGACCAGATGGTGCGCGGGGACGCCGTGGGCACCGGTTGGCGCGGCGCCTACCCGACCGCGCTGGTGGACGCCTACGGGGCGGCTCGCCGAGCCCGCGCCGCCGACTACCCGCCCACCGTCGCCGTCACGGTGCTCACCGGGGACTGGCTCGCCGAGCGCCACGGGCACCACTACTACGCCAAGGCGCAGAACCTCGGCCGCGCACTGGCCCGCCGCTACGAGGAGGCACTGCAGGACGTGGACGTGCTGCTGCTGCCGACCACCGCGATGACGGCACAGGCGGTGCCGCCGGTGGACGCGTCGGTGGGGGAGACGGTCGCCGCGGCGCTGGGCAACCTGCACAACACCGCGCCGTTCGACGTGACCGGCAACCCGGCGATCAGCGTGCCGTGCGGACTGGCCGACGGCCTGCCGGTGGGCGCCATGTTCGTGGGCCGCCACTTCGACGACGCGACGGTGCTGCGCGCGGGCGCGGCGTACGAGCGGGCCCGCGGTGCGTGGCAGGGGCCGCCCTCGAGGTGAGCACCCAGCGCAGCACCTCCCAGGGCCGGTTGCTCCGAGGTGTCTGCGCCCGAGGTGTCTGCGCCGGTGAGTCTGCGACGATGACTTTGCGCCGGTGGGCGCCGTCCTAGGGGCAGGACCCATCGACGAGAGGACTCACCGTGTTCGACCTCGCCCCTGCCACCACCGCCCTCGCCGACCTCGTCCGCGGTGTGCGCGACGAGCAGCTGAGCGCCCAGACCCCTTGCGCGGACACCTCCCTCGCCGCGCTGCTGCAGCACGTCGACGGCCTGGCGCTCGCCTTCACCGCCGCCGCCACCAAGTCGCCCCTCGCTCCGGGCGCGAGCCAGGCCGAGCTGGGCCCCGACTGGCGGGTGCGCATCCCGCAACGACTGGCTGCGCTGGCGCACGCCTGGTCCGACGACGAGGCGCTGGCCGGGGTGACCGAGGCCGGTGGGCAGCAGATGCCCGGGGACGTCGCCGCTGCGGTCGCGGCCAACGAGGTGCTGGTGCACGGGTGGGACGTGGCCGTGGCCAGCAGCCAGCCGTTCCACAGCGACCCGCAGCTGACTGCGGCCGCCCTGCACTTCGTCGCGTCCGCGGTCGCGGAGCACCCCGAGGGCATCCCCGGCCTGTTCGGCCCGCCGGTGTCGGTGCCGAGCTCCGCCCCGCTGCTCGACCAGCTCATCGGCCTCACCGGCCGCGACCCGGCGTGGCGGGCTGCCCCAGTGACCTGAACAGCCCAGTGGCCTGACAACCCAGTGACCTGATCAGCCCAAGACCTGAGCAGAGCGGCCTGGGCGCCTGCCTCACGCCAGGTCGAAGCGTGCCCGCTGCTCCGGCGGGACGAGGTCGAGGTAGTCCTCCCGGTGCTCGGCGACGACCTTGCGCACGTAGGTGCAGGACGGCAGCACGGTGAGCCCGCGGCGGCGCGCGTCGTCGAGCGTCTCGGTCACCAGCCGCTTGGCCACGCCCTTGCCCTCGAACCCGCTCTCCGTCTCGGTGTGCAGGAGGTCGAGGGTGTTGCCACTCCGGCGGTACGCGACGAAGCCGGCGAGGTCCGCACCCTCGTAGATCTCGTAGCGGGACCGCTCGGTGCTCTCCGTCACGGTGGTGCTCATCGGTTCTCCTCGTGTCGATGTTGGTGCTGCTCTCAGGCTGCCCCAGCCCAGCTGTTCCTGGTGCTCGAGCCGGCGGTTGCCGGCGCTTTCCCGGTTCCACCGACCGGAAACCCTGGGGCGGAGGCTGGTTCGGTCACCTAGGTTGACCAGCAAGGACCGTCTCCGCCGTCTGGCGCGGATCTGTCGCTGAACTCGTGAGGAGCGCCGTCGGGCCATGACCCACATCTCTGCGGTGGCGCCACGCCGCCGTCGCCCCCGGCAGGACCCGGACAGCGTGCGCGCGACGATGATGGACACCGCCCGGCGCATGGTCGCCGAGGACGAGCTGCTCGCTGCCGGGCTGGAAGGGCTGGGAATGGAGGAGGTCATCGTCCGGGCTGACGTCCCCCGCGGGTCGGTGTACCGGATCTGGCCCTACCGCAAGGACTTCGTGCACGACCTGCTCATCCACCTGGCGACGCCGGACTGGTTCCGCTCGGGCTCCCTCGACCGACAGACGCTGCGCGCTACCGGGCAGGTGCTGCTGGAGAACTACGACCTCATCTCGGCCAACCGCTCGGCTGCCGAACGACTGTCGGTCGCCCACGAGGCCCTGCGCGTGGGCACCGAGACCAACTTCGAGTTCATGCGCACCGACGAGTCGTGGCGGATGTACATCGTGCTCACCGCCACGGTCCGCTCCATTCCCGACCCCCACACCCGGCACAGCGTCAGTGCGGCGCTGGAGCAGGCCGAGTGGACGCTCACCTCCACCCTCGCCCACTTCTACGCGCAGCTGGCCGAGGTCGCCGGGCTCCGTCTGACGGACCCCGCCCGTGGCTACTCCGGGCTGGCCACCGCCGGCGCCGCGGTGCTCGAGGGACTCAGCCTGCGCTACCAGTTCGCCGTGCGCGCCGCTGATCCCGCCCGGGTTCCGGCCCGTGAGCGGCCGTGGGAGGGAGCCGGGGCTGCGGAGCTGGAGGCGCGGACGCCCGGGCCGCCCTTCCGCGGGCAGCCGCGGGCGTGGTCGCTCGCCGCCTGGTCCTTCCGGGCCGTCTTCGACAGCTACCTGGAGTGCGTGCCCGTCCCCGACTTTCATCCGAAACCAATTGCCACGCTTGTTAATTTGCTCGACACATTGGCGCCGCCACATTTTGAGTAACAGTCTGTAGCTCACATTGCTACGGAAGGTGAGGCCGTTCGCGGTCGGTTGATCCGATTTCTGAGAATCCTTTCCCACGCGACCCCCATTTCGGCTGTACAGCGTTTGTGACATCGCATATCGTCTGTGCTCGTCGGGCCGTACAGCCCGGCAGCGTTGCCGCAGGATCAACGTGTTGTGCCGCTGGAGAACCCGTTCCGGTGACCCCGGCCAGCCGAGCCCTGCCGGCCGGGCACCATGGCGCTAGGGGGTGGTCATGGTGCCCGGGCCGACGGGCTAGAGCTCTGCCACCCCGTCGCCCTCCGCGCTCAGCGGTGCCCACGGCGCACCACCCACCTCGGGTTGCTCGCCGCGGACGAAGGCCGCCCAGGCGGCCAGGTACGGCGCCCCCACCCGCTGCACGTCTGCCCAGGACCACCCCGCGAGCATGGCCGCCCCGGCCCACGCGCGCTCGGTGCCCACCAGGAACGGCAGCTCGCTGCAGTGCACCGCGCCGTAGGGGGAGGCGGGTGCGCTGGTGCGGCTGAGGTAGCGGTACACCTGCGCACCGGCTCCGGTGAGCAGCTCCACGAAGCTCTGCAGCGGCTGCGCGTACGCCGGCTGGTTCAGCTCCTCGGCGACCAGCCCGGTGAGCACCCGCAGGCCGGCCGCGCGAGCCTGCACCTGGCGCCGCAGCTGCTCCTCGTCGGGCACTCCACCGGCGCCGGCGATGGGCAGGAAGAGCAGCCCCTCGGAGCCAGCGGCGTCGATCACCTGCTCCTGCGCCTCGAGCACCGCGCTCACCGGGGCTGTGCGGGGGTCGGTCGCCAGTGCCTCGAGGAAGCGGGCTCCGGTCTCTGCGGCGTGCTCCGCCCGGTCCAGCCCCAGCCCCAGCGGTGGGCTCTGCAGGATGGCCGACGTGAACAGGCCCTCGGTCTCCGCCATGCCCAGCAGCACGGCGATCAGGTGCGCCCCGGCCGACTGGCCCGCCACCGTCACCCGCTCCGGGGCCCCACCGAAGGCGGCCGCGTTGGCCTGCACCCACTGCAGCGCGGCCACCACGTCCCAGACCGCCAGGTTGCCCTCGCTGAGCCCCGGTGAGCGCAGGAACCCCAGCGCACCCAGCCGGTAGGTCACCGAGACCACCACGGCGTCCGCGGCCGTGCTCAGCCGCACCCCGTCGTACATGTCCCAGGTGCCGGCGCCCACGTCGTAGCCACCACCGGGAACCCACACCAGCACCGGACGACCGGATCCCTCGCGGTCGGGCACCGTCACGGTGAGGTTCAGGCAGTCCTCGGCCTGCGGCCGGGGCTCGGGAGAGCCGATGACGACCTCCAGGCTGGAGGGCAGCTGGGGTGGCACCGGGCCGCCGGTGGGCTCCTGCACTCCGCTCCACGGGGGCACCGGCTGGGGCCGGCCGAACCGCTCGGCGGCGGCGTAGGGGACCCCCCGGAAGAGCACGCACCCGCGCTCGGGGGTGCCCCGCAGCGTGCCCGCGCTGGTGCTGACCTCGTGTGCCATCTGCTGCCCCTGTTCCTCGACCGTGCCGGTGTTCCCGTCCCGGCATGATCCCAGCCGTCCCCACCCCGGGCCGGTACAGACCAGGGTCGCTTATCGCATAGACTTTGCAACAACTGATACCAAGCAACTGGGGTCTTCATGCCACTGGCGGCTGCCGCACACGGCCCGGCTCCGGTCGACCCGGCCCAGCTCGGCCCCGAGCAGCGCCACGCCGGCCAGCTCGGCTCGGACCCGCTCGGCCTGGACGCGCGACGCACCCGGAACCTGTGGTGGGTCGCCGGCCTCGCCGGCCTGCTGGTGGTCAGCGTGCTGGCTGGGGTGGGCATCGGCGCCGTCTCCATCTCCCCGCTCACCGTGCTCAAGATCGTGGGCCACCAGGTGTTCGGGCTGCCGGGGGAGGTGACCTGGCGCGGTACCGAGGAGGCGATCGTCTGGCGGGTCCGCCTGCCGCGGGTGCTCCTCGGGGTGGCGGTGGGCGCCGGGCTGGCGGTGTGCGGCGCCGCGCTGCAGGCCATGGTGCGCAACATGCTGGCCGACCCGTACCTGCTGGGCATCAACTCCGGGGCCTCCAGCGGTGCCGCGGCCGCCATCCTGTTCGGCTTCGGGGCCGGCTTCGGTGAGCACGCCCTCACCACCAGCGCCTTCCTGGGCGCCCTGGCCGCGTCGCTGCTGGTCTTCCTCGTCGCCCGCACGTCGGGGCAGGTCACCTCGGTGCGGCTGCTGCTCGCCGGCGTCGCGGTGGGCTACGTCCTCTACGCCACCACGGCGTTCCTGATCTTCGCCTCCGGCTCGGCCGAGGGAGCCCGGTCGGTGCTGTTCTGGCTGCTGGGCTCGCTCGGGCTGGCGCAGTGGGGGGCGACGCTCGCGGTGGTGCTGGCCGTGGCCGCGCTGACCGTGGGCCTGCTCACCCTGTGGGGCTCGCGGCTGGACGCGCTGGCCATCGGCGACGAGACCGCCCGCACCCTGGGGATCTCGCCCACGGCGTTTCGCACCCAGCTCCTGGTGCTGGTGTCGCTGTGCGTCGGGGTGCTCGTGGCCGCCTCCGGCAGCATCGGCTTCGTCGGGCTGGTGGTGCCCCACCTGGCCCGGCGAGTGGTGGGCGCCGCGCACAGCTGGTCCATCCCGGTCTCGGCGCTGATGGGCGCCATCTTCCTGGTGTGGGCCGACCTGTTCGCCCGCGTGGTGCTGCAGCCGCAAGAGCTGCCCATCGGCATCGTCACCGCCCTGGTGGGCGCACCGTTCCTGCTCTACCTCGTCCGCAACCTGCACGCCGCCTCGTGAGGAGCCCTGCCATGTCCCCGTCCCGCACCCGAGGTTCGCTGGTGGCTGCCCTCTCGGCGGGGCTGCTGCTGCTCGCCGGGTGCGGCGCCGGAGTGGGCGGCGAGTCCGCCAGCGCTGTCGAGGGCTACCCCCTGACGGTGCGCAACTGCGGCGCCGAGGTCACGCTCGACGCACCCCCCGAGCGAGTGGTGATGCTGAAGAGCTCGGCGGTTCCGTACCTGCACGCCCTCGGCCTGCTGGACAAGGTGGTCGCCCGGGCCGGCGCCTACCCGGCGGAGTACTACGACGAGGCCACCCGTGCCGAGCTGGACAAGATCCCGCTGCTCACCGACAAGACGGACACCGCCGGGCACCTGCAGATCTCCAAGGAGGTGGTCATCGCCCAGGAGCCCGACCTGGTGCTCGGCGAGATTGACAACCTCAACCGCGACACCCTGGCTGCCGCCGGCATCCCGCTGCTGGAGGAGCCGTCCATGTGCGCCGAGGGGGTGCGCAACCCCTCCTTCGACGAGGTCTACCGCCAGATGACCTTCTACGCCGACGTCTTCGACGTGCCCGACCGCGGGGCCGCTGCTGCCGCCGGGCTGGCGGAGCGAGTGCGCACCCTCACCGCGTCGGTGGACGCCAGCACCCAGCGCACCGCGGCGGTGCTGTACCCGACGGTGGGGGGCGGCACCACCTACGCCTACGGCTCCCGCAGCATGGCCCAGCCGCAGCTGGCGGCGGCCGGGCTGCGCAACGTCTTCGCCGACGTCGACGAGCGCACCTTCGAGGTGACCCGGGAGGAGCTGATCGGGCGCAACCCTGACGTGCTGGTGCTGCTGCACACCGACGGCAGCCCCGCCGCGGTGGCCCAGGCGATCACCTCCATGCCGGGCGCGCAGGACCTGAGCGCGGTGCGCAACAACCAGATCCACGTGCAGCTGTTCAACTTCACCGAGCCGCCCACCCCGCTGTCGCTGGACGGGCTGCAGAAGATCCGCGAGCGGTTCGGCCAGTGATCACCGCCCACGACGTCGCCTTCGCCTACGGGCGCAAGCAGGTGCTGGCCGGCATCGACCTCACCGCGCAGCAGGGGCAGGTGGTGGGGCTGCTGGGCCCCAACGGCAGCGGCAAGACCACCCTGCTGCGCACCCTCTACGCCTCGCTGCGCCCCTCGGCCGGCGCCGTGCACCTGGACGGCCGCGACGTCGCCGCCCTCGGTGCGCGGCAGATCGCCCGCGAGGTGGCGGTGGTGGTGCAGGAGCACAGCAGCGACCTGCCCCTGCGGGTGGCGGACATGGTGCTGCTCGGCCGCACCCCGCACCGCGGGACCTTCGAGCGCCACCGCGCCGAGGACCACCGCATCGCCGCCGACGCGCTGGCCCGGGTGGGTGTGGCGCACCTGGCCGGCCGCCAGTACGCCGAGCTCTCCGGCGGGGAGAAGCAGCGGGTGCTCATCGCCCGCGCCCTCACCCAGCAGGCCACCCACCTGCTGCTGGACGAGCCCACCAACCACCTCGACATCCGCTACCAGCACGAGATCCTGGACCTGGTCCGTGGCCTGGAGAGCACCAGCGTGGTGGTGCTGCACGACCTGAACCTCGCGGCGCTGTACTGCGACCAGGTGGCGCTGCTGCACGACGGCCAGGTGGTGGCCGCCGGCACTCCCCACGAGGTGCTCACCCCCGAGATCCTCGAGCCCGTCTACGAGGTCGGCGTTCGCCGCATCCCGCTGGGCGAGCAGTTCCAGCTCGCGTTCCGCCCGCACCCGTCCCCACACCAGGAGAAGCAGACCGCATGACCAGCACCGACCCGAGCACCGTCCAGGCCAACCTGAACGAGTACTGGACCGCCCGTTCCACCCCCTACGACGAGTACCAGGAGCGCCCGGAGCGCCGTGATGCCGACCGCGCGGCGTGGACCGACATCTGGCGCGACGCACTGCCGGCCGCTCCGGCGGACGTGCTCGACGTGGGCACCGGCAGTGGCTACGTCGCCCGCGTCATCGCCGAGCTGGGCCACCGGGTGGTGGGCACCGACCTGGCCGAGGGGATGCTGGAGCGCGCCCGCCAGCACGCCGAGCGGATGACCAACCCGCCCCGCTTCGAGCGCGGCGACGCGGTGGCCCCGGACTTCCCGGCCGGCTCCTTCGACGCGGTGGTCAACCGGTACGTGATGTGGACGCTGCGTGACCCCGCCCAGGCGCTGACCCGCTGGCACGAGCTGCTGCGCGACGGGGGAGTGCTCGCCGTGGTGGACAGCACCTGGTTCCCGCAGGGCCTGCACACCGGCGCCAGCCCCGAGTTCGCGCGGCTCTACGACGAGCAGGTCCGCCAGTCGCTGCCGCTGGCCGAGGCCACCTCCATCGACGCCACCGTGGCTGCGGTGGAGGCCGCCGGCTTCGACCAGGTGACGGCCACGCCGCTCACCCGGATGCTCGAGCTGGACCAGCGCTACGGCGTGGCGCCCAACCACGAGGTGCAGGTGCAGCACCTCATCACCGGCCGCGCCCGCAAGAGCTAACCGCTCAGGGCCGATCGCTCAGGGCCGCGCCGCTCAGGGCGGCGCGGCGCTGGCGGCGGGCCCACCACCAGCAGCGTCTCGCGGAGCAGCCGGTGCAGCACGGGGCGCGCGGAGGCCCCACCGGAGCGTGGGCGCGGTGGTCACCGACCGGCCGCTTCCGGCGCCGGCAGCCCGGCGGCCAGGCTCGCGAGCGCGCGGCCGAGGGCGTCGAGCAGCGAGTCCGTGGACTCCGGCTGCGCCCACCGGGACACGGTGACCCGGAAGGCGGCCATCACGTGCGCCGCCACCAGGGCCGGGTACTCGTGGTCGGCCGGCAGCCCCGTGCGTGCTGCGACGGCATCGGCCAGCCCGCGCTCCTCGTCCACGAAGCACTGCAGCAGGTGCGGCAGCAGCTGGGGGTTGGCACGCACCACCTCCTCGCGGTCGCGCCAGGTGGCGCGGTCACTGCCCACGGCGTCCACCAGGCTGGGCAGCAGTGCTCGAACCGCGCCGAGGGGGCTCTCCTCGCCCGGGCGCTCGCGCAGCGCCTGCACGGCTGACTGGCACACGCCGACGGTTCGACCGAGCAGCGCCTCCTCCTTGCTGGCGAAGTAGTTGAAGAACGTGCGCGCGGAGACGTTGGCGGCCGCGGCGATGTCCTCGACCGTCACCGCCGACACCCCGTGCGCCAGCACCAGCCGCACCGCAGCAGCCTGCAGCCCCGCGCGGGTGGCCTCCTTCGTGCGCTCGCGCAGACCCGGGGGAGCTGACTGTTCGTTGCCCATGCGAACGAGTCTTGCCACCTACTTGCAGTGACTGCAAACATGCGCACCGTGCAGTCGGTCACACGACCACGTGTCCGTTGACACCCATGTTTCGATTAGAAATACTGCTAACTGTCAGTCGGTCGGGGTGGCCGACCCCCGGGTACCGCTGCGTGCCGTCCTCCACGAACGGAGCCACATGAGTCGCATGGCCGGCAAGACGGTGCTCGTCACGGGCGCCGGCACCGGGATGGGACGGGTGCACGCCGTGCGCCTGGCCCAGGAGGGGGCCGACGTGCTCGCCCTGGACCTGCCCGGCACGGCGTCGGTGGCCAACCTGGCGGCGACGGCCGACCTGGTGGCCGCGACTGGCCGCCGGGTGGTCACCGGCACCGCCGACATCCGCGACCTCGACGCGCTCACCGCCGCCGTGAGCGCTGGGGTTCGCGAGCTGGGGCCACTCGACGTGGTGGTGGCCAACGCGGGGATCACCGACAACCCGGGGCCGTCGTGGACGGTCGACGACGCGGCGTGGCACCGGTCCCTCGACGTCAACCTCACGGGCACCTGGCACACGGTCAAGGCCGGGGTGGCCGCGCTGAGCCCCGCGGGCGGGTCCGTCGTCATCGTCAGCTCCACCGCCGGCATCAAGGCCGTGCGGGGCGCGTCCCCCTACTCGGCGGCCAAGCACGCGGTCACCGGGCTGGCCAAGACCCTGGCCAACGAGCTGGGGCCGCGGTCGATCCGGGTGAACACCGTGCACCCCGGGGCTGTCGCCACCGCGATGACGCTCAACCCGGCCACCTTCGCCCGGCTGCGCCCCGACCTGGCGAGCCCGACCGTCGAGGACGTGGCCCCGGTGCTCGCGGCCAAGAACCTGCTGCCGGTGCCGTGGGTGGAGGCGGAGGACGTCAGCAACGCGGTGCTCTTCCTCGCCTCGGACGAGTCGCGCTACGTCACCGGGCTCCAGCTCGTGGTCGACGCCGGACTCACCCAGAAGGTGGCCTGATGAGTGGGCGGCTGGCGGGCAAGGTCGCGCTGGTCACCGGCGCGGCGCGGGGGATCGGGCGCGCCCAGGCGGTGCGGTTCGCGGAGGAGGGTGCCGACGTCATCGCCGTGGACGTGTGTGCACCCGTCGAGCACGCCACCACCCCGCCCGCCACGCCCGCGGACCTGGCGGAGACCGTCCGCCTGGTGGAGTCCCTCGGCCGCACCATCTGCGCCGGCCAGGCCGACGTTCGCGACCAGCAGGCGCTCTCCGCCGCGGTCGACGACGGCGTCGCCCGGCTGGGCCGCCTGGACGTCATCTGCGCCACCGCCGGGATCAGCTCCTCGGGCCCGGCGGTGGAGATGGGGGCCGAGCAGTGGCAGACGATGCTCGACGTCAACCTCACCGGTGTGTGGCGCACCTGCAAGGCCGGCATCCCGCACGTGATCGACGGCGGACGCGGCGGCTCGATCGTGCTGGTCAGCTCCATCGCCGGGCTGCGCGGCCTGGTCAGCGTGGGCCACTACACAGCGGCCAAGCACGGGGTGGTGGGGCTGATGCGCTCGCTGGCCCAGGAGCTGGCTCCGCACCAGGTGCGGGTGAACACCGTGCACCCAGCCAACACCCGCACGCCGATGATCCAGAACCCCGGCACCATGCGCACCTTCCGGCCCGACCTGGCCTCGCCCACGCAGGAGGAGTTCGAGGTCGGGGTGCAGTCGATGCACCTGCTGCCCGTGGCCATGCTCGAGCCGGTGGACATCGCCAACGCCAGCCTGTTCCTGGCTTCCGACGAGGCGCGCTACATCACCGGCGTCACCCTGCCCGTCGACGCAGGGCACTGCATCAAGTGAAGCGAGGAGATCTGCGATGACCGACCAGCCCACCCTGCACCCCGAGGTGGCGGCGATGCTCGCCACGCTCAACGCGGGCTTTCCCGACGTCACCACGGTGCCGCCGACCGAGCTGCGCGCGGCCATCCAGGCCCGGCGGGCACCACTGGCCCGCCAGCCGGACATGCGCGCGGTGCACGAGGTGTCCATCGACGGGCCCGGTGGCGACCTGGCGCTGCGCGTGTACCGGCCGCACCTGGACCAGCCGGATCTGCCGGTGGTCGTGTTCGCCCACGGCGGGGGGTTCGTGTTCTGCGACCTCGACAGCCACGACGAGCTCTGCCGCTCCATGGCGCAGGGGGTGGGCGCGGTCGTGGTGTCGGTGGACTACCGGCTCGCGCCCGAGCACGTCGCGCCCGCGGCCCACGACGACGTCTACGCGGCGCTGGAGTGGGCGGCCAAGCACGCCGACGCGCACGGCGGCGACCCCACGCGCCTGGTGCTCGCCGGCGACAGCGCCGGCGGCAACCTGGCGGCCACGGTGGCCATCGCCGCCCGCGACCGCGGCGGCCCGGCGGTGGCCGCCCAGGTGCTGCTGTACCCGGTGATCGACGACGACTTCGAGACCGACTCCTACCAGCGGTTCGGTACCGGCTACTACAACACCGAGTCGGCGATGCGGTGGTACTGGCAGCAGTACGCCCCGCACGGCACCGCCGACGCCCGGGTCGTGCCCACTCGGGCACAGACTCTTGCCGGGCTGCCGCCCGCCGTCGTGGTCACCGCTGAGCTCGACCCGCCGTGCTCCTCCGGTGACGCCTACGCGCAGCGGCTGGACACCGACGGGGTGCGGGTGCTCCACCGCCGCTTCGACGGCTTGTTCCACGGCTTCCTGACCTTCTCCGCGCTGTCGTTCACCGAGCCGGCGCGGCAGGAGATCTGGACGATGACGCGCGAGGCGCTGGGCCGGTAGCGCCCGGGTGCCCGAGGCACACCGCTGGCGACCACGACCTTCTGCAACGGAGTGGTGATGTTCCGCTACGGAGCGTCTAAAAGTCCGGCCTGACCGGCAAAAACCCTGCAGCATCACGCACCGCCCCCGTACGGTCCACTGTGTACGCATGGGGAAGCGAGGTGGGGACCTCGCTGGGGGGATGCCGGGGGGCACCTGATGATCCGTCTTGTCATTTCTGCTGTGGTCGCACTGGTCCTGGGGCTGGGTGCGCCGCTGCACGCGGAGGCAGCCGGCACGCTGCGCTACGTCGCCCTGGGCGACTCCTTCGCCGCCGGGCCGGGCCTGGCACCGATCACCGACGGCGCCTGCGGCCGCGGTCAGGGCTATCCCGAGATCGCGGCCCGCGCCCTGGGCGCCACCACGTTCACCAACGCCACCTGCTCGGGGGCGCGGGTTGAGCACATGGCCGGCGTCCAGCCAGGCAGCCGCGGGCCCCAGCTCGACGCCCTGCGGCCAGACACCGACCTGGTCACGCTGAACCTGGGGCTCAACGACTCCTACGTGCTCTGGACCATCCAGGTCTGCGCCTACCTGCAGTGGCTGGCCCCCGGCGGGGCGCCCTGCACCGTGCTGCTCAACCCGCTCGGCTTCAACCTGGTCGGCAGCCACCTGCACGCACAGGCCGGGTCCCTCGACCAGACCCTGCAGGCGATCCACCAGCGCTCCCCCCGGGCCAAGGTGCTGGTGGTGGGGGTGCCGGCGATCGTGCCCGACCAGCCGTCGGCCTGCCCCGACGGCCCCTACGGGCCCGGCGACATGCCGTACTTGTCCGGGGTGGTTCGCGAGCTGAACACCATGCTCCGGGCGCGGGCCGCCGCCAATGCGGCGACCTTCGTGGACACCTACACCCCGAGCGTGGGTCACGACGCGTGCCAGCAGCCGGGGATCAAGTGGATGGAGGGTCCGGCCCTCGTGCACGAGGGCGTCGCGCTGCACCCCAACCACGCCGGGATGGCGGCATCCGCAACGGCCGTCGTGCGCGCAGCCCAGGGCTGAACGACGGCTGACCCGGCCGCTGCGTGGACGGGGTGCGAGGGGACGGGCCGGCGCTGCTACGTTGACCAAGCGCCCGCTCAACTGCTCTGGTGGTTGGCTGCGCACCACCGTGGCCCGCCCGACGAGGAGATGCAGTGACGGTGACGACCCAGCGACGCTTCACCGGCCGCCGCGCCCTGGTCACCGGAGCCAGCCGCGGCATCGGCGCGGCGGTGGCCGAGCGCCTCGCCGCCGAGGGCGCCGACGTGGTGATCACCGCCCGCACCCTGCACGAGCACGACCACCTCAGCGGCAGCCTCTCCGAGACGGTGCAGCGACTCGCGCGGTACGGCACCACGGTCGCGGTGCTGGCCGCCGACCTCACCGACGCCGACGCCCGTGCCACCCTGGTTGCGCAGGCGTCGGAGAAGCTCGGTGGCCCGGTGGACGTGCTGGTGAACAACGCGGCGGCAGCCATCTACCAGCCACTGGCCGACTTCCCGCTGCGGCGGAGCCGACTGGTGTTCGAGGTGAACGTGCACGCACCGCTGGACCTCATGCAGCAGGCGCTGCCCGGCATGCGCGCGGGCGGGCAGGGCTGGATCGTCAACCTCTCCAGCGCCAGTGCCCGGCTGCAGGAAGGTCCACCGTTCACCCTCGTCGAGCCCGGCACGGCGCTGGCCGTGTACGCGGCGTCCAAGGCGGCCCTGAACCGGATCACCAACGGCATGGCCGCGGAGGTGCACGGCACCGGCATCCGGGTGAACACCGTGCAACCCCGAGCGGCGGTGCTCAGCGAGGGTGCGGCCGCGCTGGTCGGCGACACCATCCGCCCCGACCAGGTGGAGTCCATGGAGCAGGTGGTGGAGGCGGTCACCGCGCTCTGTGCCTGCCCAGAGGACGTCACCGGCCGCACGGGCGTGAGCCTGGACCTGCTGCGGGAGTGGCAGCTGACCGTGCACGGGCTGGATGCCCGGCCCCTCGAGACCCGCCCCGCTGAAGGAGCCCCGTGATGGAACCCGTGATCGTCGACCTGGCCCGCACCCCGTTCGGGCGGCGAGAGGGCTGGCTGTCGTCGATGCACGCCGCCGAGCTGCTCGGCCTGGCGCAGCGCGGCGTCCTGGAGCGCACCGGGGTGGACCCGGAGACGGTCGACCAGGTGATCGGCGGGTGCGTCACGCCGATCGGCGAGCAGTTCGGCAACGTCACCCGCACCTCGTGGATGCACGCCGGGCTGCCGCACGGCGCCGGCTGCACCACCATCGACGCCCAGTGCGGCACCGCCCAGCAGGCCGTGCAGCTGATGGCCGGTCAGATCGCGGTGGGCGCGGTGGAGGTCGGCGTCTCCTGCGGCGTCGAGCTGATGTCGCGAGTGCCGCTCACCGCCAAGTCCGGCAAGGGCCTGGGCACCCCCCGCCCGGAGAGCTGGTCGCTGGTCACGCCCGACCAGTACACCGCCGCCGACCGCATCGCGGCCAAGAACGGCTTCACCCGCGAGGACCTGGACGCCTTCGGTCTCCGCTCCCAGGAGCGCGGCCGGGCCGCGTGGGACGCCGATCGCTTTGCCCGGCAGATCATCCCGGTGACACGGCCGGACGGGGAGACGGTCAGCCGGGACCAGGGGCTGCGGGAGACCAGCATGGAGCTGCTCGGGCGGCTGCGGCCGGTGAAGGACGGCGGGATGCACACCGCGGGCACGTCCTCGCAGGTCTCCGACGGTGCCAGTGCCGCCCTGCTGATGTCCCGCGAGCGGGCGAGCGCGCTGGGCGTCACCCCGCGGGCGCGGATCCTCGGCCAGTGCGTGGTGGGCGGCGACACCGAGCTGATGCTCGACGGGCCCATCGCCGCCTCCCGCACGGTCCTGGGCCGCCTCGGCATGTCCATCGGCGACATCGACGTGTTCGAGGTGAACGAGGCCTTCGCCTCGGTGCCGATGTCCTTCGCCCGGGCGCACGGGCTGGACGCCGAGCAGCTCAACGTCAACGGCGGTGCCATCGCGCTGGGCCACCCCGCGGGCGCCACCGGCGTGCGGGTGATCGCCACGGCGCTGGAGGAGCTGGAGCGCACCAACCAGCAGACCGCGCTGGTGGCGATCTGTGCCTCCGCGGCGACCACCTGCCTGGTGCTCGAGCGCCTCTGAGCCCAGTCTCGACGGCGCTAGCTGGCGTCGCGGTAGCGCCACATGGTCAGCGAGCCGAAGAACGCCGTCCACACCGCAGCCGCGAACAGCGTCCAGAACACGCTGGAGCCCACCGGCGTGCCGCCCATCAGCGCGCGCACGGCGGTCACCAGGTGCGTCACCGGGTTGACGTCCACAAAGGCCTGCAGCCAGCCCGGCATGGTGGCAGGGTCGACGAAGATGTTGCTGCCGAAGGTGAGCGGAGTGATGACGAACATGCTCACGCCCATCACCGCCCCCGGCGTGCGCAGCAGCAGGCCCAGGAACGTCCAGACCCAGCTGAGGCCGAAGGCGAACACCAGGATCAGCAGCACGCCGAGCACCACGCCGACGGCGCTGTCCGGGCGCCACCCGAGGATGAGACCCAGCGTGATGGTGACCACGCAGGAGATGGTGAAGCGCACCGCGTCCCCCAGCAGCATCCCGACCAGTGCCGAGGGCCGCCAGATGGGCAGCGACCGGAAACGGTCGAAGACCCCCCGGTCGATGTCGGTGCGCAGGGTGCTGCCGGTGTACATCGTGATCATGATGACGCCCTGCACCAGGATGCCGGGCAGCAGGAACTGGATGTAGTCCTCGGTGCTGCCGGCCAGCGCGCCACCGAAGAGGAACGTGAACAGCAGCGTGAACATGATGGGGAACGCGGTCACGTCGAAGAGCTGCTCGGGGATGTGCTTGATCTTGAGCAGCGCCCGCCAGCCGAAGGTGAGCGAGGTGGCCAGCGGCCCGGGGGGAGTGGGCCGCTCGCTGCTGGCCAGCGCCGCGACGATGGTGGACCTCTGCGGCTGCCGCGCTGGGTCCTGCGTGGGGTCTCCGTGTGCGGTGGTGCCCGCCTGGACGGTCATGCCGCGTCCTCCTGGTCGGCGTCGTCGGTACCTGCCTCGACGGCGGCGTGGCCGGTGAGCGACAGGAACACCTCGTCGAGGGTGGGTTGGCCCAGCGCGAACTGGGCGAGCTCGATGCCCGCCTCCTGCAGGGCACCGAGCGCGCGCGGCACCGGCGCGGTGCTGTCCACCTGCACCCCGAGCGCAGTGGGGTCGGTCTCCTCCCGCACCGCCACGCCCAGCTCGCGCTCGAGCACCTGCCGGGCGGCGGGACGGTCGTCACGGTCGAGCACGCGAACCTGCAGCGAGCCGGACCCCACGGAGGCCTTGAGCTCACCCGGCGTGCCCTCGGCGATCACCGTGCCGTGGTCGATGACGCTGATGCGGTCGGCGAGCTGGTCGGCCTCGTCCAGGTACTGCGTGGTCAGCAGCACCGTGGTGCCGGTGTCCACCATCGCCCGGATGATGTCCCACACCTCGTTGCGGCTGCGCGGGTCGAGACCGGTGGTCGGCTCGTCCAGGAACAGCAGCTCCGGAGTGACCACGATGCTGGCCGCCACGTCGATCCGTCGCCGCATGCCGCCGGAGTACTTCTTCACCTGCCGGTTGGCCGCCTCGCCGAGGCCGAACGCCTCGAGCAGCTCGTTGGCCCGCCGAACCGCGCCCGCCCGGGAGTAGCCGAACAGCCGCGCGATGAGCCGCAGGTTCTCGCAGCCGGTGAGGTCCTCGTCCACCGACGCGAACTGCCCGGTGAGGCTCACCCGGCTGCGCACCGCGGTGGCCTCGGCGACCACGTCGCGCCCGAGCACCCTGGCGGTGCCGCCGTCGGGCCGGGTGAGGGTGGCCAGCATCCGGATGGTGGTGGTCTTGCCGGCGCCGTTGGGCCCGAGGAAGCCGTGCACCCCGCCCCGCGGGATGGCCAGGTCGATGCCGTCGACCGCACGGTTGGTGCCGAACAGCTTGAGCAGGTCGTGGGTCTCGATGGCCAGCTCGTCCGAGGCTGGCGGTGGTTTCCGGTCAGTCGTCATCCGGGCTCCTCAGGAAGGGGGCGGTGGTGCTCCGTCCTCCCTGAGACGCCTGGGGCAGGAGCAACTCATCGGTCGGCGCCCCGGCGAGCCTCGGTCAGCCGGAGACGTAGGCGGCGAGGTGCTCTCCGGTGCGGGTGCTGCGGGCGGCGACCAGGTCAGCCGGGGTGCCCTCGAAGACGACCCGCCCGCCGTCGTGGCCGGCACCCGGGCCGAGGTCGATGATCCAGTCGGCGTGCGCCATCACTGCCTGGTGGTGCTCGATGACGATCACCGACTTGCCAGAGTCCACGAGCCGGTCGAGCAGACCGAGCAGCTGGTCCACGTCGGCGAGGTGCAGGCCGGCGGTCGGCTCGTCCAGGATGTAGACCCCGCCCTTCTCGGACAGGTGGGTGGCCAGCTTGAGCCGCTGCCGCTCGCCGCCGGACAGCGTGGTCAGCGGCTGACCCAGGGTGAGGTAGCCGAGCCCCACGTCCCGCAGGCGCACCAGGATCCGGTGGGCGGCAGGCACGCTGGCGGCACCGTCCGTGCTGAAGAGCTCCTCGGCCTCGGCCACCGGCATGGCCAGCACCTCGCTGATGTCGCGCTCGCCCAGGTGGTGCTCCAGCACGTCGGCCTGGAACCGCTTGCCCTCGCAGCTCTCGCAGGTGGTGGCCACGCCGGCCATCATCGCCAGGTCGGTGTAGATGACGCCGGCCCCGTTGCAGGTGGGGCAGGCGCCCTCGGAGTTGGCGCTGAACAGGGCGGGCTTGACGCCGTTGGCCTTGGCGAAGGCCTTGCGAATGGGGTCGAGCAGGCCGGTGTAGGTGGCCGGGTTGCTCCGGCGAGAGCCGCGAATGGCCCCCTGATCCACCGCCACCACCGCCTCGCGGGCGGCCAGGGAGCCGTGGATCAGCGAGCTCTTGCCCGACCCGGCCACCCCGGTCACCACCACCAGCACGCCCAGGGGCACGTCGACGTCGACGTCGCGCAGGTTGTGCGCGCTCGCGCCTCGGATCGACGCGGCACCGGTGGGGGAGCGCACCTCCTGCTTCAGCGACACCCGGTCGTCGAGGTGGCGGCCGGTGGTGGTGGCGCTGCTGCGCAGCTGCTCGACGGTGCCCTCGAAGCAGACGCTGCCGCCGGCCGTGCCGGCACCGGGGCCGAGGTCGACCACGTGGTCGGCGATGACGATGGTCTCCGGCTTGTGCTCCACCACGAGCACCGTGTTGCCCTTGTCCCGCAGGCGCAGCAGCAGGTTGTTCATCCGCTCGATGTCGTGCGGGTGCAGGCCCGTGGTCGGCTCGTCGAAGACGTAGGTGACGTCGGTGAGGGAGGAGCCGAGGTGGCGGATCATCTTGGTGCGCTGCGCCTCGCCGCCGGAGAGCGTGCCCGAGGGCCGGTCCAGGGACAGGTAGCCCAGCCCGATCTCGTCGAAGGAGCTGAGCAGGTGGCGCAGCCCGGTGAGCAGCGGCGCCACCGACGGCTCGTCCAGCGCCCCCACCCAGGCGGCGAGGTCGCTGATCTGCATCGCGCACAGGTCGGCGATGCTCTTGCCGTTGATGGTGGACGAGCGGGCACCCTCGTTGAGCCGGGTGCCGTCGCAGTCCGGGCAGGTGGTGAAGGTGATGGCCCGCTCCACGAAGGCGCGGATGTGCGGCTGCATGGAGTCGACGTCCTTGGCCAGCATGGACTTCTGGATCTGCGGGATCAGGCCCAGGTAGGTCAGGTTGATGCCCTCGACCTTGATCTTGGTGGCCTCCTTGTGCAGGAGGGCATCGAGCTCCTTGGTGGTGTAGTCGCGGATCGGCTTGTCCGGGTCGAACCAGCCGCAGCCGCGGAAGATGCGGCCGTACCAACCGTCCATGCTGTAGCCAGGAATGGTGAGAGCACCCTCGTTGAGCGACAAGCTGTCGTCGTAGAGCGCCGAGAGGTTGACGTCGGTGACGGAGCCACGGCCCTCGCAGCGCGGGCACATGCCGCCGGTGATGCTGAAGCTGCGCCGCTCCTTGGTCTGCTTCCCGCCACGCTCCACGGTCACCGCGCCGGCACCGGAGAGGGAGGCGACGTTGAAGGAGTACGCCTGGGCGGAGCCGATGTGCGGCTGGCCGAGCCGGCTGAAGAGGATGCGGAGCATGGCGTTAGCGTCGGTGGCGGTGCCCACCGTGGAGCGGGGGTCAGCTCCCATGCGCTGCTGGTCCACGATGATCGCGGTGGTCAGCCCGTCCAGCAGGTCCACGTCGGGCCGGGCCAGCGTGGGCATGAAGCCCTGCACGAAGGAGCTGTAGGTCTCGTTGATCATCCGCTGCGACTCCGCGGCGATGGTGTGGAACACCAACGAGCTCTTGCCCGAGCCGGAGACGCCGGTGAACACCGTGAGCCGGCGCTTGGGGATCTCGACGTCGACGTTCTTGAGGTTGTTCTCCCGGGCACCGTGCACCCGGATCACGTCGTGGGTGTCGGCCACGTGCGTGTCGGGGGTGGGGAGGTTCATGGCGTCACGCTAGCGGTGGCAGCACCGCTGTGGGGTGCGTCAGAGGTCGATCCATCCCATCACCAGTCCCGCGACGCCGGCGGCGGCACCGAGCAGCGAGATGCCGAAGATGACCAGCTCGCGGGGCGAGAACACCCTGCGGCCCTGTTCGCGGCGCACCATCACGAACAGCAGCGTGGAGCACGCGTAGACGATGAAGGAGAGCAGCAGGAGGTCCACGCCGGCCGCCGAGAGCAGGAACGTGACGTACAGCGTGGCGAGCGCCGACACGGCGTACTCGCGGGCGTGACCCTGGGGTCGCTCCGTGTAGGTCTCCCGGGTGACGGCGAGCTTGAGCGCGTAGGCGGCCGCGAGCAGGAGCGGGACGAGGACCAGGGCGCTGGTGAGGTTGAGGGCGAAGGTGAAGGCGTCCTCGGAGAACATCGTGAGGAGCAGCACCACCTGGGCGAGGAGGGTGGACATCAGCAGTGCCGGACCGGGCACGCCCGCGGCGTTCGCCCGCCCCAGGAAGCGGGGCATGTCGTGGTCGGCCGCGGCCACGTAGAGGACCTCCGCCGCCATCAGCGTCCAGGCGAGGTAGGCGCCCAGGACGGCGACGAGCAGGCCCACGCTGATGAACACGGCGCCCCACTCGCCGGTCGCCTCCTCGAGGATGCCCGCCATCGTCGGCTGCCGCAGGGCGGCGATCTCCGCGGCGGGCAGGACCCCGTAGGAGACGATGGTGACCGAGGCGAAGATCGACAGCACCACCAGGAACCCCAGCACGGTGGCGCGTCCGACGTCCTTGCGGCGGCGGGCGTGGCGGGAGTAGACGCTGGCCCCCTCCACCCCGAGGAAGACGAACACCGTGACCAGCATGGTGGCGCGGACCTGCTCCGGGAGCGTGCCCAGCCCGCCCGACCCGGACCAGTTGTCGACGAACACCTGGGGGTCTAGCACGAACAGGGCCAGCAAGACGAAGACCACGATCGGTACCAGCTTGGCCACGGTCACCGCGCGGTTGATGGCCGCGGCCTCCCGGACACCGCGCCGCACCAGCAGGTAGAACACCCACACGCCGGCGGAGCTGACCGCCACCGCCAAGGGCGTGTCGCCGGACCCGAGGCCCGGGAAGACCGCCCCCGCGGTGGACGTCATGAGCACCCAGTAGGTCACGTTGCCCACGCACGCGCTGGCCCAGTAGCCGAACGCGGAGAAGAAGCCCAGGTACTCGCCGAAGCCAGCCTTCGCGTAGGCGTACACCCCGGCATCGAGCTCCGGCTTGCGCATCGCCAGGTTCTGGAAGACCAGCGCGAGCATGAGCGTCCCGGAGCCGGCGATGCCCCACACGATCAACGCACCGGCCACCCCCGTCTCGGAGGCGAAGCGACCGGGCAGGGAGAACACCCCCGCCCCGACCATGGACCCGACGACCAGTGCCGTCAGCGTCAGCATCGACAGCGTGGGGGTCCGCGCGACCGTCGTCTCCGTCGATGCCATACCACTCCTGAAGCGCGTGCGACCGTGTCCGCTCAGTTGTACTCGCGCGCCGGAGGGCGGCTGATCCGGCCTCCCTGCCTTGCCCGGCCGACGCCCACGTCGTGATGTGCATCACTTCCATCCGCGAGGCGAGAAGCCTTGCCCGCCACGACCAGGCCGGATGGCGCCCGCCGCCACCAGTGCCCTGACCTGCAGATTCAGGCCGTGTCGCGACGCAGGTCGAGCGGGTGGAGCGCGGGGCCAGCCGGCGCGCGGGCCGACGGCCGGCCGCCCGGCCGCAGAGGTTCCTCCTTCCCCTTTGACTCACTATGAGATTAAAGTGGGAATCACCGTGAGACGAAGGAGTGGGACATGAACACAGGCACGCTGACCACCACCGAGCAGACCCCTGTCGCCCAGGCCGGGGTCACCCAGGCCCCGTCCACCGCACTGCTGACCGACCAGTACGAGCTGACGATGCTGCAGGCCGCCATCGCCGACGGCGTCGCCGAGCACCGCGCGGTCTTCGAGCTCTTCGCCCGCCGGCTGCCCACCGGGCGCCGCTACGGCGTCGTCGCGGGACTGGGCCGCTTCCTCGACGCCCTGGCGCACTTCCGCTTCACCGACGCCCAGGTGGACAAGCTCGCGGCGCGGGGCGTGGTCGACGACGCCACTGCGGACTACCTGCGCGCCTACCGCTTCAGCGGCAACATCGACGCCTACCAGGAGGGCGAGGTGTACTTCCCTCACTCGCCGGTGCTGACCATCGAGGGCACCTTCGGCGAGTGCGTGCTGCTGGAGACCCTGGCCCTGTCGATCCTCAACCACGACAGCGCGATCGCCTCCGCCGCTGCCCGCATGGTGCACGCCGCCGGTGGACGCACCCTGATCGAGATGGGCTCGCGCCGCACCGGGGAGCAGGCCGCGGTCGCCGCCGCCCGCGCCGCCTACCTCACCGGCTTCACCGCCACCTCCAACCTGCAGGCCGGCGACGTCTACGGCGTGCCCACCACCGGCACGGCCGCGCACGCCTTCACCCTGGCCCACCGCGACGAGCGGGCGGCGTTCGCCAGCCAGGTCGCCGCCCTGGGCACTGCCACCACGCTGCTGGTGGACACCTACGACATCCCCACCGGTATTCGCACCGCTGTGGAGGTCGCCGGCACCGACCTCGGCGGGGTGCGCCTGGACTCCGGGGACCCGCGGGTGGAGGTGCCCGCGGCCCGGGAGCTGCTGGACGCCCTCGGTGCGGTGAACACCCGCATCGTGGTCAGCTCCGACCTGGACGAGCACACCATCGCCGAGCTGGCCGAGGTCCCGGTCGACGGCTACGGCGTAGGCACCCGCCTGGTCACCGGCTCGGGTGCACCGACCGCGGAAATGGTGTTCAAGCTGGTCGCCATAGCCGACGAGCCGGGCCTGGACACGGCGCTGCGCCCGGTGGCCAAGCGCAGCAGCAGCAAGGCCAGCGTCGGGGGCCGCAAGCGAGCCCGCCGCATCCTCGACGACGACGGCGTCGCCGTGGCTGAGCACGTCACCACCCGCTACCTGATCAGCGACGTCACCGCCGCGGTGCCGACCGGTCGCGCCCTGCAGGTCCCCGTGGTGCGCGACGGGGTCCGGGTGCACAACCCGAGCATCGACGACATCCGCGCCCACCACCGCGGGGCGATGGCCGAGCTCACCACCGACGACCTGGACCTGGCTCCCGGCGCGCCCCGACTGATCGGCGGCGAGCAGTGATCACCGCCCCGCCCCCGAGCACCACGACCACCGGAAAGGACACCGTCATGACCACCGACACCACCGACACCCCCAGCGAGGCCACCACGGTCGGGCGGGCCTGCCTGGTCGTGGACTGCCAGCCGACCTTCTGCGAGGACGGTGAGCTGCCCGTCGCCGGCGGCAACGACGTCTGCACCCGCGGCGCGACGTTTCTCGCCGCCCACGACGGTGACTACGACCTGGTGATGACCAGCCAGGACTACCACGTCGACCCGGGCGACCACTTCTCGGCGACCCCGGACTTCGTCGACTCCTGGCCGCCGCACGGCGTGGCCGGCACACCCAACGCCGAGCTGCACCCGGCGCTGGCGAACGCCCGCATCGACGTGCGCATCCTCAAGGGCCAGTACGAGGCCGCCTACTCGCTGTTCGACGGGGCGACCACCGACGGCACCGCAGCGGTGGACGTGCTGCGCGCCGCCGGCGTCACCGACGTGGACGTCTTCGGCATCGCCGAGAGCCACTGCGTGTTCGCGACGGTGCTGGCCGCGCTGCGCCACGGCTTCCGGGTGCGCGTGCTGTCGGACCTGACGGTGCCGGTGACCTTCGATATGGGTCACGCCGCCCGCCACACGATGCTGGGCGCCGGCGCCACCTACCTGCCCAGCACCGCCGCGTTTCCGGTGCCGGCATGAGCACCCCGAAGCGGCCCGCCCGCCCGGTGGGGGAGACCGACACCGAGGAGGCGTTCCTCGCTCGCTACGACCCCTCCGCCTACGACCGCCCGTCGGTGACGGTGGACGTCGTCGTGCTGACCATCCGCAACGACGAGCTGTGCGCGCTGCTCATCACCCGCGGCGACCACCCGTTCAAGGGCCACCTCGCCCTGCCCGGCGGCTTCCTGGAGCCCGACGAGGACGCCGACACCGCCGCCGCCCGCGAGCTGGCCGAGGAGACCGGCACCTACGCCCACCTGGAGCAGCTGCGCACCTACACCGCGCCGGGGCGCGACCCACGCACCCGGGTGCTGTCGCTGGCCTACCTGGCTCTGGTGCCCAACGCCGCCGACCCCGTCGCCGGCACCGACGCCACCACCGCCCGCTTCGTGCCGCTGCGGGCGCTGGCCGAGACCGGGGTGCACCTGGCCTTCGACCACGACCAGATCCTCACCGACGCCGTCGAGCGTGCCGCGGCCAAGCTGGAGTACACCACCATCGCGACGGCGTTCTGCGAGCCTACGTTCACCATCGCCCAGCTGCGCAAGGTCTACGAGACCGTGTGGGGCTACCCCCTGCACCCGGCGAACTTCCGCCGCAAGGTGCTGAGCATCGACGGCTTCCTCACCCCTGTCGACGCCCCGAAGCGCACCACCGCGGGCCGCCCCGCCGCCCTGTACTCCGCCGGGACCGCCACCGCGCTGATGCCCCCGCTGATGCGCACCCACAACCGTCCCCCCACCGAGCAGGAGTAGACCCGATGAGCACCCCGACGACCCTGCGGATCGCGCTGGCCCAGCTGCCGGTGCAGGTCGGTGCGCTGGCCGCCAACGCCGCCACCGCCAGCGCGGCGATGGCCGCCGCCGAGCGCGCCGGCGCCGACCTGTGCCTGACCCCGGAGATGCACCTGAGCGGCTACCCGCTGGAGGACCTGCTGACCATGCCGGACCTGCTCACCGCCACCGCCGCCACCGTCAACCAGCTCGCCACCACGTCCGGGTCGTGCCTGACGCTGCTGGGCGCGCCGATGCACACCGCGGACCTGCCCGCCGCCGGGGAGGCCGCCGCGACGCCCGGACGTCTGGACGCCCTGGCCCGCCCGATCCGCAACGTCGCCGTGGCCGTGCACGGTGGCGCGGTTCTGGCCGCCGTGGCCAAGCGCCGCCTGCCGACGTACGCGATCTTCGACGACGCCCGCCACGTCGCCCCCGGCCCGCAGCAGACCACCCTGATCACCGTCGCCGGCGTACAGGTGGCCGTGCTGATCTGTGAGGACCTGTGGGACGACGCCCTCGTGGACGCTGCCGCCGCCGACGGCGCCCAGGTGATCGCCGTGCTCAACGCCAGCCCGTTCCACGTGGGCAAGGCCGTGCTACGCGAGCAGCTGGTCGGCGACGCCGCGGCTCGCACCGGCTGCGCGGTCGCCTACGTCAACACCGTCGGCGCCCAGGACGAGATCGTCTTCGACGGTGCCAGCCTGGTCGCCGGCCCGGACGGCGCCCTGCTCGCCCGCGCTGCCGCGTTCACCCCGGACCTGCTCATCCTCGACGTGCCCGTGGGTGCGCCCCGCCCGCTGCACGTCACTCCTGCCGCGGCGGTGCCGGCGCAGCCCGGGGCCCGTCCGCCGCTGCCGGCGCCGGGTTGCGCCCCGGCGCTGACGGGGGAGGAGGCGGTGTACTCCGCCGCTGTCCTCGGGCTGCGCGAGTACTTCGCCAAGACCGGCTTCACCCGCGCGGTGCTGGGCCTGTCCGGCGGCATCGACTCCGCCCTGGTCGCGACCATCGCCTGCGACGCCCTGGGCCCGGACAACGTGTGGGGCGTGGGCCTGCCCGGCCCGTACTCCTCACGAGGCAGCGTCGACGACGCCCAGGCGCTGGCGGACAACCTCGGGCTGCGCTTCGACGTCGTGCCGATCGGCGGCGCGGTCAGCGAGCGCCTGGACACCCTGGACGCGCTGCTGCAGGCCCCTGACGGGCAGCGCCCGGCAGGCTTCGCCGTCGCGCAGGAGAACCTGCAGGCCCGGATGCGGGCGGTGACCCTGATGGCGCTGGCCAACACCCACGACATGCTGCTGCTGACCACCGGCAACAAGTCCGAGTCGGCGGTGGGCTACATGACCGTCGGCGGCGACGCCCTGGGCACCGCGCCCAACCCCGTCGGGGACGCCTGGAAGTCCACCGTCACCTACTCCGACGGCACGGTGATGCCCGGGGTGTACGCCCTGGCCCGCTGGCGCAACGCCCACGCGACCAGCCTGGGCCAGACCCCACCGATCCCGGAGTCCACCCTGACCAAGGCGCCCTCGGCAGAGCTCGCCGAGGGACAGCTGGACTCCGACAGCCTGCCGCCGTACGAGGTGCTGGACCCGGTGCTCGCGGCGTTCCTGGAGGAGCACGCCACCCCCGATGCGTGCGTGCAGCTGCTGGTCGAGGGCGGCATGGACGCCGGTGCCGCCGACGCGCTGGTGCGGCGGGTGCTGCGGCTGATCGAGACCAGCGAGTGGAAGCGTCGCCAGGCCGGCCCGCGCATCAAGCTGACCCGGTTGGCGTTCGGCCGCGACCGGCGGATGCCGATCGCCTCGGCCTGGCGCGCGACGCCCAGCCACGATCGGGCACCGGAGAGGTCGCGGACCACCCCGACCACCGAGGATGACGCCGTCGCCCTGGCACCCGCCTGAGGCTGGCCGCGTAGGTGCCCTTGGCCATCACCTCGGCCACGGTGCGCCGCTGGCGTCACTCGGCGCAGCCGCGCCAGGTCCTGCAGGTTCACCCAGCCTCTCCGGGCTGGGCAGGACCGAGCGCAGCGACGTCTTCTGCGTGCGCCAGCGCGTGGTCGAACCCTGCGTCCGGGTCGCGCAGCAGGTGCTGGGTGGCGATCGCGTGCACGCGCACTGCTGGACGGGAGCTGGTGGTCGCACCCTCGAGCACCGGCGAGGCGACGTCCCCGAGGGCCACCAGGGCGCGGCTCAGGCTCCGCCGCACCTCGCGGCTCCCACGCCCGAGCTGGCTGCCCAGCACCCGTGCCAGCTCCGGCGTCTCGTCCTCAGGCGCCAGCACGACGGCGGCTCGCCACGCGGTGCGGGCCACCTCGTCGTCAGCGTCGGTCAGCAGTGCTCGGGTGACGGCGGGCCAGGCGCTGCGGTCACCGATCTTGGACAGCGTGTGCAGGGCCTGGCTGCGGGCCTGGTCGGTGTCCGAGCCCAGCTCCGCGACCAGCCGGGGAACCGTGGTCGCGGGCTCGTGGCGGGTCAGCGCCCAGGTGAGCATGTCGCGGACGAAGAAGTCCGGCTCGGTCGCGCACCGGGCGACGAGCGGGTCCACCAGCCGCGGGTCGGGCCGGGTACCGGCCGCCAGCGCCGCGCGCAGCCTGGTGGAGGAGCTGACGTCCTGCAGGGCCCGGAGCAACGGGGCGTGCTCGGCGCTCACGTGCTCCGTGCCCATCCCTTCACCTCCGTTGCTGCGCGTTCACCACAGGGTAGGGACGGCAGGGCGCGGAGCGCACCGGGTTTTCGGGGTCAGCTGCTGCCGCCCTCGGACATCAGTGCCTTCTTCTGCACCTTGCCCATCTCGTTGCGGGGGAGTGCGCTCACCACCCGGACCGCCCTGGGGCGCTTGTGCACGGACAGCGTGGTGGCGACGAAGTCGATGAGGGTCTTCTCGTCGCACCCCTCACCCACCACGTAGGCGACGATGCGCTGGCCGAGGTCAGGGTCGGGCACGCCGACCACGGCAACCTCACGCACGGTGGGGTGGTCGAGCAGGGCGTGCTCCACCTCACCGGCGCCGATGCGGTAACCGCCGGACTTGATCAGGTCGACCGACTCACGCCCGACGATGCGGTGGAACCCGCCCGGGTCGATCACCGCGATGTCTCCGGTGGCGAACCAGCCGTCGTCGCCCATCACCTCGGTGGTGCGCTCGGGGGCGTTGAGGTAGCCGTCGAACAGGGTGGGGCCGTGCACCTCGAGCTGGCCCATGGAGGTTCCGTCGTGCGGGGCGAGCGCACCGGACTCCGCGCGCAGGCGCGTTCGCACACCGTCGAGCCGGGTGCCCACCCAGCCGGGCCGGCGCTCTCCGTCGAACCTGGTGCTCACGGTGATCAGGGTCTCGGTCATCCCGTACCGCTCGATCGGGGCCTTTCCCGTTGCGGCGGCGAGGGTCTGGAACACCGACACCGGCAGGGTTGCGCTGCCGGAGACGAGGAGCCGCGCGTGGGCGAGGCCCTGGAGCGCCGTGGCATCGTCGCACACGCGCGACCACACGGTCGGCACCCCGAAGTACAGCGTTCCCGGCGCGGCGGCGTAGCCCTGGGCGGTGGGCCGGACGGTGTGCACCAGGGGAGAGCCGACCCGCAGCGCACCGAGCACGCCGAGGACCAGTCCGTGCACGTGGAACAGCGGCAGGCCGTGGACAAGGGTGTCCTCGGCGGTCCACTGCCACGCCGACGCCAGACCGTCCAGGCAGGCGGCGACGGATCGTCCGGAGTGGACCACGCCCTTGGGGGCGCCCGTGGTGCCCGAGGTGTAGACGATCAGGGCGGGCGCGTCCTCGTCGACAGCAGGCAGCGACGCCGCGGACCTGGCCCGGGCGTCCACCGGCACCACCGGGACCTGCACGTCGTCCCGCGGCGCGCCCAGCCACAGCTGCGCACCGGAGTCGGCCAGGAGGTGCTGCCGCTCGCGCTCACCGGAGTCCGGCGGGACCGGGACCGCGGGAACACCGGCGAGCAGGCACCCGGTCACCGCCACCACCGTCTCGAGCTCGGCACGGGCGTCGATGGCCACGCTGCTGGCCCCGGCGACCTCGGTGGCCACCGCCGTCGCCGCGGCGAGCAGCTGCTCGCGGGACACGGACCTGTCGCCGACGGTGACCGCGGCCGCCGAGTCGTCGAGCTCCCCGGACAACGCGCTGAGCAGGGGCACGGCGGACCTTCCCGGGCTGGTGGGGGCGGTAATCCGGCGGATCACCACTGGAGGCAGATCCTAGACACTGCGCCGCCGGTGTCGTTCCGCAGAAATGCACCGGCACAGGGCGCGCGCTGACCCAAACCCTCACCAATCGGTGAGAGGCTGGCGGAAACCGCCGCAGCACAAGCAGGGTAGGAACAGCACCACACCCCGGTCCGCACTCCTGCGCCGGGGCAGCACCACAAAGGAGCGTGCACCACATGGGAGTTTCTCTCACCAAGGGCGGCAACATCTCGCTGACCAAGCAGGCTGGCGCAGCGGGGCTCACCGCCGTCACGGTCGGCCTGGGCTGGGACGCCCGCACCACCACCGGCGAGGACTTCGACCTCGACGCGTGCGCCATCGTCTGTGGAGCCGACGGCAAGGTGGTCACCCCGAAGCACTTCGTCTACTACAACAACCTGGCTTCGCCGGAGAACGCTGTCGTGCACAGCGGCGACAACCTCACTGGCGCGGGCGCCGGTGACGACGAGCAGATCACCGTGGACCTGGGCACCATTCCGGCCGAGGCCGAGAAGGTCGTCTTCCCCGTCTCCGTCTACGACGGCGAGGCCCGCAAGCAGTCCTTCGGCCAGGTCCGCAACGCGTTCATCCGCGTGGTCAACAAGGCCGACCAGACCGAGCTGGCCCGCTACGACCTGTCCGAGGACGCCTCCGTGGAGACCGCGATGGTCTTCGGCGAGCTCTACCGCAACGGGACGGAGTGGAAGTTCCGCGCCGTGGGTCAGGGTTACGCGGCCGGCCTCGCGGGCATCACACAGGACTACGGCGTGACCGGGTAACAGTCGCCTCCGCGCTACGACGGCACCTCACCCCGGTTTGGGGTGGGGTGCTGTTGTGCATCAGCACGGGACGAGGCTGCTCATCACGACCCTTGTTCTAGCTTGTGCAGGAACGTGGCGGCACCGTCACCGGAGAAATCTTCCTTGTCGGCGGGGCGGCCCGAGATGGCCATGAGAAGTGCCAAGGAGGTTCCTGTGACCTCTGATCCAGAACCGTGCTCGAACCGTGCGTCGGAAGCGTGCAGCCGGAATCCAGCTGCGCGTTCCTTGCCACCGCCCATGGAGACGGAGGTCCTGAGCTGATAGGACAAGGCCGCGTTGACCGACTCGCTCGGGTAGGAGTGCACCAGACCCAGGGGACGCCGGATGTCCTCACCATGCACGATGATCTCGACGAGTCGGGTTGCCAGGGCAGCGGGCGGCGTCGTGGTTGCTTCGCGCACGCGGCGGAGCTCAGCCAAGGTCGCGCCTGGAGTCGCGGCACGTTCCCGGACGACCCCGCGTGCCGTGGCCTTGTCAAAATCGAGCCTCGCGGTCACCATTCGACGGAGAAAGCCGAGGCGAGTCGTCTTCGCGGAATCCACGAGATGAGCCACGACGTCGTGAACGTCCCAGCCGGGGCAGAGCGAGGGCTGGGCCCATTGCTCTGAGGTGAGCGATTCAAGTTCTCCAACAAGGATGTGGCGTTCGTGGTGAACGGCTGGCCACACTGCGGCCGAAGGCTGGGAACGCATGGGGCAATACAACCATGCGATCCGACCGGCCAGCCAAAACCGCTACGTGGCGGAGATGACCACTGGTTGCCTCTCGACAATGGCGTGAGGTCCGCGTTCGGACGCGGTTCCTCACCGCCGGCGGCCAGATCTCCCCTGAGTGGCTAGGAGTCGTCCAGGCGACGCCTGCCTGCCCGCGCGGCGAAGTCGTCCAGGGCACCCAGGATCTCCGGTGACTGCCACAGCCGGTTGCGCTTGCCGCCCGTGATCTCCACCAGGACTCCGCTGGAGACGAGCACACCGATGGCGGCGAGCGCGCTGGTCGGCGGGATAGCGAGCTCGCGGGCCACGGTCTCTGAGTTCACGACCGGCTGGCGCAGCACCAGGTCGGCCAGGCGCCAGGCGGCGGCGTCGCGGCGGGCGACCACCGTGTCGTCCCACCCGGTGCGGATGCGGGTGATCTCGGCGGCGAGCTGGCGACCGTTGGCGATCGCGTGCAGGGACGCCGAGGCCATCAGCTCCACGATCGGCACCACCTCGCCGGCGCGGTAGGCAGTCAGAGCGCTGAAGTACCGGCCGGTGTCGGTGAGCAGACCTGCCGACACGGGAATGGTGACCCTGCGGGTCAGCTCCTTGTTGCGCAGCATGGCGTGCACCAGCGCACGGCCGGTGCGCCCGTTGCCGTCCGGGAAGGGGTGGATGGTCTCGAGCTGGGCGTGGGCGACTGCGGCCTGGGCCAGCACGGGAACGTCGTCGCGGCGGGCGTAGTTGAGAAGGTCGGCGATCGCCGCGGGCACGTGGGTGTGGTGCGGGGGAACGAAGTCGGCCCCGTGCGGTCCGTAGCCATCGCCACCGATCCACACCTGCTCCTCCCGCCAGCGTCCGGCCACCTCCGGGTGCAGATGACCCATCAGTGCCTCGTGCATGGCGAGCACGGTGTGCTCGTCGAGCCGGTCGGCCAGCGCGACGGCAGCCTGCATGGCGCGCACGTTGGCGACGATCTCGGCGGCATTGCGCTTGGCCGCCCCGCCCAGCTCCGCCAGCGCGATCGCCTTAGCACCCGAGGTCAGGTTCTCGATCATGGAGGACGCAGCGGATTCCGACCGGAGCAAGATGGCGGCGAACGGGGCCAGCTCCGCTCCGACCTCGGCGTCGAAGCGGGCTATCTCGGCGGAAGCCTCCTCGGTCAGTGCCAGCGTCGATGCGGGCAGCGCCAGCTCCACCGCCGCGATCGCCGGCACGAGGGCGGCCGAGTAGGGAGCAGAGTGGCGCTCCCGCACCCGTCGCGAGACGAGGCTCGGGTCGATCGAGGAGCGCCACGGCAGCTCTTCGTAGGCCACTGCCGGCCATGCGCCCACACCACTGTCGCTCTCGGCTGCAGGGTCAATGGCTGACATAGGACCATCTTACTGAGACATCGTTCGGTAAGTCTCAACAAGCGCTGCGGTACGCAGGTTTCCCGTCCCAAACGCGGAGCATCCTCAGCCCGACAGGGCTACTTCGCGGGTGGCGGGCACTTGCCGGCGTACCGGGTCAACCCGATTCCCTTGTTCGCTCTCTTGCTCCGCCCGACAGGTCCGCCCTTCGGCTCCCGCACCCAACCCCCCGCAGTGTCCAGCCCTGGCATGCACTCCTCGCCCGGCTCGCTGTAGCGGGTCTCCCCGTCCACCGTGAGGATTCCGTCCTGCACGTCGACGTGAGCCACGGTGGCCCAGTAGGAGTCCTCGTCGTTGCCGATGAACACCAGGACCTCGTCCGCGTCCGGGCCCGGCAGTCCATCCTCGCTCGCGCGTCCGTAGCGAATGGCCACCCGGGGCTTGCCGAAGGTGTTGATGGCTCCGCCGCCGTTGTCGACGCTCTGGTACACGTTCACCAGCAGGTCGCCGTTCTCCTGGGGGCGCACCCGCACCTGCTCGGTGGCCGGCTTCGACCTCGCTCCGGGCCCCTTGCTGTCTCCGTCGTGGTGCAGGAACGGCCAGGCGTCGAGGCTGCCCCGATGCCCCTTCTCGCCGCTGATGACCACGTAATTGTTGGTCTCCTCGTTGCGGCAGAAGAAGTAGACGTCGAGGTCACCCTTGCCGAAGCGCTTGACCTGTCCGTTGCGGTCGTAGGTGGCCCCGCGCCCGTCCCACTCCAGCCCGACCGTCAACACCCAGCTCGGGTCGCCCTGACTCTTGCGGAGGTCGATCGTCGCCTTCTTCTCGGGCGAGTCCTTGGTCAGCGCGACCTTGACCTTGGAGAAGCTGACCGTCGATGTCGGCTCCGGCGGCGCGGCGGCCGGCGGCGCCGGGGGAGCGGGGACGGCTGGGGGAGTGCCGGGGTCGTCGACGTCGATGCCGTGCTCAGCAGCGAACGCGGCCAGTCCACCGCTGTAGCCCTGGCCCACTGCGTCGAGGCGCCAACCCTGTCCGCGTCGATAGAACGCCACTGCCTGCAGCACCGTCTCGGTGGTCAGTCCGGAAGGGCGAAACTGCATGGTCTCGGCGTCGCTCACGACGTGCACCGCCGGGGCCGCAACGGCGCCGAACGTCGTGCCGATCGCTTCTGTGCTGGCCGTCACCAGCACTCTGTCCACGTCTGCCGGGACCCCGGCGAGGTCCACCTCGACGACCGCGTCGGAAACCAGGGTTACGCCAGCCCCAGCGGGGTTGTTGAAGAACACGAAGTCCGCGTCGCTTCGGACTTTTCCCGATGGTCCGAGCAACGTGGCCGCGACATCAACGTTGTGCCCGGATTGCTGCGTGCTGTCGATGCGGACGGTGAATTGCGTCCCTCGCAGGTCGGTTTTCGAGCCCTTCGCGATCTCGGTCATGCCGCAGTCTCCTTGTCGTCCCAGGTAACGCGAGCTCTATCACCGTTCCGGCGACCATCATCTATGAGCACCGTTGCGGCGGAAAGTATCTGCAGTGGGCCAAAGCAGACGCTCAGGTGGTCGGTCGGGTGGCTGCTCGCGTGCGCCGCGCCCTGGGCCGATAGCGTTTACCCGCGATGGATTACTCGACTGACCTTCAGGTCGCCTTCGACGTCGCAGACCAAGCCGCCGATCTAGCGCTGCAGTTCTTCACGTCGGGCGTCACGGCCACCGCCAAGGCTGACGGATCGCCTGTGACCGAAGCCGACGTCGCCGTGGAGCGGCTCCTTCGTGAGTGCCTCTCAGCGGCATACCCGGGCGATGCGTCGCTAGGGGAGGAGCACGGTCAGGAAGGTGAATCCGAGCGCCTGTGGATCCTTGACCCCATTGACGGCACCGGGTTCTTCAGCCGAGGTGATCCGAACTGGCGGATCCATGTGGCCCTCGAGATCGGTGGAGTCACCGCGCTGGCAGTGGTGACCTCGCCCGCGCTCGGCACTCGTTGGTGGGCAGTGCGGGACGGTGGGGCTTTCGAAGCAGCCTGGCCTCGAGTCGGTGGCGAGGTCCGTCGCCTCTCCGTCAGCGCCACGTCGAGGGTGGCCGAGGCAGCGCTGGACGCCCTTGACAGCCCAGGACGAGACCGGCTGCCTGCCGGATTTCGTCCGCCTTCGAGCCCCTTGCCGTTGGTTGAGCTCGTCCGAGGGGAGATCGATGGTTTCCTCGCTGAGCGCTACTTCACGTGGGACCACGCTCCGTGGATCTTGCTGGTCCAGGAGGCGGGCGGGCGGTTCACCGACCCCACCGGCGGACACGCGAGCGACAAGGGCGGTGGTTTCTACTCCAACGCCGCGCTGCACGACGACGTGCTCACGGTCTTGTCCTACCCGGTGTCAGCAGTGCCGGATCGCGACCAGAGCGACGCCGCGTTCCCGGACCGCGGCTAGGAGCTCAGCGACGGGGCGTGGGCACGACCCGATCCTGCTCGAGCCGGTCGAATAGCTCGAGGAAGCTGGCGAGCGTCGAGCGGTAGCCGGTGAACCCGGCGGCCCGGCTGCGGGCCAGGTCGGTGAAGCACTCCATGTCGCGGCCGAGGTCGGCATCGGTGTGCCACCACGACGCGACGCGGTGCAGGTCGTGCTCGCGCAGCTGCTCGCGTGCGGCGAGCTCGGCCCACACCGGTGCGGCGTCAGCCATCTGCTCCTCCAGGGGACGCGGGCGGCCCTCGTACCCCACAGGGTCAACGCCCAGGCGCTCGGCGAGGCGCGGCCACATCCAGCGCCACCGAAAGACGTCCCCGTTGGCGGTGTTGAAGGCGGTGTCGGCGGCGGCGGGGGTGACGGCCGCCCAGTGCATCTGCTCGGCCAGCAACCCCGCGTCGGTCATGTCGGTCACGCCGTTCCACTGGGTCTCCGACCCCGGGAACACGAAGGGCAGCCCCTGCTCGCGGCACACGGCGGCCTGCGCGGCGAGGGTCTGACCCATGTTCATCGCGTTGCCCAGGGCGTAGCCGATGATCGTGTGGGCCCGGTGCACGCTCCAGGTGAAGCCGTCGCGCTCGGCAGCGGCGAAGAGCTCGTCCTCTTGGGCGTAGTAGAAGTTCGGGTAGGGCAGCCGGTCCTCATCCTCGTGGAAGGGAGTGTCGGGGAGGTTGCCCTGGCCGTACGCCTCGAAGGGTCCGAGGTAGTGCTTGAGCCCGGTCACCAGCGCGACGTGGCGCACCGACGCCGCGGGCCGGACAGCCGCCAGGACGTCGCGGACCATGGCGCTGTTGACGCGGATGTTGTCCTCCTCAGTCTCCTGGCGAGCCCAGGCGGCGAGGAAGACGTGCGTCGGCTGGTGCCCGGCGAGGGCTTCTTGCAGACCGGCGGCGGCGGTCAGGTCGGCCTGGACGGGCACCACGCCAGGAACGTCGCTCGCGCCACGCCGCGACAAACCCAGGACGTCCCAGCCCTCGTCAACCAGGAGACGGGACAGGGCCTGTCCGGCGATTCCAGTGGCACCGACGACCAGGGCGGTGTGTGGAGCAAGGGAACTCATGCCTTCGAGGCTACGCACCGGACAGGGCGCAGCACCGGGTGGGGAGCGTACTGACCGGTGTAAATGTCATAATGTAGGTTATCGGCGCTAGTCCAGGGGGCTGAAACGCCGACGTCGGGCGCTCAGCGCACCGTCTCGTACCTGCTCAGCACCACGCCGCCGGGAAACGTCTGCGTCTCCGCCAGGTTCAGGTTCACCCAGCCGTCCAGCGCCGTGAAGAACGGCGTGCCGCCGCCCACCATCACCGGCGCGGTGGCCAACACGTACTCGTCGATCAGCCCGGCCCGCATGGCCGCCGCAGCGAGCGTGGCGCCGCCGATGTCCATCGGGCCGCCGTCCTCGGCCTTGAGCCGGGCGATCTCGGCGACCGCGTCGCCGGTGACCAGACGGGCGTCCCCGTCGATCGTGCTGGTCGTCGAGGAGAACACCACCTTGGGCATCTCCCGCCAGCGGTGGGCGAACTCGACCTCCGCCGGGGTGACACCAGGCTGCTGGTCGGCGGTCGGCCAGTGTGAGCTCATCGTCTCCCACAGCTTGCGCCCGTACAGCGCCAGATCTGTCGTGCCCACCCGGTCGGACCACCACTGGAACAGCTCATCACTCGGCGCGCTCCAGCCGATGTCGCCTCCGGGTGCGGCGATGTACCCGTCCAGGCTCAGGTTCATGCCGAAGGTCAGTTTCCGCACGGCGCCAGCCTCCCCGCGAGTCGGTCGTCAGCACATTCTGGCACCGACGATCGCCGGACCGCGCCTTCAATCTCGAGACCCCTGCCCCCGGACACCCGCTGCGACACCCCAATACGTCACTGTGACAGATTGCGGGCTGGTACCAGGGTGGACCGATCGCTCGACTCACGCGATGCCGGCGGACACCCGAGCCGCGCTCCACCCCCTGGCACCTCGCGCTGCCCCTAGAGTGGGTGTAGCACCTTGCTACGCTGGCAGTGCGGACTGGACGAGAACCGAGGAGCTGGCCATGGCACCGTCGTCGACCACACCCACACGCTTCGACGCGGCACTCTTCGAGTCCGCGCAGGCCGCCGGCGCGCGGGCCCACCGCAGCGCCGCTCAGCAGCTTGCCCACTGGGCCCGCCTGGGTCGTGAGCTCGAGGCGTCCGCCGGGATCTCCCAGCGCGACATCGACCGCGTGCTCGCCGGGCAGCTGTCCTACGACGAGGTCGGCGACCGGGAGCAGGCAGCGGTGCGCACCGGGTGGCGTGAAGGAGTCGAGGCCGACCTGGCAACCCTGGACCTGCGGGCCCGGTTCGCCGAGCAGGGCCGCACCCGGTGGTCGGAGGCCGACGAGGACGGCAACGTCGTGGTGCACGAGACGACGCACGGTGAGGCCAGCGGCCCGGACGCCGACTGAGGGTGGGCACACCAGTCCTGCACCTGCTGGCGGGCTCCAACGGGGCGGGCAAGTCCACCCTCGCCCAGGAGGTGCTCGTACCGCGGATGCACCTGCCGTTCGTCAACGCCGACCTGATCGCCGAGCGGCTGTGGCCCGACGACCGGGCCGAGCAGCAGCGCCGTGCCGGCGAGGTCTCCCGGTTGGCCGCGCAGGAACGGGACCGGCTGATGGCCCAGCAGACCTCCTTCATCACGGAGACCGTCTTCAGCCACCCGAGCAAGCTGGACCTGCTGCACCACGCCCAGGTCTGCGGCTACACGGTGTCGCTGCACGTCGTCATGATTCCCGAGGGCCTGGCGGTGGCCCGCGTGACCGATCGCGTCGCCCATGGCGGCCACGCGGTGCCGGAGAGCAAGATCCGGCAGCGCTACCAACGCCTGTGGGAGCTGCTCGCGCAGGCCCGTGGCCGGGTGGACCGGGCCGACTTCTACGACAACTCCCGTCTCGACGAACCGTTTCGTCGCGTCGCGGTCTACGAGTACGGCCAGCCGGTGGGCACGCCCGCCTGGCCGCTCTGGACCCCGGCCGCCTTGACCTGAGCGCTGGGTGACGCTGCGGCCACTGGCATTGATGACGCAGGTCACATACGGTTCGAGCAGCCGGTACCGCTCTCCCCTGCGGTGAGGCCCACCTCGAGAGGGCGTTCGCATGAGCTACGACACCATCATCGCCGGCGGACTGGTGTACGACGGCACCGGCGCAGCACCGCGGACCGCGTTCATCGGGATCCGCGACGGGGTCGTGGTGGCGCTCTCCACCGAGGCGCTCCAGCCCGGACCGGACACCCGGGTCGTGGACGCGACCGGAAAGTGGGTGCTGCCGGGTCTGATCGACATCCACACCCACTACGACGTGGAGGTTCTCCACGGCCCCGGCCTGCCCGAGTCGGTGCGCCACGGGGTCACCACGGTCTTCATCGGGTCCTGCTCCCTGTCCACCATCCACGTCGACGGCGAGGTCGCCGGCGACCTGTTCGGCCGGGTGGAGGCGATCCCCCGCGGCGACGTCATCCGCGCGGTCGACACGACCAAGACCTGGAGCACCGCCGCCGAGTACGTCGCCGCCCTCGAGCGTCTCCCGCTCGGCCCCAACCTCGCCGCGTTCCTCGGCCACTCCGACGCCCGCGCCGCAGTGATGGGGCTCGACCGGTCCACCCGGCCCGACGTGCGCCCGACCCGCACCGAGCAGGCTCGGCTGGAGGAGATGCTCGAGGAGGCACTGGACGCGGGATTCGTGGGCATGTCGTCGCAGCAGCTGCTGTTCGACAAGCTGGACGGACAGACCTGCCGCTCGCGGACGCTGCCCTCCACGTACGCCAAGCCCCGGGAGCTGCGGCGCCTGCAGGCGATCCTCCGTCGCCGCAGCGCCATCCTGCAGTCCGGCCCCGACATCAAGAACCCCCGCAACGTCGTCTCCCAGCTGGTCACCTCGCTGGGCCTCGGCCGGCCCCGCCTCAAGACCAGCCTGTTGTCGGCGGCCGACATCAAGGCCAACCCGGCCGTCATCCACCTGATGGGGCCGCTGTCGCGCACGATCAACCGACTGGGCGGCGACTTTCGGTGGCAGCACCTGCCGGTCCCGTTCGAGGTCTACGCCGACGGCATCGACCTGGTGATCTTCGAGGAGTTCGGCTCCGGTGCGGCCGCCCTGCACCTGTCCGACGCGGTGCAGCGGGACGCGCTGCTGCGCGACGAGGACTACCGCCGCAAGTTCCGCAAGGACTACGACGAGAAGTGGGGCCTGCGGGTATGGCACCGTGACTTCTTCGACGCCGAGATCGTGGAGTGCCCAGACGCCAGCGTGGTCGGCAAGTCCTTCGGCCAGGTCGGCATCGAGCGGGATGGACTGCACCCGGTCGATGCGTTCCTGGACCTCGTGCTCGAGCACGGCAAGGCCCTGCGGTGGCACACCACCATCAGCAACCACCGGCCCGAGCTGCTCAAGAAGATGGCCGTCACCGACGGCATCCAGATGGGCTTCTCCGACGCGGGTGCCCACCTGCGGAACATGGCCTTCTACAACATGGGCCTGCGGCTGCTGCGCCACGTGCACGACGCGCAGCTAGCCGGCGCGCCGTTCATGACCGTCGAGCGCGCCGTGCACCGCCTGACCGGTGAGCTCGCCGACTGGTACGGCATCGACGCGGGCCACCTCCGCCTCGGCGACCGGGCGGACCTGCTCGTGGTCGACCCCGAGCACCTGGGCGCCGAGCTCGACGAGTACCACGAGAACCCGGTCGAGCAGTACGGCGGACTGTCGCGGATGGTCAACCGCAACGACGCGGCCGTTCCGCTCGTGCTGATCGCCGGACGCGTGGTGGTCGAGGACGGCACGCCGACGGAGCTCCTCGGCACGGAGCGCACCGGCTCCTTCCTGCGCGCCGGCGCGTCCCAGGCAACCACGCCGTCGGCCCAGCTCGCCGCCACCCGCTGACCGCCCTCCAGCAGCGCGGCGCTGGTCTCCCCCGGCCGCAGCGCTGGCCGATAATGGCCGAATGCGGTCTCGCCGAAAGATCTTGGACGCCACGCTGGGGCTGATCGCCGGCGGCGGGTTCGAGGCGGTGAACATCGCCGCAGTCGCCAGCGCCGCGGGAGTGTCGCGGCAGACCGTCTACAGCATCTTCGGCACCCGGGAGGACCTGGTGTCGCAGGCGGTCGCCGGACTGGCCATGGACCTGCTCGGTGACATCCGCCAGCGCCTGGCCACCACCAACAGCGCACTGGCCTACGTGGTCGAGCTGGTTGTCGTGGCCCGGTCTGCGGTGCGGGCCGACCCGGTGCTCGCCACGCTGTTCCACGCCGAGCGCGGCAGCCCGGTGTTCGACCCCGGCATGATGGATCGCGCCCAGCCGATCGCCCGACAGCTGCTCGAGCCACTCGCGGAGCGACACCCGGAGGTGGCGTCGAGCCTGGACGACCTGGTGGAGATCACGCTGCGCCTCGGGCTGTCGGTGGTGCTCTTCGACGACGACGCCGTCCACGACGACGATGCGCTGCGGCGCTTCCTGTCCCGGTGGCTGCGGCCGGCACTCCCGTCCAGCGGTAGCCAAGAATTCAATTCTTGACACTATTGTCGGCCAGTGTCTAGTTTTGAGTTCGCCTAGCGAACAGCTTGGTTGCCGGTGCGACTCGTCTCGGGACACCAGCGTGGCGCGGCGCCCCACCGGCCCACGTCACGTCTCTGTCGGGAGCCCCGCCCATGTCTGAGCTCAAGCGTCGTGCGTTTCTCACCGGTGCGGCCGCGGTCGCCGCCTCGCTGGCCGTCCCGCAGTCGGCGAGCGCCCAGTCCCCGGCAGGGCCCCGTGCGCGCCGCTCCCCCACGGCCCCCGTCACCCGCGAGGACCACCGCGCCGTGGTGATCGGGTCCGGCTTCGGTGGTGGCGTCGCTGCTCTGCGGCTGGCCGAGGCGGGCGTGCCGGTGGTGGTGCTCGAGCGCGGCATCCGCTGGCCCAGCGGTCCGAACGCCGAGACCTTCCCGCGCGTGTCGGCGCCGGACAAGCGCTTCCTCTGGCACCAGTCCGTCCCGCAGATCTTCGGCCGACCGATCATCGAGCCCTACGCCGGGCTGCTGGAGATCGTGCCCGGGGAGAACATGACCGCCCTGTGCGCCGCGGGCGTCGGCGGGGGCTCCCTGGTGTACCAGGGGATGACGCTGCAGCCGGACGAGGCCGTCTTCAACGCGCACTTCCCGAACGAGCTCGACTGGCAGACCATGAACCGGGTGCACTACCCGCGGGTGGCGCAGATGCTCAAGCTGGCCGTGGCGCCCGACGAGCTGATCGCCACCCCCAGCTACCGCGCGGCCCGGGTGTTCGCCGAGCACGCCCAGCGCGCGGGCCTTCCCGTGGAGAAGATCCCCATGCCCATCGACTGGAGCTACGCCCTCGCGGAGACACGCGGCGAGATGAAGCCGTCCTACACCAACGGTGACGGGGCCTTCGGGGTGAACAACGGCGGCAAGCACTCCATCGACGTCACCTACCTCGCCGCCGCCGAGGCCACCGGACGGGTGGACGTGCGCACCCTGCACCAGGTGACCGACGTGGCCCGCGCGAAGGACGGCCGCTGGACGGTGCACGTGGAGCGCATCGACCGCGCCGGCACGGTGCTGGAGACCAAGATCCTCACCACCAAGACCCTGGTGATGGCCGCCGGCAGCCTCAACACCACCAAGCTGCTGGTGCGGGCCGCGGCCACCGGGCAGATCCCCGACCTGCCCGACGCCCTCGGCGGCAACTGGGGCACCAACGCCGACCGCATCTACGTCTGGACCGACCTCGCGACCGGGTTCGGGGTGCCCCAGGGCGGCCCGGTGGTCTACGGCAGCAAGAGCTGGGCCGACCCGGCCACCGCCTGCACCGTCATCCAGGCCTCCATGCCGCCCGTGGGCTTCGACGCGCGCAGCACCATGCTGGTCGGCTACGGCGTGAGCGAGAGCCGCGGCAGCTTCCGCTACGACTCCGCCACCGACAACGCCGTGCTGCACTGGCCCAAGGACGGCGACACCGCCATCCAGACCGGCCACATCGACCCGATCGTGCGCAGGATCGCCGGCCCCGCCAGCATCGTCACCGACACCAACGACTACTTCCCGTCCACCTGGCACCCGCTGGGCGGGGCGAGCATGGGCACGGTCTGCGACCTGGAGGGCCGGGTGCACGACCAGCCCGGGCTGTACGTGCTCGACGGTGCCCTGCTGCCCGGCAGCGCCGCGGCCTGCAACCCGTCGATGACCATCGCGGCCGTGGCCGAGCGGGCGATGGACCACCTGGTGCGCACCGACGTCGGCACCCTCATCTGACCGCCGTCCACGAGACCAGCAAAACTCTCAACCTCAACTCTGCGGTTAACCCTGTTAACTCTCTACTTGAGGTTGAGGTTGATGCTCATTCTCCCTGGTCAGGCCGGTGCCGGATGTCGTCAGGCTGCGCACCGCCGCGAGCGCGGCGAGGCGACCGGCGCGGGTGGCGCCCAGCGTGGAGGCCGACGGCCCGAACCCGACCAGCTGGACCCGTGGATCCCGGACCACCGTGGTGTCCGCCATCCGGATCCCGCCGCCGGGCTCGCGCAGGTGCAGCGGCGCCAGGTGATCCAGCGACGCCCGGAAGCCGGTGGCCCAGAGGATGACGTCGGCGACCACCTCGGCACCGTCGGCGAAGCGCACCCCGCGCGGAGTGATCTCGGTGAACATCGGCCGGGCCACCAGCACACCGGAGTCGATCCCCCGCCGGTACTCCTCGGTGAGCGGCAGACCGGTGGTGCCCACCACGCTCACCGGCGGCAGCCCGGCGCGCACCCGCTCCGCCACCCGGCGCTCCACCTCGCGACCCCACTCCGCGTCGAAGGGGCGGTCGACGAACTGAGGCGCTCGGCGGGTGACCCACGTGGTGCTCGCGGCGACGGGCGCGATCTCCAGCAGGTGCTGCACCGCCGAGGTGCCACCGCCCACCACCACCACGCGCTGCCCGCGGAAGTCCTCCGCCGAGGTGTAGTCGTGGGTGTGCAGCTGGCGGCCACCGAAGCGCTCCTGCCCGGGGTAGCGCGGCCAGTAGGGGCGGTCCCAGGTGCCGGTGGCGCTGATCAGCGCACGGGTGGTCCAGGTGCCGGCGTCGGTGGCCACCACCAGCGGACCCTGCGGACCCTCCGGCGCCGTCACCGCGGCGACCCGAACGGGACGGCGGACCGGCAGGGCGTAGTGCTGCTCGTAGCGGCCGTAGTAGTCGGCGACCACCTGGGCGGCGGGCTGGTCCGGGTCGGGGTCGACCAGCGGCAGGCCGGGCAGGTCGTGCACCCGGTGCGCGCGGCCCAGGGTGAGGGAGTCCCACCGGTGCCGCCACGCGCCCCCCGGACCGTCGTTGGCGTCCAGCACCACGAACGAGCCACCCGCGGGCAGCCGGCGGCTCAGGTGGTGCGCCGCCGCCAGCCCGGCCTGCCCGGCGCCGACCACCACCACGTCGACGTCCGGGTGAGCCGTCCCGCTCGCGGTCATCGCGCAGCGACCGGCCTCACGCCGCGCCCACGCTGGAGACCACGTCGTAGACGTCTCCAGCCGGGCTGGCCATCACCCGGTCCGCCATCTCCTGCTTGACCACCACCAGCCGAGCCTCCTCCTCCGCGGTGCGGGCTGCCTTGCGGGAGAGGGTGATGTACTCGTCCCGGACGAATCCCTCCCGGACCACCAGCGTGACGCTCTCGCCGCGGTAGTCCAGCCGGAAGACGTAGATCTCCATCGTGCGACCGCGCTCCGGCCGCTTCAGGGCACCGTCCACGGTGTAGCGCCCCTCGGTCACCGCCCGGGTCACCAGCTCGAAGGTGTCGCGCACGCCCGGGCCGCCGTGGGAGGTGGTGACCGTGATGTCGCGCCGCTCGACGGGGCCGTTCTTGCCCAGCGCCTGCAGCCCGCGGGCCAGCACCTGGTAGGCGTGGGCAACCCCGCCGGGTGCCAGCGGCCCGTGGTAGCGCAGGGCGTCGTCGAAGTCGAAGGTGAGCAGGGTGCCCTGGTCCATCACCTCGAGCGGGTTGGTCATGATGCAGTCCTCACTGTCGTGCCGCCATTGTTGGCGGTCTGGCTGAACTCGGAGATCCAGGGCATGAATCCGTCGAGGAATCGCTCCGTCGCGGGCATGAAGTACGCCCCGTAGTGCGACATCGGGTCGAGGGTCGCGATCACCATCGTTCCCGGCGTGCTGACCTGGTCGACGTAGGCCAGCACGTCGCCGTTGGGCAGGGTGAGCAGCACCTCCGCGCCGGGCGGCGGCTGGACGGCCCCGTGGTAGTGCCAGGTGCAGTCCTCGACGCCCATCCGGCCGAAGAAGGAGTGGTGCGGGTTGGGGGTGCTCATGCCCAGGTCCGCCCCGGGCTCCAGCCACCACCAGTAGTTGGTGGGCCGGTGCTCCCACTGGACGCCGGGCAGGAATCTGGGCAGCGGCTCGCCGCCGCTGAACGACACCACGGTGCCGCCGGCCTCGAGGAGCTCCAGGATGCGAGGCGCCGCGGCGTCGAGCAGTCCCTGGTGGATGCGCTCGGGGATGATGACGCCGTCGTAGCCGGTCAGGTCGGTCTGCGCGAGCTCGGGCAGGTAGAGCATTCCGCCGGTGAGGTGCTGGGCGTACTTGGGCGTGGTCAGCGCGCGGTGGTGGTGCGAGCTGCCGCCGTACACCGCGGCCAGTCCCCGGCCGGTCGCCGTGGACGGGCTCACGGGCAGCGGGCCCCACTCGTCGACGGGCGGGGTCGGCCGGAGGGGCTGGTTCTGCAGCTGGCTGGCTTCCGCGGCGGCCCAGTCGGCGAGCTGCCCGGGAATCTTGGCGGCGGTGTTGTCCGCCAGCCCGGTCGCGTACCCGAACAGGTCACCGGTGGCGTGCACGAAGATCGTCCCCGCCGTGGAGACCCGGTCGACGTAGGTGACCGGCTGGCCACCGACCAGCCGCACCAGCACTTCGGCGCCGTCGGGCACCGGGTGGTGCCCGCGGGCGAAGAACCCGGCCACCCCGCGTCGCTCGCTCATGTGCTCCAGCGCCACGCCACGGAACACCGGGTGATCCGCGGCCTCGGTCACCTTGTAGTTCTTCCGCCGCGGCGGAAGCACCGGCTCGAAGTGCCGCGCCCCTGGCAGCCAGTCCTGGTTGAGGTGGCCGCAGAAGATGACCACCTTCCCGGCGTCCAGGAACCGACGGACCACCCCGCGGTGGCGGGCGAGGTGCTCCTGGTCGACGTTCGACCCGATCACCAGCACCCGGTGCGGCGCCAGCGTCGCGTCGGACAGGTCGTAGCAGTCGATGGACGAGACGTCGTGCCCCAGCGCTCCTGCGGCGAACGGGGACAGCTCCCCGGTCGGGTACATCGTCACCAGTGCAAACATTGCGGTCAGAGCCCCTTCTGTGCGATGTGCGGGTGGCTGGAGGCAGCCACCAACGCCTGGGTGTACGGGTGCTGGGGATCGCCGAGGACCGACGCGACCGGGCCGCTCTCGACCACCCGTCCGTGCTGCATCACCACCACGCGCTGCGACCCGCGCTGAGCCAGCGCCAGGTCGTGGGTGATGTGCAGGATCGCGATGCCCTGCTCGCGGTTCAACCGCTCCATCAGCTCGATGACCTGCATGCGCAGGGACGCGTCGAGCCCACTGGTCGGTTCGTCGGCGATGACGAGCTTGGGCCCGGTGACCACGGCGCGGGCGAAGGCCACGCGCTGGCGCTCGCCACCGGAGAGCTCGTGGGCGTACCTGCTGGCGTAGCGCTCGGCCGGGTCGAGGTTCACCGCTGCCAGCGCCTGCCGCACGGCGTCCCGCCGGCTGGTGGCGCTGCCGATCCGGTGGATCACCATGGGCTCGGCGACGATGTCGGCGACGGTGAGGGTGGGGGGAAGCGAGGCGTAGGGGTCCTGGAAGACCAGGTGCACGTCCCGCCGCACGGCGCGCGCGGCTCGGCGACGCATGCCCACCACGTCGGTGCCCTGGAAGCGCACCTGCCCGGCCGAGGGCTGCTCGAGTCCCACCACCACCCGGGCCACCGTGGACTTGCCGGCCCCCGACCCTCCGACCAGCGCCACGGACTCGCCCGCCTCGACGTCCAGGCAGACGTCCTCCACCGCGGTGCGGCCGGGGAAGGACACCGTGAGACCACGGATCTCCAGCAGGCTCATCAGGCGCTCACCCGCTCCCGCACCGGTGCCAGCCGCACGACGGAGCCGATCAGCCTGCGGGTGTACGGGTGGGCGGGTTCGCCGACGATCTGTGCGGTCGGTCCGACCTCCACGATCTCGCCGTCCTTCATCACCGCGATGCGGTCCGCGACCTGTTCCACCACGCGGAGGTTGTGCGAGACGATCAGCAGGCCGAGGTTCCTCCGTCGGCGCAGGTCCGCCAGCAGCGCGAGGATCTCGACCTCCATCAGCACGTCCAGCCCGCTGGTCGGCTCGTCTGCCACCAGCACCGCTGGGTCGTTGGCCAGGGCCATCGCGATCACCACGCGTTGGCGCATCCCGCCGGAGAGCTGGTGCGGGTAGGCGTCGATGCGGGCGGGGTCGATGCCGACCTGGCCCAGCAGCTCGGTGGCCCGCTCCCGCGCCTGTCCCCTGGTGCACCGGGTGTGCACCAGGACGGCTTCGACCAGCTGGGCGCCGATGGTGTGCACCGGGTCGAGCGCACACATCGCCTCCTGCGGGACGAGCGCGATGCGGTTGCCGCGCAACGCCCGCAGGCCCGCGGCAGACATCGTGGTCACCTCCTGCCCCGCCACGTGCACCGTCCCGCCCACGATCTCGGCGGCCGGCGGGAGCAGCCCCACGGTCGAGGCCGCCACCGTGGACTTGCCGCTGCCCGACTCGCCGACCAGCGCCACCACCTCACCGGCCGCGACGCTCAGCGACACCCCGTGCACTCCGGAGCCGCCCGGGCCGTAGGAGACAGTGAGGTTCTCGATCTGCAGCGCCGCACTGTGGTCGTGGTTGCGGGGCGCACCGTCGCCGGCGGACCGGCCACGGCCAGCGGCAGTCTTCCTGCGTCGGCTCAGCACCGGGCGGGAGCGCTCCTCCAGCGCGTTGCCGAGCAGCGCGAAGCCCAGCACGGTGAGCGCGATGGCCACTCCGGGCGGCATCACCCACCACAGCCAGGCATCGGTGAGGAACGCGCTGCGCGAGCTGGCCATGGCGAGCATGGAGCCCCAGCTGGACGCGGAGATGTCGCCGAGGCCGAGGAACGCCAGCGACGCCTCCAGCAGGATCGCCGTCTTGGCCGCCAGGATGAACTGCGGGACCACCAGGGGAAGCACCGCGCGAGAGACGTGCCGGCGCAGCACGTAGCCCGACCCGGCGCCCATCGCCCGCAGCGCCTGGACGTGGTCGCGCTCGCGCAGCGACAGCACCTGCGAGCGCAGCTCCCGGGCCAGGCCCGCCCACAGCACCGCGGAGATCACCAGGATCTGGGTGCTGACGCCCGGGCCGAGGAAGACGCCGATGACGATGGTCAGCGGCAGGACCGGGAGGGTGAGGATCACGTCCACGATCCGCATCAGCACCGCGTCCACCCAGCCGCGGCAGTAGCCCGCCACCACTCCGACCAGCGCGCCGATCACCGTCGCCGCCAGGGCCGCGACCAGGCCGACCAGCAGGGAGGTGCGGGCGCCGTGGATCAGCTGGGAGAGCAGGTCGTGGCCCACGTCGTCGGCGCCGAGCCAGTGCGCGGCCGACGGTCGGGCGAACGGGCGGGTGACCCGCTCGGTGGGATCGTGCGGCGCGAGCAGCGGCGCTGCGACCACGCAGAGCACCAGCAGGGCCAGGATCGCGCTGCCGGCCACCGCCATCCGCCGGGAGCGGGCCGAGACGGTCATGCGCTGACCTCTTTCCGGTGGTGGGTGACGCGCTCGCGCCGCACCCGTGGGTCCAGGAGCGGGTAGGCGAGGTCGGCCAGCAGGTTGGCGGCGATGATGCCGATGGTCGCCAGCAGGAAGGCACCCTGCAGCAGCGGGTAGTCCCGGGTGGTGACCGCGTCGTAGGTGAGCTTGCCCAGGCCGGGGTAGGCGAACACGCTCTCCACCACCACCGCGCCGGAGAGCAGCGTGCCGGCGGTGAGGGTGAGGCTGGTGAACACCGGCAGCAGGGCGTTGCGCAGGGCGTGCCCCAGCGCCACGCTGCGCTCGCTGAGCCCCTTGGCCCGAGCGAGCCGGATGAACGGCTCGTCCAGCACGCTCACCGTGGACACCCGGGCCAGCAGGAAGAACCCGCCGACGCTGGCGATCACCAGGGTGAGCACCGGCAGGACCATGCGGACGGCCACCGCGGTGAACCAGGACCAGCCGCTGGCCTCGATCGGCGCCGCGCCGTAGGACGGGAACCAGCCCAGCTGCACCGAGAAGACCGCGATCAAGATCATGCCCACCCAGAAGCCAGGCATCGAGTCCACCGCGAGCACCCCGGTGACGGTGGCGGTCTCCCGCCGGCTGCCCCGCCGCCAGGCCGCCCAGGTGCCGAGCAGGGTGCCCAGCACCGCGGCGAGGACCATCGCGGTGCCCACCAGCGCCAGCGTCCAGGGCAGCTTGTCCACGAGCACGTCCGACACCGGGCGGTTGTGCGCGACCGACGTGCCCAGGTCTCCGTGCAGCAGCCCGCCCCAGAAGGACACGTACTGCTCGAGGACCGACCGGTCGAGCCCGTAGTCCTGACGGAGCTGCGCCACGTGCTCCGGTGCGAGGTTGCCTTCCTCGCCGCCGTAGAGGTACTGCACCGGGTCACCCGGCGCGAGGTAGGGCAGCGCGAAGTTCAGCGTCACCGCGGCCCAGAGCACCAGCAGGTACTGCCCGACCCGTCGCAGCAGGGGCATCGCGCTCAGCGCACCGGCGCGATGGCGCCGGCGGACTCGCTGACCTCGCGCGGCAGGAACGACCACTTGTGCACGACGCCGTAGCCCGGGGTCTCCACCCAGCCGGCGAAGCTGTCGGCGCGCACGCCGAAGTACTCGTCCGGGTAGTACAGGCCGAGCACCGTGGGCTGCTTGTTGAACAGGGTCTGGATCTCGTCGAGCACCGCGAGCCGTGCCTCGTTGGTCTCGGTCTTCTTCCACTTCTCGTACAGCGCGTCGTACTCCGGGTACGGCACCGACGGCGCCTTCCAGAGGTTGCCGGAGCGGTGGGACATGATGAACTGCGTGGGGTCGGCCACCGCGTGCGGCGAGTTGGTCGTGACGTACATGTCGTAGGTCTTCTTCGCCGCGATGTCCGACAGCGAGCCGGTGTCCACCGCGACGACCGACACGTCCAGACCGATCTTGCGGAAGTCCTCGGTGAGCAGCTGCGCTGCGCGCACGTCGGGAGCCAGCCCCCCGTTGGCATGGATCCGGTAGGTCAGCTTCTCCCCCGCGGCGTCCTCCCGGAAACCGTCGCCGTCGTCGTCCACGTACCCGAGCTCGTCCAGGATGGTGTTGGCGCCCGCGACGTCGTAGGGCGACTCGGTGGGGTTGGCGTACGGCGCATCCGGGTGGACGTAGCCCTGCGTGGCGGGGCGCCCCTGCCCCAGTCCCACCACCTCGAGCAGCTGGTCGCGGTCGACGGCCTTGTTCAGGGCCGTGCGGAACTTCGCCTCGCTGAACGGCGCCTCGAGGAAGTTGAGCTTGAGCTCGGGGTAGCGCAGCGGGGAGGTCTTGACCACGCCGACCTGGGAGGAGCGGCCGAACTCGTCGGTGAGCTCCGGCGTGAGCGCCCGGGTGGTCGCGTCGATCTGCCCGGAGCGCAGCGCGGTGAACGTGGCGGAGGAGTCCGCGATCACCGGCATCACCAGCTCGTCCACCGTCGGCTTGCCCGCGAAGTAGTTGGCGTTGGCCGTGAACCGGTAGCCGGAGGTGGGGCTGTAGTCCACCAGCTGGTACGGGCCGGTGCCGATCGGCAGCGCGGCGTGCTCCTTCGCCTTGGCCGGGTCGACGGTGGACCACACGTGCTTGGGGACGATCGGGAGGTCGGCCAGCGTGACCGGGCCCAGCTCCGGGCACGCGTAGTCGCAGGTGAAGCGCACTCCCCCGGCCGCCGTCGTCTCCACCGTCGAGATCGACGGCGTGTCGTTCACGTGGTGGGTGAAGCGCCCGGTGGGGGCCTGGTGCATGTAGTGGAAGCTGAAGACCACGTCGTCGGCGGTGAACGGTGCACCGTCGTGCCAGGTGACGCCGTCGCGCAGCGCCACCTCCCAGGTGGAGGCGCTCACCTGGGTGACGGAGGTGGCCAGCCACGGCTTCGGGTCGTCCACGTACGGCGACGGCGCCAGCAGCTTGTCGTAGACCAGCTCGGTCAGCTGGTCGGTCTGGCCCGCGAAGAGGTTGAGCGGGCCGGAGTCCTTGTCCACCGCGATGGTCAGGCTCGATGCTGTCGCCGGGCCCTCCAGAGCGCTGTCCGAGGCGTTGTCGCCGGATCCGCACGCCGTCACCAGCAGCGCGGAGGCGAGCAGGGCGGACACGGCGCCTCGGCGCTGCAGGGAAGAAGTTCGGGCGTGCATCGGGACCCTTCGAGTAAGGTTTGCCTAACCTTTATTTGGTTAGCCTAACTTATTCCCGTTGCGTTCTGCGCCACACCCCGGCGGATCACCCTGCGGCGGCGCCCCTCACCAGCTGGTCGAACGGCACCGGGTCAGCGAACGGGTCCACCCCGCGCGCCCGCAGCTCGCGCGGGCCGGCGCTGACCACCGCGATGGTGCGGGCCGTCATCGCGCCGCTTCCGGGGAGGCGCCGGTGACGTCGTCCACGCCGGGCGGGGTGGCGTCCTGCGCGCCACCCGCCGCCGCGACCAGCGAGGCGTGCGTGGGGGCGTCCGGGACGTGCGCGGGCCGACGGAGGGCCATCTCCTTGCGCAGCACCGGCACCACCTCCTCGCCCAGCAGGTCGAGCTGCTCCAGCACCGTCTTCAGCGGCAGGCCGGCGTGGTCCATCAGGAACAGCTGGCGCTGGTAGTCGCCGACCTCCTCGCGCATGGTCAGGTAGCGGTCGATGACCTCCTGCGGGCTGCCCACGACCAGCGGGGTCTGTGCGGTGAAGTCCTCCATGCTGGGGCCGTGGCCGTAGACCGGCGCGTTGTCGAAGTACGGCCGGAACTCCCGCTTGGCCTCCTGGGAGCTCTTGCGCATGAACGCCTGCCCGCCGAGGCCGACGATGGCCTGGTCGGCGCTGCCGTGGCCGTGGTGCTCGAAGCGTCGGCGGTAGAGCGCCACCATCTGCCGGGTGTGCTCGATGGGCCAGAAGATGTTGTTGTGGAAGAAGCCGTCGCCGTAGTAGGCGGCCTGCTCGGCGATCTCGGGCGTGCGGATGGAGCCGTGCCACACGAAGGGCGGCACGCCGTCGAGCGGGCGCGGCGTGGAGGTGAACGACTGCAGCGGCGTGCGGAACGTGCCCTGCCAGTCCACCACGTCCTCGCGCCAGAGCCTGCGCAGCAGCGCGTAGTTCTCGATGGCCAGGTTGACGCCGTCGCGGATGTCCTTGCCGAACCACGGGTAGACCGGGCCGGTGTTGCCGCGGCCCATCATCAGGTCCACCCGGCCGTCGGCGAGGTGCTGCAGCTTGGCGTAGTCCTCGGCGATCAGCACCGGGTCGGTGGTGGTGATCAGCGTGGTGGAGGTGGACAGGATGATGCGCTCGGTCTGCGCCGCGATGAAGGCCAGCGTGGTGGTGGGCGCTGAGGCGATGAACGGCGGGTTGTGGTGCTCGCCGGTGGCGAAGACGTCCAGGCCCACCTCCTCAGCCTTCTTGGCGATGGTGACCGTCGCCTTGATCCGCTCGTGCTCGGTGGGGGTCCGGCCCGTGGTGGGGTCCGGGGTGACGTCGCCGACGGTGAAGATGCCGAACTGCATGGTGCCGCCCTCCTGAGGTGTTAGTCCAACATTAAACTACCTGAGCAGCCAGCTTGTTCCCCTCTGTGGCCTCTACACGAGCACCGGAGTACATTCCCGGCCGGGAATAGAGCCGGGAGGTGAGCACGCGTGACGGCGGAACCAGGCGGCCCCGGTCGCCCCGGCGAGGGACGAGCGGGACGCCGGCAACGGGGTCAGCGGGCGGGCCTGGACCGGCAGTCCATCATCGATGCGGCGCGGGCGCTGGCGCCGAGGGCGATCACCATGCAAGCGGTGGCCGATGAGCTCGGGGTGGACCGCAAGGCGCTCCACCACCACGTGCGCAGCCGCGAGGCTCTCGTGCAGATGGTGGCCGCGGACCTGTTCACGTCCTCCTTCGACAGTGCACGCCTGCAGCAGGACGGGGACTGGCGCCAGGTGTGCACGGACTTCGCCCGCGCGTGCGTCGACAGCCTGGTCGCCACCGGTGAGCTGGCCGGTTGCGTGAGCCTGGCGGACCCCCTGGACCCGGTGGTCGTTCGCCCAGTCGAGGTGGCCCTGGCCGCACTGCTGGCAGCTGGCTTCGACGAGGAGTGCGCTGCGCGAGGGGTGACTGCGCTGACCTTCCTGTGCGTCGGCCTCGCCCAGGAACGGCTGCGCCACCGTCGCAGCGGGCAGGACTCCGGGCTCGCCAACCTGCGCCGAGCCCTGGCGGACTGCGACGACGCGGCCCACCCCACGCTGCGCCGCGTGGTCGAGGTCGGCCATGCCCAGGGTGACGAGGCCCAGCTCGCGATGAACCTGCGCCTGTTCCTGCTCGGCATGCAACAGATGCTTGACCAACCTTGACCAACAAGGAGGCACCGACCGATGACAGCGTGGCCCGAGCACGTGATGTGGTGGCACCTCTACCCACTGGGTTTCACCGGTGCCCCGATCCACCCGGAACCCAGCACGCCCGACGACGGCCCGGCAGCAGGTGCGGTGACGCACCGGCTGCACGGGGTCGAGGCGTGGCTGGACCACGTCCTCGCGCTGGGACTCAACGGGATCGCGCTGGGCCCTGTCTTCGCGTCCCAGACCCACGGGTACGACACCGTGGACTACTTCCGGATTGATCCGCGCCTGGGCGACGAGCACGACTTCGACCACCTGGTCGCCGCAGCCCACCAGCGCGGCATCCGCGTGCTGCTCGACGGCGTCTTCAACCACGTCGGCCGAGCGCACCCAGCCTTCGTGCAGGTCGAGCAGCACGGTCCTGCATCGGCCACAGCGGAGCTCTTCCGCGTCGACTGGGCCGGCTGGCGCCCCGGCGACCCGGTACGCGCAGAGGTCTTCGAGGGCCACGAGCACCTGGTCGCCCTCAACCACGAGTCCGCGGCCGTGGCCGACCTGGTCGCTCGGGTCATGACGTACTGGCTGGACCGAGGAGCGGACGGTTGGCGGCTGGACGCCGCCTACGCGGTGCCGCCTGCGTTCTGGGCCCGGGTGCTCCCCGAGGTGCGCCGCTCCCACCCGAGCGCCTGGTTCTCCGGCGAGGTGATCCACGGTGACGCCGCGCAGATCGTGCGGACCTCCACGATGGACTCCCTGACTCAGTACGAGCTGTGGCAAGGCATCTGGCACGGCATCGGCGAGCGCAACCTCTTCGAGCTGGCCCACGCGCTGCGTCGGCACAACGACCTGCTCGCCACGTTCGTGCCCTCCACGTTCGTGGGCAACCACGACGTCACGCGCATCGCCTCCGCGATCGGCGTCGACCTGGTGCCCCACGCGCTGGCCGTGCTGTTCACGGTGGCCGGCACCCCCAGCGTGTACGCCGGCGACGAGCTCGCCTGGACGGGCATCAAGGAAGAGCGCCTGGGCGGTGACGAGGCCGTGCGCCCGCTGTTTCCGCCTCACCCGCCGACCGAGGACGAGCTCGAGCCCGCCGCGCGCCACGTGCTGCACGCACACCAGGCCCTGATAGCGCTGCGTCGCCGCCACCCGTGGCTGCACCGCGCCCAGACCGACGTGGTGCACCTGGACAACCGGCAGCTCGTGCTGCGAACCGCCGCCGGAGCCCGGTCGGTCGTCGTCGCGCTCAGCCTCGAGGACACCGCGGTCACCCTGCCGAGCGCCGGTGCCCGCAGCCTGGTGTGCGGCTCCGGGCACCTGACCTCCGGGCAGGTCCAGCTGCCTCCCCGTGGGTGGGCCGTGCTGGAGGGCTGACCCCGGGCCGGCGCTAGCGGGGCGGGGTGCCGAAGAACGCGGCGATCAGGGTGAGGCCGCCGATGGTGCTGGTCTGGGTGATGCCGTTGGTGCGCTGCAGGTCCTTGGCCGCGACGCGCGAGGCGGCGTCGTTGCAGCCCGACAGCGGCAGACCGTAGCCGAAGGTGTTCATCTGCCACTGCCACACGAACAGCAGCGGGGAGCAGCTGCCGGACGGGAAGCTGAGGAAGGGCAGCTCGATCTCGTCCATCGTCGCCGTGCCGGGCACCGTCGGCTTGGGCCCTGGGACGGGGGTGGTGCCGCCCCCACCGATGTAGGCGCTCTCCGCGTAGGTGGGGAGGCGGCCGCTGCCCGCGTCGCGGTCCTCCACCAGGCCCTTGCTGACCCGGCACTGCGGCCAGGGCTGCCACCCGCGCTTGCGGTAGAGGTACAGCGCCCGGTAGTCCTGCTCGGCGGGGCTGGCCTGGTTCGGCGTGATGGTGGGGTTGCCGCCCACGCTGATCCAGGTGCTCATGTCGAACTGGTAGGCCCCGTAGTACTTGGTGCCACCGATCTTGTAGTTGTTGCTCGACTCGCAGTCGCGCAGAGCCTTCCAGGCACCCGCGCTCGGGTCAGCACTGGCGGCGGGTGCGCCGACCACCGCTGCGGTGGTGAACGCGAACAGCAGGGTGAGCATGCCGGCGAGCAGACGACGAACGCCGAGCCTCGTCGAGGTGGTCCTGGTGAGTGCAGTGGTCACAGCCGCTCCAGTGCAGTAGCCGCGCTAGCGCGGATGTGGGGTACATCACGAGATGGACACACCGTAACCAGATTTCACACCAGTAACAACCGGCACCCAAAACTCGCCAGTCTCTCTGTGCCCCACGCGCGGGGCAAGGCAACACGCCGAGCGGCGTGGTCAACCCAGGTTCAGCGCCAGCGCTCGGCCTCAGCGGCCAGCTCGACCAGCGCCCCGCAGAGCTGCTCCAGCTCGGCACGCTCGGCTCCGTCGGACACCGCGGTGGCCACGTCCTCGGCCGCGCAGCGCAGGCGGAACGCGCGGTCGGTGAGGGCCTCCACCTCCTGCGCCGTCAGCACCACCGCGTCCTCGGGGAAGCTGGTGGCGCGCAGGGCGACTCGCTGCTCGTAGGCACGCTGGCGACAGGACGGCTTGCAGTAGCGCCGGCGCCGGCCGACAGGGGGGTTGGCGACCTCGCGGCCACACCACAGGCAGTACTCCGGTCTCCGCGCCACGGGCGTGCACGATACGGCGTCGCGCGACCGTGACGGACGGACCACGACTCCCCCGCACAGGCGTTTGCTTCTGCTTGGCCCTAGTTGAGACAATGGGAGGCCAGCACTGGGCCTGGGCGGGAACGTCCATGCCCTCGTGCGCGTTGAGACTCATGCAGTACTTGTGCGGGACCGGTTCGTCCGACCCCCGCACGTAGCCACAAACCAGGGAGAGGACACACCATGGCTGATCGCGTGTTGCGCGGCAGCAGGCTCGGAGCTGTCAGCTACGAGACGGACCGGGACCACGACCTGGCGCCCCGGCAGGCCGCCCGCTACCAGTGCCCCAAGGGACACGACTTCGAGGTGCCCTTCGCCGACGACGCCGAGTTCCCGGCCACCTGGGAGTGCCGCCTGCACGGGCAGACCTCCGAGCTGATCGGTGGCTCGACGGCCGAGACCAAGAAGGTCAAGCCCCCGCGCACCCACTGGGACATGCTGCTGGAGCGCCGCTCCACCGAGGAGCTCGAGGAGCTGCTCAACGAGCGCCTGGAGCTGCTCAAGCAGCGCCGTCGCTCCTCCTGACCCAGCGCTGACGCTGACCCAGCACTGACGCCGCCGGCCGCGCACCCCTCGGGGTGGGTGGCCGGCGGCGTCTCCGGGCTCAATCTCACCGCCGGCCGGGCCATGGCCTCGCGCTGCCGCAGCCCGCACCCCGACGGAGGAGCCGCCGGCGCCTAGCGGCGACCGGTGAGGCGCTGCACGCGGTTGCGCACGCCCCACTTGGTGACCATGAGCAGCGCCTCCCGGACGATGTTGCCGCTCATCTTCGACTCCCCCAGCTCGCGCTCGGTGAAGGTGATGGGCACCTCCTCCACGGTGAAGCCCTGCTGGATGGTGCGCCAGGCCAGGTCCACCTGGAAGCAGTAGCCCTGGGAGGCGATGGTCTCCAGGTCGAGGTCGGACAGCACCTGCCTGCGGTAGGCGCGGTAGCCGCCGGTTATGTCCTTGAGGCCAACCCCCAGCGCCAGCCGCGAGTAGAGGTTTCCGCCGCGGGAGAGCCACTCGCGGTGGCGCGGCCAGTTGACCACCTTGCCGCCGGGCACGTAGCGCGAGCCCAGCACCAGGTCGGCACCGGCGTCCACGCGGGCCAGCAGCGACGGCAGCTGCTCGGGGGCGTGGCTTCCGTCGGCGTCCATCTCCACGATCACCGCGTAGCTGCGCTCCAGCGCCCAGCGGAAGCCGGCGATGTAGGCGGCACCGAGACCGGACTTCTCCGTGCGGTGCATGACGTGCACGCGGTCGTCGGCGGCGGAGAGCTCGTCGGCCAGCTGACCGGTGCCGTCCGGGCTGCCGTCGTCCACCACGAGCACGTGCGCGTGAGCCACCGACTCGTGCACCCGGCCCACGATCTTCGCCAGGTTCTCCAGCTCGTTGAAGGTGGGGATGATGACCAGCACGCTCGCGCTCGCTGGGCTACCCGCAGCCCCGTCAGTCCCGCGCGGACGATCGTGCTCCGCCATGAACATCCTCCTCGTCGGCTGTTGCCGTGTCGTGTACCGGCTCGTCGCCCCGCGACCAGCGCGGGCGAACGAGGGCTGCTCCGAGCGCGAGCACCGCGAGGGTGCTGATCGCTGCTGGCGGGAGGTTCCCGAGCCGAGTGGCCAGAGTAGTCGTGGTCCGCAGCGGAACCTGCGCAACCAGGGTAGCTGGGGTGAAGAGTGACGTTTGCGACAGCACTGCACCGTCCGGGGCGATGGCCGCGCTGGCACCGGTGGTGGCGGCCACCAGCACGGCCCGGTCGTGCTCCACCGCCCGCACCTGCGACATGGCCAGCTGCTGGTAGGTCATCTCCGTGCGCCCGAACGTGGCGTTGTTGGTGGGCACCGTGATCAGCTGCGCCCCGGCGCGCACCGAGTCGTTCACCAGGTAGTCGAAGGCCACCTCGTAGCAGGTGGCCACCGCCAGCGGCACCCCGTTGAGGTCCACCACGCCGTTGCCGTCCCCGGGCACGAAGCGCCCCGCCAGGTCGGCGTAGGAGGAGAAGTGGCGGAAGAAGTCGCGGGCGGGCAGGTACTCGCCGAAGGGCACCAGCACCCGCTTGACGTGCTGCTGGCCCGGCCCGGCCGCGGGATCCCAGACGATGGCGACGTTGCTGGTGGTGCGGTCGGCGTTGACCAGCACGGCCCCCACCAGGATGGGCACCTTGACCGCCCGCGCGGCCCTGGCGACCAGCGCGGTGGCGTCGGCGTTGGCGAGCGGGTCGATGTCGGAGGCGTTCTCCGGCCAGATCACCAGCTCGGGCTGGGGCACCCGCCCGGCGGCGACGTCGGCGGCCAGGCGCTCGGTCTCGGCCACGTGGTTGTCCAGCACGGCCCGGCGCTGGGAGTTGAAGTCCAGGCCCTCCCGCGGCACGTTGCCCTGCACCAGCGCCACGGTCACCGTGCGTCCCTCGGTGGGATCGGCAGCGGTGCCGGCCAGGGTCGCCGCCAGCGCCAGCGGCACCAGCAGGCCCAGCACGCAGCCGAGCACCGCCCACGCGCGGGCGCGTGGGGGCCGCAGGTGCAGCACCAGGGCGGCCAGGCAGGCGCCGATCAGCGCCACCGCCAGGCTCAGCCCCGCCGTGCCCGCCACCGACGCCAGCGGCAGCAGCGGCCCGTCGGCCTGCCCGAAGGCCAGCTTGCCCCAGGGAAAGCCGTTCAGCGGCACCGAGGAGCGCAGCCACTCGGTGCCCACCCACGCACTGGCCACCCACAGCGGAGCGCCCGGCAACCGCACCAGCACGGCGGACACCGCCCCGAACAGGCCGACCGCCAGTGCTTGCACCGCGGCCAGCGCCAGCCACGGCAGCGGCCCCACGTACACACCCACCCACGGCAGCAGCGGCACCAGGAAGCCCAGCCCGGCCAGGTACCCGTAGCCGAAGCCCGCCCCCGGCCGGGTCCCGCGCAGCACCGCGCACAGCACCGCGATGCCCACCGGCGCCAGGAACCACAGCGGCCGCGGGGGGAAGCTCAGGTACAGCAGCCCGCCCGCCACCAGCGCCGCCAGGCACCGCAGCGCCACCGCACGGGAGGGCACCCGGGGCCGGGGCCGCCAGGAGCGGCGCCGCTGGGTGGCGGGCAGGCCGGGCACGTCAGCGCTCGTAGATGGTGCGCCCGCGGTGCACGGTGCGCACGCACTCCGGCAGGGCCGCGTCCGGGTCCAGCCGCGGCAGCGGGGCGACGCCGGCGCGGGGGTCGGTGGACCAGCGCTGCACGGAGTCCTTGGGCGCGGCCACCACCAGCTCGTCGCAGTCCCACACCGCGTAGGAGGCGGGGGCGCCGGGGGTGAGGGTGCCGGCCATGCCGTCGCGCACTCCCCCGGCCCGCCAGGCCCCGCGAGTGGCGGCGGCGAAGGCGGCGCGGGCCGAGATGGCGCTGCCCGGGGTGCGGTGGTGCACCGCGGCCTGCACGGCGCGCCACGGGTCGAGGGTGGTGACGGGCGCGTCCGAGCCCAGGCTCAGCGCCACCCCGGCCGAGGCCATCGCGGAGTACGGGTTGAGCCGGGCGCCACGGTCGGGGCCCAGCCGCTGCGCGTACAGCCCGTCGCTGCCGCCCCAGAGCGCGTCGAAGCCGGGCTGCACGCTGGCCAGCACGCCCCAGCGGCCCAGCGCCTCGGCCTGCCCGGGGGTCATCATCTCCGCGTGCTCCAGGCGGTGCGCCCGGGAGGCGACCTTCGGCACGCCGAGCTCGGCCACCACGTCGCCGATGGCGTCCACCACGGCCTGCATGCCGGCGTCGCCGATCACGTGGAAGCCGGCCTGGGTTCCGGCGAGGGTGCAGGCCCGCACGTGCGCGGCGATCTCCTCGCGCTGCAGGTACGCCGCGCCGGTGCCGGCCTCGGGGAGGTCGCAGTAGGGCTCGTGCAGCCACGCGGTGTGCGAGCCGAGGGAGCCGTCCACGAACAGGTCGCCGGCCAGGCCGGCGGCGCCGGTGCGCTCGAGCAGGTCGCGGGCCTGGTCGGCGTCGGTCACCGCCTCACCCCAGTAGCCGCGCACCTGCACCCCGTGGTCGGCGGTCAGGGTCGCGCGGAAGTCCTCCAGCCCGGCGATCTCCGCGCCCCCGCACTCGTGCACCGCGGCCACCCCGTGGGCGGCGGCGTGGTCGAGGAAGGTGAGCAGCGCGGCCCGGCGCTGGGCGGCGGTGAGCCGGACGCGGGCGGCCTCGCGCACCAGGTGGTGGGCGTCCTGGCTCAGCGGGCCCTCGTCGGACCAGCCGGTCGCCTGGCGGACACCGGTGGCCTGCTCCACCAGCGGGGTGGACACCCACGCGGAGTGCACGTCCACCCGGGAGAGGTACACCTGTCGGCCGGGCACGCACTCGTCCAGCTCGGCGCGGCTCGGCGGGCGCTGCTCGCTCCACCGCGACTCGTCCCAGCCGTGGCCCCACACCACCGCGTCGGGGTGGGCGGTGGCGTGGGCGCGCACCAGCTCCAGGCACTGCGCCTTGGAGGTGGTGCCGGCCAGGTCCAGCCCACTCAGTGCCAGCCCGGCCGCGGTGCAGTGCACGTGGGAGTCCACGAAGGCCGGGGCCACGAACCGGCCCTGCAGGTCGATCACCTCGGCGTCGGGGTGCATCGCCCGGCCGGGCGCGTCCATCCCGGTCCACACCACGGTGCCGTCGGTGACCGCCATGGCGGTGGCGTCAGGGGAAGTGGGGCTGTAGATACGACCGCCCAGCAGGAGTTGCGTGCTCACGATCGGCGAGTCTGCCCGAGCGGGGGCCGGCCACGACGAGTGGGCCGGGCGGCCGGGTGCGTCAGGAGGTCAGCGGGGTGCGCGGCGGTCCGGAGGGGCCCTCGTCGTGCACGTCCACCACCTCGCCGTCGATCACGTCGCCGTAGCCACCCTGGCGGTGGCCGCCGGGAAAGCGGCCGGCTCCACCTGCCGGGCCCGGACCCATGCCCGGGAAGCGAGCGAACGCGTTGGTGGTCATCACCTGCACGCGGCGGGCCACGACGGTCTTGAGCACCGGGCGCAGCAGCCAGCGGGTGGGCGGCAGGAGCAGCAGCAGCCCGAGCACCGCACTGACGAAGCCGGGGACCAGCAGCAGCAGCGCGCCACCCGTGCGCAGCGCCACGTCGGCGTAGTCGGCCTGCGGGTGCCGCTGCGCCGGCAGCCCCTGGCGCTGCGCCTCGCGGATGGCCTGCATCCCGCGCTGGCCCTCCCGGCGCAGCAGGTACCCGCCGAGCAGTGAGCCCAGCACCAGCAGCCCGACGGTGGGCAGCACACCGAGGGCGCTGCCCACCCAGATCAGGGCAGCGACCTCGGCTACGGCGTACAGGGCGAAGATCAGGACCGGCATACGGACTCCTCGGGCGCCGCGCGGGCGACGGTGGTTGGTGTCTGTCCGTACAACGCGCCGGACACCGAATTTTCTCCCAGTCACGCGTCCCGGCGGCTGACCACCGCGACGGCGGCGGCGAAGACCAGGGCCACGAAGAGGACGAAGTACACCAGGCTGCCCCACGGGCTGAGCGGGTAGTCGCCGGTGACGAAGCCGTCGGTGAGGAAGTGGTTGGCGTTGGCGAAGGGCATCCACTCGCCGATGTCGTCGCCGACCTTGGGGATGAGGGTGACCAGGCCCTCCACCAGCAGCGGCCACAGCAGCAGCAGCGCGATGGCGCCGGCGGACTGGCGCAGCAGCGCGCCCACGGCCACCGCGAGCACGGCCGACAGGCCGTAGATGACTCCGGTGCCGGCCACCAGCCGCCAGTCCTCCTCGCTGCTGACCGGCAGGGCCGTGCTGTTGAGCAGCCGCGCCAGGGCCACCGAGCCGAAGGCGAAGATCTCCCCGAGGACCAGCCCGATCACGCCCAGGAAGCCGGCCTTGGCCGCCAGCACCTGCCAGCGCCGGGGCGCGGCCTGGAAGGTGGTGCGGATGACGCCGAAGCGGTACTCGGTGGTGATGCTCAGCGCGGCCATGATCATGATCACGTACATGCCCATGCCGGATGCCCCGGTGAGCACCAGGGTGAGGTCGTAGTCGGGGACGTCCTGGGGCACGTCACCCCGGTAGGTCAGCGCGAACAGCAGCGCGAAGCCGAAGCTGATCAGCGCGGCGATGGCGGCGCACCACCAGGGTGAGCGGGTGGACGTGAGCTTGATGCGCTCGACCTGCAGGAGACTCATGACTTGCTCATTTCGGTGCGGGGGGCGATCGGTGCCTGGCCAGGACCCGGCGGGGTCGCGTGGGCGGGCACGGATGACTGGTACTGCACGTCACCACCGGTCAGCTGCATGAACGCCTGCTCCAGCGAGCCGCGCTGCAGGCTCAGCTCGTGCAGCACGATGTTGCCTGCCGCGGCGAGCTCGCCCACCTGCTCGGTGCCAACCCCGTTGACCAGCAGGGCGTCCGGCCCGTCCTGCTGCAGGTCGATGCCGTGCTGGCGGAGGCTGTCCCGCAGGGCGTCCAGCTGGGGGCTGCGCACCCGCACGGTGGCGGAGCTGGCCTGGTCGACGAACTGCTGGGTGGTGCAGTCGGCGATGAGCCGGCCGCGGCCGATCACGATGAGGTTCTCGGCGGTGATGGCCATCTCGTTGAGCAGGTGGCTGGACACCAGGACGGTGCGCCCCTCGCGGGCCAGCGCCTGCATGAACTGCCGGATCCACACGATGCCCTCGGGGTCGAGGCCGTTGACCGGCTCGTCGAAGAGCAGCACGCCGGGGTCGCCCAGCAGGGCGGCGGCGATGCCCAGGCGCTGGGACATGCCCAGGGAGAAGCCGCCGGCCTTCTTGCCCGCCACCTGGGAGAGCCCCACCAGGGCGAGCACCTCGTCCACCCGGGAGGAGGGGATGCCGTTGGAGGCGGCCATCCAGCGCAGGTGTGCCCGGGCCGAGCGGTTGGGGTGCACCCACTTGGCGTCCAGCAGGGCGCCGACCTCGCGCAGCGGGTGCTTGAGCTGGTGGTAGGCCGTGCCACCGATGGTCGCGGTGCCCGAGGTGGGCCGGTCCAGGCCCAGGATCATCCGCATGGTGGTGGACTTGCCGGCGCCGTTGGGGCCGAGGAAGCCGGTGACCTTTCCGGGGTGCACCGTGAAGGTCAGGTCGTCGACGGCCTTCGTGGCACCGTAGGACTTGGAAAGGTTGCGCACTTCAATCATGTGCCGGATTATTCCCTAGTTCCCGGGCGTTCTGGGTCACCCCCGAACCTGGTGTCGTGCTGGGCCCGCCGGGTCGCACCAGGCCCGTCTCGTAGGCCAGCACCACCGCCTGGGCCCGGTCGCGCAGCCCCAGCTTGGCCAGCACCCGGCCCACGTGGGTCTTGACCGTGGCCTCGGAGAGGAACATCCGGGTGGCCACCTCGGCGTTGGACAGCCCCCGGGCCACCTGGGTGAGCACCTCGCGCTCCCGGTCGGTGAGCACCTGCAGGGCGCTGGTGTCCATCCCGCTGGTGCCCATCCCACTGCCGTCCGTCCCACTGGCGCCCATTCCGCTGCCGTCCGTCCGGCGGCGGCCCGTCACCACGGCGGGCGACCCCTCGACCAGGCGCTGCACCAGCCGGTGGGCGACGCTCGGCGTGATCACCCAGCCACCACCGGCGACGCTGCGCACCGCGGCCACCAGCTGCTCCGGCGGGGTGTCGTCGAGCAGGTACCCGCCGGCACCGGCGCGCAGGCACGCCAGGGCGTGGTCGCCGTGGTCGCCGTGGTCGCCGTGGTCGAGGGTGGTCAGCACCAGCACCGCGGCCAGCCCGGCGTCGACGATGCGGCGGGTGGCCTCCACCCCGGCCGGCCCCGGCGTGCGCAGCTCCATCAGCACCACCGACGGCCGCACCCGCTCCGCCACCCGCACCGCCTCGGCGCCGTCGCAGGCCTCCCCCACCACGGTGAGGTCGTCGTGTCCGCCGAGCACGGCGCGGAGACCGCTGCGCATCAGCTGTTGGTCGTCGACGAGCAGCACGGTCACCGGGTTGACGTGCTGGACGGCCACGGCGCTCACGGTAGTGGGAGCAGGCCGGTCGTGGCGCGCTCACGGAGCCGCTAGCGTTGCCGCCATGCCCGCGACAGAGCGTGACGTTGACGCTGACTTCCTCGCCCTGCCCCTGCGCGCGCTGGCTGACGCGGCGCTGAGCCGGGCCCGCGAGCTGGGCGCCGAGCACGCCGACCTGCGGGTGCACCGCACGCAGACGCAGAGCCTGCGGCTGCGCGACGGGACGGTGCAGTCGGCCAACGACGGTGCCACCGTCGGGCTCGCGGTGCGGGTGGTGGTGGACGGCACCTGGGGCTTCGCCGCCCGAGCCGAGCTCACCCCCGACGCCGCGGCCACCGCAGCAGCGCAGGCGGTTCAGGTGGCCCGGACCCTGCGGGCGCTCAACCGTGACCCGGTGGTGCTGGCCCCGGAGCCGGTGTACGCCGACGTCACCTGGGTGTCCGGCTACGCGGTGGATCCCTTCGCGGTGCCCACCGCGGACAAGATCGAGCGCCTCACCGACTTCTCCCAGCGGCTGCTGGCCGCCGACGGCGTCGACCACGTGTCGGCGAGCTGCCTGCAGGTCAAGGAGCAGACGTTCTACGCCGACCTGCACGGCTCCACCATCACCCAGCAGCGGGTGCGGCTGCAGCCCGACGTGGAGGCCACCACGGTGGACCAGCAGGCAGGCGCGTTCGAGTCCATGGCCACCCTGGCGCCGCCGGTCGGCCGGGGCTGGGAGTACCTGGACCAGGGCGACCCAGCTCAGGGGCGCTGGGACTGGGACGGCGAGCTGGCGCAGCTGCCCGAGCTGCTGGCGGAGAAGGTGCGGCCCCCTCGGTGACGGCCGGGCCCACCGACCTGGTGATCGACCCGTCCAACCTGTGGCTGACCATCCACGAGTCCATCGGCCACGCCACCGAGTACGACCGCGCCATCGGCTACGAGGCCGCCTACGCCGGCACCTCCTTCGCCACCCCCGACCAGCTGGGCACCCTGCGCTACGGCTCCGACGTCATGCACGTCACCGCCGACCGCACCCAGCCGCACGGGCTGTCCACGGTGGGCTACGACGACGAGGGGGTGGCTGCGCAGAGCTGGGACCTGGTGCGCGACGGGGTGCTGGTGGGCTACCAGCTCGACCGGGTGTTCGCGCCGCGGATGGGCCTGGAGCGCTCCAACGGCTGCTCCTACGCCGACTCCGCCCAGCACGTGCCCATCCAGCGGATGGCCAACGTCTCGCTGCAGCCGGACCCGCACACCGACCGCAGCACCGCCGAGCTGATCAGCGCGGTGGACGAAGGCATCTACGTCGTCGGCGACAAGTCGTGGTCCATCGACATGCAGCGCTACAACTTCCAGTTCACCGGCCAGCGCTTCTACCGCATCCGCAACGGGAAGCTGGCCGGGCAGCTGCGCGACGTCGCCTACCAGGCCACCACCACCGACTTCTGGGGCGCCATGGAGGCGGTGGGTGGGCCGTCCACGTGGCAGCTGCACGGGGCGTTCAACTGCGGCAAGGCCCAGCCCGGCCAGGTGGCCGCGGTCAGCCACGGTGCACCGTCGGCGCTGTTCCGCCAGGTGAACATCCTCAACACGCAGTCGGAAGGGAAGTCCGCATGATCACCGCCCCAGACCTCGTGGAGCTCGTGCTGGGCGCCTCGCAGGCGGACGGCTGCGTCGTCCTGGTCACCGAGTCCAGCGAGGCCACGCTGCGCTGGGCCAACTCCACCATGACCACCAACGGGCTCAGCTCCTCCCGCGAGTGGGCGGTGGTCTCGGTGCTCGGCTCCTCGGTGGGCGTGGTCAGCTCCTCCAGCGTGGACAGCGCCGACGTCACCGCGGTGGTGCGGGCCAGCGAGGAGGCCGCCCGTGCCTCCGGCCCCGCCCGTGACGCGGCCCCGCTGGTGGAGGGCTCAGGTACCCCCACCGACTGGGACGCTCCGGCCGCGCAGACCGACATCGCCGTGTTCGACCGGCTGGCCACCGAGCTGGCCCAGGGCTTTGCCGGCAAGGACACCCTCTACGGCTTCGCCGAGCACCAGGTGCACACCACCTGGCTGGGCTCCTCCACCGGGCTGCGCCGGCGCTTCAGCCAGCCCGCCGGCACCGTGGAGGTGAACGCCAAGCGCGAGGGCTCCAGCGCGTGGGGCGGGGTCGGCACCCGGGACTTCACCGACGTCGACCTCACCGGGCTGCTGGCCGACCTCTCCACCCGGCTGGGCTGGGGCCGGCGCACGGTGGAGCTGCCCGCCGGCCGCTACGAGACGCTGCTGCCCCCCTCGGCGGTGTCGGACCTGATGATCCTGCTGGCCTGGGCGATGGAGGGCCGCGGGGCCCAGGAGGGACACACCGCCCTGTCGCGGCCGGGCGGCACCCGGGTGGGCGAGCAGCTGGGCACGCTGGGCCTGACCATGGCCTGCGACCCCAACCTGCCGGGCCTGGAGTACCCGCCGTTCGTGGCCACCACCCACTCCGACGACTCGATCTCGGTGTTCGACAACGGGATGGACGCCGGGCGGGTGGAGTGGATCCGCGACGGCGCCGTGCACGCCCTGGCCTACCCCCGCGCCGAGGCGGAGCGCTTCCACGCGCCGGTGGCGGTGCCCGGGGACAACCTGCTCATCACCGGCGGGTCCGGTGCGTCGCTGCAGGACATGGTGGCCAGCACGGAGCGGGGTCTGCTGCTCACCTGCCTGTGGTACATCCGCGAGGTCGACCCGGTGTCGCTGCTGGTCACCGGGCTCACCCGGGACGGGGTGTACCTGGTGGAGGACGGCAAGGTCACCGGCGAGGTGAACAACTTCCGGTTCAACGAGAGCCCGCTGGACCTGCTGCGCCGAGCAACCGAGGCCGGCGCCACCGAGCGCACCCTGCCGCGGGAGTGGAAGGACTGGTTCAGCCGCGCCGAGGTGCCGCCGCTGCGGATCCCGGACTTCCACATGTCCTCCCCCAGCCAGGCCAGCTAGCCGGGTCCCGCGCGGGCGGTCAGCTCGCGAAGTAGCGGCGCGGGTTGTCCACCAGCATGGTGTGCAGCTGCTCCTCGGTGACCCCGCGGTCGAGCAGCGCGGGGATCACGTCGTCGCTGATGTGGTTGTAGTTCCAGTGCGGCACCATCTGCTCCTTGGCGCCGGCCTCGAACCAGTCGATGAAGCACGCCGCGTCGTGGGAGAGCACCATCTTCTCGGCGTAGCCGCGGCGGGCCAGCTCCACCACGGTGCCCACGCGCTCCTCGAAGGGCAGCAGCACGTCCAGGCCGAAGCGGTCCATCCCCAGCAGCGAGCCGGCGTCGGCCAGCGCGCACAGGTGGTCCAGGTCGGTGGTGTCGCCGCAGTGGCCGAGGACCACCTTGCTCAGGTCCACCCCCTCCGATCCCAGCACCTTCTGCACCACCAGCCCGGACTGGGTGTGCGGGTTGGTGTGCACGGTGATCGGTGCCCCGGTCTCCTGGTGGGCCTGGCCCACCGCCCGCATCACCCGCTCCACGCCCGCGGTGAGGCCGGGAGCCTCGATGGCGCACTTGAGGAAGGCGGCCCGGATCGCCGTGCCCGCGATGCCCTCGCGGAGGTCGCGCAGAAAGAGCTCCACCATCGGCTCCGGGGTGTCCACCAGCAGGCCGGGGCCGTTGTAGTGGAACTGGAACGGCAGGTCGTTGTAGGTGTAGATGCCGGTGGCGGCCACGATGTTGATGTCCACCTGCTCGTTGACCGCGGCGATCCGCGGCAGGTAGCGCCCGAGCCCGATCACGGTGGGGTCGACGATCGTGTCGATGCCGCGGGCCTTGAGCTCGGTCAGCTTGTGCACGGCGTCGGCGACCCGCTCGCCCTCGTCCCACCGGTCGAGGTAGTCGGGGTAGTTCTGCTGCATCTCGGCGTCGAGGACGAACACGTGCTCGTGCATCAGCACTCGGCCCAGGCTGCTGCTGTCGACCGGACCGCGAACGGTGTGGACCTCGGACATCAGCGCGCTCCTGTCGACGGGGTGCCGCACCGGTGGGGCACCGCCGGAGTGTGTTGCAGCGGGGGCTGGTTCGTCAACGCGAACGCCCCTGGGATCAGCGCGGCAGCCGCCGCCACAGTGGACGCGGCAGCAGGCTCATCGCGGTGAACGCCACCCGCAGCACGCCGGGCACCCACACCACGTCCTTGCGCCGGCGCAGGCCGGCCACCACCGCGTCGGCCACCTGGTCGGGAGTGCTGGACAACGGTGCAGGGCTCATGCCCTCGGTCATCCGGCCCACCACGAACCCCGGCCGCACCAGCAGCAGGTGCACGCCGGAGCCGACGAGGGAGTCGGCCAGCCCGCTGGCGAAGCCGTCCAGCCCCGCCTTGGCCGAGCCGTAGACGTAGTTGGCGCGGCGCACCCGCACCCCGGCCACGGAGGAGAACACCACCAGCTGCCCGTCGCCCTGGGCGCGCAGCAGCGTGGCCAGCACGGTGAGCACGTGCACCTGGGCGACGTAGTCGGTGTGCACCACCGCCACGGCGTGCGCCGGGTCGGTCTCCGCGCGGGCCTGGTCACCCAGGAGGCCGAAGCTGACCAGCACCACGTCCAGGTGGTGGCGGGCGGCGACGTCGGCCAGCAGCGGCTGGTGGCTGCTCAGGTCGTCGGCGTCGAAGTCCAGGCACTCCACCGTGGTGGCGCCAGCGGCCAGCAGCGCCTCCCGCTCGGCCACCAGGTCGTCGGCGCGCCGGGCGGCCAGCACCACGGTGCGGGCACCCTGGGCCACCAGCCGGTGTGCCACCGCCACGCCGATCTCGCTGCGCCCACCCAGGACCAGAACCGCTCCGTCGCTCACGCCGAGAAGTCTGGCAGACCCGCGCCCCGCTACCGTCAGGTCGTGCCCTCCACCTCCCCCGCCGCGCTGCCCGCCGCGGCCCACGAGTTCCTGGCCGAGCGACACCTCGCCTCGCTGACCACGCTGCGCGCCGACGGGACCCCGCACGTGGTGCCCGTGGGGTTCACCTGGGACGCCGAGCGCTCGATCGCCCGGATCATCACCAGGGGCGGCTCGCTCAAGGCGCGCAACGCCGCCCGGGGTGGGCGCGGCTCGCTGTGCCAGGTCGACTGGGCCCGCTGGATCACCCTGGAGGGCGTGACCTCGGTGCACGCCGATGCCGAGGAGGTGGCCGAGGGTGAGCGCCGCTACGCGCAGCGGTACCGCCAGCCCCGGCCCAACCCGGAGCGGGTGGTCATCCAGATCGCCGTGGACCGGGTGCTCGGCTCGGCCAGCCTGCTGCACCCGGAGTAGGTCAGCCCGGCAGCACGGCCAGCTCGTGCGGGCGGACGTTCACCGGCTCGCCACCGTCGGCGGTCACCAGCACGATGTCCTCGATCCGTGCGCCCCACGCGCCCGGGAAGTAGATGCCCGGCTCCACGCTGAAGGCCATCCCCTCGGCCAGCTCGACGTCGTTGCCGCCCACGATGTAGGGCTCCTCGTGCACCGAGAGCCCGATGCCGTGGCCGGTGCGGTGCACGAACGCCTCGGCCAGCCCCGCCTGCGCCAGCACGTCCCGGCAGGCGGCGTCCACCTCCTCCGCCCGCACCCCCGGGCGCACCGCGTCCAGGCCGGCCTGCTGGGCCCGCTGCAGCACCGCGTACTGCGCGGCCACCTCCGCGCTGGGCTCACCCAGGCTGTAGGTACGGGTGCAGTCGGAGAAGTAGCCCGGGTCCACCGGCCCGCCGATGTCCACCACCACCACGTCGCCGGGCTGCAGCACCCGGTCGGACACCTCGTGGTGCGGGTCCGCGCCGTGCGGGCCGGAGCCGACGATGATGAACTCCGCCCCGGTGTGCCCCTCGGCGACGATCGCGGCCTCGATGTCGGCGGCCACGTCCGCCTCGGTGCGCCCGGGCTTGAGCCACTCGCCCATCCGGGCGTGCACCCGGTCGATGGCGGCGCCGGCGCGGCGCAGCGCGTCCAGCTCGGCGGCGTCCTTGCGCATCCGCAGGCCGCGCAGCACCGGGGTGGCCAGCACCTGCGGCGCCCCGCACGCGGCGGCCAGCGGCAGGGCGTGCAGGGCAGGCATGGCGTCGCTGACGGCCGCCCGCGCCGGGGTGGGCAGCAGCCCGGCGACCAGCACGTACGGGTCCACGCCGTCCACCCAGTCGTGCACGGCCAGGCCCAGCTCGCCCGCCGCCGAGGGCCGCAGCGCCGCCAGCTCCAGCCGCGGCACCACCACCGCGGGCTCGCCCTGCACCGGCACCACCAGGCAGGTCAGCCGCTCGAAGGAGCTGGCCCGCGAGCCCAGCAGGTACTGCAGGTCCGGGCCGGGGGTGATCAGCAGGGCGTCCACTCCGGCGGCCTCCGCGGCCACCGCGGCGCGCTCCAGGCGGTCGGCGTAGACGGAGGCGGGCAGGCGTTCGGCACTCATGCCTGCACGGTAGCCGCCCAGCACCCGCCGCCGTCCTGGCAGGATCGACTCCCATGACGCGCACCCTCATGCTGCTCGACGGCGCCAGCCTGTGGTTCCGGGCCTTCCACGGCGTGCCGGAGTCGCTCACCTCCCCGGACGGGCGCCCGGTGAACGCGGTGCGCGGGTTCACCGACATGGTGGCCACCCTCATCACCCGCACCCAGCCCGACCGGCTGGCGGTGTGCCTGGACCTGGACTGGCGCCCGGCGTTCCGGGTGGCGGCGGTGCCCTCCTACAAGGCCCACCGGGTGGCCGAGGAGCGTCCACCCGGCCAGCTGGACGCCGAGGAGGTGCCCGACCAGCTGGCCCACCAGGTGCCGGTGATCATGGACCTGCTCTCGGCCGCGGGCATCGCCACCGCCGGCGCGCAGGGCCTGGAGGCCGACGACGTGCTGGGCACCCTGGCCGCCCGGGAGAGCAGGGACGCGGTGGTGGTGGTCAGCGGTGACCGCGACCTGCTGCAGGTGGTCTCTGACGACCCCGTGCCGGTGCGCGTGATCTACGTGGGCCGGGGGCTGGCCAAGGCCGAGGTGGTCGGACCGGAGGACGTCGCCGAGCGCTACGGCGTGCCCGTGGAGCGGGCCGGCGCCGCCTACGCGGAGATGGCCACGCTGCGCGGGGACGCCTCCGACGGGCTGCCCGGCGTGGCGGGCATCGGCGCCAAGACCGCCTCCCAGCTGCTGCTCACCTACAAGTCCATGGACGCCCTGCGCGCGGCGGCCGCCGACGAGGGCTCCGGCATGGCCCGGGCCTCGCGGTCGCGGATCACCGCCGCCGCCGACTACCTGGACGCCGCGCTGCCGGTGGTGCAGGTGGTGCGCGACGCCGAAGTCGAGCTGTCCAAGGACGACGAGCTGCCCAACACCCCGGCGCGGCCGGAGGAGCTGAGCGCCCTGGCCGAGCAGTGGGGCGTGGAGAGCAGCGTGGCACGGCTGGTCAAGGCGATGGCCGCGCTGCAGCGCTAGGGCGGAGCGCCGCCCGGCGAGGGCCTGGCCTAGCGGTCCCGGTGCGGGAGGATGTCCTCCTCGTGGTCGAGCTCGCGCTGCAGCGCCCGCAGGTCGAGGTCGGAGAGCCGGCCGGCGTCGCGCCAGCGCAGGATCTCGGCCCGCTGGGCGTCGATCACCGCCCGCCGGGCGCGCAGGCCCGCCTCGTAGGCCGGGGAGATGGGCAGCTCACCGTCCTCGGCTGACTCCAGCAGGTCCACCCGCTTGCGGTAGCGCGCCAGTCGTCGCCGCAGGTTCGCCCGGGACCCCTCCATGATGTCGGCGGGAACCTGGTCGTCGGCGTCCAGCTGGTTCAGCCGGACCAGGCCCGCCTGGGCAGCCGCGGCCCGCGCTTCGTTGCGCAGCAGCGCCGCGCCGGTGACGTCGGCCCGGAGCCCCGTCAGCCGCACCAGCGGGGCGAAGGTGACGCCCTGGCCGACCAGCGTCACCAGCACCACCAGGTACGCGCAGAACAGCAGCAGGCTGCGGTCGGGGAACGGCTCACCCGCCTGGGTGAGCAGCGGCAGGGAGAAGATCGCGGCCAGGGTGATCACGCCGCGGGTGCCCGCCCAGCTGAGCACCAGCACCTCGCGGCCCCCGAGGCGCTGCTCGCCGCCGCTACCGCTGCCCCCGAGGCGGGTGCGCAGCCGTCGGGGCAGCCACTGGGTGAGCACCAGCCAGGCGGGCCGGATCAGCAGCACCAGCGCCACGGTCACCACCGACGCCCCGACGATGGTGGACACCGGGTACTGGTTGAGGTCGCGGACGATCAGCGGCAGCTGCATGCCGATGAGCAGGAAGACCGCCCCCTCCAGCAGGAAGTCCACCAGCCGCCACACCGCGCTGGTCTGCAGCCGGCTCGCCCCGGACACCAGCCGCGGCGTGTCGTGGCCGACCACCAGGCCGGCGATGACCACGGCCAGCACCCCGGAGACGTGCACCTCCTCCCCGAGCAGGTAGGCCAGGAACGGAGTGGCCAGCGAGATCGCGTTGAGCATCAGCGGGTCGCTGACGTAGCGGCGCAGCAGTCGCACCAGCAGGGCCACCGACACGCCGACGAAGACCCCGCCGGCCGCGGCAGCCAGGAAGTCCACCGTCGCGCTGCCGTAGGAGAACCCGCCGGTGGTGGCGGCGGTGACCGCCACCGCGAAGGTGGTCAGCGCGGTGGCGTCGTTGAGCAGACCCTCACCCTCGATGAGCGTGATCAACCGCGGCGGCAGCCCGGCCTTGCGCCCGATGGACAGCGCCGCCACCGGGTCAGGTGGGGCGACCGCGGCGCCCAGGGCCACCGCGGCAGCCAGCCCCAGCCCGGGGACCACCAGGCTCACACCCACCCCGACGAGCAGCGCGGTGACCAGCACCAGCACCACGGAGAGGCTGATCACCGCCCGCAGGTTGGTGCGGATGGCCGACAGCGAGGAGTTCAGCGCCGCGCTGTAGAGCAGCGGCGGGAGCAGGAAGGTGAGGACCACCTCGGGATCGAGCTCGAGGTTGGGCCCGGGCAGTGCGGCGTAGATCAGGCCGCTCACCGTGAGCAGCGCCGCCACCGGCAGCCCGGACCGGTCGGCGACCACCTCGGCCAGGACGATCACGGCCACCGCAACCAGCAGGTAGACGAGGACGTGCGTCACCGGTTCTCCTCACTGGTTCCCGCCGCACCGGACGTCAGCGGTGGACCACTCTAGGCGGCCGCGCCCGCCGGCCGCCGGTGAGCGCCACCGCCGCGAGGGACTCAGTAGTAGGTGCCGCTCCAGGGCAGCCGAGGCGTGCCGAAGAGGGCGTCGGCCCTGGCGAGGACCTCGCTGCTGCCCCGCACGCGCCCGGCCGCGGCCAGCTGTGTGAAGGAGGTGCCGCCCAGGTACACCGCGGCCAGCTCACCTACCTCGCAGTGCAGCTCGGCCTCGGCGTCGGTGCGCTGCACCCCGTCGGTGCTGACCCGGTAGCGGCCGGAGTTGTCCGGCATCAGCTGGTCGTCCACCCCGATCACCACCGGCTCACCAGCGCCGTAGCTGCGCGCGGCCAGCGCCGCGGGCACGTCCAGCAGCCGCAGCCAGGTCTCGTCCTCGACGTCGGTGGTGACCGCGGCACGGGGGTCCACCAGGGCCAGGTCGAGCACCGGGTCGAGCGGACGGCCGTGGGCCAGCAGGTGCTCGGAGAGGTCGATGCCGAAGGCGGCCTGCCACAGCGCGAGCTCCACGCGCTCGTCCACCGCGCGGAGGTCGAGCACCTCCACCACGGCCTGCTGCGGGTCGTCCCAGCCGTCCCGGTTGTTGACCGTGTACAGGAGGAAGCCGTCCACCTGGTCGTCGTCGTCCACGGTGCACAGCACCCACACCGGGCGGTCCTTGTGCAGGTGCCGATCGACCATCCCCGCCCACCACCAGCTGGGCCGGGACACGGTGCCCGGCCTGGCGGTGCGGATGCGCTCGTAGACCGCGGGGAGCTCGCGCACGGCGGCCTCGGGGGTGATCATCTTCAGGCGGCGCTCGGCGGCGGCGCCCGGGCGCAGCACCGCGCGGCGTCGGGTCACCTTCAGGGTGGCGTAGGTGGAGGCCACGCCGTAGCCGAACCGCGAGTAGATGGAGGCCTCGGTGGCCCGCAGCACCGCCACCAGCGCACCGTTGTCGCGGGTGGTCTGCAGCTGCGCCTGCATCAGCGCCCGCAGGTAGCCGCGACGACGACGGTCGGCGCGCACCCCCACGCTGCTGACCGCGGCGGCGGGCACCCGCCCCCCGGGCACGTCCAGCTCCACCTCCCAGGAGCGCGCGACGCCACCGACCACGCCGTCGTCCTCGACGATGCCCTGCACCAGGCTGGCCCGGTACATGGGCAGCGACCGCTCCCACATCTGGTCGGTGACCGGCCCGATGAGGTACGCGCCGCCGAACACCTCCGCGGCCGCGCGGTGCAGGGTCTCCGGCAGGACGCGCACGGTGGGGACAGGGTTGTCGTTGGGGGTGCTCACCCCGTCATCCAATCAGCACGGCGAGCGCCGTGATCAGGGCCTGCCCACTTGGTACGTGCCGTCATCGTCAGTGATGCTCACCTTGATGTCGGACTCCTTGCCGTCCACCGTCGCCTTGCAGGTGAAGGTGTTGCCGCTCTTGACCTCTTGCCCGTCGGGGCAGGACACCCCGGTGACCTCGCCGGTCTTGTAGGTGTCGGTGAGCACCTTCTGCACCCCGTCCTGCACGGCCGTGGGGCTCAGGGTCTTGGTGACGGCGAAGCCGGGCGCAACGAAGGCCAGCACCGCCAGCACGGCGAGCGCGACCACGGCCAGCCCGGCACCGGCGTACAGCGGCGTGCGCGACTTGGTGGTGGCCGGCGGCGGGGTGACGAAGGGTGCACCACCGAGCTGGCCGGTGGGCGGGCCGTAGGGCGGCGGACCATGGGGCGGGGCCGGCGGCTGGGCCGGCGCACCGTACGGCTGCTGACCGGGGAAGCCCGGCTGCCCCTGGGGCTGGCCCGGCGGGCCGTAGGGCGGCTGCGGCTGACCGCGGTAGGGCGCCTGCGGCGGCGGACCCTGCGGCGGCGGACCCTGCGGGGGACCGCCGGGCTGGGGACCACCCGGACGCGGCGGAGCGCCACCCCAACCCTGCTGCTGGCTGCCGTCCGGCTGGCCGTAGCTGCCCTGGTACGGCTGCTGCGGCCCGCCCCACGGCGGCTGCGGAGGGTCGTTGGGGCCATGTGGGCTACTCATCGAAACGCCTCCAGGTCGGGGTGTGTCAGTACGAATGTTCCGACAGCATGCCAGTTTTGGCGCTTCCCCGGATCAAGAGGTGCCGAGCGCGACCACTCCGCGGCGGACCGCGGCGACGGCGTCCCTGGCCACCGCGCCCATCGGGGTGCCCGCCGAGGCCACCCGCACCTGGTCGAGCAGGTCCACCACCTGGCGGCACCACCGCACGAAGTCACCGGCCGACAGCAGCTGGCCGTTCTCCCCTGCCGCGGCCAGCACGTTCGTCAGCGACTCCCCGCGGGCCCAGCGGTACACCGGCCACGCGAAGCCGAGGTCGGGCTCGCGGGTGGGGGCGAGCTTGTGGCGCCGCTCGTCGGTGGTGAGCGCGTCCCAGAGGTACGTCGTGTCGGCCAGCGCGGTGCTGACGGACCCGGCCGGCACTCGGGGCACCGACTCGGTCTCCCGTCGGGACTCGAAGACCACCGCCGACACCACCGCGGCCAGCTCGGCCGGGTTCAGCGACTCCCACACGCCGCGGCGCAGGCACTCCGCCACCAGCAGGTCGGACTCGCTGTAGATGCGCTCCAGCCGGCGCCCGTCCTTGCTGACCTCCTGGTCGGGCCCGGTGCCCTCCAGGTAGCCACGCTCGGCCAGCAGCGCCCGGATGCGGTCGAAGGAGCGGGCCAGGGAGTGAGTGGTGGCCGCCACCTGCTGGCGCAGCTTCTCGGTCTCGGCGGCGAGGCGGGCGTACCGCTCGCTCCACCGCGCGTGGTTCTCCCGGTCCTCGCAGCCGTGACAGGGGTGGGCCCGCAGCGCCCGGCGCAGCGCGGCCAGCTCGGCGTCGTCGGCGGCGGACGTTCGGCGCTTGCCCACCCGGCCGGGGGCGGTGATCCCGCTGGCCCGCAGGGTGGAGGCCAGGTCGCGGCGCACGCGGGGCACCTGGTGCTCCACCCGCCGGGGCAGCGTCAGCCGTCCCAGCACCTCGGCAGGGGTGGGGAAGTCCGCGGCCGACAGTCGTCCGGCCCAGCGGTCCTCGGTGAGCACCAGCGGGCGGGGGTCGGCGTCGTCGGGCCCGGTGTCGAGCACCACCGCGAGCCCGGCACGACGCCCGCCCGGCACGGCGATGACGTCGCCGCGGCGCAGCGCCTGCAGGGCTTCCTCCGCCTCGTGGCGCCGGGCCGCGCTGCCCTGCTTGGCCAGCCTGCGCTCGCGGTCGGTGATCTTGGCCCGCAGCTCCGCGTAGGAGGCGAAGTCGCCCAGGTGGCACTCCATCTGCTCCCGGTAGCCCGCCATCGCCTCGGTGTTGCGGTCGATGGTGCGGGACAGGCCGACCACCGACCGGTCGGCCTGGAACTGGGCGAAGGAGCGCTCCAGCAGCGTGCGGGCGGAGTCCGGGCCCATCGCGGCCACCAGGTTCACCGTCATGTTGTAGGAGGGACGGAAGGAGCTGCGCAGCCGGAAGGTGCGGTTGGAGGCGAGACCGGCGACCTGGGTCGGCTGCACCCCGGGCTGCCACAGCACCACGGCGTGGCCCTCGATGTCGATGCCACGGCGGCCGGCGCGGCCGGTGAGCTGGGTGTACTCCCCCGGCGTCAGGTCGGCGTGCGACTCCCCGTTGTACTTGACCAGGCGCTCCAGCACCACGGTGCGTGCGGGCATGTTGATGCCCAGCGCCAGGGTCTCCGTGGCGAACACCGCCCGGACCAGTCCGCGGACGAACAGCTCCTCCACGGCTTGCTTGAACGCGGGCAGCATCCCGGCGTGGTGAGCGGCGAAGCCGCGCATGAGAGCCTCGCGCCACTCCCAGAATCCCAGCACCGCCAGGTCGGCCTCGGGCAGCTCGGCGGCGTGCCGGCTGATGATCTCGGCGATCTCCGTTGCCTGCGCCTCGGTGGTCAGGCGCATCCCGGAGCGCACGCACTGGGTGACGGCGGCGTCGCAGCCGGCCCGGCTGAAGATGAAGGTGATGGCCGGCAGCAGCCCCTCGGAGTCGAGCTTGGCGATCACCTCCGGGCGGGGCAGCGGACGGTAGGTGAGCTGGCGGTACCCACCGCGCTGGGACTGGCGAGCGCGCTGGGCCTGACGGCCGCGCTGGTGCCGGGGCTGGAACGCGTCCTCGCGCCGCTCGCGCTGCTGGACGTGGTGCACCAGGTCGGGGTTGACCACGAGCTTGCGGTCCCCCGTGTTGTCGCGCTCGTTGAACAGGTCGAACAGCTGGCGGCCCACCATGACGTGCTGCCACAGCGGGACCGGGCGGTGCTCGTCCACCACCACCGTGGTGTCCCCGCGCACGGTGGAGATCCACTCGCCGAACTCCTCGGAGTTGCTCACCGTGGCCGACAGGCCCACCACCGCGATCTCCGGCGGCAGGTGCAGGATGACCTCCTCCCACACCGCGCCGCGGAAGCGGTCGGCCAGGTAGTGGACCTCGTCCATCACCACGTAGGACAGGTCGCGCACCGACTCCGAGTCGGCGTAGAGCATGTTGCGCAGCACCTCGGTGGTCATCACCACCACGGGCGCACCGGAGTTGATGGAGGTGTCCCCGGTGAGCAGGCCGACGTTGCGCTTGCCGTGGCGCTCCACCAGGTCGGCGTACTTCTGGTTGCTCAGCGCCTTGATGGGCGTGGTGTAGAAGCACTTGGTGCCGGCGGCCAGCGCCAGGTGCACGGCGAACTCGCCGACGATGGTCTTGCCCGCGCCGGTCGGCGCGCACACCAGCACGCCGTGCCCGTCCTCCAGCGCCTCGCAGGCCGTGACCTGGAACGGGTCGAGCTCGAACGCGATTCCAGCGGAGAACTCAGCCAGCCGCGGGTGCTGGTTGCGCTGTCGTGCAGCCGCGTAAGCGTCCGCCGGTGATTGCGTGTCGGCCACGGGCTCCAGGCTGCCACAGCAGCCCAGCCCTCGGCCCAGTGGCCGTGCCCGTCACACCCGCCGCACGAAGCACCTGATCAGGTGGCGTCGTCGTAGCTGCGCGAGCCCACCCCGCTGGTCGACCCCACCCCGCTGGTCGACCCCACCCCGCTGGTCGGTGGCACCGGCTCGGGCTCCGGGATGGGTGAGGCCTCGTCGTCGCTCCAGGAGTCCCAGCCCTGGTCGACGCGCTTGCGGGCCTTGCGGCGGTCGTGCAGCCGGGCCACCTGCACCGCGGCCTCGAACAGGATCACCAGGGAGAACGCCAGCGCGAGCATGCTGAACGGGTCCTGGCCGGGGGTGGCGATGGCGGCGAAGACGAACAGCCCGAAGATGAAGCCGCGGCGCCACTCCTTGAGCCGCGCGTAGGTGAGCACGCCCACCAGGTTGAGCATCACCACCAGCAGCGGCAGCTCGAAGCTGATCCCGAAGATGATGATCAGGTTGATGATGAAGCTGAAGTACTGGTCGCCGTTGAGCGCGGTGATCTGCACCTCGGTGCCCACCGACAGCAGGAACGACAACGCCTCCGCGACGACGACGTAGGCCAGCACGGCGCCGCCGACGAACAGCGTGGCACCGGAGGCGACGAACGGGATGGCAAAGCGCCGCTCCCCCTGGTGCAGACCTGGGGTGATGAACCGCCACACCTGCCACAGCCACACCGGGCAGGCCAGCACCACACCGGCGGTGAGCGCCACCTTGAGGCGAAGCATGAACTGGTCGAACGGCGCGGTGGCCAGCAGCCGACAGCTGTCGTCCGGACCGATCTGCGCGCGCGACGTCGACGGGAGGGAGCAGTAGGGACCCTTCAGCAGGTCGCCGAGGCTCTGGGTGCCCAGCACGCCGTGGGAGTACCAGAGAAACCCCAGGATGGTGGTGATGACGACCGCGATGCCGGCCTTGGTGACCCGGCTGCGCAGCTCGTACAGGTGCTCGACGAGGGACATCGAGCCGTCAGGGTTCGGTGGGCGGCGCCGTCGAATCTTGCGCCACCCCGACGGAGCGGACACCCTCGGCTCAGCTGGCCTTCTCAGAGTGCTCGGTCGGCAGCTGCTGGGCCTGGACCTGCTGCGCCTGCGCCTGCTGGGCCTGGACCTGCGGGGCAGGCTGGACCGGAACCTGCTGGACCGGAACCTGTTGCGCCGCGGTGCCGGCCTGCGGCACGGGCGGGATCACCGGGGGCGCGGTGGGCAGCGCCTGCGGGGCCGGGGCCGCCGCCTGGGTGGGAGCTGGCTTGTCGCCGTCGGAGCCCAGGTCCTTGATCTCGCTCTTGAAGATGCGCAGCGAGCGGCCCAGCGAGCGGGACGCGTCCGGCAGCCGCTTGGCGCCGAAGAGCACGACCAGCACGATGAGCACGATCAGCCAGTGAACGGGACTGAGAGATCCCATGAGATACCTCCGGTGTTGGGCCTGTGTTGAGGGTACGCGGCCGAGGTGTCCATCGCGTGACCCGACGCTGACCGGCAGGTGACACGCCGCGGGCTCACCCGGCGGGTTCGGTCGCCTCGTGGCGGGCGTAGGCGGCCAGCGCCGCCTGGGCCCGCTCCGTGCGGTGCTGCTCCAGCGCGGCCGGGGCGAGCACCCGCACCCCCGCACCGAGGCCCAGCACCAGCCGGGTGACCCACTCCAGGTCGGTGTAGCGCAGGGTGATGCGCAGCCGCCCCTCGCCCAGCTGGGTGAGGTCCTGCACGGGGTAGTACTCGGCCACCCAGGCGTGCTGCGGGGCCAGCTCCAGCACCGCCTCGGGCAGGTCGTCGCCCAGCTCGAAGAGCTCGTGGGCCTGGCGCTCACCGGTGGTCGCCGGCAGCACCTCGGGCAGCACCGTGACGTCGTCAATCCGGTCCACCCGGAACATCCGCTCGTCCTCCACCCGCCGGCACCACGCCTCCAGGTAGCTGCGCCCGTCCACCACCAGCAGCTGGCGCGGCTCCACCACCCGGTCGGTGACGTCGTCGCGGGACGCGGTGTAGTACCGGATGCGCAGCGGGTGGCGCTCGGCCAGGGCGTTCTTCAGCGTCGCCGTGGTCTCGGCGGTGGCCGAGTCCTGCGCGCTCTCGCTGACCCCCACGGTCACCGCGCTGGGACCGCTGCCGCCGCCGGCCGCGGCCTCCACCTTGGCCAGCGCCCGCTCCACCACGTCGCGCTCCACCAGCCCGCCGACGTCGCCCAGCGCGCGCAGCGCCACAGCCAGGGCGCCCGCCTCGGCCCGGGACAGCCGCAGCGGCCGCTGCAGCCCGGCGTCGAAGATCACGCTCACGGTGTCGCCCTCGAAGGACAGGTCGATCAGCTCGCCGGGGCCGTAGCCGGGCAGCCCGCACATCCACAACAGCTGCAGGTCCTTGCGCAGCTGGGTGGCACTGACCCCCAGCTCGGCGGCGGCCTCCTCCACCCGCACGCCGGGGTGCGCCTGCAGGTACGGCACCAGCGACAGCAGCCGGGGCAGCCGGTCGGTCAGCCCGCTCACGCCAGGGCTCCGGCGAGCAGCAGCAGCACGCGCTCGCGCAGCTCGGGCGGGGCGAGCACCACCGCGTCGGCGCCGTAGCCGGCGATGGACCGCGCGGCGACGTCGAGGTCGGACAGCTGCACCCGCACCACGTCCCCGTCGCGGGTCTGCTGCACCACCTCGGCGCCCCGGCGCAGCCCCACGGCACGGTCCGGGGCGAGCAGCAGGGTCGCCTCGACCGCGGCCTGCGGGGCCGGGCCGGCGGAGGCGGCGACCAGCGCGAGCAGGTCGGCGCCGTCGGGGACGGTGACCGCGCCGGCCGGACCGACCGCCTTGGCGTCGGCGATGCGCGAGACCCGGAAGCAGCGCACGTCCTGCCGGGCCCGGTCGTGGCCGACCAGGTACCAGCGGCCGCGGTAGGACACCACCCCCCACGGCTCGACGGTGCGCGCCGTGGGCTCCGACGCCGGGCCGCGGCGGTGCAGGAAGGTCACCACCCGGCCGGCGTCCACCGCGGCCACCAGCGGGCCGAAGGCGGGGTCGCTGGCGTGCACGCGGGGCTGCACACCGGGCGCGGCGTCGGTGTCCACCTCCACCCCGGCCGCGCGCAGCTTCAGCACCGCGTTGTGCGCAGAGGTGGCCATCTGCGGGGAGTCCCAGAGCCGGGCGGCCAGCGCCAGCGCCGCGGCCTCGTCCGGCGCCAGCTCGATCTCGGGCAGCTCGTAGTCGCGCCGGGCGATGCGGTAGCCCTCGTTGGGGTCCAACCCTGAGTTGCGGCCGGTCTCCACCGGCACGCCCAGCTCGCGCAGCTCGGACTTGTCCCGCTCGAACATCCGGAAGAACGCCTCGTCGCTGGGGGCGTCGCTGTACCCGGCCACGGTGGAGCGGATGCGCTCGGCACTGAGGTACTGCCGCGTGGACAACAGGCAGAGCACCAGGTTGACCAGACGTTCACTGCGGGCGGAGGACACACGCATACCCTAGGTTGCTGGCAGCGAACAGTGGCGAAAGCGCGGTCGGGGGCGTGGTGCAGGTGCTGCAGCACAAGGGTTCTCGCACACGTGCGCTGCTGGCCTCCTGCCACCCCGAGCCCACCGTGGCCGTCACCGCGGTGGCCGGGCTGCTCGCGGTGGTGGCCGGGCGGGGTGCGGCGAGCCTGTGGGTGCTGGGCGCGGTGCTCACCGGCCAGCTCTCCATCGGGTGGCTCAACGACGCGGTGGACGCCGCCCGGGACCGGGCCGCGGGCCGCACCGACAAGCCGGTGGCCCGGGGTGAGCTGAGCACGCGGACCGTCGGCGCCGCCGCGGTGGTCGCGGCGGCGGTGAGCGTGCCGCTGGCGGTGGCCGCGGGCTGGAACGGGCAGAGCGCGGTCGGGGTGACGCTGGGCCTGCACCTGCTGGTGGTCGGTGGGGGCTGGGTCTACGACCTGGGCGTGAAGTCCACGGTGCTGTCGGTGCTGCCCTACGCGGTGGCCTTCGGGGCGCTGCCGGCGTTCGTCGTCGCCCCCGTGGCCACGGTGCCGTGGTGGCTGGTGGCGGCAGGCGCGCTGCTGGGCAGCGGGGCGCACTTCGCCAACGTGCTGCCCGACCTGGCAGCGGACGCAGCCACCGGGGTGCGTGGGCTGCCGCACGTGCTGGGCGCCCGCGGGTCGGTCACGGCCACCGTGGTGCTGCTGCTGGCCGCGTCGGTGCTGCTGGTGCTGGGCCCGCAGAACCTGCCGTGGGTAGTGGGCGCCGCGGCGCTGGTCACCGCGGTGGTGGCCGTGGGCGTCGGCCTGCTCACCTCGCTCGGGCTCTTCCGCGCGGTGGTGTGGGTGGCGCTGGTGGACGTGGTGCTGCTGGTGCTCTCCGGCAGCGCGCTGCGCTGAGCAGCTGCCCCGCGGCGCCTACATGGAGGCGATGAGGCGGTCCACCCGCTCGTCGACCGAGCGGAACGGGTCCTTGCACAGGATGGTGCGCTGCGCCTGGTCGTTGAGCTTGAGGTGCACCCAGTCGACGGTGAAGTCGCGCTCGGCGTCCTGCGCGGCGGCGATGAACTCACCGCGCAGCTTGGCCCGGGTGGTCTGCGGCGGGGTCTGCTCGGCGGTCTTGATCGCGGTGTCGTCGGTGACCCGAGCGACCAGGCCCTTGCGCTGCAGCAGGTCGAAGATGCCGCGGCCGCGCCGGATGTCGTGGTAGGCGAGGTCCAGCTGGGCGATCCGCGGGCTGGACAGGTCCATGTCGTGCTTGTCCTGGTAGCGCTGGAACAGCTTCTGCTTGATGGCCCAGTCGATCTCGGTGTCCACCTTGGACATGTCGTCGGACTCCACGGCGTCCAGGGTGCGCCCCCACAGCTCCACCACGCGGTCCATGCTCGGGTCGGGCTCGCGGCGGGTGAGGTAGTCGACCGCCTTGGAGTGGTACTCCCGCTGGATGTCCAGGGCGCTGGCCCCCTTGCCCCCGGCCAGGCGCACGGGGCGCCGGCCGGTGAGGTCGTGGCTGATCTCCCGGATGGCGCGGATGGGGTTGTCCAGCGCGAAGTCGCGGAAGACCACCCCCTCCTCGATCATCTCCAGCACCAGGGCGGCGGAACCCACCTTGAGCATGGTGGTGGTCTCGGCCATGTTCGAGTCACCCACGATGACGTGCAGCCGGCGGTACTTCTCGGCGTCGGCGTGCGGCTCGTCGCGGGTGTTGATGATGGGCCGCGAGCGGGTGGTGGCGGAGGAGACGCCCTCCCAGATGTGCTCGGCGCGCTGGCTGAGGCAGAAGCGCGAGCCCCGCGGGGTGTGCAGCACCTTGCCCGCGCCGGCGATCAGCTGGCGGGTGACCAGGAACGGCAGGAGCACCTCCGACAGCCGGGAGAACTCACCCTGGCGGCCGATCAGGTAGTTCTCGTGGCAGCCGTAGGAGTTGCCGGCCGAGTCGGTGTTGTTCTTGAACAGGAAGATGTCGCCACCGATGCCCTCGTCGGCCAGGCGCTGCTCGGCGTCGGTCAGCAGCTCCTCGAGGATCCGCTCGCCCGCCTTGTCGTGGCTGACCAGCTGCACCAGGTCGTCGCACTCGGCCGTGGCGTACTCGGGGTGCGAACCGACGTCGAGGTAGAGCCGCGCGCCGTTGCGGAGGAAGACGTTGGAGCTGCGACCCCAGGAGACCACCCGTCGGAACAGGTAGCGGGCAACCTCGTCCGGACTCAGCCTGCGCTGGCCCTTGAAGGTGCACGTGACGCCGAACTCGGTCTCGATACCCATGATTCGTCGCTGCACCTTGTCGACCCTACTCAGCCCGGAGGCTGCGGCGCTGAACGACGAGCAGCATCACCTGGTCAGCGACGAAGAGACTTGTCAGGCAACTGGACCGGGGCCCGGCTCCGGGGTCTCGTCCGTCCCGGCGCTGGTGGTGCCCTCGCCCGCCGGCGGCGCAGGCTCGGGGCTGGTGGCGGCCTGGGCCGGCAGCAGGGTGGCCAGCTGTGCGGCGGCCAGCCGGCGGAACGCCCGGCGTGGGCGCGCCTGCTCCAGGACGGCGACCTCCAGCGAGTCCACCGGCACCGAGCGGGCGCCGCCGTTGGTGTGCTGCTGCAGCGCGGCCACGGCCAGCTCCAGCGCCGCCTTGAGCTGCAGCCCCGGCTGGTAGTGCTCCTTGAGGTAGGCCGACAGCGGCTCGGTGCTGCCGCCCATCACGATGAACCGCGACTCGTCGGCGATGGAGCCGTCGTAGGTGATCCGGTAGAGCTGCGCCACCGGCTCCGACGCCTCCGGCCGGCCCACCTCGGCCACGCAGATCTCGACCTCGTAGGGCTTGGGCTGCTCGGTGAAGATGGTGCCCAGCGTCTGGGCGTAGGCGTTGGCCAGCGACTGCCCGGTGACGTCGCGGCGGTCGTAGGAGTACCCACGCAGGTCGGCGTGCTGGATGCCGGCGCGGCGCAGGTTCTCGAACTCGTTGTACTTGCCCACCGCGGCGAAGCCGATGCGGTCGTAGATCTCGCTGACCTTGTGCAGGGTGGCCGAGGGGTTCTCCGCCACGAACAGCACGCCGTCGGCGCAGGTGAGCACCACGACGCTGCGACCTCGGCCGATTCCCTTGCGCGCCAGCTCCGAGCGATCGCGCATGATCTGCTCGGCGGAGGCGTAGTACGGCATGGTCACGGCGGGGCTCCTGTGCTCGGCTCGGGTCGGGACGGGTGGGAGGTGCTCAGCCGCCGGGGTTGAGGTGCCGCTCGGCCACCACGGCCTCGGCGACCTCGGCCACCTGGGGCTCGGGCAGCCGCACCGCACCGTGCTCGGCGGTGATGGTGACCACCGACGGGTACAGCCCGCGGACCAGGTCCGGCCCACCGGTGGCGGTGTCGTCGTCAGCGGCGTCGTAGAGCGCCTCCACGGCGGCCCGCACCGCGGTGGCCTCGTCGCTGTCGGCCACGTAGCGCTTCTTCAGCGCCGAGCGCGCGAACAGCGAGCCCGACCCGACGCTGTGGAAGCCGGAGTGCTCCTCGTAGCGCCCGCCGGTGACGTCGTAGGTGATGATCCGGCCGGCGTGCACCGAGTCGGTCGCGTCCACGTCGTAGCCGACGAACAGCGGCACCACGGCCAGTCCCTGCATGGCCGCGCCCAGGTTGGAGCGGACCATCGAGGCCAGCCGGTTGGCCTTGCCGTCCAGCGACAGCGGCATGCCCTCGATCTTCTCGTAGTGCTCCAGCTCCACGGCGAACAGCCGCACCAGCTCGATGGCCACGCCGGCCGTGCCGGCGATGCCCACCGCGGAGTGCTCGTCGGTGACGAAGACCTTCTCGATGTCGCGCTGGGCGATGAGGTTGCCCATGGTGGCGCGCCGGTCACCCGCGATCAGCACGCCCCCACCGAAGGTGAGGGCGACGATCGTGGTGCCGTGCGGTGCCATGTTCTCGGTGAGGGTGCTGGTGGGGTGCCGGTTGCCCGGGAGCAGCTCCGGGGCGGTGCGGCGCAGGTAGTCCGTGAACGACGAGGTGTCCGGACTGGCCCCTTCTCTCATTCCCCACCCTTCTGCACGTAGGCGCGGACGAACTCCTCCGCGTTCTCCTCCAGCACGTCGTCGATCTCGTCCAGGATGTCGTCGGTGTCCGAGCTCTGCTGCTCGCGACGCTCCTGGCCGGCGCCACCGAGCTCCTCGGCACCCTCGTCGTCGCCACCACCACTGCGCTTGGTCTGCTCCTGGGCCATGTTCGACTCCCTCGTTCTCTGGTGCCGTTGCTGGGGGACCAGCGCGTGCACGTCCCTATCGAAACACTACCCACGCGCCCCTGCCCAGGACGCGAGGTGACCGCGGCCGGTCAGCCGTTGGTGAGCGCGTCCACCAGCTCCACGGCCGAGTCGACCGAGTCCAGCAGCGCCCCCACGTGCGCCTTGCTCCCCCGCAGCGGCTCGAGCGTGGGGATGCGGACCAGCGACTTGCGGCCGACGTCGAAGATCACCGAGTCCCAGCTCGCGGCGGTGATGTCGGCGCCGAAGCGGCGCAGGCACTCGCCGCGGAAGTAGGCGCGGGTCTCGGTGGGCGGGTTGGTGACCGCGGCCAGCACCTGCTCCTCGGTGGTCAGGCGCTTCATCGAGCCCCGGGCCACCAGCCGGTTGTACAGCCCCTTGTCCAGGCGCACGTCGGAGTACTGCAGGTCCACCAGGTGCAGGCGGGAGGCGCCCCAGCCCAGGCCCTCGCGGTCGCGGAAGCCCTGCAGCAGGCGCAGCTTGGCCGGCCAGTCCAGCAGCGACGCGCACTCCATCGGGTCGCGCTCGAGCATGTCCAGCACCCGCGCCCAGGTGGCCAGCACGTCCTCGGTGCGCTCGTCGCGCTCGCGGTCCAGCGCCACCATCTGCGACACGCGCTCGTGGTAGATCCGCTGCAGCTGCAGCCCGGTGAGGCGTCGGCCGTCGGCCAGCTCCACCCGCTGCTTGAGCGTGGGGTCGTGGCTGATCTGGTGCACCGCCTGCACGGGGTGCGCCAGCTGCAGGTCGGAGAGGTCGGCGCCGTGCTCGATGAGGTCGAGCACCAGCGCGGTGGTGCCCAGCTTGAGGTAGGTGGCGGTCTCGGCGAGGTTGGCGTCGCCGATGATCACGTGCAGCCGGCGGTACTTGTCCGCGTCGGCGTGCGGCTCGTCACGGGTGTTGATGATGCCGCGCTTGAGGGTGGTCTCCAGCCCGACCTCGACCTCCATGTAGTCGGCGCGCTGGGACAGCTGGAAGCCGTCCTTCTCGCCGGCCTGGCCGATGCCCACCCGACCGGAGCCGACGATCACCTGGCGGGAGGCGAAGAACGGGGTCAGGCCCACCACGATGGCGTCGAACGGGGTGGAGCGGGCCATCAGGTAGTTCTCGTGGGTGCCGTAGGAGGCGCCCTTGCCGTCGATGTTGTTCTTGTACAGCTGCAGCTTGGGGGCGCCGGGAACGCTGCCGGCGTGCAGCGCCGCGCGCTCCATCACCCGCTCGCCGGCCTTGTCCCAGATGACCCCGTCCAGCGGGTCGGTCACCTCGGGGGCGGCGAACTCCGGGTGGGCGTGGTCGACGTAGAGGCGGGCGCCGTTGGTGAGGATCATGTTGGCCGCGCCGACCTCGTCCACGTCGATCACCGGCGTGGGCTGGCCAGGACGGGTGAGGTCGAAGCCGCGGGCGTCGCGCAGCGGCGACTCCACCTCGTAGTCCCAGCGGGTGCGCTTGGTGCGCGGCACCGCCGCGGCGGCGGCGTAGGCCAGCACTGCCTGGGTGGAGGTCAGGATCGGGTTGGCCGTGGGGTTGCCCGGCGAGGAGATGCCGTACTCCACCTCGGTGCCCATGATTCTTCGCATGCGCACAATCTACGGCCGCACCGCGCGCAGCGACGTTCGTGGTTGGTGGTACTTGCAGACGCACCCACCACCGCGAAAGCGTCTGTGACGCTACCAAGTGGACGTGACCGGCTCGGACACCCGCTGCCGACCGTCCGTTCGCGCGCCTCAGACCTGCTCGGCCTTGGTGTGTCGGTCCACCTCGTCGGGGTCGGAGTCCCACACCACCAGCTCGGCCAGCACCTCGGCGACCTCCGGTGCGGTGAGCAGTGCCAGGTGGCCGGTGCTGGGCAGCACGTGCAGCTCGTCCAGCGGACCGCGGGCGCTGTGCAGCGGCACCAGCCCGTCACCCACGGCCGCAGCCCACCAGGTCTGCGGGTCCGCCGCCAGCGTCGCGGTGACACCCACGTGGCGCACGCCCGGCACCAGCGGCAGCCGGTTGGCGCGACGCAGGTCGTCGATGCCGACGCTGCGCACGTCGATCAGCTCGCCCCAGCTGCGGCTGCCCCACCACCAGCTCAGCGCCCGCGCCAGCCGGTGTGCGCCGTCGGCCAGCGGAGCTCCCTCGTGCGGGGTGCCCAGGTAGCAGACCGTGCGCACCCGCTCCAGCCACGTCTGCGCCTCGTCGTGGTGGCACGCCTCGCGCAGCACCAGCCCGCCCATGGAGTGCCCGACCAGGTCGATGCGCTCCACCGGCACCGGCCACGCCTGCAGCAGCTCGCCGAGCAGCCCGGCCAGGCGCGCGCCGTTCTCGGCGATCGAGCGGCCGGTGTTGTACCGCATCACCACCGGGGTGACGCCGAGCTCGGCCAGGTGCTCACCGTGGCTGCCGCGGCCCTGGTGCCGGTACCACCACGCCTGCTCGGTCTCCCCCAGCCCGTGCACGAACACCGCGAGGTGACCGGTGGCGGTGGTGTAGGAGGCGGTGAGCAGCGCGGTGTCCAGCCCCACGACCTTGCGCTGGTGGTGCGGACCCAGCTCCACGGCCAGGTGGTTGCCGTCGGCCAACAGCTGGTCACCCAGCAGGCCGTTGACCGCGCCCACCAGCACGGAGCCAGCCGCCGTGCCGGTGACGACGTGGGACACCCGCTCCGCGGGCAGCTGGTCGCTGACCGCGGTCACGATCCCGGCCGTGGCCCGCGCACCGGCGCGCACCCCGGCGTAGGTCAGGGCGGCGATGCTGTTGTGCACCAGCCACGCGGGCAGCCCGAACGGACCGACCGCGGCGAAGACGGTGTTGGCGATCGTGCGGTGCGTGCCCTGCACCGGTCGGCTGAGCACGTCGACCGCATGGGCGAGCAGCTGAGCGGTGGCCCCGACCTCGTTCCTGGTCGGTGTCGCTCGTGTGCCCTGCTCGCCCATGCGGCCCCCTGGTGCCTGGAGTCGCCCCGGGACCTAGAGGTACTGCCCGGTGTTCGACTCGGTGTCGATCGCCCGGCTGGCTCCGGCGGACTTGCCGGTGACCAGCGTGCGGATGTAGACGATGCGCTCGCCCTTCTTGCCCGAGATCCTCGCCCAGTCGTCGGGATTTGTCGTGTTGGGCAGGTCCTCGTTCTCCGCGAACTCGTCCACGATCGAGTCGAGCAGGTGCTGCACCCGCAATCCGGTGGCCCCGGTCTCCAGCACCTCCTTGATGGCGTACTTCTTGGAGCGGTCGACGATGTTCTGGATCATCGCGCCGGAGTTGAAGTCCTTGAAGTACAGGACCTCCTTGTCGCCGTTGGCGTAGGTGACCTCGAGGAACCGGTTGTCGTCGGTCTCGCTGTACATCCGCTCCACCACCCGCTGGATCATGCCGGTGATGCAGGCCTGGCGGTCGCCGTCGAACTCGGCGAGGTCCTCCTCGTTGATCGGCAGGTCCGGGGTGAGGTACTTGGAGAAGATGTCCTCCGCCGACTCCGCGTCGGGCCGCTCGATCTTGATCTTCACGTCCAGGCGGCCGGGCCGCAGGATGGCCGGGTCGATCATGTCCTCGCGGTTGGAGGCGCCGATGACGATGACGTTCTCCAGGCCCTCCACGCCGTCGATCTCGCTGAGCAGCTGCGGGACGATGGTGGTCTCCACGTCCGAGGAGACCCCCGACCCGCGGGTGCGGAAGATGGAGTCCATCTCGTCGAAGAACACGATCACCGGCGTGCCCTCGGAGGCCTTCTCCCTGGCGCGCTGGAAGATCACCCGGATGTGCCGCTCGGTCTCGCCGACGAACTTGTTGAGCAGCTCGGGGCCCTTGATGTTGAGGAAGAACGACTTGGCCTCGCGGGGGTTGTCGCCCCGCGCCTCGGCGATCTTCTTGGCCAACGAGTTGGCCACCGCCTTGGCGATGAGGGTCTTGCCGCAGCCGGGCGGGCCGTAGAGCAGCACCCCCTTGGGCGGGCGCAGCGCGTACTCCTTGAACAGCTCGGCGTGCAGGAAGGGCAGCTCCACCGCGTCCCGGATCTGGTCGATCTGCCGGCCCAGACCACCGATGTCGGAGTAGTCGACGTCGGGCACCTCCTCCAGCACCAGGTCCTCGACCTCGGCCTTGGGCACCCGCTCGTAGGCGTAGCCGGCCTTGGTGTCCACCAGCAGGGAGTCACCGGGACGCAGGACCAGCGGGTCCGGGTCGTCCGGGTCGGCGATCAGGGGGTCGGCCAGCCAGACCACGCGCTCCTCGTCGGCGTGGCCCACCACCAGGGCACGCTGGCCGCCGTCGAGCAGCTCCCGCAGGGCCGACACCTCGCCGACCCGCTCGAAGCCGGTGCTCTGCACCACCGTGAGGGCCTCGTTCAGCCGCACCGTCTGGCCCCGGCTGAGGTCGCTGATGCTCAGTGCCGGGGAGACCACGAGCCGCATCCGCCGGCCCGAGGTGAACACGTCCACCGTGTCGTCGTCGTTGGCGTCGAGGAAGACGCCGTATCCACTGGGGGGCTGCGCGAGTCGGTCCACCTCCTCCTGCAGCACCAGCAGCTGTTGGCGGGCGTCCTTGAGGATCTCGAGCAGCTTGGCGTTGCGCTGGGTCAGGGAATCGATCTTTCGAGCAGAGGCCTCGGGTGCTCCCGCTTGCTCGTCGGTAGTGTCCGGCCGATCTGATGTGCTCACCGGCGTCTCCTCGCGTAGGGAACTTCTACGCTACAAGGATGCGTCGACAGGGGTCGAGTGATGGCCACCACGCGGTACTGTCCACCCTGGTCAGCGGCGGGACACGCGAAGGGGGCCCACGTGGCGCGAAGGTCCTGGCACGCTGCGGCTCTCGCGGCGTGCCTGGCGGCGGCCGGGACGAGCCTGGTGGCGTGCACCGTGGACGGCACCGCCGTGGCGGAGCCCCAGGCCACCACCACCGTGCCCACCTCCACCGCCTCCACCGCCGCGAGCAGCACCTCCCGGGCGCCCACGACGGCTCCCAGCACGACGACCACCCGTGCCACGACTCCGACGTCGTCGGCCGCAGCCACCCCCACGGTGCCGGAGGCGGCGCTCACCGAGGCGCCCACCCCCGCCGAGCTGGACCAGATCACTCGCTTCAGCACCGCGTTCGTGCGGGCGATCAGTGACGGTGACCTCGCCGCGATGCGCACCCTGCTGTGTGGTTCCCTGGCCGAGCAGCACAACCGGCAGGTCGACCAACCGGCCACCCCGACGACCTTCGTCCGGGTCTCCGACGTCGGGCTGACCACCGACCGCACGAGCGCCGCGGTGACGGTCTGGGCCTACCGGGTGTCCATGGGCCCGCCGGCCAAGCCGGAGAAGTTCGTGCTCACCAAGAGCGGCGACACCTGGCAGGCGTGCGAGCGCAAGACCCGCTGAGCACCGGCTGGAAACCCCACGCGAGGGGCGCGGTGGCGGCGTACCGTCCGAGGTCGGAGAGGACGGTCGGCGACGAGAGGGTTCGCGGATGACGGGTTCGCACGACGACGACCCGGACGGCCGCCACGGGCAGGAGCCGCGTCACGACACGCCGTACTGGCCCTTCGCCGACCAGCCGCCAGCGGGCGATGACGATCCCACCGCCACTCACCCGAGTCCGGACCAGCCGCCGATGGGCTACCCGCCACCGGACTACAGCACACCCCTCTACGGCACACCCGTCTACGGGGCGCCGGACTACCCGCCACCGGACTACCGCACGCCCGAGCCCGGCACGCCGGGAGCCGGGCCGGGCGGTCAGCCACCGGGGTACGCCCCCACCTGGTACCTGCCCCTCGACGACACCGGGTACGGACCGCCCTCGTACGGCCCGGGCTCCTACGGTGGCGGTCCTGGCGGACCCGGCCAGGGACCTCCCCAGCCTCCGCCAGGGCACCGCACGCCGTCACCGTTCACCCTCGTGGTGGTGGTCGTGGCGGTGCTGGGCGCTCTGGTGGCGGTGTTCGCCCTGGGCACCCAGACTGACGACACCAGCAGTGCCACGCCCTCGCCCACGGTGACCGGGGTGACCGGGGTGACGGTGCTTCCCCCACTGCCCACCACCACCCGCCGGAGCGTCCCACCGAGCACCGCCCCGTCGACACCACCGTCCCGGCCGCCGACCTTCAGCACCGGCCCGTCGAGAACCGGTCCGCCAAGAACCGTCCCGCCGACCACCACCGCGGTGCCGCCGGGCACGGCCCTCACCATCCCCCCCGGTGCCGCTGCACCGGGCCTGTCGCCGAGCCCCTCGCAGACCGCGCAGATCAGTGCCCTCGGCGCGGCCCTGGTGACGGCGATCGGTGATGCCGACCAGGCCAGCCTCACCCGGCTGACCTGTGGTCCCCTGGCCGAGGAGCTGAGCCTGCAGCCCACCGAGCCCGACCCCACGGTGCTCGAGCGGGTGGACAACATCCGGGTCAGCTCCGACGGCGCCAGCGGAACCATGGACGTGTGGGCCTACACGATGGGCACCGGCCCGCCCGCCACCCAGGTCACCTTCCAGGTGCAGCTGGTCAACGGCGCCTGGCGCGCGTGCGACTACAGCTACTGAGCGGTCCACGCGGAAGTGGCGAGCACCTGCCGCGCTAGCCCTTGCTGGGGCGGCGCTGTGGGCGTGGCGTCACGGTGCCCTCCGCCAGGCGCCGGGCCCGCACCAGGAAGGCGGTGTGGCCCTGCATGCGGTGCTCCGGGCGCACGGCCAGTCCCACCACGTGCCAGCCGCGTACCAGGGTCTCCCAGGAGTACGGCTCGGTCCAGCACTCCTGCTCCCGCAGTGCCTCCACGACCCGGGACAGCTGGGTGACGGTGGCGACGTAGACCACCAGCACCCCGCCCGGCACCAGCACGTCCTTGACCTTGGGCAGCACCTGCTCCGGGGAGAGCATGTCCAGCACCACCCGGTCGACCTCGCCGTCGAACTCGTTGACGTCGGCCACGGTGAGGTCCCAGTTGGCTGGGCGCTCGCCGAAGAAGGTCTCCACGTTGCGCACCGCGTGCACGGCGTGGTCGTCGCGCACCTCGTAGGAGATCACCTTGCCCTCCGGGCCGACCGCGCGCAGCAGCGAGCAGGTGAGCGCGCCGGAGCCGGCCCCGGCCTCCAGCACCCGCGCACCGGGGAACATGTCTCCCTCGGTGATGATCTGCGAGGCGTCCTTGGGATAGATCACCTGGGCGCCGCGCGGCATCGACAGCACGTAGTCGGTGAGCAGCGGCCGCAACGCCAGGTAGGCGGTGCCGGCCACCGACTTGACCACGCCGCCCTCGGGGGTGCCGATGAGGTCGTCGTGGGCCACGGCACCGCGGTGGGTGTGGTACTCACCACCCTCGGCCAGGACGATGGTGTAGTGGCGTCCCTTGCTGTCGGTGAGCTGGACTCGGTCGCCGACGCGGAACGGCCCGCTGTGCGCCATCGTGTAGGACTCCCTGCTGGTTGCGTGTTGCTGGTTGCTGGCTCGAGTGAGGGTGGCCCGAAGTTGTCGGGGCCAGCGCCTAGGGTGCCAGCATGAGCAATTTGACCGGGTCAGTGCCCCCGTCGGCCGCCGTCGGGGAGACCGTGCCCACGGCCACCCAGGCAGGGACGGAGCACGGCGAGGCCGGGCCGCCGGCAGTGCACCAGGTCGCCGTGGAGGAGGCCGCAGTGGAGGAGGCCGCAGTGGACGCCGCGGCCGGGCAGGCGGCCCCGGTGCGGGAGCGGCGCCGGCCCGCGCTGTCCCCGTCCCGGGCGGGTGACTTCAAGCAGTGCCCGCTGCTGTACCGCTTCCGCGCGGTCGACCGCCTCCCGGAGACGGCCAGCACCGCACAGGTGCGGGGCACCGTGGTGCACGCCGCGCTGGAGCAGCTCTACAGCCTGCCCGCCGACCAGCGGCACCTGGACAACGCGCGCACCCTGGTGGCCCCCGCGTGGGAGCGTACCGTGGCGGAGTCACCCGAGCTGGCGCAGATGTTCGGGGCGGACGAGCTGCCGGAGTTCCTCGAGGCCGCCCAGGCCCTGGTCACCCGGTACTTCACCATGGAGGACCCCACTCGGTTCGAGCCCGAGTCCTGCGAGCTGCGGGTGGAGATCGAGCTGGACGACGGGGTGCTGCTGCGCGGGTTCGTGGACCGGATCGACGTGGCGCCGGACGGCCAGGTGCGGGTGGTGGACTACAAGACCGGTGCCGCCCCGCGCGAGATCGGCGAGGGCCGGGCCATGTTCCAGATGAAGTTCTACGCCGTGGCGCTGTGGCGGCTGCGCGGCGTGGTCCCCTCCCAGCTCAAGCTGATGTACCTCGCCGACGGCCAGGTGCTGCAGTACCGCCCCGACGAGGACGAGCTGCGCCGGTTCGAGCGCACGCTGTCCGCCATCTGGCAGGCCATCCTGCAGGCGGGTGCCACCGGTGACTTCCGGCCCAACCCCAGCAAGCTGTGCGACTGGTGCGACCACAAGTCCCGCTGCCCCGCCTTCGGCGGTACCCCGCCGCCCTACCCGGGCTGGCCGAGCGATCCGGCGTCGGGTGAAACCAACCTCCTGGAGCACGTGGGATGAGCCTGAGCGCGTCGGCCAGCCCCGCCTACTACCTGCCGCTGCCCAGGGCCGCCGACGGCGCGGAGCGCTTCGCCTCCACCGAGCACACGGTGGGTCCCTGGTCGGCGCAGATGCAGCACCTGAGCCCACCGTCGGCGCTGCTGGTGCGGGCCCTGCAGCGGTGCGCACCCCGGCCAGGCACCCGGCTCACCCGCGTGACCGTCGAGGTGCTGGGCCCGGTGCCCCGTGCGGACCTCACCGTGCGCGCCTCGGTGGTGCGCCCCGGCCGGCAGGTCGAGCTGCTCGCTGCTGAGCTCACCACCACCGACGACGCCGGCGACGAGCGCACCGTGGTGCGCGCCAGCGCCTGGCGGATGGCCACCACCGACACCACCGCGGTCGCGGTCAGCCACGAGGAACCGCTCGCCCCGGCCGGCGAGGGCAGCGCGCACCAGGCCCCCGCCTACTGGGTGCCCGGCTACCTCGACTCCGTGGAGTGGTCGTGGATCAGCGGCTTTCTGTCCGAGGCGGGTCCGGGGTCGGGCTGGGGACGGCCACGGGTGCAGCTGGTGGCCGGGGAGAAGCTCGACCCGCTGGAGTCGCTGTTCGCAGTGGTCGACTCCGCCAACGGCATGGCCGCGCCGCTGGACGTGCGCAAGTGGACCTTCCTCAACACCGACCTCACCGTGCACCTGTACCGGCAGCCGGTCGGCGAGTGGACCGGCGTCTCCGCCACCACCAGCATCGGCCCGGACGGCGTGGGGCTGTGCGCCGCCACCCTGCACGACGAGGCCGGACCGGTGGGCCGCTCCGAGCAGATCCTGCTGGTCCGCCCGCGCTAGCTCAGCGGCGGGCGCCCAGCTGGCTCACATGCGGCAGGAGCGAATGTCCGAGGCCAGGATCGCCTTGACACCCAGCGCGGACAGCTCGTCCATCACGGAGTTCGACTGGGTGCGCGCCACCATCGCCCGCACTGCCATCCAGTCCTCGTCGGCCATCGGCGACAGCGTGGGTGACTCCAGGCCGGGCGTGATCTGCAGCGCCTCGTTGAGCACCGCCCGCGGGCAGTCGTAGTCGAGCATCACGTACTGCTGGGCGAACACCACACCCTGGATGCGGGCGGCCAGCTGGTCGCGGGCCCGGTCCCCGGCGGGGGCGCCGGCCTGCTCGATGAGCACCGCCTCCGAGGCGCACAGCACGTCCCCGAAGGCCACCAGGTCGTGCTGGCGCAGCGTGCGGCCCGAGCCCACCACGTCGGCGATGGCGTCAGCCACGCCCAGCTGGATGGAGATCTCCACCGCCCCGTCCAGGCGGATGACGGTGGCCTCCAGCCCGCGCGCAGCCAGGTCGTTGTGCACCAGCGTCGGGTAGGAGGTGGCGATGCGCAGCCCGGCCAGGTCCTCCGGCTTCCACTCCCGGCCCGCCGGTGCGGCGTAGCGGAAGCTGGAGCGGCCGAAGCCCAGGGCCACCCGCTCCTGCACGGCGGCACCAGAGTCCAGCGCCAGGTCGCGGCCGGTGATGCCCAGGTCGAGCTCACCCGAGGCCACGTAGATGGCGATGTCCTTGGGCCGCAGGAAGAAGAACTCCACCTGGTTGGCGGGGTCGAGCACGGTGAGGTCGCGGGAGTCGGTGCGGCGCCGGTAGCCGGCCTCGCTGAGCATCTCGGCGGCGGACTCGGACAGCGAGCCCTTGTTGGGGACGGCAACACGAAGCATGGGTGGTTCCTTACGCGGTGGGGGACGAACAGGCCGAGGGACGGCGGCCGCCGTGGTGGCGGACCGGCCGTCACAGATGGCGGTAGACGTCCTCCAGGGTGAGCCCGCGGCCGATCATCAGCACCTGCGCCCAGTAGAGGAGCTGAGAGATCTCCTCGGCCAGCGCCTCGTCACTCTCGTGCTCGGCGGCGATCCACACCTCGCCGGCCTCCTCGAGCACCTTCTTGCCCTGCGCATGCACCCCGGCGTCGAGGGCCGCAACGGTGCCGGAGCCGGCGGGGCGGGTGGCTGCGCGCTCGGAGAGCTCGGCGAACAGCGTGTCGAAGGTCTTCACGAGCGCCGATTCTCCCACGAGGCCTCGACCGGGCTGACACCCGCCGACCACGCCGCGCAGAGGTCGGCCCACGTCACGCCCTCCAGCGACTCCCGCAGCACCCGGCCGGGACCCTCGGACACCTCGATCTCGCAAGGCACCACCAGCACGGGGCAGCCCGCGGCCTCGGCTGCGGCCGTGCCGGTGGGCGAGTCCTCCACCACCAGGCACTCCCCCGGCTCCAGACCGAGCAGCTCGGCGGCGCGCAGGTACGGGTCCGGGGCGGGCTTGCCGTGGGCCACCTCGTCGCCGCAGACGGTGACGGTGAAGCGCTCCGGGCCCATGGTGGCCAGCGCCTTGTCCGCCAGCATCCGGGCGGTGTTGGTGACCAGCGCCATCGGCACTCCCGCCTGCTGCACCAGGTGCAAGGTCTCCTCCGCGCCGGGGCGCCACGTCAGCGCCTCGGCGAACAGCTCGCCGGTGCGGGTGAGCATCCAGGTGGCGGCGTCGTCCATCGCCGGCTGCTCCAGCGGCAGGCCCAGGTCGGTGAACATCAGCTCGATGGCCATCGCCGTGCTGGAGCCGATCATGGCCCGGCGGGCGGTGGGGCTGAGCTCGCCGCCCAGGTCGCGGGCCAGCTCGTGCAGGGCCACGTCCCACAGCCGCTCGGAGTCCAGCAGGGTGCCGTCCATGTCCCAGAGCACGGCCCGCGGCTGGCGACTCCCCCCCTCCGGGTGCTGACCTGCAGGTTCACGAGAAAACGCGGTACTCAGAATGCCCTCCGAAGAGCGTGGTGTGACTAGTCGTGCCACGTCCCATCCTAGATCTCCCCTCAGCTGCGCTGGCGCAGGCTGGTGAGCACCAGCGCCCCGATGATGGCGACGACCCCGCCGACGAGGAGGGGCACCTCGGCCGCGACCTCGTCCACGAGGACACCCCCCACCGCCGCGCCGACAGCGATGGCGACGTTGCAGACCGTCACGATGACGCCACCGACCTGCTCGAGGTGCGCCGGTTCGGTCCTGGCTCCCCAGCTGAGCACGGTCGTCGGGATGCCGCCGAAACCGAAGCCCCACAACAGGGCCGCGACGAACAGGGCCGCGACCGAGCCGCCGGCGGTGAACATGACGATCATCCCGGCCCCCAGGACCACGGGGAACAGGAACAGCCCCGTGCGCGGCGATCGGTCAACCAGTGGCCCGGCGAGTGCCGTGCCGAGGAAGTTGGCCACGCCGAACACGAGGAGCAGCACGGCGAAGCTGCCGCCGTCGATCCCCGACATGCTCTCCGCGGCGGGCCGGATGTAGGTGAACCCGCTGAAGTGGCCGCTGAAGACGAGCAGGATCGCGAACAGTCCTGCCAGCACGACGCTGGAGCGCAGGACTGTACCGAGTGCTCGCAGACCACCGCCGGCGGCGGGCGTGACGTGGGGCAGCGTCGCCGCCTGCACAGCCAGTGCCACGGCCGCGACGCCGGCGCCCAGCAGGAACACCCCCCGCCATCCCCAGACGTCGCCGAGCCAGGCCCCGAGCGGAACTGCGGCGACGGTGGCTACTGCGACACCGGAGTTGACCACCGTGAGCGCACGACCGAGATGGTCTGGGGGCACCAGGTGCGCGGCCATCGCGGTGGCCATCGCCCAGAACCCGCCGAGCGCCACACCGAGCAGCAGCCGCGCCGCCAGGAGCACGTACAGGTTCGGCGCCAGCACGACGAGCAGGTTGGAGACGATGGCGAGCAGCGTGAGACCGATCATCACCCGCCGCCGGTCGGCACGCGGCAGCACCACCGCGATGAGCAGTGCGGAGAGTGCGGCGGCGAACGCGGTCACGGTCACCGTCTGGCCCGCTGCGCCAGCCGACACGGCCAGGTCCTCGGCGATCCGAGGAAGCAGGCTCGCCGGCAAGAACTCCGACATGACGATGGCGAAGATCCCCAGGCCCAGGGAAGCCACGCCACCCCAGGAAGCCGGGACGTCCGGGGCCGACACATCGGTTGGTGTGGTCGTGCTGGTCAAGGCTAGATCCCCTCGGTCGTGGTCGACGCCGGTGCTCGGCCAGGTGGCCTGAGCCGGCGTTCACCGACGCTAGGGGCGCCCGTCGGGCCCACCCAGAGCCCTGACGAGCGGGGGGTGCGGCAGGACCCCCGCACTGCGGTGTCCCTCGACCTACGCTCACGACATGACGGAGAAGTCGAACGCCCTGGGCGCCTTCCTGAGTGCCCGGCGAGCGCTGGTGACGCCGAAGCAGGCAGGCATCCCCGAGGTGGGGGTGCGGCGCGTGCCCGGTCTGCGGCGCGAGGAGGTGGCGATGCTCGCCGGCATCAGCGCGGACTACTACCTGCGCCTGGAACGAGGCCGAGATCGTCACCCGTCGACGCAGGTGCTGGAGTCGATCGCCCGGGTGCTGCAGCTCGACGACGAGCACCTGTCGCACCTGCTGACGCTCGTCGCCGACGTCCCCCGCAGGCGCAGGCCCCGACCGCGCAAGGAGACCGTCCCGCGCGGCGCGCTCACGCTGCTGGACTCCCTCGTCCAGCCCGCCTTCATCGAGGGGCGGTACTTCGACATCCTGGCCACCAACGATCTCGCCGTCGCCCTGTCCCCGGGACTCGCCGTGGGAGGCAACCAGCTTCGGGACTTCTTCCTGGATCCGGCCCAGCAGGAGTACTACCCGGACTGGCTAGCCATGACGGAGTGCTTCATCGCGAACCTGCGCCAGGCCGTGGGCACGGACATCGACGACCCCCGCTTCATCGAGCTCACCGGCGAGCTCTCGCTCGCCAGCCCCACGTTCCGCCAGCTGTGGGCGCGCCACGAGGTCCGCGGCCAGCGTGGGACGGCCGTCCGGTTCCACCACCCGCAGGTCGGCGAGCTGGTCCTGCACCGCGAACGGCTGAGCATCGACGGCGCTGACGGTGTCCACCTCGTCGTCTACCACCCCGAGGCCGGCTCCAGCGACGCAGACAAGCTGTCGCTCCTGGCGTCCGCGGGGCTTCCCCACGCCCAGCGGAGCCACGAAGCGGTCCAGCAGCCGAACCGCGGCTGATCAGGCGTTGAAGTACTTGGCCTCCGGGTGGTGCAGCACGAAGGCGTCGGTGGACTGCTCCGGGTGCAGCTGCAGCTCCTCGGACAGCTCGACCCCGATGCGGCTGGGCTCCAGCAGCTCCATGATCTTGGCGCGGTCCTCCAGGTCGGGGCACGCTCCGTAGCCCAGTGAGTAGCGGGCGCCGCGGTAGCCCAGGCGGAAGAACTCCTGGACCTCCTCGGGGTCCTCCGCCGCCACGGCCTGGCCGTCGGGCATCTTCAGCTCCTCGCGCACACGCTGGTGCCAGTACTCGGCCAGCGCCTCGGTGAGCTGCACGCCGATGCCGTGCACCTCGAGGTAGTCGCGGTAGGCGTTGTTGGCGAAGAGCTCGTTGGCGTAGTCGGCGATCGGCTGGCCCATGGTGACCAGCTGGAACGGCATGACGTCCACCTGCCCGTGCTCGCGGGCCTGCTCACGGGTGCGGAAGAAGTCGGCCAGGCACAGGTGCCGGTCACGGCGCTGCCGGGGGAAGGTGAACCGGAAGCGCTCCGCGGCGTCGGGCTCCGGGGACTCCAGCACGATCACCGAGTCGCCCTCGGAGACCACCGGGAAGTAGCCGTAGACCAGCGCGGCGTGGGCGAGGATGCCGTCGGTGCTCAGCCGGTCCAGCCAGTGCCGCAGCCGCGGACGGCCCTCGGTCTCCACCAGCTCCTCGTAGGAGGGGCCGTCGCCACCGCGGGCGCCCTTGAGGCCCCACTGGCCGAGGAACAGCGCCCGCTCGTCGAGCAGGCCGGAGTACTCCGCCAGCCGCACACCCTTGACCACCCGGCTGCCCCAGAACGGCGGGGTGGGCACGTCGACGTCGGCGGCCACGTCGGAGCGGGCGGGCAGCTCCACCTCCGGCTCGTTGGCCTTGCGCGCCTCGGCGATGCGCTTGGACCGCTCGTGGCGGGCCCGGCGCTCGTCGATCTTGGCCTGCTCGGCCTCGCTCACCGCGCCCAGCTCCCCGCCGCTGCGCTTGGCCTTCATGATGGCGTCCATCGAGCGCAACCCCTCGAAGGCGTCGCGGGCGTAGGTGACGTGGCCGTCGTAGACCTCGGCCAGGTCGTCCTCGACGTAGGCGCGGGTGAGCGCCGCACCACCGAGCAGCACCGGGATGTCCTTGGCGACCCCGCGGGAGTTCATCTCCTGCAGGTTCTCCTTCATCACCACGGTGGACTTCACCAGCAGGCCGGACATGCCGATGACGTCGGCCTTCTCGGTGAGCGCGGCCTCCAGGATGGCGGCGATCGGCTGCTTGATGCCGATGTTGACCACGTCGTAGCCGTTGTTGGTGAGGATGATGTCCACCAGGTTCTTGCCGATGTCGTGCACGTCGCCCTTGACGGTGGCCAGCACGATGCGGCCCTTGCCGTCCTCGTCGGTGGCCTCCATGTGCGGCTCCAGGTGAGCCACGGCGGTCTTCATCACCTCGGCGGAGGCGAGCACGAACGGCAGCTGCATCTGGCCGGAGCCGAAGAGCTCACCCACGGTCTTCATGCCCGAGAGCAGGGTGTCGTTGATGATCTCCAGCGGCGGGCGCTCCTGCATGCCGGCGTCCAGGTCGGCTTCCAGCCCGGTGCGCTCGCCGTCGATGATGCGCCGCTCCAGCCGCTCGAACAGCGGCAGCTGGGCCAGCTCCTCGGCCCGGGACGCGCGAGCGGAGGCGGCGGAGACGCCCTCGAACAGCTCCATCAGCTTCTGCAGCGGGTCGTAGCCCTCGCGGCGACGGTCGTAGACGAGGTCCAGCGCCACCGCGCGCTGCTCGTCGGGGATGCGGGCCATCGGCACGATCTTGGAGGCGTGCACGATCGCGGTGTCCAGGCCGGCCTCGGTGCACTCGTGCAGGAACACCGAGTTGAGCACCTGGCGGGCGGCGGGGTTGAGGCCGAAGGAGACGTTGGACAGCCCCAGCGTGGTCTGCACCGAGGGGTGCTGGCGCTTGATCTCCTTGATGGCGGCGATGGTCTCCAGCGCGTCGCGGCGCACCTCGTCCTGGCCGGTGGTGATGGGGAAGACCAGCGCATCGATGATGATGTCGCTCTCCTGCATTCCCCACTCGTTGACCAGGTCGCCGATGATGCGGTCGGCGATCTTCACCTTGTTCTCCGCGGTGCGGGCCTGGCCCTCCTCGTCGATGCAGGTGACCACCACGGCAGCGCCGTGCTCCACCACCAGCTCCATCGCCTGGTGGAAGCGCGAGTCGGTGCCGGTGCCGTCCTCGTAGTTCACCGAGTTGATGGCGCAGCGCCCACCCAGGTGCTCCAGCCCGGCCCGCAGCACGGCAGGCTCGGTGGAGTCCAGCATGATCGGCAGGGTGGAGGCGGTGGCCAGCTTGGCGGCCAGCCCGGCCATGTCGGCGGTGCCGTCGCGGCCCACGTAGTCGATGCACAGGTCCAGCACGTGCGCGCCGTCGCGGGTCTGGTCGCGAGCGATCTCGATGCAGGCCTGGTGGTCGCCGGCCAGCATCGCCTCGCGGAAGGCCTTGGAGCCGTTGGCGTTGGTGCGCTCGCCGATCATGAGCACGCTGAGGTCCTGCTTGAAGGGCACCGCGGAGTACAGCGAGGCGACGCCGGGCTCCTGGTGCACCTTGCGCACGCCGCGCTCGTCGTCGGGGATGGCCGAGATGGCGGCCACCACGGCGCGGATGTGCTCGGGGGTGGTACCGCAGCAGCCACCCACCAGGGCGAGGCCGTACTCGCGGACGAAGCCGGCCAGTGCCTCGGCGAGCTCGTCGGGCTGCAGCGGGTAGACAGCGCCGTTGGGGCCCAGCTGGGGCAGCCCGGCGTTGGGCATCACCGAGATGGGCAGCCGGGAGTGCTTGGACAGGTGGCGCAGGTGCTCGCTCATCTCGGCGGGGCCGGTGGCGCAGTTGAGGCCGATGAGGTCGATGCCCAGCGGCTCCAGCGCCACCAGGGCGGCGCCGATCTCGCTGCCCAGCAGCATGGTGCCGGTGGTCTCCACGGTGACGTGGCAGATGATCGGGATGACCTTGTCCAGCTCGGTCATGGCGCGCTTGCTGCCGATGACCGCGGCCTTCACCTGCAGCAGGTCCTGGCAGGTCTCGATGAGGATGGCGTCCGCACCGCCCTCGACCATGCCCAGCGCGGCCTCCTGGTAGGCGTCACGCAGGTCGGCGAAGGGGGCGTGGCCCAGGGTGGGCAGCTTGGTACCCGGGCCCATCGAGCCGAGCACGAAGCGGGGCATCCCGTCACGGCCGGGACCCATCTCGTCGGCGACCTCGCGGGCGATGGCCACACCCTTGCGGGAGAGCTCGCGGATGCGGTCGGCGATGTCGTAGTCGGCCAGGTTGGGCAGGTTGCAGCCGAAGGTGTTGGTCTCCACCAGGTCGGCACCGGCCTCGAAGTAGGCGCGGTGGATCTCGCGCAACACGTCCGGGCGGGTGTCGTTGAGGATCTCGTTGCAGCCCTCGAGACCGAGGAAGTCCTTCTCCACGTCCAGGTCGGCGGCCTGGAGCATGGTGCCCATCGCCCCGTCGGCCACGAGCACGCGCTGGCGAAGGGCTTCGAGCAGAGGGGAAGACGGAGAAGCAGGCATAACTACCAGCCTAGTCGCAGCCCCTTGTCGGGCCCGGGTCGTAGGCTGGTCGGTGTGACGCAGACTGAGCCACCCCGTCTGCTGGACCCGATACTGGTCGCGGCATTCGAGGGCTGGAACGACGCAGGGGACGCAGCCACCGGGGCGGTGGAGCACCTCGAGCTCTGCTGGGACGCCACCCCCCTGATGGAGCTGGACTCCGAGGACTACTACGACTTCCAGGTCACCCGCCCCACGGTACGCATGGTGGAAGGGGTGACCCGGGAGATCCAGTGGCCGGCCACCCGGCTGACGGTGTGCCGCCCACCGGGCTCCGCCCGTGACGTGGTGCTGCTGCGCGGCATCGAGCCGAACATGCGCTGGCGGGCGTTCTGCGCGGAGCTCATCGAGGTCTTCGACACGCTGGGGGTGCGCACGGTGGTCACCCTGGGCGCGCTGCTGGCGGACACCGCCCACACCCGCCCCGTGCCGGTGACCGGCTCGGCGTACAGCACCGCTGCGGCCAAGCAGTTCAACCTGGAGCAGACCCGCTACGAGGGCCCGACCGGCATCACCGGGGTGCTGCAGGAGGCCTGCGTGCGCGCCGGGGTGCCGGCCATCTCGTTCTGGGCCGCGGTGCCGCACTACGTGGCCCAGCCGCCCAACCCCAAGGCCACCCTGGCGCTGCTGCACCGGGTGGAGGAGGTGCTGGACGTGGAGGTCCCGCTGGTGGGGCTGCCCGAGCAGGCCGCCGAGTGGGAGGGTGCGGTCAACGAGATGGCCGAGGAGGACGAGGAGGTCATCGGCTACGTGCGCGCCCTGGAGGAGCGTGGCGACGCCGAGACCGACATGTCCGAGGCCGTGTCGCAGACCGACGGGGAGGCCATCGCGGCGGAGTTCGAGCGGTACCTGCGCCGGCGCGGCCCGGGCTCGGGGCCCTAGACCAGCTGCACGCCGAGCAGCGCGTCCACCGTGGCGGCCAGCGCTGCGGGCGCGGCGGCGTCGGTGCCGCGACGGTTCAGCGCCTGGCGCGCCCAGTCGTCGATGGCGGACAGCGCCCGCGGGGTGTCCAGGTCGTCGGCGAGGTACTGGCGCACCCGGGCGATGGTGTCGGTGGCGTCGGGACCGGCGTCCAGGGCCGCCGCCTCGCGCCAGCGGGCCAGCCGCTCGGTGGCTGCGGTGAGCACCGCGTCGGTCCACTGGCGGTCGCTGCGGTAGTGCGAGTCGAGCAGGCCGAGGCGGATGGCCATCGGGTCCACGCCCTGCTCGCGCAGCCGGGAGACCAGCACCAGGTTGCCGCGGCTCTTGGACATCTTCTCCCCGTCCAGGCCGATCATCCCGGCGTGCACGTAGTGGCGGGCGAAGCGCTCGCAGCCGGTGAGCGCCTCGGCGTGGGCGGCGGAGAACTCGTGGTGCGGGAAGATCAGGTCGCTGCCGCCGCCCTGCACGTCGAAGCCGACGCCGATGCGGTTGAGGGCGATGGCGGCGCACTCCACGTGCCAGCCGGGCCGGCCGGGGCCGAACGCCGAGGGCCAGGACGGCTCGCCGTCGCGCACGGCCCTCCAGACGGCGGCGTCCAGCGGGTCGCGCTTGCCGGGACGGTCGGGATCTCCCCCGCGCTCGGCGAAGTAGGTGGTCATGGTGGCGTGGTCGTAGCCGGACTCGTAGCCGAACTGCTTGGTGGCGTCGGCCCGGAAGTAGACGTCGGGGTGCTCGGGGTCGTCGACGACGTACGCCGCCCCGGAGGCCACCAGCTTCTCCACGATCTCGGTGACCTCGCCGATGGACTCCACCGCACCGATGTAGTCGCGCGGCGGCAGGATGCGCAGCGCCGCCATGTCCTCGCGGAACAGCTGCGTCTCCCGCAGGCCGAGCTCCACCCAGTCCTCGCCGTCACGGGCGGCGCGCTCGAACAGCGGGTCGTCGACGTCGGTGACGTTCTGCACGTAGTGCACCTCGTGCCCGGCGTCCAGCCACAACCGGTACACCAGGTCGAAGGTGAGGTAGGTGGCGGCGTGGCCGAGGTGGGTGGCGTCGTAGGGGGTGATCCCGCAGACGTACATGGTGGCGGTGGGGCCGGGTGCCACGGGCCGCACCTGGCGGTCGGCGGTGTCGAACAGGCGCATCGAGGGGCCCTCGCCGGGCACGCTGGGAACTGCCGGGGCCGGCCATGACTGCATGAGACCGACCCTACCCAGAGCGTGTGCGGGTCCCGTTCAGGAGGGGCGAGCGTCCGTGGCGTCAGCCACCCCGAGCCACGGGAGCTCTCAGCGCCGGCGACCGAGGTAGTCCGCCACCACCGCCGCGCCGAGCCCGTCCAGGTCCGGAGCCACCACGCGCCCACCGGAGCGGCGCGCCAGCTGGTCCACCACCGCCGCCAGGCGTGGCTCGCTGCCCAGCCGGAAGAAGGTGACCTGGGTGCCCAGCTTGGCCACCGCGTCCAGCTCACGCACCGTCAGCCCCAGCGTCTCCGCCAGCGGCGGGTAGTCGAACACCGCCCGGCCGTCGCGCTCCAGGTGTGCGGTGGGCTCGCCGTCGGTCACCACCATGAGCACCGGCTGGGTGCCGGGGTGTCGCCGCAGGTGCAGCCCGGCCAGCTTGAGCGCGTGGTGCAGGTTGGTGCCCTGCTCCCACACCGCGTCGAGGCCGGTGAGCTCGGCCACGCTGAGGGTGCGCGCGTGGCGGCCAAAGCCGATGAGCTGCAGGGCGTCGCCGCGGAAGCGGGTGGACACCAGGTGGTGCAGCGCCAGCGCGGTCCGCTTCATCGGCAGCCAGCGGCCCTCGGAGACCATCGACCAGGACGTGTCCACCAGCAGCGCCACCGCCGCACGGCTGCGCTGCTCGGTCTCGGCCACCTCCACGTCGCTGACGTCCAGCCGCACGGGCAGCGGGTGCCCCGCCGTGCGCAGCACCGCGTTGGTCACGGTGCGGGTGGTGTCCCAGGGCTCGGTGTCACCGAACTGCCAGGCCCGGCTGGCCCCGGTGAGCTCGCCGGCGGCACCGGCGCGCCGGGTCTCCCGGTCGCCGCGGCGGGCGGAGAGCTGCTCGGCCACGTCCCGCAGCGCCGACTGGCCCAGCTGCCGCATGGCCTTGGGCGAGAGCCGCCAGCTGCCGTCCGGCGCCCGGTCCAGCAGGCCCTGCCGCTGCAGCTCGCGCTCCAGCTCGGCCAGGGTGCGGGCGTCGGTGACGGCCTGCTCCCCCAGCTGGCGCTCCAGGGCGTCCAGGTCGACGTCCTCCATCCGGGCGCCCGGGTAGGCCTGGCTGAGCTGCTCGGCCAGCTGCTCCAGCTCGCCGATGTCGGCCATCGCCTGGGTCGCCTCCCCCAGCCCCATGCCCTGCTGGCCGCGGAAGTCCTCGCTGCCCTGCCAGTCCTCCCCGGGGCGGGCGGCCTGCAGCATGCCGTCCAGCTGCGCCAGCTGGTCGGCCAGCTCGGGGCTGCCGAACGCCTGCTGCGCCAGGGCGTCCAGCTCGGCCCGCTGCTCCGGGGTCATGGAGTTGCGCATCCGCTGCGCCGCGGCGGCGCGCTGGGCCAGGGAGTCCAGCAGCTCCTCCACGTCCTGCGGGTCCTCCGGGAAGAAGTCACCGTGCTCGGCCATGAACTGCTCGAACTGCTCGTCGGTGTCCTCCCCGCGGGCGTGCGCGGCGAGGAGGTCGTTGAGGTCCTTGAGCATCTCGGTGACCCGCTGCTTGTCGGCGTCGGTGGCTCCCTCCAGCGCCTGCTTCATCCCCTGGAACCGCTCCTCCAGCAGCTCACGGCCCAGCAGGTCCTTGATCTTGTCGTAGTCCTGCTGCGCCTGGGGGCTGCGCCAGGAGTAGTCGCTGAGCTCGCGCACCGCCTCCGCGGGCGAGGGGCTGAGCGACTCCATCTGCAGCTCGGCGAAGCGGGCGTCGTCGTCCAGCGCGCGGGCCAGCTCCTTGCGCTCCTCGAGCACGGCGCGCTCCAGCAGCTCACGCACCTCGGCCAGGGTGCCGTCCAGGTTGTTGCGCTTGAGCAGCTCGCGGCGGCGCTGGTTGGCCCGCGCCGCCAGCTGGTCGAGCCCGCGCTGGCCCGGCAGCCCGCGGCGCATCAGCTCGCGCACCGCCGACCGTGGCGAGGAGCCCTCCATGACGTCCTGGCCGAGCTCGTCCAGCGCCTCCCGCAGGTCCACCGGGGGTGCCAGCGGGTCGGGCCCCCCGCTGTAGGGGCCGTAGGCGAAGCGGTGCCTGCCGCGGGGAGCCGTCATGCCTGGTACACCGTCCGGCCCCGGTCGTCGGCGTCCTTGGCGATGCGCCGCGCCAGGTAGAGCCCCTCCAGGGCCAGCTCGGCGGCGGCGGCCCGCTCACCGTCGGTGTCGGCGTCCAGGCGCTCGTCCACCTCCTTGAGCGCGTCCACCGGCGGCAGCCCGGCCAGCAGCTGCGCGGCGGTGACGTCGTCGCCGGTGACCACCGCGGCGCCGGAGTCGATCGCGCCCACCAGCGCACCGAGGTCGATGCCGGCCAGGTTGGCGCGGGCGGTGTCGGCGGTGGCCCGGCGCAGCAGGTGCTCGAGCACCTCGGTCTCCCGGCCCTCCTCGCCCGACTCGAACTCCAGCTTGCCGCGCAGCACGTCCACCACCGTGCCCAGGTCGACCACCCGGGCCACCGGGGTCTGCTCTCCCAGCACCGCCGAGCGCCGCAGCGCCGCGGCCGCCACGGTCTCGGCGGCGGCGATGGAGAAGCGGGCGGAGACGCCGGAGCGCTGGTCCACCGAGGTGGACTCCCGCAGGTAGCGGGTGAAGCGGGCCAGGATCTCCAGCAGGTGGTCGGGCACGGTGGCCACCAGGTCGGCCTCCTGCACCACCACGGCTACCTCATCGGCGAGCTCCAGCGGGTAGTGCGTGCGGATCTCGGCGCCGAAGCGGTCCTTGAGCGGGGTGATGATGCGGCCGCGGTTGGTGTAGTCCTCGGGGTTGGCGCTGGCCACCAGCAGCACGTCCAGCGGCAGGCGCAGGATGTAGCCGCGCACCTGGATGTCGCGCTCCTCCATCACGTTGAGCAGCGACACCTGGATGCGCTCGGCGAGGTCGGGCAGCTCGTTGATGGCCACGATGCCGCGGTGGCTGCGCGGGACGAGGCCGTAGTGGATGGTCTCCGGGTCGCCCAGGCTGCGGCCCTCGGCCACCTTCACCGGGTCGACGTCACCGACGAGGTCGCCGACGCTGGTGTCGGGGGTGGCGAGCTTCTCGGCGTAGCGCTCGCTGCGGTGGCGCCAGGTGATGGGCAGGTCCTCGCCCAGCTCGGCGACCCGGCGCAGCGAGGCGGGGGTGATGGGCTCGTAGGGGTGCTCGCCCAGCTCGGAGCCGGCGATCACCGGGGTCCACTCGTCGAGCAGCCCCACCAGGGAGCGCAGCAGCCGGGTCTTGCCCTGGCCGCGCTCGCCGAGGATCACCATGTCGTGGCCGGCGAGCAGGGCGCGCTCCACCTGGGGCAGGACGGTCTCGTCGAAGCCGAGGACCCCCGGCCACGGGTCGCGGCCCTCCCGCAGGGCGGTGAGCAGGTTGTGGCGGATCTCGTCCTTCACGCCCCGCTGGACGTGGTTGCTGGCGCGGAGCGCGCCGACGGTGGTGGGCATGCTGTTGGTCGCAAGGTCGGTCACCGGTACAACGCTACGAGCGCGGAGTGAATCAGGCCACGCGGATACCCGCTGGCGGCACTACGATTGCTGGATGTCAGACACGTCACAGTCACCCGGCCCTGCTCCGCAGCCCAGCCACGCGCAGGTGGGTACCGATCCCACCGAGGTGGTCACCGCCTTCCTGGCGGCGATGGACGCCCTCGACATCGAGAAGGCGCTGACGTACGCGGCCGAGGAGGTCGTCTACCAGAACGTGCCGCTGCCCCCGGCCCGCGGCAAGGAGGCCTTCGCCAAGCAGGTGCGCTGGATGGGCAAGGTGGGCACCGGCTTCGAGGGCCGCATCCACAACATCGCGGCCAACGGCCCGGTGGTGCTCACCGAGCGCACCGACGTGCTGAAGGTGCGCTCGTGGGAGGCGGCGTTCTGGGTGTGCGGCACCTTCGAGGTGCGCGACGGCAAGATCGTGCTCTGGCGCGACTACTTCGACTGGACCACCGTGCTGGCCGCCAGCGCCAAGGGCGCCGTGCGGGCGCTGGGCAGCACCGTTCGCGGCCGGCTGAACCGCTAGACCGGTCTCCCACCGCCAGCAGCGGTGGGAGACCGACCCCGGCGGGCTCAGGCGAACTCGTCCCGGATGCGGTCGGAGACGCCGGTGAGGTTGAGCTCGAAGGTGTAGCCCTGCTCGTAGCGGTAGCTGCGGTTGACGTCCCACAGGTCGATGCCGTTGAGGCAGGCCTTGGCCGCCCGGATCACCGTCGGGTCCTTGGCGGCGATCTGCTCCGCCAGCTCCAGCGCGGCCGTGCGCAGCTCGTCCTTGGGCACCACCGAGTGCACCGAGCCGAAGTGCAGCAGCTCCGCAGCGGTCACCGTGGCCGAGGTGTAGACCATGGCCCGCATCTTGTGCTGCGGGACCAGCCGGGACAGGTGGGTGGCGGCTCCCAGGGCGCCTCGGTCCACCTCGGGCAGGCCGAAGGTCGCGTCCTCGCTGGCCACGATCACGTCGGCGTTGCCGATGAGACCGATGCCGCCGCCGAGGCAGAAGCCGTTCACCGCGGCGATGACCGGCACGGCGCACTCGTAGACGGCCTTGAAGGACTCGTAGCAGCCCTTGTTGGCCCCGAGCAGCGCGGTGAAGCCGTCGGTGCGCTGCATCTCCTTGATGTCCACGCCCGCGTTGAAGCCACGCCCCTCGGCGCGCAGCACCACCACGCGCACCTGCGGGTCAGCACCGGCGGCGCGGACCTGGTCGGCGATGGCGAACCAGCCGGCCACGGGCAGGGCGTTGACCGGCGGGTTGTCCACGACGATCTCCGCGACCCCGTTGGGGTGCACGGTGGTGGTGACCACGGAGGCCTCGGTCTGGGTCATGCGCGTGCTCCTAGCGGCTGGGGTGAGGTGGCGATCACGGGTGCTGGCTGCTGACGGAGACGACCTCGCCCGTCATGTAGCTGGAGTAGTCGCTGGCCAGGAAGACGATGACGTTGGCCAGCTCCCACGCCTCGGCCGGGCGCCCGAAGGCCTCCTTGGCACTCAGCTCGGCGAGCAGCTCGTCGGTGGTCACCTTGGCCAGGAACGGGTGCATCACGATGCTCGGCGCCACGGCGTTCACCCGAATGCCGTGCTCGGCCACGTCCAGCGCGGAGCAGCGGGTCAGCGCCATCACGCCGGCCTTGGCGGCGGCGTAGTGGGCCTGGCCCTGCTGGGCGCGCCAGCCGATCACCGAGGAGTTGTTGATGATCACGCCGCTGCCCTGGGGCACCATGTGCCGCAGCACCGCGCGGGTGGCGCGGAAGGTGGACGTCAGCGTCACGTCGAGCACGCTGCTCCACTGGTCGTCGGTCATGTCGATCACCGAGGCGGTGCCACCCAGGCCGGCGTTGTTCACCAGCACGTCGATGCGCCCGAGCTCGGCCACCGTGGCGTCCATCAGGTGGTCGATCTGCTCCTGGTTGGTGACGTCGCACGGGATGGCCAGCGGGCGGGTGCCGGTGGTCTCCTCGATCTTGTCGGCCGCCTCGGCCAGGCGACGCTCGTGGCGGTCGCTGATGGCCACGGTGGCGCCCTCGATGGCGCAGCGCTCGGCGGTGGAGAAGCCGATGCCGGTGCCGGCCGCGGCGGTGACCAGCACGGTCTTGCCGGCCAGCAGGTTGTGGCCCGGGCCCGGCTGCAGGGCCGGTGCGGACGCGGTGGTGCTCTCAGACATCTCAGGCCTTCCCAAGTCGGTTGAGGACCTGGTCGGCCTCGGTGATGATGCGCTGGATGAGCTCCTCGCAGCTGGGGGTGTCCTCGATGAGGCCCACCACCTGACCGGTGGCCATCACGCCGAGGTCGGTGCGGCCGTCGACCAGCGCGGAGCGGTAGAGCATGGGGGCGTTGGCCGCCATCACGACCTGGCTCCAGGAGAGGTCGTGCGACTTCTTCATCGCCAGGCCCTCCCGCATCATGTGCGTCCACGGGGTGCCGGAGAGCTTCTGGAAGGCCACCGCGTTGCGCACCGAGCGGGCCATCCGGCGGGCGCCGGAGCTGGACTCGATCTGGTCGATGGTGCCGGCGCGCAGCACGCGCTGGGGCACCCCGTCGATCTGCAGCGTGAGCACGGTGTCGTTGACCGTCTTGGACAGGTAGACGTCCTTGACGTTGGCCGCCACCGGGGAGTCGCTGGTGAGCAGGAACCGGGTGCCCATGGCGATGCCCTCGGCACCGTAGGCCAGCGCCGAGACCAGGCCGCGGCCGTCGAAGTAGCCACCGGCGGCGATCACCGGGATGTCCACGGCGTCGACGACCTGGGGCAGCAGCAGGCTGGTGGGGACGTTGCCGGTGTGGCCGCCGCCCTCCCCGCCCTGCACGAGCACCGCGTCGGCACCCCAGGCGGCGACCTTCTCCGCGTGCCGGCGGGCGCCGATGGAGGGCATGACCACCACGCCGGCGTCCTTGAGCCGGCCGATGAGGTCCTGCTTGGGGGCCAGGGCGAAGGAGGCCACCTTGACGCCGGCGCGGATGACCAGGTCGATCCGCTTGGCGATGTCGGCGGAGTCGGCCCGCAGGTTCACGCCGAAGGGGTTCTCGGTGAGGGCCTGGACCTTGGTGATGTTGTCCGACAGCTCCTCGTAGCTCATCGCGCCGCCGGCGATGATGCCCAGGCCGCCGGCGTTGGCGGTGGCGGCGGTGAGCCCGGCGTTGGAGACCCAGCCCATGCCGGTCTGCACCACCGGGTACTTGACGCCGAAGAGCTCGGTGACCCGGGTGCTCAGCGCGGGGTGCAGGCTCACTGCTTGACCTCCGGCTTGACCTCGCGGTCGCGCAGGCTGCGGGGGTCGATGACCTCGCGGATCAGCTGCAGCTCGGCGTCGGTGGGCAGCCGGGTGAAGGGCACGTCCGCGGGGACCACCAGGTCGAAGCCGGTGGCCTCCTGGACCTCCTCCACGGTGACTCCCGGGTGCAGCGACTTCAGCCGCAGCTGGCCGGTGGGCTTGTCGTAGTCCAGGACGGCGAGGTTGGTGACCACGGTGCGCAGGTCGTGGAACTTCGCGGCCGCGGGGCCCGCCTTCTGCGCGTTGTCGTTGCCGACGCCGCACACCATGTCCACCGTGGGGGTGAAGATGCGGGTGCTGTGCTTGGGCACCCAGTAGCTGGTGGGGTGGTAGACGCTGTTGCCCGGGGCGCCACGGGCGCCGAGCAGCTGCACCTTGGGCTTGGCGTGGTCGCCGATCGCCGAGATGTTGGTGTTGCCGTAGGAGTCGATCTGGCTCGGGATCATCATCACGTGCCGCTTGCCGCTCCACACCACGTCGAAGATGGTGCGGAAGGGGATCCAGGACTCGACGTCCTCGGGCGCGGCGGCACCGATGGCCCAGGTGCCCTTGACCACGGCGGCCTCGCCGTCGGTGAGCAGCAGGTCCGGGGAGAAGGTGTGCCGCGCCAGGCGCACGCCGATGGCGGGGATGGTGCCGAACGCGCTGGCCAGGATCTCACCGTTGTCGCGGAAGGCCTCGGCGCAGGCGATGACGCACACCTCGGCCCTGCTCACGTCGGTCTGGGTCGCGCCGGTCTGGGTCGCCTCGCTCATGCCGAAACCTCCGTGCTGCTGTTGGTCACTGCGGCCTGGTAGTCGGCCTCGGAGCCGGAGAGGTAGCGCTCGCTGAACTCGGCCCAGGCGGCCGGGTCGGCAGCGGCGGTGGCGTAGGCCTTCTGGAACTTCTCGTCGCGGCCGTAGTCGGGCACGCAGGAGGTGAAGTGGGCGCCGTTGGGGGCCTCCACCACGCCGCGGACCATCATCCGGGAGATGCGCTGGGTGGCCGGGTGCGCCGTGGCGGAGAGCTCCTCGGTGGGCACGACCTTCTCGCAGGAGACGTAGGCCCGCTCGGCGGCCATGCAGTACAGGTCGTCGAAGTACGGGTCCGGGCCGAGGAACTGGGCGTTGCCCTGCGCGTCGGCGCGGTTCATGTGCACCAGCGCGGCGTCGAGGTGCAGCGCCGGGACGGCCACCAGGTCCTCGCCGCTGCCGTAGGGGTCGGAGACCGTCTTGAGCTGGGGGTTGACGCGCATGACGTCGGAGCCCAGGCCGGCCCGGGTGGGCAGGAACGGCACGCGGATGGCCGCGGCGTACAGGCCCCACTGGAGCATGCCCTCGTCGTACTCGGTGACCTCGATGCTGCCGGCCTGGCGCGCCGCCCGGAAGTGCGGGTCGAGCGCGATGGAGTCCAGCGAGACGAAGCCGTAGACCAGGCGGCGGACCTTGCCGGCCGCGCACAGCAGGCCGGCGTCCGGACCGCCGTAGGTCACGATGGTCAGGTCGGTCAGGTCGGAGTTGAGAATCGCCCGGACCAGGGACATCGGCTTGCGCCGCGACCCCCATCCGCCGATCCCGATGGTCATCCCCGAGGACAGCTCGGCGACGACCTCCTGCTCGGTCATCCGTTTGTCAGCCACGTGCGTCCCTACCTCTGCTCGATCTACCTAGCAAGTGCTTGGTTGGGAGGCTAGCAGACGAGCGACCGTGGCTACTCGCTCTGCCGCGGCGCGCGGGGACACACCGGCGGGCCGTCCACGCCGCACTGCAGGTTCCGGTCCACCGCCAGCACGGTGGGGCTGGGCCCGCGCAGCTCGGGACGGCCGTGCACCAGCACCAGCGCCACCACGGCACCGGCCCCGAGCAGACCCGCGCAGATGAGCATCGCGGCGTCGAAGCCGGGGTCGAACACCGCCGGCTGCAGGTAGTCCGCTCCCCCGAGGCCCACCAGCGCGGGCAGCGCGGCCACGGCCAGCAGTCCGGCGGTGCGGGCCACCGCGTTGTTCACCCCGGACGCGGTGCCGGCCAGGTGTGCCGGTGCCGCGGCCAGCACGGCGGCGGTGAGCGGGGCCACCAGGCACGCCAGGCCCAGCCCGAAGATTGTCACCGCGGGCAGCACGTCGCGCAGGTAGGACGAGCCCGGCCCGATGCGCAGGGTGAGCAGCAGCCCCGCCGCGGCCACCAGCGGGCCCACCGTCATCTGCAGCCGCGGGCCGATCCGCTGGGCCAGCGCCCCCGAGCGCGCGGAGAGCACCAGCATCAGCGCGGTGACCGGCAGCAGCGCCAGCCCCGCCGCCACCGGGGAGAAGCCCGCCACCACCTGCAGCTGCAGCACCAGCAGGAAGAACACCCCGCCCAGCGCCGCGTAGACCGCCAGCGTCACCAGGTTGGCCGCGGTGAACAGCCGCGAGGCGAACAGCTCCAGCGGCACCAGCGGGTGCCGGCTGCGCCGCTCCACCACCACGAAGGCCCCGAGCGCCACCAGGCCCACCACCACCGGGACCCACTGCACGGCGATCAGCCCGTAGGTGAGCGCGGCGAGGCCCACCACGGTGAGCAACGCCCCGGTGAGGTCGAGCCGGCCGGGCGCCTGCGGGTCGCGGCTCTCCGGCACGTGGCGCGCCCCCACCCACAGCACCAGCGCGGCCAGCGGGAGGTTGACCAGGAACACCGCTCGCCAGCTCACCTGCTCCACCAGCCAGCCGCCGACCAGCGGCCCGACGGCCGCGGCCACCCCGCCCAGGCCCGACCACGCCCCCACCGCCGCGCCGCGGTCGGACGCCCGGAAGCTGGCCGAGATCAGCGACAGGCTGCCGGGGATGAGCAGGGCGCCGCCGATGCCCTGCAGGGCCCGGGCGGCCACCAGCATCTCCACGTTCAGCGCGAGGCCGCACAACAGCGAGGCCACCGCGAACCAGGCCACCCCCACCAGGAACACCCGGCGCCGGCCGTAGCGGTCCCCGAGCGCACCGCCCAGCAGGATGAGCGAGGCGAGCATCAGCGTGTAGCCGTTCAGGGTCCACTGCAGGCCGCCGAAGCCGGCGTCGAGCGCGGTACCGATCCGGGGCAGCGCGACGTTCACCACGGTGGAGTCCAGCAGGGCCATGCCGGAGCCGCCGATCGCGGCCAGCAGCAGCCAGCGTCCGCCCGCCGTGCCCATCGCCAGGCCCGGCTCGTCCACACCGTGCTGCTGCGTCAGGGTCCGCTCCCCCCGGTTCGGGCTGGTCAGGCCACTATCCCCCTGCTGACGGGGAGCCGGCTGACGCCTGCCGGGGTCGCACGGGAATTGCGCTGGGGATTGCTACGTTAGTTGACAGTGCAAGACTCAAGTAAGCGGAGCCGGGTGTCCGACACTCCGTGGTGAGAGAGGAACTTCATGCCAGGTTTTGACGACTTCTTCGGCTCAGGTTTCGGGGGCGAGCTCGGCGCGAACCGCCGGGTCGACCTCACGCGGGTGCTCAACCAGCAGTCGCACCAGGTGGTCGAGGCCGCGGCCAAGCACGCCGTCGAGCAGGGCCACCCCGAGGTCGACTCGCTGCACCTGCTGTGGGCGCTGAGCGGCCAGGAGCCCACCAGCTCCCTGCTGCGCCGGGTGGGCGTGGACGTCGAGGAGCTGCGCAACGACGTCGAGACACAGCTGCCGGCCCGTCAGGGCATGACCGGCCCCGCAGCCGCGCTGCCGTCGCTGGGGCCGGCCAGCCAGCGCGTGCTGCTGGCCGCCCACCAGATTGCCCGCGCGCTGGGCTCCACCTACGTCGACCCGGTGCACGTGCTGCTGGCCCTGTCCGCCAACCCGGCCAACACCGCCGGCCGGCTGCTGGCCGCCCGCGGCGCCAACCCGCAGACCCTGCAGGTGGCGGCTGGGGAGACCGACCACGACGCCTCCAGCGCGGAGCAGAGCGAGACGCCCACGCTGGACGAGTACGGGCTGGACCTCACCGCCCAGGCCCGCGCCGGCGAGCTGGACCCGGTGATCGGCCGCGCCGAGGAGATCGAGCAGACCATCGAGGTGCTGTCCCGGCGCACCAAGAACAACCCGGTGCTCATCGGTGAGGCGGGCGTGGGCAAGACCGCCATCGTGGAGGGCCTCGCGCAGCGCATCGTCGACGGCGACGTCCCGCCGCTGCTGCACGGCAAGCGCGTGGTGGCGCTGGAGATCTCCGGCATGCTCGCCGGCACCCGCTACCGGGGTGACTTCGAGGAGCGGATGAAGAAGGTGATCGACGAGATCGTCGCCCACCGCGACGAGGTCATCGTGTTCATCGACGAGGTGCACACCGTGGTCGGCGCCGGTGGCGCGGACGGCGCGGTGGACGCCGGCAACATCCTCAAGCCGCGGCTGGCCCGGGGTGAGCTGCACCTGGTGGGTGCCACCACCCTGAGCGAGTACCGGCGCATCGAGAAGGACCCCGCGCTGGAGCGCCGCTTCCAGCCGGTCAAGGTGGACGAGCCCAGCGTGGTCGACGCCATCACCATCCTGCGGGGGTTGCAGGGCCGCTACGAGGAGCACCACGAGGTGCGCTACACCGACGAGGCAGTCGTGGCCGCGGTGGAGCTCTCCGACCGGTACCTGCCCGACCGCCACCTGCCGGACAAGGCGATCGACCTGATCGACCAGGCCGGTGCGCGGCTGCGGCTGCGGCGCAGCAACAGCCCGGTGGCCGAGCTGGAGCAGAAGCTGGCGCGGCTGACCCAGGAGAAGGACCGCTCGGTGGCCACCGAGGACTACGAGCGCGCCTCCGCCCTGCGCGACGAGATCGCTGCGCTGGAGGTGACGATCGCCGGCGCCTCGGCTGAGGAGCCCTCCCACGAGGTGGGCGCCGACGAGATCGCCGACGTGCTCGCCCGCGCCACCGGCATCCCGGTGAACCAGGTGAGCGCGCACGACAAGGAGCGGCTGCGCCGGCTGGAGGACGAGCTGCACCAGCGGGTGATCGGCCAGGACGACGCGGTGCACGCCATCGCCAGGGCGGTGCGGCGCAGCCGGACCGGCATGGGCGACGGCAACCGCCCGGTGGGCAGCTTCCTGTTCCTGGGCCCCACCGGCGTGGGCAAGACCGAGCTGGCCAAGGCACTGGCCACGTCGCTGTTCGGCGACGAGGACAGCATGATCCGGCTGGACATGAGCGAGTTCGGCGAGCGGCACAACGTCAGCCGCCTGGTCGGGTCGCCTCCCGGTTACGTCGGCTACGACGAGGCCGGGCAGCTGACCGAGGCCGTGCGGCGTCGCCCGTACTCGGTGGTGCTGCTGGACGAGGTGGAGAAGGCGCACCCGGACGTGTTCAACATCCTGCTGCAGGTGCTCGACGACGGGCGCCTGACCGACGGGCAGGGCCGGACGGTGGACTTCAAGAACACCGTGCTGATCATGACCAGCAACCTCGGCTCGGACATCATCTCCAGCCGCTCCGGTGGCATCGGCTTCGCCACCGAGGCTCAGCAGCGGGAGGGCACCAAGGTGCGCGAGCGGCTGATGGGCCGGCTGCGGGAGAGCTTCCGCCCGGAGTTCCTCAACCGCATCGACGAGATCGTGGTGTTCGCCAAGCTGGAGCTGGAGCAGCTGCGCCAGATCACGGACCTGCTGCTGGGCGCCACCCGCAGCCGGCTGGCCGGGCTGGACATCAGCCTGGAGCTCACGCCGGCGGCGGTGGACTGGATCGCCGAGCACGGCCACGAGCCGGAGTTCGGCGCCCGCCCGCTGCGGCGGACCATCCAGCGCGAGGTCGACGACCGCATCGCCGACCTGCTGGTGGACGACGCGGTGACCGCCGGTGGCGCGGTGCGGGTGGACGTGGTGGACGGCGAGCTCACCGTCGAGCCCGTGGCGACGGCTGCGGTGTCCAGCCACGCGCTGGCGCTGGCGGGCTGAGCGCCTCCGCACGCGGACGCGGAAGCGGCCGGCACCCTTCGCGGGGTGCCGGCCGTTTTCTGTTGGGGCGTCTGCAAGTACCACCGTGCGCCGCGGTGGGGGTACTGCAAGTACCCCCAAGCGGTCCGGCTAGACGCAGACCGGCTGCACCACGGCGTGCGGGAAATCCGCGTCGCGGTGCTGGAACGCCAGGATCGCCGGGTTCTGGATCACCCCGTCGCGGATCTCGATCGCCCGGCTGATGGTCTGCTCGGCGTCCCAGGACTCCTGCCCGCTGAGCACCGTGCGCAGGTGCGGCAGCAGCGCCAGGCTGATCTCCCACGTCGCGGAGTGCCACAGGTACGACGGGCTGTGGTCCACCGCGTAGTACTGCACGTGGTCGCCCACCAGGAACGTCGGCTCGGCGAACGACGTCGGCCGAGCCCAGCTGAAGCCCATCCCCTCGTCGCAGGAGACGTCCACCACCAGGCTGCCGGGCGCGAATGCCGCGAGGTCCTCCTCCAGCAGGAAGGTCAACGGCGCCGCGGTGTCCTGCAGGACGCAGTTGACCACGATGTCGTTCTCGGCCAGGAAGGGCGCCAGCGGCACCCGGCCGTCCACGGTGTTGGCGTAGCTGCGGTGCGGGTCCGTGGAGTCGTGCTCGAACTGCACGATGTCCACCGAGTGGATCGGCGAGCCGACCGCGGCCACCTCCCGGTTGGTCATCACCCGCACGTCGTCCACCCCGTGCGCGCTGAGCGCGGTGATCGCCCCGCGGGCCGTGGCGCCGAAGCCGATCACCGTGGCCCGCAGCCGGCGACCGTAGTCACCGGTCAGCCCCGCCAGCTGCATCGCGTGCAGCACGGAGCTGTACCCGGCCAGCTCGTTGTTCTTGTGGAACACGTGCAGGCTGAACCCACCGTCCTTGGTCCAGTGATTCATCGCCTCGAACGCGATGAGGGTCAGCCGCTGCGCGACGGCCTGCTCGGTGAGCGCGGTGTCCTGCACGCAGTGCGGCCATCCCCAGATCACCTGCCCGGTGCGCATCTCCGCGAGGTCGGCGGCCTGCACCTTGGGCAGCAGGATCACGTCGGAGCTGGCGATCAGCTCGGCGCGCGAGCGCATTCCCGCGATGTCGCGCGCCAGCTCGTCGTCGGTGATGCCGAAGGGCTCGCCGTACCCGTGCTCGAGGTAGATCCGTGCGCGCAGGTCAGGGTCGATCCGGGCGAGGTGCGCGGGATGGATGGGCAGGCGCCGCTCGTCGGGCTTGCGGGAGTGCGCCAGGACGCCCAGGGAGAGCAGCTCAGTGGTGGGGGGCCGGTCAGCGTTTCTTGACATTGGCCGTCACCTCGACGGCTGCGTTTGCGTTGTCGGCCTTCGTCTTCTTGTCGGCGCGCTTCTCTTTCAGCGACTTGCCGGACTTCTTCGACATGGTGGTGCGGGGCGACTTGTCAGACATGGGATGACCCCTAGATTGGGAACCTGAGCGGTCCCGTTGGCCTGACCGTACGGCAACGGTGCAACCGTCAGCGTGAGGTCATCGCGCGGCTCGGACGGCGGACGACTCGCGGTGCCAGCCCGCTTGGTAGCGGTTGCAGACGCGGGCCGGCGCGGTGGGGGTACTGCAAGTACCACCAAGTCAGGACAGGCGCTCGCACAGGTGCACCGCCACGTCCTGCCCGGCGCTCTTGCCGATGGCCCGCCGCAGCTCCGCCCGCACCGGCAGCTTGTGCGTGCCGTCGCCGAGCGCCATGAACGCGCTCTCGAACGGCCGCTCGTCCATGGTGCCGCGCACCTTCACCAGCCCGCGGGTGCCGAAGAAGCCCGCCGAGTCGGGCATCACCACGTACGTCCACCCACCCTTGCCCGGGCTCTGCTGCAGGGTGGCGGTGAACCACTTGTCCAGGGGACGCGCAACGGTGCTCATGACAGCCGTCCTTCCACCGGGGTCTACTGGTGCAGACCGTGGAACGGCGCCGAACTCATCGCCCGAGCCCCGAGCCCCGAAGCCCCGAAGCCGGCGGCTAGTCCGCCGCCGCGATCGCTGACAGCAGCGGCTGCGCCAGCTCCGGCCGACAGATCAGCAGGTCCGGCAGGTACGGGTGCGCCTCGTTGTAGCGCAGCGGCGATCCGTCGACGCGGGAGGCGTGCAGCCCCGCGGCGAGCACCACGCCCACCGGGGCCGCGGAGTCCCACTCCCACTGCCCGCCGGCGTGCACGTAGGCCTCGGCGTCACCACGCAGCACCGCCATCGCCTTGGCGCCGGCCGAGCCCATGGTCACCAGCTCGCCACCCACCGCCTGCGCCATCGCGGCCGCGAACACCGGGGGACGGCTGGCGCTCACCAGGATCCGCGGACCCGAGCCGGCCGCACCGGAGGCGGCCAGCACTGCGTCGTCGTCGGCGTACACCGCACCCAGCGCGGGCTGCGCCACGGCCGCAGCGGTGATCCCGGCCCGCTCGGTACCGGCGCTGCGCTGCCACAGCGCGACGTGCACCGCCCAGTCGTCGTGGTCGGGCAGGCCGAACTCCCGGGAGCCGTCCAGCGGGTCGATGATCCACACCCGGTTGCTGCTCAGCCGCTGCGGGCTGTCGGCCGACTCCTCCGACAGCACCGCGTCGTCCGGGCGCAGCTGCGCCAGCCGCCGCAGCAGCATCTCGTTGGCCAGCTTGTCGCCGCGCTGGCCCAGCTGCTTGGGCGTCAGGTGAGCGGGGGCCTCGGCGCGGACCTGCAGCAGCAGCTGCCCCGCCTCCTCGGCGATCTGCGCGGCCAGTCGGGAGTCGTTCACAGCTGCTCCAGCACGAGGTCGAGGATGGCGCCGGCCATGTCCGCGGGCGCGCCGTCCTCCGGGCGCAGCAGCAGGTCGGGTGACTGCGGCGCCTCGTAGGGCGAGTCGATGCCGGTGAAGCCGATGATCTCCCCCGCCCGAGCCTTGGCGTACATGCCCTTGGGGTCCCGCTCCTCGCAGGTGGCCAGCGGGGTGTCCACGAACACCTCCACGAACGGCAGCCCCGCGGCCTCGTGCGCGGCGCGGGCCTTGGCGCGGTCGGCCCGGAACGGGCTGATCAGCGACACCACCGACACCACGCCGGCGTCGGCCAGCAGCACGGCCACCTCGCCCACCCGACGCACGTTCTCCGCGCGGTCGGCGTCGGAGAACCCGAGGTCGGCGTTGAGGCCGTGGCGCAGGTTGTCACCGTCCAGCAGGTAGGCGGGGTGGCCGGCCGCCACCAGCCGGCGCTCCAGCTCCACCGCCACCGAGGACTTGCCCGAGCCGGACAGCCCGGTGATCCACACGGTCATCCCGCGGGTGCTGCGGTCGGTGCGCTCCACCGCGGCGGAGTGCCACACCACCTGCGCCTGCGGCAGCGACGGGCCGGTGATCATGCCCGCAGCCACCGTGGCGTTGGTGGCGTCGTCGATCAGGATGAAGCTGCCGGTGTCGCGGTTGCGGCGGTAGGCGTCGAAGAGCAGCGGCGCCTGGGTGCGCAGCCGCACCCGGCCGATCTCGTTGAGCGACAACGCTGTTGCTGACTCGTCGCGGTGCAGGGTGTTGACGTCGAGCCGGTAGTCGAGCTGGCGCACCACGGCCTTGGTGGCCTTGGTGGTGTGCAGGATCGTGTACTTGGCCCCCGGAGTGAGCGCGGCCGTCTCGGTCAGCCAGCACAGCATCGCGTCGACGTCCTGGCCCACGTGCGGACGGTTGGCCGGACGGCAGATCAGGTCGCCGCGGGAGATGTCGATGTCGTCGGTCAGCTGCATGGTCACGGCCGCCGGGGTGAACGCCTCGTCCAGCGGCACCCCGCCCGGGCCCCAGATCTTGTCCACCGTGGAGCTGAAGCCCGACGGCAGCACCGTCACCTCGTCACCGGGGCGGAACACTCCCCCGGCCACGGTGCCGGCGTAGCTGCGGTGGTCGTGCAGCTCGGGGTCGTCCGTTGCTGCCCCGCTCGAGCCGTCCAGGTTCTGCGGCCGAATCACGTACTGCACCGGGAAGCGTGCGTCGATGAGGTTGCGGTCCGACGACGACGTCACCTCCTCCAGGTGGTGCAGCAGCGAGGCGCCCTCGTACCAGTCCATGCTGGTGGAGCGGTTGACGATGTTGTCGCCCTGCAGCGCCGACATGGGGATGAAGGTCAGGTCGGCCACGTCCAGCTTCATCGCGAAGACGCGGAACTCCTCGCGGATCTCCTCGAAGCGCTCCTGCGACCAGTCGACCAGGTCCATCTTGTTGACGCACAGCACCAGGTGCGGGATGCCCAGCAGGGTGGAGAGGAAGGCGTGCCGGCGGGTCTGCTCCAGCACCCCCTTGCGAGCGTCGATGAGGATCATCGCCAGGTCGGCGGTGGAGGCACCGGTGACCATGTTGCGGGTGTACTGCACGTGCCCGGGGGTGTCGGCGATGATGAACTTGCGCCGGGGCGTGGCGAAGTAGCGGTAGGCCACGTCGATGGTGATGCCCTGCTCCCGCTCGGCGCGCAGGCCGTCGGTGAGCAGCGCCAGGTCCGGCGTCGCCGAGCCGCGGTCGCGGCTGGTCTGGGCGACCGCCTCGAGCTGGTCGGTGAAGATGGCCTTGGAGTCGTAGAGCAGTCGCCCGATGAGCGTCGACTTGCCGTCGTCGACGCTGCCTGCGGTGGCGATGCGGAGCAGCTGCGGCATCAGAAGTACCCGTCCTTCTTGCGGTCTTCCATCCCGGCCTCGGAGATGCGGTCGTCGGCGCGGGTGGCCCCGCGCTCGGTGACGCGGGTGGCGGCCACCTCGGCCACCACGGCCGCGGTGGTGGTGGCGTCGGACTCCACGCAGCCGGTGCCGGTGGCGTCGCCGACGGTGCGGAAGCGCACCTGGGCCTCGACGGGCTGCTCGCCGGGCAGCAGCGTCAGGTGGCGGGTGACAGCGAGCAGCATGCCGTCGCGCTCGACCACCGGGCGGCGGTGGGCGAAGTAGATCGACGGCAGCGGGATCTGCTGCTCGTGGATGTACTGCCAGATGTCCAGCTCGGTCCAGTTGGACAGCGGGAACACCCGGATGTGCTCGCCGCGGTGGTGGCGGCCGTTGTACAGGCTCCACAGCTCGGGGCGCTGGTTGCGCGGGTCCCACTGGCCGAACTCGTCGCGGAAGCTGAACACCCGCTCCTTGGCGCGGGCCTTCTCCTCGTCGCGCCGCGCCCCGCCGAAGGCCGCGTCGAAGCGGTTCTCCGCGATGCCGCGGAGCAGGGTGGCGATCTGCAGCCGGTTGCGGCTGGCCCGCGGGCCGGTCTCCTCCACGCTGCGCCCGGCGTCGATGTCGTCCTGCACGCTGGCCACCACCAGGCGCAGGCCCAGGTCGGCCACGGTGCGGTCGCGGAACTCCAGCACCTCGTCGAAGTTGTGCCCGGTGTCCACGTGCATCACCGGGAACGGCACCGGCGCCGGCCAGAACGCGCGGGTGGCCAGGTGCAGCATGACGACGGAGTCCTTGCCGCCGGAGAACAGCAGGCCGGGGCGCTCGAAGACGGCGGCGACCTCGCGGAAGATGTGCACCGCCTCGGCCTCCAGCGCCTGCAGGTGGGTCAGCTCGTAGGTGCTGCTCACAGGGGGTGTCCCCCTCTGGCGGAGCGAGGGTCGAAGGTCATGGCTGGAAACACTGGCACAAAACTAGAATAAGTTCTAGTGTCGCCGAATGGACCTGGAAACGCTGGAAGAGATCAAGCGCCTGAAGTACCGCTACCTGCGTGCCGTCGACACCAAGGACTTCGACCTGCTGGAGTCGACGCTCACCCCGGACGCCGACGCCGCCTACGGGCACAAGCTGACCTTCACCGGGCGCGACCAGATCCTGGCGTTCATGCGCAAGTCCCTGGACCGCAACAGCATCACCGAGCACCACGTCGGTCACCCCGAGATCGACGTCGACGGCGACACCGCCACCGGCACCTGGTACCTGCAGGACCGAGTGATCGTGCCGAAGTACAAGTTCATCCTGCAGGGCGCGGCGTTCTACACCGACACCTACGTCCGGGGCGAGGACGGCCAGTGGCGGATCAGCTCCACCGGCTACGTGCGCACCTACGAGGCGACGATGTCCACCGACGACGTGCCCAGCTTCGCGCTCACCGTCAACCGCTGGGCGGACCGCAAGTGAGCACCGCGGGGGTGCTGGCCGACAAGGTCGTGGTGGTCTCCGGCGTCGGCCCCGGGCTCGGCCGCTCCATCGCCCTGCAGAGCGCGGCGGCCGGTGCCGACCTGGTGCTGGCCGCGCGCACGCAGTCGCGCCTGGACGAGGTGGCCAAGGAGGTCCGCGAGCTGGGCCGCGAGGTGCTGACCGTGCGCACCGACATCACCGACGACAGCTCCGCCGCAGGGTTGGTGCAGGCGTCGCTGGAGAAGTTCGGGCGGGTGGACGTGCTGGTGAACAACGCCTTCGGCATGCCGCCGATGAAGAAGCTGGCCGACGTGGACTTCGAGGCGATCCGCGCGGCGTTCGAGGTGACCGTGCTGGGTGGGCTGCGGCTGACCAAGCTGTTCGTGCCGGCCCTGGCGGAGAGCAAGGGCGCGGTGGTGATGATCAACTCCTCGGTCATCCGGCACACCCAGGCGCCGTACGGGCCGTACAAGATCACCAAGGCCGCGCTGCTGGCGGCCTCGCAGAGCCTGGCCACCGAGCTGGGTCCGCGCGGCATCCGGGTGAACACCGTGGCGCCCGGCTGGATCTGGGCCGACAGCCTCAAGTGGTACTTCGACCACCTGGCCGGCAAGCGCGGCGTGCCGGTGCAGCAGGTCTACGACGAGACCGCCGCGGCGATGGACCTGCGCAAGCTGCCCGAGCCGGACGAGATCGCCGACGCCGTGGTGTTCCTGGCGTCGCCGATGGCCCGGGCCATCACCGGACAGACACTGGACGTCAACTGTGGGGAGTTCCACCCGTGACCGCACCGCACACCACCGTCGGCACCGTCGAGGACCTGCACGCCTCGGCGTCCCGGTTGACCGGGCTGGACGACTTCGGCGACCAGGGCTACCTGGAGGGGCTGCGGGTCCTGCTGGACTCCTACATCACCGAGGCGGAGCTGACCCCGCTGGGCTCCAAGGTCGCGCGGGTGTTCCTGCGCGGCGCGCTGGTGGCCCGGCTGCTCAGCGAGGATGCCTGGAAGAAGAACCCGCAGCACGCCGACGTGGCCATCGAGCGGCCCGTCTTCGTCACCGGGCTGCCGCGCACCGGCACCACGGCGCTGCACCGGCTGCTCACCGCCGACCCCGGCCACCAGGGCCCGGAGATGTGGCTGACGGAGTTCCCGCAGCCGCGCCCGCCGCGACAGACGTGGGCGGACAACCCGGTGTTCCAGGGCATCGAGGCCGCGTTCAGCCAGCACCACGTGGAGCGGCCGGAGTTCATGGGCGTGCACTACATGTCCGCCAGCGAGGTGGAGGAGTGCTGGCAGCTGCTGCGGCAGTCGATGCAGTCGGTGTCCTACGAGTCGCTGGCACACATCCCGACGTACTCGCAGTGGCTGGCGGAGCAGAGCTGGACGTCGGCCTACGCCCGGCACCGCAAGAACCTGCAGCTGATCGGCCTGAACGACACCGACCGGCGGTGGGTGCTGAAGAACCCCAGCCACCTGTTCGCCCTGGACGCGCTGCTGGAGGTGTACCCGGACGCGCTCATCGTCCAGACGCACCGCGACCCGCGGACGGCGATTCCATCCTCGTGCAGCCTCAGCGCCCAGGCGGCGCAGGGGTGGTCGGACAAGTTCACCGACCAGCTGATCGGGCGCGACCAGGTGGACCTGTGGGCGCGGGGGCTGGACGCGTTCACCGAGGCGCGGGCCAAGGCCGATCCGGCGCAGTTCTGCGACGTCTACTACGAGGACTTCGTCGGGGACGCGCTGGGCACGGTGGAGGGCATCTACCGCCACTTCGGCATCACCCTCAGCGACGAGGCGCGGAAGGCGCAGCAGGACATGCACGCGGCGAGCACCAGCGGGCCGCGCACGCCGTCGCACCGCTACCAGCTGTCCGACTTCGGGCTCACTGAGGCCGACATCGACGCCCGCTTCGCCCGGTACGCGCGGCGCAGCTGATCAGCGGGGCTCTCCCGAGGTCGGGCCGGTGCAGCGTGCTGCGCCGGCCCGGTTGCTGCCAAGACCCACCTCACCACCACCGCTCCCACTCCGCGATCGTCTGCGAAGCCTTTGCCGCGTCCCCGAGGTAGGTCGTGTCTGGGCACGGCGACGGCTCGACGTGACCCGACCACGTCGGGTGGACCAGAGCGAACCCGCCGTCAACCAGGCTCACGATGACGTCGTCGGACGGCCCGAAGCGTGCCTCCACCCGCACGACCTGACCCGCCAGCGGGTGGTCGGGACTCAGCTCCCGCTCGATCTCGCGAAGCACCGCAGCAAAGTTGTCCGCCGCCAACGGACCATCTCGGCTCCACCACTCGTCCGAGAGCTCGAGCACGGTCATGCCCTGATCGTGCCAGGCCGCCAGCTGGTCCTCGACTGCTGGGGCGGTGGGTCGGCGTCGCTGAGGTCGGGTGGATGGTGGATCGGGTTGGTGCGCGGAACCTGTTGTGGGTCAACATGTCTGGGTGCGATCCATTCCACCCGGCCGCCGGTGCCCATGCGGACGGTGAAGCCTTCGTGGGTGATGAGCCGGTGGTCGAACGGGCAGACCAGGGCCAGGTTGTGTAGGTCGGTGGGTCCGCCGTGTTGCCACTCGGTGAGGTGGTGAACTTGGGTCCACTGCGCAGGCATCTCACAGCCGGGCCGGGTGCAGCCACGGTCGCGCGCGTACAGGGCTAGTCGTTGCGCCGGTGAGGCCAGGCGCTGCCCGGTGCCGAGGTGTAGGACTTGTCCGGTGGAGTCGAGCACGCAGGGCAGCCAGCGGGCGTCCGCGGCCATGCGCAGCACGTCACGCACCGGCACCGTCCCGCCGGAGGCGGTCGACGCGGTACCCGCGCGGCGCTCGAGGTCTGCCAGTCCCATGGTCACCACGACCGTTGCTGGCAGCCCGCGGTTGCTCGGCAGCTCCCCGCCCGCCAATGCGTTGCGGCACAGCATGGCCAGCGCGTCGTGGTTGCGCTGGGCGGCACTGCGCGGATCCGGCACCCCGTCCTCGGTGACCGGCCGCGCGGCGGCGGAGAACGCAGCATCCACCAGGGCTCGGGTCATCGGGTCGAGCTCACCGCTGATGCGGCTCATCCCATCCGGGCGCTGCCGGCCGATGGTGAAACCCCGCCGCCGGGCCTGATCGGCGTCGGAGGTTTGCCGGCCGTCGGGATCGAGGTAGGCCACCAGACGCTCGGCGGCCTTGGCCAGCTCCGACGGCCGCAACGCGCAGGCTTGCGCAGCCAGCGTCTGCTCGGCCAACCCGACAGTCCCGGTATCCAGCGAGGCCGGCAGCTCGTGCATCGTCTTGGCGACGATCTCGGCGTGGCGCGGCGAGATCTCACCAGCGGCCTCCGCTGCGGCTGTTGCGGGGTGCAGAGGACCGAGATCCTCACCAGTGAACGACGTGCGTGGCCCACGAAGCTGCGCAGCCCGCACCCGGGCTCGTGCTTCCTGCATGTCCAGGTGCAGCACCTCCGACAGCAACCCCGCCGTGCCCCGCGCTAGGAACACCGTGGCCAGGGAACGGCACTCCATCTCCACAATCAACCGATGATCTACCGTCGGCTTCATCCGGTGCACCCGCTCCACCTCACGGCACACCGCCAACACCCCAGCATCGGACAGCCCGGCCAGCGGCACCTGCTGCAACCGCACCATCACCGCAGCGTGCTCAGCCAGCAACGAGGCGACCTCGTCAGGGAGGTCCTCCGCTACACCGTTCGAACTCATGTTCGAATGATACGAACAACCCCCGACAACCTCAGGGAAACCGCGAAAGCCGCTAGAACGCAGGCCAGGGAATCGCCGGACGCATCCCGGACGGCTCCGGCATCACCCGCGTGGCGAGCAACCGGCGCACCCGCGTGCGCAGCGCCTGCACCTCGGCGATGGTCAGGTGCTCGTCCAGCTGGTCGGCCAGCTCGCCCTCCAGCAGGCTGGCCAGCTTCGAGAGCATCTCCACCGCCTCGTCACCGATGGGCTCCCCTGCCCAGCCCCACAGCACGGTCCGCAGCTTGGGCTCGCTGTGCAGGCAGATGCCGTGGTCCACGCCGTAAACCCCGCCGTCCAGCCCGGCGAGCACGTGCCCACCCTTGCGGTCGGCGTTGTTGAGCACCACGTCCAGCACGGCCATCCGGCGCAGCCCGGGGTGATCGGCGTGCGCGAGCACCACCATCTCCCCGGAGTAGTCCTGCGCCCGCAGGATGGGCATCCACCCCTGCGGCACCGCCCCGGGCGGGCACAGCTCCACCAGGTCGCTCACCTGCTCCACGTGCTCGCGGTGCGCAGCCGATCCAGAACCAGCCGCTGAGCCGGACCCAGCATCGGAGTCCTCGTCGTCGGAGATGCTGGCCGCCGGCGTGTCGATCCACAGCTGCACCATCCCGGAGCCGAACGGCCCGTCGCGCAGCACCGTCGGCGGCACCACCCCCCAGCCGCTGGCCGCCGACACCAGGTACGAGGCCACCTCGCGGCCGGCCAGCGTCCCGTCCGGAAAGTCCCACAAGGGTCGCTCGCCCTGCACCGGCTTGTACACGCAGTGGCCGGTGACGCCGTCGAGCTCCACCGAGCACAGCAGCGTGGCGTTGCTCGCCTCCACGATGCGGCCGAGGATCTCGAGCTTTCCGGCGCGCAGCAGCTCGAGCGTGGCTGGGTCGTGCACCTGCACGGTCGTGATCAGTCCTGGCTGGGTTCGCCGGCCGACGGCGCGATGCCCACGCCGCGGCGGTACCCGTTGGTGCGCACGCACACGTGACCCTCGGGGTCCAGCGGCTCGTTGCACAGCGGGCAGGGCAGCCGCCCGGCGCTGATGACCAGCTCAGCGCGCGCGGCGAAGTCCCGGGCCTGCTCGGCGGAGAGGAACACCCGCACGGAGTCGGGACCCTCGTCGGTGTCGTCGAGCACCACCGACTCATCCACCTCGCCCTCGGTGACGGCCAGCAGCTCCACCACCACGCAGCTCGCGTCGGCGTCCCAGCCCAGGCCCATGGTGCCCACCCGGAACTCCTCGTCCACCGGCACCGCCAGCGGCTCGAGGTCCTCCACGATGGGGTCGTCGTCGGGCAGCTCGGCGCCGAAGCGGCGGTGCACCTCCTCCAGCAGCGCGATGATGCGCTCCGCCAGCACCTGCACCTGCTGCTTCTCCAGGAGCACGCTGATGAGCCGGCCCTCCTGCACAGCCTGCAGGTAGAAGGCGCGGTCACCGGGCTCACCGACAGTGCCGACAATGAACCGGTCTGGGTTGCGGAAGACGTGGATTACTCGTGACATGGCAACTCCGACACTAGGTGAATCACTGTGGATCGGCACACCAGGGACCGGTGCTCCAGGCGTGCGGGCACGGCGCTCACCCGCCCGTCCCTCCGCCGACCACCGCGTCGGCAGGAGCCGGCGCGGCCTCGCCATCGGCGGCCTTCTTGGGCGGGGTGATGCTGGACAAGTCTCCCCCGGTGTCGTTGCTGCGCAGCACGAACGGCCGCGTGTCGGTGTAGCGGACGACGCTCGCCGAGCACGGGTCGGCGACGATGCGCTGGAAGGAGTCCAGGTGCGTGCCCAGCGCGTCCGCCAGCACCGACTTGATGACGTCACCGTGGGTGCACGCCACCCACAGCACGTCAGCGCCGTGCTCGGCGGCGAGTGCGGCGTCGTGCTCACGGACCGCGGCCACCGCTCGAGCCTGCACCTGCGCCAGGCCCTCCCCGTTGGGGAACACCGCCGCCGAGGGGTGCTGCTGCACCACCTTCCACAGCGGCTCGGACACCAGGTTCTTCAGCTCCTGGCCGGTCCACTCGCCGTAGTCCACCTCGGCCAGGCGCTCCTCGGAGCATGGGTGCAGGCCGCGGGCGGCGGCGAGCGGGGCCACCGTCTGCTGGCAGCGCAGCAGCGGGGAGGTGACGATGGCGGTGATGGGCAGCTCGGCGAGCCGCTGCACCAGGGCCTCGGCCTGCCCGGTGCCCTTCTCGTCCAGCGCCACGCCCTCGCTGCGCCCGGCGAGCACCCCGGCGGTGTTCGCGGTGGAGCGGCCGTGGCGCAGCAGGATGACCGTCATGCGACCACCCTAGGACCCGGCCGCCCCGCCGGTGAGCAGGCAGTGCACCAGTTCACCCTGAGCGGACAGCTTTCCGTGCTCAGGTGGCCTGCAGCCCGGTGGTGGTCAGCAGCACCAGCACCAGCACGCCCAGGGCGATGCGGTAGCCCACGAACAGGTAGATGGTGTGGTTGGCCACGTAGCGCAGCAGCCAGGCGATGGAGGCGTAGCCGACGGCGAAGGCGACCAGGGTGGCCACCAGCAGCTGTGGCCCGCTGGCCTGCAGCAGTCCCTCCTCGGCCGGCTCGAAGGCGTCGGGCAGGCTGAACAGCCCGGACGCGACCACCGCGGGGATGGCGAGCAGGAACGAGTACCGGGCTGCCGCCTCGCGGGTGAGACCCAGGAACAGCCCCGCGCTGATGGTGCCGCCGGAGCGCGACACGCCGGGGATGAGCGCCAGCGCCTGCGCCGAGCCCATCACGATGCCGTCGCGCAGCGTGAGCTCCTTGACGGTGCGCCGCTTGGAGCCGAAGTACTCCGCCGCCGCCATCACCAGGCCGAACACGATGAGCATGGTGGCGATGAGGTAGAGGTTGCGCGCCCCGGAGCGGACCTGGTCCTTGAACAGCAGGCCCAGGATGCCCACCGGGATGGTGCCGACGATGACGTACCAGGCCATCCGGTAGTCCAGCGTCTTGCGGACGGCCGGCTCCCGGAAACCGCGGAACCAGGCGACGACGAGCCGGCCGATGTCGCGGGCGAAGTACAGCAGCACCGCTGCCTCGGTGCCCAGCTGCGTCACCGCCGTGAAGGACGCGCCGGTGTCGTGGCCGAAGAAGACCCCGGAGACGATGCGCAGGTGCGCCGAGGAGGAGATGGGCAGGAACTCGGTGAGCCCCTGCACCAGCCCCAGGACCATCGCCTGGAGCCAGGTCATGTCCAGGATCATTCGCCGAGGCCTGCTAGCTCCAGCGCCTCGGCGGCGGTGCGCAGCGCGGCGAAGCCGTCCTCGCCGGGCGGGCACGCGAGGTTCACGGTGGTGACCCCGGCCTCGGCCAGCGCCGTCAACCGCTCCGCGATGCGCTCCTTGGTGCCCAGCAGCGCGATCTCGTCGAGCAGCTCCAGCGGCAGCGCCGCCATGGCCTCGTCGTAGCGCCGGTCCAGGTAGGCGTCCTGCACCTGCTTGGCGGCGTCGGCGTAGCCCATGGACACGGCCAGGGCGTTGTAGAAGTTCTTCTCCCGGCTGCCCATGCCCCCGACGTACAGCGCGGTGTACGGGCGGGTGAAGTCGGCGCACCTGCGCCAGTCAGCGCCCGGGACGATGGGCATGGACGGGGCGACGTCGAAGCCCTCCAGCCCGGTCTTGCCCGCCTTGGTGCGGCCGGCCTGGATGTGCGCGAGGTGCTTGGGCAGGTGCTTGGGCGAGCAGAAGATGCCCAGCCAGCCGTCGGCGATCTCGCCGGTCAGCTCCAAGTTGCGGGGCCCGACGGAGGCCAGGTACACGGGCAGGTCCTGGCGGGCGCCGTGCACGGTGAGCTGCAGGGCCTTGCCCGGGCCGTCGGGCAGCGGAAGCTGGTAGTGCTCGCCGTCGTGGCGCACGCGCTCGCCAGAGAGCGCCTGGCGCACCACCTCCACGTACTCGCGGGTGCGGCCCAGCGGCTTGCCGAAGCGCACGCCGTGCCAGCCCTCGGAGACCTGCGGGCCGGAGACGCCCAGGCCCAGGCGGAAGCGGCCACCGGAGAGGGTGTCCAGGGTCGCCGCGGTCATCGCCGTCATGGCCGGGGTGCGCGCGGGGATCTGCATGACGGCGCTGCCGATGTCGATGGTGGAGGTCTGCGCCGCCACCCAGGACAGCACCGTGGGGGCGTCGGACCCGTAGGCCTCGGCCGCCCACACCACGGAGAAGCCCAGCCGCTCCGCCTCGATCGCCAGCTTGAGGTTGGACGCGTCGTTGCCCGCGCCCCAGTAGCCCATGTTCAGTCCCAGTCGCATGGTGCGGCAGGTTACCGGTAGGTAGTGCAGGGGGCGGCGAGCCTGGCCGGCAACGGTGCCGGTGCGGCCTAGGGTTCCTGTGCTGTGGAGCAGACATCAGTAGGAGCCAGTGGACTGCGGGTGTCCCAGACCGGCCTGGGCACCCTGACGTGGGGCCGGGACACCAGCTCCGACGAGGCCGCCGCACAGCTGGTGGCCTTCGTGGACGCCGGCGGCACGCTGGTGGACGTCTCCCCCGCCTACGCCGGTGGCGCGGCCCAGCGGGTGGTCGGTGAGCTGATCGGCGACCTGGTGCCCCGCTCGGCGGTGGTGCTCAGCGCCGCCTCCGGGCTGCACCCCGGGGGCCTGGTGGACTGCTCTCGACGGGCGCTGCTGAGCCAGCTGGACGAGACGCTGAGCGAGCTGGGCACCGACCACCTGGACCTGTGGCAGGTGAGCAGCTGGGACCCGCACACGCCGGTGTCGGAGGTGGTGGACACCCTCGAGCACGCGGTGAGCACCGGTCGCACCCGGTACGCCGGGCTGCGCGACCACGCGGGCTGGCAGCTGGCCACCGCCGTGTCGCAGGGCCAGCGCAGCGGGGTGGTGGCGGTGCAGACGGAGTACTCGCTGCTGGACCGCACGCCGGAGCGCGAGCTGCTGCCCGCGGCCCGCCACCACGGGCTGGGACTGCTGGCCGCGGTGCCGCTGGCCCGCGGGGTGCTCACCGGCAAGTACCGCACCGGGGTGCCCGCCGACTCGCGGGGCGCGAGCGCGCACCTGGCCGCCGGGCTGGCTGCGCACCGCGGGGAGGACGCCGCCCTGGTGGTGGAGGCGGTGGTCACGGCGGCCGAGGGGCTGGGCGTCTCACCGCTGGCGGTGGCGCTTGCCTGGGTGCGCGAGCAGCCGGGCGTGGCCAGCGCCATCGTGGGCGCCCGCACCGCCGCTCAGCTCACCGGCGTGCTCGCCGAGCGCGACGTGATCCTGCCCACCGCCATCCGCGCGGCCCTGGACGACGTCAGCTCCGGCTGAGGAGACGGGGCACCCAGGCCGAGGGCACTGGGCACCCACGCCGAGGGCACACTGACAGGGCGGACACACCGCGTCGTCAAGCATGGGAGTTCTGTAATGGTCGGCTCACGACGGGCTGCGGCGGGCGCCGCTGCCCTGCTCACGGCGGTGGCCCTGCTCGCCACCGGCTGCTCCAGCGACAGCAGCACCCCGGAGAACGTGCGCGAACCGGCCGTGCCCGCCACCACGGCACCCACCGCGTCTCCCGCCGGCACCGTCACCGTGCTGGGCGCCCCCGCGCGGGGGATGGCCGTCGACCCCAGCACCCACGTGCTGGCCGTGCAGGTGGAGGGCCCCGACCGGCTGCTGCTGCGCAGCTCGGAGAACCCCGCCGGCGTCGCCCGCACCGTCGCGCTGCCGGCCCGCGCCGCCCAGATCTCGTTGAGCAAGCCCGGCGGGCCCTTCCTGGTCTCCGTCCCCGGAGCCCTGCTGCGGGTGGACCAGCGCAGCGGTGACGTGACGACGGTGACCCTGCCCGGCACCCCGCAGGCCGCGCTGCAGATCGACGACCAGACCACCGTGGTGGGCACCGCCGAGGGCGAGGTGCTGGTGCTCGGCGCCGACGACACCGTCACCAAGACCATCGCCGGGCTGGCCGACGTCGCGGCGCTGAGCTACGCGGACGGCACGCTGGTGGCGCTGGACCGCAAGCAGACCTCGGTGACCCAGGTGAACCTCGACGACGGCGACCTCGGCACCAGCCTGCGCGCCGGGCAGGGCGCGGTGAACGGCACCACCGACCGCTACGGGCGAATGCTGGTGGTGGACGTGGAGCTGGGGCAGCTGATGGTGTTCACCGCCGACCCGCTGCTGATGCGGCAGCGCTTCCCGGTGGCCAACCAGCCCTACGCCGTGGCCTACGACCCCACCACCGACCTCGCCTGGGTCACGGTCACCGGCCGCAACCAGGTGGTGGGCTACGCGATGGGCGGCGGCGAGCCCGTGGAGCGGTACCGGCTTGACACCGTGGCCCAGCCTGAGACTGTTGCGGTGGACTCCGCGAGCGGCGCGGTGCTCGTCGCCTCCGCCTCAGGTGGTGGTCTGCAGCGAGTCGTCCCCGGAGGAGGCACCCGGTGATCGAGTACGAGTACCACCCGCTGCGCCTGCCCCCGGGCGTATCCCGGGTCACGGCCACCATGCAGCTGTCCATCCAGGCGGAGTTCGGCGGCTGGGAGCTCTCCCGCGTGCGGCTGTACTCCGACGGCAGCCGCCGGGTGATCCTGCGTCGACGCAAGACCGGCCAGCAGCTGCCGGCACCCAGCACCTAGCCTCTGCCTTGCGCCACTCGTTCCCACCACCGCGCTCGGCGCCGCACTGACCACCCGAGGAGAACCGTGTACCGCCTGCTGTTCAGCCTGCTGCTGCGTCGGCTGGACCCCGAGAAGGCCCACACCCTGGCCTTCGGCCTGCTCCGCCTGGTCACTGCCCTTCCGCCGCTGCGGTGGCTGCTGGCCCGGGTGTTCACGGTGCGCGACCCCGCGCTGCGCAGCACCGTCCTGGGCATCGACTTCCCTGCGCCGCTCGGCCTGGCCGCCGGCTTCGACAAGGACGCCACCGGGGTGGACGCCTGGGGGGCACTGGGATTCGGGAGCGTGGAGGTGGGCACCGTCACCGCCCACGCGCAGCCGGGCAACCCCAAGCCGCGCATGTTCCGGCTGGTCGACGACCGTGCAGTGGTCAACCGGATGGGCTTCAACAACCACGGCGCGGGCGCTGCGGCTGACGCGCTGCGCCGCCGCCGCACCCACCTGCCCGTCGGGGTGAACATCGGCAAGACCAAGGTGGTGCCCGCTGCCGAGGCCGCCGACGACTACGTGCAGAGCGCCCGGCTGCTCGCGCCGCTGGCCGACTACCTGGTGGTCAACGTCAGCTCCCCCAACACCCCGGGGCTGCGCGACCTGCAGGCGGTGGAGTCGCTTCGGCCGCTGCTGCGCGCCGTGCAGGACACCGTGTCCATCCCCGTGCTGGTGAAGATCGCGCCGGACCTCTCCGACGCCGACGTGGACGCGATCGCCGACCTGGCCGTGGAGCTGGGCGTGGCCGGCATCGTGGCCACCAACACCACCGTCTCCCGCGCCGGGCTGCGCACGCCGGCCACCACCGTGGAAGCCATCGGCGCGGGCGGGATCTCCGGCGCCCCGGTGGCCGCGCGGTCGGTGGAGGTGCTCCGGCGGCTGCACGCCCGGGTGGGCGAGGAGCTGGTGCTCATCTCCGTCGGTGGCATCGAGACCGCCGACGACGCCTGGGAGCGCATCGCCGCCGGCGCCAGCCTGGTGCAGGGCTACAGCGGCTTCGTCTACGGCGGGCCGTTCTACGCCCGCCACATCCACAAGGGCCTGGCGCGGATCGTGCGCCGCGAGGGCTTCACCAGCATCGAGCAGGCTGTGGGCAGCGCCGCTCGAGTGTGAGCTTTCCGGTCTAGGGTGCCCTCATGAACCTCCTCGGCCTCGTCACGCTGCCTGTTCGTGTCACCGTCGCCGCCACCCAGGTGACGCTCGGCCTCGGCCAGCTGGCCGCCGCCGAGGGACCGCTGCGCCGCAAGGGTGGCTACGCCGACCAGGTGACCGCGGTGTTCGGCGCAGGCGGGGTGGCCGAGCAGCTGGCGCGGGTGCTGCAGGACCCCCAGGGTCCGCTGAGCGCGCTGACCAAGCTGGCGGAGGCGCTGGAGGAGGACCGTCCGCTGGGCAAGGCCATCGCCCCGGGCGGGCCGCTGGAGCGGATCGTCGAGGAGGGCGTGCTGGAGCGCTTCGCCAGCCGCGGCGGGCCGATGGACCGGCTGCTGGCCGAGGGGGGCGCGCTGGAGCGGGTGCTGGCCCCCGGCGGACCGCTGGACCGGCTGCTGGTGGAGGGCGGCGCGCTTGACCGCATCACCCAGACCGGCGGTGCGCTGGAGCTGCTGCTGTCCCCCGGCGGTCCGCTGGACCGGCTGCTGGCCGAGAACGGCGCGCTCGACCGCATCACCCACGAGAACGGGCTGCTGGAGCTGCTGCTGCGCGAGCAGGGGCTGGCCGACCGGCTGCTGGCCGAGGACGGCTTCGTGGAGAAGCTCACCGCCGACGGCGGCACCCTGGACCAGCTGCTGCACCTGGGCGACGTGCTCAAGGACCTGCAGCAGTCGGTGCTGGTGCTCAACCGGGCCGTGGAGCCGCTGGGCGAGCTGGCCAACCGGGTGCCCAACAGCCTGCTGCGGCGCAAGGGCGCTGGGCCCAACCCGCAGATCATCAACCAGTAGCTCAGCCTCCGTGGGCCGACCGCATGACGTCGTCCGGCGGGGCGGCGGTGGTGGTGGTGGCGCCGGCGCGCGGGCCGGGCACGTTGCGGAAGCGGAACGGCTCGCTGGTACGCCCGGGCTGGATGTACCAGCACTGCGCGCTCTCCCCGCTGGCCAGGACCGCCTCGACGGTGTCCACCACGTCGTCGGCGGTGAGCAGCGGGAAGCCGGCGTCGGTGAAGGCGGAGCGCTGCCCGGCGATGAGCGGGGTGTCGGCGAAGCCCGGGCAGATCGCGTTGACGGCGATGCCCTCCCCCGCCAGCTGCGCACCCACCGAGCGGACGTAGCCCACCACCGCGTGCTTGGTGAGCGTGTACACCGGGTCGCCCGGGATGGCCACCAGGCCGGCCAGCGAGGCGGTGGCCACCACCTGTCCCCCGCCGGCGCGGCGCAGCGCGGGCACCACGGCACAGGTGCCGAAGACCACGGCGTCCAGGTTCACCCCGACCACCGCCCGGTAGCGGGCCAGGTCGAAGGTGTCGTCGGAGGCGGACTGGCCGCCGATCACGCCGGCGTTGAGGAACGCGACGTCGAGGCGGCCGAAGCGCTCCTCGGTCTCGGCCACCATCCGGGTGGCGGTGTCCGGGTCGCTGACGTCGCCGACGACGGCCAGGCCACCGAGCTCGTCGGCCAGGGCGGTGACGGCGTCGGCACTGCGGTCGACCAGGGCCACCTGCGCGCCCTGGGCCACCAGCCGGCGGGCGGCGGTGGCGCCGAAGCCGGAGGCCCCGCCGGTGATCAGGACGGTCTTGCCGGCGACATTCATCGGACTCCTCAAAGGGGCTGGCTCAGCAGGTGCGGAGGAACTGGTCGAGCACGCGGGTGCCGAACTTCAGGGCAGACACCGGAACCCGCTCGTCGATGCCGTGGAACAGCGCAGCGAAGTCCAGCTCGGGGGGCAGCTGCAGCGGGGCGAAGCCGAAGCAGCGGATGCCCAGCTTGTCGAAGGCCTTGGCGTCGGTGCCGCCGGAGAGCATGTAGGGCACCAGTCGGGCGTGCGGGTCCTGGGCGAGCAGAGCGGCGTTCATGGCGTCCACCAGCTCGCCGTCGAAGGTGGTCTCGTAGGGCTCCAGGGCGGTCACCCACTCGCGCTCGATGTCCGGGCCCAGCAGGGCGTCCACCTCGGCCTCGAAGGCGGCGCGGCGGCCGGGCAGGACGCGGCAGTCCACCACGGCCTCGGCGGTGGCCGGGATGACGTTGGCCTTGTAGCCGGCCTGCAGCATCGTGGGGTTGGCGGTGTCGCGCAGGGTGGCCCCGACGATGCGGGCGATGGAGCCCAGCTTGGCCAGGGTGCCGTCCAGGTCCGGTGAGTCGGCGTCGAAGTCCAGGCCGGTCTCCTCCCCTGCGGCGGTGAGGAACTCGCGGACGCTGTCGGTCATCACCAGCGGGAAGGTGTGGTTGCCCAACCTGGCGACGGCCTCGGCCAGCCGGGTGACGGCGTTGTCGGAGTGCAGGAAGGAGCCGTGGCCGGGGGTGGCGGTGGCGCGCAGCCGCATCCAGGCGATGCCCTTCTCCGCGGTCTCCAGTAGGTACAGGCGGCGCTCGGCACCGTCGGGGCGGGCCACGGTGAGGGAGAAGCCGCCCACCTCGCCCACGGCCTCGGTGACGCCGGCGAACAGGTCGGGGCGGTGCTCCACCAGCCAGTGCGAGCCCCACTTGCCGCCGGCCTCCTCGTCGGCCAGGAAGGCGAAGACGACGTCGCGCGGGGGTACGACGCCCTCGGCCTTGAACTGGCGGGCGACGGCCAGCGTCATGGCCACCATGTCCTTCATGTCCACCGCGCCCCGGCCCCAGACGTAGCCGTCCTTGACCGCGCCGGAGAAGGGGTGCACCGACCACTCGCCGGGCTCGGCGGGCACGACGTCGAGGTGGCCGTGCATGAGCAGGGCGCCGCGGGCGGGGTCGGCGCCGGGCAGCCGGCAAAAGACGTTGGCGCGGCCGGGCATGCCCGACTCCACGTAGGTGGTCTCGTAGCCGACCTCCTCCAGCTGGGCGATCACCCAGCGGGCGGCCTCCTCCTCGCCCACCACGGTGGCGGGGTCGCCGGTGTTGGTGGTGTCGATGCGGATCAGCTGGCTGGTGAGCTCGACGACCTCAGCCTCAGCCCTGGACTCGGTGCTCGTGTCATCACTGGGGGCCACCGGGTCTTCCTACCACTCGGGTGGTGCCACAGGGCCTTCGGACCGGGACGGCGCAAGGTCGTCACCCGCTGACCACCCGGTTTGGGAAGCGCACACCGCGTCGGCTAACCTAGCCCAGCGCAGGCAAGCATGCTGCTGTGCGCATGTCCGAGTGGCGGAATGGCAGACGCGCTAGCTTGAGGTGCTAGTGCCCTATTAACGGGCGTGGGGGTTCAAGTCCCCCCTCGGACACCCAGAACACGAACAGCCCCGGTCTCCACGGCCGGGGCTTTCTTGCGTCTAGGTCGTCTTCCTCAGAGGTGAGCGTCCGGCGATGGACTGCACCTCCGGCGAGCTGCGGCCCGCGCAGGGTCGCCGACGACAACGAGCTCCAGCTCATCATCTGTCCTTGGCACGTCGCTTTGGCGCGCGCAAAGCCTGGTTGAAGCGGATGTGCGGCTGAAGCAGCTGATCGTGGGCGGCAATGCCGGTGACGATGAGCGTCAGTGGCCAAGCAGTGTGCAGAGGTGCTGGCATGCACTCTCCGCAGTCGCTGGATGACGGTGGTCGCCGACCGGTGGCCACCAGGGCGGCCGCCTGCGCTGAGCAAGCCCATCACGTCAGGCCTCCGGCTGTTGCCGCCGCTGGGGGGAACTCCAGAGGCCCTGGCCGCACCACGAACTGAAGGCCGACATGACCGACCCACGACAGCTGCGGATCACCGGGATGGTCGACAGGTATGCCGGGGACGAGAACAGCACAGGCCTCGCCTGGGCACGGACGCTCGCGCTCAGCGAGCTTGTCCTGGACCGGCTCACCGGAGACCGCGAGGACGCAGGAGTTCAGATCCTCCAGAACCAGCTACGGCTCGCGGCGATCGTCACCTTCTCCTCCGGCGCTGGCCTCGACGTCGCCGCTGCTCATCACGACCGACTGGCAGCGGACCTCGACGCCGTGTGTCCAACCTTCACGCCGGGCACGCTCCGCGGCGCCGTCCTCGCTCACCGGCTGGCCGCAGAGATCTGCCGCGGCGACTTCACTCGGCTGCGGTCGTTTGCTTCCCACCGCAAGGACGGCAAGGACTACACCGCCGCTCTTCGGCTGCCGCCCGTCTGAACCCCAGTTTCCCCCCGTCTAACCGCAGTCTCACCAGCCGATCGGGCACCGGACGACGGCGCACCCCGACTGCCCCCGAGATTGGCAACGTGCCCGTGTCCGATAGATAGTTTGGTTCAGGGACGGTGCCTCATGTGAGACAGCCGTCATGACCTCCTCGAGGCTCGTTTGCTGTGCGCGCGTATCGACCGGCGCCCAGGAACTCACAGCGCAGCGGGTCGCCCCGAGGGTCCTCGCCGCCGCCTCCAGTCTGGAGCCCGGCGTCACCGTGCTGGCACTGTTCCCTCGCGTTCGTTGCCGGCGTCAATCCCCTTCGCGCGCCAACCCACCAGGCAGCCGCAGTTCCGGACCAGGCTTCCGGCCACCCGAGGCCGAACCTGTCGTCGTCTGAGTCGCTGGCCTCAGCGGCCAGCTCGAGGAGTACGTCGTCTCGTGTGGACCGGTGTGGGTGGTGAGCACGACGATGAAGTCGCCGAGGTCTCGCGCAGTAGTCGGGGTAGGTGCGGTGGTCGAAGATGTCCATGACAGGGATGAGGGCGGAGCGTTGCCAACATCCAAGCCGCACCTCGCGTTTCTCAGTTGCTGTTCAGAGGCATCATGGTCTGTCCACGCCTGGCGACTACCTGATGTGGGACCCCGGAACTGACCACAGCTGGACTGTCGAAGAACACTCTCTCGTCGTCACCTTCCGCGTCTTATCGTAGGCGCCTGAGTGCTTCGCGGAGCTCCGGATTCGGGTGAGCGTTCGGCAAGACCTGTTGGAGGTCGGCCAGGGCCTGCTCGGCGGTGACTCCCCTTCGGCGCATTCCGTACAGCGCGGCGACGGCGGGCGTCCGACTGTGCGCCTGGACGCAGTGGAGGTAGACCGTCCGGCCCTCGGCGCGGAGAGCCTCGACCGCGCGGACGGCATCAAGCAGCAAGAAGTCGATGTGCGCGTTCGCGCCGACCTCGTCGATGAGCCGCGACTCCACGACGACGACGTCTGCGGAGGGCAGCGGATCGACTCGACACAGCGAGACGACGGCGTCGACCTCCGGCGGCAGCTGGTCGAGCCCTGCGACTCCGCCGAGCAGCACACCGCCGTCGTACGGGTGCCGGCCGAGGACGCCGACGCGCGGGTAGGCGCGGTAGCCGAAGTCAAACCCGTCCGGGGCGCCGCGACGCTCGATCCGTCCGGCGAGCACGATCAGGTCGCGGGCGCCGAGGCCCGGCCAGCCGTGCAGCACGCGGCGCCACTCCCATGGCACCGCGGACGCTCCGTACGCCGCGCCGAGCAGGCCACCGGCGATGGCAGCAACGGTGTCGGCGTCCCGTCCACCACGAACGGCGGCCTGCAGCGCGAGCCGAAGATGGTCGGCTCGCATCTCCGGGACCGGGGTCGTGGCGATCGCGCACCACGCTGCCTGGAATGCCTCGACGACCCAGCCGTTGTGGGTGAAGCTCCCCGGCGTCGAGCGTTCGGCGACCTCGATGCGGGCACTCCACACCGTGGCGCGCTCCGGTGTGAGGGATGCAAGCCCGACGCGGACGTCCAGCTCGCCGGTCAGCACGGCGTGCCGGATGGCCAGGCACCAGAGCATGCACGCCTCGGCCGCCTCGGGATCGAAGTGCGTGAGGGTGCTCAGGGACGTCGCCGCCTCGATCAGGCCGGCCTCATCGTCGAGGTAGGCGAGGGCGACCGGGGCGGTGCGCATGAGCGAACCGTTGCCGCCGGAACGTCCAGTGCGGTGGTGCAGCTCCTTAGCCGCCTCGCGTGCCGCAGCCGAGCCGCTGGACGACCCGACGTCGGAGAGCACCGCCCGGGTCTGGATGCCGACGTCCTTCGCCCCGAGCGACCACTCGTACCAGCGCGCCACGATGCGGTCCTGGGTCGCCTGGGTCCGCAGGTCGAGACCCTCGGCCGCGACCTCGGCGATGGCGATCGCCATCGCAGTGTCGTCGGTCCACTCACCGACATCCCACCCGCCGCCACCGGTCATCTCGACGGGGACGGTCGCCGGCTGGGGCGGTCCGAACTCGAACGGAGCGCCGAGGGCGTCACCGGCGGCAGTGGCCAACAGGATTCCGACCGCGCGGTCGCGGCGGATCGCGGAGCTCGTCATGCCGTCACCGCCGACAGGTGCGCCAGTCCGGGCCCGACGGTGAGCGCCCGCAGCGTCACCCGGTCGGTGCGACCGGTCCACGCCTCGGTTGACGCATCCGAAGGCAGATCCGGGTCCCAGCTCATCGCCTCGACAGCGCGGGCGAAGCGACGCGCCCGACGTGCGGGCACCGGCACGGGCGGACCCGCAAGGCTTGCCTCGAGCAGGGCGGCATCGAGGATGCCCGCCAGGTGCGCCTTCAGCGCGGTGCAGCTGCCGAAGAGCTCCAACGCGGTCGGCTGCCCACCGACCCCGACGATGACGCCGTTCTGGCCGGCAATCAGCCGCGGTGGTTCCAGCGGGAGGACGCGGTCGAGGTGGTCAGCGAGCGATCCGCTCGCCGTCGCACCGCTGGCCTCGTAGCGCTGAACGCTGTCCCAGACACGCTGCTGCCGGCCGTCGTCCTGGCCGCGCAGCGCGGACTGCACCGACGCAGTGGCCCGCCGACTGCGGCGTCCGTGCAGGGTGTCGCCGCCCCACCGGTGCTGCTCGACGCAGGCGACCTCGACCGCCGCGCGCTGACCGGCGGCCACGATCACGTCGCGAACGACGGTGCGGGTCTGCCAACCGCCCTCGAGGAGCTCGCCCTCGAGCAGGAGCACAGCCTTGTCGCCGCAGTTGTAGACCGACAGCCGTCCCACGTTCGGTCCGGTCGTCAGCTCGGACACTTCGAGCTGCGCGGCGGGCCCGGTACGCAGTCCGCTCACCGGTGGGGCGTCGGCCCAGACCGGGAACAGCGTGACCGGTCCGAACGCGAGCGCTTGACCGACGTGCAGTGCAGGGATCTTCATCATCGCGATCCTCTTTCCATAGTTAGTTCGCTGACTTCTGCGCAAAAGATAAACCGAGGGTACGACAACTTTGCAAGTTTGGAGCGAATTTCCGCTAAACTCGGCTGGTGGCTAGCTACCGAGACAGCAGCGGACGCAGCTTGTCCGACTACCCGCGCCCGTCGGTTGCGGTCGACGCCGCGCTCCTCACGATCGACGGGGACGCTGGCCTGAGCGTGCTTCAAGTGCGACGCGACGAGGGACGCGGCTGGGCACTACCCGGGACCTTTCTGCACGAGGGTGAGCGTCTGATCGACGCGGTGCTGCGCGGGCTGCAGGTCAAGGCCGGCGTCGAGGGTGTGCGTCCGCGCCAGCTGCAGGTGTTTGACGACCCGCAGCGAGACGACCGCGGCTGGGTGCTCTCGGTCGCCCACGTCGTGGTCGTCCCGGTTGAGCGACTGGATGCGCGCCTGCCCGACACCCGCCTAGTGCCGGTCGACTCACCTGGGCGGATGCCCTACGGCCACGGCGAGATGATCGCGCTAGCGGCTGAGGATGCCCGCCGGCGTTATCGCGAGCTGCCCGATCCTGACGGATTGCTGCCCGAGGAGTTCACCATCCTCAACCTGCGCCGCGTCCACGCTGCCGTCGCCGGCCACGAGCTGCAGAAGGACACCTTTCGGCGGGCGATGGACCCACACCTCATCGGAACAGGCGAGATGACCCGCGGTACGCGCGGCCGACCGGCCGAGCTGTTCCGACGCGCCTGAACCATGGTGAGGACCGGCTCTTCTGCCGAATGAAGGCAGCTGCTTCGTACTGTCCGGTTTCCGGCTGCGGGCTGCACCCACCGATGAACGACTCCCACACCAAGTGGATCAGGTGTCGGGGTCCGGCCACCGACCAGAGGCCGACGGCAGTCTCGTAAAGGACTTCAGGCCGGCGACCATCTCCCCTGGTAGGCAGCGATAACACGTCGGGGCCCGCAGGCTGTCCGGGTCCCTGATGGAGTCGTCCTTGAGTCAGGTGATGACCCGGCGGTCGTGCCCTGACCGCGCTCCTTGTGTTTCCCGAATCCGTTTACTCAGGCACTCGTGGGCTGATCGATCGCGGCCTCGTAGAACGGATCCACCAGGATGGCGTTCCACGCCTTGACGACGGGGCGGCCGAGCTGCTCGCCGACCCACACGCTCTCCACCTGTCCCTCATCGAGGGCGGGGATGCGGCCTTCGCGGAACGGGTAGTAGTTCGAGGTGTCCAGCAGGACGGCACCGGCCGGCAGCTGGTCCACGAGCGGCCGGATGTCCGGGATGCGGATGAGCGGGATGGACACAATCAGTGCCTCGACGTCGGAAACGGCGTCGTGCGCGCGGACGGCCCGTCCGCCCGAGGCGGTCACCTCGGCCGGGATGGTCTCCGGACCGCGGGAGTTGGCCACCTTCACCTCGTGCCCGCCAGCGGTGAGTCGTTGCGCCAGGGTGGCGCCGACGTTGCCGACGCCGAGGATGCCGATCTGCATGGTGTGCTCCTGTGATGTGGTGATCAGGTAGGTCAGGTCAGGTCAGGTCAGGAGCGGTCGCCTCGGCGGGCACCGATGACCGGCCCACGAAGAGGGTGCCGACGACCGCGCCGAGGCCGATGACTGCCGCGGTGACGAAGGCGGCCTGTCCCGCGGACTCGGCCTGGGCGAGGGTCAGCGTGCCGGCGCCCGCGGCGTCGGAGCCGATGGTGTAAGCGGAGATCAGCACGGCCCCGCCCGCGGCACCGGCAAGCTGCTGGATCGTCGTGAAGGCCGCGGTGCCGTGCGGGTAGAGATCGGCGCGCAACCCCGCCAGCGCCGTCGTCGTCATCGGCGCCCACATCAGGGCCTGGGAAGCGGACATGACCAGGTAGGCCACCAGGGCCGTCCCGACGGCGGTGTCCTCGTCCACGGTGCTGAGGAACCACAGCGATGCCGTCCAGACGAGCGCGCCGGGAATCGCCAGTGGTCGGGGGCCGACGCGGTCGTACACGCGCCCGCCCAGGGCCGAGACGAGCGAGATGGCCGCACCGCCCGGCACCAGGAACAGGCCGAGGGACAGCGTGCTCAGGCCGAGGACGCTGGTCAGGATCAAGGGCAGCACGATCAGGCTGCCGAAGCCGATCATCGCGATCACGAGCATCACCAGCAGCGCTAGCGTGAACGAGCGCGACCGGAAGACGCGCATGTCCAGCAGGGCGTTGCTCGACCGCTGCAGGGTGACTTGGCGCAGGACGAAGGCCGCGATGCCGGCCAGCCCCACCGCGATCGGGACGTAAGGGGCGACGGGTGCGTGACCCGAGACCGACTCGCCGATCGACGCCAGCCCGTAGACCAGTGCGCCGAAGCCGACGGCGGAGAGCACCAGGGACAGCACGTCGAGAGTGACGGGCTCCGGGGTGGTGATGTTCCGGAGCTTGAGCGCCCCGAGCCCCAGCGCGAGAACGGCGACCGGCAGCATGAGGATGAAGAGCCACCGCCAGCTCAGCGCCGACAGCACCACTCCCGACAACGCGGGGCCGACCGCCGGCGCCACGGCCGGCACGGCCGTGACGATCGCCATCACCGCGCCGCGCCGGGCGACGGGGACCAGACGCATGGCGGTGGTCATCAGCAGAGGAAGGAAGACAGCGGTACCAGCCGCCTGGATGATCCGGCCGGCGAACAGGACGCCGAATCCCGGAGCGGCGGCAGCTATCGCCGTCCCCACCGTGAACAGCGACATCGCGCCCAGGAAGATCGTGCGCAGGTGCCACCGCCGCATCACGAACCCGGTGGCCGGGATGAGCACCGCCAGCGTCAGCAGGTAGCCGGTGGTCAGCCACTGACCGGTGGTGGGGGTGATGCCGAGGTCAGTGATCAGGGTCGGCAGCGCGACCCCGAGCATCATCTCGTTGAGCAGGACGGTGAACGTCGAGGCCATGAGCAGGCCGATGACGAGAGCGCTCCCCGGGGGGAGCCGGTCGCCGGGGTGGGTCTGCGGTGCGGGCGCTGCGAGGGCAGGTGCCGGTGATTCCTGGATGTCCACGCGATGTGTCTCCGTCCTTCTTGGTGGAGCCGGGTCAGCTCGACGCGTGCGCCGCTCCGGCGAGTCGCGGATCCAGTCCGTACTGGGCGGGAGCGCCGAGGTGGTCGCGCAGGGTGGCGCCCTCGTAGTCGTGGTGGAACAGGCCCCGCTCCTGGAGCAGCGGGACGACCTGGTCGACGAAGGCCTCGATTCCGTCGGCGTAGACGTCGATCGCCAGGGAGAAGCCGTCGCAGGCCCCGGCCTCGAACCACTCCTGCATGTGGTCGGCGACGTCGGCGGCCGTGCCGGGCACGACCGGGTGGTAGTCGATGACGCCGTGGGCGAGGACGTCGCGCAGCGTCCAGCCCTCGCGGGCGACCTCCAGAGCGTGCGGCGAGCGCGGGTCCCCCGGGCTGGGTCGCGCGGCGGCGAGCTGCTGCGGGGTGAGCGGCTCGTCGATCTGGTTGGGCGTCAGGCGCAGCCCGAGCATGGCGCCGAGATAGGTCACCCGCTGGTCGAGGTCGACGACCTCGTCCAGCTGCCGGCGCCGGTCCAGGGCGGCCCGCCGGGACGGCGCGATGCTGGGCATGAAACCGGCGAACAGCTTGACCTCGTCGGGATCGCGGCCGACGCTCTCGGCGGCCGCCCGCAGCGCCGCGCGGTGCGCCTGGCCCTCCTCGATCGTGAACGGGTTGGCGTACACACCGCTGGCGTAGCGCGCGGCCACCTCGAGCCCGTTGCTTCCCCCGCCGGCCTGAAAGATGACCGGCTGCCCCTGCTCCGACGGGGGGATGGGCAGCGGGCCGCGGGAGGAGACGTGACGCCCCTGCAGGTTCACCGGCTGGATCTGGCTGGTGTCGGCGAACCGCCGGCCGGCGACGTCACGGACCCAGGCGTCGGGCCCCCAGCTCCCCCACAGCGCCTGGACGATCTGGATGACCTCGTGGAGGCGTTCGTACTTCCCGGCGCGGGGCGGGAGCGTCACGCCGTAGTTCGCGGCCGCAGCTGGGAGCGAGGTCGGGACGGCGTTCCAGCCGGCGCGACCGTGGCTGGCCACGTCCAGCGCCTTGAACTGGCGGGCGATCGTGTACGGCTCGTTCAGCGTCGTGGAGGCCGTCGCCACCAGGCCGATGCGCTCGGTGGCCCGCGCCATCGTGGTCAGGACCACCAGCGGGTCGATGGCGTGGTTCGGCACGCCCCGCTCGATGTCGTTCTCGAGCGCCGGCGTGTCGGCCAGGAAGACCAGCTGGATCTTCCCCCGCTCCGCCACCTGCACGTGCCGCGCGAAGACGTCCATGTCGGTGTAGCTCGACGGGTCGACTCCGGGCATGCGCCAGGAGCCGGGCTGGGAGCCGTAGCCGTTGGCCATCTGGATGGCCAGGAGCATCTGCGGGGTGGGCATGATCGGTCCTCTGCGATAAGGTGGAGAGCGTCTCCGCTTGACTTCACCGAAGATACGGAGACAGTCTCCGCATTGTCAACGAGGGGTGGTCCGACGTGTCCGAGGCGACAGCAGCCCGCGAGCGCAGGCCCCGGACGGACGCCCAGCGGAACAGGACGCACATCCTCGACGTGGCCGAGCAGTACTTCGCCGAGCACGGGATCACCGGATCCCTCGACGCCATCGCCAAGCGGGCCGGCGTGGGCGCCGGGACCCTCTACCGACACTTCCCGAACCGGGAAGCGCTGCTCGACGCACTGCTCAGAGCACGTGCGGAAGAGCTGGTGTCGCGTCGTGAGGCGATCCGCGAGGAGGTGCACGACTCCACCGAGGCCCTGTCTCAGTGGCTGGAGGCGCTCGGGAACTGGGCCACCGCGTTCGACGGACTGCCAGAGCCGCTGCGGGTGGCCCTGTCCGAGGACACGAGCCCGCTGGCCCTCACCTGCCACGGCTTCGTCACGACCACCGACGAGTTCCTCGCCGCAGCGCAGCAGGACGGCGGCGCGCGGCCGGAGGTACGCGGCAGGGACCTGTTCCTCGCCGTGCTCGCGACGAGCTGGGTGGGCGGAGCGGCCATGGCCGACGAGTCCTCGAGCGCGGCCCTCAATGCCATGATGAGGGGCGGCTGGGAGCTGCCCCGGCCCTGCTCCGCCTAGCGGATCGCCTCGTAGGGCGCGCGGCACCGCGTTTTCGGCAGCAGGCGGGTGCCGTCAAGCTCGCCTGCCCCGAGCCAGCAGCCGGTACGTGCGCGCCAGGCCTCGGGCGGTACCGATGCCGGTCGAGCTCGATGATGACGTCGAGATGCAAACCCGGGCGCAACCCGGCTGGCTGTCGTCGGCACCGGCTAGCGTCACGGAGTGACTACGGGGCGCCAGCTGATGGAACAGGCCCTGCGGGAACCGATGCAGGCGATCGGCTGGCGGCCCCGGGCAGCCGGGTGGTTCACCCGCTCGATTGCTCCCGAGTACACCGGTGTCCTCGCCGCCAGCGTCGCCTCGAGGTACGCAGCAGCCGGCACGGGGCACGCCACGTTGTTCGTCCACCTGCGCCGTGACGACGTGCAGCCGGTGGTCCGCGAGCTCCTCCAGAGCACCTACAAGGACGGCGGCTACCGCTCGACCAGCGCCGTCACCAGCATCGGCTACCTGATGCCCGCACCGACCTGGCGGAGCTGGTTGGTGACACCGGAGACGGCGGCCCCGGTCGCCGCCGAGCTGGCCGCCGCGACCCGCGACCACGCCGAGCCCTACCTGGAGCGGCTCGCGGCCGATCCCGAGCGCGTGCTGCAGGCGGTGAAGGCCTCCGGGACGCTCACGGCCTCGGCGGCGGGCCCGTGCACGGTCGCGGTCCTGCTCGCCCGCCTGGGAAGACCGGACGAGGGCTGGGCCTACATGCAGCAACACCTGGACTCGATCAGCGCGCGGACTGACCCTGCCGCCCAAGACACTCGCCAGATGGCCGACCGCCTGCGCCACTGGCTCGACCAGCTGCCGCGGTAGCCCTCACCCGAGTGATGCACCGAGGCGACGTCAGGTCAGGGCAGGCGTGACCCGACGAGGAAGAGCTGGAGGAATCGGAGGGCCTGGCCGAGCGCGTAGCTGAACGGGTCGGTCGACGGGGCGACGGTGATCGGTGCGGCGCCGCGAGATGCCGCGTGCGTGTCGTCCCCGCTGTAGGTGGCCTCGATGACGACTTCCCCAGCGCGGTCAAAGGGGCGCTCGGGGATGCAGTAGGAGAGACCGTTGACCACCGGCTGAAATCCGCAACCGAGAATGGGCGCACCGTCTGCGGTGAAGGCCACCCGGCCGCCACCACCGTTGGCGATCGCGACGGTGATCAAGGAACCGAGATTGCCCACCGAGGCGTTCACCGAAGGCTGGACCGTGGTGGTGGTGGGCGTCGTCGAACCCGCCTGGGTCAGCCTGACCAGCGCGGGTCCCACTGTCGCGACCTGCACGCCGGCGGCGTCGCTGGCCAGGGCGGCCGGACTGGGCACTCCTGGGCTGCCCACCACCGTGTTGGTGTCGAGGTCGAACACCCCGACCACCCCGTTGCGCTCAGCGGCGTACCCGGTGCGACTCGTCGCGTCGATGCTCACCCCGATCGGGTCTCCGGGGACGGTGATGGTCGCCGACCGGGCCCGGGACGCCACGTCAAACACCTCGATCCCGCCCGCCGCGAACGACGCGGTGAGAAAGTTCGGGACGACGGTCCCCCGCCGCACGACGTAGGCCCGGCCCGTGGTGTCGTCGACCGCAACCGAGTCCAGCAACCCGCGAATCGCGGTGTCCTCGGCGGGAAGGTCGACGAATCGACTCACGTCGACGAAACCGACGTAGGAGAACTCGCCACTGGTGCTGACGCCGGGGAAGGTGAGCACGGCCGCTCCGGTGCGCTCGTCGATGTCGACGTCACCTGCCTCGCTCTCCCGCAGCGTCGCGGTGGGCAGCAGGCTCGCCGGGTCGAGGCGGCGCAGCTGGTCGCCGACCAGGACGTAGGGAGCTCCGTCCCGGCCGTCCACCGCCACCGCCCGTGCGCCGCCGGCGAAGTCCGAGCCCGGCGGGACGGGAACCTGCTGCAGCACCACGCCCGTGGAGGCGTCGACCACCGTGATCGAGCTGGGCGCACCGTCGTTTCCGGGGGACGTGACGTAGACGCGGTTGCGGGCCTCGTCGACGGCGACGTCTGAGGCACCGCCGGCCAGCGGCACGCTCGCGCGCACCCCTGGGGGGTTACCGTCGACCACGGTGAGCACCCCGGGCCCGGTCCCGTCGCCGCTGGACACCGCGACGTAGGTGGTTCCGGTGGTGCGGTGCACGGCCACCGCGCGCGGCTGCCCCGCATCGTCAAGCACCGTGCGCTGCGCGGTGTACGCAGGAGCAGCCGGCGCCGCTGAGGCGACCGGAGCGGCGGTGAGCGCCGTCACCGCGGCGAGTGCGCCAGCACTCAGCAGGACTCGGGAACGGGCGGATCGAGAACCAATCATGGGACATCCTCACTGACCAGCGACCAACGTCGGCACCGACAGGGCTCTGCCTGCGCAGGGGGCTACCCACAACCCCACCGCCAGCACGACGAACGTCAACCACGACCAGCTCCTGGACCCACGCGTCCTGTCCCGGCGGTTCACCGCCGAAACTAGCAGGCCAGAGCACTGTTGTCACGTGTGTCAGCAAAGGCTGCCTGGTCGACGGGACCCACTCTGCAGGAGCCTCGGGCCTGGTTCTTGCCGGCCCGGAGGGCTGGCAACGATCCGGTCAAGAACGGGTCCAGCGGCGGTAGCCGGTGGCCCCGCCGGGAGCCGTTCGCTCCCAGTGGGACGCCATGGTTGCGGTCTCACCCAGCTGCACGACGGCCCGCCAGCGGTAGGTGGTGGGCCAGCGCCGGAACACGGGCACGAGGGTGGTCACCAGACGCATCAGCCACGGCAGGGGCCCTGGCCGCCACCGCTGCGTCACGTCCAGGCCCAGGGCCACTTGGTCGCCGCGGCGCTGCGCCAACCACGCACCACCCGTCACGCGGGCGCCGTCGACGGACACGTGCCAGTGCCCCGTCGCAGCCGCGCCGTCGGCTAGGGCGCGGACGTCGGGCAGTGCCGGGTCGAGGTCGACGCGGGCGCGGTGTCCACCGTGCTCGGCACCGACGGCCGTGATTCCCGACCGGTCGGGTGTCAGCTCCACGCGCTGCCCAGCCTTCCCAGGAGGCAGCGGGCCGTCCTGGCCGCGATTGACCCCGACGGCGCACAGCGGCGCGGCGTACTTGATGAGGTGCCTGCGATGCAGGCGCGCTCCCGGCAGTCGTCCCGTGGAGACCTGGTGCCCACCGATCCGGATGGTCGGCGGAGTGCTGGTGACGCGAACCAGGTCAAACCGGCCCAGCCACACGAGCAACAGCGCCGTTGGTCGGTCGACTCCCGCGCTGACCGGTGCGAGCAGCTGCGCCCGGCGACGCCGCCGACCGTCGCGGTCGTCCACCCGGACCTCGACCTCGCGTCCTTCCACGTCGGTGAACCGCACCTCAGCAACGACGCCGTCCTCGGCGACCTCCAGTCGCGCGACGGAGAACTCCGTCTCACCCCAGTGCCCGATCCCTCCGCCGATCTCGTAGCCGGCCGGGTCCACCCGAAGGCCCGGCTCGAGGTAGTAGTCCACGCGCCGGTCGGCCCGCCGAGACAAGAAGGCCAGCATGCCTGTGCCGTGCAGGTCGTCGTCGAACCACTGCAGCTCGAGGCCGTCGTAGGTCGGATCGTCCGACAGCTCGACGTTCAAGAAGCGGGCGATCGGCGACACCTCGAGCGAGAAGGGGCACGGCGGAGCCGCACTCGTGCACGAGTCGTCCTGGTGGTGCAGCTCTCCGGCGCTGATGGACATCTCCCCCCGCGGGCCCGTGCCGACCACCCAACCACCCCCGGGGCGACGGCGCCGAACCGTTCCTCGCTGGGCCCGACCCGTGGCACCGGCTCGTCCTCAGGTCGCAGGTGGCACGATGCCCAGTGCAGCGGCGGGAGCACCGGGCCCCACCCCTCGGCTCAGGGATGTCTGACAGTGACCACCAGCGACGAGCAGACCTCCACCACGCCACCCACCGGCGACGGCGGAGCAGGTGCGCTAGACATCTGCGCGTCGCTGCAGCAGCTGTTCGCCGACCTCGTCGCCGAGCCTGGCGACCAGCCGCTCGTCGGCAGGCAGCTGGAGAAGGAGCTGCTGCGCCGCGCCCGAGTACCTGGCGACGGACACCTCGCCCGCGAGGTGGTCAACCACCTGCTGCGCACCACCAGCTCCGCCAAGGGCCGCGGCGACACTGCGACGCGGGTAGACGCGCTGCTGCAGTCGACCCGGGTCAGCACCACGGTGCTTGCCCAAGCGTTCGGCCCCCAGTGGGCGGAGGTCGTGGCGTTCGTGCGCCGCGCCGGGGTGCTCACCGCAGACGAGACGCAGCAGATCGCGGCGGCGTCCCGGCAGAACGCCGTGGTGCCGCACCCGACGATCGCGGTCGCCGAGCGTGCTGAGCGCGCCTACGCCACCAGGCGGGTGGCCGAGGCGGCGCTGAACGCCTCCGACGACGCCCTCTCCGCCGCGAACGGTGGCGGTGGTGAGCGGATGATGTCGCTCTTTCGTGGGTGGAGCCCGGGGCGGGACATCGAGGGCGCTGCGCGAGCCCTGGCGCTGCGAGACCTGCGGGGGAAGTTTGGCTTCTTTCAGGACCTCTACGACGAGATGACCTGGGCGTGGCGCGAGGTCGTGGGCCCCTTGCACCCGGACGACCCCGAGCTGCCCACGCGCGCCAGCCGCGCCACCGACTGAGACCAGCGAAGACGGGGAAGCGAGGTCCTCGGCCGCGACGTGGTCCGCAAGTCGGTCATGCCCGAGGAGCACCTGGCCGCCCTCACCGAGGCGGGCGTCCCCGAGCCACTGGCCGCGATGGTGGTCAGCGTGGACGCCGGGATCCGGGCCGGGATTTTGCCTTCCCGAACGGTGACCTCGCCCGCCTCCCGGGCCGCCCCACCACCCCGCTGGTCGAGGGGCTGCGGACCGTCGCCTGAGCGGCCCGACCCACCACGTGATCAGGTAGTGACGCGCACAGGTGCACTGCAGGCCTGTCGCGCAGACGGCGGATCGCCCGATCCGCGGAGCCCTCACTCGAGGGCCGTCACGCTCCGCCGCAGCTCTGCCATCGCCTCCGCAAGGCCCACTCGCGGCGCCCAGCCCCAGCCCCGTGCGCGGTCGGCCCGGAGCTGCCCGGTCCAGACCTGCTCGTCGGTCCACTCGGGCTCCACGCCCAACGCGTCGGTCACGGTGCCGAGGTAGTCCCGCCACGTCGCCGGCTCGCCCGCCACGATGACCGGCGTCACGCTCCCGTCCTCGGGGCCTCGCTCCGGGTCGTCGGAGGTCGCGACGGTGCCCGTGGCGACGTCCGCGATCAGGGCCGCCAGGTCGTCGACGTGCACCCAGGCCCAGGTCTTCGCCGGATTCGCTCGGCGTTCACCGTCTCGAACCTGTTGCGGGCGCAGCGTGTTCCACACGGACGTCTCACCCGCACCCAAGATCGCCGGCGGGCGGACCAGCACGGTCGTGAGCCCGGCGACCTGCGCCAGCGCGGCGTCGGCGGCGTTCTTGGTGTCGGGGTAGTCGCCGCTGCCCTCGGGCAGGAGTGCCCCGTCCTCGGCCACGTCCCCGACGCCCGCCGAGCGGTCGTAGACCCCAGCCGTCGACATGTGCACGAACCGGGCGACGCCGGCGTCCCGGGCAGCCCGAGCGAGCAACGCCGTCCCCTCGACCCCCACCCGGTGCTGCGCCTCCCGCGACGATCCCATCGGGTGGACCGTCGTGACTACCGCATCGGCACCCTGGACCACTGCCCGGGCCAGGCCCTCGTCGGCGAAGTCGCCGACGTGCTCGGTGACACCGGGGAGTGCAGGAGCACTGCCGGCACGGCGGACAACGGCGCGCACCTGTGCCTCCCGCTCGACGAGCCCCCGGCACACCGCGGCACCCACCAGTCCGTTCGCACCGGTCACCACGACGACAGAAGAGTTCTCAGCCATGTCATTCACACTGCCAGCGACACGGCGCCCGCTGCGCGGCGAACGACTGCCGGCGGCCAGGCGCCGACCCATCTGCTCGTGCACGGCCTGGATCGCCTGCAGGGGCCGCATCATGACGCGGAACTCCACGATCCGGCCCGTGTCGTCGCACCTGATGATGTCGACGCCGTTGACGTACTTGCCCTCCACGCTCGTCTCGAACTCGAGCACCGCGGTGTCGCCCGCGAGGACCTGCTTCGTGTACTGGAAGGCGCCGTCCGGCCCACCAGCCAGCGCGGCGGCCGCTGCCTCGAGGTACTGCGTCGTGACCGGCTTCCCGCGCTGCGGGGTGTAGACCACCGGCGAGTAGAAGACCACGTTATCGGCGAGCAGATCGTCGAGACCGCCGGGCAGCTCACCTAGCATGTACCGGTGCCAGCGGGCGATCACGTCGTCGATCACGGAGCCTCCTCGTCGTCGCTGCGGTGCGCGGCCGCGCCCCTCGGGGGTGATCCTGCGCCATGCGCGAGCCTCACCCGCATCCCGCACGGCGGACCCGCCCCGGTGCGCCGGTTCCTGCCCGACCTGACCGACCTAACCGACCTGATCTGGTAGCGCAAGGTCCACCCCGGGGCAGGTTTTCAACCTCGAGGTGCCGCTGGACGACGCCGCCGAGGGCTACCGGGCGATGGACGAGCGGCGCGCCATCAAGGTGCTGCTGTGGTCCTGACGTCAGTGACCCGGGCAGTGCACCGAGGCGACTGGATGGGAAAATTGAAACATGAACAGCGACAAGACCGTGGAGAACTTCATCGCCCAGGTGCCCAAGTGCGAGCTGCACCTGCACATCGAGGGCACCCTGGAGGGTGAGCTCGTGTTCGAGCTGGCCCGGCGCAACGGCATCGAGATGCCTTACGCCGACGCCGCGGAGATGAAGCGGGAGAACCCCTTCAACGACCTGACCAGCTTCCTGGTCGGCTACTACCGCAACATGCAGGTGCTGGTCACCGAGCAGGACTTCTACGACCTGGCCACGGCCTACTTCACCAAGGCCGCCTCGCAGAAGGTGCGCTACGTCGAGATCTTCTTCGACCCCCAGGCGCACACCTCCCGCGGCGTGGAGTTCAGCACCGTCGTCCGCGGGCTGCGCCGAGCCATCGTCGACGCGCGTCGCACGCTGGACCTGCACGCCGAGCTGATCATGTGCTTCCTCCGCGACTTCTCCGCCGAGTACGCGATGGCCACGCTCATGGAGTCGCTGCCGTACAAGGACTGGATCATCGGGGTGGGCCTGGACTCCGACGAGCGGGGCAACCCGCCGGTGAAGTTCGAGCAGGTCTTCGCCCGGGCCCGCGCCGAGGGCTACCTGCTGACCATGCACTGCGACGTCGACCAGCCCGGCACGCTCGACCACATCCGTCAGGCGCTGGACGTCATCGGCGTCGACCGGATCGACCACGGCGTGAACATCCTGGACGACCCCGCGCTGCTCGCCGAGGTTGTCGAGCGCGGCATCGGGCTCACCGTCTGCCCCATCTCCAACAGCTTCGTGCGTGGCTCCGTCTGGGAGGGCGCCACCAAGCGGCTCCTGGACGCGGGTGTGCAGGTGAGCGTGCACTCCGACGACCCCGCCTACTTCGACGGCTACGTCGGTGAGTGCCTGCTGCGCGTGCACGAGGAGACCCCGCTGACCATCGAGGAGGCGGCGACGTTGGCCCGCAACGCCTTCAAGACCGCGTGGCTGCCGGCGACGCTGCGGGCGCAGTTCCTCGCCGAGATCGACGCCGCGCTGCCGGCCTGACCTCCCGCCCTCCGCGCACCCGAACGGCGCTGCTGGCACCTGCCGGCGGCGCCGTTCGCCGTGGTCAGGCGTGCCCGGCCAGCAGCCCCAACCCGGCAGCAGCAGTCCCGCTGGCTGACGGCGTCAGATACCCTGTTTTCGTGGATCGAAATCTATCTATGAAGGGCCTCGCCATGAGTGACTTGCCGGTGGTTGTGGTGGGAGCCGGTCCGGTCGGGCTCGCCGCAGCAGCCGAGCTGCGCGAGCGCGGACTCACCCCCCTGGTTCTCGAGCGCGGTTCCGCAGCGGGCGCGGCTGTGGCCGAGTGGAACCACGTGCGACTGTTCTCCCGCTGGTCGGAGGTCATCGACCCCGCCGCGCGGCGACTGCTCGACCAGACCGGCTGGAACGCTCCCGACGACGATGCCTACCCCACCGGCCTGCAGTGGGCCCGCGAGTACCTCGAGCCGCTCGCCGCTGCGCTCGGCGACGCCGTGCGGCTCGACACCGAGGTCATCGGCGTCGCCCGCCGCGGACGCGACCGGGTGGTCGACGCCGGACGCGACACCGAGCCACTCTCCGTCTACCTCCGCCGGGCCGACGGCACCGAGGAGCGGATGTTCGCGCAGGCGGTGATCGACGCCTCCGGCACCTGGGGCACCCCGAACCCGCTGGGCGGAGAGGGGCTGCCCGCACTCGGCGAGAAGGCCGCCGCCGACGCGATCACCTACCGCGTGCCCAACCTCGACGACCCGACCGTGCGTGCCCAGCACGCCGGCCAACACACCGTGATCGCCGGCAGCGGACACTCCGCCCTGACCGCGATCATCGCCCTCGCCGAGCTCGAGCACGAGGCGCCCGGCACCCGCATCACCTGGGTCCTGCGTCGCGGCGACGTCGCCGCGACGTTCGGCGGCGGCCAGGCCGACCAGCTGCCCGCCCGTGGAGCACTGGGAATCAAGGCGAAGAAGGCCGTCGACGACGGGCTCCTGCACGTCGTCACCGGCTTTCGCACCACCGCGGTGGAGCGCACGGGCGAGAACCGGGTGGCCCTGCTCTCCGACGCTGGTCAGCGGATCGACGACGTCGACCGCGTCGTGGTGCTGACCGGGTTCCGCCCCGAGCTGTCCTGGCTGTCGGAGATCCGCCTGGGGCTCGACCCGGTGCTGCAGGCGCCGGTCGACCTGGCTCCGCTGATCGACCCGAACGAGCACTCCTGCGGCACCGTGTACCCGCACGGCGCCAAGGAGCTGAGCCACCCCGAGCCCGGCTTCTACCTGGTGGGGATGAAGTCCTACGGCCGCGCACCGACGTTCCTGGCGATGACCGGGTACGAGCAGGTCCGCAGCATCGCCGCCGCGATCGCCGGCGACCACGAGGCTGCGGCCCGGGTTGAGCTGACGCTGCCCGAGACCGGGGTCTGCGGCGGCGCTGGGGTGTTCGACGAGCCCGACGCCGACGCCCCCGCAGGTGGTGGGTGCTGTGGCACGTCTGCACCCGAGCTGCTCACCCTCTCCGCGCCTGGCCCCGGCCGGTAGCCACTGTCCTTGAGGCACAAGAGAATCTGTGCCACGCTCGGCGCGCTCAGGTTCGGGTGCAGCCACGCGGCTGCGGGCCGGGGCGGACACAAGGGAGCCGACCCACATGACCCACGCCCATGCTCGCGCGGTCACGGTGGTGGGCGCGGCCCGCGACGACGTGGTGTGCTGAGATGCGCACCTGGTGGGCCGTGGTGTGCATCTTCTTGGTGGGCGTTGTCGGCGTCGCCATGGCCGGTCGCGCAGCCGCGCGAGACGACAGCGTCGGCCTCATTCTGGGAGTCGTCTTGGTCCTGGTGTCCGTTGGATGGGCAACGACGACCATCAAGAAGAGGTAGCGGACTCCCCCGGGACGAGCTCCGGCTCGATGGCGGCACGGAGGTGTCCAGTGATGCGGCGGAACTGCAGCGTCCACGCGGGCGAGCACGGGGCAACCTCGACCGCCACGTCGCGACCGTACCTATCTCGGCGAGCCTTCGAGCACGGTGCACAGCCCTTCTGCGGGAAACGCGGCAGCCAGGCCTCGAGCACGACAAGATGAGGTCAACCCCTCTCCCGAGCTCGTCAGGACCACCATGAGCAACAACGTCATCGCCGTTGCCCGCGAGATCGCCGAGCGGGCACACGCGGGACAGACCGACAAGATCGGCGCACCCTACATCCAGCATCCTGCGAGTGTTGTCGGCCTGGTGCAACGGTTGCCCGCCTACCAGGCGGCTGACCCCGACACCCAGGAGGACGCCGTGGTTGCCGCATGGTTGCACGACGTCATCGAAGACACTCCGGTCACCGCGGAGGACCTCCTGTCGCAGGGGTTGTCGCCGCGGGCCGTCGATGCTGTGGTGGCGCTGACCCGTACCAAGGAGGTGCCGCCGGACGACTACTACGCGACCATCACCACCAAGCCGGTCGCCCTGCTGGTCAAGACAGCCGACCTCGCCACCAACCTCGACCCTGTGCGGGTGGCCCAGCTCGACGACGCCACCCGTGAGCGCCTGGACCTCAAGTACACCCACGCCTTGGCGCAGCTGAACGTCCCACGGGCGACCATCGACCAGCTGCATCGCTGACAAGAAGCATTCCGAGCTGAACTGTGCCAACCCGGGAGAGGCAATGAGTGAACGCGTGACCCTCAGAGACAGCAACGGGCTGTACGTCTGGGCCGAGATCCTCGACGACGGCGTGCTGCAGATCGCCGGCCAGGACCTCGGTCCGCCCGGAGTAATGGGCTCATCTGAGTACGAGTACTGGCCACCGTGCAGCCAGACGAGATCAGCCGGGTGGTCGCAGCGCTCGGCGGCGCCCAAGGTGACGACGTGCTCCCGTTGCTGCAAGCCAATGGCGATCAGATCTGTCGCACTGGGGAACAGAAGTGGCTCACGTCGTTAGGAATTGAACCCGGCTTCTTCAGCTACTCGAGCATGGACTGATAACGCCAGCAGCACCTTGTTGCCCCCGTTCGTCCAGGACCGTCAGAATGCCACCCAGGATGAATACCGTGCAGGATCTAGCGACCCGATCAGTTGCCTTGTTGCTGGGCCCGAGGGCCTCTTCCGAGAGATTACTAGGCGCCCGCTCCTCCCGCTACGCCGCTGCCCGCTTCCGCTCACCAAACACAAACAATCCGAACTCAATTTGAGCCGGACTGTATCCCCACTGATCGGACCACTGATCGACCAAACCCAGGTACGCCATGTAGTCGACAAGGCCACGACCGCGTGGTGGCTGACCAACAGCCTTCAAGGCACTCCGTACCCGGCCATCGAAGACGAGCGGCCAGGGGCGGCTTGACCGCCCGTACCCAGCCGCGTGCATCAATTTGGTGAAAAACGGCTCGTCCCATCCGGGTAGATGTCCGTCGCCTCGCTTCAGTGCCAACCAAGCGGACGCCACGTCGACCTCAGATAGCGCAACAGCACGTCGAACCGCATCGAGTCTCTGTGGGTTCAGAGGTGCGCCCGGGGCGTATTTGGGGAGCCCGAGTGCTGACGCAGCGCGAGAAGGACCGCGTCCGTCTCCACCTTGCCCCGCTATGCCCGATCCCCAGGCCTGCACTGCGATGAGCAGAGCAGCCACCGAGGGGTCATCACCACCCTGCCTAACTACGTCCGCCAACTGATAGAGGTCATCCTTGCGGATAAGTGATGCTCGCACCAGCCTCATTGGGACGTGCTCCACGGGAACCCACCGGCTCCACGAATCCGGCTTCCATCGGATACCTGCGTCGCAATCTTCCTCTAGGGCTCCAGATAGCATGTCTTGCGCTCTCGCCATGAAGGAAGACTAGAACAACCATCCCACGACTTGTGTATCTATGTGAGCCAATGGGTTGGGATAATGCCAACCACCCCAGGCTTCTTCCGATACCACGCCCGGTCGCGCAGACCTGCAGCCTCGAGCGGAACCGTCGCTGCCGGTGGAACGCCCCAACCCCGCACTCGGGCCCTGCAAGATGACCTGGGCGAGGCGAGAGGTCGCCGGTTCGTTGCACCCCGTAGACCCCGACCTGCTCGCCCGCGCCGGGCGCGCCGCGCCCGCCATCGCCCGCCGCAGCGTGACTGGCCACGACGGCCGCGCTGATGACGTGACGGCGTGGCGATCTCCATGGGTCATCGTCAGTCAGGCCTAACATGCTCGGTGGTGTGAACATCCTGGACGACCCGGCACTGCTCGCCGAGGTCGTCGAGCGCGGCATCGGGCTCACCGTCTGCCCCATCTCCAACAGCTTCGTGCGTGCCTCCGTCTGGGAGGGCGCCACCAAGCGGCTCCTGGACGCGGGTGTGCAGGTGAGCGTGCACTCCGACGACCCCGCCTACTTCGACGGCTACGTCGGTGAGTGCCTGCTGCGCGTGCACGAGGAGACCCCGCTGACCATCGAGGAGGCGGCCACGTTGGCACGCAACGCCTTCAAGACCGCGTGGCTGCCCGCGACGCTGCGGGCGCAGTTCCTCGCCGAGATCGACGCCGCCCTGCGGGCTGACCACTCAGCGAGGCGGGAGCTGGCCTCACCCGCGAACAAGCCGCGGGAGCCGCGCCAAGTCGCCCATGGACCGTGGGCAAACGTGGGGCAACTGAGCGACCTGCCGCCCGGCATTGCGCAGCGCAGCGGTCCGGTGCTCCCTTCGCAGTCGTATTCCCTCACCCTGCGGGCACCAAAGGAAGTCTCCCATCACCCCGTCGGAGCCGGTGATGCGATCGGGCGGCACAGAGCTGCCTATCACGTGCAGGTTAACAACGACTCGGCGCCCGTCCGCCGGTTGCTACGGCCGCAATAGCGAAGTTGAGTGGACCTTGATGGATTCTTCGACGGAACTCCGAATCGCTGGGCTCTCCATAAGAAGTTCAGACACTTGCGGCCACGACTCCGTAACCCGCCTGACTGCGCCGTCATCTCTCGAGTCGTCCGTACACCCAGCGCCCGCAGCGCCAAGCGAGGAGCGGCACCCGACTCCCCTTAGTACTGCACCCCAGGCTGGGAACCGGGAACGTGCGGGCACCCCGTCAAGAGTTCGTCAACAACGGCCAGCACCGCGTCAAGATCGCGTCTGCACAGGGTCCTCCCCCGCTCCCACGGTGGTCCGATGAGGGAGCCCGACGCCGACCGGCTCGGGCTCCCTCTGCAGGAGGAATGCCGTGACTGGCTCTGGTCATCCGACCCCGCGCGTGGTGCTGTTCGTCCCCGTCCACAACGGAAACCTCGGCCCGGTGATCCGGCTGTTCCGCACCCCCATGGGCGCACCCACGGCCGTGGGGTTCACCTCCGCGAACCAGCTCACTGACGTCCTCGGCGACACCCAGCAGTGGATCCGGCTGGCCGAGCCCGCGCTGCGCGCCATGGTGGGCCCGCTCGGAGTGGCCCAGCTGGTCATCGATCCCACCCTCGCGGCGCGCGCCGCCGCCCCCACCACCCACACGCCCGCCGCCGCGCCGACCACTGCAGCCGTCATCACCCACCGCGCTCCCGCCGAGGGACAGCCGGCATGACCACCCTCGACCACGACACCGACCTCGCTGTCTGGCCGGCCAGCGCCCGGCAGCTGCCCGGCGGGGACGTCGCCGTCGGCGGTGTCGCCCTCGCCGAGATCGCCCGAGACTTCGGCACCCCCACCTACGTCCTCGACGAGGCCGAGGTGCGCTCGCGCTGCCGGACCTACCGGCAGGCCTTTCCCGACGCCCACGTGCAGTACGCCGCCAAGGCGTTCCTGAGCCGGACGATGGCCCGCTGGGTGCACGAGGAGGGCCTCGGCATCGACGCCTGCTCTGCCGGGGAGCAACACCTTGCCGTGGCCGCCGGCGTGCCCGCGCGGGACGTGCTGGTGCACGGCAGCGCCAAGACCCCCGCCGACCTGCACACCGCCCTCGACCTGGGGGTGGGTCGCATCGTCATCGACAGTCTCTCGGAGGTCCGACGGCTGGCCACCCAGGTGCCCGACGGCCACAAGCAGCGGGTGCTCATCCGGGTGGTGCCGGGCATCTCCGCCGGCGCCCACCACGCCATTCGCACCGGCACCGACGACCAGCACTTCGGCCTGGCGCCGGCCGACGGGGTGCTGTCCGCGGCCGTCTCCCGCATCCTGGCCCAGCCGCAGCTGGAGCTGGTGGGCCTGCACTGCCACCTGGGCTCGCAGATCACCGAGATCGCCCCGTTCCTCGCGGCAGTCACCCGGATGGTCTCCCTGACCGCGATGGTGCGCGACCGGTTCGGCCTGGTGCTGCCCGAGCTCGACCTGGGCGGCGGGCACGGGGTGGCCTACCGCCCCGGGGACCCGGCGCTGGACGTCGCCGAGCTCGGCGTCCAGGTCACCGAAGCCCTGCAGGCGCGCTGCGCGGTGCACCAGCTTCCCGTGCCGCAGCTGACCATCGAGCCCGGCCGCGCCGTGGTCGGCCCCGCCGGCATCGCCCTGTACCGGGTGGTGTCGGTCAAGCGGACCCCGCAGCACACCTGGGTCGCGGTGGACGGCGGGATGAGCGACAACCCGCGCCCCGCCCTGTACGGACAGCGCTACACCCCGCGGCTGGTCGGCCAGCGCGAGCGCCCGGCCGCACCCCTGCGCTCCGTCACCGTGGTGGGCCGGCACTGCGAGGCCGGTGACGTGATCGCCGCGGACGTGCCGCTGCCCGCCGACGTGCGGGCGGGTGACCTGCTGGCGGTGCCGGTCGCCGGCGCCTACCACCTGTCGATGGCCTCCACGTACAACATGGTGGGCCGTCCGCCGGTGGTCGCCGTGCACGACGGCGCCGCCCGGCTGCTGGTGCGGCGGGAGACGGTGGCCGACCTCATCGGCCGCGACGTGGCCGACTGACCGCGTCCGCGGGCGAGGTGCAGACCTATCGTTTGTCAATCGACTCGCCATGGCACTGCCTGCCCAGGTGTACCGGTCAGGCTTCCTGGGTGGCGCGGTGCGCGGTGGCCACCGTCGTCAGGGTGCGCTGGACGGCCGCCAGCAGCGCGCCGACCGCGGCGACGTCGCTGGGCCCGGGCAGCGCGTCCGACATGCGCCGGGCCTGTCGGTGCAGCTCGGTGGCCCGCTGCAGCACGTGTTGTCCGTCCCCGGGGTTCGCACCGTCACCGGGGCTCGCCGGGTACTGGCCGAGCAGGTGCACCGCCTCCGCGAGCGCGCCCAGCAGCTCGGCGAGGTGGTGGCGCAGCGCGCTCACGGCCTGGCCCTCGCCGAGCTGCTCCTGCTGCTGCGCCACGGCGGTCACGATGGGGCTGAGCGGGGGCACCAGGTCGTCCAGGGCGGTGGCGGTTGCCTGGTACGGGGCTGCGCTCCCCCCGGTGCGCGCGCTGCGTCGCCGGGGGTTCTTGCGCAGGCTGTCCCGCCCGTCGGCCAGGGCGTCCTCCGCGCTGGTGGTGTGCTCGAGCTGCCAGACGCGGTGGTGCCAGCTGGTCGTGCGCTCGGCGTCCACCCCGTCCTCGGTTCCCTCCGCGGTCTCCACCAGCAGGCCGGCGATGTCGTCCGCGCGGGCCGCCATGGCGGACAGGGCCGCGTCCAGCCGGATCGGCGGCAGGATCACCGCGTTGACGGCCACGCCCACCACGGCACCGAGGGCGACGGCGCCCACCCGCGACAGCAGGTCGGACTGCTCGGTCGCGGTGCCGTAGGTGAGCAGCAGCAGGGCGATCAGCGCCACCCAGCTGCCGTCCGGGTGCAGCGGACGCCAGTGGCCGATCAGCAGGCCCAGGACCACCGCCACCGGGAGAGCGACCACCGTGGACGGGATGGCCAGGCCGACGCCGGCCGCGAGCAGCACCCCCAGGATCACCACCGTGACCTGTCTCGCGGCAGAGCGCATCGACTGGTGCACCGTGGTCCCGATGATGAACACCGCGGTGTAGGGCGCCAGCCAGGGAAGCCCCGAGCCGAGCACCTGGTCGGCGAGCAGCCACGCGAGCGCTGCGGCCAGTGCGGCCTTCCCCGCGTCGAGGAAGACCTGACGCTGCGGGCCTCGGGAACGCACGGCGGCCTGGAAGAAGGTGATGGGCGAGGGCAACGAGCTGCGTGCTGCAGCCGTGGCGACCCGGGCGTGATCGGTGAGTCCCACCCGGTCCATGGTCCCCGGTGGGCAGCAGCCGCGCCTCGTGGGTGCACCGTGGTGCCGACAGCCGTCCGTGGTAGGCCACGGACGGATCCGGAGCCTGCTACGGTCCTCCTCGCCAGCCACCCCCGCTCGTGCAGTGCGCACGAGCGGGACAGGGAACCCGGTGTGAATCCGGGACTGACGCGCAGCGGTGTGGGTGACGGGCCGAGCACACAAGCCACTGGACCTCCGGGTCTGGGAAGGCGCTCCGGCCCGGACGACCCCGAGTCCGAAGACCTGCTGGCCCTCGCGGTGACCGCCGCCTGGTCGTAGACGGGCTTCGCGCACGAGCCCAGACCTGCTGAAGGATGCCCATGTCCACACGTCTGTCGCCCCTGGTCGCCCTCGTCGCCGCGCTCACCGCGGCGACCGCGCTCGCCGGGTGCTCCAGCTCCGCCGAGACCACCGCCACCGCCTCCGCGGGCTCGGCCTACCCCGTCACCATCGAGAACTGCGGCCGGTCGGTCGTCATCGCCGAGGCGCCCCAGCGGGCCGTCTCGCTCAACCAGGGCTCCACCGAGATCCTGCTCTCGCTCGGCCTGGCCGACCGGATGGTGGGCACCGCCACCTGGACCGACCCCGTGCGGGAGAACCTCGCCGCCGACAACGCCACGGTCCCGCGCCTGGCCGACCAGGCCCCGTCCCGCGAGCGGCTGCTGCAGGTCGAGCCCGACTTCGTCTCCGCCTCCTTCGCCAGCACCCTGGGCGAGGGCGGCGTCACCACGCCGGAGGCCCTGGACAAGCTCGGCGTCCCCTCCTACCTGTCCCCCGCCGAGTGCCTCAAGAACAACCAGGGCGACGACGACGGCGTGCGCAGCTCCCCGCTGCAGATGGAGACCGTCTACCAGGAGATCACCGACCTCGCCGCGGTCTTCGACGTCCGCGACCGCGGCGCCGCGCTGGTCACCCAGCTGCGCGACCGAATGAGCACCGCAGCGGCCAGCCTGGACACCGCGGGCACCTCCGCACTGTTCTGGTTCGCCAACCAGGAGTCGCCCTACCTGGCCGGGTGCTGCGGCGGCCCGGGCATCATCAGCCGCACCCTGGGCCTGACCAACGTCTTTGCCGACACCACCGCCGAGTGGCCGCAGATCAACTGGGAGACCGCGGCCGACCGCGACCCCGACGTGCTGGTGCTCGGCGACCTCACCCGCAAGAGCCAGACCGCCGAGACCGCCGCCGCCAAGATCGCCTTCCTGGAGTCGCACCCGGTGACCCGGGAGATGACCGCGGTGCGCCACCGCCGCTACATCCAGGTGACCGGGGCCGAGCTCAACCCGTCCCTGCGCACCGTCGACGGCGTGGAGAACGTCGTCCGGGGTCTGCGCGAGCTCTCGCCGCACCAGTGAGCACCCGTGCGGCCACTCGCTGGGCGCACGGGGTGTGGGTCGCGGGCCCGGTGGTGCTGGTGGTCTCCATCGCCGTCGCCATCACCATCGGGCCGTCCGACCTCAGCCCCGCCGACGTCCTCGGCGTGGTGGCCGACCACGCCGGCCTGGCCACCTCTGACCTCAGCCGCATCCAGCAGGGCATCGTCTGGGACCTGCGCCTGCCGCGCACCGTGCTGGCCGCGGTGTGCGGGGCCGGCCTGGCGGTGTGCGGGGTGATCCTGCAGTCGTTGCTGCGCAACCCGCTGGCCGACCCGTTCGTGCTGGGGGTGTCCTCCGGCGCCTCCACCGGCGCGGTGTCGGTGGTGGTGCTCGGCGCCGGCGCGGGCGCGGTGGGGCTGACCACCGGCGCCTTCCTGGGTGCGCTGCTGGCGTTCGGGCTGGTGCTGGTGCTCGCCGCGGCCGCCGGCGGCACCACCGACCGGGTGGTGCTGGCCGGCATCGCCGCCACGCAGCTGTTCTCCGCGCTCACCTCGTTCATCGTGTTCACCGCCGCCGACGCCGAGCAGACCCGCGGTGTGCTGTTCTGGCTGCTGGGCTCGCTGGCCAGCGCCAGCTGGGCCGACGTGGTGCTCTGCGCCGCCGTGGTGCTCGTCGGCCTGGCGGTGTGCCTGGCCGCGGCGACCTCGCTGGACGCGTTCACCTTCGGCACCGACGCCGCGGCGTCGCTGGGCGTGCACGTGGCCCGCACCCGGACGGTGCTGCTGGTGGTCACCGCCCTGATGACGGCAGTGATCGTCAGCACCTCCGGCGCCATCGGCTTCGTGGGGCTGGTGCTGCCGCACCTGGCCCGGGCGGTGGTGGGCGTCGGACACCGGGCCCTGCTGCCGGCGGCGGCGCTGATGGGGGCGATCTTCCTGGTGTGGGTGGACACCGCCGCGCGCACGGTGCTCGACCCGCAGGAGCTGCCGGTGGGGGTGGCCACCGCGCTGGTCGGTGTCCCCGCCTTCGTGGTGATCATGCTGCGCAACCGGTCTCGGCGATGAGCGGCGCGCCCCTGGTGGCTCGCGAGGTCAGCTGGGAGACCCGCGGCCGGCTCATCGTCGACGGGGTGAGCCTGGCCCCGGCCGTGGGCGCCACGGTGGGGCTGCTCGGCCCCAACGGCTCGGGCAAGTCCACCCTGCTGCGCATGCTGGCCGGGCTGCGCCGCCCCACCCGGGGTGCGGTGCAGGTGGCCGGCACCGACGCCGCACGGCTGCCCCGCCGCCGGCTGGCGCGGCAGGTGGCGGTGGTGGAGCAGGAGGTGAGCAGCGACCAGGACCTGCTGGTGCGCGAGGTGGTCAGCCTGGGCCGGGTGCCGCACCGCCCGACTTGGGCGGCGCCGTCCCGAGAGGACGCCGCCGTGGTGGCACGGGCCGCCGAGCTCACCGGGGTGGCCGACCGGCTCGACCAGCGCTACGCCACCCTCTCCGGCGGGGAGCGCCAACGGGTGCAGATCGCCCGCGCCCTGGCCCAGCAGCCGGAGGTGCTGCTGCTGGACGAGCCCACCAACCACCTCGACGTGCGCCACCAGCTGGACCTGCTCGCGCTGGTGCGCACCACCGCGGTGACCACGGTGGTGGCGCTGCACGACCTGAACCTCGCCGCGGCCTACTGCGACCAGGTGCTGGTGCTGGACCAGGGCCGCGCGGTGGCCGCCGGGCCGCCCGCCACCGTGCTCACCGCCGACCTCATCGCCGCCGTGTACGGGGTGGCAGCGCGGGTGCTCAGCGACGAGCTGGGCACCTACGTCCGCTACCTCGGGGGGTGAGGCTCAGCCCGGTGGGGCGGGTGACACCGCACGGGTGGACACCACGTCGCCGATCACCGCCACAGCCGGGGCCTGCACCCCCGCTCGGGCCACCGCCCCGGGCAGCTCGGCGAGAGTGCTCACCACCACCTGCTGGCTCGGCCGGGAACCGTCGGCGACCACGGCGGCCGGGGTGGCCGGGTCCATGCCGGCGGCCAGCAGGGCGGCGACGATGGCGGGCAGCGTGTGCACCCCCATCAGCACCACCAGCGTGGTGCCGCTGCGGGCCAGGGCGCCGTAGTCCAGGGTGGATTGCGGGTGCCCCGGCGGCACGTGCCCGGAGATCACCGTGAAGCCCTGGGACAGGCCGCGGTGGGTGACGGGGATGCCGGCCAGCGCCGGTGCGGAGATGCTGGCGGTGACGCCGGGGATCACCCGGGTGGGCACTCCGGCGGCCGCGCAGGCCTGGACCTCCTCCATGCCGCGGCCGAACACGAACGAGTCGCCGCCCTTGAGCCGCACCACTCGTCGCCCGGCGGTGGCGTGCTCCACGAGCAGCGTGTTGATCGCCTCCTGGGAGGTGGAGCGGCCGAAGGGGATCTTGGCGACGTCGATGATCTCCGCGTCCGGGCGGGCCCAGGCCAGTGCACCCCACGGGGCCAACCGGTCCATCACCACCACGTCGGCCTGGGCCACGGCGTCGCGGCCGGCCACGGTCAGCAGCGACTCGTCGCCGGGCCCGCCGCCTACCAGCACCACGCTGCCCCGGCCTGCCTCGCGCGTCTCGCGGCGCTGCGTCCGGGGTCGGGGCCGCAGCACCACGTCGTAGTCGGGCGGGTTCTCCGGTGCCGCCGGCTGCCAGCTGATCAGCCCGCGGTCGGCGAGGTCCTGCACCGCGGCGCACACCTCGGCGGCGCGCACGGTCACGTCAGCACCGGCGGACAGCAGCGCCGCCACGTCGCGGGCGGCGTGCTCGTCACCCCCGGCGACCAGCACGGCGCGGCCGGCCACGTCGAGGGAAAATACGTTGTGCAGCAATGGATTTGGGCGTGGGACAACGACAGGGCGCTGCGCTGGCATGTAGGGCTCCCGCTCGATCTGCCATGACGGATCCACGACCGCGGAAGTACGGCCGGGCGAGGCGCGAGGCCGGTCTTCGGACTTCCCAGGTACGAGCCTGGGTCACCGCAGCGGGCCCTGTGCCGGATTCTCACCGGCTTCCCGATTCTCCCCGTGGCAGCTTCGCCGTGGGGCACCTCGAGCCTGCGGAAACCATAAGCCCCCGGTGGCCGGGCGCCCGGCAGGGGTGTTGGTAGCCTCCCGGGGCCAGTCAAGCTCCATGAGCAGTTGGAGTCAGGGAACCCGGTGAGAATCCGGGACTGACGCGCAGCGGTGAGGGTGACGGGCGGAACGTGTCCTTCGGGACGACCACTGGACCACAAGGTCCGGGAAGGTGTTCCGCACCGAGTGATCCCGAGTCCGAAGACCTGCTGGCCCTTGCGGTGACCACCGCGAGGTCATCGGCGGGCTTCGCGCAAGGGCCCCAGACCTCTGAGGACTCGTGTGACCCCTGTGCCTTCCCGTACCCAGCTCTCGCGCACCCGGGCCGACCGCTGCCCGGGCGTCACCCGCCCGTGGCCGGCCGCCGACGGAGCCCTGGTGCGGCTGCGCCTGGTGGGCGGCCGCCTCTCCCCCGCCCAGCTGCAGGCCGCCTCGGCCGTGGCGCAGACCCACGGCGACGGTGACCTGCACCTGACCGGGCGGGCGAACCTGCAGCTGCGCGGCCTGCCGCTGGCCGACGGGCGCCTGCCGGCGGCGGTGGTGGCCGCGGTGGAGCGCACCGGGCTGCTGCCCTCCCGCGCGCACGACCGGGTGCGCAACCTGATGGTCTCGCCGCAGACCGGCCTGGCCGGTGGGCGCGCCGACCTGCGGGCCGTGGCCGCCCGGCTGGACCAGCTGATCTGCCTGGACCCCGACCTGGCCGAGCTGCCCGGGCGGTTCCTGTTCGTGCTGGACGACGGCCGCGGTGACCTCGCCGCCCGGCCCACCGACCTGGGCCTCGTGGCCCTGGATGCCAGCACCGCCCAGCTTCGGGTGGGCAGCAACCGGTGGGGTGCGATCGTCGCCATCGCCGACGCCCCGCAGCACCTGGTGGTGCTGGCGCACGAGTTCCTCCGGGTGCGCGGGCACGGCGCCGACGCCTCGTGGCACGTGGACGAGCTGCCACAGCCGTTGACCGCCACCACGCTGCCGCACCCCCAGGTGGACGTCACCGCGGGACCGCTGGGCTACGGCCCCGTGCCCGGGGGCGTGCACGTGCCCGCCCCCGACGGCGCTCTCTCCCCGACGCTGGTGGCCGAGCTGGTGCAGCTGGCCGGTGACGGAGACCTGGTGGTCACGCCGTGGCGCGGCGTGCTCGTCGCGGGGGTGACCCGATGAGCGAGCTCCCCCGCCCCACCGGGCGCTACTCCTACGTCCACGACGGCCCGGCGATCTACGTCGACTCCTTCACCACCATCCGCCGCGAGGCCGACCTGACCCAGGTGCCTGCCGCGGCGGAGAAGCTGGCGGTGCGGATGATCCACGCCTGCGGGCAGGTGGACCTGACCGACGACCTGGTGATCCATCCCGCCGCCGTCGTGACCGCCCGCGCCGCCCTGGCCGCCGGAGCGCCGATCCTGTGCGACGCCCGGATGGTCGCCATGGGCATCACCGCCGGTCGGCTGCCGGCCGGCAACCCGGTGCACTGCCTGCTGCAAGACCCCCGGGTGCCCGACCTCGCCCAACGGTGGAGCACCACCCGCACGGCCGCGGCGGTGTCGCTGTGGGAACCGCTGCTGGAGGGCGCCGTGGTCGCCATCGGCAACGCCCCCACCGCGCTGTTCCACCTGCTGGAGCTGCTCGTCGACGGCGGACCGCGCCCGGCCGCGATCATCGGCTGCCCGGTGGGGTTCATCGGTGCCGCGGAGTCCAAGGACGCACTGGCCCGCTTCGCCGACGACCACGGCATCGACGTCCCCTACGTGACCGTCCGCGGGCGCCGCGGCGGGTCGGCGATGGCCTCGGCCGCCGTCAACGCCCTGGCCCAGGAGGCGGAGTGAGCGCGCGCCTCGGCCGGTTCGCCGGCGTCGGCGTCGGGCCCGGGGACCCCGAGCTGATCACCCTCAAGGCGGCCCGGCTCATTCGCGACGCCGACGTGGTGGCCTTCCACGCCGGGGTGGGCAAGCAGTCCAACGCCCGGCGCATCGCCGCCGACCTCATCCCGCCCGGGGTGGTGGAGGAGGAGCTGCGCTACCCGGTGACCACCGGCGCCACCGCCCACCCGGGCGGATACGCCGGGGCGATGGCGGAGTTCTACGCCGAGTCCGCCGCACGGCTGGCCACCCACCTGGAGGCCGGCCGCGACGTGGTGCTGCTGGCCGAGGGCGACCCGTTCTTCTACGGCTCCTTCATGTACATGCACGACCGCCTGGCCGGGCGCTTTCCCACCGAGGTGGTGGCCGGGGTGCCCGCCTTCGCCGCGGCCACCGCGCTGGTGGCCGCTCCCCTGGTGCGCCAGACCGACGTGCTCACTGTGCTGCCCGGCACCCTGCCCGAGGCGGAGCTGGCGCGACGGCTGGCCGACACCGACGCGGCGGTGATCATGAAGCTGGGCCGCACGTTCCCGGCGGTGCGCCGGGCGCTGGAGCAGGCGGGGCGGCTGGAGCACGCGCTGTACGTGGAGCGGGCGTCCATGCCCACCCAGCGCTGGCTGCCGGTGGCCGACGTCGACCCCGCGAGCGTCCCGTACTTCTCCATGATCGTGGTGCCCGGCGACACGCTGCAGGCCGACCCGCACGGACGGCGCGCAACCGCAACACCGTCCACACCGGACACTGCGGTGGCCGCCGAGGTCGTGGTGGTCGGACTCGGGCCCGGACCGGAGCGCTGGCTCACCCCCGAGGCGGCGGCGGTGCTGGCCGAGGTGGACCACGTGGTCGGCTACGCGCCCTACGTCCACCGGGTGCCGCAGCGGGCCGGGCTGCAGCGGCACGCCTCGGGCAACACCGTGGAGGTGGACCGTGCCCGGTTCGCCCTGGACCTTGCGCGTGCCGGTCAGCGGGTGGCGGTGGTCTCCGGCGGGGACGCCGGGGTGTTCGGCATGGCCGCGGCGGTCTACGAGGCCGCCGACGATCCTGCGTACGCCGCGGTGCCCGTCCGGGTGGTGCCAGGGGTGAGCGCCGTGCAGGCGGTGGCCGCCCGGGCCGGGGCGCCGGTGGGGGCCGACTTCGCGGTGGTGAGCCTGTCCGACCGGCTCAAGCCGTGGCCGGTGGTGCAGCAGCGGCTGCGGGCGATCGCCGAGGCTGACCTGGTGCTCGCCGTCTACAACCCCGCGTCGCGCTCCCGCACCCACCAGGTGGCCGACATGCAGGAGCTGCTGCTGCAGCACCGCAGCCCGGACACCGTGGTGGTGGTCGGCCGCGACGTCGGGCGTGCCGAGGAGTCGCTGGTGGTGACCACGCTGGGGCAGCTGGACCCGGCGAGCATCGACATGAAGTGCCTGCTCATCGTGGGCGCCTCCCGCACGCGGGTGACGGCGAGCGGAGCCGTCTGGACGCCGCGCTACGTGGACTGAAAGGTGGCACAGTGCCGTGTTGATGACCCTGAGGTGCCCTGAGTGCTGGCTGGGTGAGAAGTGGACGCGTTCGGTAGCACCGAAGCAGGGGGCCAGGGTGCAGCCGAAGTCGCGGGGTGCTGGCGCATGGTGGGTGCTGTCGCCATGAACGGACGGCGGGTTAACCAGTCACGCGGAAGGTCGCCAGCGGGGAGCTGCCGACTCCTCCAAAGTCCAGCAGCAGACTGGACCCTTGGGGCACGTCGAAGGCAACGTCGCCGCGCAGCATGCGTCCTGCACTGAGGTCTGATCGGTCCATCTCCTGATTGACCACACTGTGCTGGGCGGAGTAGGTGCTGCCGTCAGGGGTTTGGGCTCGGGAGTAGCTCGGGCTGATGTAGGTGGTTCCGGAGCTGATGGCCACGGTGAAGTTGGCGATCAGGTAGCTGCCGCTCGTAGGCTTGCCGCCGTAGGCCGTTTCCGACGTAGTAATGCGGCGGATGCTGTTGAGGGTGACGGTGCCGGACGTTGGCTGCGAGCCCGTCAGCGTGAAGGGCACCGTTGAGCCCACGCTCGCTGGAGCTGGCGGGACCGAGACAGGGGGCTTGGTGGTCGAGGCTGGGCTCGGTCGAGGCGCGGCAGGAGCAGCAGAAGCAGCAGGCTGCGGGGACGCGGAGACCGTCGCCGCTGGTGCCGGGACTCGGGTGGGCACGCTGATCCGGGTGGCTGTCGGCGCAGCAGTCAACGCAGGAACCTCTTCAACGCTGGGGGGTGCCAGCACCGTCGTTTCCGTCGGTGTCGGGGCCACGGACGTCGTGGTGGCGGTGGGCAGCGGCGCCTGCGGCGGTGGGTCGTAGGCCACCGGTTGCGTGGTCGAGTCACGCCCGACCAGGGCCACCACCAGTGCCACCACGGCCAGAGTCGCGATGGCCGCCACGCCGACCAGGCCGGAGAGCAGCCAGCGGTTCACCGGGACCAGGTTCTGCTCCGCAGGCGCCGAGTAGGCAGCGGGGTGGACGTTGCCGGTGTCCCCGCCGATGGGCGCGAACGGGTCGCTTCCGACGGGTTGGTCGTCGTTCATCAACGGTCCTTTGAACTGAGCAGAAAGGGGAGGCTAGATGTGGAAGCGCCGAAGAGTAGGTCGAGCAGCCGAGTCCCGCTCGGCTGCTCGACCTACCGTTCCTGTGCTCAGCTGAGCTGAACCTTCACTCCACCGGAGAAGACGGAGTCGTGCAGCTCCAAGGTGGTGGGGACGGCATCCTTCGGGATGTCAAAGACAATGGTGCCGTCGACACTGTTGCCCGGGTTGATCTCCGCGAGGAAGTTGTTGGAGTCAAGGTAGGCACCTGCCACCGTGCTGGTCGAGAGCTCCCTACCCTGCTGGTCAATCAACTTCTGCGCACTCTGGTTGAAAATCTGCTGGCGATCTCCGATGTTGCGGACTGAGAGCTTGACGACCACGAACTGGCCCTGGGCGGTGGTCTGCAATGGTTCGCTCCCGACGGTGGGCGTTCCGGGCTGTACGGCGTTGACCACGAACTCGAACTTGCCGTCCCGAACCGGGGTACCGATGGTGGCCTGAGAAGCCTGCTCAGAACTCCCCGACCCGCCAGCGGAATCACTGTCGGAGCCGCCGCCCGCGCTGGTGGCCATAACGATGACGATGATGAGGACAATGAGCGCAGCCAGTGCGGTGAGGAACTTGTGCCGCATGAACCAGCTTCGCTGAGACTTGGCGTAAGCCCGCGCGGCTGCGGCCTGAGCCTTGGCGTCCTTCTTGTTCAGGGGCGGCTGCTGCCCGTAGCCCGGCTGGTATCCGGGTCCAGGCGCACCCTGATATCCCGACGGTGGCCCCTGGTTACCACTGGCGAACTGGGGGGCCTGCTCCTGTGAAGGGTGTCCTGCATCGGCTGGCTCGTGGCGCTGATCGGGCATCAAATTCCTTTGGATGTGGGTGGTAAACGCCAAGGAAGGCGCAACTTCATCTGCGCCTACCACTCGTAGACGAAGCCCCGAACGTTACAGAGCAGCAACAACTATCACTGAGATTGCATAAATTGCCTCAAATCGGTGACACAGCGTGATTATCGGTATCTCTAAGTACACACTCAGTCCGGACAGAGTGGTTTGCACTAGTTGCGGGGCCATCGGCTTGCGGAAGGAGCATGCGCCGGGACGTCATAGCTCAAGCGGCCACTGGGCGGCCTGCAGCTCGGGCCGCTTCGTTGGTTCGCGGAACGCCGCCAACCTCGGCCATCGCGCCATGCGCGGGACTGCAGCGTGGAGGTGAGCAAGTCGGGTTTACTTGCGCCGCGGCCGATTCCGGTCGTACAAGTAGGACTCGCCACCGGAGGCCGGCTCCAGCGCCCGGCCCACCAGGATGATCGCGGCCAGGCGCAGCCCGGCGGCCTCCACCTGATCGGCGATGTCGCCCACGGTGCCGCGCAGCACCAGCTCCTCGGGCTGGCTGGCGCGGTAGACCACCACCACCGGGCAGTCGGCGCCGTACTCCCCCGCCAGCTCGGCCATCACCTCGCGGGTGCGGGTGATGGCCAGGTGCAGCACCAGGGTGGCCCGGGTGGCGGCAAACGCGGCCAGCGACTCGGTGTCGGGCATCGGGGTGGAGCGGGCCCGGGCGCGGGTGAGCACCACCGACTGCGCCACCAGCGGCACGGTCAGCTCCCGCCCCACCCGGGCCGCCGCAGCCGCGTACGCCGCCACCCCCGGCGTCACGTCCCACGACACCCCTCCCGCGTCCAGCCGGCGGGTCTGCTCGGCCAGCGCGGAGTACACCGACGGATCGCCCGAGGTCAGCCGCACCACGTCGTGGCCGCGCTCGTGCCCGGCCACCAGGTGCGCGGTGATGGCGTCGAGGTCGAGGTGCTGGGTGTCCACCAGCTCGGCGTCCTCGCGGCAGTGGCTGAGCACCTCGGCGTCGAGGTACGTGCCCGGGTAGAGCACCACGTCGGCGTCGGCGAGCATCCGCGCCGCGCGCAGGGTGAGCAGGTCGGCGGCCCCGGGGCCGGCTCCGACGAAGTGCACGGTCACGACGGGTACTCCTCTGCGGCGGGGCGGGTCCACGCCCACTGGGTGACGGTGCGGGCAGGGGTCCACCCGGTGAAGGTGCCCACCGGGGCGGCGTGCTCGATGGCCAGCCGGGTCAGCTCCCCGCCGTGGGTGGCGTGGGCCTGGGCGAGCACCATCTCGGTCTGCAGGGTCACTCCGTGCACCACCAGCCGCCCGCCCGGGCGCAGCGCGGACTGGCACCGCTCGAGCACGCCCGCGCGGGTGGCACCGCCGCCGACGAAGATCGCGTCCGGTGTGGACAGACCTTCCAGCGCGTCCGGCGCCCGACCCTCGACCACCACCAGCCCCGGCACGCCGAGGCTCGCGGCGTTGCGCCGCACCCGTGCGGCCCGGTCGGGGTGGGACTCCACGGCGATGGTCCGGCACGTGGGGTGCGCCCGCATCCACTCGATGCCCACCGAGCCGGCACCGGCCCCGACGTCCCACAGCAGCGCCCCGGGGTACGGTGCCAGGCGGGACAGCGCACTGGCCCGCAGGTCACGCTTGGTCAGCTGCCCGTCGTGCTCAAAAGCGCTGTCCGGCAAGCCGGTTGCCCAGCTAGAGACGACCGGGCCGGCCAGCTGCAGTGCGATGACGTGCAGCCGCGGGGCCGGCCCGGACCACTGCTCGGCGGTGGCCTCGGCGCGGCTCTCGGTGGGTGCGCCCAGGTCGCCGAGGACGGTCATCACCGACGCGCCGTAGCCGTGGGTGGTGAGCAGCGCCGCCAGCGCCGCCGGGGTGCGCTCGTCAGCGGAGAGCACCAGCACCCGGTGGCCGGGGGCGAGCTCGCGCAGCACCGCGTGCAGGTCGCGCCCCACCACGGTGACCACAGTGGTCGACTCCGCCGACCAGCCCATCCGGGCCCGGGCCAGCGACACCGAGGACACCGCCGGCAGCACCTGCACCCGCTCGGCCCCGAGCAGCTCCACCAGCGTGGTGGCGACGCCGGAGACCAGCGGGTCACCGGAGGCCAGCGCCACCACCCGACGGCCGGCGTGCCGGGCCAGCAAGGCGGGCAGACCCGCGCGCAGCGGGGCGGGCCACGGCTCGCGCAGCGCGGTGACGTCGGAGGGCACCAACCCCAGGTGGCGGGCTCCGCCGAGCAGCACCTCGGCCTCGCGGACGCAGGCGCGAGCCGCCTCCGGCAGGCTCTCCCAGCCATCCGCGCCGACGCCCACCACCAGCAGCGGAGGCGTCGGCGGGTGACCCGCGCAACGGGGGGTGGGGGCAGGCATGGCGGCAGACGCTACCCTCACCCCACAGCCACGAGGTGCCCCGAGGTCTGACCCCCACAGGTCGGGTTGACGGGAGAATCTGGGAAGCCGGTGAGAGTCCGGCACAGGCCCGCTGCGGTGACCTGGACGAGGTGCGAACCGAGATCCAGGAAGTCCGAAGACCGGCCTTGTGGCTCCTATCCGATGGCGGACGAGCGGGAGCCTCCCATGCCACAGCACCAGCCTTTCGTGTACCCATTTTCCGCCCTGGTCGGGTCCGAGGACCTGCAGAACCTCCCCGACCTGGCCCTCGCGCTGGTGCTCAGCGCGGTCTCCCCGGAGATCGGCGGGGTGCTGGTGCGCGGGGAGAAGGGCACCGCCAAGTCCACTGCGGTCCGGGCCCTGGCGGGGGTGCTTCCGCCCATCGACGTCTGGGCTGGTGACCGGTTCTCCGCCGATCCGCACGATTCCGCCGCGGTGTCCCCGGACAGCCCCGGCGGCACCGTGCAGAGCCGGCCGGTACGGCTGGTGGAGCTGCCCGTCGGGGCCACTGAGGACCGCCTCGTCGGCTCGCTGCACCTGGAGCGGGCGCTGGCGCAGGGTCGCGCGGAGTACGAGCCCGGCCTGCTGGCGCGCGCGCACCGCGGGATCCTCTACGTCGACGAGGTGAACCTGCTGCACGACCACCTCGTGGACCTGCTGCTGGACGCTGCCGCCACCGGACGGGCCACGGTGGAGCGCGACGGGGTGTCGCTGGCCCACGACGCCCGGTTCGTGCTGGTGGGCACCATGAACCCTGAGGAGGGCGAGCTCCGCCCACAGCTGCTCGACCGCTTCGGCCTGGCGGTGGACGTGGCCGCACCCCGCGAGGCCGAGGCCCGGGTGGCCGTGGTGCGCCGCCGGCTGGCCTTCGACGCCGACCCCGCCGGGTTCACCGCGTCCTACCAGCCGGCCGAGGACGCCCTGCGGGAGCGGATCCACACCGCCCGAGAGCGGGTCCGTGCGGTGACGCTGACCGACTCCGCACTGCTGGCCATCGCGGAGGTCTGCGCCGCCTTCGACGTGGACGGGCTGCGCGGCGACATCGTCACCGCCCGCACCGCCGTGGCCCACGCCGCCTGGTGCGGGCGCAGCGCCGTCTCCCGGGAGGACATCCGCGCCGCAGCCCGCCTCGCGCTGCCACACCGGCGGCGGCGCACCCCCTTCGACTCCCCCGGCCTGGACACCGACCGGCTGGACCAGCTGCTGGCGGAGAGCGACCCCGATCCCGAGCCACCGACACCAGACGGCCCCGGTGACGGTCACGAGGCTGCGGATGACGGCCCCGCCCAAGCCCCGCAGGACAGCCACGACGCTGACACCGAGGCACCCGCCGGCGCCGCTCCCAGCACCGCCTCGGCGGGCACGCCGTACCGCTCCCGCCTGTTCGCCGTGGCCGGTACCGGCACCGGTACCGCGGGTCGCCGCAGTCGGGCCCTGACCAGCTCCGGTCGCCGGGTCGCCCGCCGCGCCGGCAGCGACGGCCCGCTGGACCTGTTGGGCACCGTGCTCGCCGCGGTCCCCCACCAGGGTGCCCGCGGCCGCACCGACGGCCGGCTGCGACTGGCTCCGGCGGACCTGCGGGTGGCGGTGCGCGAGGGCCGGGAGTCCAACCTGGTGCTGTTCTGCGTGGACGCCTCCGGCTCGATGGCTGCACGCAAGCGGATGGAGCAGGTGAAGACGGCCATCCTGTCCCTGCTGCTGGACGCCTACCAGCGGCGCGACAAGGTCGGGCTGGTCACGTTCTCCGGCACCGGTGCTCAGCTGCTGCTGCCGCCCACCGGCTCCACCGACGTGGCCGCCGCCCGGCTGCAGACGATGCCCGCTGGTGGGCGCACCCCGCTGGCCGAAGGGTTGCTCGAGGCGGCCCGGGTGCTCGACGTCGAGCAGCGCCGCGACCCGGCCCGGCGCCCGCTGCTGGTGGTGGTCACCGACGGGCGGGCCACCGCCGGGGCCGGCGCCGTGGCCCGCTCCCGTGCTGCCGCCGACCGGCTGGCCGCCCGTGGCGTCGCGGGCGTCGTCGTGGACTGCGAGAGCGGTGCGCTGCGCCTGGGCCTGGCCGCTGTGCTGGCCCAGCACCTGCGCGCCGAGCACGTCCCGGTGGGCCAGGTGAGCGCTGACGTGCTCACCGGCCTCGCCCGCACCGCTGCCTGAGCGCAGCCACCATCTTCTTCCGACACCAGACGAGGTCACCCATGCCGCAAGGACAGCCCACCACCGTGCCCGACGACGGGCTCAGCACCCGCCAGCGCCGCAACCGACCGCTGCTGATGGTCCACACCGGAGACGGGAAGGGGAAGTCCACCGCCGCGTTCGGCCTGGCCATCCGCTCCTGGAACCAGGGGTGGAACGTCGGGGTGTTCCAGTTCGTGAAGTCGGCCAAGTGGCGCATCGGCGAGCAGACCGTGCTGGAGCGGCTGGGCCGGCTGCACGAGGAGACCGGCGAGGGCGGGCCGGTGCAGTGGCACAAGATGGGCGCGGGCTGGTCGTGGAGCCGCAAGGCCGGCAGCGAGGACGACCACGCCGCCGCGGCAGCGGAGGGGTGGGCGGAGGTCAAGCGCCGCCTGGCCGCCCAGACCCACGACCTCTATGTCCTCGACGAGTTCACCTACCCGATGCAGTGGGGCTGGGTGGGCGTCGACGACGTGGTGCAGACGCTGGCCAACCGGCCCGGCCACCAGTACGTGGTAGTCACCGGCCGTCGCGCCGATCCCCGCCTGGTGGAGGTGGCCGACCTGGTCACCGAGATGGCCAAGGTGAAGCACCCGATGGACGCCGGGCAGAAGGGTCAGCGGGGCATCGAGTGGTGAGCGCGCTGCCCCGGCTGGTGCTGGCCGCGCCCGGAACGGGGCAGGGCAAGACCACCGTGGCCACCGGGTTGATGGCCGCGCTCACCCGCGCCGGTCACGTGGTGAGCGGGCACAAGGTGGGCCCGGACTACATCGACCCCGGCTACCACGCGCTGGCCTGCGGGCGGCCCGGCCGCAACCTCGACCCGCACCTGGTGGGCGAGGGCCGGGTGGTCCCGCTGCTGCTGCACGGGGCTGCGGGGGCTGACGTGGCGGTGGTGGAGGGGGTGATGGGTCTGTTCGACGGCCGCAACGGCGGCCACGGCTTCGCCTCCACCGCCCACGTCGCCGCGCTGACCCGCACCCCGGTGGTGCTGGTGGTGGACATCTCCCGTGCCTCGCGCACCATCGCCGCCGTGGTGCACGGCCTGGCCACCTGGGACTCCGCCACGGAGGTCTGTGGCGTCATCCTGAACAAGGCGGGCTCCCCGCGGCACGCCGCGGAGGTGGCCGCCGCCATCGACCTGCCGGTGCTGGGCACGTTGCCCCGCGACCAGGCGGTGGCTGCCCCGTCGCGCCACCTCGGCCTGGTCCCCGCCGCGGAGCGGGAGCTCTCCGCCGCTGCCCTGGACCGGCTGGCCGAACAGATCACCGAGCACGTCGACCTCGACGCCGTGCTCGCCCTGGCCCGCACCGCCCCCGACCTGGACGCCCCGGCGTGGGACCCGGCGGCGGAGGTCACCGCAGCATCGGCGCGGCGGCCGGTGGTGGCGGTGGCCGGCGGGCGTGCGTTCACCTTCCGCTACACCGAGACTGACGAGCTGCTGGCCGCCGCCGGCTGCAAGGTGGTGCCCTTCGACCCGCTGGCCGACGCGGCGCTGCCCGCCGGGACCGCCGGGTTGTACCTGGGTGGCGGGTTCCCAGAGGTGCACGCCGCGGAGCTGTCGGCCAACGAGCCGCTGCGCCGGGCGATCGCCGCCGCCGTGGCCGACGGGGTGCCCACCGTGGCCGAGTGCGCCGGGTTGCTGTACCTCTCGCGCGCCCTGGACGAGCACCCGATGGCCGGGGTGCTGGACGCCGACGCGGTGATGACCGACCGGCTCACCCTGCGCTACCCGGTGGCGCGGGCCGCCACCGACTCGCTGCTCACCCGCGCCGGCGAGTGCGTCACCGGGCACGAGTTCCACCGCACCCACACCATCCCGCAGGCCGGGGATGCCCCGGCGTGGATCGTGGACGGCGTGGTGATCGGGCACACCGGGCCGACGCTGCACGCCTCCTACCTGCACACCCACTGGGCCGGGCACCCCCAGCTGGCGCAGCGCTTCGCCGACGCGGTGCACGCGCGGATGTGACCTCGCCGAGCCCGTGTCCCACGGACATCACCCGTACTCGTTCACAGTTCCCGTTGACATTAGTGTCCGTAAGGCCACGATTCGCTGCCGCGCGAAGAGTCCAACCAGGACCGACATGGCCATCGGAGCAACAGTGAGCTTGAGCAGATTCATTCGCTACTTCGTCCCGTAGCTGGGAGTGTGCTGCAAGCCTGATCGGCGGCCCACGCGGGCAAACCTACGATCAGTCAGCTCATCACTGCGACACGACCTGGGAGCCGAGCCCACGATGATTCTGCCCAAGGTCCGCGACCTGCGCATGGTCACCATCCGTCGGGGCGGCACGCTGACCGACGACGATCACCACCTGCTCGCGCTGTGGGCCGCCGAGTGCGCCGAGCACGTGGTTGGCTACTTCGAGCGTGAGCGGCCGGATGATCCGCGACCACGGGACGCGATCGCCGCCGCCCGCGCGTGGGCGCACGGCGAGATGCCGATGCTGCAGGCACGCGCGGCAGGGGGACACGCGATGGGTGCTGCTCGACCACTGGCCGGCGCGGCCCGGTTCGCCGCCTACTCGGCCGGGCAGGCTGCCTGCGTCGGACACGTCGCAGAGCACGATCTCGGTGCCGCGGCCTACGCGATCAAGGCCGTGCGGAGCGCGCCACCCGATGATGCGGGGGCAGGTCGGGCCGAACGTGATTGGCAGCGCGCTCGCCTCCCGAGACCGGTCCGCAAGCTCGTCCTCGACGACCAGGCCCGGCGAAACGACATCTGCTGGTCAGCCTTCTCCGAGAGCACCCACTAGGGCTTCAGCACGATCTTGCCCACGAGGTTGCGCTGGCTGAGCTCCTCCTGCGCCCGGGCGGCCTGCCCCAGCGGGAAGGTCCCGGAGATCACCCGCTCCACAGGTCGACGTGCGCGGGAGCGCCCCGCGCCTGGTCGAGCAGCCAGGTCAGGCGTTGGCGTAGACGGTGCCGCGGCGGATGAGCAAGGTGAAGGCGATGGTCAGCAGCCCGCCGCCGATCATCAGTCCGCCCACCATGTTCAGCCCGCTGATCGTGGGCGCGGCGCTGCCGGCGGCCGCGGCGGAGGAGGCCAGCAGCGTGGTGGCGATGGACGTGCCGATGCCTTGGCCCGCCATGCGCAGCACGGTGTTGGTGCCGGTCACCTCGCTGGTGTTGCCCTCGGGCACCGCCTCGACGATCAGGTTGGGCAGCGCGGTGTAGGCGAAGGCGGTGCCGATGGACACGGTGATCACCATCGCGACCATGCCGGCGACCGTCTCGTGCAGCACCAGCATCATGGCGCTGCTCAGGGTGAACAGCGCGGTGCCCAGCAGCATCGCCGCCCGCGAGCCGACGGCCCGCGTGATGCGCCCGCTGAGCGGAGTACACACGAAGCCGAACATCGACCCGATGAAGCTCAGCCACCCGGCGTCGGTGGGTGAGATCCCCAGTCCGAACGGGGCGGTCGTCGGCGACTGCAGGATCATCGGGATGATCATCGTGGAGATGCCCAGCGGGCCGACGGCGATGGCCAGGGTCGCGCACATCGTCAGCGCGATCTTGCGGTCGGTGAACATCCGCACGTTGATGACCGGATCGGTCACCCGCAGCTCCCACTGCACCCAGAGGGCCAGCACGGCCAGGCCACCGACCACCAGGCCGAGGGTCTTGGGGTCGCTCCAGCCCCAGGCGCCGGACTTGTTGATGCCCAGCAGGATCGCCCCGATGGCCGGCGCGAACGCCAGGGTGCCGACGTAGTCCACCTGCTGCGTGGCGCCGGTGGGCCGGCGCCACGGCAGCACGAACCACACCAGCAGCAGGGACAGCACGGCGTAGACGGCGGCGACGACAAAGATCATGTGCCAGCTCGCGTGGTCCAGCATCAGGCCGGCCACCAGCAGCGAGGCCGAACCGGCGGCGACGGCGGAGCCGGAGATGATCGCGATGGCCACCGGCACCTTGGCGACGGGCAGGTGCTCCCGAGCCAGGCCGATGCACAGCGGCAGGATCGCCCCCGCAACACCCTGGATGGCGCGGCCGATGATGATGCTGCTGATGCTGTCGCCGATCGCGCTGACGAACGAGCCGATGGCGGCGGCGGCCAGCAGGACGACGAGCACGCGCTCCCGGCCGTACATGTCCCCGAGGCGTCCGCAGACCGCGGCCGAGGCCGCAGCCACCAGCAGGAAGGCGGTGACGGCCCAGCCCACGGTGGCGGCGTCGCTGTCGAACTCCTCGATGAACGTGGGCAGCGCCGCGAACACCATCGACGTCTCGAACGCGCTGATGACCTCCACCGCCACCAGCACGGCGATGATCACCCACGCGGGGCGCTGTCGAGCGAAGCGGCCGCGCAGCGCCGGGGAGGTCTCGGTGCTGCTGCCAGCATGGTCGGCGGGCACGGGAGCGGGTGGTGGCAGCGTCACGGTGGTCCTTCGGCAGGGTGCGTGCGCACGTCAGCACAGCCGGGGCAGCAGCGCTGTCGGCCTGGGCGTCGTGCATGGTCGGATCTGCCGGCCGCCTTCGGCCGCGCGGCCAGCCGGCGGGCTGGCACAGATCGTGTTGTGGTGGTCGTCCTCAGGACGGTCGGTCGGAGGACGCGTGGTCGAGCTGCGCCGCCGTGGCGCCGACGTGAGCAAGCTCCGCACGGTGCGGGTCACCGTGGGTGCATCAGGCCGGTGACCGTGGTCTGGCGCATGACGCCTGACGGTAGGGCGACCGCGGAGAGCCGGTCAAAAACCCTCATCCGCTGAGCGGGACGTCCCAGGTCCCCGAGGTTCGACGGCACGGGAGGTGCTCGACGAGCCAGCTGACCCGTACGATCGGAACCGGGCAATTCGCCCATAACGTGAGCTGGTTCGGGAACCCAGGCGCGGCGCAGAGTCGGTGCGCTGTCGACCTGCCCCACGACCTGAGAGAGACATGGACGCAGACAGTACGAACCCCCTTGTGCCGGCCACCAGTGCTGCGACAAGGGGGTGCAGAGCCTGATGTGGGTGTTGACACTGCTGCTGGGCGTCCTGGTGATCCTGGCCATCACCGCGGTCACGGGCTACTTCGTGGCCCAGGAGTTCGCGTACATGGCGGTCGACCGCTCCCGGCTGGGCGCGCGAGCCAGCGCCGGAGACGCCGGCGCCCAGCGTGCCCTGGCGGTCACCAAGCGCACGTCCTTCATGCTCTCCGGCGCCCAGCTGGGCATCACCGTCACCGGGTTGCTGGTCGGCTACGTCGCCGAGCCGCTGGTCGGTGAGTCCATCGGTGACGCACTCGGTGGAGTCTCGGTGCCCACCGGCGTGGGCATCGCGGTGGGCACGGTGCTGGCACTGGTGTTCTCCACGTTCATCCAGATGCTCTTCGGCGAGCTGTTCCCCAAGAACCTGGCCATCGCCCGGCCCGAACCGGTCGCGCTGTGGCTGGCTCGGTCCACCACCGTCTACCTGGCACTGTTCGGGTGGCTCATCGCGATCTTCGACCAGGCCTCCAACCTGCTGCTGCGGGCGCTGCGGATCGAGCCGGTGCACGACCTCGAGCACTCCGCCACTGCCCGCGACCTCGAGCACATCGTGGCCGACTCCCGCCAGAGCGGGGACCTGCCGGGCGAGCTCTCGGTGCTGCTCGACCGCATCCTGGACTTCCCGGACCGCGACGCCGAGCACGCGATGGTCCCCCGCTCCCGGGTGGACGCCGTGCACGTCACCGACTCCCTCGCGCAGGTGCGCGCCCAGATGGCGGCCGGGCACTCCCGCTACCCGGTGCTCACCGACGACGAGCAGGTCGCCGGCGTGGTGCACCTGGTCGACGTGCTGAGCGCCACGCAGCCCGACTCCACCCCGGCCCGCGACTTCATGCGACCCGCGGTGGTGCTCCCGACCGCGATGAGCCTGCCCGACGCGCTGCGCGAGCTGACCGAGACCCGCAACCAGCTGGCCTGCGTGATCGACGAGTACGGCGGGTTCGCCGGCGTGCTCACCGCCGAGGACCTCGCCGAGGAGCTGGTGGGTGAGATCACCGACGAACACGATCCCGCCACCCCCACCATCGTGCCGCGCGACGACGACGGCACGTGGGTGATGGCCGGCGACATCCACATCGACGAGGTGGAGCGCGCCATCGGCCGTGACCTGCCACGCGGTGACTACGAGACCATCGCCGGACTGGCCATCGACCAGCACGGCGCCCTGCCCGAGCCCGGGACGCGCATCGACGTCGAGCTGCCTCTGGATCCCGCCGACCTAGCCCTCGCCGACGATCCCGTGCCGGCCTGGTTGCGCGTCGAGGTGATCGAGATCGACCGGCACGTGCCGTCCCTGGTCCGCGTGGTCTTCCCGGCCGACCCAGCTGGGGAGGAAGACCGATGAGCAGCCCCTGGGTGATCGTCGCCGTCACCGTCGTCATCATCGCGCTCAGCGCGTTCTTCGTCGCCGTCGAGTTCGCGCTGCTCGCCGCCAAGCGGCACCGCCTGGAGGACGCCGCCGCCAACAGCCGCTCGGCCCGCGCCGCGCTGCGCAGCTCCACCGAGCTGACCGTGCTGCTGGCCGGCTCCCAGCTGGGCATCACCGCGTGCACCTTGGCGCTCGGTGCCATCACCAAGCCCGCGGTGCACCACTGGCTCACTCCTGCCTTCGAGTCGTGGGGGGCGCCGCTGTGGGTCGCCGACGTCGGCGGGTTCGTCCTGGCCCTGGTCATCGTGACGTTCCTGCACCTGGTGGTCGGTGAGATGGCACCGAAGTCCTGGGCGATCGCCCACCCGGAGACCTCGGCCACCCTGCTGGCCATCCCGATGCGCGGCTTCATGTGGCTGACCCGTCCGCTGCTGACCGGGCTCAACAACATGGCCAACTGGTGCCTGCGCAAGGTGGGGGTGGAACCGACCGGCCAGGTCGAGTCGGGACAGAGCCCGGACGACCTGCGTCACCTGGTGGAGCACTCCGCCAACGTGGGAGCCCTGGACCCGTCGTACTTCGCCCAGCTCTCCGGCGCCCTGGACCTGCAGACGCTCACGGTGAGCGACCTGCTCACCGCCCCCGGCGCGCCCACCACGGTGCCGGTGGAGGCCACGGTCGCCGACGTGCAGACGGCCACCCGCTCCTCCGGGCACCTGCGCATCCTGGTGGGTGACCGGCACACCGTGCACGGCGTGGTGCACGTGCGCGACACCCTCAACCAGCCCGTGGAGCGTCCCGTCGTCGAGCTCATGCGGCCGGTGTTCACCCTCGAGCCGCACACCCCGGTCTACGTGGCGCTGGCCTCGATGCGGGAGACCCGCAACCACCTGGCGGTGGTCACCGACGGCACGTCGGTGGCAGGGGTCATCACCCTCGCCGACGTGCTGGCCCGGCTGTTCCCACGCACCGTCGCGGCGGGATGAGACGGGCGGTCACCGGGCGGCCGGGCAGCTGGCCAGCGTGAGTTCGCGGGCCAGCGCGGTGCTCGCGTGCAGGGTGTCCAGGCCGAGGGGCTGCGTGGCCAGCGCCCCCTCGTGCAGCACCAGGAGCTGGGTGGCCAGCTGATCGGGCTGGGTGCAGCCGGCCGCGGTGGCCAGACGCTGGAAGAGGTTCAGCAGCCAGTGCTTCTGCTCGACGGCCAGGCGGTGCGCGGGGTGCGCCGGCTCGGGCAGCTCGGCGAGAGCGTTGATGAACGCGCAGCCACGGGAGCTCGTCGCGCTCCACTCCTGCAGGGCCACGAATGGCGCCGTCACCGCCGCCACCGGGTCGCCGGCGGCGGCGACGGTGTCCCCCACCAGCGCACGCCAGCGCTCACCGCGGGCGGTGAGGTAGGCCAGTACCACGGTGTCCTTGGAGCCGAACTGGTTGTACAAGGTGCGCTTGGTGACGCCGGAGCGCTCCGCGATGAGGTCGACGCCCACAGCGGTGATGCCCCGGTTGTAGAAGAGGTCCTCGGCGGCCGCCACGATCCGCTGGCCGGCCGGGGTCAGGGGTCGATCGGTCTCCATGTCGCGCTCCTTCACCGATCGGTCTACCGTTGCCAGCACAGTTCACCGATCAGTGTAGCGATGGAGGTTGGTCATGACGGTGCCCGAGACAGTGTCGGCGGCGGCAACGATGCAGGCGGTGCGGATCACGGCGCACGGCGGACCGGAGGTGCTGGAGGTCGTGCAGGTGCCGGTCCCGGCTCCGGCTGCGGGACAGGTGCTGGTGCAGGTTCGGGCGGTGGCCCTGAACAACACAGACCTGTGGACCCGCCAGGGCGCCTACGGGTTGCCCGGGGATCCCGACGCACTGGCGGGGTGGCGTGGGCCGGTCGACTTTCCGCGCATCCAGGGTGCCGACGTCGCGGGGGTGGTGACCGCCGTCGGTCCGGACGTCGCGGAAGACCTGGTGGGCCGTCGGGTGGTGATCGACCCCGCGCGCTACGACGCCGAGACGCCCGACGCGAACCCGGTGGGGTTGATGGGCAGCGAGTGGGACGGCGGGTACGCCGAGCACGTGCTCGCGCCGGCCCAGCGCATCCACGACGTGACCAGCTCCCCGCTCTCCGACGCCCAGCTGGCCGCGCTGCCCACCGCGTACGGCACGGCGCTGGGCATGATCGAGCGCGGTCGGGTGCGCGCGGGCGACACCGTGCTGGTCACCGGCGCCTCCGGTGGAGTGGGCCTCGCCGCGGTGCAGCTGGCCCGGGCCCGCGGAGCCACGGTGCTCGCCGTCAGCAGCGGCGCCAAGCTGACGACCGTGCGCGAGGCCGGGGCCCACGAGGTGATCGACCGCGGCGCCGACGTGATCGACCAGGCGCGCACTGCAGCCCCGGACGGCGTCGACGTGGTGCTGGACGTGGTGGCCGGTCAGCTGGTCGGCGAGGGGCTGCCCTTGCTGCGCGAGGGCGGCAGGTGGGTGATCGCCGGTGCCCTCGGCGGGCACGAGGTGGCGTTCGACGTGCGCCGGCTCTACCTGCACAACATCCAGCTCATCGGCTCCAGCATGCACACGCCAGCGCACTTCGACCTGCTGATGGACATCGCGCGTGCCGGGCAGGTGCAGCCGGTGATCGCAGCGACCTTCCCGCTGGAGCAGGCAGCCCAGGCGCAGGAGGAGCTCGGCCAGCGCAACCACGTGGGAAAGATTGTGCTGCAGCCCTAGGTGTAGTGACCCGCTCCCCCACCTCTCGGTTGCTGATGACGCACGCGATCCCCTCGGCGTGTGCAGCAAGCCAGACTCGAGCACCGAGTCCAGCTCGGACCCCGCGCCGTGGGTCACGGGTACACCGGTGCTGCGCACGGACGTCGGCACGTTGGCGTCGGCAGCACGGCCCGGATCACCGGCTCCGCCTCAGCCATCACCTCGGTGGGCTTGCGGTAGTTGATGCTCAACGGCGCGACGTCCGCACGGGGCAGCCCGATCCGCGCCAAGCGTTGCTGCCACGACTCCGGGAACCCGTGCCGGGCCTGGGTGCGGTCGCCGACGATGGTCGCGAGGCAGGGCCGCGTCGTCGACGAGCACGTCGCGCAGGTCCTCCCAACACATTCTGGCCAGGGCAGGACGTTTGCTGGAAACGCCCACGCCCCGGGCAGTTCCCCACCTAGGCTCGACGGCCATTGCCGGCGGAGAAGGTGACGACGAGGCGGGGTGCAGTGGACTACCCAAAGCTGGGGAAAGCGATCCGCAAGGCCAACTACGGGCCGCTGGGCGGCTACCTCCTCGCCGCGGTCGTGTTCGGTGCGCTCCGGGGTCCGAGCGAGCACATGCTCTTCGCGGGTGTGGTGGCGGCGCTCTTCACCGGCATCTCCATCACCCTCAAGTACCTCGAGGACGAGGAGTCACGACCCGGATCGCACCCCTCTGACCCCGAGGGCGAAGCGCAGTCCCCTCCCCCTTGCGGGCACGAGGAAGCCGGTGTGAATCCGGCGCAGTAGTGATGGTCGGGGTCGGAGTCGCGCTGCCGACGCACAGCGGTGATCAGGCACGGCGGGAGCTCGCAGCGAGCCTTGCATGCGCACCGCGGCCGGGCACACGGCGCACGGCCGCCGGGTGTCTAGAGCGCGATGAAGAGCAGCACTGACAGCAGCAGCGCACCAGCGCTCAGCAGGACCAGGCTGGGTGAGTTCTGCCGACCTCGGGTGCTCTTGTAGACAAGGTTGGTCAGGGAAAACCCGATGCCGACCAGCAACAACAACCAGGCTGCGTCCTGCATGGGATTCCTACCTTCTCCGTGCACCGCTGGCTGACAATTGCGCTCGCCGGTGCTGCGCAGGGTCACTGAGCAGTCGTGGGTCCTCCGGCAGTCTGCCCCACCGGCACGCGACCACGGCGGCGTTCCTTCGGTCCACCGTGGTTCGGCGACTGGGCCACCTGACGAACGCACGCTCTGGGCACACGTGCGGACCGGAGCACGCCCCGTTCTACGCCGGACCCTGACAAACCGCGCCAGCCGGGCCCTGGGCAGTGACCCACGCCAGTGCGGCGGCCACGTCAGCCACCGTGCGCAGCCCGGCCGGCAGCGGCGGCCGGCGCACCACCACCACGGGCACTCCCAGCTCCGCCGCGGCGTGCAGCTTGGCGCGGGTGTGCGCTCCCCCGGAGTCCTTGGTGACCAGCACGTCCGCCCAGTGCTCGGCCAGCACTGCACGCTCACCGTCCACTGTGTACGGGCCTCGGCTGCGCAACAGCTGCCAGCCCGGTGGCAGCGGCTGCTCCGGCTCGTCCACCACGCGGGCCAGCACGGCGTGCTCCGCCAGCGGCCCCACGAACCGCCCGAGCTCCTGGCGGCCCACGGTGAGAAACGGCCGCTGGCCGGCCGCGGCCTGGGTGGCGGCCTCCTCGTGGGAGTCCACCCACGTCCAGCTCCCCGGGTCATCGGCCGCCCAGCCAGGGCGGGCCAGGCGCAGCAGTGGCGTGGCGGTGCAGGCGGCGGCCGCGTTGGCGGTGATCCGGGCGGCGAAGGGATGGGTGGCGTCCACCACGGCGTCGAAGTCCGCGGCACAGGCCCGCAGTCCCGCCACCCCGCCGAAACCGCCGATGCGCACCTGCCCCACCGGCAGCCGCGGCCGCTGCACCCGACCGGCCAGCGAGGAGACCACCTCGACGCCCTCAGCCACCAGCGCCGCCGCCAGTGCCCGGGCCTCGGCGGTGCCGCCCAGCACCAGCACCCTCACCGACTCGCCCCCGGCTCCAGCAGCCGCAGACCCGCCGGTGCCCCCGAGCGGGCCAGCGCCAGCAGGGCGTCCACGTCCAGGTGGCGCTCCACCAGGTCACCGAGCAGGTCGATGCGCCGCTGCCGGGCGGCGGCGAAGCTCACCCCGGACGGGGTCCACCCGGGCAGCGCTCCAGCCAGGTAGGCGCTGCGGGTGGCGTCGTCCTCCAGGCTGCCGTGCACCATCGTGCCGGTGACCGACCGCGCGCTGAGCTGGCCGGTGGGACGGCCGTGGTGGATCTCGTAGCCCGCCGGATGGTGCCGCCGCAGCACCTTCTCGGGGGTGAACTCGGTGCACACGTCCAGCAGGCCCAGACCAGGCACCACGGCGCCGGGGCGGTCCTCCACGCCGTGCGGGTCGGCGATCTCGGTGCCCAGCAGCTGGCAGCCGCCGCAGATGCCCAGCACCGGCCGTCCGGCCCGGGCGTGGTCGACCACCGCCCGGTCCAGACCCCGCTCGCGCAGCCAGCGCAGGTCGGCCACGGTGGCGCGGGTGCCGGGCAGCACCACCAGCTCGGCGTCGGAGAGCTGGCGCGGGTCGGAGGCGAACACCACGTCCAGGTCGGGCTCCAGGCCCAGGGCGTCCACGTCGGTGCCGTTGCTGATGCGGGGCAGCCGGACCACCGCGACCTTGCGCCCCGAGCCACGCGACCGGCGCCCCTCCAGGTCCAGGGCGTCCTCGGAGTCCAGCCAGACGTCGGGGTGCCAGGGCAGCACCCCGTAGGTGCGCCGCCCCGTGAGCTCGGCGAGCAGGCTCAGCCCCGGCTCGAGCAGGGTGGCGTCACCGCGGAACTTGTTGACCACGAAGCCCGCCACGAGCGCCTGGTCAGCTGGCTCCAGCAGGGCCACGGTGCCCAGGAAGGCGGCGAACACCCCGCCCCGGTCGATGTCGCCGACCACCACGGTGGGCAGGTCGGCGTGCCGGGCCAGCCCCAGGTTCACGTAGTCGCCGGCCCGCAGGTTGATCTCCGCGGGGCTTCCCGCCCCCTCGGCCACCACCACCTCGTACCGGCTGGCCAGGTCGTCGTAGGCGGCGTGCGCAGTGGCGGCGAGGTGGCGACGACCGTCCACGAAGTCCCGGGCCGACACCTCGCCGGCGGGCCGGCCCAGCAGCACCACGTGGCTGCGCCGGTCGCTGCCCGGCTTGAGCAGCACCGGGTTCATCGCCACCTCGGGCTCGGCGCTGGCGGCGAGCGCCTGGATCCACTGCGCGCGGCCGATCTCCGCACCGTGGCCGTCCGGGCCGGTGACCACCATGGAGTTGTTGGACATGTTCTGCGCCTTGTAGGGCGCCACCCGGACGCCGCGGCGCGCCAACGCCCGGCACAGCCCGGTGACCACCAGCGTCTTGCCCGCGTCGGAGGTGGTGCCGGCGACCAGCAGCCCGGCCATCAGGACCGCTCCCGGCGCAGCAGCAGCACGTCCATCACCCAGCCGTCGGCGGCGCGAGCCCGCTCCCGAGCAGCCACCAGCTGGGCCTGCACGTCGCTCACCCGGCCGGCCACCAGCTGCTCCCCCGGTGCCCCGAGGTTCGCGCCGTACCAGACCTGCCAGTCGGCCAGCCCGTCCAGCTCGACGGTGCTGTTGAGCATCACCACGAGGTTGCCCTGTCCCGCGTCGACCGCCTCCCGCAGCCGTCGACCGGTGGTGACGTGCACCGGCTGGCCCACCTCGTGCAGCACCACGCGGTGCCGCGCGGCCAGCAGCTGCGGGGCGCTGATGCCCGCCACCACCTCCACCGTCACGTCACCGTCGGCGGCGAGGGCGTCGACCAGCCGCAGGGTGGAGTCGTACAGCGACGGATCGCCCCAGGCGAGCAGGGCCACATCGCCGGGCCGCTCGGTGAGCACCTGCCGGTAGGCCGCGACGCGGGCAGCGTGCCAGTCACGCACTGCCGCGGGGTAGTCGGCCGGGTCGGCGCGGTCGCGGGGCGGGTCCGGCACCACCACCAGGGGCACGTCACCGAAGCGGCGGCACACCTGCGCGCGCACCGCCACCAGCGGATCGTCAGCGCACTTGGCGAAAGCCAGCACGTAGTCCACTGAGGACAGTGCAGCCGCCGCCTCCGGGGTGACGTGCTGCGGGCCCATGCCGATGCCGATCACCACCAGCCGCCTCATGCGGGCCCGTCCTCCAGGTCGCCCTCCAGCTCCAGGTACACCTGCTGCATCGCGGCCAGCAGCTGCGGGTCCGGCTCGGCCCACAGGCCCCGCTCGGCGGCTTCGTGCAGCTTCTCCACGATGCCGCGCAGCGCCCACGGGTTGGACGTGCGCATGAAGTCCTGGTTGGTCTGGTCCAGCACGTACTCCTGGGCCAGGGCGGCGTACATCCAGTCGTGCACCACCCCGGCGGTGGCGTCGAAGCCGAACAGGTAGTCCACCGTGGCGGCCAGCTCGAAGGCGCCCTTGTACCCGTGGCGCTGCATCGCCCCGATCCACCGCGGGTTGACCACCCGGGCGCGGAACACCCGGTTGGTCTCCTCCTGCAGGGTGCGGGTGCGCACCGCGTCGGGTGCGGTGGAGTCACCCACGTAGGCCTGCGGCGCCGTGCCGGTGAGCGCACGGACGGTGGCGACCATGCCGCCGTGGTACTGGAAGTAGTCGTCGGAGTCGGCGATGTCGTGCTCGCGGGTGTCCACGTTCTTGGCGGCCACGGCGATGCGCCGGTAGCTGCTGCGCATGTCGTCGGCCGCCGGCACCCCGTCCAGGTCGCGGCCGTAGGCGAAGCCGCCCCAGGAGGTGTACACCTCGGCCAGGTCGGAGTCGTCGCGCCAGCTGCCCTGCTCCAGCAGCTGCAGGATGCCCGCCCCGTAGGAGCCGGGCTTGGAGCCGAAGATGCGGGTGGTGGCCCGCCGCTGGTCGCCGTGCTCGGCGAGGTCGGCGCGGCTGTGCGCGCGCACGTAGTTGTCCTCGTCGGGCTCGTCCAGGACCGCCACCAGCCGGACGGCGTCGTCGAGCATGGCCACCACGTGCGGGAAGGCGTCACGGAAGACCCGGAGATGCGCACCGTGACGTCGATGCGGGGCCGCCCGAGCTCGGCCAGCGGCACCACGTGCAGGTCGCTGACCCGCCGCGACGCCTCGTCCCACTCCGGGCGAACGCCCAGCAGCGCCAGCACCTCGGCGATGTCGTCGCCGGAGGTGCGCATCGCGCTGGTGCCCCACACGCTCAGCCCCACCGAGGCCGGGTACTCACCGGTGTCGTCGAGGTAGCGCTGCAGCAGCGAGTCGGCCATCGCCTGGCCGGTCTGCCACGCCAGGCGTGAGGGCACGGCGCGGGGGTCGACGGTGTAGAAGTTGCGGCCGGTGGGCAGCACGTTGACCAGGCCGCGCAGCGGGGAGCCCGACGGGCCGGCGGGGACGAACCCGCCGTCCAGGGCGTGCAGCACCGCGTCCAGCTCATCGGTGGTGCGGGCCAGCCGCGGCACCACCTGCTCGGCGGCGAAGCGCAGCACCTGCTGCACCTGCGGGTCGTCGTGCAGCGCCACCGCGAGCTCGGGCACCCAGCCGGCGTCCTCCATGCCCTGCACCAGTGCCCGAGCCCGCTCCTCCACCGCGTCCACCGCGGTGACCGCCTCGTCGGCCTTGAGTCCCAGCGCCGCCCGCAGCCCGGGCACCGCCTGGGACTGCCCGCCCCACACCTGCGCCGCCCGCAGGATGGCCAGCACCAGGTTGACCCGTGCCTGCCCCTGCGGCGCCTGGCCCAGCACGTGCAGGCCGTCGCGGATCTGGGCGTCCTTGATCTCGCAGAGCCAGCCGTCCACGTGCAGCAGGAAGTCGTCGAACTCCTCGTCGCCGGGCCGCTCCTCCAGGCCGAGGTCGCGGTGCATCTCCGCGGCGTGCATCAGCTGCCAGATCTCCCCGCGCACCGACGGCAGCTTGGCCGGGTCCATGGCGGCGATGTTGGCGTGCTCGTCGAGCAGCTGCTCCAGCCGGGCGATGTCGCCGTAGGTCTCCGCCCGCGCCATCGGCGGGATGAGGTGGTCGACGATGGTGGCGTGCGCCCGGCGCTTGGCCTGCGCCCCCTCGCCGGGGTCGTTGACCAGGAACGGGTAGATCAGCGGCAGGTTGCCGATGGCGGCGTCGGTGGCGCAGGAGGCTGACAGCGCCGCGTTCTTGCCGGGCAGCCACTCCATCGAGCCGTGCTTGCCCAGGTGGACCACCGCGTGGGCGCCGAAGCCGTGCTCCACCCAGCGGTAGGCCGCGAGGTAGTGGTGGCTGGGGACCAGGTCGGGGTCGTGGTAGATGGCCACCGGGTTCTCCCCGAACCCGCGCGGGGGCTGGATGAGCAGCACCACGTTGCCGGCCTGGATGGTGGCCAGCACGATCTCGCCGGCGTCGTTGGTGAACAGCGTGCCCGGTGCGGCTCCCCACGCCGCGACGACGTCGGCCATCAGCTCGGCGGGCAGGTCTGCGGTCCACCGCTGGTAGTCGGCGGGGCTGATGCGCACGTGCGCGTCGGTGACCTGGGCGGCGGTGAGCCACTCCTCGTCCTGACCGCCGGCGGCGATCAGCGCGTGGATGAGGGCGTCGCCGGCCTGGGTGTCAGCGGCCTGGGTGTCAGTGGCCTGGTCGAGGCCGGGGATCTCCCCCGGGGCGCCCAGGTCGTAGCCGGCGTCGCGCATTCGTCGCAACAGCCGGATGGTGGACACCGGGGTGTCCAGCCCCACCGCGTTGCCCACCCGGGAGTGCTTGGTGGGGTAGGCCGAGAGCATCAGCGCGATCCGGCGCTGCGCGGGCGGGACGTGGCGCAGGCAGGCGTGGTTGACGGCGATGCCCGCCACCCGGGCCGCGCGCTCGGGGTCGGCCACGTAGCGCGGCAGGCCGTCGGCGTCGATCTCCTTGAACGAGAACGGCGCGGTGATGATGCGGCCGTCGAACTCCGGGATGGCGATCTGGGTGGCGGAGTCCAGCGGCGTCACCCCGTCGTCGGAGGCCGCCCACTCGGCGCGGGTGGACGTCAGGCACAGCCCCTGCAGCACCGGGATGTCCAGCGCCGCCATCCGCTCCACGTCCCACGCCTCGTCCGCACCCCCGGCCGAGGCGGTGGCCGGCACGCTGCCCCCGGCGGCCAGCACGGTGACCACCAGGGCGTCCAGGCTGCCGAGCGCGGTGTAGAGCTCCTCCGGCGCCGAGCGCAGCGACCCGGCGAAGATCGGCACCCCCACGGCCCGGCCGGTGGCATCCACCGCGTCGGCCAGGGCGTGCGCGAAGGCGGCGTTGCCGCTGACCTCGTGGGCGCGGTAGTAGAGGACACCGACGCGGGGCAGGCCGTCGGCACCGGGGGCGCGCTCGGCGACGCCCCACACCGGGACCGTGGCCGGCGCGGCGAAGCCCTCCCCGGTGAGCAGCACGGTGTCGGACAGGAACGCGTGCAGCTGAGCCAGGTTGGCCGGCCCACCCTCGGCCAGGTAGGCGTGCGCCTGCGCGGCCACGCCGATGGGCACGGTGGACAGCTCCATCAGCTCGGCACTGGGCTGCTGCTCCCCGCCGAGCACCACCACCGGCACACAACTGGCACGCAGCACGGTGAAGTCCGCACCGAGGTCCTGCGGGCCGCCGAGGATGCGGACCACGGCCAGGTCGGCGCCGCCGGTCACCTCCGCCCAGCTGCGCGCCGCGAGGCGGACGGGGTTGGCCCACCGGTAGTCGGCGCCGCTGGCGCGGGCGGAGAGCAGGTCGGTGTCAGAGGTTGAGAGCAGCGCGATGCGCACGGGTTTCTCCTCGGGGTTCTCGCCCCTGGTCGACGGAGGTCCCGTGGCCAGTGTCTGGCTGCGCCGGCCTCCACCCTGAGGTGGGAGCCGGCTTCACAGTGGCGGAACCGCCCCGGAGTCACACCGGGTTCCTGGGTCCACGAGACGTTGTGGCGAGCAGCGTAAGCCACGGGCTGCGGGGACTACCCGCGCAGCCCGGTGACGTCGGCCCTCACTCGTGGCGGGAGGGCTTCGCCGTCACCTCGACACCGCCGAAGAACGCCACCGCGCGCAGTCGGATCACCGGCACCCCGGGGACCGCCGACGCTCCGCTCGCCGTGACGCTGCGACCGCCGAAGAGGGAGAAGCCGGTCATCTCCACCCGCGTCCCCTCTGGCACCGTCACCTGCACCCCGCCGAAGGCGGCGTAGCACTGCAGATCCAGGACCTCTGGGGGCAGCTCTGCCTCCCGGAGGTCCAGGGTCACCCCACCGAACAGCGCCACGGCGACCACTCGCTGCGCCGGGCGCCACCGCCCGCGGCGCTCCGTGCCGCCGAACACCGCGACGATGGGGGCTGACCGGGCCGGCCGCTCGTCGGAACGCTTGCTCAGGTCCATGGTGGACACAATAGCGACACCGGGTGGATGCGAGGGTTGGCTAACCTGACGGGGTGCAGCCCCTCGAGCGCCTCGTGGCCACGGACGTGCTCCCGCCCGGCCGGGTCATGCTGGCGCAGGCGCCCTTCGCCCAGCAGCTCGCGGCCGTCGGGACTGACCTGCCGGTGGGCTCCGACGCCTGGTGGCAGCGGGTCGCCGCCCTGGGTACCCCGCTGCGCGCGCAGCTGCCCGGCGCAGGTGAGGTGCTGGTGCTGGTGCACCGGTCCACCGCGCCCGTGGTCTACGCCGACCTGGCCGGCTACACCGACCGCACCGACCTGCGCCACGGGGTGATGGACCGGGTGCCCGGCACCGACGTCTGGACCGCCTGCTTCCGCCTCGACCCCGGCTGGATCGGCAGCTACACCTTCATGCCGCTGCCCGAGGTGCCCCGGGCACCGGGCCCGCGCAACACGCCGGAGACCCGGGCCTGGTGGGTGGAGCTGATCAGCAGGGCCTGTCCCGACCCGCTGACCCCTCGGCCGCCGCTGCCCTCGCTGCGCACGCACCCGCACCCGGAGCTGCGCTCGGTGGCCGCCGACCGCCCCGAGGACGTCGAGGCGGCGACGAGCACCACCGCCGGGCAACCGGGGACGGTGCAGCAGGTCACCTGGACCCGGCCGGGGGCTGGGCTCGAGCACCCGGTCTGGCTGTACGCCTCGCCGACCACTGCCGGAGCCGGTGAGCTGGCCGTGGTGGTGGTGTTCGACGGCCAGGTGTGGGCGGAGCTCGGCCTGCCGGCGCTGCTGGACGACCTCGTCACCCGGGGCGTGCTGCCCCCGCTGGTTGCCGTGCTGGTCAGCTCGGTGGACCTGCCGCGCCGGGCGGCCGACCTCACCTGCAACCCCGACTTCATCGACGAGGTGAGCGACCACCTGCTCGGCGGCGTCGTCAAGGACTGGGCCCGCCGCCGCGGCCTGGTGGTGACCACAGATCCCGCGCGCACGGTCGCGGTCGGGCAGAGCTACGGCGGACTGGCTGCGTTCTTCGCCGGCACGCACCGCCCCGACCGCTTCGCCCGAGTGCTCAGCCAGTCCGGCTCCTTCTGGTGGCCGAGCCCCGGCAACGCCGCCGCCCGGCCCATCTCCCAGTGGCTGCGCCACGCCGAGCCGCGTCCCACCCGGACCGTGCTGCAGCACGGCACGCACGAGGAGCAGGTGGCCGACGGCAACCGCGAGGTGGCCGCCCTGCTCGCCGAGCGGCAGGAGTGGCACCAGGTGCTGGCGCAGCCGGGTGGACACGACTGGGCGTGGTGGCGGGCGAAGCTGGGTGCGGGGCTGGCGGCGCTGCTCGCATCCTGACGCGCCGGCCAGCGACCGTGACGGGCACGCCGGGAACAACATAGGCTCGTGTCCTGTTGGGCGTGGTTGACGCCGCCCCACGGCCCTCCTCTGTCCCCGAAAGGCACCCCTTTGACTTCGCCTGTCTCCACCACCTCTGCTGCTCCACCTCGGACTGGGCGGTTGATCGCCCTCCTGGTGGCCGCCGCCTTCGTCGTGATCCTCAACGAGACGATCATGAGCGTGGCGCTGCCCGACCTGATGGTCGAGTTCGAGGTCGGCGCCTCGACCGCGCAGTGGCTGACCACCGGCTTCATGCTCACCATGGCGGTGGTCATCCCCGTCACCGGCTACCTGCTGACCCGGCTGTCGCTGCGCACGGTGTTCGTGATCGCGATGTCCAGCTTCGTGGTCGGCACCCTGGTCGCGGCCTCCGCGCCGGTGTTCGGCGTGCTGGTGCTGGGCCGGATCATCCAGGCCGTGGGCACCGCGATCATGCTGCCCCTGCTGTTCACCACCGTGCTCAACGTGGTCCCCGCGGAGCGCCGTGGGCGCACCATGGGCGTCATCTCGATCGTCATCGCCGTCGCCCCCGCGGTCGGCCCCACCATCGGTGGAGTGGTGCTGGACCAGCTCAGCTGGCGCTGGATGTTCTGGCTCGTGGTGCCCATCGCGGTGCTCGCCACCGTGCTGGGTGCGATCTGGGTCCGCAACGTCACCGAGCCGCAGCGCGTGCCGCTGGACGTGGTGTCGGTGGTCTTCTCCGCGTTCGCCTTCAGCGGTCTGATCTTCGGGCTCAGCAGCATCGGCCAGGACGCCGAGGGCGCCGCGCTCATGCCGCCGGTGATCCCGCTGGCAGTGGGTGTGGTCGCGCTGGCGCTGTTCGTCTGGCGCGAGCTGCGCCTGGGTGACAAGGCGCTGCTGGACCTTCGAGCCTTCCAGACGCGGGACTTCTCCGTCGCCGTCGTGCTGGTGGCCATCAGCATGATGGCGCTGTTCGGCACCTTGATCCTGCTGCCGATCTACCTGCAGAACGTCCTCGACCAGTCCACCCTCACCACCGGCCTGATGCTGCTGCCCGGTGGCCTGGCGATGGGCTTCCTCGGCCTGGTGGTCGGCGCGCTGTTCGACAAGATCGGCCCGCGCCCGCTTGTCCTTCCCGGTGCCATCATCTCCAGCGTCGCCCTCTGGGGCATGACCACGCTGGGCGTGGACACCAGCATCGGCACCGTCATCGCGTGGCACATCCTGCTGAACATCGGCCTGGCGTTCATGTTCTCGCCGCTGCTCACCGCCGCGCTCGGCGCCCTGCCGCAGCGGCTGTACTCCCACGGCAGCGCGATCGTCAGCACGCTGCAGCAGGTGGCCGGTGCCGCCGGTACCGCGCTGTTCATCACCGTGATGACGCGCACCACCGTGGCCGGCGCCGAGGACGGCACCGACCCGGTGACCTCCCTGAGCGAGGGCATCCACGGTGCGCTGGTCTGCGGCGCGGTCATCTCGCTGCTGGCCATCGTGGGATCGTTCTTCGTCCGTCGCCCCGCGGCTCCGGTGGACCCGCTGGCGATGGCCACCGCAGGCAAGACCAACCAGGTGGACGCCGACCGCGAGGCCTCCCCGGTCGGCTGACCTGGCGCTGGACGCAACCCCCAAGCCGCAGCCCCCAACCTCTCGTCCCCGTTCGGCGCCTACAGCGCCAGCGCGGTCTCGGTGAGGTCGGGGGCTGCGTCGCGCTTGCGGAACCACTCCCTGCCGAAGGCGGCGGTGAGCTGCTCGGTGGGCATGTCGAGGAACGGGCCGAAGTCGCCGACCTGGGAGGGGTAGGCGTGCATCGCGGCGCGCTTGGCCGCCATCACGGCGCTGACGTCCACCGTCGTGGTGATCTCCGAGGCGGGCAGGCCGAAGGTCTCCACGTCGATCGGCGGCGCCCCCTCCTCCGACCACTCGCCGGCCATGGCCAGCAGCTGCCGCATGTGGTCGCGGTCGGTGGTGGCCTCGTAGACGTGCGCAGTGCCGGCCAGCTCGGCGGCGCGCACCCCCACCCGGTGCACCTGGACGTGGTCGGGGTGGCCGTAGCCGCCGTGCGCGTCGTACACGGTGAGCACGTCGGCGCCCTCCTCGCGCAGCACGGCGGCCAGGCGGGTGGCGGCCTGCTCCACGTCGGCGTTGCAGAACGCCTCCGTGTTGTGGTTGCCCTCGGTGCCCGCCATGCCGGAGTCGGCGTAGCCGAGCAGCACCAGGCGGTCAGCACCCAGGATGCGCACCGACTCGGTGACCTCCTTCTCGCGGCGGTCGGCCAGGCGTTCCCCCGGCGCGAGCAGGCCCTCCGGGAACTCGCCGAGCGCGCCGTCGGTGGCCGTCACCACCACCACCCGGTGCCCGGCGTCGGCAGCCAGGCGCATCACACCACCGGTGTTGAACACCTCGTCGTCAGGATGGGCGTGGAAGCACACCAGCACACTCATGCGCGTGAGTATCGCCCATGCCCTCCCCTCGCCCCCGGAGGGCGGGACGCCGGCATTGACTGCCGCGGTACTTTTCGGTGCACCACCACGAGAGGAACCCGCCGTGAGCGAGGTCGAGTTCGTCCTGAGCGACGTGCCCAGCAGCGAGATCGACCGCCTGGAGTCCTTCTACGTGCCGCTGGCCGACTCCGTGCGCGAGCTGGTCGACGCCACCATCCGCACCACGGTGGACGAGGACGAGGCCAGGGCGGTGCACGCCGAGGTCACCACCCTGGTGCGCCGGCTGCGGGCAGCGCAGATCGACGGGCCCGCCGGAGTGCACGTCAACGAGCAGGGCCGCAGCTGGAGCTGGGGCAACGCGGTGATCGGCAGGCGCAACGCCGCCGCCCCACCGCTGACGATCGTGCACGACCCCGACGGCCTGGTGCACTGCGACGTGGTGCTCGGCGCAGCGGCCGAGGGCCCACCCGGCCACGTCCACGGTGGAGTCACCGCCCTCATGCTCGACCACCTGATGGGCGAGACCGCCAGCGCCTTCCGCCGGCTCACGATGACCGGGACGCTGACCATGCGCTACCGCCGCGCCACCCCGCTCGGCGGGCTGCGCCTGGAGGGCCGCATCGACCGCGAGGAGGGCCGCAAGGTCTACGTCGTCGCCACCGTCGCCGACGCCGAGGGCGTCACGGTGGAGGCCGAGGGCGTGTTCATCGTGCCCAGCTGGTCGGTCTAGCCCTGCTGCAGCGGCCGCTGCGGGTCGGCCGTCCAGGCGTTCATCGACCCGTCGTACACCGCGACGTCGTCGCGACCGGCCTCGGCCAGGGCCAGCGCCGCCGCGGTGGCGGCGATCCCGCCGCCGCAGTAGGTGACCGGCTGCTTGTCCGGGTCCAGCGCCCCGGCCGCGGCGAACAGCTCCCGCAGCTCCTGCCGCGACTTGAGCTCCCCGTGGGCGTCCACCAGGTCACCGAACGGCACGTTGACGCTGCCCGGGATGTGACCCTTGGCGTAGGTCTCCGCGTCCAGGGCGTTCACCAGCAGCACGTCGGGGTCGGTGATCGCGGCCTCCACGTCGGCGGTGGAGCGCAGCATCTCCGGACGCCGGTGCGCCACGAAGCTCGCCGGCGGGTAGGACTCCACCCCGGTGGCGGTGTCGAAGCCGGCGCGCTGCCAGGCCTGCAGACCGCCGTCGAGGATGACCGCGTTGTCGAAGCCCTCCAGGGCGAGCTGCCACCACATCCGGGTGGCCCAGATGCCGTTGGCCTGGTCGTAGGCCACCACCGTGGACTCGTTGGAGACCCCGAGCGTGCCCATGACGGTGGCGAACTGCTCCGACGGCGCCGCGGCGAAGGGGGCCTCACCGGCGCTGTCGGACAGGTCGCGGATGAGGTCGGCGAACACCGCGCCGGGCACGTGCGCCTGCTCGTAGGCGGCGCGGCCGGACTCCATCCGCCACCCGTTGGCCTCGGAGGGCAGGAAGACGGTGGCGTCGATGACGCGAACGTTGCTGTCGTGCAGGTGCTCGTGCAGCCACTCGGCCGACACGTGGCGCAGGTTGTCAGGCATGGCGTCCACGCTACTCACGCCGCACGCACCCAGCGCGCGCCGAGGAGCCGCGAACATTCGACCGCCCCCGTGTGGCCGCCAGGCCGCCTGGGTGGCGCCCGGTGCGCAATGCCCCCACCAGGGACGCTGCTGCGCGTGCGCCCTGCGTCACATCTACGATCCGCGCATGGATCTGTGGGAGTCGTTGGACCCGTTGAAGAATCCGCTGACGTACGCGGCTCCGTTCTTCGCGCTCTGCATCGTCATCGAGCTGCTCGCGCTGCGGTGGCTGGACGACGACGAGCACCAGCCGCGCACGGGCTACGACGTCAGGGACGCACGCACCAGCATCTCCATGGGCGTGGGGTCGATCGTGGTGCTGACGGCGTACAAGATCGTCACCTTCTTCGCCTTCGTGGCGGTGTACTCCTACCTGGCGCCCTGGCACCTGCCGACCAACACCTGGTGGTACTGGGTGCTCGTCGTCCTCGGCGTCGACCTGGCCTACTACTGGCACCACCGCTTCTCGCACCGCGTGCGGCTGGGGTGGGCCGGCCACCAGGCGCACCACTCCAGCGAGTACATGAACCTGGGCACCGCGCTGCGGCAGAAGTGGAACCCCTGGTTCGAGTTCTTCTTCTGGCTGCCGCTGCCGCTGCTGGGCTTCTCGCCGTGGACGCTGTACGTGGGGTTCTCGCTCAACCTCGTCTACCAGTTCTTCACCCACACCGAGGCGGTGGGGCGCCTGCCGGCGCCGGTGGAGTGGGTGTTCAACACGCCCTCGCACCACCGGGTGCACCACGGCAGCGACGCCGAGTACCTGGACACCAACTACGGCGGCATCCTCATCGTCTGGGACCGGCTGTTCGGCACGTTCGTCCGCGAGGGCCGGCGGCCGCGGTACGGCCTGACCAAGCCGGTGGGGACCTACAACCTGCTGCGCCTGCAGTACGGCGAGTACGCCCGGATGGCTCGGGACGTCCGCGCGGCGAGCACGTGGCGGGAGCGGATGGGCTACGTGTTCGGCCCGCCGGGCTGGACGCCCTCCGAGCGTGGCCCGGCCACCCCGACCGTCGCCGTCGCGGCGGCCACCGCCGGTGCCGGTGGAGCCCACCCGTAGCCTCTGCCGGATGAGCACCCTTGCCGAGGTCGGCGACCGCGACGGCTGGCGCTGCTGGCTCTGCGACGAGCCGGTGGACCCGGAGGCGTCCGTGAACACCGACCTGGGCCCGAGCGTCGATGGCGGCGCGGTGAAGAAGGGCAAGAAGTCCAGCGTCGGCGTGGAACGCCTGGCGCACCGCGCGTGCAACACCCGCAAGGGCGCCGTCAAGCCCGTGGTCGCGTGGTCGCCGGAGCTGTTCGTCGTCGACCCCGCCCCCATCGCGCCCACGGTGGAGCGGCTCAGCCGCAAGGGTGGCCGCGAGGTGGTCGCCCGGTGTCCCAGCCGGGAGGACGCCGACCAGGCCGCCGAGTGGCTGCTGGACCGACTCTCCCGCTTCGCGCCCGACCTCTCGGTCACCACCCAGGTGGACACCGGTGGAGGGCAGTTCCTGCTGGTGCTGCGCACCCTCTAGGGCACCCGCCGGGCAACGGTCCAGCCAGGTCGCCCGCAGCGGTGGACCATGGCGGACATGCACCCGTCCGACCTGCTGACCGGCCCCGGACAGGGCTGGGTGCAGCTCGTCGAGCTGGGCATCGCGTTCGTCCTGTCCGCACTGATCGGCCTGGAGCGCGAGGTGCGCGGCAAGAGCGCGGGGCTGCGCACCCAGGCCATCGTCGGCACGTCCTCGGCGCTGATCCTGCTGGTCGGCAAGTACGGGTTCACCGACGTCGTGGCCGAGGGCGTCAGCGTCGACCCCACCCGGGTCGCCTCCCAGATCGTGTCCGGCATCGGGTTCCTCGGCGCCGGGCTGATCATCACCCGGCAAGGTGCGGTGCGCGGGCTGACCACCGCGGCGGCCGTCTGGGAGACCGCCGCCATCGGGATGGCGGCCGGTGCCGGACTGGTGCTGCTGGCCGTCGTCGTGACCGCGCTGCACTTCGTGATCGTGCTGGGCTTCGCACCGGTGATCGCCCGGATCCCCCACCTGCACCAGGCCGTCCAGCTGCACATCACCTACCGCGACGGCGAGGGTGTGCTGCGGCGCCTGCTGAGCACCTGCGGCGTGCACGGGTGGACGGTGAACGCCATGACCGCGGACACGCCGGGGCGCCGCGACGTCAGCGAGTCGCTGGCCCTGCACGAGCCCGGCCAGGTGGGCGTGATGATGATCCTGGCCGGAGCCAGGGTCGGGGACGCCTCCCGGGTGCTGGCCGGGGTGGACGGAGTCACCTCGGTGACCGTGGTCGACGAGGAGTCCGAGTGACCCTGGGTGCGCTGGCGGCGTGCTAGTCGTCGAGCCGTGCGTGCCTGCCGCGGTTGGTCGGCCTGGTGGTCTCGTCCATGGCCAGCGCCCGTTGGGCCCGATCGAGGTAGTCCCGCAGGTCCCGACGCTGCCGCGGCTCGAAGCCCGGGTCGATATGCTGCCCGGCAGGGACGTCGATCTCGATGCCCAGGCTGAGCACGGTGCCGTTGGGGGCCGGGTCCACCAGGTGCACCATTCGGTGCGGCACCGCCGGCCGCGGTGAGATGGTGCGGGTGACGGCCCGCCGGCCCGCCTCGTGCTCGATCACCTCCAGGATGCTGGTGTTGCCGGCCACGTCGGTGAAGCACTGCTGGTGACCGACCCCCACCGTGGGTGTCCCGGGCACGGCGAAGCCGCGCACGATGTTCGGGGACAGCACCGGGGCGTGCTCGGCCGGAAAAATCAGCTCCCAGACCTGCTCTGGCGGGTGCCGCAGCAGCACGGCCTCGCTGATGCGCACGGTGCGGGCGGGCAGCGTGCCGACCGAGATGCGGTCGGCGGTCCCCTGCGGTTGCGGTTTCCTGAAGCGCCCCTTGGTTTTCCCCCTCATGACTGGTCATCTAAGCGGTTGACCAGACACGGAGCAGGGCGCGACGTGCCGGAGGGCAGTCCTTCGTGATCGACCAGTGATCAAATGGCTGTCGCCACGAACGCTCTGGCACGAACGAGCCGATCCGCCGAACCAGTCGTACCGTTTTCAGGGTGACCACGCTCACCGCAGCGCACGGCGTCCTGCCCCCGCACTGCTACCCGCAGGAGCAGATCACCGAGACGTTTGCGCAGCTGTGCCTGCCGGACGACCGGTCCCGGTTGCTGCTCAACCGGTTCCACGAGAGCGCCCACGTCTCCACCCGGCACCTCGTCCTGCCCCTCGAGCGCTACGCCGGCCTGGACGGCTTCACCGCGGCCAACAACGTCTTCCTCCAGGAGGCCGTGGACCTCGGCGCGCAGGCCCTGCTCGGCGCCCTCGCCGACTCCGGGCTCACCCCCGAGGACGTCGACCTGATCATGTCCACCACGGTCACCGGCATCGCCGTGCCCTCGCTGGACGCGCGCATCGCCGCCATGGTCGGGCTGCGCCCGGACGTCAAGCGGGTCCCGCTGATGGGCCTGGGCTGCATGGCGGGGGCGTCCGGAGTGGCCCGACTGCACGACTACCTCCGCGGCGCCCCGGACGAGGTGGCCGTGCTGGTGTCGGTGGAGCTGTGCTCGCTCACCCTGCAGCGCGGGGACACCAGCGTGGCCAACATGGTGGCCTCCGGGCTCTTCGGCGACGGCGCGGCCGCGGTGGTCGCCGTGGGCGCCGAGCGCGCCACCGCTCACCAGGGTCCGCAGGTGGTCGACTCCCGCAGCCACCTCTACCCCAACACCGCCGCGGCCATGGGCTGGGACGTGGGCACCACCGGGCTGGCCATCGTGCTGGGTGCGGAGGTGCCCGAGCTGGTGGACACCTACCTGGGCGAGGACGTGCGGGGCCTGCTCGCCGCGCACGAGCTGAAGGTCGAGGACGTGACGCGCTGGATCAGCCACCCTGGCGGGCCCAAGGTGCTGCGGGCGGTGCAGACCGCGCTGGGCCTGGGCGACGACGCGCTGGCCCTGACCTGGCACTCGCTGAGCACCGTGGGCAACATGTCCTCGGCCTCGGTGCTGCACGTGCTGCGCGACACCCTGCAGCAGCGCCCCGCAGGACCCGGTGACCGCGGGGTGCTGATGGCGATGGGCCCGGGCTTCGCCGCCGAGCTGGTGCTGCTGCAGTGGTGAGCCAGGTCTGGTTCACCGTCCTGGTGGCACTGGTCGGCGTGGAGCGGCTCGCCGAGCTGGTGATCGCCCGGCGCAACCTGGCCTGGAGCCGCGAGCGCGGCGGGCGGGAGAGCGGGGCCGGCCACTACCCCGCCATGGTGGTGCTGCACACCGGGCTGCTGGTGGGCTGCTTGCTGGAGGTGTGGCTCGCCGACCGGCCGTTCATCCCCGGCCTCGGCTGGCCCATGCTGGCGCTGGTGGTCGCCGCGCAGGGCCTGCGGTGGTGGTGCATCACCACGCTGGGTCCACAGTGGAACACCCGGGTGGTGGTGGTGCCGGACCTGCCGCGGATCACCCACGGCCCCTACCGGCTGATCCCCCACCCCAACTACGTCGCGGTGGTGGTGGAGGGGGTCGCGCTGCCGCTGGTGCACACCGCCTGGGTCACCGCGGTGGTGTTCACGGTGCTCAACGCGGCGCTGCTCACCGTGCGCATCCGCAGCGAGAACCACGCACTGGCGGCGCTGGATGCATGACCTGCTCGTCGCCGGCGGCGGGCCCGCCGGGCTGGCGGTGGCCCTCGGCGCAGCCCGTGCCGGGCTGGACGTGGTGGTGTGCGAGCGGCGCGGAGGGACCCTGGACAAGGCGTGCGGCGAGGGGCTGATGCCGGTGGCGCTGCACGCGCTGCAGGCCCTCGGCGTCGATCCGCCGGGCCACGCCATCCGCGGCATCACCTACCGCCAGGGCAGCCTGGCCGCCCACGCCGCGTTCACCGCCGGGCCCGGACGCGGGGTGCGGCGCACCGAGCTCCACCGAGCGCTGCGCGAGGCTGTGCAGCAGCAGGGCGTGTCCGTCCTGGACCGCACCGTGCACGCCCCCGTGCAGCACGACGACCGGGTGGAGGCGGCAGGGCTGTGCGCGCGGTACCTGGTGGCCGCCGATGGGCTGCACTCCCCCCTGCGCCGCGCCTTGGGGCTGCAGGCGCCGACCACCGCGGCACCTCGGTGGGGCCAGCGCCGCCACTACGCGCTGGCCCCCACCACCGACCACGTGGAGGTGACCTGGGGCGAGCACTCCGAGGCCTACGTGACGCCCGTGGCGCCGGACACCCTCGGCGTGGCGGTGCTCTCCGCCACCCGGACCGGCTTCGCCGAGCAGCTGCGGGAGTTCCCGCTGCTGGCCGAGCAGCTGGCCGGGGCCACCCCGGTGTCGCCGGTGCGCGGTGCGGGGCCTTTGCGCCAACCGGTGCGCCGGCGGGTGGCCGGCCGGGTGCTGCTGGTGGGCGACGCCGCCGGCTACGTGGACGCGCTCACCGGGGAGGGCCTGGCCGTGGCGCTCGGGGCGGCCGCCGAGCTGGTGCGCTGCGTGCGGGCGGGCCGGCCGCAGGACTACGAGCGCGCCTGGGCCCGGGTGTCGCGCCGCTCGCGGCTGATCACCAGCGGCCTGCTCTGGGCCCGAGACAGACCGGTGCTCGCACGGCGTGTGGTTCCACTGGCCGCGCGAGCACCGGGGTTGTTCGCTGCCGGGGTGTCCCGGCTGGCTTACTGATCGAGCGTCAGAGCTGAGGGAGCGTCAGAGCGCCACGCCCGCCGCGTCCTTGGCCGCGATGTAGCCGAAGGCGATGGAGGGGCCGATGGTGGCGCCCGGGCCGGCGTACTCGTTGCCCATCACCGAGGCGGTGGTGTTGCCGGTGGCGTAGAGCCCGTCGATGACCGTCTCGTCCTCGCGCAGCACCCGGGCCCGCTCGTCGGTGACCAGACCACCCTTGGTGCCCAGGTCGCCCACCTCCACGCGGATCGCGTAGAACGGTGCCTTCTCGATGGTGTCGAGGTTGGGGTTCTTCAGCGTCGGGTCGCCGTAGTAGCGGTCGTAGGCGCTGTCGCCCCGGTTGAAGTCGAGGTCCTTGCCGCTGCGGGCGAAGTCGTTGAAGCGGCTCACCGTCTGGGTCAGCGCCTCGGCCGGCAGCCCGACCTGCTCGGCCAGCTCGGCGAGGGTGTCGGCCTTGTGCACGATGCCGGCGGAGTAGAAGTCGTCCGGGAAGGGCATGCCGGGCAGGATCTGCGCGAACGGGTAGCGCGCGCGGGCCTTGGCGTCCATCACGAAGTACGCCGGCAGGTGCTTGCCCTCCAGCTGGTCGTGCACGAAGTTCACGTACGGCGCGGCCTCGTTGGTGAAGCGCTTGCCGTCGGCGGCCACGATGACCTGGCCGGGGATGGCCCGCTCGGACACCAGCGGGATGGTGGCACCGGAGGGGTGCTCCACCGAGGGCATCCACCAGGCGTCGTCCATGAGGTCCACGGCCGCGCCGAGCTGGGTGCCGACGTTGATGCCGTCGCCCTTGAGCTCACGGGCGCCGAGGCTGTGGTTCTCCTTGCCGCCCTCGGGCAGGTACTTCTCCCGCATCTCGGTGTTGTGGTCGAAGCCACCGGTGGCCAGCAGGACACCGCGGCGGGCACCCACCCGCACCGACGTGCCGTCGCGCTGGACCACCACGCCCACCACGCGGCCACCCTCGACCACCAGCTCGGTCATCGGGGTCTTCAGCCACACCGGGACGCCGGCGTCCTTGAGGGCCATCCGCATCCGCGCGACCAGGGCGCGGCCGCCGGTGGCCATGTGGCGACGCAGCACCATGTTGGACGACACCCGCCAGGCGGCGACCATGGATGCTCGACGGCCGGCCCACGTGCGCTTCACCATGGCCAGGTCGTGGTAGTCCTTGGCCGTCACCCACAGGCCCAGCGGGCCCTTCATGCTGTTGGGGCGCTGGTACTTCTCGTCCTCGCGCAGCTTGCGGGTGTCGAACGGCTTGGCCTCGATGGAGCGGCCGTCGGCCTTGCCGCCCTCCAGCTCGGGGTGGTAGTCGGAGTAGCCCTTGGTCCAGAAGAACTTCATCCACTTGCTCTGCTCGAGCAGCTCCATCGCCTTGGGGCCGTGCTCGATGTAGGCGTCCAGGCGGGCGCCGGGGACGCGCCCCTCGGTGAGCAGGTCGAGGTAGCGACGGATGGAGCCGGTGCTGTCGTCGTGGCCCTTCTTGCGCAGCGTGGGGTTGTTGGGGATCCAGATCCCGCCGCCGGAGATGGCGGTGGAGCCGCCGTACTTGGAGCCCTTCTCGATCACCACGGTGGACATGCCCGCGTCCTTGGCGGTGAGGGCCGCAGTCATGCCGCCACCCCCGGAACCCACGACCACGAAGTCGAAGGTCTCGTCCCAGCTGGTGCTATCCACAGTCATTCCCGCGCCTCGCCTCACATCGTCGGTCAACGGTGCGAACGCTAGGCCAGCCCACCACCGCTCCCGAGCGCGGTCCCGTTGGGCGAGACAGCTGTCCGGTTTTCTCCCGATCAGCGGGACTCGTCTCGCCTAAACCCTGGTGATCCATGACACTGCAAGCAGGCTCGCGGGCGTACTGCCTCGCGGCGCAGACCCTGGTACGTCAGGAATGGAGACCCGAACATGAGCATTATCGAGGACGAGGTCCGCCAGATCGAGAACGACGGCGTGCCGGACCGCTACGCCCGTGGCTGGCACTGCCTGGGCCTGCAGCGCGACTTCGCCGACGGCAAGCCGCACTCCATCGAGGCCTTCGGCCAGAAGCTGGTGGTCTTCGCCGGCGAGGACGGCAAGATCAGCGTGCTCGACGCCTACTGCCGTCACATGGGTGGCGACCTCTCCCAGGGTGAGGTCAAGGGCAACACCATCGCCTGCCCGTTCCACGACTGGCGCTGGGGCGGCGACGGCAAGTGCAAGGCCGTGCCCTACGCCAAGCGCGTCCCGCTGCGCGCCCGCACCGCCGCGTGGCCCACGCTGCTGCAGGACGGCATGCTCTTCGTCTGGAACGACCCCGAGGGCAACCCCCCGCCGGCGGACGTGACCATCCCGCGCATCGCCTCCTACGACGACCCGGAGTACACCGACTGGGTCTGGTACACCACCAAGATCGAGGGCTCCAACTGCCGCGAGATCATCGACAACGTCGTGGACATGGCGCACTTCTTCTACATCCACTACTCCTTCCCGACGTACTTCAAGAACGTCTTCGAGGGGCACACCGCCACCCAGTGGATGAACGGTGAGGGCCGCGACGACATCCAGCGCGCCGCCGCGGCCGACCCCAACGCGCCGATCAGCACGGGCAACTCATCGGTCGCCTCGTACCACGGACCGTCGTTCATGATCGACGACCTCGTGTACCACTACCAGAACGCTGAGGACGTCCCCAGCGTGCTCATCAACTGCCACTACCCGATCGACGCCAACTCCTTCGTGCTGCAGTACGGCGTCATCGTCAAGAAGCTGCCGGGCCTGGACGACGCGGCCGCCGAGGCGATGGCCCGCAAGATGGGTGACTTCATCCGGCTCGGCTTCGAGCAGGACGTGCACATCTGGAAGCACAAGGCCCGCATCGACAACCCGCTGCTCACCGAGGAGGACGGCCCGGTCTACCAGCTGCGTCGCTGGTACGAGCAGTTCTACGTCGACGTCGCCGACGTGACGCCGGACATGACGGACCGGTTCGAGTTCGAGATCGACACCACGCAGCCGAACCAGGCGTGGCGTGCCGAGGTCGCCCAGAACATCGCCACCCGGGACGCCGCCGATCGCGAGACCGCCGAGAGCCAGCCGGTCTGATGAGCGTTCGGCCCGACAACCGTCTCGAGGACACGCCGATGCAGCAGGTGCGCTGCCGGGCGTGCACCGCATCGGTCACGGCACGCAAGAGCAGCTGGGACCAGACGACCATCCAGTGGCACGACGACGCGGTGGAGGCCTGCCTGGAGCGTCGGGCGGCCTCCCCGCGTCCCGGCCCCAACGGTGGCACCTTCTCCGGCTGCCAGGAGCTGCGGCAGAGCATCCGGGAGGCCGCAGTGGCCGGGACGCTGGAGGTGGTCTCCCACGAGCCACTTCCGGTCAACCCGGAGGCAGCCTTCGCCGGTCACGACCAGGCCGCGCACTGATGCGGGTCGGTCTCGGCTCTCCCATCGTGGCGCTCTCGGGCAACCGCCCGGCGTGGGAGAGCGAGGCCGGTCCGGCCGAGCTGGTGCGGGTGGCCCAGGCCGCCGACCAGCTCGGCTACGACTTCATGACCTGCGGCGACCACGTGGCAGTGCCCCCGGGCCTGCCCCGTGGCGAGCGGTTCTACGACCCGCTGGCGACGTTCGCGTTCCTGGCCGGCCAGACCAGCCGCATCCGGTTCCTGCCGTACGTGCTGGTGCTGCCCTTCTACCACCCGCTGGAGCTGGCCAAGCGCTACGGCACGCTGGACCACCTCAGCGGTGGCCGGCTGGTGCTGGGCCTCGGGGTGGGCAACCTCGAGGAAGAGTTCGACCTGCTCGGCAAGCCCTTCGCCGACCGCGGTCCCCGGGCCGACGACGCGCTGCGGGCGCTGCGCGCGGCGCTGGGCAAGCGGGTGGTGTCCTACGACGGTCCGTACTACTCCTTCGAGAACCTGGTGATCGACCCGCACGCGGCGCAGGAGAAGCTGCCCATGTGGATCGGTGGGCACAGCAAGCGGGCGCTGCGGCGTGCCGTGACGCTGGCTGACGGGTGGTCGCCCGCGCCGCAGGCGTTCCGTGGTCCCTCCCCGGAGCTGATGCGCCAGATGCTCGACGAGGTGGACCCGCCGGCCGGGTTCGACGTGGTCTTCACCCCCGGTGGGCGCATCGACGCCATCGGCGCGCCCGACTCGGTCGGCGAGATGCTGGAGACGGCGGAGAAGGCGGGCGGCACGCTGGTGAACCTGACGCTGCGCCACGAGTCGCTGGAGCACTACCTGGAGCAGCTCGCGGCCTTCGCCGAGCTCGCCGGCCTCCCCGGCTGAGCACCGCACCGCCGCCGGAATACCGGCGTCTGCCCGTGGTGTTGCCCCGGGCATGAGCAGCCCGCTGAAGGTAGACATCTGGTCCGACATCGCCTGCCCCTGGTGCTACGTCGGCAAGCACCGCTTCGAGGAGGGGGTGCGCCGCTACCAGCAGGCCGGTGGCGGCGAGGTGGAGGTGGAGTACCACTCCTTCGAGCTCGCCCCGGACACCCCGGTGGACTACGAGGGCAGCGAGGTCGACTTCCTCGCCCAGCACAAGGGCATGCCCGTCGAGCAGGTCCGCCAGCTGCTGGAGCAGATGACCGCCACCGGCGCCGCCGAGGGCATCACCTTCGACTACGCGGCCGTCCGGCACACCAAGACCCTCAAGGCGCACGAGGTGCTGCACGTGGCCAAGGCCCACGGGCTGCAGGTGCAGCTCAAGGAGCGGCTGCTGCACGCCTACTTCACCGAGGGCCGCCACGTCGGCCACGACGACGACCTCGCCGAGCTGGCCGCGGAGGTGGGCCTGGACGCCGCGCAGGTGCGTGCCGACCTGGCCGAGGGCACCTACCGCGACGCGGTGCAGGCCGACATCGACCAGGCCCGCGCCTACGGCATCAGCGGCGTGCCGTTCTTCGTCATCGACGGCCGCTACGGCGTCTCCGGCGCCCAGCCGGCCGAGCTGTTCGAGCAGGCGCTCACCCAGGCCGCCGCGGAGGTGCCGGCGTGACCTCGCCGTTCGAGATGGTCGGTGACGGCGCCGGCGCGGTGTGCGTGGACGGCGTGTGCGCGCTGCCCGAGCAGCCGGAGCCGGCGCCGGCGCATGAGACGGACCCCGGCCCCAGCGCCAGCTGAGCTAGTCGGCGGGGGCCAGGTGGCGGGTCAGGAACGCCACCTGGTGGGCCACGGTGGTGTCGAACCACTCCTTGCCGGGCCACACGTCGAAGTGGTCGCACGGGTAGTGGCGCACCTCGGCCCGGCCCGCGAAGGCAGCGGTGGCGGCAGCCTGCGGCGGGGCGCTGCGGTCGAAGTCGCCGATCTGCACCAGCAGCGGGCAGCGCAGCCGGTCAGCCTGCTTGCCCGGCTTGTAGCTGCCCAGCTCCACGCCCACCGCGGCGTCGATCTCGTTGCGCCACGACGGGCCGGCGAGGGAGAGGTAGTCCTCGTAGCAGCCGTCCAGCGACAGCGCGGCCATCTCCCCCGGCCGGCCCACCACCGGCATCATCACCGGCGCCCTGCCGACCAGGCCGGACACCCGGCTGCGCACCGCGGCCGCGCCGGAGCGCAGCAGCTCGGTGGGCTTGTGGTGGGCCATGGCGTGCCGTCCCGCGGACGTGCCGTCCACCAGCGGGGTCAGCGAGATGACGGCGGCCACGTCGTCGCGGTCGGCGCCGGCGGCCAGCACGTGCCCGCCCGACAGCGACACCCCCCACAGCACCAGCCGGTGCGCGTCCACCCCGTCCAGCGCCGCGGCGGCCCGCATGGCGGCGCGGTAGTCGGCCAGCTGGCCGGTGGGTGACACTCGCTGGCGGGGGCTGCCGCCGCTGGTGCCGAAGCCGCGGTAGTCGAAGGCGAACACGTCCAGCCCCGCGGCGGCCAGCGCCTCGGCGAAGGGCTGCAGCCCAGAGTCCTTGGTGCCACCCAGCCCGTGCGCCATCACCACCACGGGCCGTCCCGCCGCGGTGGTCAACGCGTCGGAGCCGGCGGTGAAGTGCCAGGCGTCGCAGGTGGTGCCGGCCGAGGAGAAGGAGACCTGCTGGTAGCCGGCTTCCTGGCGGGTGGGGAGCTCGTGCGTGGTCATTCCGGTGTCCCTTGCTGTGTGGTCAGGTGGGTGCTCGGGTGCAGCAGGTCGGTGCGTCCGTAGATGGTGGCCAGCCAGATGGCGGCCACGGCGTCGGTCAGCGCGGTGGGGTCGGCGTCGGTGACGAAGGTGAGCCGCTCCAGCAGTCGTTCGTTGAGGTCGAGGAGCATGGTGGCCAGGGCCTCCGCGGGTGCGCCCGCGGCGGCGCGGCCCGCGGCCCGCTCGTCGGTGATCATCGCCGCGATCGGGGCGACGAACTGACGGCGGTCAGCCTCCCAGAGAGCCCGGACCTCCGCCGAGGTGTTGCGGGCCTGCAGCATGGCCCGGTAGAGGTGGCGGTGGTCGCGCCCGGCGCGCACCAGCGCCGCGAGCGTCCGGGTGATCCGGGTGGCCGGGTCCCCCTCGCCGAGCAGCACCGACGTCGCGGTGGAGACCTCGCCGTACATCTCGTCGGCCGCGGCGGCCACGGCAGCCGCCTTGCTCTCGAAGTAGAAGTAGAACGCCGGCCGCGTCACCCCGGCCTGCTTGGTGAGGTCGCCGACGTTGACCGCGTCCAGGTCCCCGTCGGTCTGCCGCAGCTGCTCGTCGAGGGCTCGCAGCAACGCGGTCCTGCGGAGGTCGCCGGCGGCGCCAGCGCGGCGGTCGGTCAGCGACCGTGCGCTCACGTGGTCCGGCCGGCGAGCAGGGGCGCGCCCTCAGCGGTGGCGCGCTGCAGCCCGGCGGGCAGCTCCTTGGTGCGCATGTCGTGCTCGTAGAGGAAGAAGTCCACCTGCTGGGTGTGCCGCGCCGAGGCCACCATGTGTCCGGTGTACTTCTGCTCCTCCGCCACGATCACCTGCTCCATCTCGGCCACCGGCGGCAGCCGGTAGCGCCCGGCCGCGTAGGCCGCGACGAGGCGGGCCTGGCACTCCACGAACGGGAACAGGGTGGGCGTGGACTGGGCGAACCCGACGAAGGCGAGGTCGTCGATGCCCGGCTTGAACATCCGCTTGTACAGCGGCACGTGGTTGTCCGGCGCGCTGAGGAAGCTCTCGTCGAAGAACGGGAAGGTGATGTTGTAGCCGGTGGCGTAGACGATGACGTCGAAGTCGCTGCTGGTGCCGTCCTCGAAGTGCACCGTCTCCCCGTCCAGCAGGGTGACGTTGGGCTTGGCCACCACGTCGCCGGAGCCCAGCCGCAGCGGCAGCTCCACCGACTGGGTGGGGTGGGCCTCCATGAACTTGTGGTTGGGCTTGGGCAGGCCGTAGTCCTCGGGGTTGCCGGCGATCAGCGGCGCAGTGAGCTGGGTGAGCTTGCGCTGCCAGCGCGCCGGGATGGTGGGCGAGGTCTTGAAGTACTTGTCGGCCGGCTTGCCCGCCAGGTACTTGGGCACGATCCAGGCGCCGGAGCGGGTGGAGAGGGTGACGTCGTTCTGCAGGGTGCGCGAGGACAGCTCCACGGTGATGTCGGCGGCGCTGTTGCCCAGCCCCACCACCAGGATCCGCTTGCCGGTGAGGTCCAGCGGGCTGCGCGGGTCGATGTAGTGGTGGGAGTGCATCTCCACCCCGGAGAACGTGCCCGGGAAGCTGGGGGTGCGCGGGTCCCAGTGGTGGCCGTTGCCGACCACGAGGAAGTCGAAGCGTCGAGTCTCGCCGCGCCCGGTGGTGAGCTCCCAGCCCCCGCCGGCGAGCCGCTCGGCGTGCTCCACCCCGTTGTCGAACTCGATGTGCTGCTTGAGGTCGAACGCCGTGGCGTAGTCCTCCAGGTAGGCCTTGACCTGGGTGTGGTGCGGGAAGTCCGGGTAGGTCATCGGCATCGGGAAGTCCCGGAAGGACAGCTGGTGCTTGGAGGTGTCGATGTGCAGCGAGCGGTAGGCGCTGCTGACCCCGTTGGGGTTGCCGAACGCCCAGTTGCCACCGATGCGGTCGGACATCTCGAAGCAGGTGTACGGCACGCCGTAGTCGCCGAGCATCTTGCCCGCGGTGAGACCGCTGATGCCGGCGCCGATGACGGCAGTGGTGGGACGGGACACGTGTCCTCCTGGAGGTGAGCCGCAGCCGGCCCTGGGCGGGAAAGATGGTGCGCAGCAGCCGAGTGAGGCTGGTCACAGCAGAACCTAGGTCGAATTGTGACGTGCGTCAACTATTGCTTACAGACGTCAGGGCGGCCGGAGGCGCTGCGCGTCCCCGGGGTGCTCGGCGAGGGCATCGCACCCGCACTGGCCAGCGTTCGGTCACTGGCGCGGAAACTGTCGGTGGTTCGAACTAGTGTTCGACTCATGGACATGGCCGGTGCCCTCGCAGACCCCACTGGGGTGGAGCTGTGGCGCCTGGGGTCGGATGAGCTGGTGACGTTCGCTCGCGACCTCGGCGCCGCCACCTCCGCCATCAATGGCCTGCAGCTACGAACCATCACCGAGATCGACCGGCGGGGAGCAGCAATCGAGCTGGGCGCCGCGAACACCGCGCGGTGGCTGACCGACGTGAGCCACGTGTCCCCGGGTGCGGCATCGCGAATGGTGCGGTTGGGCCTGGCCCTGGATCGGCTGCCCGATGTGGCCGCCGCGCTGGACTCCGGCGCCCTGCTGAGCGAACACGCCGAGGTGATCGTGCGAGTGTTGCAGCAGCTGCCCAACGACCTGCCCGATGACGGTGTCGACGCCTGCCGCACCTACCTGCTGGACGCCGCCCGCCTGGAGGACCCACAGGCGTTGGGCCGGCGTGGCAAGGACCTGCTCGCCCGCATCTGCCCCGACGATGCTGAGCTCACCGAGGAACAAGCAGTCACCCGCCGGCAGCTGCGCATCAGTGACTGCGGCGACGGGCTGCACAAGCTCACCGGCTGGCTCGACACCGAAGCCGCCGAGCTCGCCAAGGCCGTGTTGTCCCCATTGGCGAAACCACGACTTGAAGACACCGGCGAGAAGGACACCCGCTCACCCGCCCGACGCCTCGGCGACGCCTTCGTCGACCTGCTCGGCCGCGCCGCCGATCACGTCTGCGTGCCCGGGGAGGGCTACGCCCGCCCGCACCTCACCCTGCACGTGCGCGCCGACGCCCTCGCCGCCGGCCGCGGCCCGGCCGCCGAGCTCACCTTCCTCGGCCCCTTGTCCATCGCCGCCGCCCGCCGGTTGGCCTGCGACGCCGAAGTCACCCCCATGACCCTGGACGAGAACGGCGTACCCCTCGACGTCGGACGCACCACCTACGTGGTGTCCGGTGGTCTCCGAAGGGCCCTCATCGCCCGCGACCGCGGCTGCGCCTTCCCCGGCTGCGGCCGACCACCAGGCTGGTGCCACGCCCACCACATCGTCCACTGGGTCAACAACGGCGACACCGCACTAAGCAACCTCGTCCTGCTGTGCGGACACCACCACCGCGTTGTCCACCACCAAGGCTGGTCGGTCACCATCGGTGACGACCGCCAACCCTGGTTCACCCCACCACCCTGGATCGACCCAGGCGGCACCCCACGACCAGCACACCAACGAAGACCACAGCCGGCGGTTCCCGGCTCTGGGGCGATTAGCAGGGGGGCGGCCTAGCCGCAAACAGCCAGGTGAGGCTGCGCCGCGCCGCCACCGCGTACTCCGCGCGACCGGTGGCCCGCGCGTGGGCGAGGTCCTCCAGCGCGGCGCAGCGGGCATAGAAGTAGATCCGCGGCATCGCGTCGCCGCCCAGGTCGCCGTAGCCGTCCAGCACCTCGTCCAGGAAGCGCGGCCCGAAGTCGCGGAGCAGCCGGGACAGGTCGATGGCCGGGTCGGTGATCGCCGCGTCCGACCAGTCGAGGATGCCGGTGAGCTCGCCGCCGTCGGCCAGCAGGTGCTCAGCTCCCAGGTCGTTGTGGCACAGCACGGGGTGCTCCGGTGCATCAGGTACGGCGGCGTGGAGGAGGTCGAGGTGCTCGGCGGGGCCGCGCAGGTCGGCCAGCCACTCCAGTCCCGGATCGATCTCCCGGGGGACGAGCCCCGCCACCGCCGCCGAGTCCACCCGGTGCAGCCGCCGCAACGCCCGCGCGAGGGTCGTCGCACTCCCCTGCGGCGGCGCCTGCCCCAGCAGCGAGGCGCCCGGCAGCAGCGGGTAGGCCAGCACTCCCAGCTCGGCATCCACCAGCACGGGGCAGGGAACCGCCACCCCCAGGTCGGCCGCCGCGAGGACGGCGAGCAGCCCGCTCTCGTGGGCCACGCCGGCGTCGCGCCCCACGCGCACGACCAGGTCGCCGGCCCGAAACACCACGTGGTCCAGACCGTTGCCCCAGGGCGCCGGCGGAGCCCACCGACCGAGGCCGTGCCGCCGCAGCGCCTCGCTCGCTCGGTCCAGTGGCGTCGACACTCGAGACCGACCCCTTTCCCGCACGGTCCGAGAGACCACCGTGGCACGGCCGCACCGGGCTGTCCAGCGGTTGACCGCGACGCCATGTCAGCCGGTCAGCGGGCCATTTCGGGTATTCGTTCCAGGGTGCTATGGCTTGGTGCCGGTACCTCGCGACAAAGCTGGCGTTGATAACGTCCGCACTGTCCGACAAGGGTGGGTTTGCCACCGTCTGCGAAGAATCACACCGTTGGACGGCCTCGCAGCCCACCGACACCTGGCGCGACCCGACTCTGTGACCACACCGGAGGGAACGGGTCCGAGCTCGAAGTTGATGAAGGAGGTGGCGTGTGCCTGATTCAGGTTTCACGCAGCTCAGCGTCGTGGCGATCGTCGGCCTCCTGGTGTTCTTCTACGGTGGCACCTTCTGGGTCTCGCTGCGCATCGGAAAGCGCGAGGAGAACGCCGACGGGTACATGACCGCCGGGAACAAGCTTGGATTCGGCATCTCGGCCGCGAGCATGACCGCCACGTGGATCTGGGCGTCGTCGCTGTAACCCTCGGCCACCTCCGGCTACACCTACGGCATCTCCGGTCCCATTCACTACGGGCTGTGGGGTGCGCTGATGATCCTGTTCATCTACCCCTTCGGACGCCGCATCCGCGCGGTGGCGCCCAAGGCCCACACCTTGGCCGAGGTGATGCGCGTGCGTCACGGTCGCTCCAGCCAGCTGATGCTGGCCGGGTCCAACGTGGTCGGCAGCGTGATCAGCCTGATGTCGAACTTTCTGGCCGGCGGAGTCCTCATCTCCATGCTGTCGCCGTTCAACTTCATCCAGGGGGTGTTCATCGTCGCCGGCGGGGTCCTGCTCTACACGCTGTGGTCGGGCTTTCGGGCCTCGGTGCTGACCGACTTCATCCAGGTGGTCGCCATGCTCGGCGCCGTGGTGGTGATCGTGCCGTTCATCTTCTTCGCCGCAGGTTTCCCCGCCGCGTTCGAGAGCGGCGCAGGCAACCTCACCGCGCAGCAGGGCAGCTTCTTCTCCAGCGACGCGTTCCTCAACCAGGGCGCCCCCTACATCGCCGCGGTGCTGGCCTACGCCATCGGCAACCAGACCATCGCGCAGCGCTTGTTCGCGGTGCGCGAGAACCTCATCAAGCCGACCTTCATCACGGCGACCATCGGCTACGGCGCCACCGTGATCGGCGTCGGCATGCTCGGGGTCCTGGCGCTGTACCTCGGGATCGAGCCGATGGACGGCGACGTGAACAACGTGATCCCGCAGATGGCCATGAGCTACCTGCCGGCCGTGCTGCTGGCGGTGTTCTTCGTGATGATCATCGGAGCGCTGTCGTCCACAGCGGACTCCGACCTCGCCGCGCTCGCCTCCATCGCGATGGCTGACGTCTACGGCCAGAACCTCGCCGGCAAGAAGGGCGCGAACCCCCGGACCATGGTGCTGGTCGGCCGCACCACGATGGTGGTGGCCACCGCGGTCGCGGTCGCGCTGGCGAGCCTCCAGCTGAGCATCCTGGACCTGCTGGTCTTCGTGGGCGCGCTCTGGGGGGCGCTGGTCTTCCCGGTGATCGCCAGCTTCTACTGGGACAAGGTGACCAACCGGGCCTTCACCACCTCGGTGCTCGCCGCACTTGCCGTCTTCCTGCCCATCCGATTCAGCTGGGTACCCGTGAACGGTGCGGTGGGGCTGCTCACCGACGTCCTCTCCGTGGTGGGGATCGGGGTGGTTCTCGGCCTGATGGCCTTCGGGTTCTTCGGCCTGCGCGTCGCGCAGGTGGTGGCCGTGCTGTCGGCGCTGGTCTCCGCCCCGTTCGTGCTCGGCTTCTTGCACGACTACGCCACGCTCAGCGCCTCGCTGGCCGCGTACGCCGTCAGCACGCTGGTCTGCTTCGGCATGTCGGTGCGCCAGCGCACCCGCTTCGACTTTGCCCTGATCGCCAAGGGCACTGGGGACTTCGATCCTTCCCGCGCCGACCCCTCCCGCGCCGGCCCCTCCACCACGGCACCCACGACGGAAGGAACCCGCGCATGAGCACCGTTGCGCTCACCCTCTACATGCTGGTCTGGCCGGTCCTGGTTGCCGGCGTGCTGTTCGTGATCAGCAGGGCGTTCCTCCGGGACTACCTGGAGGCACGGCGCGAGGGTCGCGACATGATCTGACCCCCACCGGGAGCGTCAGTCCTGCTCCGGGCTCTCGGTCGGACGACGGCATGGGCAGCAACAGCATGTACGTCAGCATGGCCTGGATCATGGCGGGCTTCCTGATCATGGCGGTGTTCCGCGGCGGAGCACCGGAGCTCACGCGGCTGCGCCAGCGCCTGCCGCTGCTCGCCGGCTGGTCGGTGGGCATGGGCCCTGTGGCTGTGGTTCCTGTTCGACGTCCTCATCGGCGCGGTCAACGGCCACGCCTGGGAGCTGACCGGTGTCGGCTCGCTGACCATCTTCGCCATGGCGCTGGTCACCGGGGCCTTCACCCGCACGTTCGGACTCGCCGCGATCGTCCCAGTCATGCTGGGTGGTGTGCCTGCCTCCGGTGGTGGCTTGTCGGTCTACTTCGACGGGCACGGTGTCGGCGGCAACCTGCTGGTGATCGTGGTCTGGGGTGTGGTCGGTGCGCTGCTCAACCTGGCGGCCGACCGCTGGGTGGCGCACCGCGCGAAGCGCCACGGCGACGTCACCACGATCCCCGCGGGCACCGGCGTCCCACAGCCGGCGGTCACGTCTGAGCCGAGGCCATTGACGCTGATCCCATTGACACTGCCGCTCCCCGCAATACCGTGGCTCTAACCAACAGGCAAGGAGCCGGTCATGGTGTTGCGGGTAGTGCAGTGGGCCACCGGTTCCGTGGGACGCGCCGCGATCGGGGCCATCGTGGCCCATCCCGAGCTCGAGCTGGTCGGCTGCTGGGTGCACTCGGCGGACAAGCACGGCTGTGACGCCGGCGAGCTCGCGGGCCTCGACCCGCTCGGCGTCCGGGCCACCAGCAGCGTCGAGGAGATCCTGGCGCTGGAGGCCGACGCAGTGGTCTACGCGCCCCTGGTCCCCAGCTCGCGGGAGGTGGCAGCGCTGCTGCGCTCGGGCAAGAACGTGATCACCCCGGTGGGCTGGTACTACCCCACCGACAAGGAGACGACCAAGGTCGAGCAGGCCTGTCTCGACGGTGGGGTGAGCCTGCACGGCACCGGGATCGACCCCGGTGGCGTCACCGAGGTGTTCCCGCTGCTGCTGTCGTCGATGTCCTCGGCGGTGACCTTCGTGCGTGCGGAGGAGTTCTCCGACATCCGCACCTACGGCGCACCGGACGTGGTCCGCTCGATCATGTTCTTCGGCTCCACGCCGGAGCAGGCGCGCACCGGACCGATGCTGGACCTGCTCAGCCGCGGGTTCACCCAGTCGGTGCGCATGGTGGTCGACACCCTCGGTATCGGCGGTGACGTGGACATCCGTCCGCGCCACGAGCTGGCGGTGGCCACCGCCCCCATCGACTCCCCCATCGGGGTGATCGAGCCCGGCCAGGTCGCTGCGCAGAAGTTCTTCTGGGAGGCCTTCGTCGGCGACCGGCTGGTGGTGCAGATCGGTGTGAGCTGGTTGATGGGCGAGGAGCACCTGGAGCCGGCCTGGACGCTCGGCGAGGAGGGTGAGCGCTTCGAGATCGAGGTGCGCGGCAACCCCGACACCTTCGTCACCATCCGCGGCTGGCAGCCGGAGAGCGTGGAGGCGGGGCTGGCCAGCAACCCCGGCATCGTCGCCACGGCGGCGCACTGCGTCAACGCCGTGCCCTACGTGTGCGCGGCCGCCCCTGGGGTGGTCACCTCGGTGGAGCTGCCCATGGTGGCCGGCCGGGCACACCCAGATCTGCTGCGCGCCTAGGCCTCGCCGTGGGTGAGCCCTGGGACGCCCACCAGCCGGGCGTGCTGGAGCTGCCCTCGGGGCGGCTGGTGCGGGGGCGCGCGCTGCGCCGGCCGCTGCCTCCCGGCCCGGTGCCCGAGCTTGGCGTGTACCTGCTGGGCCACGAGCCGCAGCCGACTCCGTGGCCCTCGCGCTGGGTGCGCTGGCCGGACTTCGGGCTGCCTCGCGACCGCGAAACCGCGCGCCAGGCCCTGGTGCAGGCGTGGGAGCAGAGCCCGCACGTGCGGGTGGAGATCGGCTGCGGCGGCGGGCGCGGGCGCACCGGCACCGCGCTGGCCTGTCTCGCCGTGCTCGACGGGGTGCCGCCCACCGAGGCGGTGCGCTACGTGCGCACCCACTACCACCGCCGGGCGGTGGAGACGCCGTGGCAGCGGGGCTACGTGCAACGCTTCGCCCCCGCGGGGTGAGGACCGGTGAGCCGGGTGCTCCGGCCCGCGGCGGTACGGGCAGAGTGGGGGCCGTGCACCCGGAAGACCCCGCTGATCGCCCCGTCCTGCTCGCCGTGGACGGCAACTCGCTGATCCACCGCTCCTACCACGCGCTCAAGCACTCCGAGCTGCGTGCCGCCGACGGCTCCCCCACCTGGGCGCTGAAGGGCCTGCTGTCGCAGCTGGTCGGCGGAGTGCGCCGGGTGGGCGCCGACGCGGTGGTGGTGGGCCTGGACGACTCCACCAGCAACGTGCGCAAGACGCGCTACCCCGCCTACAAGGCGCACCGAGCCGACAAGCCGGAGGACCTGCTGGTGCAGCTGGCCGCGGCGGGACCGCTGCTGAACGCGGCCGGCGTGCACACCGTCGTCGCCCCGGGCATGGAGGCCGACGACGTGGTGGCGTCAGCGGCGGCGCACGCGGCTGTCGCCGGGTGGGACACCGTGGTGATGACCTCGGACCGGGACGCCTTCGCCCTGGTGTCCGACACGTGCAAGGTGCTGCGCCTGATCAACGGCGGGGTGGACGCCTCACCACTGCTCAACCGGCAGCGCATGCACATCCTCAACGGCGTGCACCCGCACCAGTACCGCGACTACGCCGCCATGCGCGGGGACACCTCCGACAACCTGCCCGGCATCCGTGGGGTGGGCCCCAAGAGCGCGGTGAAGCTGCTCGCCGAGTTCGACACCGTGGAGCAGGCCTTCGCCGACGTCGACGACAACGACGGGCTGCGGGTGGCCAAGGCCGCCGGACAGTCCATGGTGGCCAAGCTGCGCGACGCCGACTCCCGGGCGGCCTACCGGCGCAACGTCGAGCTGATGACGATGGCCACCGACCTCGAGCTGGGCCTGGCGCTGTCGGCCGTGGACGGCGCCGGACGGCTGCCGGTGGCGGAGGACGCCCTGCGCGCCGCGCTCGCTGACGCGCAGCTGGGCGCGATGGCCGAGAGCGCGGCGGTGGCGCTGGCGCACTGCGAGCCGCGTCCCCGCTTCATCCAGGCTGGCCCCGCCAGCCAGGGCGCGCCGCACCCGGCGGAGGCTCCCCCAGTCCGCACCCGCACCCGCGCCACGGCCCGTGCACCGGAGCCGGAGAGCCTGCAGCTCAGCCTGTTCGGCTAGCGCGCCGCCATGGCCCAGCCCAGCCGGTGGCGCAGCGTCAGCGGTGCGCCTCGGTGAGGCGGCCGTTGGTGGGCGCGCGGCTGACGCCCGCCTCGGTGCGGGCCGCCAGCAGCGCGGCATCCACCAGGCGCCCCACCAGGGCGGTCACCCGCGGCACCGGCCACTGCGGTCGCACCAGGTGGCTGAGGGTGAGCCGCACGATGGCGTCGACCAGCTCGTGCAGCTCGTCGGTGGAGCCGGCCAGCCCGGACCAGTGCTCGTCGGCGAAGGTCGTCAGCATCATCACCGAGCTGTCCAGCACGGGTGCCGACCGGATGGTGAGCAGGGGCAGCAGGCCGTCAGCCTTGCCGTGCGCCGCCGAGATGATGGCCCGCAGCAGCGGGTTCTCCTCTCCCATCCGCAGCGCGGAGTCCACCGCCGCCATCGTCGCCGTCGTCATGTCCTCGGGGTGGCTGAGCAGCTGCAGCTGCACGGTGTCCAGGAATCGCCGGGTCTCCCTGGCGACCAGCGCCACCGCCAGCTTGTCCTTGCTGCCCAGCTCGTTGTAGACGCTCTGCCTGCTCACCTGCACCGCCGAGGCCAGCCGGCCCATCGTCACCGCCGACCAGCCCTCGTCGATGACGATGGCGGCGGTGGCGTCCAGGAGCAGGTCGCGGCGCTTCGTCCTGGTCGATCCACGCGCGTCAGCGGGAGTCATGGCGCGACGTTAGCGTGAACTGGCGGTTAGTGATGCATTTCACGGCCGCTGTTTTTCTAGCCCCGGTTCAACAACCCGAGCAGAGCGCTGGTGACCCGTCGCCGGGGCAGGCCCAGGAGTCCCTGCTCGCCCAGTGCCGCCTTGGCCGCGTTGAGGCCGCACACCCCGTGCACCCCGCCGCCGGGGTGGGCACCCGCACTCCCCAGGTACAGACCGGAGATCGGGGTCTCGGCCCGGCCCAGGCCGGGGGTCGGCCGGAAGATCAGCTGCTGCTGCAGCTGCGCGGTGCCCCCGTTGACGGTGCCGAAGAGCAGGTTGGCGTCCGCGCCGGCGAGGTCGCTGGGCTTCTGCACCAAGCGGCCCACCACCTGCCGGGCGAAGCCGGGGGCGTGCGCCTCCAGCACCTCGTCCATCCGCTGGGCCAGGGTCTCGGCGGAGTCGTCGTCGGTGACCTCCCGCGGCAGGTGGCTGTAGGCCCAGGCACTCTCGGTGCCCTCGGGCGAGCGGGTGGCGTCAGCGGTGGTCATCTGCCCGAACAGCATGAACGGGGTGCGCGGCACCACCTCCGTGTTGAGGTCGGCCATCCACTGCACCAGGCCGCGCTCGTCGGCGCCCAGGTGCACCGTGCCGGCGCCGTGCAGGCCCCGGGCCCGCCACGGGATGGGCGCGTCCAGCGCGTAGTTGACCTTGACCACCGGGGTGTCCCACTCGAAGTGCTCAAGATCGCGCAACAGCCGCGGGGGCACCACTGCGGCGGGCAGCAGGTCGCGGTAGAGGCTCAGCGCCGACGTGTCGGCGATGACGGCCCGGCGCGCCCGTACCTGCATCCCCTCCGCGGTGCGCACCCCCACGGCCCGGCCACCGCGCACCTCGATGGCCTCCACGTGCTGCCCGGTGTGCACCTGCACGCCCACCGACTCTCCGCGGCGGGCCATGGTCGCGGTCAGCTCGCCGGCCCCGCCCACCGGCACGGGAAAGCCGACGTCCTGGGCCAGCATCGTCATGAGGAAGCCGAAGGCGCCGCTCACCGGCGCGTCCACCGGGACGTCGGCGTGCATCGCGTTGCCCAGCAGCAGCAGCCGAGCCGCCTCGCTGTGGAAGAGCTCACGACCCATCCGCCGGGCCGGCAGCAGCATGAAGCGCAGGAACCGCAGCGTCTCGGCCGGGCCCAGGCTGGCCAGCATCGCGGTGGGGCCCTGCACCGGTGGGAACGGCCGGAACAAGGTGTCCAGCAACGGCTGGCGAATCTGCTGCCAGCGCTCCACCAGCTCCAGCCACGCCTTGCCGTCACGGGCGTCGTGCTGGGCCAGGCCGTCGGCGGTGCGCTGCGGGTCGCGGTGCAGCACCACGCCCTCGGTGTCGTCGGGGCCGGTGGGGTGCGCCACCACCGTGGGCGCGTGGGTCCAGATCAGGCCGTGCTGCTCGAGCTCCATTGCGGTGATGGCTGGCGACGCCGCGCCCAGCGGGTAGAACGCGCTGAACAGGTCGCTGGTGTAACCAGGGACCAGCTCGGCGGAGCGCACCGCTCCCCCGACGTCGTCGTTGCCCTCGAGCACCACCACGTCCCAGCCCGCGTCAGCGAGCGCCGCGGCGGCCACCAACCCGTGGTGCCCGGCTCCGACGATGACCGCATCCGCTGTTGTGGTGACCACCCGGTCAGTTTCCCAGAAGGTCGTTCAAGTCGTCGGCGTGTTCCTCCTCCTCCTCCAGGATCGACTCCATCAGGCGGCGCGTGGTGGGGTCGCGGTCACCGATCCAGCGGGCGATCTCCTGGTAGGAGGTGATGACGATGCACTCGGCGACGAGGTTCTCCTCCAGCATGCGGGTGAGGTCGTTGTCCTCGGTCTCCACGTACTGGGTGTGCGAGCGCTCGCGCAGGGTCACGGGGTCGAAGTCGGGGTTGCCGCCCAGCTGGCTGATCCGCTCCGCCGCCCGCAGGCCGTGCTTCATCTCGTCGGCGGCGTGCTCGGTGAACTCCGCGGCAACCTGGGCCCGGTCCACGCCAGTGGCCACGATGGCGTGCTGGGTGTAGCGCAGGTAGCAGACGATCTCGGTGGCCACCACCTGGTTGAGGATGTCGATCAGGTTGTCCCGGTCGATCATGTTGCCCTCGGTGACCGCGCCGGCGGCCATCCTTGCGCGGGCGTCGTCGCGGATCCTGGTCACGTCCAGGGCGAACTGGTTGGCCATCGCGGTCTCCTGAGGGTCGGTCCGACGGACGCCTCGCCTCCATCGTGCAGCCGGACCCAGCGGTGCGCTGAACGGACGTGCTCGTCACGCTGTGCACGGGCCGCGGCCGTCCTGCGGTCACGCCCTGTGACCGGGAAAAACTACCGGGTTCGGAGGTCGTTTCTTCGTCTACGATCAGCACCCAACGCGGGGATGGGGCGCGGGCGAGCGAGCGAAGGAAATGAGTCGGGCATGACGAACGGGATCCACCTCGCCTCGGACGAGCTGGGGCGCCTGCTGGCTGCTCGACCCAAGGAGATGGCCGACGTCCTGAGCACGCTGCGGCATCCCGTGCACACCAACGACGACCTGCTCGACCTGCTCACCGCCACCGCCCACCTCGCGGTGCGGCTGATCGACGGGGCGGACTGGAGCGGCGTCACGGCGCAGTTCGACAAGAGTGCCTTCACCGCCGCCCTCACCGACGAGCGCGTGCAGGCGGTGGACGACGCGCAGTACCACCTCGACGACGGCCCGTGCCTGCAGGCGATGCGCACCTGCAGCGTGGTGTGCATGAGCGCACGGGACGTGCAGCGCGAGTTCCCGGCGATGGCGGAGCCTGCGCGTGCGGCCGGGGTCCACTCCTTCCTCGCCGCGCCCCTGGTGGCCGAGGGTGTGGCGATCGGCGCGCTCAACCTCTACAGCGCCGAGGAGCACGGCTTCGAGGGCACCGACCAGGACTTCATCGCCGCCCTGGTCGAGCACGCCGGCCGTGGGCTCACCGAGTACGCCACGGTGCACTCCGCCAACCAGCTCGCCGCCCAGCTCCAGCACTCCATCCAGACCCGTGCCCCCATCGAGCAGGCCAAGGGCATCCTGATGGCCGTGCACCAGATCGGCCCCGACGCGGCGTTCGAGGTGCTGCGCGAGCGCTCGATGAAGCGGAACATCAAGCTGCGCGACGTCGCCATCTCCTTCATCGCCGAGATCGCAGCTGCCACAGCGACATCGGAGTCGGCCCAGTAGCTTCGAGGTCGACCTGTCCAACGAGAGCCCGCACCGGTTGCTGCCGTGTGGGGAGGAGGAGACCCATGGCTGACGCCGACCGGGCCGGTGTGTTGCTCGACATCGACGGCACGCTGCTGGACAGCACGTACCACCACGGTCTGGCGTGGCTGCGGGCCTTCCAGCGCAACGGCCACCCCGAGGTGACCGCCGCCCAGGCGCACCGGGCGATCGGGCTGGGCGACGACCAGCTGGTGCCGCACCTGATCGGCAGCTCCGACTCCGCCCTCGCCGAGGCGCACTCCACCGAGTACGAGAAGCTGAAGGACGAGGTGCGCGCCCTGCCCGGCGCCGCCGACCTGCTCGCCCGGTGCGCGCAGGCGAACCTGCGGGTGGCCCTGGCGACCAGCGGCAAGGCGAAGGACCTCGACTGGATGCTCCCGCGCATCGGCGGCGCCGAGCACGTCGAGGCCACCATCACCTCCGAGGACGTCGAGGACACCAAGCCCGAGCCGGACTTGCTGCAGACCGCCGTGGACACCCTGGGGCTGGCCGCCGAGCGAGCCGTCACCATCGGCGACTCCGTCTGGGACGGCGAGGCCGCGGCCAGGGCGGGCGTCCGGTTCATCGGTGTGCTCAGCGGCGGGTTCGCCGAGTCCGAGCTGCGCGAGGCCGGGGCGGTGGAGGTCTACCGGGACGCCGCCGACCTGGTGGAGCACTTCGACCAGTCGCTGCTGAGCAGCCTGTAGCCGGCCCGATCACCCGGCGCTGGGCGCACGGGGCTGCACAACGGTGCAGGCATGCGCCACAATCGGCGCATGCGATCACTGTGGAAGGGTGCCATCTCCTTCGGTCTGGTCTCGATTGCGGTGCGGCTGTACACCGCAACGGATGAGCACGACTTCCGCCTGCACCAGGTGCACGAAGCCGACCAAGGCCGCATTCGGTACAAGAAGGTCTGCTCGGTGTGCGGCGAGGAGGTCCCCTACGACCAGATCGCCAAGGCCTACGAGATGGAGGACGGGCGGATGGTGGTGCTCGACCAGGCCGAGCTGTCCAACCTCCCGGTGAGCACCGACCGCGCCATCGACGTGCTGGAATTCGTGGACGGCGCCGACGTGGACCCCATCTTCTTCCAGAAGAGCTACTACGTGGAGCCTGACCCGGCCGCCGAGCGGCCCTACGTGCTGCTGCGCCAGGCGCTGATCGACTCCGGCAAGATGGCGATGGTCAAGATCACCCTGCGCCAGCGCGAGTCGCTGGCCATGCTGCGCGCCCGCGAGGACGTGCTGGTGCTGCACACCATGATGTGGCCCGACGAGATCCGCAAGCCCGAGTTCGCGTTCCTGCAGAAGGACATCGGGGTGCGCAAGAACGAGCTGGCGATGGCGGAGTCGCTGGTGGAGACGATGTCGGGCGACTTCGAGCCGGAGGAGTTCCACGACGACTACCGCGACGCCATGGCGGCCCTGATCGAGGCCAAGGCCGAGGGGGCCGAGCTGCCGGAGGCCGAGGAGCCCAAGGAGTCGGCTCAGGTGGTGGACCTGATGACCGCGCTGCAGCGCAGCATCGACCGCTCCAAGCCCAAGGCAGTAGGCGCGGGCAAGGCCGCCGACCAGGAGACCGACGCGGACACGGACACCGGGAAGGGCGCCGACACCGAGCCCGACGCCAAGCCTGCCCGCAAGAGCCCGGCCAAGAAGAGCACCGCCAAGGCAGCCCCGGCGAAGAGCAAGAAGGCCAGCGCCGCGGAAGCCGACGCCGACACTGACGCTGACGCAGCCGAGACGAGCGCCGGGGAGACGAGCGCTGGGGAGACGAGCGCTGGGGAGACGAGCGCTGGGAAGACGAGCGCTGGGAAGAAGCCGGCCGCCAAGAAGGCCGCTCCGGCCAAGACCGCCGCGGCCAAGAAGTCCAGCCCGCGCAAGCGCAGTGCCTGAGTCCGACCAGCTCGACCGCTACCGCGCCAAGCGCGACACGGCCAGGACGCCGGAGCCGATGGGTGAGCAGGCCCAGGTCGGCGTGGGCGGCGACGAGACCGGGCCGATCTTCGTGGTGCAGGAGCACCACGCCAGCTCGCTGCACTGGGACCTGCGTTTGGAGCACGATGGCGTGCTCGCCTCGTGGGCGGTGCCCAAGGGCGTGCCGCCGGGCCCGGGCGTGCAGCGCCTGGCCGTGCAGACCGAGGACCACCCGCTGTCCTACGCCCAGTTCGAGGGCGAGATCCCGGCGAACGAGTACGGCGGTGGCTGGATGCGCGTCACCGACCGCGGTCCGGTGGAGATCACCGCGTGGGGACCCAAGAAGGTGGAGTTCACCCTGCACGGGCAGGTGCTGCAGGGCCGCTACGCCTTGTCGCACCGGCCGGGCGAGAAGAGCGACCAGTGGACGCTGCGCCGCCGCGACGCCCCCACCGACCCCGACTACGAGCCCCTCCCCGAGGAGCTCCCCCCCATGCTCGCCGTTCCGGGCGAGCCACCCACGCGCGGCAGCTGGTTCTACGAGGTCAAGTGGGACGGCTACCGGGCGCTGGCCCGGGTGGAGGGCGGCCGGGTGAAGCTGCTCAGCCGCTCCGGCCAGGACCTCACCAAGCCGGTGCACGGCATCGCCGGGCTGGGCGAGGCGCTGGCCGGCCACGAGGTGCTGCTGGACGGGGAGCTGGTGGTGCTGGGTCCCGACGGACGGCCGGACTTCGGGCTGCTGCAGCAGCTGGCCGGCACCAAGACCGGCAGCACGCCGCGCACCAAGAGCATCGCCGGGGCAGCCATCACCTACCTGATCTTCGACCTGCTGCACCTGGACGGCCGGTCGTTGCTGCGCCGCCCGCTGTCGGAGCGGCGCGAGCTGCTGGACTCGCTGGAGCTGGCCGGGCCGGTGTGGTCGGTGCCGCCCCCGCTGACCGGTGACGCAGCGGACGTGGTGGCGGCCGTGCGTGCGCAGGGGCTGGAAGGGGTGATGGCCAAGAACACCGCCAGCCACTACCTGCCCGGGCGGCGCAGCGAGCAGTGGCTCAAGCTGGTGAACCTGCGCAAGGCCGACGTGGTGATCGGCGGGTGGCAGCCGGGAAACGGTCGCCGCGCCGACGGCCTGGGCGCGCTGCTGCTCGGGGTGCGGACCGACGACGGGAGCCTGCGGTACGTGGGCAACGTGGGCACCGGCTTCACCGACCGGGCGCTGCGCGAGCTGCACGAGCGGCTGCAGCCACTGGCCGCGGACACCTCGCCGTTCGCCGGTCCGCTGTCCCCGGCGCGGCGGCGCACCGCGCGCTGGGTGCGGCCGGAGCTGACCGGTGAGGTGGAGTTCGCCACGTGGACCGGTGACGGCATGCTGCGCCAGCCGCGGTGGAGGGGGTTGCTCGATGAGTGAGGCCCGAGATGAGTGAGGCCCAGTCGGTGTCCTTCGGCGGACGCACCCTGCGCCTGTCCAACCTGGACAAGGAGCTCTACCCCGACGGCTTCACCAAGGCTGAGGTGATCTCCTACTACGCCGGCATCGCCGAGGCGTTGCTGCCGCACGTGCGTGACCGCCCGGTGAGCCTGTTCCGCTGGCCCAACGGCACCGGCGCCAAGAGCTTCGTGCACAAGAACGTGGCCGCCGACGCCCCGGACTGGCTGCGCACCGAGGAGGTGCACGGCAAGGGCTCCGACGCCGTCACCTACGCGGTGCTGGACGAGCCGGCGGCCCTGGTGTGGGCGGCCAACCTGGCCGGTCTGGAGCTGCACGTGCCGCAGTGGCGCTTCGCTGGTGCGGGTTCAGCCGAGCACCCCGCCGAGGCGCTGCCGCCGGACCTGATGGTCTTCGACCTCGACCCGGGGGCGCCGGCCGACGTCGTGGACTGCTGCGCGGTGGCGCTGCGGGTGCGCGACCTGCTGGCCGAGGACGGGCTGACGGCATGGCCCAAGACCAGCGGCTCCAAGGGTCTGCACCTGCTGGTGCCGGTGCAGACCACCGACAGCGCCACCACCTCCGCCTACGCCAAGCAGCTGGCCCAGGACCTCACCGCCGAGCTGCCCGACACCGTGCTGTGGCGGATGGCCCGCGAGGCCCGGCCGGGCAAGGTGTTCCTGGACTGGAGCCAGAACAACCCGGCCAAGACCACCGTCGCGCCGTACTCGCTGCGGGGCCGGCCGAGCCCCACGGTGTCCACCCCGCTCACCTGGGACGAGGTGGCCGCGTGCGAGAAGCCTGAGCAGCTGGTGTTCACCGCTCCCGACGTCCTGGCCCGGGTGGCCGAGCTGGGTGACCTGCTGGCCGACCTGGAGTCGAGCGCCCAGCCGCTCCCCGAGCGGGCGAAGCGGCCGTGAGCCCGGCGGAGGGCAGCCGCTACGTGGCCCTGCTGCGCGGCATCAACGTGGGTCGCAACAAGCGGGTGGCCATGGCCGACCTGCGCGAGCTGCTCACCGGCTACGGCCACCAGGCGGTGCGCACCCACCTCAACAGCGGCAACGTGGTGTTCAGCAGCGACCGGCCCGACCCGGCGACGCTGGCCGTGCAGATCGAGCAGGGCCTGGCCGACCAGCTGGGCGTCACCGCGGCCTGCCACGTGCTCACCGGCACCGACCTGCAGGCGGTGGTCGACGGCGACCCGATCGGGCCACGGGCGACCAACGGCTCGCGGTACCTGGCGCACTTCCTGTTCCCGGCGCCGGATCCCGCGCTGCTCGCCGCGCACGACCCGCGCCAGCTGGACCCAGAGAACACCGCGCTGGGCGAGCGGGTGATCTACCAGTGGTGCCCGGACGGCATCTTGCAGGCGCCGCCGGTGGGCGGCTTCGCCGAGAAGCACCTCGGTGTGGCAGCCACGGCGCGGAACTGGAACACCGTCACCAAGCTGGCCACCCTGCTCTGACCCGGCCCCGCTGTGCGCTACTTCGCGACGCGCTCGGCGTGGCGCAGGTTCTGCAGCCGCACCTGGCCCTTGGCCACCAGGTGCCCCTCGCCGTCGGTGATGTGCACCGCCCACAGCTGCTGGGAGCGGCCGCGGTGGATCGGCGTACCCACGGCGGTGAGCACCGCACCCTCCTTGGTGGCGCGGAGGAAGTCGGTGTTGTTGTTCACCCCGACGACCACCCCGGCGTCGCGCAGCCACAAGGTGCCACCCACGCTGGCCACGCTCTCCACCACCGAGCAGAGCACCCCGCCGTGCAGGATGCCGTGCGGCTGCAGCAGCTCCGGGCGCACGGTGAGCTGCGAGCGCACCTCGTCGCCGGTGGCCTCCACCACCGACAGCCCGATCGTGGCGTCGAAGCCCCTCGTCGCCTGGTCGCGCAGCTCTGCTGGAATGCCCGTCGTCGCCACTGGTGCTCCTCGTCGTCGCGCAGGCCACCGACTGACCTGACCCGTCGACCCTGCCATGCGGCTGGCAGGATGCCGATGGGCGCCCTGTCCACCCCAAGTGGGCCGGACTCGCTGACCTGCAGCGTCTCCGCTCGTCGGGCGGCGACTGTTCGCCCGTGCTTGGTTCAGGGGGACGACGACGCTTGCGCCGTCCCTACCAGCTTCCGGAGGACAACCATGATCACCAGGCAGGACCTCGGCACCATCGGCAACGGCACCGTGCACGACGTGGACGGACACAAGATCGGCGCCATCGGGCAGATCTACCTCGACAACTCCACCGGCGAGCCCGCCTGGGTGACGGTGCGCACCGGCCTGTTCGGCACCCGCGACTCGTTCGTGCCGCTCGCCGAGGCCTCCGTGGACGGCGACGACCTGCGGGTGCCCTACCCCAAGTCGATGGTGAAGGACGCCCCCAACGTGGAGGCCGACGGCGAGCTCACGCCGGCGGAGGAGGACCAGCTCTACCGCTACTACGGCGTGGACAACGCCACCGGCCAGGACACCACCACCGGCCAGGCGGCGGGGCAGGACCAGGGTCGGCACGCAGCCCCCGTCGCACCGGGCCACGGCCAGGACGCGGGCCAGCAGCACTCCGGCCAGGATGACCAGCACCGGGACCACTCGGAGCAGGACCGCTCGGAGCAGGGCGAGGAGAGCGGTCGCCGGATCCGGCGCTACCTCGTCACCGAGGAGACCATCGTGCGGCGCGAGGAGATCCCCGACGCCGACGCCCCGGACTCCCACCGCTAGGCACTTCGGACGCAGACACACAGCAGCGTGGCCGCCCCTCCGGACGGCCACGCTGCTGTGTGCAAGGCCTACCGGTCAGGGCTTGAGCAGCACCTTGACCGCGCCGTCCTGCTTCTTCTGGAAGATCTCGTAGGCGTGCGGCGCCTGCTCCAGCGGCAGGGTGTGGGTGGCGAAGGTGTCCACGCCCAACGGGTCGGCGTCGGTGAGCAGCGGCATGATGTCGCCGACCCACCGCTTGACGTTGGCCTGACCCATCCGCAGCTGGATCTGCTTGTCGAACATGGTGATCATCGGCATCGGGTCGGCCGCGCCGCCGTAGACGCCGATCACCGAGATGGTGCCGCCGCGGCGCACGATGTCGATGGCGGAGTACAGCGCGTTGAGCCGGTCCACGCCCGCCTTCTGCATCAGCGGCGCGCCGATGGCGTCGGGCAGCATGCCGACGACCTGCTGGGCCAGCTTGTTGATGGGCGAGCCGTGTGCCTCCATGCCGACGGCGTCGATCACCGCGTCGGTGCCGCGGCCGTCGGTCATGTCCCGGATGACGTCGCCCACGTCCTTGGCGTGCTCACGCAGGTCCACCACCTCGATGCCCCGGGCCCGGGCGCGCTCCAGGCGCTCGGGCACCAGGTCCACGGCGATGACGCGGCTGCCCTGGTGCTGGGCGATGCGGGCGGCCATGTCGCCGATCGGGCCCAGGCCCAGCACGGTGACCGAGCCGCCCTTGGGCACGTCGGCGTAGGCCACCGACTGCCACGCGGTGGGCAGCACGTCGGAGAGGTAGGTGAAGCGCTCGTCGGACGGGCCCTCGGGCACCTTGATGTGAGTGAACTGGGCCTGCGGCACGCGCAGGTACTCCGCCTGCCCGCCGGGGACCTCGCCGTAGAGCTTGGAGAAGCCGAAGAGCGCCGCCCCCGTGCCCTGCTCGCGCACCTGGGTGGTCTCGCACTGGGTGTACAGGTGCCGGTCGCACATGAAGCAGCTGCCACAGGAGATCTGGAAGGGGATGACCACGCGGTCGCCGACCTTGAGGTCGCCGGTCTCGCTGCCGACCTCCTCCACGATTCCCATCGGCTCGTGGCCGAGGATGTCGCCCTGGCCCATGAACGCACCGAGGGTCTCGTACAGGTGCAGGTCCGACCCGCAGATGTTGGTGGTGGTCACCTTGATGATCGCGTCGGTGGGGAGCTCGATCTTGGGATCCGGGACGGTGTCCACTCGGACATCGCGCTTGCCTTGCCAGGTAACGGCTTTCATCGCAATCCTCTCAATGGTGCTGAGGCTGCTCCACTCGGGAGCAAGCTGGTGCGCTGCTGCTCAGCGCTTGGTCCCATGGCACCGTCCGCACGGGGGGTGCGCAACTCGGGGAGAGCCTGGGCACATCTGGGAATGCGCTGCTGGCATGCTGGGCGCGCGAGTGTCAGGCGTCACAAAGGGGGAGAAAGATGCGTTCCACCGTCCGCTGGGCCCTGCAGCACGGGCTGCCCCGCGCGCTGATGCGCCGCGCCGCCGCCGGTGGCGACCTGCAGGCGCGGCTGCTGGCCGACCCCACCACCGCCGCCGCCGAGGACCCGTTCCTGCTGCACGACGAGGTGCGGGCCCAGGGCCCGGTGATCCGCGGGCGCCTCACCTACCTCACCGCTACCCACAGCGTGGTGCGCGACGTGCTGCGCAGCGACGACTTCCGCGCCGGCAACATCTCGGCGGTGTTCCCGTGGCCGCTCAACCGGCTCAACGACTGGGCCCAGGACGCCCGCATCCTGCACCCCATCGAGCCGCCGTCCCTGCTGGCCGTGGAGCCGCCCGAGCACACCCGCTACCGCCGCCAGGTCTCCCGGGTGTTCACCGCCCGGGCGGTGGAGGCGCTGCGCCCGCAGGTGCAGGCCCTGGCCGACGGGCTGCTGGACGACCTCCTCGCCGCGGGCTCCACCAGCGAGATCGACCTGGTGGCCGACTACGCCACCCTGCTGCCGGTCGCGGTGATCGCCGAGATCCTGGGCGTGCCCGCCGCGGAGCGCGCCGAGGTCCTCGGCTACGGCGCCGGTGCGGCCCCCAGCCTGGACATGGGGCTGCCCTGGCGGGAGTTCCGCCACGTGGACGCCTCGCTGCGCGCCTTCGACGCCTGGCTCGGCCGGCACCTGCAGCGGCTGCGCCGCGACCCCGGCGACGACCTGCTCAGCCAGCTGGTCACCCTGACCGACGACGGCGAGCGCCTGAGCGAGACCGAGCTGCGGGCCACCGCCGGGCTGCTGCTGGCCGCCGGCTTCGAGACCACCGTGAACCTGCTCAGCAGCGGCGTGGAGCTGCTGCTGCGCCACCCCGACCAGGTGGCCGTGCTGCGCACCGACCCGAGCCTGTGGGGCAACGCCGTGGAGGAGGTGCTGCGGATGGAGTCCCCCGTGCAGCTGACCGCCCGCAGCGCGGTGCGCGACACCGAGGTGGCCGGGATGGCGGTGCCCGCGGGCCAGCGGGTGGTGACCCTGCTCGGCGGGGCCAACCGCGACCCGGCGGTGTTCACCGACCCGCACACCTTCGACGTGGCTCGGTCCAACGCCCGTGAGCACCTGTCGTTCTCCGGCGGCCGGCACTTCTGCCTGGGTGCCTCGCTGGCGCGGATGGAGGGGGAGATCGGGCTGCGTGCGCTGTTCGAGCGCTTCCCCGACCTGCAGCTCGGCGCTCCCGGGGCCCGGCGGCACACCCGCGTGCTGCGCGGCTGGCAGCAGCTGCCGGTGGTGCTCGGGGCACCCGCGCGGGGCGAGGCGACGGCGCTGCCCGGACCGCCGTCTGACTAGGCTCCGGACAACCACCCGCGCCACAGGAGGACACGTGAGCACTGCCGCTGACACCACCGGAGCTCCCCTTCCGGAGCACGTCGACCCGGACGCGCTGCGCGACGTCCTCGACGGCCGCTGGGCCCACGTCCGCCAGCAGGCGCGCACCCACCTCACCGGCACCAAGTGGGCCCCGGTCTACGGCGAGGACATCGAGGCCGCCCGCACCCGCACCACCGCGCTCGCCCGCGACCTGGCCAAGACCGGCCAGACCGCGCTGGGCTTCAGCAAGGAGCACGGCGGCGGTGACGACCTGGGTGGCTCGGTGGCCTCCATCGAGATGGTCGCGATGACCAACCTGTCGCTGATGGTCAAGGTCGGCGTGCAGTGGGGCCTGTTCGGCGGCGCCGTGCAGGCACTGGGCACCGACGAGCACCACGCGGCCCTGGTGCCCGACATCATCAGCATGGAGCTGCCCGGCTGCTTCGCGATGACCGAGACCGGCCACGGCTCGGACGTGCAGCAGCTGCGCACCACCTGCACCTACGACCCGCAGACCCAGACCTTCGACCTGCACACCCCGCACGAGGCCGCGCGCAAGGACTACATCGGCAACGCCGCCCGGGACGGGCAGATGGCTGTGGTCTTCGCCCAGCTGGTCACCCAGGGCAAGCCCCGCGGCGTGCACGCCTGGGCCGTGCCAATCCGCGACAAGGAGGGCAACCCCGCACCCGGCGTCACCATCACCGACGACGGCTACAAGGAGGGCCTGGCCGGTGTGGACAACGGCCGCCTGAGCTTCGACCACGTCAAGGTCCCCCGCAGCGCGCTGCTCAACCGCTACGGGCAGGTCGCCGAGGACGGCGGGTACACCTCGCCCATCGAGAGCGAGACCGGCCGCTTCTTCACCATGCTCGGCACCCTGGTGCGCGGGCGCGTCAGCGTCGGTGGCGCCTCGGGCAGCGCGGCCAAGGTCGCCCTGGACATCGCGGTGCGCTACGGCGAGACCCGTCGCCAGTTCAGCGCCCCCGGCCGCGACCGGGAGATCGTCATCCTGGACTACCTGGCCCACCAGCGGAAGCTGCTGCCCGCGCTGGCCAAGACCTACGCGCTGCACTTCGCCCAGGAAGAGCTGACGGCGATGATGCACGACGTCCTCACCGCCGGGGACGACGCCGAGCCGGAGGTCAAGCGCGAGCTGGAGTCGCTGGCCGCCGGCCTCAAGGCCACCAACACCTGGCACGCGAACCAGACCATCCAGACCTGCCGCGAGGCCTGCGGCGGTGCCGGCTACCTGGCGGAGAACCAGCTGCCGTTGCTGAAGTCCGACATCGACGTGTTCACCACGTTCGAGGGCGACAACACCGTGCTCATGCAGCTGGTGGCCAAGGGCCTGCTCACCGGCTACGCCGACGACTTCGGCGACCTCTCCGGCTGGGGCAAGGCACAGTTCGCCGCGAACATGGTGGTGGACCAGGTGCTCGAGCGCACCGCGGCCCGCCGCCTGGTGCAGCGCCTCGTCGACGCCGTGCCCGGCAACGACGAAGAGGCCTCGGTCCGCGACCGCGACTGGCAGCTGCACATGTTCGAGGACCGCGAGAAGCACGTGCTGGAGGGCGCGGCCAACCGGCTGCGCCGCGCCGGCGACGAGGACGCCGACGCCTTCGAGGTGTTCAACGACGCCCAGGACCACGTGCTGCGCACCGCCCACGTGCACGTGGAGCGGGTGGTGCTGGAGGCCTTCATCACCGGCATCGACCGCTGCAGCACCGACCCGGAGGCCCGCGCCCTGCTGGAGCGGCTGTGCGACCTCTACGCGCTGCACACCATCGAGGCCGACAAGGGCTGGTTCCTGGAGCACGGCCGGATGAACGCCGCGCGCAGCAAGGCCGTCACCGCCACGGTCAACCAGCTGTGCAAGGAGCTGCGCCCCTACGCGACCACCCTGGTGGACGGCTTCGCCATCCCGCGCGAGTGGATGAACAGCGCCATCGTGCGCGAGGAGCCCGCCCGGCAGGAAGCCATGTGGGAGGAGGACCGTCGCGTCCTCGACCAGGGTCAGCCCGGGGCCGAGGCACCCGGCACGTCCAACACCGCCACCGCCGCCGACGTCCCGCCTGGGCAGTAGGCACCAAGACGTCCGTCTCGCCCGAATAGTCGGGGACGTCACACCGCGGGATGCGGGTACATCCCGCGGTGTGCCGTACTGTCAGTTCAGTCGCACTCGCGACAGATCAATCCACCGGCACACAGTCCCGCCCAAGCTGGCGAAGATGAGCGTGTGTCTGGCTCGTCTCACTGCGTGCTGCATGACAGCTCCCGCTCCGCGACGCGCCGCTGTCCCGGAGAGGTTCTTCCGTGTCTCAGGCTGTCCTGAATACCCCCGCCAACGACGAGTCCGCCGAGAGCGAGCCGACCACGTTCGGCGCCCTCGGCCTTCCCGACGCCCTGGTGAACGCCCTGGCGAAGACGGGCATCACCGCCCCGTCCCCCATCCAGGCGGCGGCGATCCCCGACCTGCTCGCCGGCAAGAACGTGCTCGGCCGCGCGCAGACCGGCTCCGGCAAGACGCTGGCCTTCGGGCTGCCGATGCTCAACCGGCTCGCCTACGGCCCCAACGCCAGCCGCGCACAGGCCAAGCGGCCCCGCGCCCTGGTGCTGGTCCCCACCCGTGAGCTCGCCTTCCAGGTGGTCGACTCCCTGCAGCCCTACGCCGACGCGCTGGGCCTGAGCGTCAAGCCCGCCGTCGGTGGCACCCCCTTCGGCCGCCAGGCCGACCAGCTGCGCCGCGGCGTGGACATCCTGGTCGCCACCCCCGGCCGCCTCGGCGACCACCTGCGCCAGGGCACCTGCATCCTCGACGCCATCGAGATGACCGCGCTGGACGAGGCCGACCAGATGACCGACCTGGGCTTCCTGCCCGAGGTCAAGGCCCTGCTCAGCGCCACCCCGGCGGACGGGCAGCGGCTGATGTTCTCCGCCACCCTGGACCGGGAGATCCAGTCGATCGTGCGGCAGTTCCTGCCCGACCACGTGGAGCACTCCACGCAGGACGGCAAGGCCAGCGTGGACACCATGTCCCACCACGTGCTGCTGGTGGACCGCGGCCAGAAGGACGCTGTGCTCGCCGAGATCGGCGCCCGCAACGGCCGCACCATCATGTTCGCCCGCACCAAGCTCGGCGTCGAGGGCATCACCGACCGGCTGCGCGCCCTGGGCATCCGCGCCGAGTCGCTGCACGGCGGCAAGGCGCAGAACCAGCGCACCCGCGTGCTGGACCGCTTCAAGACCGGCCGCACCCCGGTGCTGGTGGCCACCGACGTCGCCGCCCGCGGCATCCACGTCGACGGCGTCAGCCTGGTCGTGCACGTCGACCCGCCGGCCGACGCCAAGGACTACCTGCACCGCGCCGGCCGCACGGCCCGCGCTGGTGAGTCCGGCACCGTGGTCACCATCGTGCTGCCGAACCAGCGCCGCACGGTGCGCCGCATGACCGGCATCGCCGGCATCGACCCCAAGGCCACCAACGTCTCCCCCGGCTCCTCCGAGCTGAGCGAGATCACCGGTGCGCAGACGCCCAGCGGCGAGCCCCTTCCCGCCCAGGAGCGCGACCGCAGCGAGCGTCCGCGCAGCGGCGGCTACCAGGGCCGCAACCCGCGTCCCGCCGGCAGCGGCTACCAGGGTTCGCGCGACAACGCCCGTGGCCCGCGCCGCGAGGGTGGCTACCAGCGCGAGGGCGGCTTCAACCAGGGCGGCCCCCGTCGGGACGGCGTCCGCCGCGAGGCACCGCGCCGTGACGGCATGGCGGCGCGCCCGGCGGCCGCTCGGCCGGCCGCGGCCCGTCCGGAGCCCACCGCGGGTGGTTTCCGCTCGCGGACCGAGACCCGCTCGTATGATGGCTTCGACGGTCCGGCCCGCAACCAGGATTGAGGACACCATGGCGTCACTGTTTGACAAGGCCGCCGCGTTCGCGCGCAGCCCCAAGGCGCAGCAGGCGGTGAACCAGGCTGTCACCAAGGGCAAGCAGTTCGCCGCGAAGCCTGAGAACAAGCAGAAGATCGACAAGGCCGTCGCGAAGGGCAAGGAGTTCGCGGCCAAGCCGGAGAACAAGCAGAAGATCGAGCAGGTGCGCAAGAAGCTCACCGGCAAGGACCGCCCCACGGGCGCCTAGCCACCAGCGCACACTCAGCCCGGCCCACCGCTACTGGTGGGCCGGGCTGACGTGCTTTGGTGCGTCTGCAAGTACGCCCATGCGCGCCCCAGGGCGTCTGCAACCGCTACCAAGCTGCGCAACCCGCCACCTCCGGGGCTACTTCCGCAGCACGCACCAGGCGCGGTGGCCGGTGGTCGCCGACTGGCTGCTCGACCGGGCAGCAGCCACCCAGCGCCAGCCGTAGCCCGCTCGTCCAGCTCCCCGGCGGGCCCGCGCCCCCAGTCCCGCGCCCCCCAGTCCCGCGCCCCGGCGCCTGCTTGGTAGCGGTTGCCGACGTCGGAGCGCGGTGATGGTGGTACTTGCAGACGCCCCCAGCTCAGTCGAGGAAGATGTCCATCGCCAGCTCGGACTCCTCGCCCGTGGAGTACTGCGACAGGTCCGTCACCCCCGCCGAGGCCAGCACCTCGTCGTCGATCAGCGTCTGCCCGGTGAGCGTGCGCCCAGCAGTGGTGAGCACCACGTGTGCGGCGTCGGCGACGATCTCCGGGCTGCGCGAGCGGGCGATGCTCTCGTCGCCGCCCAGCAGGTTCTGCACCGCGGCGGTGGCGATGATGGTGCGCGGCCACAGCGCGTTGGCGGCGATGCCCTGCTCGGCCAGCTCGGTGGCCCAGCCCAGCGTCAGCAGGGTCATCCCGTACTTGCTCAGCGTGTAGGCCGGGTGCCCGCCCAGCCACTTGGGGTCCATGTTCACCGGCGGCGACAGCGTGAGGATGTGCGGGTTGGTGCCCTGCGCCAGGTGCGGGATGCAGTACTTGGTGAGCAGGAAGGTGCCGCGCACGTTGATCTGCTGCATCAGGTCGAAGCGCTTCATCGGCAGGTCCACCGTGCCGGAGAGGTTGATGGCGCTGGCGTTGTTCACCACCACGTCGATGCCGCCGAACTCGGCGACGGCCTGCTCCACCACCCGCTGCACGTCCTCCTCGTTGCGGACGTCGCCCACCACCGGCAGCGCCTGCCCGCCCGCGGCGCGGATCTCCTCGGCGGCGCTGTAGACGGTGCCGGGCAGCCGTGGGTCGGCCTCTGCGGTCTTGGCCATCAGCGCCACGTTGGCTCCCTCGCGCGCCGCCCGCAGCGCGATGGCCAGCCCGATGCCGCGGCTGCCGCCGGACATCACGATTGTGCGGCCCCGCAGGGAACTTTGGGCCGGCGAACCCGGGGCCTGCGAGCTTGCTGCCTGGTCCGTGTGTCCGTCGCTCGTCATGAACCTCTCCTCACGCTGTGTCTACGGCGTGGGCCCACACCGAGATTCACCGACGGTAGCGGGAAGGAGCAGCCACTAAGGTGGCAGCCATGACTGCTCCGGACAGCCCAGCCTCACCCCGCGCCCAGATCGGTGTCACCGGGTTGGCGGTGATGGGGTCCAACCTCGCCCGCAACCTCGCCCGCCACGGCCACACCGTCGCGGTGCACAACCGCAGCGCCGCCAAGACCGACCGGCTGCTCGCCGAGCACGGCGACGAGGGCGACTTCGTCCGCGCCGACTCCCTGGCGGAGCTGGTCAACAGCCTGGAGAAGCCCCGCCGCGTGCTCATCATGGTGCAGGCCGGCGACCCCACCGACTCGGTGATCAACGACCTGGCCGACCTGATGGAGCCGGGCGACATCATCATCGACGGCGGCAACGCCCTCTACACCGACACCATGCGTCGCGAGGCCGCCATGCGCGAGCGCGACCTGCACTTCGTCGGCACCGGCGTCTCCGGCGGCGAGGAGGGTGCGCTCAACGGCCCGTCGATCATGCCCGGCGGCTCGAAGGAGTCCTACGAGGCGCTCGGACCGCTGCTGGAGTCCATCGCCGCAGAGGTCGACGGCACGCCGTGCTGCGTGCACGTCGGCCCCAACGGTGCCGGCCACTTCGTCAAGATGGTGCACAACGGCATCGAGTACGCCGACATGCAGCTGATCGGCGAGGCCTACGACCTGCTGCGCCACGCCCTCGGCAAGACCCCCGCCGAGATCGCCGCCATCTTCCGCGAGTGGAACGGCGGGGAGCTGGAGAGCTACCTGGTGGAGATCACCGCCGAGGTGCTCGACCACGTGGACGCCAAGACCGGCAAGCCGTTCGTCGACGTGGTGGTGGACGAGGCGGGGCAGAAGGGCACCGGCCGCTGGACGGTGAAGTCCGCGCTCGACCTGGGCATCCCCGTCAGCGGCATCGCCGAGGCGGTGTTCGCCCGCGCGCTGTCCAGCCACACCGACCAGCGCGCCGCCGCCCGCGAGCTCACCGGCGGCACCCTGAGCTGGACGGCCGAGGACGCCGACCAGTTCGTCGAGGACATCCGGCTGGCGCTCTACGCCTCCAAGGTGGTCGCCTACGCCCAGGGCTTCGACCAGATCGCGGCCGGCAGCACCGAGCACGGCTGGGACGTCGACCCGGCCGCCATGGCCACCATCTGGCGCGGCGGCTGCATCATCCGGGCCCGGTTCCTGGACCGCATCCGCGAGGCCTACACCGACAACGCCGAGCTGCCCTCGCTCATCGTCGACCCCTTCTTCCGGGAGGCCGTGGAGAACGCCCAGGACAGCTGGCGCCGCGTGGTGGTCGCCGCCACCCTGCGGGGCATCCCGGTGCCCGGCTTCGCCTCCGCGCTGTCCTACTACGACGCCCTGCGGGCCGAGCGGCTGCCGGCCGCCCTCACCCAGGGCCTGCGTGACTTCTTCGGCGCGCACACCTACGGCCGGGTGGACACCGACGGCAAGTTCCACACCCTCTGGGGCGGTGACCGCTCCGAGCTCCCTGCCTGACCCACCACCCTGCTGAGCAGGGGCTTTCGCAGCGCACGCCCGGTCCCGGCAGCCGCCGGCGACCGGGCGTGTCGCTGAACACCCTCGCCGCGCCGTCACTCTCCGCCCAACGGCCTGTATGATTACCTCAGGCAAGCACGATGATCGTGCTGCTCCAGCGCGGCGTCACCGCCGCGCACTCCCGAGCACTCCGCTGGCGTCAGTCCGGCGATGCTCGGACACATCCGCTGCAACGGCTGATCCAGCTGCTGCGCGACGTCCTCGTGACTGTCCACACCTCGTTGTGTGCCGCCGGGACGTGACCACGTACCGGAGGTACACCCTTGACCACACCGCAGTCCCCGTCCCGCCCCCGCCGACGCTCGGGCCGACGTCCGGCCGGCGCCCCCGCCGCAGCCGAGACCACCGCCACCCCGAGCACCGGTGGCCACGCCGCAGCGGCCCCCCGCACCGCCGCCCCTCGCGCGGCGGCCCCCCGCCGGGCCACCAAGGCCCAGGCTGCACCGGCCACCGCTGCCCCGGCCGCCTCGACCGTGCCCGACCACGACGCGTCCAGCACGCCGACGCCGACCCGCACCTTCGCCGAGATCGGCCTGCCCGAGGCTCTCGTGGCTGCGCTGGTCGCCCAGGGCAAGCCCGCCCCGTTCGCCATCCAGACGGTCACCATCCCCGACTCCCTGGCCGGCCGCGACGTGCTCGGCCGCGCGCAGACCGGCTCGGGCAAGACCCTGGCCTTCGGCCTGCCGATGCTGGCCAAGCTGGCCGGCGCTCGCTCCACCCCGCGCAACCCGCGCGGGCTGGTGCTGGTGCCCACCCGCGAGCTCGCCTCGCAGGTCACCGCTGAGCTGGAGCCGCTCGCCAAGGCCCTGGGCCTGCGCATCGGCACCGTGGTCGGTGGCGTGAACATCGGCCGCCAGGTCAGCCAGCTCGCCGACGGCATCGACCTGCTCGTGGCCACCCCCGGCCGGCTGGCCGACCACGTGCAGCAGCGCACTGCCGGCCTGCAGGACGTGGTCATCACCGCGCTCGACGAGGCCGACCACATGGCCGACATGGGCTTCCTGCCCCAGGTGACCAAGCTGCTGGACAAGACCCCGCGCGGGCAGCGCCTGCTCTTCTCGGCCACCCTCGACGGTGAGGTCGACAAGCTGGTCAAGCGCTACATGACCAACCCCGTGACGCACTCCACCGCGCCGCCGTCGGCCAGCGTCACCACGATGGAGCACCACCTGCTGATGATCGACCCCGACGACAAGAAGAACGTCGTCGCCCACATCGCCGCCCGCGAGGGTCGCACCATCATGTTCGTGCGCACCAAGCACGGCGTGGACCGGCTCGCCAAGCAGCTGCGGGCCACCGGCGCGATGACCGGTGCCCTGCACGGCGGCAAGGCGCAGAACAACCGCACCCGCACGCTGGACGCCTTCAAGGACGGCACCACCCCGGTGCTGGTGGCCACCGACGTCGCCGCCCGCGGCATCCACGTCGACGACGTCAGCCTGGTCGTGCACGTCGACCCGCCGGCCGACCCCAAGGACTACCTGCACCGCGCCGGCCGGACAGCACGGGCCGGCGACCAGGGCATCGTGGTCACCCTGGTCACCCACCCCGAGCGGCGCGAGGTGGAGGCCATGACCCGCAAGGCCGGCGTCAAGGCGATCAGCACCCCGGTGCGCGCCGGTGACACCGACCTGGCCCGGATCACCGGAGCCCGCAGCCCCAGCGGCACCCCGGTGATGGCACCGGCTCCCCCGCAGCAGCAGGTCAGCCGGGCCGGCGGTCGTCGGGGTGGTGTGGGCGGCGGCGCCGCAGCACCGCGCCGCTCCGGCTCCGGGCAGGCCCGCCGCGGCGGTAGCGCCGGCGGTGGCGGTGGCCAGCGCCGCTCCCAGGGCCGCTAGCCCCTCCAGCACCTCGACACCAGGCCGCTCCTGCTCAGCAGGGGCGGCCTGGTGTCGTCAGCGCACCTCGCTGGGTACCGGCGGGTCGTCCTCGGCCGCCGCCTGCAGCGCCTGGCGCTCGCCGTCGAGCTGCTCGCCCTCGATGTCCACCCGCGGCAGGACCCGGTCGGCCCAGGCCGGCAGCCACCACGCCCGCCGGCCGAACAGCGCCAGCACGGCCGGCACCAGCGTCATCCGCACCACGAAGGCATCGATCAGCACCCCGATGGCCAGGGCGAGGGCGATCGACTTGGTGATGGGGTCGTCCGACAGGGCGAAGCCGACGAACACCGAGGTCATGATCAGCGCCGCCGCGGTGACCACCCGGGCGCCCTCGCGAAAGCCCACCCGGACCGCCTCGTCCGGGTCGGCGCCGTGCACGTGCTCCTCGCGCATGCGGGTCACCAGGAACACCTCGTAGTCCATGGCCAGGCCGAACAGCAGCCCCACCAGCAGCACGGGCAGGAAGCTGGTGATCGGGCCGGGGGTGTCCACCCCGAGCAGCCCGCTCAGCCAGCCCCACTGGAAGACGGCGACCACGCAGCCCAGCGAGGCGCCGACGGTGAGGAGGAACCCCACCGCCGCCTTCAGCGGCACCAGCACGGAGCGGAACACCACCGCCAGCAGCAGCAGCGCCAGGCCGACCACCACCACCAGGAACAGCGGCAGCGCCGAGGACAGCCCCTGGGAGACGTCGATGCCCAGCGCGGTCGGGCCGGTGACCTGGACGACCGACCCGGTGTCGGCGCCCAGCCCCGGAGCTGCGTCCCGGATGGTGCGCACCAGCTCGGTGGTCTCCTCGGAGTCGGGACCGCTGCGGGGCACCACGTTGACCAGGGCGAGGTCGCCCGAGGGGGCGGCCATCGGTGCGGTCGCCTGCGCCACGTCCGGGCTCACCGCTCGCAGCGCGGCAGCCACCCGGGAGGCCGACTGGGTGACGTCGGCGCCGGATCCGCGGGTGTCCACCACGATGGTGAGCGGGCCGTTGACGCCCGGCCCCAGGTGCTGGGCCACCAGGTCGTAGGCCTTGCGCTGAGTGCTCTCCGGCGGGGCGGTGCCCGCGCTCGGCAGGCCCAGCTGGATGTCCTGCACGGGCAGGGCGAGCGCCCCCAGCCCGGCGACCACCCCGATCACCACCAGCACCGGGAAACGGGTGACCAGCCGCACCCACCGCTCCCCCATGGTGTTGCCGCGGGCCTGCCGACGGGCCACCCGTGATCCCGGCACGGGCACCAGGCGCTCACCCGCCAGACCCAGCATCGCCGGCAGCAGGGTGAGCGCCACCAGCACGGTGATCAGCACCGTCGCCGCGGCCACCAGACCCATCGAGCCGAGGAACGGGATGCCAACCAGCGTGAGCCCCACCAGCGCGATCATCACCGTGAGGCCGGCGAACACCACCGCGCTGCCGGCGGTGCCCACGGCCAGCGCCGCCGAGTCTTCCGGGCGCATGCCGGTGGCGAGCTGGCTGCGGTGCCGGGAGACGATGAACAGCGAGTAGTCGATGCCCACGGCCAGCCCGAGCATGAGGGCGAGGATCGGCGCGGTGGAGGACACCTCCACCACCCCGGACAGCGCGACCAGGCCGCCCACGCCCACCGCCACCCCCACCAGCCCGGTGAGCAGCGGCATGCCGGCGGCCAGCAGCGAGCCGAAGGTGACCACCAGGACCGCCAGGGCCAGCAGCAGCCCCACGCCCTCCAGCGGTGAGATCGCACCCTGCCCGCCCTGCACCAGCTCACCGCTGACCTCCACCGTCAGCCCGGCCGCCCGCTCCGGCCCGCCCAGGGCCTTCAGCGCGGTGCGGTCGGAGTCACCGAGCTCGGCGGTCTGCACGTCGTAGCGCAGCTGGGCCATGAGCACGGCGCCGTCCGGGGAGGTCACGGTGGTGACGCCGGCCGGGCCGGGAACCACGTGCGGCAGCTGCTGGGCGGCGGCGAGCACCCGCTGCGCCTGGGCCTGCACGGCCGGGTCGGTCACCGTCGTGCCGGCCGGGCCGGTGATGACGATGGTGGCCGAGGAGCCGCTGGCCGCGGGGAAGCGCTCCGCCAGCGTGTCGATGGCCTGCTGTGACTCGGTGCCGGGGATGGAGAAGGAGTTCTCCGGGGTGGGGCCCTTGAACAGGGCGGCGCTGGTGCCGACGACGGCCACCAGCACCATCCAGGCGGCCACCACCGTCCACCGGTGCAGAAAGCTCCACCGGCCGAGCTGGGCGAGCAGTGTGGCCATGGGTGTCCTCCGGGGAGCTCGTCAGGCGCGGGTCGGAGCGGGGGCAGCAGGGTCCGGTGCAGAGGGATCCGGCGCAGAGGGATCCGGCGCAGAAGGATCCGGCGCAGCAGAGCCGGGAGCGAGCACCGGCAGGGCGGCGGCGAGCAGCGCAGGACCCAGCTCCTCGTCGGGCACGTCCAGCAGAACCATGGCGGTCTCCGCCACTCCGGTGATGGCCACCCGGACCGCGACCTCCTCGGCCAGCCCGGCGCCGGGCCCACAGAACAGCGCGCGCACGCGGTCGGTGTACTCGTCCAGGCGCAGGGCGGGCTCCAGCTGGTGCAGCCGCTCCCCGTGACGCAGCATCAGGAACACCTCGTAGCGGTGCGACACGATCAGCCGCACCAGGTCGGTGGCCTGCTGCGCACGGTCGGTGTGCTCGGCGACGGCCAGGTACTCCTGCATCCGCTGCAGCGGCTCGAGCAGCGCCTGCGCCACCAGCGCCTCCTTGGACGCGAAGTGGTAGAGCAGCGCCGACTTGGAGTACCCCACCGAGGCCGCGATCTCCTGCAGGGTGGTGGCCTCGTAGCCCTGTGTGGCCACCAGCTCGAGGGTGCGCGCGCGAATCTCGCCGAGCACTTCCTCGCGGGTCTGGCGCACGGCAGCTCCCCGGGGCGGCGGGTGGTGACGTGGCACACCCTACCCAGGAACTGACCCCGTGGTCAGGATCTGACCACGGGGTCCGCTACCACTCCAGCCACCTGTCGGTGCTGGTCACCGCCCTGCGAGGCTCAGACGTCGGCGATGACGGAGAAGTCCTCGCCGCCCCGCCCGTCCTCCTGCGCCGCCTCCAGGGCGTCGTGCGCGGCCTGCACCGCGTGCAGGCCGAGCGTGGCCGAGAGGATCAGGTCGGTGTCCTTCAGCAGCGCGTCCGCGGTGAACTGCGCCTCCTCGAAGTCGCGCTCGGAGAGCTGGCGCTTCTTGGCCGCCACGGCGGGAGCGAGCATGGAGCCGGCCAGCAGCGACAGCGTGACGTCGCGGTCCAGGCCGGTGTCCGACGCCAGGGTCAGTGCCTCGGACACGCCCTGCATCGCCACGGCCAGCGCCAGGTTCACCACCAGCTTGCCGGCGGCGGCCTCCCGCTGGGTGGGGAAGGTGCGGATCTTGGCCGGGTCGCCCCACAGCAGCGCCAGCTCCCGGGCCTCGGCCACGTCGCCGGCGTCGCCGCCGAGCAGCACGCCCAGCTCGCCCGCTGCCGCCGGGACCATCGACCCGATCACCGGCCCGGCCACGTAGCGCACGCCGCGCTCACGGGCCGCCGCGGCGAAGCGGTCGGTGTCGTCGGGCCCGACCGTGCTCACGTCCAGCCAGAGGGTGCCCTCGGGCAGCAGGTTGGGCCCGATCACCGTGTCGCGCACCGACGGCGGGCCGAAGAGCACGGTGACGACGGTGTCCGCGCCCGCCACCGCCTCCTGCGGGGTGTCCACGGCGCGCGCCCCGGCAACCACCAGGGCCGCGGTCTTGTCCGAGGTTCGGTTCCAGACGGTCAGCTCGTGGCCCGCGGCGAGCAGGTGCCTGCCCAGCTGAGTGCCCATCAGTCCAGTTCCGAGCAGCGCGATGCGCACGCGAGAGCCCCTTTCGGCGAAGCGCTTGATCCATGACGTCGTTGCCGCGGCCCCGCACGGGCCGGCGACCGTCATTGTTCACGAGCCGGCTCAGCCAGCATCGTCAGGGCTGGGCGGCAGCCGCCCGGTCCGCGACGGCCGGGCCGCGGTGTCCGCCACCCAGTTCCATGGACGTCCTAGCATTTATTGCGTGGACGTCCTACTATCCGTGTATGGCTGACATCACACCTCCCCCGCTGCACGTGCCTGCGCACCCGGTGCGGTTCGTCACCGCGGCGAGCCTGTTCGACGGGCACGACGCGGCCATCAACATCATGCGCAGGGTGCTGCAGGCCCAGGGCGCGGAGGTGATCCACCTCGGCCACGACCGCAGCGTGGACGCCGTGGTCACCGCGGCGCTGCAGGAGGACGCCCAGGGAGTGGCGATCTCCTCCTACCAGGGCGGGCACGTGGAGTACTTCAGCTACCTGGTGGAGCGCCTGCGCGAGGTCGGCGCCGGGCACGTGCAGGTCTTCGGCGGGGGTGGTGGCGTCATCGTGGCCGAGGAGATCAAGCTCCTCGCCTCCCGCGGGGTGAGCATCTTCGCGCCGGAGGACGGCCAGCGACTGGGACTGCCCGGCATGATCAACGAGCTGGTCCGCAAGTGCGACGTCGACCTGGCCGCCCAGGGCCCCGACGTGGACGCCCTGCTCGCCGGCGACCCGGCCGCCCTGGCTCGCACCATCACCGTGCTCGAGGCCGGCCGCTCGCCCGAGCTGGTGCAGCGGGTCACCGAGGCCGCCGCCGGGCGCACCGTGCCCGTGCTCGGCATCACCGGCACCGGCGGGTCGGGCAAGTCCTCGCTCACCGACGAGCTGCTGCGCCGCCTGCGGGTGGACAACGAGGACAAGCTGCGCATCGCGGTGCTGGCCATCGACCCCACCCGCCGACGCGGCGGCGCCCTGCTGGGCGACCGCATCCGGATGAACGCGCTCACCGAGGACACCGCCGGCGGCGGCTCCACCACCTACTTCCGCTCGCTGGCCACCCGCACGCCGGGCGCGCAGGTCCCGGAGAACCTCGAGGCGATCATCGCCTCGTGCAAGGCCGCCGGCTTCGACCTGGTGATCGTGGAGACCCCGGGCATTGGCCAGGGTGACGCGGCGATCGTGGACTTCTGCGACGTCGCCCTCTACGTGATGACGCCGGAGTTCGGCGCCGCATCGCAGCTGGAGAAGATCGACATGCTCGACTTCGCCGACGTGGTCGCCATCAACAAGTTCGAGCGCCGCGGCGCCGAGGACGCCCGCCGCGACGTCGCCCGCCAGCTGGTCCGCAACCGGGAGGCGTTCGGCCAGCAGTGGCAGGACATGCCCGTCTACGGCACCAGCGCCGCCCGGTTCAACGACGACGGCGTCACCGCGCTCTACCAGCAGCTGCGCGAGCTGCTCGCCGGCAAGGGACTGGTCCTCGGCGAGGGCGTGCTGCCCACGGTGGACGTGATGGCCTCCACCGGCCTCACCAGCGCCATCCCGGCGCAGCGCTCCCGCTACCTGGCCGACATCACCGAGGCGGTGCGCGGCTACCACGCGCAGACCGCGGAGAACGTCGAGGTCGCCCGCCGCCGGCAGCACCTGCGCACCGCCGCCGAGCTGCTCTCCGGGGACGCCGCCGAGCAGGCCAGCGAGCTGGCCGCGCAGGCCGGCGACGCGCTGCACCCCGAGGTGGCCCAGCTGCTGGCGGACTGGCCCGCCCGGGTGCAGGAGTACTCCGGCGACGAGCTGGTCTACACCGTGCGGGACAAGGAGATCCACACCCCGCTGCGCCGACCGACGCTGTCCGGCAGCTCGGTGCCCCGCGTGGCGCTGCCGCGCACCACCGACGAGGGCGAGCTCACCCGTTTCCTGCGCGCGGAGAACCTGCCCGGCTACTTCCCGTTCACCGCCGGGGTGTTCCCGTTCAAGCGCGCCGGAGAGGCACCGGCCCGGATGTTCGCCGGCGAGGGTGACGCCTTCCGCACCAACCGGCGCTTCCGGCTGCTCTCCGACGGCAACGAGGCCACCCGGCTGTCCACCGCGTTCGACTCCGTCACCCTCTACGGCCGCGACCCCGACCGACGTCCGGACATCTACGGCAAGGTCGGCACCTCCGGGGTGTCCATCGCGACCCTGGACGACATGCAGGTGCTCTTCGACGGCTTCGACCTGTGCTCGCCCACCACCTCGGTGTCGATGACCATCAACGGCCCCGCCCCGGCGATCCTGGCCATGTTCCTCAACACCGCCATCGACCAGCGCCTGGCGGCGTTCCGCGACGAGCACGGCCGCGAGCCGAGCCAGGACGAGGCCGCCGAGCTGCGCGCCTGGGTGCTGGCCAACGTCCGCGGCACCGTGCAGGCCGACATCCTCAAGGAGGACCAGGGCCAGAACACCTGCATCTTCTCCACCGAGTTCGCGCTGCGCTGCATGGCCGACATCCAGCAGTACTTCATCGAGAACGCGGTGCGGAACTTCTACTCGGTGTCCATCTCGGGCTACCACATCGCCGAGGCGGGGGCCAACCCCATCAGCCAGCTGGCGTTCACTCTCGCCAACGGCTTCACCTACGTGGAGTCCTACCTGGCTCGCGGCATGTCGATCGACGACTTCGCGCCCAACCTGTCGTTCTTCTTCTCCAACGGCATGGACGCGGAGTACTCGGTGATCGGCCGGGTGGCGCGGCGCATCTGGGCGGTGGCCATGCGGGAGCGCTACGGCGCCGGCGAGCGGTCGCAGAAGCTCAAGTACCACGTGCAGACCTCGGGACGCTCGCTGCACGCGCAGGAGATGAACTTCAACGACATCCGCACCACCCTGCAGGCGCTGTGCGCGATCTACGACAACGCCAACAGCCTGCACACCAACGCCTACGACGAGGCCGTCACCACGCCGAGCTCGGCGTCGGTGCGGCGGGCGCTGGCCATCCAGATGATCATCGACAAGGAGTGGGGGCTGTCGGGCAACGAGAACGCCCTGCAGGGCTCCTACGTCATCGACGAGCTCACCGACCTGGTGGAGGAGGCGGTCCTCGCCGAGTTCGACCGGATCGCCGAGCGCGGCGGGGTGCTGGGCGCGATGGAGACCGGCTACCAGCGCGGGCGCATCCAGGACGAGTCGATGCTCTACGAGCACCGCAAGCACGACGGCTCGCTGCCCATCGTGGGTGTGAACACCTTCCTCAACCCCGACGCCGACGACGAGGCGCACGGCTCGCTGGAGCTGGCCCGGGCGACGGAGCAGGAGAAGCAGTCCCAGCTGGACCGGCTGCACGACTACCACGACCGCCACCGCGGCGACGCCGAGTCGGCCATCACCGAGCTGCAGCGCGCGGCCATGGGCGAGGGCAACGTGTTCGCCGCGCTGATGGAGGCGGTGCGGCACTGCTCGCTCGGCCAGATCAGCGACGCGTTCTTCGAGGTGGGCGGACAGTATCGGCGCAACGTCTGAGCGGGATAGGTTGACAGCCGTCATGGCTGACTCCCCCAAGCTCGACCCCATCGCCGAGGCGCACCGCCAGTGGGTGGCGCACGGCTGGGGCGAGGTGGCCGACGGGATGGCGGCGGTCACCTCGCTGATGCGGGCACAGCAGATCATGCTGGCCCGGGTGGAGGACGTGCTCAAGCCGCTGGGGCTGACCTTCTCCCGGTACGAGCTGCTGATGCTGCTCACCTTCACCCGCAGCGGTGCGCTGCCGATGAACAAGGCCAGTGCCCGCCTGCAGGTGCACCCCACCAGCGTCACCAACGCCGTGGACCGGCTCTCCGCCGCCGGGCTGGTGGTGCGGGTGCCGCACCCCAGCGACGGTCGCGCCACGCTGGTGGAGATCACCGAGGCCGGCCGGGAGCTGGCGCAGCAGGCGACGGAGCGGCTCAACACCGAGGTCTTCGCGCGCCCAGGGCTCTCCCCCCGCCGGGTGAGCACGCTGGTGTCGGCGCTCACCGAGCTCCGCCGGGACGCCGGCGACCTGGATGGCTGACCCGGAGACCTCGACGGCCGGGGCCCAGCCGAGCAGCAGCGTGACCGAGCAGCCCGATGGTCCGACCCGGCTGGCTGGGCTGCGCCGGGAAGGTGCGGGGTTGCTGGCCGTGGTCCAGCACCGCCTCGCCGACCGGGACCTCGCGCTGCTCGCCGCCGGCCTCACCTTCTTCGCCGGGGTGGCCATCGTCCCGCTGTTCGTGGTGGCCTTCGGCCTGACCGCCTGGCTCAGCTCGGCGGAGCGGGTGCGCGAGCTGGGTGGGCGCCTGGCCGAGCTGCTGCCCGACGAGCTGGGCGCGCCGGGAGCCGTGCAGCGGCTGGTGTCGGCGGGTGTCGAGGTGGGGCCGTGGGGGGTGGTGCTGGCGCTGCTGCCGATGTCCTTCTACGGCGAGGGCCTGCGGCGCGCGCTGCTGCGCTTCTCGGCGCGCCGGGAGACGCTGGCCGGTTGGCGGGGACGGCTGCTGGCCCTGCCGCTGCTGCTGCTCACGCCCGCGCTGCTCTACCCGCTGCTGCTGGTGGTGCAGGTGATGGCCGACCTGGCCCGCACCGGCGGGGTCCTGGCCACCACCGGGCAGGTCGCGGTGGGCTTCTACGCCGTGCTGGCAGCGCTCACCGTCGTGCTGGCGTGGGGGTTCCGGGTGGTCGCCCCGGGGCGGATCGGCTGGCCGGCGCTGCTGGTCGGCGCCCCGTTCACGGCCGCCTGCCTGTCCGGGTTCCTGCAGGGCTTCGTGCTGTTCCTGTCCCTGCCGCTGGATCTCGGCGCCCCGTTCGGCGGGCTCGACGTGGTCGGCGGCATGGTGGCGGTGGGGCTGTGGATGTTCCTGCTGCACGTGGTGCTGATCGTCGGGTGGCTGCTCACCCAGGCGGTGGACGAGCGCCTGGCCGAGCGGGCGGGCCGCGCCTGAGCGCCACCTGGCTGGCCAGCCAGTACCATTGCGCCACGTGCGATTCCTCCACGAGCTGCCCCCGCCCTACGACCTGACCTACGACGACGTCTTCCTGGTGCCCAACCACACCGAGGTGGCGTCGCGCTTCGACGTCGACCTGGCCACCACGGACGGCTCCGGGACCACCATCCCCGTGGTGGTGGCCAACATGACGGCCGTGGCCGGCAAGCGGATGGCCGAGACGGTGGCCCGCCGCGGCGGTCTGGTGGTGCTGCCCCAGGACGTGCCCACCGAGGCGGTGGCCGACACCATCGGCTTCGTCAAGAGCCGCCACCTGGTGGCCGACACCCCGGTGGTGCTCTCGCCCGACGCCGCGGTCTCCGACGCCCTGGCCCTGCTGCCCAAGCGTGCGCACGGCGCGGTGGTCGTGGTGGAGGCCGGCCGGGCCGTCGGCGTGGTCACCGAGGCCGCGTGCGCCGGGGTGGACCGCTTCGCCCGGCTCTCCGACGTCGCCGACACCGACTTCGTCACCGCGGGCGTGGACTCCACCCCCCGCGAGGTGTTCGACACCCTGCACGCCGCCGGCGCCACCCTCGCCGTGCTGGTGCACGAGGACGGGACCCTCGCCGGCATCCTCACCCGCACCGGCGCCCTGCGGGCCGGCATCTACTCCCCCGCCCTGGACTCCCGCGGCGCGCTGCGGGTGGCGGCGGCCGTGGGCGTCAACGGCGACGTGGCCACCAAGAGCCGCGCCCTGGTGGAGGCCGGCGCCGACCTGCTGGTGCTGGACACCGCGCACGGGCACCAGGAGAAGATGCTGCAGGCCCTGCGCGCGGTGCGCGCCCTCGACCTGGGGGTGCCGCTGGTGGCGGGCAACGTGGTCTCCGCCCAGGGCACCGTCGACCTCATCGAGGCGGGCGCGGACATCGTCAAGGTCGGCGTCGGACCCGGCGCGATGTGCACCACCCGGATGATGACCGGGGTCGGACGGCCGCAGTTCTCCGCCGTCGCCGACTGCGCGGTCGCCGCCGCCGAGCGGGGTGGACACGTGTGGGCGGACGGCGGTGTCCGCCACCCCCGCGACGTGGCGCTGGCCATCGCCGCCGGCGCCGCCAACGTCATGATCGGCTCCTGGTTCGCCGGCACCCACGAGTCCCCCGGCGACCTGCACCACGACGAGGCCGGCCGCGCGTACAAGGAGAGCTTCGGGATGGCGTCCAAGCGGGCGGTCGCCGCCCGCACCAGCGCCGACAGCGCCTTCGACCGCGCCCGCAAGGGGCTCTTCGAGGAGGGCATCTCCAGCTCGCGGATGCGCCTGGACCCCGAGCGCCCCGGGGTGGAGGACCTGCTCGACCACATCACCGCCGGGGTGCGCAGCACCTGCACCTACGCCGGGGCCCGCACCCTGGCGCAGCTGCACGAGCGGGCGGTGCTCGGCGTGCAGTCCGCCGCCGGCTTCGCCGAGGGCCGTCCCCTGCCCACCGGCTGGTGACCGCGCTCGGCCGGCGCGGGCCGCTGTCGCCTCCGCGCGGCAGCGGCCCGCGCCGGCCGCTAGCGTGAGCGTCATGGCCAAGATCGCGACCGCTGACGTCGTCTCCCGGGCAGAGCTGCTGGAGTTCCTCCGCCCCCGGCACAAGGCGATCTACGCCTGCACCCGGGCCGACGGGCGCCCCCAGCTGTCCCCGGTGACGTGCGGGGTGGACGAGCAGGGACGCATCGTGATCTCCACCTACCCGCAGCGGGCCAAGACCACCAACACCCGCCGCGACCCGCAGGTCAGCCTCTGCGTGCTCTCCGACGACTTCAACGGTCCCTGGGTGCAGGTCTACGGCACCGCCGAGGTGCTCGACATGCCCGAGGCGGCCGAACCGTTCGTGGACTACTACCGCTCCATCGCCGGCGAGCACCCCGACTGGGCGGAGTACAAGCAGGCGATGGCCACCCAGGGAAAGTCGCTGATCCGCGTGGTCCCCACCGACTGGAGCCCGGTGGCCACGGGCGGCTTCCCGCCCGAGGTCGCCGAGCGGATGGGCTGAGCCGCTCCCCTGGGCTGTGCCAGATTCGTCCTGTTGGACGGAGCGCACCTCGCTGCCCACCCGTTACGATGAACTGACCTCCTGTCTCGCTTCCGGGGCAGGACCCTCGAGAGGAAGGACCCCGGTGCCTGCGGCGCCTACCCGCGTCCCCACGACCACCGTCGTGTCCGCCACAGCTGTTCCCGTCACCCCCGCACAGGGGGCTGGCACCTCCGAGTCGTCGGACACCTCCCCGGAGGGGGCGAGTACGGAGCCGGGTCAACCCCCGGCTGCCCACCGCGTCGCGGGTGACCCGCGATGAACGTCCTGCTCCCCATCCTCGGACTCATCGGCTTCCTGGCGCTCACCGCCGGCACCGCCGTGTTCGTCGCCGCCGAGTTCTCCCTGACCGCGCTGGAGCGCAGCACCGTGGACGACGCGGCCGCCTCCCACGGCGACCGCCGCGCCAAGCAGGTGCAGCACGCGCACCGCACCCTGTCCTTCCAGCTCTCCGGGGCTCAGCTGGGCATCACCATCACCACGCTGGTCACCGGCTACATCGCCGAGCCGGTGCTGGCCGGGCTGTTCTCCAAGCCGCTCACGGCCATGGGCGCGGGCGAGCCGCTGGCCGACGGCATCTCGCTGGCCCTGGCCCTGCTCATCGCCACCTCGGTGTCCATGGTCTTCGGCGAGCTGGTGCCCAAGAACCTGGCCATCGACCGGCCCCTCACCGTCGCCCGGGCCACCGCCGGCCTGCAGGCCGGCTTCTCCGCGGTGTTCAAGTGGGTCATCAACCTGCTCAACGACACCGCCAACCGGGTGGTGCGGATGTTCGGCGTGGAGCCCGCCGACGAGCTGCGCTCGGCCCGCTCCCCGCAGGAGCTGGGCTCGCTGGTGCGCACCTCCGCCCGGCACGGCTCGCTCAACGCGGGCACCGCGAACCTGCTCGACCGCTCGCTGCGCTTCGGCGAGCGCAACGCCGACGAGCTGATGACCCCGCGCGTGCGGATCGACACCCTGAACGCCGACGACACCGTGGACGACCTGCTGGCCGCCGCTCGGGCCACCGGGCACTCCCGGTTCCCGGTGGTCAACGGCGACCTGGACGACCCGCTCGGCGTGGTGCACGTCAAGCAGGCCTTCACCATCCCCGACGACCGCCGCCACGACACCCCGCTGGAGCGAATCGTGCGCCGCGTCGCCACCGTGCCCGCCACCCTGGACGGCGACGCCCTGATGGACCGCCTGCGCGGCGACGGGATGCAGGTCGCGTTCGTGGTGGACGAGTACGGCGGCACGGCCGGCATGGTCACCATGGAGGACCTCATCGAGGAGATCGTCGGCGACGTGCGCGACGAGCACGACCCCACCGAGCGGGACGTGCAGGCCACCGAGCGCGGCTGGGAGCTCTCCGGGCTGCTGCGCATCGACGAGGTGGCCGAGGCCACCGACTTCGACCCACCCGAGGGCGAGTACGAGACGATCGGCGGCCTGGTGCTCGCCGAGCTCGGCCGCATCCCCGAGGAGGGCGACATGGTGCGGGTCGACGGCTGGCAGGTCGAGGTGCGCCGGATGGACGGGATGCGCGTCGACGTGGTCGACCTGGTCCGCCCGTCGGCCGCCCGCACCGACAGCGACAGCGAGCGGAGCGAGAATGCCTGACTACGCCGCCATCCTGCTCGCTGTCCTGCTGCTGGCTCTCAACGCCTTCTTCGTCGGCGCGGAGTTCGCCCTGATCAGCTCCCGCCGCGACCGCCTGGAGGCCCTCGCCGACCAGGGCATCGCGCGCGCCCGCCTGGTCATGCGGGCCAGCGAGCAGCTGTCCCTCATGCTCGCCGGGTCCCAGCTGGGCATCACCATCTGCTCCATCGCCCTGGGCCGGGTCGGGGAACCGGCAGTGGCCCACGTGCTGGAGGGGGCGCTGCACCCGCTGGGGATTCCCAGCTCGGTGCTGCACGCCATCAGCTTCGCCATCGCCCTGAGCGTGGTGGTGGTGCTGCACATCCTGCTCGGCGAGATGGTCCCCAAGAACATCGCCATCGCCGGGCCGGAGAAGGCCGCGCTGCTGCTGGTGCCGGTGATGCTCATGTGGGTGCGCCTGGCCGGCCCGCTGATCGCCGCCTACAACTGGATGGCCAACGCGGTGCTGCGCGCGTTCGGGGTGCACGCCGCCGACGAGCTGGACACCGCCTACACCACCCGCGAGCTGGCCGGGATGATCGCCGAGTCACGGTCGGAGGGGCTGCTGGACGCCCAGGAGCACCGCCGGCTGAACCAAGCGCTCACCACCGCCGGGCGCACCGTCACAGAGGTGCTCATCCCGCTGGAGAACCTGCGCACCCTGGAGCCGACGGCCAAGGGCGGCGTGCTGCTGGGTGCGCTGGAGCAAGCGGTCAGCGAGACCGGCTACTCCCGCTACCCGGTGCGCAACCCCGACGGCACCCTCTCCGGCTACCTCCACGTCAAGGACGTGCTCGACTCGGTGATGGACGACGACGCCGGGCCGGAGACGGTCATCCCGCGCTCGCGCATCCGGGTGCTGCCGCCCATTCCGGCCAACCAGGAGCTGGACGAGGCGCTCGCCGGTCTGCGCCGGGCCTCCAGCCACCTGGGCCGGGCGGTGGACGCCGGCGGCAACACGATCGGGGTGGTGGCGCTGGAGGACCTGGTGGAGGAGTTCATCGGCACCGTCCGCGACGCCACCCACCGCGGTGAGCCGTGACGAGCGGGCGCCGGCCGTGAGCACTGGTCCGCTGCACGTGCTGCCGCCCGGGCGGTGGACCGCGCTGGCCGAGGGGCACGCCGCGCGGGCTGACGCCATGACCGCCGGGCACCGGGCCCGCCGCGCTGCCGGTGAGAAGCACGTGGTGGAGGACTTCCTCTACGACTACTACGGCACCCGGCCGACGCTGCTGCGCCGCTGGCACCCCGGCGCGGGAACCGGGCTGCGCCCCGGTCCCGACCAGCAGCCGCCGCAGGCGCAGTGGCGCTGGTACGCCACCCACGCCGACGGAGTGGTGACCCTCGACGTGGACGCGTACCTGGCCGACCGCGGCGAGGCGGTGCGGTTCATCCACCGCATCCTCAGCGCCACCGCGGCACGCCCGGCGTTCACCGGCTGCTTCGGCATGCACGAGTGGGCGATGACCTACCGCGGCGACGAGCACCGCCACCCCCTGCCCCTGCGGCTGGGCCAGGCGGGCACCGACGCGGTGGTGGAGTCCGCACCCGTGCGGTGCACGCACTTCGACGCGTTCCGCTTCTTCACCCCCGAGGCGGTACCGCTGAACCAGGTGCAGCTCAGCCGCGCCACCCAGGTGGAGCACGAGCAGCCCGGCTGCCTGCACGCGGCGATGGACTGCCACCGGTGGGTGCTCAAGCTGGGGCCCGCGGTGCCCGGCGAGCTGGCGCTGGACTGCTTCGCCCTGGCCGCGGACGTGCGCACCCTGGACATGCAGGCCTCGCCCTACGACCTGTCCTCCTACGGGCTGCCCGCCGTGCCGGTGGAGACCCCCGAGGGCAAGGCGCAGTACGTCGCTCGGCAGCGGGAGTTCGCACACCGCTCGACCGCGCTGCGTCATCGTCTCATCGCTGTTTGTGAGGTCCTGTTGACCGTCCGTGAGCGAGTCGCCTGACCAGTCCGCCACCGCGCGAACGCATCCGAACGTTGCGCGTGCTCCCCTCGCGCACCGGCCCTGAACTGCCCCAACGTGGTTAGTAGGGTGTGCCGAACCCCCCACCAACCGCAGGAGGCTCTTCCGTGGCTCGCCACCGCGACAATTCCAAGCGACGCAGCGTGAGCCGTGGCCCGATCATCGCCCTGGGCGTGATCGTGGTGCTGGTGCTCGGTGTGGTCGGGTGGAGGTCGGTCGGCGACCGCATCGACGACCAGCGCGCCTCGGCCGAGGACGCCTGCGTCAGTGGTGAGACGGTGCTGACCGTCGCCGCCGACCTGGCCGTCACCCCCGCGCTGACCGAGCTGGCCACCCGCTACACCGACAGCAACCAGGTGGTGCGCGACCACTGCGTCCGGGTGCAGGTGCACGCCGCGGCCGACGACGAGGTGCTCGCCGGTCTGCAGGGCGAGTGGGACGCCACCCGGTCGGGCCCACCACCGGCGGCGTGGGTGGCCAAGAACAGCTCCTGGACGGCCGAGCTCGCCGCGGCAAAGCCTGCACTGCTGGGCAAGTCCCGCTCCGTGGCCACCAGCCCGGTGCTGCTGGCGGTGCCGCAGCCGGCCGCGCAGGCCATGACCACCGCGGGCGTGAGCTGGGCCGACCTGCCCCGGCTGCAGGGCGCCCAGGGCTGGGCCGGCTACGGCCACCCCGAGTGGGGCACCACCACCATCGCCCTGCCCACCGGCAACGACAGCAGCACCGCCACCGCGCTCGCCGTGCAGGGGGTGCTCGCCGCCGCCACCGGCACCGCCGCGGTGACCACCGAGACCCTCGCCCGCCCCGAGGCACAGGAGGCCCTGCGCCTGCTGCGCGCCGCGGGTGCGCAGCCGGGCAGCACGGCCACTGCTCTCACCGCGATCCGCGGTCTCGGCTCCGTGGCGGGCAGCCCGTACCAGGCCGTGCCCGCCACCGAGCAGCAGATCTACGCCGCCGCGCAGCAGCCCGGCAGCACGGCGCTCGCCGGTGTCATCCTCGCCGGCGCCACCCCGGTGGCCGACTACCCCTACGTCGGGGTGAAGGCCGCCTGGGTGGACGAGACCCAGAGCCGAGCCGCCGAGGCCTTCGGTGAGTACCTCGGACAGCCGGAGCAGCAGCAGACCCTGGCCGCGGCCGGCTTCCGGGCCGGCGACGCCACGCCGCCCAGCAGCGACGCGGTGTCCTTCGCCCCGCTGACCACCACCCTGCCCGCGCCCGACGCCGCGACCGGCACCGCGCTGCGCACGCTGCTCGCCACCCCCGCACCGGCCTCCCCGCCGGTCGCCCCGGCCGCCGCTCCCGCCGCCACCACACCCGCGGCAGCGACCACCGTGCTGCTGGACATCTCTCGCACCATGGCGGCCAGGGAGGGCGACCGCACCCGGCTGACCGCGGTCACCGAGGCACTGCGCGGGCGGATCGGCCAGCTGCCGGAGACCAGCCGGCTCTCGTTGTGGACCTTCTCCGGCAACCTCGACCGGGGAGCCCCCTACCGGGTGGACGTGCCCATCGGCACGCTCGGCGCCCCGGGCAGCGAGCTGCGGCGCCAGCTCGACGGCACCCTCGGCGCGCTGAGTCCCCGCACCAGCACCTCGCTGTACTTCTCCGTCGGTGACGCCTACCAGGCAGCGGTGCGGGCCCACGTCCCGGAGCAGGCCACCTCCCTGCTGGTGGTCACCGGTGGCCGCGACGACGGGCGCGCCACCCTGCGCCAGCTGCTCGCCAAGATCGACGCCGCCAAGGACCCCGCCCGGCCGGTGCGCATCGACGTCGTGGCCGTCGGCGACAACCCCGACCTGGCCGCGCTCACCGAGATCACCGCGCGCACCGGCGGCACCGTGGTCCGCTCGTCCGCGGCCGAGCTGCCGGGCGCCCTCGCCCCGCTGCTGGGCTGACCGGCCACGCTCACCGCGACCGACCGCAGGAGCCGGCTGAGCGCTCGGCCGCTAGCTGCTCAACCCAGTGCCCTAGCTGCTGAAACGCTCAGCCGCTAGCTGCTGAACGCAGAGATCGGCGGGCAGGAGCAGACCAGGTTCCGGTCGCCGTAGGCACCGTCGATGCGCCGCACCGGCGGCCACACCTTGGGCCGCGGACGCGCCCCGGCGCCGGCGAGCTGCTGGGCCGGGAACACCGCGGTGGCCCGGTCGTAGGGGTGCTCCCACTCCCCCACCAGGCACTGCGCGGTGTGCGGGGCGCCGCGCAGCGGGTTGTCGTCCACCGGCCACTCGCCCGAGCCCACCCGGTCGATCTCCCTGCGGATGGCGATCATGGCGTCGCAGAACTGGTCGATCTCGTCCAGGTTCTCGCTCTCGGTGGGCTCCACCATCAGCGTGCCGGCCACCGGGAAGCTCATGGTGGGCGCGTGGAAGCCGTAGTCGGCCAAGCGCTTTGCCACGTCGTCCACGGTCACGCCGGTCGCCTTGGTGAGGGGACGCAGGTCCAGGATGCACTCGTGGGCCACCATCGCGTGCTCACCGGTGTAGAGCACCGGGAAGTGCTCGTCCAGGCGCCGGGCCACGTAGTTGGCGGCCGCCACGGCGGTCAGCGTGGCGCGCCGCAGGCCGTCGGCGCCCATCATCCGGATGTACGCCCAGGAGATCGGCAGGATCGACGCCGAGCCCCAGGGTGCGGCGGAGATCGCCGCCCCGGAGCCCAGGCCAGGAGCGTCCGGGTGGCCGGGCAGGAAGGGCGTCAGGTGTGCGCGCACCCCGACGGGGCCGACGCCCGGGCCACCGCCACCGTGCGGGATGCAGAAGGTCTTGTGCAGGTTCAGGTGGCTTACGTCGGCGCCGAAGCGGCCGGGTCGGGCCAGGCCCACCAGCGCGTTGAGGTTGGCGCCGTCCACGTAGACCTGGCCGCCGTGGTCGTGCACCACCGCGCAGATCTCCCGGATGGCGTGCTCGTAGACGCCGTGGGTGGAGGGGTAGGTGACCATGATCGCGGCCAGGTTCTCCCCGTGCTGCTCAGCCTTGGCACGCAGGTCGGCCAGGTCCACGTCGCCGTCGGCGCTGCAGGCCACCACCACCACGCGCATGCCGGCCATCACCGCCGAGGCGGCGTTGGTGCCGTGCGCCGAGGACGGGATCAGGCAGACGTCGCGCTGCGTCTCGCCGCGGCTGTGGTGATAGGCCCGGATGGCCAGCAGGCCGGCGTACTCACCCTGGCTGCCCGCGTTGGGCTGCAGGCTGACGGCGTCGTAGCCGGTGATGTCCACCAGCCACTGCTCCAGCTGGCGGACGATCTCCAGCAGCCCCGCCGCGTCGGACTGCGGCGCGAAGGGGTGCAGGCGGGAGAACTCCGGCCAGGTGATCGGCTCCATCTCCGCGGTGGCGTTGAGCTTCATGGTGCAGCTGCCCAGCGGGATCATGCTGCGGTCCAGGGCCACGTCCTTGTCGGAGAGCTCGCGCAGGTAGCGCAGCATCGCCGTCTCGGAGTGGTAGCTGGTGAACGCCGGGTGAGTGAGGTACTCGCTGGTGCGCAGCAGCCCGGCGGGCAGCGCGTCCACCGCGACGGCGTCCAGCCCGGCCAGGTCGGGCGCGTCCACGCCGAAGGCGCGCAGCACCGCGACCAGGTGCTGGGGGGTGGTGGCCTCGTCACAGGCGATGCCCACGTGGTCGGCGTCCACCCGGCGCAGCGTGATGCCGGCCGTGCGGGCGGCGGCCACCACCGCATCGGCGGTGCCGGGCACCTGGGCCAGCACGGTGTCGAAGAACGCCTCGTGCACCACGGTCACCCCGCCGGCGCGCAGGCCCTGGGCCAGCACCGTGGCGCAGCGGTGCACCCGGGTGGCGATGGCCCGCAGCCCGTCGGCACCGTGGTAGCTGGCGTACATCGCGGCGACCACGGCCAGCAGCACCTGGGCGGTGCAGATGTTGGAGGTGGCCTTCTCCCGACGGATGTGCTGCTCGCGGGTCTGCAGCGCCAGTCGGTAGGCCGAGGCTCCGTCGGCGTCGCGCGACACCCCGACCAGGCGCCCGGGCAGCTGGCGGGCCAGCCCCTGGCGCACGGCCAGGTAGCCGGCGTGCGGGCCGCCGTAGCCCATCGGCACGCCGAAGCGCTGGCTGGTGCCCAGGCAGGCGTCGGCCCCCTGCTCCCCGGGCGGGGTGAGCAGGGTCAGCGCCAGCAGGTCGGCGGCCACGGCCACCAGCGCGCCCCGCTCGTGCGCGGCGGTGATCAGGGCGGTGTGGTCGAGCACCCGGCCGGAGGCACCCGGCAGCTGCAGCAGCACGCCGAAGAACTCCCCGTCCGGGAGCCCGGCGGTGGCGGCGTCCACCTCGACCAGCTCGATGCCCAGCGGCTCGGCGCGGGTGGCCAGCACCGCCTTGGTCTGCGGCAGCACGTCGGCGTCCACCACGAACCGCGGGGAGCGGGACTTGCCCGCGCGACGCAGCAGGGTCATCGCCTCGGCGGCCGCGGTGGCCTCGTCCAGCATGGAGGAGTTGGCCAGCTCCATGCCGGTGAGGTCGGTGACCATGGTCTGGAAGTTCAGCAGCGCCTCGAGCCGGCCCTGGCTGATCTCCGGCTGGTAGGGCGTGTACGCGGTGTACCAGGCGGGGTTCTCCACCACGTTGCGCAGGATGACCGGCGGGGTGAGCGTGTCGTGGTAGCCCAGCCCGATCATCGAGGTGGTCACCGTGTTGCGTCGCGCCAGCTCGGCCAGCTCGGCCAGCGCCTCGTGCTCCGAGGCCGCCGGGGGCAGGGTCTGCAGGCCGGCGCCGGCGGGCTCCAGGATGCTGGCCGGCACCGCGGCCGCGGCCAGGGCGTCCAGGGAATCCACGCCGATGACCTCGAGCATCCGGGCCAGCGACGGGGCGTCCGGGCCGACGTGACGGTCAGCGAAGGTGCGCGCCGCCCGGCTCAGCGCCGGGGGAACCTGCCCCGCGGTGGGTGGCACGGCAGCGACGCCGTTGGTGGCGAGCGAGTGGTTCACGAGGACCTCCGGCAAGGGGCAGCACGAGCACAGGACCCCTCCCCCTCTGTCGTCGTGCCCGCAGGGGCGCCTGAGAGATTCACCCGGCAGCGCTGCCGGGCTTTCCCCGTGGGCGGGTGGTTGACCACCGCTTTCCAGAGGCGTCGTAGCCCGCGCGGTCCTGGCTGCCTGAGAGGTTGACGGGGAGGTGCTGCTCCTTCGGCGTCCGGGTTGCCGAGCCGTTGGCCGTGGCCGTGGCACTGCACCCGAAGCTCTCCCGCGCGACGTCGACGCGGGGGAAGTCTAGCCCGTCTTGCGGCTGCCGCGATCCTTGCGGCGCGAGGCGAGCTCGTCCTCGGGGGCGGACTCCACCTGGCCGCCGTCGGCGCGCTCGGCGGGGAAGTCGGCGATGGTGCCGCTGAGCTCACGCATCGCACCGCTGACGGCGATGCCGAACACGCCCTGACCGCCCTGCAGCAGGTCCACGACCTCCTCGGCGGAGGTGCACTCGTAGACGGTGGTGCCGTCGGAGAACAGCGTGATCTTGGCCAGGTCGGCCACGCCACGACGACGCAGGTGGTCGACGGCGACGCGGATGTTCTGCAGGGAGACCCCGGTGTCCAGCAGCCGCTTGACCACCTTGAGCACCAGGATGTCCTTGAAGGAGTACAACCGCTGGCTGCCGGAGCCGGCCGCGCCGCGGATGGAGGGCACCACCAGGGAGGTGCGGGCCCAGTAGTCCAGCTGGCGATAGGTGATTCCGGCGATCTGGCAGGCGATGGGCACGCGGTAGCCGACCAGCTCGTCGGGCAGGGAGTCGTCAGGGAACAGGCCGTCCTGGCCGTCCCCGCCACCGCTGGCCATCAGGCCGGGTCCATCTACCACGGACAATCTCCCTACTTGCTTGCCCAGTCTGACACGTCGCGGAGAAACGGGCCAGAGCAGACAACGTCCATCGGCGGGTGAATCCCACCGATGTCATTCACGTTGACGGTAGGGGTGGGCGAAAGCCGGGTCAACGCGACGCGCGGCAGGGTGAACCTTGACTTGAGGGTGAGATCGAATCGAGACCCGACGGCCCTGTCAGGAAGGGGGTCAGCTGTCGCCGGCGCCGAAGTCCTCGGGGGAGACCGAGTCCAGGAACTCCTTGAACTTCTCCACCTCGTCCTCCTGCTCGTCCGGGATGAGCAGGCCGGCCTCGCTGAGCACGGCCTCGTCGGCGTGGATCGGCACCCCGCTGCGCAGGGCCAGCGCGATCGAGTCCGACGGTCGCGCCGAGACGTGCAGGTCGCCGTCGAAGACCAGCTCGGCGAAGTAGGTGCCGTCCTGGATGTCGGTGATCCGGACCTGCTCCAGCTCGCGACCCAGGGCGCCGATCACGTCCTTCATCAGGTCGTGGGTCATGGGGCGCGCAGGCTTGACCCCCTGCTGCTCGAGCGCGATGGCCGCAGCCTCGCCCTGACCGATCCAGATGGGCAGGTAACGGTCACCCTCGGACTCCCGCAGCAACAGGATGGGCTGGTTGGCCGGGAGCTCTACCCGGATACCGACGACCCGCATCTCACCCACCGTGACCGCCTTCCGACTGACTCTCTCGCTCCAGCGGGACAACGCCCGGAGCGTGTTTCACCGTCAGTGTTGACGCTACACGGGCGGGTTTGGCTTTGCCGCTCGCACGTGGCCGAGGCCGTCCGTTGATCGGCCACAGCGCCAAACGTCTTGCGCGCTAACGGCCCAGCGCGTCGCGCAGGGCGACCTTGACCAACATCGCGTGCACCGTGACCGACAGCGAGGTGAGCTCGCGAACCAGCTCGTCCGCGCGGGCGCTGGCCCCGGAGTCACGCTGGCGAGCCACCGGGGCGGCGACCTGCGCGAGCAGTCCCGCCTCCCGCTCTGCCGAGGCCCGGAAGGCCCGCAGGTGCCGCGGCTCGATGCCGTGCGCAGCCAGTGCCTGCGCGGCCTTGGCCAGCTCGACGGAGTCGGCGTCGTAGAAGCCGGCCGACCCGGTGCGCAGCACGCCGCCACGCTGCAGCTCGTCCAGCACCTCCGGCTCCAGGCCGGACTGCGCCAGCAGCTCCTCGCGGGTGATGCGCACCTCGTGCGTGCCGGACTCACGCTGGACCAGGGCGTCGGTGGCCCCGGCCGAGGCGTCGGCCAGCGACAGCGGGCGCGAGGAGCGCAGCGGGTGCGCGGGCACCATGCCCTTGTCCATCGCGTCGAGCTGCTCCTTGATCACCTTCAGCGGCAGGTAGTGGTCCCGCTGAGCAGTGAGCACGAACCGCAGGCGCTCGCAGTCGGCACGCGAGAACTGGCGGTACCCCGCCGGCGTGCGCTGCGGGGTGACCAGTCCCTCCGACTCGAGGAAGCGGATCTTGGAGATGGTGACGTCAGGGAAGTCCGGCCGGAGCTCGTCGAGGACGACTCCGATGGACACTCCCCCGCGCTGCGCGCGCCCGGCTGCGGTCACTGTCCGTCTGCGCCGGCTGACTGCTCAGCGTCTGCGGCGTGGCGCGGTCCGGCCAGGAAGACCAGGCGGAACTTGCCGATCTGCACCTCGTCGCCGTTGGCCAGCACCGCGGAGTCCACCGGCTCGCGGTTGACGTAGGTGCCGTTCAGGCTGCCCACGTCGACGACCACGAAGTCGCTGCCGTCCTGGCGGAACTCGGCGTGCCGGCGAGAGACCGTCACGTCGTCGAGGAAGATGTCGCTGTCCGGGTGGCGCCCGGCCGAGGTCATCGGCTGGTCGAGCAGGAACCGAGAGCCGGCGTTGGGGCCACGCTTGACCACCAGCAACGCGGAACCGGCCGGCAGGGAGTCGAGCCCGGCCACCGACGGCTCGGCCGAGCCGGTGCCCGACGCGCCCTCCATCTCGACCAGGAAGTCGGCGCGGAACACCGAGGTGGTTTCCGGCGATCCCGCCGCGTGCTCGCCGGGCTCGTTGCTCTGACTCACCTGTTCTCCTTCTCGTGTGCGGCCCGCCAGTGACTGAGGAGCGTGCACTGACCGTACCGTGATCTCTTGCCGTGGACACCACCACCGGGACTGCTCCGCTGGTGCGCGTCCGGGTTGGACGCCTCCCTGGGGAGCGGGACGAGCGTGGTGCGCTCAGTCCCCGGAGGTCAGCGCCCGGTAGCCGTCGGCGTCCAGCATCGCGGCCAGCGCCTCGTCCAGGTCGGCGGCGGTGGCCACGTCCAGGTCCACCAGCCAGCCGACCCCGTAGGGATCGGTGTTGACCACCGCGGTGTCCTCGTCCAGCGCGTCGTTGCGCGCGGAGACGGTGCCGGTCAGCGGGGTGAAGACGTCGGAGACGCTCTTGGTGGACTCGATCTCGCCGATCGCGGTGCCGGCGGCGTGCTCGGAGCCCACGTCGGGCAGCTGCACGAAGACCACGTCACCCAGCTGGGCCTGCGCGAAGTCGGTGATGCCGACGCGGGCGGTGGTGTCGCCGGTGCGCAGCACCCACTCGTGCTCGGCGGTGTAGCGACGATCGGTCGGTACCTGCTCATCGGACACTGGCAATCGACTCCTGCTTCCGGGGACCGGGGACGGACGGGCCTGGGCTGCACCCCGCACCGATGGCCAGATTACCTGCGCGCCCAGGGGTTCCCGCCACCAGGAGGGCGGGGCCCGTGCCGCCGGCCCGCGCGGCTCACCGACCGGCCGGGCGGGCGTGCTGCGCGACCTTGGGCGTGCGCAGGGCGTCCACCAGCACCTGGGGCGGCTGCTCCACCGCCACGCCTCCCCCGGCCCGGGCGACGGTGTCGATCACCCCACCAGGGATGTTCAGCGCCGCGGCCAGGGTGGGTGCGTCGCCGATGGCCGTCACCCGGTAGGGCGCGCTCAGCGTGCTGCCGTCCACCCGCAGCGCACCGGCGGTGCCGGTGACGGCGGTGTCCATGCCCACCCGCACCGCGCCGCCGTCGGCGCCACTCACCTGGATGGCCTCGGCCCCCGCCGCCCGCAGCTCCTGCACCACGTCCAGCAGGACCTCCGGACCCAGCCGCGCCTGGGGGTCGCGCACCGTGAGCACCACTCCGGGGCCGCTGGCTGCGGCGGTGCCCACCAGCACCGCCAGCGCCTGCGCCCTGGCCCGGGCCTCGGCCAGCGCCGACGCCGAGCCCTGCCCGAAGCTCTGCTGCGCGGCGATGCTGTCCTGCAGCTGGGTGATCTCCCCGCGCAGGGTGGCCTCGCGCTGGTGCAGCGTGTCGAGCAGGACCACCAGGTCGCTGGGGCGGGCGGTGTCCAGCGAGTCGCCGGAGGCGGTGTCGCGCACCTGGGTGGCGATGGCCAGGCCCAGCCCGGCGCAGAGCGCGCAGACCAGCACCGCCGACAGCACCCGGGTGCGCCGCGGCACCACCGGGCTGGGCGGCTCTGCGGCCGGGCTCGCGTCGGCCGTCTCGGGCGCTTCGGGAACCTCCGGCGCCTCGGGCACGGCTCAGACCCCGAACACGCTGCGTCGAATGGCTGCGGCGTTGCCGAAGATGCGGATGCCCAGCACCACCACCACGGCGGTGGACAGCTGCGTGCCCACCCCCAGCTGGTCGCCCAGGGCCACGATCAGCGCGGCGACCACCACGTTGAACACGAACGACACCACGAACACCTTGGCGTCGAAGATCTTGGCCAGTCGTGCGCGCAGCCCGCCGAACACCGCGTCCAGCGCGGCGATGACGGCGATGGGCAGGTAGGGCTGGAACAGGTCGGGCACCTCCGGCTGCAGCACCAGGCCCAGCACCACGCCGGCGACCAGCGCCAGCACGGCGATCATCGGGGCACCTGCGGGATCGCGAAGCGGGGCTCCACCGGGGTGGCGGCGGGCAGCTGCAGGGACTCGGCGGCGCGGACGTCGAAGCGGGTGCCGTAGGACCGGGACACCGCCGACATCGACCGGTAGGCGTCGCTGACCACGAAGCCGGTCTGCAGCGCGTTGGGCCGGCCCACCGCCGCCACGGTGTAGGGCGCGGGCACCGGCTGGTTGTTCACCAGCATCGCCCCGCCCGCCTGGCGGATGGTGGAGCGCGGGTCCAGCCGCACCCCGCCCACGGCGACCGCCTCGGCTCCCGAGGCCCACAGGGCGTTGACCACCTGCTGCACGTCGCGGTCGAGGACGCTGCCGCGCGACTGCGCGCCGTTGCCGGCCTCGGCGTCGTCCAGGGTGATCTCCAGGCCGGGGCCGACCACCGCGGTCGCGCCGGCCGCGGTGGACAGGGCGCTGAGCTGGTCCAGGGCGGCGCGGCCCTCGGCGTTGCCGGTCAGCGCGCTGCGGCGGGCTGCCTCCGCCTGCGCCGACAGCGCAGCCTCGCGCTGGGTGAGCTCCTGCTGCGTGGTGCGCGCCTGGCGGACGTCGGCGGCCAGCCCGGTGCGGACCACGTCGGCGTCCGGGGCGCTGGAGGTCGCCTCAGCCGCCCCCACGCCCAGCACCAGTCCCACCAGCACGGCACCGCCCGCCAACCAGGTCCGGCGACGTCCTTGCCCGCGTGGCTGCTGGGCGGCAGCGGCGTAGCCGGGGTCGAGGTGGTCGGTCTGCAGGGCGGCGAGCAGCGACGGGACCGGGAAGCGCGGACCGCTCATGGACGCCAGGTCCAGGGCACCCGCGGCAGCTCGCGCAGCACCAGCCGCAGCTGCACCAGGTAGAGCACCCCGGCCCACAGGTACATCGCGGTGCCCCAGACGGTCAGCGCGTAGGCCAGCGGCCCCAGCACGGTGGCCAGCCAGGAGTCCATCTGGGCGATGAGCAGCCCGGGGAAGGCGTAGAGCAGGCAGAAGGTGGCGGCCTTGCCCAGGTAGTGCACCGGCAGCACGGTCAGCCCCCGGCTGCGCAGCGCCGGCACCGTGCACAGCAGCACCAGGTCACGCCCGACGATGAGCGCCGCCACCCACCAGGGCACCACGTCGCGCACCACGAAGGCGAACAGGGTGGACAGCACGTACAGGCGGTCGGCGGCGGGATCCAGCAGGGCGCCGAGCTTGCTCGTCTGGTTGAGCACCCGGGCGAGCTTGCCGTCGAGGTAGTCGGTGGCGCCGCTGACCATCAGCACCACGATGGCCCAGCCGTCGGCCTGCGGGCCCAGCAGCAGGTACAGGAACAGGGGGACCCCGAGCAGGCGCAGCGTGCTCAGCGCGTTGGGCAGCGTCCACACGTGGTCCGAGGTGGGCGCCGCGTGCTCGGTGTCAGCGACGATGGCTGCTGCATCGTCGGCTGCCTCACCGGCTGCCTCGTGCCGCTCCACGCGTGTCCTCCCCCTGCCGACCAACGGCGGCCAGCCTGCCACAGCGCGCCGGGGCGCTCGGTCAGGGTCGTCCGACCAAGCGCTTGTTAGGGTTCCCGCATGACTCTGAGCAACCCCCTGGACTTCAGCGGCCGCAGCGTGGTGGTCACCGGTGGCACCAAGGGCATCGGGCGCACCATCGCCGAGACCTTCCTGGCCGCAGGCGCCCAGGTGCTGGTGTGCGGCCGCTCCGCACCGGAGACGCTGCCCGCGGCGGCCGGCCGCGAGGCGCTCTTCCTGGCCACCGACGTGCGCGACCCTGCTGCCGTGGACGCCCTGCTGGCGCACGCGGTGGACCAGCTCGGCCGGGTGGACGTGCTGGTGAACAACGCCGGCGGCTCGCCCGACGCTGATGCCGCCACCGTCTCCCCGCGCTTCGTGGAGAAGATCGTGGCGCTGAACCTGCTGGCGCCGTTCTACGCCGCCCAGGCCGCCAACCGGGTGATGCAGGGCCAGGACAGCGGCGGCACCATCATCAACATCGGCAGCGTCTCCGCCCACGACCCGCAGCCGGGCACCGCCGCCTACTCCGCGGCCAAGGCCGGCCTGCTGGTGCTCAGCCGCGCGCTGGCGCTGGAGTGGGCGCCCAAGGTCCGCGTCAACCACGTCACCACCGGGCTCATCCGCACCGAGGCCGCGGCGGAGGTCTACGGCGCCGACGGCGGTGCCGCAGTGGCGCGGACCATCCCGATGCAGCGCATGGCGGTGCCTGCCGACGTGGCCCGCGCGTGCCTCTACCTCGCCGGGGACCTGTCCGACTACGTCACCGGTGCCGACCTGGCCGTGCACGGCGGCGGCGAGTACCCGGCCCGCTACGTCGCCACCCACCCCGCCGCGGCCGAGGACGCCCCCGCGGCACGGTGAACCCCGACGCCCGCGGCCGTCTCGGTGACTGGAACCACCACCGCTGCGCCCCGGGCGCTGTGGCACGGTGCGGCTGGCAACCCGGTGTGCCCTGGCGCACACAGGCACGACGATAAGGTGTGTGTGATGACCGCTCCAGCTGACCTGCAGGCCTACGTGGCACAGGTGATGGGCAAGCTCACCGGTCCCGGCGGACCCTTCGAGATCGCCGAGGAGGACGTGCTCGGCACCCGGATGCCCGTGATCACCACCCGCAACCAGTCCCTTCCCGAGCTGCTGGCCCAGGCCGAGAGCTACGGCGATCGCGACTACCTGGTCACCGAGGACCGACACGTCTCCTTCGCCGAGCACGGCGCAGCGGTGCGGTCCCTGGCCCAGGAGCTGGCCGACACCTACGGCGTGGGCAAGGGCGACCGGGTGGCCATCCTGGGCGCCAACTCCCCGGAGTGGATGGAGGCGTTCTGGGCGGTGGCCAGCCTCGGGGCGATCGCCGTGGGCTTCAACGCCTGGTGGACCCCGCCGGAGATCACCTTCGCCATCGGGCACAGCGAGCCCACCGTGATCCTGGTGGACCGCAAGCGGGCGCCGCTGCTGGAGCAGGCCACCGTGTCCCTCCCCCCGCTGCCTGTGCTCGGCCTGGAGGACGACGTGCCACGCCTGGCCGCCGCGCACCCCGACGCCGTCGCCCCCGTGGTGGAGCTGGACGAGGACGACCCCGCCGTCATCCTCTACACCAGCGGCACCAGCGGTCGACCCAAGGGCGTGGTGCACTCCCAGCGCAACCTGCTGGCCGTGGTCAGCTACCACCAGCTCAACGACGCCCTCCTCGCCGCCTTCGGCCAGACCGGGCCGGAGCCGCTGCGCTACCTGCTCACCTCGCCGCTGTTCCACATCGCGAGCCTGCACAACCTGGCCGTGCCGCGGCTGGGCACGGGCAGCGTGGTGGTCATGTACCAGGGCGCCTTCGACGTGGACCGGGTGCTCTCGCTCATCGAGCGCGAGCGCGTCACCAACTGGGGCGCGGTGCCCACCATGGCCAGCCGGCTGCTCGAGCAGGGTGACTTCACCAAGTACGACACCTCCTCGCTCACCGCGTTCGCGCTGGCCTCCGCGCCGTCCTCCATCGCGCTCAAGGACAAGCTGCGCAAGCACGTGCCGTTCGCCAAGGACGCCCTGGTGGACAGCTACGGCATGACGGAGAGCAGCACTGCCGCCACCGTGGCCACCGCCGCGGACCTGGCCGCCAACCCGGGAACCCTGGGTCGGCCGATCGTGACCGTGGCGCTGGAGATCCGCGACCCCTTCGGCGACCGCCTGCCCGACGGCGAGGAGGGCGAGGTGTGCGTCCGCAGCCCGTTCGTCATGCTCGGCTACTGGAACAACCCCGAGGCCACCGCCCAGGCCATCGACTCCGGTCGCTGGCTGCGGACGGGCGACATCGGCGTGTTCGAGAACGGCATGCTGCGGCTGACCACCCGCCGGTCGGACCTCATCCTGCGCGGCGGCGAGAACGTCTACCCCGTGGAGGTCGAGCAGTCCCTCGACGAGTGCCCGGGCGTGGTGGAGTGCGTGGTCTACGGCGTTGCGCACGCCGACCTGGGCCAGGAGGTGGCCGCCGTGGTGGTCACCGATCCGGCGAACCAGGTGACCGAGGACCAGCTGCGCACCTACGCCGAGGAGCACCTGGCCTACTACAAGCGCCCGGTGCGCTACCGGATCACCACGGATGCCTTGCCGCGCAACGCGACCGGCAAGATCATCCGGCGCGAGGTCACCGGCTGAGCGCTCCGCCGAGCCGGCACCACCGCTTGCACCGCCCGAGCCGCGCCAGTGCACAGACGTGCACCGGTGCGGCTCGTGGTCAATACTGGACCACCATGACCCAGCTGATGTTCCACGACCTGCACGGCGACCGCCTCGCCTACCGGATGGCCGGTACCGGCGAGACGCTCCTGCTGGTGCACGGCATGGCCGGCAGCTCGGCGACCTGGCGGTACCTGATTCCCGAGCTGAGCAAGCGCTACCGGGTGGTGGCCCCGGACATGCCCGGGCACGGTGAGTCAGACAAGCCGCGCGGCGACTACTCCCTGGGTGCGTACGCCGCCACGCTGCGTGACCTGCTCGACGCGCTGGACATCGACCGGGTCACCGTGATCGGGCAGTCCCTCGGCGGCGGGGTGGCGCTGCAGATGGCCTACCAGTACCCCGAGCGCTGCGAGCGCCTGGTGCTCATCTCCAGCGGTGGCCTGGGCCGGGAGGTCAGCTGGACGCTGCGGGTGCTGTCCACGCCGGGCTCGGAGCTGGTGCTGCCGCTGCTGGCCCCGCCGTTCGTCCGCGACGCCGGCAACACGATCCGCGGCTGGCTGGGACGTCGGGGGCTGCGCGCCGGCGCGGTCGAGGAGATGTGGAGCGCGTACGCGTCGCTGGCCGACGGCCCGTCCCGGCGGGCGTTCCTGCGCATCCTGCGCTCGGTGGTGGACCCCGGTGGTCAGGCGGTGAGCGCCACCAGCCGGCTCTACCTCAGCGCCCGGCTGCCCATGCAGCTGATCTGGGGCGACCACGACCCGATCATCCCGCTGTCGCACGGAGTGGCCACGCACGAGGCGATGCCCAGCTCGCGGCTGGCGGTGCTGCCCGGCATCGGCCACTTCCCGCACGTCGAGGCGCCGCAGGAGGTCGTCGCGATCATCGACACCTTCCTGCGGGAGACCGAGCCCGCGCAGCCCGAGACCGCCCGAGGTGAGTACCGGGCGCCGCACGCCGACGGGGTGGTCTCGACGCGCTAGCGGCCCTGCCCCGCCAGCTCCGGCACTCGCAGCGAGGCGAGCAGCAGGCGGCAGCCGTTGCGCAGGTCCTCCTCCGCCTGGGCGGCGTCCAGCTGACCGCTGAGGCTGGCCCGCACCACGCCGTACCACTGCTGGTTCACCATCCGCACGAGGGCGAGCTGCTCCTGGTTCGGCTCCTTCAGGTGCGCGGCCGAGAGGAGCGCGCGCCGGAACTCGTGATCGATCTTGTCCACGTCGCTCACCACGGCCGCGCCGGTGGTGATCACCGCCTGGATCATCGACGAGGCCAGCATCGGCTGGCTCATCAGCGCCCGCAGCGAGCGCACCAGCATGCGAGCCACCCGCTCCGCGGGGTCGTTGCTCTCGTCCAGCTGCGGGGCCTCGTTCATCCGCTCGATCTGGCCCGCCATCACCGCCACGAAGAGGTGGTTCTTGGACGGGAAGTAGCGGTACAGCGTGCCGATGGCCACCCCAGCCCGCCGCGCGACCTCCGTCATCTGGACGCGCTCGAGCTCCTTCTCCGTACCCAGCTCCGACGCCGCCCTGAGCATCCGTCGGTACTTGGTGTGCTGCAGCACCGAGCTCGGCTCTGCCGGCGCACGCATCACGGCGATCCTGGCCACTGACCCACCCCCTCCCCACTCCTCGGGCCGCTGCGCTGCACCGACCCGCTCCCCTGTGACGACAATCATCGACAGGTGTCGGGTGCCGCCGCGCGCTGCAGTTCCGCTGAGTAAGACTTTCTGTGCTGCACCCCACACTCGGAGGCGCCACCGACCCGCTGCCCTCCTCTCCCATCCAGTGAGACGCGCGTCCGACATCACCGCCCCCGGCCCTACCGTCAGGTGCGAGACCATCGCTCGGTGCCGCGGGCAGCACGCCCGGCCGGCTCGAGCACGCGCCGCACAGCGACGGCACATCCCGACACCACCCGAGGAGCACGGTGACCGACACAAGCACCATCGACGCAGCCAAGTACGGACCCTGGGCAGTCATCGCAGGCGGCTCGGAAGGCGTCGGATCCTCCTTTGCCGAGCAGCTCGCCGCCGCGGGGATCAACCTCGTCCTGCTGGCCCGCAAGCCCGGCCCGCTGGAGGAGACCGCGGAGAAGGTCCGCGCCCTGGGCGTGGAGGTGCGCACCCTCTCGGTCGACCTCATCGCCCCCGGCGCGGTGGAGCAGATCCGCGCGGTGACCGACCCGCTCGAGGTCGGCCTGTTCATCTTCAACGCCGGCGCCAACACCTACGCCAACGAGTTCGTCACTGCCGACCTCACCAAGGTCCAGGAGGTCATCGACCTCAACATCACCCGCCAGCTCGAGCTGTCCCAGCACTTCGGCGCCCTGATGAAGGAGCGCGGCCGCGGCGGCATCATCCTGCTCGGCTCGATGGCCGGCTACCTCGGCACCGAGATGATCGGCATCTACGCCGCCGCCAAGGCGTTCAGCCGGGTCTTCGCCGAGGGCCTGTGGCTGGAGCTCAAGGCTCACGACGTGGACGTGCTGCACCTGGTGCTGGGTGTCACCCGCACCCCGTCCATGGAGCGTCACGGCCTGAAGATGGACCTGCCCGGTCTGGACGTGGCCGCCCCGGCCGACGTGGCCGCCGAGGGCCTGGCCCGCATCACCGAGGGCCCGGTGTGGGTCGCCGGTGGCGAGGCCAACTTCACCAACGCGAAGAAGCGCCTCGGCTTCCCCCGCGGCCCCATGGTGGAGGCCAGCGCCAAGGCCTCCCGCAAGATGATGGGCTTCGACGAGTAGCTCCCGCGCCCGCTGCAACGAGCCCGCCCCCGGTCACCGACCGGGGGCGGGCTCGTTGCTACTCGAGGTCGTGGTGGGTGGTGCGCAGGCCGACCACGGAGAGCAGGCCGGCCACCAGCACGAACCCGGAGCAGGTGAGGAACGCGGCGCCGAAACCCTCGGCCAGGGCCGGAACGCGCTCGGTGCCGGCGCCGTCGGTTACCCGGGTGGAGACCAGCACCAGCACCGCCAACCCGATCGCCCCACCCATCTGCTGCACCACGTTGACCACGGCCGAGGCGGCCCCGGCGTCGCGGGTGTCCACCCGCGTCACCGCCGACATGGTCAGCGGGATCATCATCAGGCTGAAGCCGGCGGCGATGAGGATCATCGGCCCGAGCAGGTCGCGCACGTAGCCTGCGTCCACCGGCATGCGTGACGCCCAGGCGAACCCGATGGCCATCACCACCGAGCCCGGCCCGATTATCCACCGGGGACTCACCCGCGAGGTGAGCGCCGAGGTCAGCTGTGAGGCCAGGCCGGAGGCGACAGCGAACGGCAGGAAGGCGATACCGGTCTTCAGGGCCGAGTAGCCCAGCACCTCCTGCACGTAGCGGCTGAGGAAGTACGCCATGGCGAACAGCGAGGCACCGGTGATGAAGGTGGCCAGGTAGGTGACCGCGCGGTCCTTGTCGGTGAACAGCCGCAGCGGCACCAACGGGTTCTCCGTGCGGGCCTCCAGCACCACGAAGACCGCCACCAGCACCACTCCCGCCACGATCCACGGCCAGCCGCTGCCGCCGGCGGTGAACCCGTAGACCAGCGCGGAGAAGCCGGCGGTGGCGGTGATCGCGCCACGCAGGTCGAAGCTGGACCGGTCGGGGCGAGTGGTCGGCAGCGCTCGCGGAGCGAGCACCAGCACCAGCAGGCCCACCGGCACGTTGATGAAGAACGTCCACCGCCAGGAGATGTCGGTGAGCACTCCACCCAGCAGCAGTCCTGCGGCCGAGCCCACCCCGGTCATCGCGGCGTAGACGCCGAAGGCCTTGTTGCGCACGGGTCCCGGCGCGAAGGTGGTGGACACCAGCGCCAGCGCGGTGGGCGAGGCCACCGCGGCCCCGGCGCCCTGCAGGACCCGGGCGGCGATCATCGACCACTCGCTCCACGCGCAGGCACCCAGCAGCGAGGCCAGGGTGAACACCGCGATGCCGACGATGAACATCCGCCGTCGGCCCAGCGCGTCGCCGGAGCGCCCGCCCAGCAGCAGCAGGCCGCCGAAGGCCAGCGCGTAGCCGTTGACCACCCAGGACAGGTTGGCGTCGGAGAGCCGGATGGCGGGGTCGTCCTGCAGGTGCGGCAGCGCGATGTTCACGATGCTGCCGTCGAGCACGAGCATCAGCTGCACGGCACCGAGGATGACGATGGCCAGGCCGAAGACCGAGGTGGCGAGCGGGCGCTGCGGCTGCTCCTCGGCGGCGACGGGGCCGGTGACCGGCGGGGCGGACTCAGACATCGCCGCCACCGCCCAGGCCCGCGACCGCACCGATCACGATGATCGCCGGGGGGCGGATGTCGTGGGCGCGAGCGTCGGTGGCCGCGCGGGCCAGGCTGGTGCACACCACCCGCTCGGTGCGGGTGGTGCCCTCCTGGATGATCCGCACCGGGGTGTCGCCGGCGCGGCCGTGGGCCATCAGCACCTCGGCGAACTGCGCCAGCCGCTTCACCGCCATGAGCAGCACCAGCGTGCCGCTCAGCCGGCCCAGCGCCGGCCAGTCCACCAGGCTGCGCGGATCGTCCGGCGCCACGTGCCCGGAGACCACCACCACCTCGTGCGCGACCCCCCGGTGGGTGACCGGCACGCCGGCGGCGGCAGGAACCGCGAACGCGCTGGTGAGGCCCGGCACCACCGTCACCGGCACGCCGGCCTCGGTGCACGCGAGCAGCTCCTCGTAGCCGCGCCCGAACAGGTAGGGATCGCCGCCCTTGAGCCGGACCACGAACTTGCCCGCCCGCGCCCGGTCGATCAGCACGGCGTTGATGTCCTCCTGGGCCATGGCCCGCCCGTAGGGCACCTTGGCCGCGTCGATCACCTCGACGTCCGCCCCCAGCTCCTGCAACAGGTCGGTGGCCCCGAGCCGGTCGGTGACCACCACGTCCGCCTGCCCCAGCAGCCGTCGGCCGCGCACGGTGAGCAGCTCGGGGTCGCCCGGACCGCTACCCACCAGCGCCACGCCGACGGGGCGTTCCGGCGCGGTCTCGGTGAGCATGCCCCGCTGCAGCGCCCGCCGGATGGCCGACACCGCGGCCGAGGAGCGGCGCGGGTGCCCGCCGGAGAGCACCCCGACCATCAGCCCGTCGTGCTCGGTGGTCGCTGGGGTGACGGCGGAGCCACGGGCGGCGTCGTCCGCCCGGACGCAGAACACCCGCCGCCGCTCCGACTCCGCCACCACGGCCGCGTTCACCGCAGGCTCGTCGGTGCAGGCCAGCACGTACCAGGCGTCGTCCAGGTCGCTGCCCTGGAAGCTCCTGCGCTCCCAGCGCAGCTGGCCGGTGTCGGCCATCGCCTGCACCGTCGGAGTGGCTGCCGGCGCCACCACCACCACGTCGGCGTCCACGGCCAGCAACCGGACGAGGCGACGCTGAGCCACCGTCCCGGCACCGACTACGACCACGCGGCGGCCGCGCAGGTCCAGACCGGCCAGGTAGTAGGTTCCGGCGGGCTCAGCCACGGGCTTCCGCGCTGCTCACAGTCGACTCCTCGGTCACGGACGGCGCGGTGAACCGTCGCAGTCTGGTCATCATTCCGGCTACCGACATACCCGTCAAAGACCCGGGCGCCCAACGTGTCGAGGGCCACAGCCCTCAGTCCTGCAGCACCGCGCGCGGCTCGGCGAAGTGGCAGGCACTGGGGTGCCCGGTGCGGTCCACCAGGGCCGGCACCTCGGTGGCGCAGATGTCCTGGGCCTTCCAGCAGCGCGTGCGGAACCGACACCCCGACGGCGGGTTCACCGGGCTGGGTGGGTCGCCCACCAGCCGGATCACCGTCTTGCGCTCCCGCGCGGCGGGGTCGGGCACGGGCACGGCCGAGAGCAGCGCCTGGGTGTACGGGTGCGAGGCCTGCTCGTAGATCTCGGCGTCCGTGCCGACCTCGGCGATCTTGCCCAGGTACATCACCGCCACGCGGTCGGAGAGGTGCCGCACCACGGACAGGTCGTGGGCGATGAACAGGTAGGACAGCCCGAAGTCGTGCTTGAGGTCGCCCAGCAGGTTCATCACCTGCGCCTGGATGGAGACGTCCAGCGCAGAGACCGGCTCGTCACAGATGATCAGGTCCGGCTTGAGCGCCAGCGAGCGGGCGATGCCGATGCGCTGGCGCTGGCCGCCGGAGAACTGGTGCGGGTAGCGGTTGATGTACTCCGGGTTGAGGCCCACCACGTCCAGCAGGTCCTGCACGGCCTTGCGGCGCGAGCTCTTCGGGGCCACCTCGGGGTGGATCTCGAAGGGCTCGCCGATGATGTCGCCCACCGTCATGCGGGGGTTGAGCGAGGTGTAGGGGTCCTGGAAGACCATCTGCACCTTGCGCCGCATCCGCCGCAGGCCGGCGCCGGAGAGCTTGAGGATGTCCTCGCCCTCGAAGAGCACCTCGCCGGCGGTGGCCGGCTCCAGCCGCATGAGCACCTTGGCCAGGGTGGACTTGCCGCAGCCGGACTCCCCCACCACGCCCAGGGTCTCGCCGTGGTCCAGGGTGAAGCTCACACCGTCGACGGCGTGCACCTGGCCCACCGCTCGCTTGAGCAGCACGCCCTGGGTGACCGGGTAGTGCTTGACGAGGTCGCGCACCTCCAGCAGCGGCGTGCCGGAGCCGGCGGGCTTGGTCAGGTCAGCCATGGTGGACCACGTCCTTGCCCTGGTAGAGGTCGTCGGCGAACAGGCACGCGCTCGAGCGCACCTCGCCCAGGGTGATCAGCGGGGGAACCTGCCGGGTGCACACGTCCTGCGCCATCGGGCAGCGCGGGTGGAACGCGCAGCCCGGCGGGACGTGCATCAGGTTCGGTGGCAGCCCGGCGATGCTCCGCAGCTTCTGGCCCTTGAGGTCGACCCGCGGGATCGACTCCAGCAGCGACACGGTGTACGGGTGGCAGGGGTTGGCGTAGAGGTCGTGCACCTCCGCCTGCTCCACGATGCGCCCGGCGTACATCACCGCGATCTTGTCGGCGACGTCGGCGACCACGCCGAGGTCGTGGGTGATGAGGATGAGCCCCATCTGGCGCTCGGCCTGGATCTCCTTGAGCAGGTCCATGATCTGGGCCTGCACGGTGACGTCCAGGGCGGTGGTGGGCTCGTCGGCGATGAGCAGCTCGGGGTCCAGGGCCAGCGACATCGCGATCATCACCCGCTGGCGCATCCCGCCGGAGAACTGGTGCGGGTACTCCTTCACGCGCCCCTTGGCGTTGGGGATCTTCACCTGGTCCAGCAGCTCCACGGCGCGGGCCGTGGCGTCCTTGCGGCTCATCCCGCGCCGCACCCGGAACTGCTCGGCGATCTGGAAGCCGACGCTGAACACCGGGTTGAGGGCGGACAGGGCGTCCTGGAAGACCATCGCGATGCCCTCACCGCGGATGAGGCGGCGCTGCTCGTCGGTCATGGCGAGCAGGTCCTCGCCCTTGAACCGCACCTGGCCGCCGGTGATGGCACCCGGTGGCTGGTCCAGGATGCCCATCACCGTCTGTGCGGTGACGCTCTTGCCCGAGCCGGACTCGCCGAGCACCGCGAGGGTCTCCCCCGACCGGACGTCGTAGGACACGCCGTTGAGCACCTTGGCCACGCCGTCGCGGGTGCGGAACTCCACGTGCAGGTCGTCCACCTCCAGCAGGGCCGGGGAGCGGAAGGTGCCGTCGGGCAGGTACGGGTGCAGCGGGTCGGCAGCGGTCGAGCCGGGCACCGCGCTGGTACCCGGGGCAGCCGTGGCCTTGCCGGAGGTGACCGAGGAGGTGCCTGCCGCGGTGGCGGCCGGCTCGGTGTTGGTCGGCTCGGTGTTGGTCGGCTCGGTGGCAGTCGGGTCGGGGGTGCCCTGGTCGGGGCGCTTGCGGTGGAAGAACACGACTCTCCTAACGGAGCTTCGGGTCGAGGGCCTGGCGCACCGCGTCACCGAGCATCACGAAGGCGAGCACGGTGATGGACAGGAAGCCGGCCGGGAAGAGCAGGGCGAAGGGAGCCGTGCGCAGGTAGGTCTGGGCGTCGCTGATCATCACGCCCCAGGAGACGACGGGGGCGTGCAGGCCGATGCCCAGGTAGGACAGGGTGGCCTCCGCACCGATGAACGCACCCAGGGAGATGGTGGCGTACACCAGCGTCGGGGCCAGGCAGTTGGGCAGCAGGTGGCGGAAGATGATCCGCCTGGTGCCGGCGCCCATGGAGCGGGCGGCCACCACGTAGTCGGCCTGCTTGGCCTGCATCATCGACGAGCGCATCACGCGGGTGGGCACCGGCCAGCCGAGCAGGATCAACGACCCGATCACCAGCGCCACGATGCCCACGGTGGAGGACACCGTGAACGTGGTGAGCACCACGATGGCGCCGAGCACGAAGGGGATGCCCAGGAAGATGTCGGCGATCCGGGAGAGCAGAGCGTCGAGCCAGCCGCCGTAGTAAGCGGCCACGATGCCCACCGCCACGCCCACCAGGGTGGTCCCCAGGGTGGCCAGCACGCCCACGATCAGCGAGTACCGCGCACCGTAGATGCAGCGCGCCAACACGTCGTGGCCCTGCACGTCGGTGCCGAACCAGTGCGCCGAGGACGGGCCCAGGTTGCTCTGGCTCAGGTCGGCCGCCTGCGGGTCGACGTTGGTGAACAACCCCGGCCACAGCGACATCAGCAGCATCACCAGGATGATCACCGCGGAGACCAGGAACAGCGGGCTGCGGCGCAGGTCGCGCCAGGCGTCGGAGCCCAGGCTGCCCACCCGTTCCACCGGCGCCGTGCCGGCCGCGTCCTTGCCCGTCGGCTGGGGGTCGGCGGGGGCGGCGCCCGTGCCCACCTGGCTGGCGCCGAGCTGGGGTTCACTCATAACGGATCCTTGGGTCGAGTAGTCCGTACAGCACGTCCACCAGCAGGCTCATCAGCAGGTACACCAGCACCAGCACCACCACCAGGCCGGTCACCGTGGCGCCCTCCTTGACCTGGATGGCGCGGTAGACCTGGCGGCCGATGCCGTTGATGTTGAAGATGCCCTCGGTGACGATGGCACCGCCCATCAGCGCGCCGAAGTCGGTGCCGAAGAACGTCACCACCGGGATCAGCGAGTTGCGCAGCAGGTGCACCCCGATCACCCGGCGCTGGGGCAGGCCCTTGGCGACGGCGGTGCGCACGTAGTCCGCCCGGCGGTTCTCCACGATCGAGGTGCGGGTGATGCGGGTGGCGTAGGCCAGCGAGAGGCTCGCCAGCACGAAGGCCGGCATGATCAGCTCGTTCCACGGGGCCTTCGGCGAGACGGTCGGGTTGACCACGCCCCACTTGACGCCCAGCAGGTACTGCAGCACGAAGCCGGTGACGAACACCGGCAGCGAGATCAGCAACAGGGTGGAGATGAGCACCAGGTTGTCGAAGAAGCCCTTGCGGCCCAGGCCGGTGAGCACGCCGGCCGCGATGCCGATCACGATCTCGATGACCAGCGCCAGCAGCGCCAGCCGGATGGTGATCGGGTACGAGGTCGAGATGATCTGGCTGATCGGCACGCCCGAGAAGGTGCTCCCGAAGTCACCCTGCAACAGGTTGCCCAGGTACTTGAAGTACTGGACGAAGATGTTGTCGTTCAGGTTGTACTTCTCGGTCATCTCGTTGATGAACGACTGCGGGCAGGCCCGCTGGCCGCACTTGCCGGCGAAGGGGTCACCGGGCACTGCGTAGACGAGGCAGTAGATGAGGAACGTCGTGCCCAGGAACACCGGGATCATCTGCAGCAGACGTCGAAGGATGTAGCGGCCCATGGGGATCTCCGAGTTGGCTCTGACTGGCCACGCGCACCACAGGCCGGCCACCCAGCAGGGTGAGCCGGCCTGTGGCGGGTGTCAGCTGTTGACCCTGACCTGCGTCAGGTCGAGCTCGAGGGTGTAGGACAGCTTGGCGTTGCTCAGGCGCTCAGAGTAGCCCGCCTTCTGCGTGACGCTCCACAGCGGGATCGCCGGCAGGTCCGCGGCCAGCATCTTCTCGGCCTCGATGAACGCCTTGTTCGACTCCGCGGTGTCGCTGATGGCAGCCGCCTTCAGCAGGGCCGCGTCGAACTCGGGGTTGCTGTACTTCGAGTCGTTCGCCGAGCCGGTGGTGGAGTACAGCGGGCTGAGGCCGTTCTCCAGGTTCGGGAAGTCGTAGGACCACGCGGACCGGAACAGGCCGGACATCTGCTTGGCGTTGATGGACTGGCGCAGGACGCTGAAGGTCGGCGTCGGGGTGGCCACGCAGTCGATGCCGATGCTCGACTTGATGCTGTTGCACACCGCCTCGGACCAGTCCTTGTGCCCGCCGTCAGAGTTGTAGGTCAGCGTGAGCGGGCCGCTGAAGCCGCCGGCCTTGGCCAGCAGGTCCTTGGCCTTGGCCGGGTCGTACGTGCAGGCCTCCCCGCAGGTGTCCGCCTCGTAGCCGGTGATGGCCGGCGAGGAGAACGAGGTGGAGGGCACGTAGGTGTCGTTGAAGATGACCTTGGCGATCTGCTCGCGGTTGATCGACATGGAGATGGCCTTGCGCAGGTCGGCGTTGGCGAAGCGCTGGTCGTACATCGGCAGGCTCACCGTGGTCAGGCGCGGCGCGTCCTTGTCGAGCGTGCGGTCCATCAGGTCGGACTGGTACTTCTCACCGGCCAGTGCGGACGGCGGGAGCAGCTGCTGGAAGTCCAGGTTGCCCGAGACGAGGTCGGCGTAGGCCGCCTCCGAGCTCTGGTACAGCTTGATGGTGACGTCCTTGACCTGGGGCTTCTCGCCCTTGTAGTCGTCCCACCGGGTGATCTTGATGTCGGTGTTGTCGTTCCACGCGACGAACTTGAACGGACCGTTGCCCACCGGGTTGCGGCCGAAGGCGACCGGGTCGGCGTAGAAGCTCTGCGGCAGCGGCGCGAAGGCGTGGTAGCCCAGCTTCTGCTTGAACGGGCTGTACGGCGCGACCAGCTCGACCTTGATCTCGGTCGGGCTCACCACCGTGAGGCCGCTCATCGTCTTCGCCGTGGGCGCGGGTGCGTCCGTGCTGCCGGCGGGGGGCGTCGGGTTGACGTCCTGGTAGCCCTTGACCTGCTCGAAGAAGCTGGCGTTGAGCGCCGCGTTGGGGGCGTAGGCCGCCCAGTTCCACGCGTCCACGAAGCTCTTGGCGTCCACGGGGGTGCCGTCGTGGAAGGTGTAGCCGTCCTTGAGCTTGATGTCGTAGTGCTGCGCGTCGGTGGTGGTGATCGACTCGGCGATCTCCATCTTCAGGTCCGAGGTGTCGGTGTCGTAGCTGACGAGCCCGGTGAACATGACGTCGAGCGGGATGGACCCGCCCTCCTCGTTCGTGTTCGCCGGGACCAGCGGGTTCTCCGGCTGGGTGCCCTGGATCGAGATGGCGGCGTTCGGGTCGCTGCTTCCCCCACTTGAATCACTGCTGCTGCCGCCGCAGCCGGCGATCAACATCATCGCTGCCACGGGGAGCGCGACTGCCGCCGCGAACCGCTTTACCCGCATAGGTCGAGTCCTCTCGAAGTCAAGGCACGCCCGCTCGCCGATCGCGTTCCGGGCTCGCGCCCGAGCCATGTGCGGCTCAGACGGAGGGAACTTTAGTCCTCTGCTTACCCAGACTTTTTTCGCCGGCCTAACGAGATCGTGGCTGACGGTGCTCGGGTGACCACTACGGGTAGTGGTTAGAGCACCGGTTCCCGGCTCACGCTCCGGACCGCAGCATGGGCAGGTGCTTGATCCCATCTTCAACGAAAACTGAACCGTCCGAGGCGAATCCGTGCGTCTCGTAGAAGCCGACCATCGGCACCTGGGCGTTCAGCCGGCACGGCTGAGAACCCACCTCGGCCAGGGCCGCCTGCATCAGCCGACGGGCGTGACCGTGCCCCCGTGCGTGTCGAGCAACACACAGCCGACCGATCCGGAAGTCTCCCCCGTCACCGTCGGGCTGCATCAGCCGAACCGTGCCCAGCACGTTCTCGCCCTCCTGCAGCCACAGGTGGCGGGTCTGGGGCAGCAGGTCAGCGCCGTCCAGCTCGGGGTAGGGGCAGGCCTGCTCCACGACGAACACCTCGACGCGCAGGGCGAGGAGCCGGTAGAGCGTGGGGGTGTCCAGGTCGGCGGACCACGATCGGTGCACAGGAGTCATCCCCGATGGGTACCACACCTGCCCCTAGGATCGATCCCCATGACCGACTGGGAGCCCGACGTCCTCGGTGCCGACTACCAGCAGCTGGTGCTGCCGCTGGGCACGGATCCGGACGGGGAGTCCCCGGTCGTGGCCACCCTGGTGCGACACGCCACACCCGGGGTAGCACCGCGGGGTGCGTTCCTGCACGTGCACGGCTACACCGACTACTTCTTCCAGACCGGGCTGGCCGAGCACCTCACCGCGCTGGGCTACGCCTTCTACGCCCTCGACCTGCGCAAGTGCGGGCGGTCCATCCGGCCGGGACAGACGCCGCACTTCGTCAGCGACCTCGCCCTCTACGACGCCGAGCTGGACGAGGCGCTGCGGATCGTGCAGCAGGAGTCCGGCGGCGACCGCGTGGTGGTGGGCGGGCACTCCACCGGGGGTCTCGTCGTGCCGCTGTGGCTGGATCGCCGCCGACAGGCCGGGCTGCCCGCCCCGGACGGCCTGGTGCTCAACAGCCCGTGGTTCGACCTGCAGGGACCGGCGTACTACCGCAGCGCGGCGGGCACCGCCCTGATCGACACCGTGGGCCGGCTCGCGCCGAAGCGGGTGATCCCGGTGGGCAGCGCCGACGCCTACGGCACCAGCCTGCACCGCTCCGGCGGTGGCGAGTGGGACTACGACCTCTCCTGGAAGCCGCTGGTGGGCTTCCCCGCCCGCTTCGGCTGGATGCGCGCCGTGCGGCACGGCCAGGCCGCGCTGCACCGGGGCCTGGACGTGGGCTGCTCGTCGCTGCTGCTGCGCTCCACCCGCAGCCACTTCGCCGCGGCGTACTCCCCCGACGTCGACACCGCCGACGCAGTGCTCGACGTGCGCCAGATCGCCCGCTGGGCGGGGTGCCTGGGCGGCCGGACGCTGGTCGCCCCGATCGACGGCGCCCGCCACGACGTGTTCCTCTCGCAGGCCCCGGCGCGGGAGGCCGCCTACGCCGAGCTGGACGCCTGGCTGGCGGCGCTCCACGAGCAGGTCGACCTCGCGCGGTAGCGTTCACCGGGTGAAGCACTTCGACCTGGCAGTCATCGGCAGCGGCTCGGGCAACACGATCCTGGACCACCGCTTCGACGATCTCGACGTCGCGGTGCTCGAGCGGGGGATCTTCGGCGGCACCTGCCTCAACGTGGGGTGCATCCCCACCAAGATGTACGTCTACGCCGCGGACGTGGCCCGCACGGTGCAGCACGCCGAGCGCTACGGCATCGACGCCCACGTGGACCAGGTGCGCTGGCCGGACATCGTGGACCGGGTGTTCGGCCGGGTCGACCCCATCTCCGCCGGCGGACGGCGCTACCGCAGCGAGGGCACCCCCCGCACCACCGTCTACACCGGCGAGGCGCGCTTCACCGGTCCGCACACCATCGACACCGGTACCGGGGAGACCATCACCGCCGACCGCATCGTGATCGCCGCCGGGTCCCGGGCGATCGTGCCCGACGAGGTCCTCGACAGCGGGGTCACCTTCCACACCAACGACGACGTGATGCGGCTGCCCCGGCTGCCGGAGCGCCTGGTGATCGTGGGCGCCGGCTACATCGCCACCGAGTTCGCGCACGTCTTCTCCGCCTTCGGCAGCGCCGTCTCGCTGATCGGGCGCAGCGACGTCCTGCTGCGCCAGCTCGACCGCGGGATCGCCGAGCGCTTCACCGCCCTCGCCCAGGAGAAGTGGGACGTGCACCTGGGGCACGGCCTGGCCAAGGTGCGCCAGGGCAGCGACGTCGACGGCCACCCCGACATCGAGGTGGAGCTGACCAACGGCGACGTGGTCAGCGGCGACGCACTGCTGGTCGCGGCCGGGCGGCGCCCCAACTCCGACCTGCTGGACCTGGGCGCCGCCGGGGTGGGCACCCACCCGGACGGCCGGATCATGGTCGACGAGCAGCAGCGGGTGCTGTCCACCAACGGCGAGGTGGTGCCCGGCGTGTGGGCGCTGGGTGACGTCAGCTCGCCCTACCAGCTCAAGCACGTGGCCAACCACGAGGCGCGGGTGGTGCAGCACAACCTGCTGCACCCGGAGTCCCCGCGCACCACCAGCCACGCCCACGTGCCCGCCGCGGTGTTCACCGACCCACAGATCGCCACCGTCGGGCTCACCGAGGAGCAGGCGCGCGAGCACGGGCTGGACGTCACCGTGAAGGTTCAGGCCTACGGCGACGTGGCCTACGGCTGGGCGATGGAGGACGTCGAGGGCGTCTGCAAGGTGATCGCCGAGCGCGGCACCGGCCGGCTGCTGGGCGCCCACGTGATGGGCGCGCAGGCCTCCACCGTGATCCAGCCGCTCATCCAGGCGATGTCCTTCGGCCTCTCGGCCACCGAGATGGCCACCGGCCAGTACTGGATCCACCCCGCGCTGGCGGAGGTGGTGGAGAACGCCCTGCTGGGCCTGGAGGTCTAGCTGGCCCGGGTCTGCGGCTTGCCGGACTGCTGCTTGCCGGACTGCGGCTTGGCGGACTGTGGCTTGCCGGACTGCTGCTTGGCCTCGCGCTGGCGGGCGCTCTCCGCGCGCACCCCAGCCTGCAGGCGCTGCTCGGCCTGCAGCCACTCCGGCGCCTCGGCGACCAGCGCGTCCACCTGCTCGGTGGTCAGCGCCTCGGTCACCCCTCCGCGGGCCAGCCCGGCGATGGAGATCTTCAGCTTGCGCGCGAGCACGCTGCGCGGGTGCGGGCCGGCCTGGCGCAGCTGCTGCAGCCACTCCGGCGGGTTGTTCTGCAGCTCCTCGAGCTCGGTGCGCGAGACCGTCCCCTCACGGAACTCCGCAGGGGCAGCAGGCAGGTAGATCTCCAGCTTCTTCGCCGCCGTGGCGGGCTTCATCGTCTGCTGCTTCTTCACCGGGGGTTCCTCGCTTCGATCACCACGTCAGCCTATCTGCAACGATCGACCCTGCTTCACCCCGCAAGCCTCGCTCCACCGACGAAGGGACTCCCCCGGTGCCCGCCGACCCCCGCCAGCTGCGCCACTTCGTGGCCGTGGCCGAGCAGCCCAGCTTCACCAAGGCCGCCCGGTCGCTGGGCGTCGCTCGCACCGAGCTGAGCCGCAGCCTCGCCGCGCTGCAGGAGCAGGTCGGTGAGCCGCTGGTGGTGCCGGGCGAGCAGCCCACCCGGCTGACCGCGGCCGGCGAGGCGCTGCTCGCCCAGGCGCGGTCAGCGCTGGCCGAACCGGATCCCCGCGGCTCCGAGACCGCCGACGACGCGCCACGGGAGCAGACCTTCACCGTGGGCTACGTGCCCGGGGTGACGCTGGCCAAGTGGAGCCGCGTGTGGTCCGAGCGGATGCCCACGGTGCCCCTGCGCGCAGTGGGGGTGGAGGTGGCCGAGCAGGTGGACGCACTGCGGTCCGGGCGGGTGGACGTGTGCCTGGTGCGGCTGCCCGTGCAGCGCGAGGGGCTGAGCGTGGTGCGCCTCTACGAGGAGGTGCCGGTGGTGGTGGTGCCCAAGGACCACCCGGTGGCGCTCTTCGATGCGGTGGGGGTGGCAGACCTCGCCGACGAGCACCTGCTGCAGGACCCGGACACCGTGCCGGAGTGGCGCGACGTCGCCTCGGAGCTGCGCACCGGCGAGCGCCCGGCCGTGGCCGAGGAGCTGACCGACGCCCAGCGCATCGAGCTGGTGGCCGCCGGGCTGGGCATCGTCGTCGTCCCGCAGTCGATCGCCCGCCTGCACGCCCGCCGCGACCTCGTCTACCGCCCGGTGCACGACGTGGCGCCGTCCCCGGTGGCGCTGGCGTGGGTGCCCGAGCGCAACAGCGACCTGGTGGAGACCTTCTTCGGCGTGGTCAAGGGCCGCACCGCCCGCAGCTCCCGCGGCGCCGACCCGGCACCCGCTGAGCCGGCCCCGCGAGCAGGACGCACCAGGCAGCCCCAGAAGCAGGCCGGCGGTGCCCGGGGTGGCAGGTCCGGTGCCCGTGGGGGTGCGCGCAAGCCCCGCCGCGGCTGAGCGGGGCCCGGCTCCTACCAGGGGCTGGAGCGCAGCACGATCTCCGCGGCCAGCTCGGCGGCGGCCTCCTCGGGGATCCAGTGCGTCACCCCGGGCAGCTCGACGAAGCGGTAGTCGGCCAGCACGTGCCTGCGGCTGGCCTCGGCCTGGGTGCGGCCCAGCGCCGTGTCCCCGGTGCTCCACAAGTAGGTGGTGGCCACCTCCACCGCCGGACACTCGCGGTAGTCCTCCCCGCGCATGGCGCGGTACCAGCTCAGCGCGGCGGTGAGCGCACCCGGCTCCAGCAGCGGCTCGACGCTGGCGGCCACCTGCTCCGCGGTCTGCCCCCCGGTGGCCACCATGGCCCGCAACCGCCGCCCGTCGTCGGCCAGCAGCAGGTCCTCGGCCTTTCCGGGCTGGGCGAACAGCTGCATGTAGCTCGAGGACTCCTTCTGCGCGGAGTCGTTGCGCAGCGCGTCGGCGAAGGCCACCGGGTGCCCGACGCTGGCCACCACCAGGCTGCTGACCCGGCTGGGGTGCCGGGCGGCCACCTGCCACGCCACCGCCGCACCCCAGTCGTGGCCCACCAGGTGCGCCCAGCCCACGTCCATGGCGTCCAGCAGGGCGATGACGTCACCGACCAGGTGGGGCATGCGGTAGTCCTCGACCCCGGTCGGGCGGGCCCCCGGGGAGTAGCCGCGCTGCGCGGGGACGATGGTGCGCAGCCCTGCCGCGTGCAGCCGCGGCAGCACCGCGTCGTAGCAGTGCGGACTCTGCGGGAACCCGTGCAGCAGCACCACCGGGGTGTCCGCCGGGTCACCCCCGAGGTGGACGTCGAAGGTGTGCTCACCACAGGTCACCTGTTCCACCGACATGAGCCGACGCTACCCGTCGGCTCCCCGGCACCCCCGGAGCGTCGGGCGTACCGTCGCGGCTGACGCGCATGCCTGGCCACGGGGAGGCGGAACGACCGATGAGCACCGGAGCCACGAGCAGCACCCCCGCCCGGTCCGAACCACCCGCCGGAGGAGCCAGCGTCGCCCACGCCCTGCTGTTCTCCCTCGCGGCCGCGCTGGGCGGTTTCCTCTTCGGCTACGACACCGCCGTGATCAACGGTGCGGTCAAGGCGATCCAGTCTCGCTTCAACGCCGGCACCGCCGCGACCGGGCTGACCGTGTCCCTCGCCCTGATCGGCGCCGCCCTCGGGGCCTGGGTCGCCGGGGCGGTCGCGGGCAGGTTGGGGCGGCTGTGGACGATGCGCATCGCCGCGGTGCTGTTTATCGTGAGCTCGGTGGGCTCCGCCCTGGCCTTCTCGGTGGTCGACCTCGCCTGTTGGCGGGTCGTGGGTGGTGTCGCGGTAGGCATCGCGTCGGTCATCTCCCCCGCCTACATCGCCGAGATCTCCCCGGCCGCCTACCGCGGGCGGTTGGGATCGATGCACCAGCTGGCCATCGTGCTGGGCATCGCCGTGTCGTCGCTGGTCAACTACGCCCTCGCCGAGGCCGCTGGTGGCTCGCGCGGTGAGATCGCCGGGCTCGAGGCCTGGCGGTGGATGCTGATGGCCGCGGCCTTCCCCGGTGCGCTGTACCTGCTGATGACCTACACGCTGCCGGAGTCGCCGCGCTTCCTGGTGGCCAAGGGCAAGACGGCGGTGGCAACGAAGATCCTGGCCAGCCTGGAGGGCGGGAACACCGAGCAGGTGGATCACCGCATCGAGGAGATCCGGGTGTCGCTCAAGCTGGAGGAGCGCTCCCGGGTTCGCGACCTGTTCACCGGCCAGCACAAGATGGTTCCGCTGGTGCTGCTCGGCGTGGCGCTCGCCGCGCTGCAGCAGCTGGTCGGCATCAACGTGATCTTCTACTACTCGGCCTCGCTGTGGCAGTCGGTCGGGATCGGCGAGGACCGCTCCCTGCTCATCAGCGTGGTGAGCGCGGTGGTCAACATCGTGGGCACCTTCGTGGCCATCGCGGTGATCGACAAGATCGGGCGCCGTCCGCTGCTGGCCATCGGCTCGGTGGGCATGACCGTGGCCCTGGGCATCGCCTCGTGGTGCTTCTCCCACGCGGAGGCGGTGGCCGCCTCCACCGACGGCACCGCCGCCGCGGCCGAGCTGCCCTCCCCGTACGGCACCATCGCGCTGGTCGCCGCCAACGGCTTCGTGTTCTTCTTCGCGCTGTCCTGGGGCCCAGTGGTGTGGGTGCTGCTGAGCGAGATGTTCCCCAACCGCTCCCGCGCGGCCGCGGTGGCAGTGGCCACCTCGGCCAACTGGATCGCCAACTTCGCGGTGACGGTGACCTTCCCGACCTTCTCCGCGGCGAACCTCTCGCTCACCTACGCCGGCTACGCCGCGATGGCCGCGGTCTCCCTGGTGGTGGTGATCTTCTTCGTCAAGGAGACCAAGGGCCGCACCCTGGAGGAGAACGGCTAGCCCCTGCCCTGCCCGCGGTCAGGGCAGGGTGAGGATCTCCGCGCCGGTGGCGGTCACCACGATGGTGTGCTCGAACTGCGCGGTCCAGCTCTTGTCCTTGGTGAGCACCGTCCAGCCGTCGTCCCACTGGTCGTAGTCGATGCCGCCCAGGGTGATCATCGGCTCGATGGTGAAGGTCATGCCCTCCTCGATGACCGTCTCCACGCTGGGCTGGTCGTAGTGCAGCACCACCAGACCGCTGTGGAACGACCGCCCGATGCCGTGGCCGGTGAAGTCGCGCACCACGCCGTAGCCGAACCGGCTGGCGTAGGCCTCGATCACCCGGCCCACCACGTTGAGCTGGCGCCCCGGCTTGACCGCCTTGATCGCCCGCATGGTGGCCTCGTGGGTGCGCTCGACGAGGTCGCGCACCTCGGGCGCGACGTCGCCGGCGAGGAAGGTGGCGTTGGTGTCGCCGTGCACGCCACCGATGAACGCGGTGACGTCGATGTTCACGATGTCGCCGTCCTGGATCACCGTGGTGTCCGGGATGCCGTGGCAGATCACCTCGTTCAGCGAGGTGCAGCAGCTCTTGCTGAAGCCGCGGTAGCCCAGCGTGGAGGGGTAGGCGCCGTGGTCGACGAGGAACTCGTGCACCACGCGGTCCACCTCGTCGGTGGTGACGCCCGGAGCCACCACCTTGCCGCCCTCCTGCAGCGCCTGGGCCGCGATCTTGCTGGCCACCCGCATCGCCTCGATGACCTCCGGCGGCTGCACCCAGGGGTCGTTGCTCGGCGTCGGCGCCGGCTTGCCGACGTACTCCGGACGCGGGATCGACTGGGGAACCGTGCGGATCGGGGTGGGGTGCCCCGGGGTCAGGGGCGGACGGGCGGTGGTGAAGACAGACATGGGCCCAGCCTAGTCAACGCCCCGGTCAGTAGCCCGCGGGCAGCGCAGCGAGCACCTGGCCGGTGACGCCCACGGCGCCGGCCGAGCTTCCTCCCCCCACCACGAGGGTGGCGAAGGCGACGTCGCCGCGGTAGCCGATGAACCAGGAGTGCGACCGGGTGCCGTCCCCGAACTGCGCCTCGCCGGTCTTGCCGTGCACCTGCCCCTGCTCGGCCACGCCACGTCCGGACCCACCGGTGACCACCTCGCGCATCATCACCCGCAGCTGGTCGAGCACCGGGGCCGGCAAGGCCGGAGCGCTGCCCGCCACCGCGGTGGGCGCGCCCTGTACCAGCACCGGCGCCGGGGTGGTGCCCCGGGCCACCGTGGCGGCCACCAGCGCCATGCCGAACGGGCTGGCCTGCACGTCACCCTGGCCGATGGAGTCCTCGGCGCGCTTGACCAGGTCCGCGGTGGGCGGCACCTTGCCGGTGACGGTGGTCATCCCGGCCGCGGTGTAGTCCATCCCGATGCCCAGCGAGCGGGCCGTGGTGCTCAGCGCATCGGCTCCCAGCGCGCCGGACAGCTGGGCGAAGGTGGTGTTGCAGGAGGCGGCGAACGCCGTGCGCAGGGGGACCTCGCCGAGCGCGAAGTCGTTGTAGTTGGGGATCACCCGGACCCCGCCGACCACCGTGGTGGCCGGGCACGCGCTGGGGGTCTCGGCGGTGACGGTGCCCGCCTGCAGCACGGCGGCGGCAGTCACCGTCTTGAAGGTGCTGCCCGGCTCGTACAGGCCGGTCAGCGCCACTGGTCCGGCGGCGTCGGCCGCGGCGTTCTGGGCCACGGCCAGCACCTCCCCGGTGGACGCCTTCAGCGCCACCGTCATCGCCGGCTCCGGCTTGCTGCGCACGGCGTTCTGCGCGGCCTGCTGCACGCCGTGGTCGAGGGTGAGCCGCACCGCCGCGGCAGGCTCCGCGGCGGTGGTGGCCAGGGTCTCCACCTGCGCACCGTTGGGTCCCACGGTGACCACGCGCCAACCGGCCCGCCCGGCCAGGTCGTCCTGCACCGTGGAGCTGACCTCGCGGAGCAGGGTGGGCGCCACGGTGGGGTCGACGCTGAGCAGCGCGGCCTGGCTGCTGAAGCTGACGCCCGGCAGCTCGTAGACCGCGGCCTTCACCGCCAGGTAGTCGTTCTCCCGCAGCGTCACCACCGGGTAGGGCGCCGCCCCGCCGGTGGCCACCCCGTCCATGATGGACTGGGTGGTGATCGCGGGGTCGAACCGGCTGACCGCGGCGGCGAGGTCGCGGGCCACGGCAGGCACGTCGCCGGCCGCGGCGGGGTCGAGGGTCACCCGCACCACCACGCCGGGGTTGAGCAGCGCCTGGCCGTTGCGGTCGAGCACCGACGCGGTGGGCGCGGGGTCCGCCCGAACGGCCAGGGACTGGTTGTCGGCCAGCCTCGGGTGCAGGTTGGCGCTGCTCCAGCGGACCGTCCAGTCCCCTCCCGTGCGCCCGAGCTTCAGCTGGCCGGTGTGGGTCCAGGTGCGTTGCTGGGCCAGGTGCCAGTGCGCGGTGAAGTCGGCGGTGGCGGTGCCGTCGGAGGTGCGGACCTCCCCCAGCTCGGTGTCCACCGACTCCGCCCCCAGACCGGTGCGGGTCGTCTCGATCGCCGCACGCGCCGCGTCGGGCTGGTCGGTGGCGGCTCCGGCCGCGGCCAGGTCACCGGCGGAGAGCCCTTGCAGGAACCGGGACGCTGCGTCGGCGGCGCTGGGCCCGCTGGTGCAGGCGGTGAGCGAGCCGGTGACCATCAGCACCGCCAGCAGCACGGCCGCCAGCAGTCGCGGGCCAGCCAGGGTGCGGGGTCGCGCAGAGACGGTGACCATCGCCGCCCAGCATAAGCACCGGCACACCGAAACCCTTGCGCCCAGCAGCCCGTGCCGGCACTCGTGCAGGAGCACGGTGCCGGCTCTAGTGCAGGAGCACGGTGGCAAACGTGGCCACCTCGTGGAAGCCGATCCGCTCGTACACCCGTCGTGCGGTGGCGTTGAAGTCGTTGACGTACAGGCTGGGCAGCCGGTGGGAGCTGCGGATGGCGGCGGCCACCGCGGCGGTCCCCGCCCCGGCGAGCCCGCTGCCGCGCCGCTCCGGGGCCACCCACACGCCCTGGATCTGCCCGGTGGTGCTGGAGCTGGCGCCCACCTCCGCCTTGTAGACCACTGCGCCGTCCTCGAACCGCGCGTAGGCCCGGCCCTCGGCGATGTGCTCGACCACCCGACGGCGATAGGCAGCGCCGCCGTCTGCGGCGGTGGGGTCGATCCCCATCTCCTCGATGAACATGGCCACCGACGCGGGCAGGTACGCGGGCAGGTCGCTGGGACAGACCCGCCGCACGTGCGGGTCGGGCGTCACCAGCGGCGCACCCGGCAGCGCCAGCAGCGGCTGCCGCGCACGCACCTCACGAGCGGGACCCCACCAGTCCTCCAGCAGCTCCCACATGGGCAGCACGAGGTGCGCCATGCCCACCAGCGACGAGCAGGCGCGGGGCTGGCGCCGGGCCAGCTCGGCGAACATCGCCACCGCCTCCGGCGAGCCGTGCACCGGGATGAGGTTGGCGCCGGAGTAGCACAGCGACCGCCCCGGCTGGTCGACCGTCCACAGCTCGGCGCCGAGCCGGTTGGGGGTCACTCCGTGGGCCTCCACCCGGGCGAGCACCATGCAGTTGGCCACCGGGTCGGTGCCCAGCCCGCGCAGCACCTCGTCGGCGTCGGCCTGTCCCAGCCGGCGCACGACAGCCCGGCGGTCGTCCCACGGTTGCGCGCCCGCACCGACCCGGAGCACGGCTCAGCCCGCCGCGCGGCGGCCCAGCGGGCCCAGCGTGCACATCAGCCGACGGTCACAGCAGGCTCGCCGGAGGTGGCACCGCTGTCCTTCATCTGATCCGCGATCTTCATGGCCTCCTCGATCAAGGTCTCCACGATCATCGCCTCGGGAACGGTCTTGATCACCTCGCCCTTGACGAAGATCTGGCCCTTGCCGTTGCCCGACGCCACGCCCAGGTCGGCCTCGCGAGCCTCGCCGGGCCCGTTGACGACGCAGCCCATCACCGCCACGCGCAGCGGCACCTCCATGCCCTCCAGGCCCGCGGTGACCTGGTCGGCCAGCGTGTAGACGTCCACCTGGGCCCGCCCGCAGGACGGACAGGAGACGATCTCCAGCTTGCGCGGGCGCAGGCCGAGGGACTGCAGGATCTGGTTGCCGACCTTGACCTCCTCGATGGGAGGGGCAGACAGGGACACGCGGATGGTGTCGCCGATGCCGCGGGAGAGCAGCGACCCGAAGGCCACCGCCGACTTGATCGTGCCCTGGAAGGCCGGTCCGGCCTCGGTGACCCCCAGGTGCAGCGGGTAGTCGCACTGCTCGGCGAGCAGCTCGTAGGCACGAACCATGGTGACGGGGTCGTTGTGCTTCACCGAGATCTTCAGGTCGTTGAACCCGTGCTCGGCGAACAGCCCGGCCTCCCACAGCGCCGACTCCACCAGTGCCTCCGGGGTGGCCTTGCCGTGCTTGGTGAGGATGCGCGGGTCCAGCGAGCCCGCGTTGACGCCGATGCGGATGGGGATGCCGGCGTCCTTGGCCGCCAGCGCCACCTCCTTGACCCGGCCGTCGAACTCCTTGATGTTGCCGGGGTTGACCCGCACGGCCGCGCAGCCGGCGTCGATCGCGGCGAAGATGTAGCGCGGCTGGAAGTGGATGTCGGCGATCACCGGCAGCTGGCTCTTGGCCGCGATGGCCTTGAGCGCCTCGGCGTCCTCGGTGCGCGGGCACGCCACCCGGACGATGTCGCAGCCCGCGGCGGTCAGCTCGGCGATCTGCTGCAGGGTGGCGTTGACGTCGTGGGTGCGGGTGGTGGTCATGGACTGCACCGACACGGGAAAGTCGCTGCCCACCCCCACGTCACCGACGTGCAGCTGGCGGGTGGGGCGACGCGGGGCGAGCACCGGCTGGGGTGCCTCCGGCATGCCGAGCGTGACGGGTGTGGTCACGATCGTCCTTCCTCGAAGAGTGTGCTGCTCACGGGAACAGCTGGATCGGGTTGACGACGTCGGCGATCACCGTGAGCACGGTGACGCCGCCGCCGATGATGAGCACCACGTAGGTCAGCGGGAGCATCTTGGTGTAGTCCACCGGTGCCGCCTTCGCCTTGCCGAGCGCCCTGCGGACCATGTCCCGGACCTTCTCGTAGGTGGTGATGGCCATGTGGCCGCCATCCAGGGGCAACAGCGGCAGCAGGTTGAAGATGCCGATGAAGAAGTTGAGGCTCGCGAGCAGCAGGATGAAGACCTCCCACAGCCCGCGCTCGGCGACCTGCCCGCCGATCACGCTGGCGCCGACCACGCTGATCGGCGTGTCCGCGCTGCGCTCCTCGCCGCCGATCGACCGCACCACCGCGGGCACCTTCTCCGGGAACTTGAGCAGGCTCTCCCAGGTCTTCTCGAACATGGTGCCGGTGAACGCCACGGTGGCCGGGATCGCGGAGACCGCGTTGTGCTCGGTGGGTGCATAGCTGACCGGCGAGACGCCGATGGCGCCGACGGTGGCCGGCTGGGGCTCGGGGTCGCCCGGCCGGACCACGTAGCGCTGCACGGGCTCGACGTCGATGGTGAGGGTGACCTCGCGCCCGTCCCGCTCGACGGTGAACGGCGCCGGGCCGGTGAGGGCCTGGGTGGCTGCGATGACGTCGGCGAAGGTGGGGGTGGGCTTGCCGTCGACGGCGACGATGGTGTCGCCGGCCTGCAGCCCGGCCCGCTGTGCCGGGCCCTCGCCGGTGCACTCGGCGTAGCTGCCGTCCGCGGACTGGGTGGGGGCCACGCAGCCCACCGCACCGGCCACGGCCTTGTCGGTGGCGTTGAGGTTGGGCAGGCCGAAGCCGACGGCCAGCACATAGATGAGGACCATGCCCAGGGCGAAGTGCGAGATGGGCCCACCGAGCATGACCGCGATCCGCTTCCAGGCGCTCTGCTTGTACATCGCCCGGTCGACCTCGTCCGGGTCGAGCTCGTCCAGCGCGGTCATCCCGGCGATGTCGCAGAACCCACCGGCCGGGATGGCCTTGAAGCCGTACTCGGTCTCACCGCGGCGGAAGGAGAACAACCGGGGGCCGAAGCCGATGAAGTAGCGCCGCACCTTCATGCCGAAGGCCTTGGCGATCAGCAGGTGACCGAACTCGTGCAGGGCGATCGAGAAGCCGATCCCCAGCGCGAACAGCACCACGCCGAAGGCAAAGACCATCTCCACAACTCCTATTGTCCGCCTTGCCGGGTGCCGTCGCGCTCAACGGTACCGGCTGAGCCCGGTGGCGCTGGCTCTCCGTGACCAGATCGGCGGTGCTGTGTCACCGCCGACGCTGCTGGGCCAGCTCCCGGGCCCGGGCCCGGGCCCAGTCCTCCGCCGCCAGCACGTCGGCCACCCCGCTCGGCACCGCCCGGTGGGCGTCCGCCTCGCCCAGCACCGCCGCCACGGTGCGCACGATGTCGGGGAAGCTCACGGCGCCGGCCAGGAACGCCGCCGCGGCCTCCTCGTTGGCGGCGTTGTACACCGCGGGCAGGCACCCGCCGCCGGTGCCGGCCTCCCGGGCCAGGGCCACCGCGGGGAACACCTCCTCGTCCAGCGGCTCGAAGGTCCAGGTGGCGGCGGTGCTGAAGTCGCACGCGGCGGCGGCACCGGCAATGCGGTCGGGCCAGCCCAGCGCCAGGGCGATGGGCAGCCGCATGTCCGGCGGGCTGGCCTGGGCCAGGGTGGAGCCGTCGGTGAAGGTGACCATGGAGTGCACGATCGACTGCGGGTGCACGGTGACGTCGATGCGGTCGTAGGGCGTGCCGAACAGCAGGTGCGTCTCGATGAGCTCCAGCCCCTTGTTCACCAGGGTGGCGGAGTTGAGGGTGTTCATCGGGCCCATCGACCAGGTGGGGTGCGCACCCGCCTGTTCCGGGGTGACGCCGCGCAGCTGCGCCGCGCTCCAGCCGCGGAAGGGCCCACCCGAGGCGGTGAGCACCAGGCGCGCCACCTCCCCGGCGGCGCCACCGCGCAGGCACTGGGCGAGCGCGGAGTGCTCGGAGTCCACCGGTACCAGCTGGCCGGGCGCGGCCGCGGCCAGCACCAGCGGTCCGCCCGCCACCAGCGACTCCTTGTTGGCCAGCGCCAGCCGCGCCCCGGTGGCCAGCACGGCCAGGGTGGGGCGCAGGCCCAGCGAGCCCACCAGGGCGTTGAGCACCACGTCGGCCGGCACCGCCTGGACCAGCTCGGTGGCCGCGTCCGGACCGTCGAGCACCTGCACCGCGCCCAGGTCGTGGGCAGCGAGGGCGGCGCGCAGCTCGGTCGCCGCGGTGCGGTCGGCCACCGCCACCGCGGCGACCCCGGTGGCGCGAACCTGGGCCAGCAGCGCGTCCACGTTGCCCCCACCGGCGGCCAGGCCCACCACGGTGAAGCGCCCCGGGTTGGTGGCGATCACCTCCAGGGTCTGCGTGCCGATGGAGCCGGTGCTGCCCAGCAGCAGCACCCGGGCCGGAGCGGCCGAGCCGGCGGCCGCGCCCGGACCGGGTGTGCCGGCGCTGGCGGAGGTGCTGGTTCTGGTGCTGGTGCTCACGGGGGTGCCACTGGTGTTCACCCCCGCATCATCCCCGATGCCCCCCGACACAGATCACACGATCTCCCCGGCACCAACGCCGTGCCGTGAGCACCACCGGGAGTCGCGTGTGCCACGATGGTCGCCAACACAGCCCGCTCGCGGAGCGCGCAGGATCGAGCAGGAGGAGCCAACCGTGGCCGGCAAGCAGCTTGAGAAGCCCGAGGCGCAGTCCACAGTCACCGCCGTGGACCTCGTGGACGAGCCGTCTGCCGAGTGGGGCTGGCACGGCGAGTTCCCCAAGGCCACCCGCATCGGCGGCTGGGTCGTCGCCGCAATCCTGCTGCTCATGCTGATCGGCAACCACCAGGGCCGGGTCGAGGACCTGTGGCTCATCGGCCTGGCCGCGCTGCTGGTGTTCATCCTGGTCCGCGACACCATGCGCCGTCGCACCTCCTGGCGCAGGTAGCTCCCCCCGCCCGCAGGCGAGCAGCACCCGTACCACCCGAACAGCCGACCGCACGGCAGCAGCCACCGCGGTCGGCTGTTCGTCGTTGCGGGGCCTAGCCCTCGGCGGCGAGCTGGCCGCAGGCCGCGGCGATCTCCTGGCCGCGGGTGTCGCGCACCGTGCAGGACACGCCGCCGTTGCGCACCCGACGGACGAACTCCCGCTCCGCCGGCTTGGGGCTGGCGTCCCACTTGCTGCCCGGGGTGGGGTTCAGCGGGATCAGGTTCACGTGCACCAGCGGGCCCAGCGCGGCCTTGAGCTTCTTGGCCAGCAGGTCGGCGCGCCACGGCTGGTCGTTGATGTCGCGGATCAGGGCGTACTCGATGGAGACCCGCCGGCCGGACTTGTCGGCGTAGTAGCGCGCGGCCTGCAGCACCTCCGCCACCGACCACCGGTTGTTCACCGGCACCAGGGTGTCGCGCAGCTCGTCGTCCGGGGTGTGCAGCGACACCGCCAGCCGCACGGAGAGGTTCTCGTCGGCGAGCTTGCGGATGGCCGGGGCCAGCCCGACGGTGGACACCGTGACCGCGCGCTGGGAGATGCCCAGGCCGTCCGGTGCGGGGTCGGTGATGCGGCGCACCGCGGCCACCACCCGCTTGTAGTTGGCCAGCGGCTCGCCCATGCCCATGAACACGACGTTGGACAGCCGGCCGGGGGTGCCGCCCACCTCGCCGTCGCGCATGGCGGCCGCGGCGGCGCGCACCTGGTCCACGATCTCGGCGGTGGAGAGGTTGCGGTCGAGGCCGCCCTGCCCGGTGGCGCAGAACGGGCAGGCCATGCCGCAGCCGGCCTGGCTGGAGATGCACAGGGTGGCGCGCTCGGGGTAGCGCATCAGCACGCTCTCCACCAGCGTGCCGTCGTGGGCTCGCCACAGCGTCTTGCGGGTGGTGCCCTCGTCGCAGGAGAGGTGGCGCACCGGGGTGAACAGGGGCGGCAGCAGCGACTGTCCGACCTTCTCCCGCACGGCGGCGGGCAGGTCGGTCATCTGCGCGGCGTCGCCCTGCAGGCGCACGTAGTACTGGCGGGCGACCTGGTCGGCGCGGAAGGCGGGCAGCCCGAGCTCGGCGACTGCGGCGCGGCGACCGTCGGCGTCGAGGTCGGCGAGGTGACGGGGCGGCATGCCCCGCTTGGGGGCGTCAAAGACGAGAGGCAGGGAGGTCATGATGTCTCCATTGTCGCACTACCCCAGCGCGGCGCGGGTGCGCGTGCGCCGCGGAAGGGCCATGATCTGGACATGCACCCCAACCCAGACTCCCCCGACCGTCCGGCGATGGCGCAGGAACCGGTGCGCCCCAGCGAGACCAGCGGCGCCTCCGCGCTCGGCTCGGGCACGGCGGGAACCGGTGCCGGGACGGCGGGCACCGCGCCGGCGGCTCCCAAGCGGCGCAACCGGGCCGCGGCGGCCTGGACCGGGCTGATCGCCGGGGCGCTGATCCTGGTGGTGCTGCTGGTGTTCATCCTGCAGAACAACGACAGCACCGAGTTCGCCATCTTCTTCTGGGACTTCAGCCTGCCGCTGGGCGTGAGCATCCTGTTCGCCGCGATCGCCGGGGCGTTGATCATGGCGCTGGTGGGTGGCGCCCGCATCCACCAGCTGCGCAAGGCCGACAAGAAGCGCCGCTAGCGGGGCTGGTGCAGGGGCACGTGCAGGCCCTTGCGCCGCCAGTGCACCCGGTAGGCCACGTCCACGGTGAGCCCCGGCACCTGCGCCACGGCCTGCTCGGCCACCCGCGGGGACAGCTCGATGCCCAGCACCGCCCGCAGGTCCTCGCGGGTCTCGAACCGCCACACCGTGTCCACCCGCCGCAGGGCGAAGCCCTGGTCGGCGAAGAACGCCTCGACCTGCTTGGCCCGGTAGCCGGGTGGCAGGTCCTGGCGCATCCAGGAGCCGTAGCGGGAGCGGGTGACGTCGAGGTCCACGACCACCTGCACTCCCCCGGTGCGCAGCACCCGCGTCGCCTCGGCCAGGCCGGGCTCGCAGCCGGGGCCGAAGAAGTACGCGGTGCGGGAGTGCACCACGTCCACCGAGTCACGGGGCAGCGGGAGCGCCTCGGCACCCGCCTGGTGCACCTGCACGTGGGCCAGCCCCCGGGTGCGGCGCCGGGCCAGCTCGGCCAGCGGCGGGTGGGGCTCCACCCCGTGCACCGACCGCGCGGCGTCGGCGAAGCGGGGCAGGTGGAAACCGGTGCCGCAGCCGACGTCGAGCAGGTCGCGGCCGTGCCAGTCGGCCACCTCGCGCAGCACCGCGTCCACCGCGCCGTGCACGTCCTGCGCCCGGTTCTCCCGCTCGTAGAGCTGGGGGTGGTGCCACACGTTGGGGCTGGGGATCACGCTCACCGGGGCGCCGGGCCGGGCGGGTGGGCTAGACCAGCGCGCTGAGCAGCAGCCAGGCCGCGACCGCCGAGGGCAGCACGGAGTCCAGCCGGTCCATCAGCCCGCCGTGGCCGGGCAGCAGCGTGCCCATGTCCTTGATGCCGATGTCGCGCTTGACCTGTGACTCGATCAGGTCGCCCACGGTGGCCACCACCACGAGCACGGCGCCGAAGAGCAGCCCGGCCCATGGGTTGGCGTCCAGCAGCAGCCAGAAGGTGAGCACCCCGCCGACCACGCCGAGGGCCAGCGAGCCGGCGAAGCCCTCCCAGGACTTCTTGGGGCTGATGCTCGGGACCATGGGGTGCTTGCCGAACAGCGCGCCCATTGCGTATCCGCCGACGTCGGAGCAGACCACCGCGATCATCAGGGCGGCGATCTTGGCCGCCCCGTCGGGCTGCACCACCAGCGCGACCGAGGTGGCCCCGAACAGCGGCACCCAGGCGACGACGAACACCGACACGGCGGTGTCGCGCAGGTAGTGCTCGGTGCTGCCCCACAGCCGCCACACCATGCAGGCGACGACCGTGACGGCGAAGGCCGCGAGGGCGGCGGTGACGCTGTGCCAGGCCAGCCACACCACGGCCTGCCCGCCCAGCAGCACCGGGACCAGGCTGATGCTGAGGCCGGTCCTGCGCAGGGCGGTGCCCAGCTCGAAGGTGGCGATCGCCATCGCCACGGCGACGATGCCGATCCAGGCCCGCGGGTAGAAGACCAGGGCGCAGATCACCAGGGCGCCCAGGCCGCCGCCCACGAGCAGGGCCGCGGGCAGGTTGCGCCCGGCGCGCGAGGTGCGCTGCACGGGCGGGGCCTGGCCTCCACTGGTCGACACGTCGTGATCGGTCACCACTGGATCCCGCCCTCCCTGCTGCTCGACCTGGTGTGCTGGTGCTGGTTCGTGCTGGTGCTCGTCCGTGCTGGTGCAGGCCGGGTCAGACCTCCATCAGCTCGGCCTCCTTGTTCTTCACCATCTCGTCGATCTGCGCCACGTAGCGGGCGGTCACCTTGTCCAGCTCCTTCTCGGCACGGTTGACGTCGTCCTCGCCGGCGTCACCGTCCTTCTGGATGCGGTTGAGCTCGTCCATCGACTTGCGGCGCACGTTGCGCACGGCGACCTTGGCGTCCTCGCCCTTGCCGCGCGCCTGCTTGGCGAACTCCCGGCGACGCTCCTCGGTGAGCTGGGGCAGCGAGATCCGGATGATGTGACCGTCGTTGGACGGGTTCACCCCGAGGTCGGAGTTGCGGATCGCGGTCTCGATGTTGCGCAGCATGGCCGCCTCGTAGGGCTTGATCACGGCCATCCGGGCCTCGGGCACCGTGACGCTGGCCAGCTGGGTCACCGGGGTCATCGCGCCGTAGTACTCGACCACGATGCGGTTGAACATCCCCGGGTTGGCGCGACCGGTACGGATCGAGGACAGGTCGTCCCTGGCCACGGAGACGGCCTTCTCCATCTTCTCCTCGGCCTCGAAGAGAGCTTCGTCAATCACAGCAGTTCCTCCGGTCTCGTTGCACTGATGCCAGTCTCCGCACCACACGGCTGTCCGCCGCTCGCGGTGTCAGCGTGTCACTTCGGTGAGCGCACCAGGGTGCCGATCTTCTCCCCCGCCACCGCGCGGGCGATGTTGCCCTCGACCAGCAGGTTGAACACCAGCATGGGCATCTTGTTGTCCATGCAGAGGCTGAAGGCGGTGGCGTCGGCGACCTTGAGGCTGCGGTCGAGCACCTCGCGGTGGGTGATCTCGGTGAACATGGTCGCGGTGGGCTCGGTCTTGGGGTCGGCGGTGTACACCCCGTCGACGCCCTTGGCCATCAGCACCACCTCGGCATCGATCTCCAGCGCCCGCTGGGCGGCGGTGGTGTCGGTGGAGAAGTAGGGCATGCCCATGCCGGCGCCGAAGATGACCACGCGCCCCTTCTCCAGGTGACGCTCGGCCCGGCGCGGGATGTAGGGCTCAGCGACCTGACCCATGCTGATCGCGGTCTGCACCCGGGTGTCCACCCCGGCCTGCTCCAGGAAGTCCTGCAGGGCCAGGCAGTTCATCACCGTGCCCAGCATGCCCATGTAGTCGGCGCGGGCGCGGTCCAGCCCGTGCTGCTGCAGCTCGGCGCCGCGGAAGAAGTTACCTCCACCGATGACCACGGCCACCTGTGCGCCGGTGCGGACCACCTCGGCGATCTGCGCGGCGACGTTGCGCACCACCTTGGGGTCGACCCCCACGCCCCCACCGCCGAACATCTCCCCGCCGAGCTTGAGCAGCACGCGGCGGTAGCCGCCTCGCGTGGTGTGGGTGTCCTGGACGGTCATCGGGCTCCTCGAGGTCTCGCCGGGGTTTGATGCCGCCGGGCGTCCGTGGGGGCGTCCGGCGCTGGGTGTGCACACGACGGCGGGGTCATCTCAGCCGGCACCGATCGTCTCGGTGCGGCTGGGACGACCCCGCCATCCTGCCTCATGCTGTTTCGGTCAGGCCTGACCAACCTCGAAGCGGGAGAAGCGCGTGATGGTGGCGCCCGCGGCGTCCAGCACGGCCTTCACCGTCTTCTTCGACTCCTGCACGGACGCCTGCTCCAGGAGCACGGTGTCCTTGAAGAAGCCGTTGACGCGACCCTCGATGATCTTGGGCATGGCCTGCTCGGGCTTGCCCTCCTCGCGGGCGGTCTCCTCGGCGATGCGACGCTCGGCGGCGACGATGTCCTCGGGAACCTCGTCGCGGGTGACGTAGCGCGGGCGCATCGCGGCGACCTGCATCGCGGCACCGTGGGCGGCCTGCGCGGCCTCCTCGGAGTCGCCGGTGTACTCCACCAGCACGCCGACGGCGGGCGGCAGGTCGGCGGAGCGCTTGTGCAGGTAGACGGCCACCGGGCCGTCGTAGCTGACCACGCGGCGGATCTCGAGCTTCTCGCCGATCTTGGCGGAGAACTGCGCGACCAGGTCGGCCACGGTGGTGGCACCGTCCACGGCCTGCAGGTTCAGGGCCGCGACGTCGGAGGTCTTGCCGGCAGCGGCAGCGGTGACCACGCGGTCGGCCAGCTCCTGGAACTCGGCGTTCTTGGCGACGAAGTCGGTCTCGCAGTTGAGCTCGACCATGACGCCGTCGGCCGCGGCGACGAGGCCGTTGGCGGTGGCCCGCTCGGCCCGCTTGCCCACGTCCTTGGCGCCCTTGATGCGCAGCAGCTCGACGGCCTTGTCGAAGTCACCCTCGCTGTCGGTGAGCGCGTTCTTGCAGTCCATCATTCCGGACCCGGTCAGTTCGCGGAGTCGCTTGACGTCCGCGGCGGTGTAGTTCGCCATGTGCGGCGAGCCTCCTTGTTGTGGTGCGTTCGACGGGGGGCGGGTTCAGCGAACCCGGGGCGCGGTGTGCCGGTGCGGCACTCGACGCGCTGCGACGACCGCCAGAGCCGGGCACCCGGGGTGGGGTGCCCGGCTCTGGCGGGACGTCAGGAGTTGTCCGCGGGGGCGTCGGTCTCGGAGACCGGCGCACCGCCGATGGCGGACTCGGCCGCAGCGGTCTCGGGGATCTCCGCGACCTGCTCGACGACCTCGGTGACCGCGGTCTCGGCGGCGGGGGTCTCCGCAGCAGCCTCGGCGACGACCTCGGTGGCCGCGGCGGCGGTGGCGGACTGCGCGAGCAGCTCCTGCTCCCACTCCGCCAGCGGCTCGGCGACGCCACCCTCGGGCTTGGCGTCACCGTCGCCGCTGCGTCCGGCCCGGGCCTGCAGGCCCTCGGCCACCGCGGTGGCGATGACCTTGGTCAGCAGGGCGGCGGAGCGGATCGCGTCGTCGTTGCCCGGGATCGGGTAGTCGACGAGGTCGGGGTCGCAGTTGGTGTCCAGGATCGCGACGACCGGGATCTTCAGCTTGCGGGCCTCGGCGACGGCCAGGTGCTCCTTGTTGGTGTCGACGATCCACACCGCGCTCGGAACCTTGGACATGTCGCGGATACCACCGAGGGTGCGCGCCAGCTTGGTCATCTCACGCGTGAGCATGAGGATTTCCTTCTTGGTGCGACCCTCGAAGCCACCGGTCTGCTCCATCGACTCAAGCTCCTTGAGTCGCTGCAGGCGCTTGTGCACGGTCTGGAAGTTGGTGAGCATGCCGCCCAGCCAGCGCTGGTTCACGTAGGGCATGCCGACGCGGGTCGCCTGCTCGGCGATGGACTCCTGCGCCTGCTTCTTGGTGCCGATGAACATCAGGGTGCCGCCGTGCGAGACGGTCTCCTTGACGAACTCGAACGCCTGGTCGATGAAGACCAGCGTCTGCTGCAGGTCGATGATGTAGATGCCGTTGCGGTCGGTGAAGATGAACCGCTTCATCTTGGGGTTCCAGCGTCGGGTCTGGTGCCCGAAGTGTGCGCCGCTGTCGAGCAGCTGCTTCATGGTGACGACTGCCATAGTGGTGGTCGAGGGTCGCCCCTCGTCCTTTCTTGCTCAGTGCGCGCCAGGGGCCAAGACCCGCTGGCACGCGGCCGGTTTGTCGCGCTGGCCGGGTGGACCAGCGCCCTGGCGCCCGAGAAGGATGCCGGACCCGCTCCTGCGGGACCGCCGGCAACCGTCCACCTGGTGGAACGGGTGGGACTCAGGCGCGCGAAGTCGGCCTGTGCACGCACAGGTCGCGGGCCCAGTGTACGACCTGCCGGGCACGACCTGCACCACCGACCTGCGCGACCCCCGTGGCTGTGCACAGCGACCAGCCCTCGTGCACAGCACACCGCGCGCGCCTGGGCTCTCGGACGCAGGTGGGTGAGGGTCGTCCGGTGGGGCGACGGAGCTGGGTGCTGGGGGTGGTGGCACTGCTGTGCGCGGTGCTGCTGACGCCGTCGGCAGCGGCCAGTGCCGTGCCCACCCAGGCCCCCGACGTGCCGGCTCCCCGGGGCACCTACTCCTGGCCGCTGGGCGGGTGGCCGCTGGTCGCGCGGCCGTTCCAGCCGCCGGCCAGCGTGTACGGGCCGGGACACCGCGGGGTCGACCTGCGTGCCGCAGCGGGGGCGCCGGTGCTGGCCGCCGGTGCGGGCACCGTGGTCTTCGCCGGGCCGCTGGCCGGGCGCGGGGTGGTGTCGGTGCAGCACCCCAGCGGGCTGCGCACCACCTACGAGCCGGTGACGGCGCAGGTGGCCGCAGGTGCGCCGGTGCAGCAGGGCCAGGTGCTGGGGGTGCTGCAGGCCGGGCACGCCGGCTGCCCCGGCGCGGCGTGCCTGCACTGGGGGGTGCGCCGGGGCGAGACCTACCTCGACCCGCTGCGCCTGGTGGGCAGCTGGCCGGTGCGGCTCAAGCCCTGGGCGGAGTGAGCGGGCCTCAGGCGCGGGGGTGAGCCTGCTCGTGCACCGCGCGCAGCCGGCCGACGCTGACGTGGGTGTACAGCTGGGTGGTGGCCAGGGTGGAGTGCCCCAGCAGCTCCTGCACCACCCGCAGGTCGGCCCCGCCCTCCAGCAGGTGGGTGGCCACGGAGTGGCGCAGCCCGTGCGGGCCCAGGTCGGGCGCGCCGGGCACGGTGCCCACCACCTGGTGCACCGTGCGGCGCACCGCCCGCTGGTCGAGGCGGCCACCGCGGGCGCCCAGCAGCAGGGCGGCGCCGCTGCGCGGACCCGCCAGGTGCGGGCGCCCGTGCTGCAGCCAGGCGTCCAGCGCCCGTGCCGCGGGCACTCCGTAGGGCACCGACCGCTCGGTGCCGCCCTTGCCCAGCACCCGCAGCACCCGGCGCTCGGCGTCCACCGACTCCAGGTCCAGCCCGCACAGCTCCCCCACCCGGATGCCGGTGGCGTAGAGCAGCTCCATCACCAGGTGGTCGCGCAGCGCCTGCGGGTCGTGCTGCTCGGCACCCAGCGCGGCAGCGTCCACCGCCTGGGCCGCCTGGTCGGGGCGGAGCACGGCGGGCAGGGTGCGGTGCGCGCGCGGGGAGGCCAGCCGGGTGCCAGGGTCGCTGGTGGTGCGGCCGGTGCGCAGCGCCCAGGCGGTGAAGCTGCGCACGGCCGCCGTGCGCCGCGCCAGGGTGGTGCGGGCGACGCCCGCACCGGACTGTGCCGCCAACCAGGAGCGCAGCACCTGCACCGTCAGCCCGTCCAGGCCCGTCACCGCCGGTTCGGCCCCGCACCAGTGGCGGAACAGGGACCGGACGTCACCCAGGTAGGCCCGCACGGTGTGCCGCGACCGGCCGCCCTCCAGCTCGAGGTGCTCACCGAAGGCCTGCAGCGCCTCGCGCAACGGCACGGGCAGGGACTCGTCGGAGCCAGGCACCTTCGCGGAGGGAGCATTCACCCGCACACCGTGCGGCAGCGCTGACGCTGGGTCAAGCGCCACGCCGCTGGCGCCGGGTCCGGGGCGCACCCGACCACCGGGACTTCCCCGGTGCGTGGCCGGGCGGTGCGGCGACACTCCAGGCTTCCCCGCTGAGCACACCCCGGAGGCAGCCCTGATGGACAGCACCGCGCCCACCACCACCAACGCCGGCCCGTTCCGCGGCTTCGTCGGGTCGGTGCAGCCGGAGTGGATCGACGTCAACGGGCACATGAACTCGCGCCACTACGGGCTGCTCATCTACGAGTCCAACGCCGCGCTCACCGAGCACCTCGGCCTCGGCGACAGCTACGTGGCCCAGCGGCACTGCGGAAAGATGGTCGTGGACGCCCACATCGCCTACGAGCGCGAGCTGCGCCTGGGCGAGGAGATCGCGGTGGACTCCTGGCTGGTCGGGGTGGACGCGAAGCGGCTGCACACCTTCCACGAGCTGTACTCGCTCACCGGTGGCTACCGTGCCGCCAGCGGTGAGCAGCTCGACCTGCACGTGAGCCTGCAGACCCGCGGGGTGAGCCCCTTTGCCGCCGACACCCTGCAGCGGCTGCAGGAGATCGTGCGCCGGCAGTGCGCCGACGGCCTGCCCACCGGGCTGGGCCGGCGGGTGCGGGGCATCGCCGGTCCCTCCTAGCGGGCGTCGCGCCAGGCGATCGCGTCGCGCAGCTCGGTCAGGTCGTAGTCCGGCCCGCCGACGCCCACGGTGAACAGGCTGACGCCCTCGTTGACGAAGTCCTCGGCGACCGCGCCCCCTTCCTTGGGGAACGACACCGAGCGGGCGATGGCGGCCGGGTCGCGCCCGACGTCCTGGCAGTGCGCCGCGAGCACCTGGTTCTTGTGCCGCAGGGCCTCCAGGTCGGCGAAGCTGTGCCAGATGTGGGCGTGCTCGGCCACCAGCCGCAGCGTCTTGCGCTCGCCGCCGCCGCCGATGAGCACCGGGATCTCCCGGGTGGGCGCCGGGTTGAGCAGCGCGAAGCGGCGCTCGATGCGGTCCAGGTTCTCCCCCAGGGTGCGCAGCCGCGAGCCGGGGGTGCCGAACTCGTAGCCGTAGGCCTCGTAGTCCTTCTCGAACCAGCCGCCACCGATGCCCAGGATCAGTCGTCCACCGCTGATGTGGTCGACGGTGCGGGCCATGTCGGCGAGCAGGTCGGGGTTGCGGTACCCGCCGCCGGTGACCAGGGCGCCGAGCTCCACCCGCTCGGTCTGCTCGGCCCAGGCGGCGAGCATCGTCCAGCACTCGAAGTGCGGGCCGTCCGGGTCGCCGTACAGCGGGAAGAAGTGGTCCCAGTTGAAGACGATGTCGACCCCGAGCTCCTCGCTGCGCAGCACGGCGTCGCGGATCATGCCGTAGTCAGGAGCCTGCTGCGGCTGGAGCTGGACACCGATGCGGACGGGTTGTGTTGCGGCTGTAGTCACGTCGCCTGTAGTCATGTCATTGACGGTACCGGCCCACTGTGCCGTGGGGCCGGACGAAGACCGTCCACCCCACCGGCGAGCAGCAGATGTCCGTGCGGCAGTGCGCCCGCGTCCCGGACTCCTCTGGTTGGCGGGACCAGGTTCTGCGGCCAGCCCGCTAGCGGGCCCGGTTCCAGCCCTGCTCCGTCCACTCGGCCAAGCCCGCCATCTCCAGCAGCGGCAGTGCCCCGCGCACCTGCGCCAGCGGCAGCCCGGACTGCTGCGCCAGCTGCCGCTCGTTCACCGCACCGCGGGCCGGGAACGCCTCGAGCACCTGGGCGCTCACCCGGTCGAGCCCGTCGGTGGGCCGCAGGTCCAGCTCGCCCTGCCTGGGCCCGGCCAGCTCCCCGATGCGCCCGGCCTCCTCGATCACCTCCGCGGCACTGGTGGCCAGCACCGCCTCCCCGGTGCGGATCATCCGGTGGCACCCCGCCGAGCTGAGCGCGGTGACCGGGCCCGGCACCGCCAGCACCGGACGCCCGAGGTGTCGTGCCCAGGTGGCGGTGTTGCGGGCCCCGCTACGCCAGCCGGCCTCCACCACGACGACACCGTCGGCCAGGCCCGCCACCAGCCGGTTGCGGGCCAGGAAGCGGTGCTTGGCGGGGGTGGTGCCCGGCGGGTACTCGCTGATCACCACACCCTCTCGCGCGATCTCCCGCAACAGGGCCGCATGGCCAGCGGGGTAGGCGCGGTCCACCCCGCAGGCGAGCACAGCCACCGTGCGTCCTCCCGCGGCCAGCGCCGCGCGGTGTGCGGCACCGTCGATGCCGTAGGCCGCGCCGGAGACGATGGTCCACCCCTCGGCCACCAGGTCGTGGGTCAGCTCGGCGGTGACGTGCTCGCCGTAGCCGCTGGCCGCCCGGGTGCCCACCATGGCCACCGCCCGACGGGTGAGCTCCTCCACCGGCGCCGTGCCCAGCACCCACAGCGCGAGCGGAGCCACCGCGTCGCGCACCCCGGTTGCGGTCGCCGTGCTGAACGCCAGCCACCGCCAGCTGGGCCACTCCTCGTCGTCCGGGGTGACCAACCGGCCGCCGAGAACCGCGAGCAGGTCCAGGTCAGCGCGGACGGTGTCGCGGTGGCGCCGGCTCTGGGTAGGCCCGTCCAGCGCCGGTGGCAGGGTGCGCTCCCGCAGGGCCCGCGCCGCCTGCTCCGGGCCCACCTCCGCCACGAACGCCGACAGCGGCGCGCACGGCGCCTCGGCCACTCCGGACAGGTACGCCCAGTCGCGCAGCCTGCTGTCCACCGCCCGGGTGCTCATGCCGCCCTCCGGTCCCGGAAGCCCAGCGCGGTGGACACCTCGGCCGCCCCGGGGCTCGCCGCGCCGGCCAGGTCGGCCAGCGTCCAGGACACCCGCAGCGCCCGGTCGGCCCCGCGTGCGGTGATCTGGCCCTTGCGCAGCGCTTGCTCCAGCGGGGCCAGCGCTGCCCGGTCGAGCCGGAAGCGTTGGCGCAGGGCGGGGCCGGGCACCTCAGCGTTGGTGCGCCAGCCGTGCCCGCTCCACCGCTGCGCCGCAGCCTCCCGCGCCTGGCCCACCCGCTCTCGCACCGCGGCGGTGCTCTCCGGCGCCTCCGCGCTCAGCGCGCTCGACGCCAGCGCCCGCATCCGGACCCGCAGGTCCACCCGGTCCAGCAGCGGCCCGGACAACCTGCCCAGGTAGCGCCGCCGCGCGGTGGGCGGGCACACGCAGTCCAGCTCCCGAGCGGGGGCGCACGGGCACGGGTTGGCGGCGAGCACCAGCTGGAAGCGGGCCGGGTACCGCGCCACCCCGTCGCGGCGGGCGATGCGCACCTCCCCGTCCTCCAGCGGGGTGCGCAGCGCCTCCAGCGCGCGGGCGGAGAACTCCGGGCACTCGTCCAGGAAGAGCACGCCGCGGTGGGCCTGGCTCACCGCCCCTGGGCGGGCGAGCCCGGAGCCGCCACCGACCAGCGCGCTCACCGAGGCGGTGTGGTGCGGGGCCACGAACACCGGTCGGGTGATGAGCGGCTGCTCGACGCTGAGCAGCCCGGCCACCGAGTGGATGGCGGTGACCTCCAGCGCCTCCTCGTCGCCCAGCGGGGGCAACAACCCGGGCAGGCGCTGCGCCAGCATGGTCTTGCCGGTGCCGGGCGGTCCGGTGAGCAGCAGGTGGTGCGCGCCGGCGGCGGCGACCTCCAGCGCCCACCGGGCCTCGGGCTGGCCCACCACCTCGTCCAGGTCGGTGCTCAGGTGCTGCTCGGCGACCACCCGAGCACCGGGGCGCTGCAGCTCACCGGCGCCGCGCAGCCACGCCAGCGCTGCTCGCAGCGTGGGGGCGGCGTACACCTCGATCCCGTCCACCAGGCCCGCCTCGGCGAGGGTGTCGGTGGGGACGAGCGCTCGTTGCCAGCCCGCGCTGCGGGCGGCGAGCAGCGCCGGCAGCACCCCGCGCACCCGGCGCAGCCGCCCGTCCAGGGCCAGCTCGCCCAGCAGCACGGTGGTCTCCATCGCCCGCGCCGGAACCTCCCCCGACGCTCGGAGCACCGCGCAGGCCAGCGCCACGTCGTAGACCGAGCCCACCTTGGGCAGCGTCGCCGGCGACAGCGCCAGCGTGATGCGCCGGGTGGGCCACTTCTCCCCCGAGTTGGCCACCGCCGCGCGCACCCGGTCGCGCGACTCCTGCAGCGCGGTGTCGGGCAGGCCCACCAGGTGCACCCCGGGCAGCCCGTTGCCCAGGTAGGCCTCGATCTCCACCAGCTGGCCGTCCACCCCGCTCACGGCCACCGAGTGCGCCCGCCCCAGCGCCATCAGTAGACCCCCGGGAAGTGCTCGACCTCCACCGGACGGCCGGGCCGCACCAGCACCGACACCACGTCGAAGCGCACCTCCACCCAGCCCACCCGGTGCGCGGCCAGCCAGAGCTGCGCCAGGCGCCGCAGCCGCAGCAGCTTCTCGCGGGTGACCGACTCGGCGGGATGGCCGAACGCGACACCGGTGCGGGTCTTGACCTCCACCACCACCAGCGTCTGCCCGTCCACCGCGACCAGGTCGAGCTCGCCCTGGCGGCAGCGCCAGTTGCGGTCCAGCACCACCAGGCCCCGCTCGGTGAGGTAGCGGGAGGCCACGTCCTCCCCGTGCGCGCCCAGCACCGCTCGCGGGTTGGGCACCGCTCGTGAATTGGGCACCGCTCGTGAATTGAGCACCGCTCGTGAATTGAGCACCGACTGCTCACCGTCGGCGGGTGGTTCGGACGGGTGTGTCTGCGCAGCGTTCACGGCGGTCCCCGGTGCGTCGCGTCGCCGAGGGTCTCGGCCACTGAGGACCGCCAGCGTGCCGAGGTGCCACCCACCGCGTGCACCGTTCACCGCAGCTGGGGACAGCGGGGCGTGCTTGTGCACAGCTGCGCTCAGGTGATGCGGTCGCCGCCCACCAGCCTCAGGCCACCCTCTGTGGTGTCGATGGCCTGGCGCAGGATGGCTGCCCCGGCAGGCGCCTGCGGCTCGAGCGTCTCCGCCAGCAGCTGAGCGGTGCCGGTGATCACCGACGCCGGCGCGAACCCGCGCAGCAGCGTGCACAGCCACGTGAGGGCATCGCCCACGATGCTCGCGTCGTCGGTCAGCAGAGCAGCAGCCGTGTGCCGAACAATCCACCCGAGGTCCTCCCGGGTGCGCGCGTGCTGGTACGACGTCATGCTCGACAGCCGGGGGAACGCACCGAGCATCCGGTCGTGGGCCCGCCCGATGATCGCGTCGTCCACGGTGTCGAGCAGCAGCACCTCGGTGGGCACGTCCCTGGTGCGTCCGGTGAGCGCGGGCGGAGGTTCCAGGAGCACCCCAGCGTCGACCGCCCAGGCATCGGCCCCGATGGCCTGCGCCCGGCGCGGGTGGGCACCGAGAGCCCGGCCGCCGACGACGACAGGCACCTCCAGGTCGTGCGCCACCGCGATGCAGCGGGCGGCGCCGACGAGGTTGGTCGGCATGGAGCAGGACAGCGCCACCACGTCGATGTCGCCGACGGAGAGCCGACGGTGCAGCTGCTCAGCCGGCATGGACGGTCCGAGCATGGTGACCCGCAGCTCACCCGTCGCTCCCGCGATGGCAGCCGCCATCCGGGCCGGCAGGCTGTGCCACTCCCCCTCCACGCAGGCCACGGCCACGTGCCGGGTGTGCTCGCCCCGCCGGGGCACCGCCGCGTAGGTCAGCGCGGCGAGCGCTGCCTCGGTGACCGAGGTGGCCACGTGCTCGTCGGCGACGGACCACTGGCCCGACTCCCATCGCTGACCGACGCTCACCTGCGCCGGCGCAAGGACCTCGGTGATGATCCGGTCCACCGGCATGCCGTCGTCCAGGAGCCCGACCACGAGGTCACTGGCTCCGTGGAGGTCGAACTCCTCGACCGTGCGGAAATAGGCCGCGCACGGGTCGGCGGGTGCACTCACGTGGGTCCACCTCGGCCAGACCCAGCGGTACAGCCCAGCTCCGTGCGGTTGCGGCCCGCGCTCTTGCCCCGGTACATCGCCGCGTCCGCCAGCTGCAGCGCTGCCCGACCGCCGTCCTCGCCCACCTCTGCCACCCCGATCGTGAGCCCGATCAGCGTCGCAGCTGCTGGTTGCTCCGACTCCCAGCGTTGCCGAACCTGCTCACCCATCGCCACCAGGCTCGGCCCGGCCAGCCCGGGCGTCAGGCACACGAACTCGTCACCGCCGTAGCGTCCGCAGGCGTCGTCACGGCGGAAGGTGCGGAGCATCAGGGCACCGAACGCACGCAGCACCTTGTCGCCCGCCGCGTGGCCGCCGGTGTCGTTGATGCTCTTGAAGTGATCGAGGTCGATCAGGCAGACGCCATCGCCTGGCGCCGCGCTGGATAGACGCCGCATCCAGGCTCGCCGCGTCAGGACACCCGTCAGGTGGTCGCGCGTAGCCTCCTCCTCTCGCCGCTCCTGGTCTCGCATGCGGGAGAGCACGAGCCGCGCCGCCTCGAGGAACTCCGGCAGCACCGCTCGCAGGCGCATCGCCGCGACGCTGACGGGGTCGGCGCACGGCAGCAGCGGCTCCGCCAGACCGAGCGCGACGTCGAGGGGGACTGCTGTCGCCGGGTCGGCGTAGCGGGCCACCACGAGGGCCCCGCCGAGGTCGTGGACGAGCGTGGACACGATGGCGCTCACCTCCGCCGCTGACCCCGCGCGCAGCAGTGCCTGGGTGGCGGCGAGCTCAGCGGCCACGGCGGTCGGATCGGGCACGGCGGCGTTCAGCGGGTACGCACGCCCGCTGGCCTGGTGTGCAGGGCCGGCCAGTCGCGCGGCCGCCACGGACGGTGGCACCGCGGGCCCACTCGTCGTCCCCCTCTCGTCCGTCCCCCTCTCGTCCGTCATCGTGGTGTCCGCGGCCCGGCCGACGTCCGGGACGTCCGGGACCGCGCCGAGGCGACCGGGACGTCACCGCAGGCGGCGATGGCTGCACCGAGCTGGTCGACCGGGACGGGCCGCGACCACAGGAAGCCCTGCCCGTGCTGACATCCCAGCGAGTGGAGGAAGGCGTACTGCTCCGCCGTCTCCACCCCCTCAGCGATGGTCGCGGCACCCACGGCGGCAGCAAGGCCGACGATGCTCTCGCAGATCGCCTCGTCGTCCACGTTGGTCCCGATGCCGGCAACGAACTCGCGGTCGATCTTGATGGTGTTGATGGGGTAGCGGCGCAGGTAGTGCAACGAGCTGTAGCCGGTGCCGAAGTCGTCGATGGCGACGTTGACCCCCAGCTGCGACAGCGCCTCCAGGGTTCGGACCACGGCATCCTCGTCCTCGACGAAGGCCGACTCGGTCACCTCGATCATCAGACGCCCTGCCCGCAAGCCGCTGGTCTCGAGCACCTGCTGCACCTGCCGGACCGCGTCGTCGTTGAGCTGCAGCACAGAGAAGTTGACCGCGACGTCGAGCTCGCGACCCTCGTGCGTCATGGCGACCGCGTCCCGGACGGCCTGGTCCAGCACCCAGCCTCCCAGCACGTGGATGAGGCCGGTCGCCTCCGCCATCGGGATGAATCGATCCGGCCCCACCCGGCCCAGGACCGGGTGCTCCCACCGCACCAGCGACTCGACCGCCACGACCGTGCCGGTCGTGAGGTCGACGACCGGCTGGTAATGCAGGACGAACTGGGTGATGTTCCCCGCCAGCGCCTTCCGCAGCTCCGTCTCCAGGGTCGTCCGGCCGATCACCGCCTCCTCGAGCTCCTGCGTGAACAGGGCGACGCTCCTGGGGCCTCGGGTCTTGGCGTCAGCGAGGGCCAGGCGGGCCGCGCTCAAGGTTCGCTCGGGATCGCGACCCGTGACGTGTCGCGCCATGCCGACGCTCCCGGTGACCGGTATCGGCAGGTCGGCGGCGCCAAAGGGCTGCTCCAGCGCCGTCACCAGCCCCGCGCCCAGGGCGAGCACCTCCTCCGGGTCGTCGAGGTCCAGGTCCCGCCACAGCACCAGGAACTCGTCCCCCGACACCCGAGCCAGGGTGTCGCCGGGCCGAAGCTGCGCGAGGAGGCGCTGGGCGACCTGGACGAGGACGCGGTCTCCTCCGCTGTACTGCACCCGGTGGTTGACCCTTTCGAAGTTGGTCAGGTCCAGGTGGGCCACCGCCACTCCGAGCCCGCGGCGGTCGGCGTCGCAGATCGCCTGCTCCAGACGGTCCACCAGCAGGGCCCGGTTGGGCAGGTCGGTCAGCGCGTCGTGCATCGACTGGTACGCCAGGGTCTGCTCGATCTCGCGCACGTTCGTGGTGTCGAGGTGGGTGATCACGGCTCCCCGTCCGCCGTTGATCGTTGCCGACGTCACCTGGACGCGGAACCACCGGCTCTCGTCGGGCGAGCGCCACGCGTAGTCGTGCCGGAACAGCTCCAGCGTGCCGGCGAGCACCCGCCGGAGTCCTCCGACCACGATCGCCGCGTCCGGCGTCCCGCTGCCCCGGCGGTCCAGGTCGGCCCGGTCGCAGGTGTCCAGGTAGCTGACCCCCACTCCGCAGAGCTCGTCCGTTCCGCCGTTGCGCCCGGTGACGTCGCGCCACGCCAGGTTGACGGCGACGATCCGACCCTCCGGGTCGACAGCGCAGGTGGGTGCGTCCTGGGCGTCGAGGAGCCCCCGGGCCAGGTCCAGGTACCGGAGCGCTCGATCCTCGGCGCGGTCGCCGGGCAGCGCGCTCACCATGGCCTGCGCTCCATCCACCCGGGCCCACAGGGTCATGTCGCTGTCGGTGGAGCCGGTGACGATCAGCAGCGGGGTGGCGGGGTGCGCGGCGCGCACTTCCTCGGCGGCGGCCGCGCCCGGAGCCCGGTGCTGCGGCACGTGCACGAGGACAACGTCGAAGGGGTCTTCGGCCAGCCGGGCCAGCGCAGCAGCCTGGCCGACCTCGACCTGCAGCTCGAGGAAGGCGTGCGGAAAGCGGTTCGTGAGCAGCACCAGCACGAGAGCCGTGTCGGTCGTGGGCTCCGCGACGAGCAACAGCCTCAGCGGCGCGCCCGCACCGTGCAGCGCCAGCCCGTCCCCCGCTCCACGCAGGGTCATCGCGGCCTCATCGCCGAGATGGCGGGTCGTCCGAGTGTCGTCATGAGGTGCCCAGTGTTGGTGGTGGTGGCCCTCGCACTGCACCACGGGTCGCGGCGCAGCAGACGCCGGCACGTGCTGAAGGACGAGCAGGTCGTTCGGTAGCCCGGCTGACCCCTGCGGGCCCCGTGGCTTTGCGTCCCCGACTTCCGTCGGGTTTGCCGTTTCGCGCTGGCGCCGGTGCAGGTCCGCCGCCACGATCAGGAGTACAGCACGCTGTTCACCATCTCGGCCCTAAGCGTATCCCACACGCGGCCAACCTGTTTCGGCCCTGACAGTGGGCGAAGGGGCGAGAAGGGCCACAACCGCGAGATGCTGGAGGTCAGGCCCGCACCCGACCGGACCGTGGAGAGGTGACCACGTGGTGAGCTTCGACGTGAAGAAGGAGCTGCGCAGCCTCTACGCGCCCAAGGCCGACGGCTTCAGCGTGGTCGACGTGCCCACACTGTCGTTCCTCATGATCGACGGCCACGGCGACCCCAACACGGCGGCCGCCTACCGCGACGCCGTCCAGACGCTCTACCCCCTGTCCTACGCGGTGCGCGCCGAGGCCAGGCGGCAGCTGGAGAAGGTGCACACCGTCGCTCCGCTGGAGGCCCTCTGGTCCGCCGAGGACCTGACGGCGTTCACCCGGCGGGACAAGGACGCCTGGGACTGGACGGTGATGATCGCCCAGCCCCAGTGGATCACCGCTGACCTGGTTGCCGAGGCCACGCGCGCCGCGGCCGAGAAGGACCTGCCGGCGCTCGAGCTGGCCCGTTTCGAGCCCTACCCCGAGGGCCGCAGCGCGCAGATCCTGCACGTGGGCTCCTACGACAGCGAAGGACCCACGCTGCAGCGCCTGCACCAGGAGTTCCTGCCCGCGCAGGGGCTGCGCCCCTCCGGGCGCCACCACGAGATCTACCTGTCCGACCCGCGCAAGACCGAGCCCGCACGCCTGCGGACGATCCTGCGCCAGCCCGTGGTCGCCGCGGGCTAGCTGACGGCTGCGCCGACCCCGGGGTGGATCGCTTCCTCGGCCATCACGCCCGCGATGAACTTGCCCACCTGCCGGTACACCGTGCGGCTCTCCTGCGCCCAGGGCAGCAGGAACGGGAAGACGTGGAACATCTCCGCCACCTCGTGCGCCTCGTGCGGCACGCCGTGCTCGGCCAGCCGCTGCACGAAGCTGCGGATGGCGTCCCGGAAGATCTCGTCACTGCCGTAGGAGACGAACGTCGGCGGCCACAGCAACAGGTCCTGGTGCAGCAGCGACACCGACGGGTCCTCCGGGTTGTGCCCGTGCAGGTAGGGGTTGGTGGGCACGTTCCAGGGCAGCACGTCCAGGGCGGCGTTCTCCTGCACCGAGGGCTCGTTGAGCACCATGCTCACCTCGGGCGAGAACAGCACCACCCCGGCCGGCAGCGGCAGCTCGTCCAGCACCAGGTCGTTGAGCACGCTGCCGGCCAGTCCCCCGCCGCCGGAGTCGCCGGCGAGGAACAGCCGGTCCGAGGAGACCTCACCCTCCGCCAGCAGCTCGCCGATCACCGCGACGACGTCCTCGGTGGCCGCGGGGTAGGGATACTCCGGCGCGAGGCGGTAGTCGGGCACGAAGACGTCGCAGCGGCTGGTGCGGGCCAGGTAGGCCATGAACACCGCGTACATGGTGGGCGAGGTGCCGATGTAGCCCCCACCGTGCAGGTAGACGATGGTCCCGACCGGCTCGGTGTCCGGGGCGCGGAACCACAGCCCGGGCACGTCGGCGACGGCGACGGCCTCCATGCGCACTCCCTGGGCCCGCACGAACGGCGGCAGCGCGACCCCGCTGACCCCGTCCAGCACGCGCTCCAGGGCACGGAACTCGTCGATGGGCAGGGAGGTCATGTAGCCGATCAGCGAGCGCACGCACTCCCGCGTGGTGGACACCGCGACGTTGCGCACCACCGAGGCGTTGCCCCGCCACGGGGCGCGCAGCGCGGTCCGCGCCAGCGCCGCGGCGAAGGTGCCGCCCAGCCCGACGACGTCCACCACGGCGATGGGCGCACTCGCCACCGCCACGCCGACCCGTGCTCCCATCACCATGCTGCACTGCTCCCTCGGCTCGACCCGGCAACTCACCTCGCGCTGATGCCGGGCAGACAGTTGCCGCAGACAACGACCAGTGGCTCCAGGATGCACCTCGCCGCCCGGCTGCTGTCACGAGGGGGTGCACAGGGTCACCGGACGGCGGCGCCCTGACCAGCACCTACGGGTGCGGCACGACCGGGGACGGGATCAGGCCGTCGGGCTGGCGGACCCCGCGCGGCGCCGTCGGGCCGGCTTGGTGGTGGCCGCCACGGGCGGGGTGTTCACCAGCGGCTCGGCGGTCCGGTGCGGCGCGGTCTGGGACACCATCGCGATGAAGTCCCCCACCTGCCGGTACACCTCGCGGCTCTCGTAGGCCCAGGGCAGCAGGAACGGGAACACGTGGAACATGTGCTCCACCTCGTGCGCCTGGTAGGGCACCCCGGCGGCGCGCAGCCGCTCCACGAAGTCACGGATGGCGTCGCGGAACACCTCGTCGCCGCCGTAGGAGACGAACGTGGGCGGCCACAGCGACAGGTCCTGCACCAGCAGGTCCACCGCAGGGTCGTCGGCGCTGTGCCCGTGCAGGTACGGATTGGTGGGCACGTTCCACGGCAGCACGTCCAGGGCGGCGTTCTCCCGCACCGACGGCTTGCTCAGCCTCAGGCTGACCTCCGGGGAGAACAGCACCACCGCGTCCGGCAGCCGCACCCCGCTCAGCACGCACGCGTTGAGCACGCTGCCCGCCAGCCCACCGCCGCCGGAGTCGCCGGCCACGAACAGCCGGTCGTCGGGCACCCCGGCCTTCAGCAGCGCCCGCATGACGGCGAGGACGTCGTCAGTGGCCGCCGGGTAGGGAAACTCCGGGGCCAGCCGGTAGTCCGGCGCAAAGACCTGGCACCGGGTGACCCGCGCCAGGTGCGCCATGAACACCGAGTACATGGTGGGCGAGGTGCCGATGTAGCCGCCGCCGTGCAGGTAGAGGAGCGTGCCCCTGGGGTCGGACTGCGTGCTGCGGAACCACATGCCCGGCACCCCCGCCACGCTGCTGTGCTCGGCGTGCACCCCCTGCACCGCCACGAACGGCGGCAGCGCGACCTGGCTCAGGTCGTCCAGCACCTTCTCCAGCGCACGGAACTCGTCGATCGGCAACGAGGTCATGTACCCCATCAGCGAGCGGACCAGCTCCCGGGTGGTGGCCACCGCGACGTTGCGCACCGGGCCCTCCGGTCCGCTCCACGGCCGCCGGAAGGCGGTGCGGGCGAGGGCCGAGAGGAACGCCCCGCCCAGCCCGACGGTGTCGATCGCCGCGATCGGGGTGCTCGCGACCTGCACCCCCGGCCTCGATGCCATGACCATGGCCGCCCCCCTCGCTCGTTTGTCCACGGTAACCCCGTCCCCCGCCGCTGCTCAGGGGCTGTGCGAGCCCTGGACGGGCCGCCCCGGGCGGACCGACAATGCGCTATGGACCAACCGAGCCCGCGCACCCCGCCGCACAGCAGCACCGAGGTCGACAACGCCCTGACCGCGGTGCGCGCCGCGTGCCTGGGGCTGCCGGAGGTCTCGGAGCGGCTCAGCCACAGCAGCCCGGCGTTCTTCGTCCGGGGCAAGAAGACCTTCGTCATGTTCCTGGACAACCACCACGGCGACGGGCGGCTGGCCATCTGGTGCGCGGCCCCGCCCGGGGTGCAGGAGGAGATGGTGGAGACCGAGCCCGCCCGCTTCTTCCGCCCGCCCTACGTCGGCCACCGCGGCTGGTTGGGCGTGCACCTCACCGAGGTGCAGTCCCCCGAGCTGGACGCGATCGTGCGCGACGCCTATCGCACCGTCGCGCCCCGCACCCTGGCCGCCCAGCTGGACGACTGAGCGCCCGGCCCACGCAGCCGCATACTGGATGAGGTGGCGGCCCGGGCGGGCACCAGACGACCGGGACCGATGGTCACGCACAGCAGCGGGAGCCGGTCGTCAGAGCGTCACCCCGCCCATGTCGGAGGTGGCTCATGCCCGCACAGAACTGGCTCCCCCGCCCCACCAACGGTCAAGGACGCAGTCGGTGGGTGGCGCTGGCGGTGCTCGCCGTCGGGCTGTCGATGATCATCCTGGACGCGACGATCGTGAACACCGCGCTGCCGGTGCTCATCGCTGACCTGAACCTCAGCCTGGACCTCGCCCAGTGGGTCAACAGCCTCTACACCTTGGTGTTCGCCTCCCTGCTGCTCACCACCGGGCGCCTGGGCGACATGTTCGGCCGGCGGCTGTTCTTCGCCCTCGGCGTGCTGGTCTTCATGGCGGGCAGCGCCCTGGCCTCCGCCGCGGACGGCGGCAGCTGGCTGCTGTGGGCACGCCTGGTGCAGGGAATCGGCGGGGCGCTGGTCCTGCCGTCCACCCTCTCGGTGGTCAACGCCACCTTCCGCGGCCGCGACCGCGTCATCGCCTTCGCCGTGTGGGGCGCGGTGATCTCCGGGATGGCCGCCGTCGGCCCGCTGCTCGGCGGCTGGATCACCACCCAGTTCACCTGGCCGTGGATCTTCCTGGTGAACCTGCCCATCGGGGCGCTGGTGCTCCTCGGCACCTGGTGGGTGGTGCCGGAGTCACGCGATCCCGCTCGGGGCCGGGGGCTGGACTACGGGGGGCTGGTGCTCAGCATCATCGGCTTCTCCACCGTCATCTTCGCCATCATCCAGGGCCCCAAGCTGGGCTGGTGGACGCCGACGGCCGAGCTGCGGCTGCTGGGCCTCACCTGGCCGGCCACGGCGGCGCTGTCCGCGGTGCCGGTGTGCGGGCTGGTCGGGGTGGTGGCGCTGGCCGCGTTCGTCGGCTGGGAAGCCCTCCTCGGCCGGCGGGGTAAGTCGGTGATCCTCGACCTGAGCCTGTTCCGGCTGCCCACCTTCAGCGGCGGCACCCTCACCGCCACCATGATGTCCGTCGGCGAGCTGGGCGCTCTGTTCGTGCTGCCGCTGTACCTGGTGAACGTGCTGCGTCTGTCCACCCTGGGGGCCGGCTACGTGCTGGCCATCATGGCCGTGGGCACCTTCCTCGCCGCTGGGCTGTCCCGGCGCCTGGTCTCGCTGATCGGCGTCGCCTGGACGGTGGTGATCGGGCTGGTGGTGGAGATCGTCGGCATCGTGGCGGTGGCCCTGGTGCTCTCCGCGACGGTGCCCACCTGGCAGGTGACCGTGACGCTGCTCGTCTACGGCTTCGGGCTGGGCCTGACCACCGCCCAGCTGACCGGGCTCACGCTGTCGCAGGTCCCCGCCGCGGAGTCCGGCCAGGGCTCGGCCACCCAGAGCACCGTGCGCCAGCTCGGTGGCGCCATCGGCACCGCGGTGGCCGGCACCATCCTCTCGGTGGGGGTGGCCAGCGCCGGCGCCTCCCGCCTGGAGGAGCAGGGCGTGGCGGCGCCCGCGGCACAGGACCTGGCCGACGCCGCCCGCAGCTCCGCCGGCGGGGCGATCAGCGCCCTGCGCGAGCAGGGCACCACCGGCGAGCTGGGCCCGCGCGGCCCGGAGGTGGTCACCGCGCTGTCCGAGGGCTTTGCCGACGCCTCCGCCTACGCCCTCTACGGCGGGGCGGGTTTCCTCGCGCTCGGCCTCCTCGGCGCGGTGGCGCTGGCGCTGCGCCCCCGGGCGGGACAGGAGCCGAGCAGGGGCAAGGAGGCGGCGAGCAAGCACTTCACCGTCCACCCCACGGTGCACACCGCCTGAGCGGCGTGGCACTAGCCGCCGAACGGACCGTCCTCGGGCAGCCGCAGGTCCGGCTTGTCCAGCTCTTCCACGTTGACGTCCTTGAAGGTGATCACCCGCACGCTCTTGAGGAAGCGGGCCGGCCGGTACATGTCCCACACCCAGGCGTCGGCCATCCGCAGCTCGAAGTAGACCTCGCCCTCGGAGTTGCGCGGGTGCACCTCCACCGAGTTGGCCAGGTAGAAGCGTCGCTCGGTCTCCACCACGTAGGTGAACTGCGCCACGATGTCCCGGTACTCGCGGTAGAGCGACAGCTCCATCTCGGTCTCGTACTTCTCGAGATCTTCCGCACTCATTGCTGTGACGCTCCTGCTCGTTGGTACCGGATGGCCGCTTCAGCCTTCGTCCCCATCATGGCGCACATTCGATCGCCAGACTCCCCGCGGCGACCAGCGTGGCCGTCCCCGCGCGGGCTGCAGACACATTCGCATACGACATCCGGTGCTGCACACACGGACCCAGTGCCCGCATGGCCCGCGCGTGTGCCGGGGTGGAGTACCCCTTGTGCGCCGCGAAGTCGTAGCCAGGCAGCTCGGCGTCCATCTGCACCATGATCCGGTCGCGGGTGACCTTGGCCAGCACGCTGGCCGCGGCGATGCACAGCGCCGTGGCGTCCCCTCCGATCACCGGCAGCGAGGGGGCGGGCAGCCCCGGCACCCGGAACCCGTCCAGCAGCACGTAGTCCGGCGGCACGGACAGCGCGCACACGGCTCGGCGCATGCCCTCGATGTTCATCACGTGCACGCCCTTGGCGTCGATCTCCTCGGCCGGGATCACCACCACGCTGCTGGCCACCGCCAGCCGCTGGATCACCGGGAAGAGCCGCTCGCGGGTGGCCTCGCTGAGCTTCTTGGAGTCGGTGAGACCCTCCAGGCGGGGCTGCGGACCCGGCGGCAGCACGCAGGCGGCCACCACCAGCGGACCCGCGCAGGCCCCCCGGCCGGCCTCGTCCACCCCGGCCACGTGCTCCAGCCCGGCGCGCTGCAGGGCCGCCTCCAGCGTGCGCAGGCCCTGCGACGGCCGGACCAGGGCCCGCGGGGGCCACTTCTGTGCCTTCACCACTGAGTGCTCACCGCTGTCGTGCAGAACCCTGTCGTTCGGAGTCCCGGCGGGCGGCACCCAGGCGCAGCCCGGCCACCGGCACCACCGCCAGCGCACCCACGCCGAGCGCGGCCAGCGGGCCGGTGCCCTGGTCGTCGGCCGGCTGCGGGGCCGTGACGCTGGCCTGGGCCATGGCGCTTGCCTGGGCCGTGGAGGTGATGGTGGGCGAGTCGATCACCTGCCACCGGGACAGGGGCGAGACGATCAGCCAGGCCTTGCCGAGCACGTTGTCCACCGGCACGGTGCCGCGGGCGTCGTCGGCCACGTGGTAGCGGGAGTCGGCCGAGTCGCTGCGGTTGTCCCCCATCACCCAGAGGTTGCCCTCGGGCACGGTGACCGGCTCGAAGCACCGCGCCGACTGCACCGGGGTGGTGCAGTCGAGGACGCCGGGGACGAACTCGAAGTCGTTGACCACGTAGGGCTCGGTCAGCGGCTTGCCGTCCACCAGCACCCGGCCCTCGGCGTCGCAGCACTCCACCGTCTGCCCACCGGTGGCGATCACCCGCTTGATGAAGTCGCGCTCGTCCGGCGGGGCCAGGCCCACCAGCGAGCCGAACTGCTGCAACCCGCGCACGACGACGTTGCTGGAGCGGTTGCTGGTGAAGTCGTTGTCCCAGGACTCCGGCCCACGGAAGACGATCACGTCGCCCTGGCGCGGCTCGTGAAAGCGGTAGGTGATCTTGTCCACCAGCACGCGGTCGTTGGTGCAGTCCACGCAGCCGTGCAGGGTGGGCTCCATCGACTGCGACGGGATCACGTACACCCTGGCCACGAAGTTCTGGATGACGAAGCTCAGCGCCAGCGCCACCACGATGAGGATGGGCAGCTCACGCCAGAAGGATCGCTTCGGCTTCTGCTTGGTCTGCTGGTCGCCGCCCTGGCCACCGTCGTGCTGGCCGGTCTGCCGGCGGCGCCGCCACGGCCGAGAGCTCTCCGCGGTGGGTGCATCGTGCTCGTCGTCAGACACGGGTCAAGGCTAGAGCACGCCACGCCGCCCGCTCACGGACGGCGGGAGCCGATCGGTGTCAGCGCGGTGCGTCCGCGGCCCGGGGGTCGTGCGCGTCGATCACCTGCCAGCGCCCCACCGGCAGTACCACCAGCCGTGCACGGCCCACCACGTCGGCCACCGAGATGGGTCCGTGCACCCGGGAGTCGGCCGAGCTGCTGCGGTTGTCCCCCATCACCCACAGGCTGCCCTCCGGCACGGTCACCGGGTCGAAGCAGCGTCCCGAGCGCAGCGGGGTGCTGCAGCTGGCCTCCCCGGTGGGAAACGGGAAGTCGTTGACCACGTACGGCTCGGCCAGCGGCTGGTTGTCCACCACCACGTGCCCCAGGTCGTCGCAGCAGTGCACGGTCTGCCCGCCGGTGGCGATCACCCGCTTGACGAAGTCGCGCTCGTCCGGTGGCGCCAGCCCCACCAGGGACCCGGCCTCCTGCAGCAGGCGCAGCGCGCCGTTGCCCGAGCGGTCGGCCTGGAAGTCGTTGGTCCAGCTGGGCGGGCCGGTGAAGACCACCACCTCGCCGGAGGTGATCTCGCCGAAGCGGTAGGTGAGCTTGTCCACCACCACGCGGTCGTTGGAGCACCCCGGGCAGCCGTGCAGCGTGGGCTCCATCGACGCCGACGGGATCACGTAGACCCTGGCCACGAAGTGCTGCACGGTGAGGCTGATCAGCAGCGCCACCACCAGCAGCACGGGCAGCTCACGCAGAAACGACCGAGGCCGACCCGGTGTGCGGGTCAACCTCGGTCGTCTGCGCCGGCGCTCCGAGACCGTCTCCTGCGGGGCAGGCTCGGTGTTCTCGGGCGACGCGGCAAAGAAGCTGTTGTCGCTGTAGACCCCGGGCACGGAGGAAGGCTAGTCCCTCCCCGGCCCACAAGGCCTGTAGGTCAGCGCTTCTCCTTGATCTTGGCGGCCTTGCCGCGCAGCTCGCGCAGGTAGTACAGCTTGGCGCGACGCACGTCACCGCGGGTGGCGACCTCGATCTGGGCGATGTTGGGGCTGTGCACCGGGAAGGTGCGCTCCACGCCAACGCCGAAGGAGACCTTGCGGACGGTGAAGGTCTCGCGGATGCCACCGCCCTGACGACGGATGACGACACCCTTGAAGACCTGGACCCGCTCGCGGGTGCCCTCGATGACGCGCACGTGCACGTTGAGGGTGTCGCCGGGGCGGAACTCCGGAATGTCGCTGCGCAGCGACTGGGCGTCCAGGGAGTCCAGGGTGTTCATCGGTGGTCCGTCCTCAAAGTAGTGACGTCGGCAGGTGGGTCGCGCACCGAGGTGCACGCCGCGCTCCCTGCTCGGTAATTTCGGGCAATGGAATGAGTCTCGAGATTGCTGCCTGCACGAGGCAACCACTCAAGTGTGCCAGACGGCCCCCCGCTCCGCGAAACTGCGGGGTCCCGCGACGAGGCCCTAGCCGCCCCGGACCGGATCGCCGTCAGTGACTGCGGGCAGGCCGAGCTGCTCCCGGGCGGCCGCGTCAAGCAGGTCCGGGCGACGCTCGGCCGTGCGACGCAGCGACTGCTCGCGCCGCCACGCCGCGATCCGGGCGTGGTCACCGCTGCGCAGCACCGCGGGCACCTCCAGGTCGCGCCAGGTCTCCGGCCGGGTGTAGCTGGGGCCCTCGAGCAGCCCGTCGGAGAAGGAGTCCTCCAGCGCCGACTGCTTGTTGCCCAGCACCCCGGGCAGCAGCCGCACCACGGCCTCCACCATCACCAGCACCGCGACCTCGCCGCCGATGAGCACGTAGTCGCCCAGGGAGACCTCCTGCACCCGCATCCGGCGGGCGGCGTCGTCCACCACCCGCTGGTCGATGCCCTCGTAGCGCCCGCACGCGAACACCAGTCGCGGCTCGGTCGACCACTGCTGGGCCAGCTGCTGGGTGAACGGGATGCCCGCCGGGGTGGGCACCACCAGCAGCGGGGCCGGGTCGCCGGCGCACACGTCGTCCAGCGCCGGGCCCCACACCGTGGGCTTCATCACCATGCCCGGCCCGCCCCCGTAGGGCGAGTCGTCCACGGCCTTGTGCACGTCGTGGGTCCAGTCCCGCAGGTCGTGCACGCCGACCTCCACCAGGCCGCGCTCGATCGCCCGGCCCAGCAACGACGTCCGCAGCGGCTCGAGGTACTCGGGGAAGATGGTGACCACGTCCACCCGCACCGCTCAGACCTCCAGCAGGCCGTCGGGCGGGTCGATGGTGACGGTGCCCGCCTGCAGGTCCACCTCGGTGACGATGGCCGCGACGAACGGCACCAGGTGCTCCCCCTTGTCCGCCCCGGCCGGGCGCACCGACAGCAGCTCGCCGCCCGGGGTGTGCAGCACCTCCCGCACGGTGCCCACCGCGGAGCCGTCCACCAGCACCACCGACAAGCCCTCGAGCTCGTGGTCGTAGAAGGCGTCGGGCTCGTCCGAGGGCGGCAGCTCGGCGGAGTCGACGAGGAACAGCGTGCCGCGCAGCTCGTCGGCCGCGGCGCGGTCGGCCACCTCTTCCAGACGCAGCAGCAGCCGCCCGGAGTGGTTCCGGGCGGCTGCCACCGTGTAGCTGGCACCCTGCTTGGCACGGGGCTTGCGCCCGTGCAGCACGGTGCCGGCAGCGAAGCGCTCCTCCGGGTCGTCGGTGCGTACCTCGACGACCACCTCGCCGTGCACGCCGTGAGCGCGCGCGACGCGGCCGATGACCAGCTCCACTACTTTTCCCTGCTTCGTTGCTGAACCGCTGGAGTGCTCAGCGGTCGGTGTCGACGACGTCGACGCGGACGCCGCGACCGCCGATGGCGCTGACCAGGGTGCGCAGCGCCGTGGCGGTGCGACCACCACGGCCGATCACCTTGCCGAGGTCGTCCGGGCTCACGTGCACCTCGATGGTGCGACCCCGCCGCCCCGTCACCATGTCGACGCGGACGTCGTCAGGGTTGGAGACGATGCCGCGCACCAGGTGCTCCACGGCGTCAGCGACGACGGTCACTTCGCGTCGGCGTCCTTGGCCTCGGTGGCCTTGGCGTCGGTGGCCTTGGCATCTGCGGCCTCGGAGTCAGCCTTCTTGGCCTTCTTCTTGGGCGTGGTGGCCTCGCCGGCAGGCTCCTGGTCGGCCTGGGCGAGCGCCGCCTGGAAGAGCTCCAGCTTGGAGGGCTTGGGCGCGGCGGTGCGGAGGGTGCCCTCGGCGCCGGGCAGGCCCTTGAACTTCTGCCAGTCACCGGTGATCTTCAGCAGCGCCTCGACGGGCTCGGTCGCCTGCGCGCCGACACCCAGCCAGTACTGCGCCCGGTCGGAGTCGATGTCGATGAGGCTCGGCTCCTCCTTGGGGTGGTACTTGCCGATGGTCTCGATGGCGCGGCCGTTGCGGCGGGTGCGCGAGTCGGCGACCACGATGCGGTAGTGGGGCGAGCGAATCTTGCCGAGTCGCATGAGCTTGATCTTGACAGCCACGAAGTAGTGCTCCTAGCAGTTGGTCACGGTGCAATTCAGCGATGCGCACGAGCGTGCCCATCCGGTTTTGCAGTTGGGGGGTGTGACCGCCCCGCCAGGTCACAGGTGGCCTGGCGCGGCGAGCAGCCTCCCATCTTGCCACGTTGCCCCGCGACAGCCGAATCCCGGCCTGTCGCCGCGCTGGGGCGGGTGGGCGCGCTCAGCCGTGCCGGCGTCCCCGCAGCAGCACGTGCGCCGGGCTGCGCAGCACGTCGAGGTCGGTGCGCGGGTCGGTGTCGTACACCAGCAGGTCCGCCGAGGCGCCGTGCTGCAGCGCGGGGCGGCCCAGCCAGGTGCGCGCGTCCCAGCTGGCCGAGCCCACGGCGTCGTGCGCGCTGAGCCCACAGCGGTGCAGGGCGACAACCTCGTCCACGATGCGGCCGTGCTTGATGCCGCCGCCGGCGTCGGTGCCCGCGTACACCGGCACGCCCGCCTCCACGGCGCTGCGCACCGTCGCACCCACCCGGGCGTGCAGGTCGCGCATGTGCGCGGCGTAGCGCGGGTACCTCGACGCCCCGTCGGCGATGGACGGGAAGTTCTCGATGTTGATGAGGGTGGGCACCAGCTCGGTGCCGTGCTCCACCATCAGGTCGATGACGTCGTCGGTGAGCCCGGTGCCGTGCTCCAGGCAGTCGATGCCCGCCCGCACCAGCCCGGGCAGCGCCTCCTCGCCGAAGACGTGCGCGGTCACCCGGGCGCCGGCGTCGTGGGCGGCACGGATCGCCGCCACCAGCACCTCGTCGCTCCAGAGTGGAGCGAGGTCGCCGGTCTCCCGGTCGATCCAGTCCCCCACCAGCTTCACCCAGCCGTCTCCGGCGGCGGCCTGCGCGGCCACTGCCTCGGGCAGCAGCGCCTCGTCGTCCAGCTCGATGCCGAGGGTGGGGATGTAGCGCTTGGGCCGGGCGAGGTGGCGGCCGGCGCGGATGATGCGCGGCAGCTCGTCGTGGGCGTCGAAGCCGCGGGTGTCCACCGGCGAGCCGGCGTCGCGCAGCAGCAGCACCCCGGCGTCGCGCTCGGTCTCCGCCTGCGCGTAGGCCTCGTCCAGCTCCACCGGGCCCTGCGGGCCGATGCCCACGTGGCAGTGCGCGTCCACCAGCCCCGGCAGGATCCACCCGGAGGTGCACAGCGTCTCCGCGCCGGCCACCGGCTCGGTGCTGATCCGGCCGTCGGCCACCCACAGCTCGGTGGGCTCGCCGTCCGGCAGGGCCACGCCCTGCAGGTGCCACCTCGGCGCTCCCCCCGCCACGGTCACTTCTTCGGCGACTTGGGCAGCTTCAGCTGGGAGGGATCGAACCCGGCCAGGCCCGGCGGGAGCTCGTTGATCGACCCGGCGGGACCGGAGCCGGCCAGGCCCGGCAGGTCCAGCCCGGCGGGCAGGCCACCCGGCATGCCCGGGAAGCCACCGCGCACCTTGGGCTGGGTGGGCCCGCGCCCGCCCTTCTTGCCCTTCTTGCCCTTCTTGCCGCGCACCGCCTTGCGCTGGCCGCCGCCGGAGCCGGGCAGGCCGAAGCGACCGGACATCTGGGCCATCATCTTGCGGGCGTCGAAGAAGCGGTCCACCAGCTGGTTGACGTCGGAGACCTTGACGCCGGAGCCGTTGGCGATGCGCAGCCGGCGGGAGGCGTTGATGATCTTCGGGTCGGCCCGCTCGGCGGGGGTCATGCCACGGATGATCGCCTGGATGCGGTCCAGCTGCTTCTCGTCGACCTGGCCCAGGGCCTCCTTCATGTCGCCGGCCCCGGGCAGCATGCCCAACAGGTTGGCGATGGGCCCCATCTTGCGCACGGCCATCATCTGCTCGAGGAAGTCCTCCAGCGTGAGCTGGCCGGATCCCATCTTCGCCGCGGTGGCCTCGGCCTGCTCCTGGTCGAAGACCTGCTCGGCCTGCTCGATGAGGCTGAGCACGTCGCCCATGCCCAGGATGCGGCTGGCCATCCGGTCGGGGTGGAAGACGTCGAAGTCCTCCAGCTTCTCCCCGGTGGAGGCGAACAGGATGGGCTGGCCGGTGACCTCGCGCACGCTCAGCGCGGCGCCACCGCGGGCGTCGCCGTCGAGCTTGGTGAGCACCACGCCGGTGAAGCCCACGCCGTCGCGGAAGGCGTTGGCGGTGGTGACGGCGTCCTGGCCGACCATGGCGTCGAGCACGAACAGGGTCTCGTCCGGCTGCACGGCGTCGCGGATGTCCGCCGCCTGCTGCATCAGCTCGGAGTCGATGCCCAGGCGGCCGGCGGTGTCCACGATGACCACGTCGTACTGGCGGGCGCGGGCGTCGGCGATGCCGCGCCGGGCCACGTCCACCGGGTCACCCACGCCGTTGCCGGGCTCGGGGGCGAACACCGGCACGCCGGCACGCTCACCGACCACCTGCAGCTGGGTGACGGCGTTGGGGCGCTGCAGGTCGCAGGCCACCAGCATCGGGGTGTGGCCCTGCTTGCGCAGCCACGCGGCGAGCTTGCCGGCCAGCGTGGTCTTTCCCGCACCCTGCAGGCCCGCCAGCATGATCACCGTCGGCGGGTTCTTGGCGTAGGTCAGCCTGCGGGTCTCGCCACCGAGGATGGTGACGAGCTCCTCGTTGACGATCTTGACGACCTGCTGTGCCGGGTTCAGCGCGCCGGAGACCTCCGCGCCCTTGGCGCGCTCCTTGACCTTGGCCACGAAGGCACGCACGACGGGCAGCGCGACGTCGGCCTCGAGCAGGGCCAGGCGGATCTCGCGGGACGTGGCATCAACGTCCGCGTCGGAGAGCCGGCCCTTGCCACGCAGGTCCTTCAGCGTGCCTGTCAGTCTGTCGGAGAGGGATTCGAACACCGAGCGCGCTCCCGTTGCAATTGCTGGGCGGGGGTCCCCCCGGCGGTGACGCCGGGCGGGTTGGTGACGACAGCCTAGTCGGCCCACCTCACCCCGGGTGTTCCGCGCGGGCCCGCACCACCGGACGGCACCCGCGCGCCCCCCGTCGGCCCGCCGTAACGAACACTGGTGTCACGAATGTTGTTAGGTTGGGCGTCATGCCTCACTCCGAGCCCCCTGACCTCAGCGGACGCCGCGTCCTCATCTCCGGAGCCGCCCGCGGCATCGGCGCCGCGCTGGCCCGGCGGCTGCACCAGCGCGGGGCACGGGTGGCGCTGATCGGCCTGGAGCCGGCGCTGCTCGCCGAGGTGGCCCGCGGCTGTGGGGACGCGCCCTGGCTGGAGTGCAACGTCGCGGTGCAGGCCGAGGTGGATGCCGCCGTCGCCGAGGTGGTGCAGCGCCTCGGTGGACTGGACGTGGTGGTCTCCAACGCCGGCGTGGCCGCCCAGATGCCGATGCTCGGGGGCGACCCGTCGGTGCTGGAGCGCACCCTGCAGGTCAACGTCCTGGGCACCTACTACCTGCTGCGCGCGGCGGGCCCGCACATCAGCCACGACCGCGGCTACGCAGTGGCGGTGTCGTCCCTGGCGGCGGCCGTGCAGGCCCCGCTGCTCGGCGCCTACAGCGCGTCCAAGGCCGCGGTGGAGGCGCTGGGCAACACCCTGCGGGTGGAGCTGGCCGCCTCGGGCGCCAAGGTCGGCCTGGCCTACTTCGCCGAGCTCGACACCGACATGACCAGCCGCGGGTTCGGCACCGAGGCAGCCACGGCGCTGAGCAAGAAGAAGCCGCTGTCCAAGGTGGCGCCCCTGTCGCTGGGCGTGGACGCCCTCGAGCGGGGCATCGCCCGCCGCTCCCGCCGGGTGGTGGCGCCGGGCTGGGTGGGACCGGTGCTGCACATCCGCTCGCTGGCCCAGCGGGTGACCGACCGCGCCACCCAGAACGGCCTGCAGGACAGCCTGCGGATCGCGCGCACCGAGAACGCCCCGCTCACCACCGCCCAGCCCGGCGACCACGCGTGAGCACGCCCCGCGTCGCTCCCGGTGGCCGCACGGACATCGGGTTCGCGACCTGGGGCTTCGCCCAGCTCGCTGGGCTCACCGCGGGCACCTCTGCCCCACACCTGTTCACCACCCTGGGTCGCCACCGCCGGCTGTTCCGCGGCTGGCTGCACTTCGCCGGGAGGCTGATGCCCGGCGGCACCCTCCCCCGGCGGGAGAGCGAGCTGGTGATCCTGCGGGTGGCCCACCTGCGCGGCAACCGCTACGAGCACGAGCACCACGTCCGGCTGGGCCGCCGCGCCGGAGTCACCGACGCTGACCTGCAGCGCGTGGCCGACGGCCCCGACGCGCCGGGCTGGTCGGCCCGCGAGCGCACCCTGCTGCACGCAGTGGACGCCCTGCACACCCACCTGGACCTCGACGACGCCACCTGGGCCCAGCTGCGCGGGCACCTGGAGGAGCCGCAGTGCATCGAGCTGTGCCTGCTGGTGGGTCACTACGAGATGCTGGCCACCACCATCACCGCCCTGCGCATCCAGCCGGACGAGGCGCGACGCCGGCTGCTGCCGGCCGCGCTCCGTCCCCGCCGGCTGCCACGCACCGGCTAGCCTCGCCGCACGGTGACGTGCACCACAGTCAGGGGGTCGGCGATGGGCGCTCGGGTGGTGCAGTGGAGCACCGGCAACGTGGGCCGGCACGCGGTGGCCGGTGTGGCCGCGCACCCGGAGCTGGAGCTGGTCGGCGTCTGGGTGTCCGACCCCGCCAAGGTGGGCCGCGACGCCGGGGAGCTGGCCGGGCTGGACACCGCGCTCGGGGTGCCCGCCAGCAACGACGCCGCCGAGCTGCTGGCGCTGCAGCCCGACTGCATCGTCTACACCGCGATGAGCGACAACCGGCTGTCCGAGGCACTGGCGGACCTGACCGGGTTCCTGCGTGCCGGGATCAACGTGGTGGCCAGCGGGCCGGTCTTCCTGCAGTACCCGGTGGGCGTGCTGCCGCCGGAGGTCTACGAGCCACTGAGCCGAGCCGCGGCCGAGGGCGGCGCCTCGTTGTTCGTCAACGGCATCGACCCCGGCTTCGCCAACGACTGGCTGCCGCTGGTGCTCACCGGCACCTGTCGGGAGATCGAGCAGGTGTGGTGCTCGGAGATCGTGGACTACGCCACCTACGACAACCCCACCGTGCTGTTCGACATCATGGGCTTCGGCCGGCCGATGGACGAGACGCCGATGCTGCTGCAGCCCGGGGTGCTGTCGCTGGCCTGGGGCAGCGTGGTGCGCCAGCTGGCCGCCGGGCTCGGGGTGGAGCTGGACGAGGTCACCGAGGTGCACGAGCGCCTCCCCGCCCCGGAGACCTTCACCATCCGCTCCGGCCCCATCGCCGAGGGCACCGCGGCCGCACTGCGCTTCGCCGTCCGCGGCATGGTGGACGGGGCCGCGGTGCTGGTGCTCGAGCACGTCACCCGGCTGCGCGCCGACCTGGCGCCGCACTGGCCCCAGCCGGCCGGGCCGGAGGGCAGCTACCGGGTGGAGATCACCGGCGAGCCCAGCTACACCCTGGACCTGGTGGCGCACTCGCCCACCGGGGTGCACAACGACGCCACCCTCAACGCCACCGCGATGCGGCTGGTCAACGCCATCCCCGCGGTGGTGGCCGCGGCCCCCGGGCTGCGCACCGCTCTCGACCTGCCGCTGGTCACCGGCCGGGGGATGGTCCGTCCGCGTCGCTAGCCGGAACTTCGCCGGGCGCTCGGTCGTTGACCTCGCACCGCTGCTGTCGAGGAGGAGTGACCCATGTCTGTCGCCAGCCCAGCCCGCACCCCCAGCCCCACCGCCACGGCCGAGCTCGACCGGCAGCTGGACCGGCTCGTCGACGCCGGCTTTCCCACCCTCGCCGGGATCACCGAGGACCGGCTGCGCACGCTGGCCGCCCCGCTGCGCGAGCACCTGCCCGCCGAGCCCTTCGTGCTGGTCACCAGCCGGGAGCTGCTGGCGCCGGAGCGGCTGGTGGAGCTGGCCCGGCTGAGGACCAAGACCGGCTTCACCACCATGGCAGCGGACGACCTGGCCCGGTTCGTGCCCACCGCCGACGTCGAGCTGCCCGACGCACCGCTGTACCTGCTGGTCGACGTGGACGCCGGGGAGGAGACCCGCAACGTCCGCCCCGACGACGCGCTCAGCACGATCCTGGGGACTGGGCGCACGCCGCTGACCCTGGAGGAGGGGCTGGCCGTGGCGGTGCAGCACCCGGAGTGGCTGCGCGAGCGCACCTGTTTCCAGATGCTCGGCTCCCGGGCCGGCGACAAGCGGGTCACCGGGGTCTGGGTGAGCAAGGGCGCGCCGCGACTGGGCTGGTGCTGGGGCGGCAACCCGCACACCTGGCTGGGCATGGCCTCAGCCGCCGCTCGCATCGGCTGACACGGCACCCGCAGGCTTACGCTCAGGCCTGTGACCACGCCTTTTGGCCCTGTCCCCCTCACGCCCACCGCGTTCCTGGACCGCGCCCGGGTGGTGCACACCGACCGGCTGGCGCTGGTGGACGGCGACGTCCGGCGCACCTACGGCGAGCTGGCTGAGCGATGCGACCGCCTGGCCGGGGCGCTCGCCAGCATCGGGGTGCGCCCCGGCGACCGGGTGTCGGTGCTGGCGCCGAACTCGGCGGTGGCGCTGGAGGCGCACTACGGGGTGCCGATGGCCGGTGCAGTGCTGAACGCGCTGAACACCCGCCTCAGCGCCGCCGAGCTGGCCTGGATCGTCACCCACGCCGGGTCGGTGGTGCTGGTGGTGGACGCCGACCTGCTCGAGCTCGGCCGCGCCGTGCACGCGCTGGTGGACCCCGCGGTGCAGCTGGTGGTCGCCGGCGGGCCGGAGGACGGCTACGAGGCGCTGCTGGCGGCCGCGGAGCCGCTGCGGGTGCCGGTGACCGACGAGTGGTCGCTGCTGTCGCTGAACTACACCAGCGGCACCACGGGCAAGCCCAAGGGCGTCATGTACTCCCACCGCGGGGCCTACCTGCAGGCGCTGGCCATGACCGCCCAGACCGGGCTGGACGCGCGGTCGGTGTACCTGTGGACGCTGCCGATGTTCCACTGCAACGGGTGGTGCTTCCCGTGGGCGGTCACCGCGGCCGGCGGGGTGCACCACACGCTGCGCACCGTCGCGGCCGACGCGGTGTGGCAGGCGATCCGCGAGGAGGGCATCACCCACCTGTGCGCCGCGCCGACCGTGCTGGTCGGCGTGGCGGGCTCGCCCGACGCTGCCCCGGCGGAGCGCACCGTCACGGTGTGCACCGGGGGCGCTCCGCCCTCGCCTGCGCTGCTGGAGCGGATGGCCGCCCTGCGCCTGGACGTCACCCACCTGTACGGGCTCACCGAGACCTACGGCCCGGCCGCGATCTGCGACTGGCGCCCGGAGTGGGACGATCTGGACGCCGCTGAGCAGGCGCGGCTGCGCGCCCGTCAGGGGGTGGCCAACCTGGTGAGCCTGCCGCTGCGGGTGGTGGACTCCGCCGGGGCCGACGTGCCCGCCGACGCCGCCACCACCGGTGAGGTGCTGCTGCGCGGCAACAACGTGATGCTCGGCTACTACCGCGACCCGGACGCCACCCGGGCCGCCGAGCACGAGGGGTGGTTTCGCACCGGCGACATCGGCGTGCTGCACCCCGACGGCTACGTCGAGCTCCGCGACCGCTCCAAGGACGTGATCATCTCCGGCGGGGAGAACATCGCCTCCATCGAGGTGGAGCAGGCGCTGGACTCCCACCCCGCCGTGCTGGAGAGCGCGGTGGTCGCCGCGCCCGACCCCCGGTGGGGCGAGTCGGTGGCCGCCTTCGTGGTGCTGCGCGAGGGGGCTGAGGTCACCGAGCGCGAGCTGATAGACCACGTCCGTGCCCGCCTGGCCCACTTCAAGGCGCCCAAGCAGGTGCACTTCGGGCCGCTGCCCAAGACCGGCACCGGCAAGATCCAGAAGTTCCGGCTCCGCGGGCAGCTGCACGACGACGGAGCGCTCAGCGGGTGACGGCCAGCACCGCCGCGGTGAGCTCCTTGCGCAGCACTGGGGTGTCGGCGTCGCCCAGGTGCAGGCCGAACGCGTCCGCCACCGACGAGCCCATCGTCTCCACGCGCGCCCACTCGATCTGCACCCCGCGCTGCTGCAGCACGGCGGCCACCCGGTAGAGCAGCCCCGTCCGGTCGGCCGCGCGGAGCTCCAGCACGGCCGGGCCGACGCCCTCGTCCACCCAGAGCACCCGCGACTCGGTGCCGTCGGTGGCGTGCTCACCGTAGGTGGCCTCCTTGGCCGCCAGCCGCTGGGCCAGCTCGGCGTCGTCGCGCAGCGCTCGGGCCAGGTCCTGGCGCAGCAGAGCCACGTCGGGCGGGCTGCCGAAGCGGGGCGAGACCATGAAGGTGTCCACCGCGGCGCCGGCGTGCTCGCGCACCGACGCCGAGTGCACCCGCAGCGAGTGCAGGGCCAGCACCCCGGCAGCGGCAGCGAGCACGTTGTGGGCGTCCGGGGCCACCACCCGCACCAGCATGGGGGTGTCGGCGGTGGCCGGCTCCAGCGTCACCGACAGCTTGCCGGCCTCCGCCAGCGCGCGGTGCTCCGCCGAGAGCGGCTCCATCTCCGGCAGCGGCTCGCCGCGGGTCATCAGCCGGCAGCGGCTCACCAGCTGCTCCACCAGGGACGCCTTCCAGCTGCCCCACATGCCAGGGCCGGTGGCGCGGGAGTCCGCCTCGGTGAGGGCGTGCAGCAGCTCCAGCAGCACGCGGTCGCCGCCCACGGCGTCCACCACGGCCTCGATGGTGGCGGGGTCGTTGAGGTCGCGGCGGGACGCCGTCACCGGCAGCAGCAGGTGGTGGCGCACCATCGCCGACAGCGTCTGCACGTCGGCCTCGGGCAGACCCATCCGGCGGGCGATCGGCTGGATCATCTCGGCGCCGACCTCGCTGTGGTCACCGGGCAGCCCCTTGGCGATGTCGTGCAGCAGCGCGCCCACCAGCAGCAGGTCCGGCCGCGACACCCGGGTGGTCAGCGAGCCGGCGTAGGCACACGTCTCCATCAGGTGGCGGTCCACCGACCAGACGTGGGCGGCGTCGCGGGGCGGCAGGTCCCGCACCGTCGACCACTCCGGCACCAGGGTGCACCACAGGTCGGCGCGGTCGAGGGCCTCGATGGAGCCGATCACCGCCCGCCCGGTGCCCAGCAGGGCGAGGAAGTTGGCCAGCATCGGCCGCGGCCACACCGGGGCCTCCTGGGGCGGGGCATCGGCCAGCGCGTTGAGGGTGGAGCCGGCGATGGGCAGCCCGGTGCGGGCCGACGCCAGGGCCACCCGCAGCGACAGCGCGGGATCGGAGCCGGCCCGCACCCCCTTGGCCAGCGCCACCTCGCCCCCGTGCTCCACCACGCCCTCGGCCAGCGGCCGGCGCACGGGGGCGCGGCGCAGGGTGGCCAGGCCGCGGCGGGGCAGCGCGCTGCGGGCGGTGCGCAGGCCCACCTCCACCGAGTAGCTGACGGTGCGGGCGGCGTCGCTGAGCTCCCGCGCCAGGGTGAAGCGGTCACCGCGGCCCAGCGCGACGGCGATCTCGTCGGCGTCCTGCGCGCGCAGCACGTCGCGGGCGCGGCCGGACACGCGGTGCAGCTCGGTGCGCACGTCCAGCAGCAGGGCGTGCGCACGGGGCAGTCCGCCGCCGGGCGAGTGCTCGCTGAGCCCGGGCGTCCGGTTGATCACCTGGGCGGCAGCCAGCGCGGAGAGCAGCTGCAGGTCGCGCAGCCCACCGCGGCCGTGCTTGAGGTCAGGCTCCACCCGGTGAGCCACCTCCCCCACGCGCTCCCAGCGCTCGTGGGCCTGCTCGGCCAGCTCGTCCAGGCGGTTGCGGATGCCGCTGCGCCACTGGGCGTACACCGAGCCAACCAGCCCGCCGGCCAGCTCGGTGTCGCCGGCGATGGGCCGCAGCTCCAGCATGCCCAGCGCCGCGGTGACGTCCTCGGCGGCGACGGCCAGGGCCTGGGCCGGGGTGCGCACGCTGTGGTCGAGCTGCACGTGGGCGTCCCACAGCGGGTACCAGAGCCGGTCGGCGATCTCGGCGATGCCGCTCGGGGCGCCCTTGCCGTGCAGCAGCACCAGGTCGAGGTCGGAGTGCGGCAGCAGCTCGCGCCGGCCCAGCCCGCCGACGGCCATGATGGCCATGCCGCTGCCGGCGGTGATGCCGAGCTCGTCGGCGCGCTGCACCAGCCAGTGCTCGTGCAGGGTGAGCAGGGCCGCGCGCAGCTCGGCGGCCGACAGCGCGTCGCCGTTGGCCAGAAGCTTGGCCCGCCCCTCGACGAGGTCGTGCACCGGGTCGTAGTCGGGCTGCATGGGTGGAGCTCCGTCCTGGTCAGAGATGTAGGCCGGTCAGCGAGGTGGGTCCGTCAGCGAGGTGGGCCAGACACGCCCACACAGGCACGGACCCCCGCCCGCCGGGCCCTCACCGGTGCGTAACCGGGAGTTCCGGCGGACGAGGGTCCGCGACGTCGTGCAGGGAGGCTGGTCACCGTGGGCGCGTCACAGCGCGTCCGGGCCCCGCTCACCGGTGCGCACCCGCACCATGGTCTCCACCGGGGAGGACCAGACCTTGCCGTCCCCGATCTTGCCGGTGCGCGCGGCCTCGACGACCACGTCGATGACCTTGTCGGCCACCGAGTCGTCGACGACGACCTCCACGCGCACCTTGGGCACGAAGTCCACCGAGTACTCGGCACCGCGGTAGACCTCGGTGTGGCCCTTCTGCCGGCCGTAGCCCTGGACCTCGCTGACGGTCATGCCGAGCACGCCCAGCTGCTCGAGCGCAGTCTTGACGTCTTCGAGCGTGAACGGCTTGATGATCGCCGTGATGAGCTTCATGATCAGGCCTCCTTGCTGGCAGATGCTGCCAGGATCGAGTTCGGCTTTGACTGTCCCCCGGTCATGCCCAGTGCACCACCACTGATCGGTGCAAGGTCGTAGCCGGACTCAGCGTGCTGCGATTCGTCGATCCCCATCATCTCAGCCTCGTCCTCCACGCGGAGACCCATGGTCACCTTGATGGCGAGGGCGATGATCGCCGTGACCACCAGCGAGAAGGCCAGCACTGCGCCGGCACCCACCGCCTGGCGCCACAGCTGGTCGACGCCGCCACCGTAGAACAGTCCGTCGACACCGGCCGGAGCCTCCGAGGTGGCCACCAGGCCGACCAGCAGGGTGCCGATGATTCCACCGACCAGGTGGACGCCGACCACGTCGAGCGAGTCGTCGTAGCCGAAGCGGTACTTCAGTCCGACGGCCAGGGCGCAGAACACGCCGGCGACCGCACCGATGACCAGCGCACCCAGCACGTTCACCGAGGAGCAGGCCGGGGTGATGGCGACCAGGCCGGCGACGATGCCCGACGCACCGCCCAGGCTGGTGGCGTGACCGTCCCGGACGCGCTCCACCAGCAGCCAGGCCAGCATCGAGATGCAGGTGGCGACGACGGTGGTGATGAAGGTGGTGCCCGCGGTGCCGTTGGCGCTGGTGGCGGAGCCGGCGTTGAAGCCGAACCAGCCGAACCACAGCAGGCCGGAGCCGAGCATCACGAAGGGCAGGTTGTGCGGGCGCATCGGGTCCTTGGGCCAGCCGCGGCGCTTGCCGAGGACGAGCACCAGGACCAGCGCGGCCGCACCGGCGTTGATGTGCACCGCGGTACCACCGGCGAAGTCGATGGCAGCGAGCTTGTTGGCGATCCAGCCACCCGTCTCGGCGGTGACCCCGTCGAAGGCGAACACCCAGTGCGCCACCGGGAAGTACACGATCGTGGCCCACAGACCCGCGAAGACCAGCCAGGCGCTGAACTTCATCCGGTCGGCGACCGCACCAGAGATCAGGGCGACGGTGAGGATGGCGAACATCGCCTGGAAGGCGACGAAGACCGTGGCGGGCATGGTGCCGACCAGCGGGATGTTCACCACGTCGGCCGCCTCGATGCCGGCGGCAGCGTCCTCGGCGACGGCCGCGGAGCCGTTGCCGCTGATCAGGCCCTTGAGCCCGAAGTACTGGGTGGGGTCACCGATGAGGTTGCCCTTGTCCTCGCCAAAGGCGACCGAGTAGCCGTAGAGCACCCAGAGCACGCCAACGACCCCCATGGCGCTGATGCTCATCATCATCATGTTGAGCACGCCCTTGGCTCGGACCATGCCCCCGTAGAAGAACGCCAGTCCTGGCGTCATCAACAGCACAAGCGCCGCGCTGATCAGCATCCACGCGGTGTCGCCTGTGTCCGGAACGCCCATCGTCGGGAAGTTCACCTGGCTTGCCTCCTCCTGCCCCGGCCTAGGGCATGCCCCCTGGCTCTGGTTGTGAGGAGAGAGTCCCCGTTCGGTGTTTCCCCTGTGCAGCACCACTGTTGCCCAGAGATGAACGATGGGGCGCTCATGTTACGTCCGTGTTTACGGCAGTCACACAGGTTCGCCTGGTCCTCACGGCCGCGCCCGCGTCACCGGGCGCGGCGGGCTAGCCCAGCAGGGCGTCGATGAACGCCTCCGGGACGAAGGGGGCCAGGTCGTCGGCACCCTCGCCCAGGCCCACCAGCTTGACCGGCACGCCCAGCTCGCGCTGCACCTGGAAGACGATGCCACCCTTGGCCGTGCCGTCGAGCTTGGTGAGCACCACCCCGGTGACGGTGACCACCTCGGAGAACACGCGGGCCTGCAGCAGGCCGTTCTGGCCGGTGGTGGCGTCCAGCACCAGCAGCACCTCGTCCACCGCGGCCTTCTTCTCCACCACCCGCTTGACCTTGCCCAGCTCGTCCATCAGCCCGGTCTTGGTGTGCAGGCGTCCCGCGGTGTCGATGAGCACCACGTCCACGCCCAGCTCGGTGCCCTTGGCGACGGCGTCGAAGGCCACGGCGGCCGGGTCGGCCGACTCCTTGCCCCGCACCACCTCGGCGCCCACGCGCTCGCCCCAGGTCTGCAGCTGGTCGGCCGCGGCGGCGCGGAAGGTGTCTGCCGCACCGAGCAGCACGCGCCGGCCGTCGGCCACCAGCACCCGAGCGAGCTTGCCGGTGGTGGTGGTCTTGCCGGTGCCGTTGACCCCCACGACCAGCAGCACCGACGGGTGGTCGGCATGCGGCAGGGCGGCGATGGAGCGGTCCATCTCCGGGTGCAGCTGGTTGACCAGGACCTCGCGCAGCAGGGCACGGGCCTGCTCGGTGGTGCGGACGTTGCGACTGGCGATCTTCTCGCGCAGCTCGGTGACCACCGCGACGGTGGTGGCGGTGCCGAGGTCGGCCATCAGCAGGGTGTCCTCGACCTCCTCCCAGGAGTCCTCGTCGAGGTCGCCGGCGCCGAGCAGGCCCAGCAGGCTCTGCCCGACGGCGGACTGGGAGCGCGAGAGCCGTCCGCGCAACCGGTCCAGCCGGCCGGCCGTGGGGGCGATCTCCTCGCGGGGCTCCGCCGTCGGCTCCGGCGTGATCGTCTCGGTCTCGGCGGTCTCAGGTGCAGCGGTCTCGGTCTCGGTCTCGGGTGCTGCGGTCTCGGTCTCGGTCTCGGCAGTCTCGGGTGCAGCGGTCTCGGTCTCCACCGGTGCGCGCGGCGCGGCCGCGGCCGTCTCGGCGTCGGGCAGGTCGACGTTGACCAGCGTGCGGCGCTCGGAGTCGCGCGGGATCGACGCGTCGTCGCCGACCGCCGGCTCGCGCTCGGTCTCCGGAGACTCTGGAGTCTCCGGCAGGGTGGGTGCCACCGGCGACGGAGCAGGCGGAGCCGTGGACCCGCCGCTGAAGCTGATCGGTTTGTCCGCGCGGTAGCCGGTCGGGGTGGCGGTGCTCTCTCGCTGCCCCACCGAGAGGCGCACCTGACGACGACGGCGCAGCACCAGCCCCGCCACGAGCAGCAGGATGAGCAGCGCGGCTACGGCTATGACGATCCAGACCCAGGTTTCCACGAGCGCCATCGTGCCAGTCGCCGGCCGCCGAGACCCTAACGGCCCAGTGGGGAGGAGGCCCCCGGGCGACAGGGCGGGGACTAGCCTGCGGGTGCCGGCTCGCCCGTGGGCTGCCTGCGCATCCGCTGGGAGATGACGGTGGTGATGCCGTCGCCCCGCATGCTCACCCCGTACAGGGCGTCGGCAACCTCCATGGTCGCCTTCTGGTGGGTGATGACGATCAGCTGGGAGCGCTCCCGCAGCTGCTCGAACAAGGTGATCAGCCGCCGCAGGTTGGTGTCGTCCAGCGCCGCCTCCACCTCGTCCATCACGTAGAACGGCGACGGCCGCGCCCGGAAGATCGCGACCAGCATGGCCACCGCGGTCAGCGACTTCTCACCGCCGGACAGCAGGGACAGCCGCTTGACCCGCTTGCCCGGTGGACGCGCCTCCACCTCGATGCCGGTGGTGAGCATGTCGTCGGGGTCGGTCAGCACCAGCCGGCCCTCCCCGCCGGGGAACAGCGTGGCGAACACGGCGCCGAACTCCGCCGCCACGTCGTGGTAGGCCGCGGTGAACACCTCCAGGATCCGTCGGTCCACGTCGGCGACCACGCCCAGCAGGTCCTTGCGGGTGGCCTTGACGTCCTCCAGCTGGGTGGCCAGGAACTGGTAGCGCTCCTCCAGGGCGGCGAACTCCTCCAGCGCCAGCGGGTTCACCTTGCCCAGGGTGCGCAGGTCCCGCTCGGCGCGGGCCACCCGCTGCTCCTGGGTGGCGCGGTCGTAGGGCATGGGCGGCGGGGCGCTCACCTGCTCGCCGCGCTCCCGGGCGGCGGCGTGCTCGGCCAGCTCCTGCGCGGTGGACGGTAGCGGCACGTCCGGGCCGTACTCGGCGACCAGCTCGTCCAGGCCGATGGCGTGGGTGGCCACGATCGTCTCCGCCAGCTGCTCCACCCGCAGCGCCGCCTGGGCCCTGGCGACCTCGTCGCGGTGCACCGCGTCGGTGAGCGCGGCGAGCTGCTGGGCCAGGCTGCGGGTGCTCTCCCGCGTGACGCGCAGCTCCGCCTCGGCCGCGGTGCGGCGCGCGGTGACGGCGTCGCGCTCGGCCACCGCCGCGGCCAGCACCTGCTGCACGTGCTGCTGCGCCCGCTGCCCGCCCTCGGCCACCGCCTCCGCCACCGCGGCGGCGTGCCGACGGGTGCGCAGCGCGTTCTCCGCCCGCACCCGGGCGTCGCGCTCGGCGCGGGCACTGCGCCGCAGGGCATCGGCCCTGCCGCGCACCGACCCGGCTCGCTCCTCCGCGGTGCGCAGGGCCAGCCGGGCCTCCACCTCGGCGGCGCGGGCGGTGCTCAGCGCGACGGCGGCTGCGTCGCGCTCGGCCGTGGTGGGCTCGTCCTCCCCCGGCTCGGCCTGGGCGTGGGCCAGGCGCTGCTCCAGCTCGGCCAGCGCCGTGAGCCGCTCCGCCCGGGCAGTCTCCAGCTTCTCCCGCTGGGCGGCCAGCCGCGCCACCTCGCTCTCCGCGGTGCGCACGGTCTGGCCCAGCCGACCGAGGCGCTCGGCCACCGCGGCCAGCTCTGCGTCGGACTCGTTCAGCGCGGCCAGGGTCAGGTCGACGTTCTGTGCCCGCTCCTTCTCCTCCTCCCGTGCGCCGGTGAGGGCACCGGCCAGCTGCTCGGCGCGCTGCTCGGCGGCCTGCACGGCGGCGGTCGCCTCGTCCACCGCGGCCTGCACCTCCAGGGTGCTGGCCGGACGGTCCGAGCCACCCAGCGCCCACCCGGCGCCCAGCAGGTCACCCTCCTGGGTCACCACCCGCACCCCGGCGGCGGTCAGGGCGTCCGCCTGGCCGAGCTGCTCGACGACCACGACGTCGCACAGCAGGGCCTGCACCGCGGGGCGCAGCGCGTCGTCGCAGTCCACCAGCTCACCGGCCCAGCGCGCGCCGTCGGTCAGCGCCACGGCGGGGCGCTGCCCGAGTGGCGCCGCGGCGTCGGTCACCAGCAGCCCGGTCCGTCCACCGTCCGCGGCCTTGAGCGCCTCCAGCGCGGGCAGCACCGACTGCTGGCCGGCCACCACCACCGCGTCGGCCAGCGGACCGAGCGCGGCCGCCACGGCCGCCTCGTAACCGGTGCGCACCCGCAGCCGCTGGGCGGCGGTGCCGAGCACCTGGTGGTGCTCGACCAACCACCCAGCGCCGTCCTTGCGGGCCAGCCCCACCGACAGCGCCGCCACCGTCGCGCGGCCCGAGGCCACCGCCTGGCCCGCCTCACGCTCGGCCTCGAGCAGCTCGCTCACCCGCTGCTGGGCCGCGGCGTGCGCGGCCACCGCCCGCTCGTGACGGTCGTCCAGCCCCAGCTCGCCGGCGTCGAGGTCGCTGATCTCGGCCTGCACCGCCGCGAACTCGCGCGCAGCCTCCTCGCCGCGGGCGCGCGCCTCGGCCATGGAGGTGCTCAGCCGCTCGATCTCGGCGGCGCCGGACTCGCTGCGCGAGCGCAGGGTGTCCACCTGCCCGGACAGCCGGGCCAGGCCCTCGCGCCGGTCGGCGATGGCCCGCACCGCGGCCAGGTGTGCCTTCTCGGCGGCGGTCAGCGCCCGCTCCAGCTCGGTGCGTCGCTGCTGCGCGGTCGCCAGCTCCGCCTGGGCGGCCACCATCGCCGCCTCCAGCTCGGCCTCCAGCTCGGCGGCACGCTCGGCCTCGGCCTCCAGCTGCTCAGGGTCGCGGCCGGGGCGGGTGTCGGCCACCGGAGCGCTGAGGTGGCGGGCCCGGTCGGCCGCCACCCGCACGGTGGCGCTCATCCGCTCCTGCAGGGCCGACAGCCGCAGCCAGGTGTCCTGCGCAGCCGTGGCGGCCGGGGCCAGCTCGGCCACCAGGGCCTCGCTGACGGCCACCTGCTGCTCGGCGCGGGCCAGCTCGGCCTGCACCTGCTCCTGCTGGGCGCGGGCGGCGGCCTCGTCGGTGACGCCGCGGTCCAGCTCGGCGCGGCGGGTCACCAGGTCGTCGGCGGCGAGGCGCAGCCGGGCGTCGCGCAGGTCGGCCTGCACGGTCTGCGCACGGCGAGCCACCTCCGCCTGCTTGCCCAGCGGCTTCAGCTGGCGGCGCAGCTCGGTGGTCAGGTCGCCCAGCCGCGCCAGGTTGGCCTGCATGGAGTCGAGCTTGCGCAGCGCCTTCTCCTTGCGCTTGCGGTGCTTGAGGACGCCGGCCGCCTCCTCGATGAAGGCGCGGCGGTCCTCCGGCCGCGACTCCAGGATGGTGGCCAGGCGTCCCTGCCCGACGATGACGTGCATCTCCCGGCCGATGCCGGAGTCGCTGAGCAGCTCCTGCACGTCCATCAACCGGCACGAGCTGCCGTTGATCTCGTACTCGCTGGCGCCGTCGCGGAACATCCGCCGAGTGATGGACACCTCGGCGTAGTCGATCGGCAGGGCGCCGTCGGAGTTGTCGATGGTGAGGGTGACCTCGGCGCGGCCCAGCGGAGCGCGCCCGGAGGTGCCGGCGAAGATGACGTCCTCCATCTTGCCCCCGCGCAGCGCCTTGGCGCCCTGCTCACCCATCACCCAGGTGAGCGCGTCAACCACGTTGGACTTGCCAGACCCGTTGGGCCCCACCACACAGGTGATTCCAGGCTCGAAGCGCAGCGTGGTGGCCGAGGCGAAGGACTTGAATCCCTTCAGCGTGAGGCTCTTCAGGTGCACCAGGGAACGGTACCCGGCGCTACCGCTCCACGAAGCCGTGCAGGCCGCCGCGCGCCGGCTCCCAGGTGTGCACCACGGTGTCCACGGCGCCCGGGGTCGCGCCCCCGCGCAGCGCCTGCAGCAGCTGCTCGCACTGCGCGCGGGGGCCCTCGGCGACCACCAGCACCCGACCGTCGCGCTGGTTGCTGGCGCTGCCCACCAGGCCCAGCTCCAGCGCCCTCGAGCGGGTCCACCAGCGGAAGCCGACGCCCTGCACGTGACCGTGCACCCATGCGGCGAGGCGGACGGGAAGCGTGTCGGTCGTCGGATCAGGCATGCCGCCTATTCTGCAGGGGTGGGACAGCGCGGGTTGGTCGTCAACGCCTGCCGCTCGCTGTGTTCTTGGCGGGCCAGCCGCGCGGAGGAAGACCTGCACGTCTGTGCCGGGTGCGGCTCGCAGTGGGTGCCCAGCGAGCCGTGGACCCCGATCGATGCCGACGGCCGGGTGCCCGCGGCCATCCTGGAGGTCAAGAAGCGCCAGGATCCCGGGTGAGCGGGCTCGCCTCGTTCCTGGACACCACCCAGGACCAGACCGTCGGACGCCTCGGCGACCTGCAGTGGTCCTGGCCCTACGCGCTCGGCCTGGCCATCTTCTTCCTGCTGCGCGGGCTCTACCTGCGGCGGCCGCTCACCCGCAACCACGTGCTCGGCGCCATCGCGCTGGCGGTCATCGCCCGGCTGGCCTACGACAGCGGCCGAGGGGTGCTGGGCTTCATCGCCCTGGCCCTGGCCGGTGCCGTGCTGGTGTTCCCCAAGACGGCCAAGGCCGCGCCCGAGGAGCTGGGCCGGGTCTTCGCACTGGTCAACCGCTCCCGGGACGACCCGCTGGCGCCCTTCGTGATGCACTCGGCCAAGGGCTACTTCTTCAACAGCGACGGCACCGCGGCGCTCGGCTACCGGGCCCGCCTGGGCATCGCCGCCGTCGCCGGGGACCCGGTGGGCGAGCGCACCGACTTCGCCGACCTCATCGAGGAGTTCCAGGCGCACTGCCGCAGCAACGGCTGGCGGGTGGCGGTGCTCGCCGCCGGCGAGTACTGCGCACCGCTGTGGAGCAGGCACGGGCTGCGGACGGTGCCCATCGGGCGTGACGTGGTGATCGACGTCGCCTCCTTCACCCTGCAGGGCCGGCAGTGGCGCAACCTCCGCCAGGCGGTGCAGCGCACCCACAACGCGGGGATCACCACCGAGGTCCGCTCCGAGCGGGGCCTGGACAAGGAGACGCTGGCCGAGCTGCGCCGGCTCGTCGCCAGCAGCGACCACCGGCACGCCAACCGGGGCTTCTCGATGATCCTGGACCACCTGCTCGACGGCCGGACGCCGGGCATCCTGCTGGCCATCGCCCGCGACGCCGAGGGGAGGGCGGTGGCGTTCCACCGCTACGCCACGGCCGACGAGGGCCGCATGCTCACCCTGGACGTGCCCTACCGCTCCGGCGACGCCCCCAACGGGGTGGACGAGCGGCTCAGCGTGGACATGGTGCACCACGGCAAGGAGCACGGCGGGGAGAAGGTGTCGCTGGCGTTCGCGGCGTTCCCGGAGATCTTCGAGTCCACCCACCGGGGGGCGGGCCAGCAGGCGGTGTACGTCGCCACCCACCTGCTCGACCCGCTGATCCGCATCGAGTCGCTGTACCGCTTCGTGCGCAAGTTCCGGGCGCTGGACGGACAGCGGTTCGCGATGGTCAGGCTGCGCCAGGTGGCGTTCGTGCTGGCCGCGTTCCTGGTGCTGGAGTTCGTGCCGCACCGCCGGCGGAGCTGAGGCCGGTGGGTGTCCGGCTGCTGCTGCGGCGGGCCCGCGGCGGCGGCTGGCAGGACGGGCAGCTGAACGAGGAGCGGTTCATGAAGCTCTCCCGCACGATGCTGCGCCCGCACCGCGGGCACGGCCGGCCCGCCTGGCCGTAGGCCGCCAGCGAGCGGTCGAAGTAGCCGGAGTCACCGTTGACGTTGACGTAGAGCGCGTCGAAGGACGTCCCACCCTGGGCCAGCGCCTCGCGCATCACCTCGGCGGCCCGGCTGAGCAGCTCGCGGGCCTGGGCGCGGCTGAGCCGGTCGGTGGGGCGCCGGCCGTGCAGCTTGGCGCGCCACAGGGCCTCGTCGGCGTAGATGTTGCCGATGCCGGAGACCAGGGTCTGGTCCAGCAGCGCCCGCTTGACCTCGGTGTGCCTGCGCCGCATCGCGGTCACCGCGGCCTCGGCGTCGAAGTCGGGGTCCAGGGGGTCGCGGGCGATGTGGGTGACCGGGCGGGGCAGCAGGACGCCGTCCACCGGCTCCAGCTCCTCCACCGCCCAGCCGCCGAAGGTGCGCTGGTCCACGAACCGCAGCTCGCTGGCCGGCTCGTCGGCGGTGGCCCGCAGCCGCACCCGGATGCGCAGGTGCTTCTCGTCCGGGGCGCCCACCGGCTGCACCCGCATCTGCCCGCTCATGCCCAGGTGCACCACCACGGCCTGCCGACCGCGCTCGGCGGTGTCGGCCTGCAGCCACAGGTACTTGCCCCGACGGTCGGCGCTGACCAGGCGCGCGCCGAGCAGGCCGAGCACGAGGTCGTCGGCGCCGGCGAGGTGGCGCCGCACCGCACGGGGGTGGCGAACCTCGACGGACTCCACGACGTGGCCGACCACGTGCTCGACGAGGCCGCGCCGGACCACCTCGACCTCGGGCAGCTCGGGCACTCAGGCTCCGGAGGGGGAGGTGGTTCCCTCAGCCTCGACGGGGGTCTCGGCCGCCGACAGGGCGCGCCAGGCGGTGGAGGCGGCCTTCTGCTCCGCCTCCTTCTTGCTGCGGCCGGAGCCCACCCCCAGGGTGTCCCCCGAGACGAGCACGCGCGCCTGGAACTCCTTGAGGTGATCGGGGCCGCTGGACTGCACGTCGTAGACGGGCACGCCCAGGCCGCGCTCGGAGGTGAGCTCCTGCAGGCTGGTCTTCCAGTCCAGGCCGGCCCCCAGCAGCGGCGCCTCGGTGAGCAGCGTGTCGAACAGCCGCTCCACCACCTCGCGGGCGGTCTCGATGCCGTGCTGCAGGTGGATGGCCCCCAGCAGCGACTCCATGCCGTCGGCCAGGATGCTGGTCTTGTCCCGGCCGCCGGTGAGCTCTTCGCCCTTGCCCAGCAAGAGGTACGCACCGAGCCCACCCTCGCCGAGGGTGCGGGCGACCCCGGCCAGCGCGTGCATGTTGACCACGCTGGCCCGGATCTTGGCCAGCACACCCTCGGACTTGTCCGGCAAGGTGCGGTAGAGCCGCTCGGTGACTGCCAGCCCGAGCACGGAGTCCCCGAGGAACTCCAGCCGCTCGTTGGTCGGCAGGCCACCGTTCTCGTACGCGTACGAGCGATGCGTGAGTGCCAGCGTCAGCAGCTCGGGGTCGAAATCGACCCCGAGTGCCGTCAGCAGCGGACCGCGGTCGAGAACCGCTCCGTCTGTGTGCTTGCTACCCACCGTTGATCCCGCGGACTCAGACCGCGGTGACCTGACGGTTGTTGTAGGTGCCGCAGGACGGGCAGGCGATGTGCGGGAGCTTCTGCTCGCCACACGCCCGGTTGGGGCAGGTCACCAGGGTGGGAGCAGTGGTCTTCCACTGGCTACGGCGGTCCCTGGTGTTGGCACGGGACATCTTGCGCTTCGGGACGGCCACGACTACTTCTCCTCGAGATCGGTTGGCGCACCGTCATCGGTGCTGTGCTTGGCGCTGGGCTCCGGAACACCGGCCTGGTCGAGCTTGGCCGACAGCGCGGCCCAACGGGGATCTATGGTCTCATGCCCGTGCCCGGGTTCTGCAATCGCCAGCTGAACACCACACTGGGCGCACAGTCCGGGGCAGTCCTCCGAGCACAACGGCTGCAGCGGCAGGTCGAGCACGATGGCCTCGGTGACGGCCGGGGCGAGGTCGATCAGCTCGTCCTCGACCATCCTGGCCTCGTCGTCCTCCTCGGCCTGCTGCGGCGTCTTGGACGGGTAGTAGTACAGCTCGGTGAGGGTGATCTGCACCGGCCGGGTGAAGGTCTCCAGGCAGCGCGAGCACTCGCCGACCGCCGACGCGGCGACGGTGCCGCTGACGAGCACGCCCTCCATCACCGACTCCAGGCGCAGGTCGAGCTCCAGCGGGTCGCCCTGGGGCACCGCGATGAGCTCCAGCCCGATGCGTTCCGGGGCGTCGACGGTGCGCTCGACGGTGCGCATGCTGCCCGGCCGGCGGCCGAGCTCGCGGGTGTCCAGCACCAGGGGTGCAGACGGGTCCACGTGCGTGCCGGAGTGACTGTGTGCTGGCATGACGGCTGCTCGTGTCTCCTTGCAGGTCTCAGTTCGTGGGTGTCTCACGTGGGTGCTCACGGGAGGAGCTCCGGGGCGCGACGGTGCGCCCAGCGGTACCGCGGTGTCGCCGGCTCTGCACCGGGCAACCACACCACGATACGCGCGAGGCAGGGTGGCCGCGCTCGGCCGGGCGCTCAGCTGCGGTAGTCGGGGGTGCCGAGCCCGGCCCGCAGCTGCTGGCGGCCGCGGGTGATGGTGCGCAGGGTGCCGGTGAGGGTCTCCTCGAAGGTCGCCAGCTTGGTGTCCACGTAGACGTCACACTCCGCGCGCAGGCGGTCGGACTCGTCGTGGGCGGCGTCGATGATCTTGGCCGACTCGTCCCTGGCCACCTGGACGATCTCGGTCTGCGACACCAGGCGGCGCTGCTCGGCCTCGCCCTCGCTGACCGAGCGCTCGTAGGAGCTCTCGCCGGCGGTGACCATGCGCTCGGCCTCGGCCCGGGCGCGGGAGGTGAGCTTCTCGAACTCCCGCTCGCCCTCGTCGATGGTGCGCGAGGCCTGCCCCTGGGCGTCGGTGATGATCTGCTCGGCGCGGTCGCGGGCCTGCGTCACCATCCGCTCGGCCTCGGCGCGGGCACTGGCCAGCGTGGCCTTGGCCTCCGCGTTGGCCGCGGCGACGGTGCTCTCGGCCTCGGCGCGGGCGTCGCCCACCACCTTGTCCCGGTGGTCGATCACGTCCTGGGCGTCGTCGAGCTCGCCGGGGATGGCGTCACGCACGTCGTCGAGCAGCTCCAGCACGTCCCCGCGCGGCACCACGCAGCCCGCGGTCATCGGGACGCCGCGCGCCTCTTCGACGATGGCGACCAGCTCGTCGAGCGCCTCGAAAACCCGGTACAAACGTCAACCCCGATCATCAAAGGAAAGTGCGAGTCAACCCGCTCGGCACAGTGTGCCCGCCCGCGCCGGGCTCAGCGGGCACCGCCGGCGGCGTGTCGTCACCGAGCGATTCGCGTGGTCACTGAGAGGCGTTGGCGGCCAATCGTTCCAGCAGCCGGGTGTGCACCAGATCGGGAAGCAGGTGCGAGACGTCACCACCGTAGGTGGCCACCTCCTTGACCAGCGAGCTGGACACGAAGCTGTACAGCGGGTTGGTGGAGATGAACAAGGTGTCCACCCCGGAGAGCTGCTGGTTCATCTGCGCCATCTGCAGCTCGTAGTCGAAGTCGCTGACTGCGCGCAGGCCCTTGACGATGGAGCGCAGGCCGTGCGCCTTGGCGTAGTCGACCAGCAGGCCGTGCGAGGAGTCCACCCGCACGTTGGGCAGGTGCGCGGTGCACTCCCGCAGCATGTCGATGCGCTCGTCCACCGTGAACAGGCCCTGCTTCTTCTTGTTCACCAGCACCGCGACGACGAGCTCGTCGAACAGGTGGGAGGACCTCTCGATGACGTCGAGGTGCCCGTTGGTGACGGGGTCGAAGGAGCCCGGGCAGACCGCACTGCTCATGGCACGGGACCGTAACAGGCGGCGATCTCAACCCTGGTCTCGCCGTAGGTCTTCACCACCTCCGGCTGCAGCCCCTCCGGCCACTCGGTGACCGCACCCCTAGCCGACCTCTCCAGCACCACCAGCGAGCCGTCGGCGACGAAGCCGTCGGTCACCAGCGTCTGCAGCACCCGGGCCACGGCCTGGTCGGTGACCGCGTAGGGCGGGTCGGCGAGCACCAGGTCGTAGGGCTGCTCCGGCGGGGTGCCCAGGGCGGCCGCCACGCTGCAGCAGCGCACCGTCGCCCCGGGCAGGGCCACGGTGCTGACGTTGTTGCGGGCCACGGCGGCGGCGCGGGCGTCGGACTCCACCAGCAGCACCTCTCGGGCGCCGCGGGAGAGCGCCTCCAGCCCCAGCGCACCCGAGCCCGCGTACAGGTCCAGCACCCGGGCGTCGTCGAGGTCGGTGCGCGCGTGCAGCGCGCTGAAGATGGCCTCCCGCACCCGGTCGGAGGTGGGGCGGGTGCCCTTGGTCGGGACCGTCAGCCGCCGCCCCTTGGCGGACCCGGCGATGATCCGCGTCACTCCAGAACCACGAGCAGGTCGCCGCCCTCCACCGAGGAGACCCCGCTCAGCGCCACCCGCTTGACCGTGCCGGCCACCGGCGCGCTGATGGCGGCCTCCATCTTCATGGCCTCGATGGTGCCGATCGGGTCACCCTCGGCAACCTCGGCACCCTCCTGCACCGACAGGGTGACCACGCCGGCGAAGGGTGCAGCCACGTGCCCGGGGACAGCGCGGTCGGCCTTCTCGGTCACCGGGGCGTCCGAGGCGACGCTGTGGTCGCGCACCTGCACCGGGCGCAGCTGCCCGTTGAGGGTGCACATCACCGACCGCATGCCCCGCTCGTCGGGGTCGGAGATCGCTTCCAGGCCGATCAGCAGGCGCACCCCGGGCTCCAGCTCCACCTCGTGCTCGGCGCCGTAGCGCAGCCCGTAGAAGAACTCCCCGCTGGCGAGCACCGAGGTGTCGCCAAACTGCTCGCGGTGCTCGACGAACTCCCGGGTGGGCCCGGCGAAGAGCAACCGGTTGAGGGTCTCCCGCGGAGCGTCCCGCAGCTGCTGCTCGTCCTCGGCGGTCAGCTCGGGTGTGGGCGCGGCCTCCGCCCGACCCTCCAGCGCGCGGGTGCGGAACGGCTCGGGCCAGCCACCAGGGGGCACGCCCAGCTCGCCGCGCAGGAAACCAATGACCGAGTCGGGGATGTCGAAGCGCTTGGGGTCGGCCTCGAAGTCCTGCACCGACACCCCCGCGCCGACCAGCTGCAGGGCGAGGTCGCCCACCACCTTGGACGAGGGGGTCACCTTGACCAGGTGGCCGAGCATCCGGTCGGCCCCGGCGTACATCGCCTCGACCTCCTCGAAGCGCTCCCCCAGCCCCAGCGCGATGGCCTGCTGGCGCAGGTTGGACAGCTGCCCGCCGGGGATCTCGTGGTGGTAGACCCGTCCCGTCGGCGCGCTGAGCCCGGCCTCGAACGGCGCGTAGACCCGGCGCACCGCCTCCCAGTACGGCTCCTGGTCGCACACCGCCTGCAGGTCCAGGCCGGTGGCCCGCGGGGTGTGGTCGGTGGCCGCCACGATGGCCGACAGCGCGGGCTGGCTGGTGGTGCCGGCCATCGAGGCCATGGCGCCGTCCACCGCGTCGGCACCGTGCTCGGCGGCGGCCAGGTAGGTGGCCAGCTGGCCGCCGGCGGTGTCGTGGGTGTGCACGTGCACCGGCAGGTCGAACCGCTCCCGCAGCGCGCCCACCAGGGTGGCGGCAGCCGGGGCGCGCAGCAGCCCGGCCATGTCCTTGATGGCCAGCACGTGCGCACCGGCCGCCACGATCTGCTCGGCCAGGCCCAGGTAGTAGTCCAGCGTGTAGAGCTTCTCCGCCGGGTCGGACAGGTCGCCGGTGTAGCAGAGCGCCACCTCGGCGACCGCGGTGCCGGTGGCGCGCACGGCGTCGATGGCCGGGCGCATCTGGTCCACGTCGTTGAGGGCGTCGAAGATTCGGAAGATGTCGATGCCGGTGCTGGCCGCCTCGGCCACGAAGGCGTCGGTCACCCGCTCCGGGTAGGGGGTGTAGCCCACGGTGTTGCGTCCGCGCAGCAGCATCTGCAGGCAGATGTTGGGCACCGCCTCGCGCAGGTCGGCCAGCCGGTCCCACGGGTCCTCGGCCAGGAACCGCAGCGCCACGTCGTAGGTGGCGCCGCCCCACGCCTCCAGGCTCAGCAGCTGCGGCGTCATCCGGGCGACGTGGCCGGCCACCGCCAGCATGTCCTTGGTGCGCACCCGGGTGGCCAGCAGCGACTGGTGGGCGTCGCGAAACGTGGTGTCGGTGACGGCGAGGGCCTTCTGTGCCCGCAGGTCGGCGGCGAAGCCCTCCGGGCCCAGCCGCAGCAGCCGCTGGCGGGAGCCGTCCGGCGGCGGTGCGTCCAGGTCGATCGTGGGCAGCTTCTCCAGCGGGTCCACCGCCACCGGCACCTCGCCGTTGGGCTGGTTCACCGTGACGTCGGCCAGGTAGGTGAGCAGCTTGGTGCCGCGGTCGGCGGAGGCGTTGGCGTTGAGCAGCTGGGGGCGCTCCTCGATGAAGGAGGTGGTGACGCGCCCGGCCCGGAAGTCCGGGTCCTCCAGCACCGACTGCAGGAAGGGGATGTTGGTGGACACCCCGCGGATGCGGAACTCGGTGACCGCCCGTCGTGCCCGGGCCACGGCGGTGTCGAAGTCGCGGCCGCGGCAGGTCAGCTTGACCATCATCGAGTCGAAGTAGGCGCCGACCTCGGCGCCCAGGGTGGTGCCGCCGTCCAGCCGCACCCCCGCGCCGCCCGGCGAGCGGTAGGCGGTGATGCGACCGGTGTCCGGGCGGAAGGCGTTGTTGGGGTCCTCGGTGGTGATCCGCAGCTGCACCGCGGCACCGTGCAGGACGATGCCCTCCTGCGCCAGGCCCAGGTCGGCCAGCGACTCCCCCGCGGCCACCCGCATCTGCGCCTGCACCAGGTCCACGTCGGTGACTTCCTCGGTGACCGTGTGCTCCACCTGGATGCGGGGGTTCATCTCGATGAAGACGTAGTTGCCGTCGGCGTCCAGCAGGAACTCCACAGTGCCCGCGCAGGAGTAGCCGATGGCGGTGGCGAAGCTGACCGCGTCGTTGCACATCCGCTCGCGGAGGGCCGGGTCCAGGTTGGGCGCCGGTGCCATCTCCAGCACCTTCTGGTGGCGACGCTGCACCGAGCAGTCGCGCTCGTAGAGGTGGATGACGTTGCCCTGGCCGTCGGCGAGCACCTGCACCTCGATGTGGCGGGGGTTGAGCACCGCCTGCTCCAGGAACACGGTGGCGTCGCCGAAGGCTGACTCCGCCTCCCGCATGGCGGCCTCGATGTTCTCCCGCAGGTCCGCCGGCTCGATCACCCGGCGCATGCCGCGCCCGCCACCCCCGGCGACCGCCTTGACGAACACCGGGAAGGTCATGTCCTCGGCGACCGCCAGCAGCTGCTCCACGTCATCGGTGGGCTCGCTGGACGCCAGCACCGGCAGGCCGGCCTCCCGGGCCGTGGCGATGGCCCGCGCCTTGTTCCCGGTGAGCTCGAGGACCTCGGCGGAGGGGCCGATGAAGGTGATCCCGGCCTCGGCGCAGGCCGCCGCCAGGTCGGGGTTCTCGGAGAGGAAGCCGTACCCGGGGTAGATGGCGTCGGCGCCGCAGCGCTGGGCCACCGCAATGAGGTCGGGCACCGAGAGGTACGCCCGGACGGGGTGGCCCTCCTCGCCGATCTGGTAGCTCTCGTCGGCCTTCATCCGGTGGCCGGAGTTGCGGTCCTCGTAGGCGAAGACGGCGACGGTGCCCGCCCCCAGCTCGTAGGCCGCACGAAAGGCACGGATGGCGATCTCGCCACGGTTGGCAACTAGCACCTTCTGGAACATGGTCGCTCGCCTCTCAGGTGACGTGCCTGGCAACGCTACCGGGTGGTGCCGGTCATGATGCCGAGCCGGACGCGCCGGGTGCTGACGAGCAGCACGTGGCCTTGCCCACCCGCAGCCGCGGGCGCCGTCCCCGGCCGCCACGTGCCGCCGTCGATGGCCGATACTGACCGGCATGAGGAAGCGCGGGCAGTGACGGGGCTGCTCTCCGGCACCATCTCGGTCGGCGCCCTGCTCGGGGCGCTGTGGTGCCTGGTCATGCTCATGCTCAGCGGCCCCAAGGGCCACCGGCTGCTGCTGGGTTGGCTCGCCCTGGTCGAGGTGGCGCTGGTGGTCCAGGCGGTGGTCGGCATCAGCAAGATCTTCGGGGAGCACCGGCACATCGCCAGCGCCACCTTCGTGGGCTACCTGCTGGGCGCGCTGCTGATCCTGCCGGCGGCCGGGTGGTGGTCGCTCGCCGAGCGGAGCCGGTGGGGCGTGGGAGTGCTGATGGTGGGGTGCCTGGTCATCCCGGTGCTGGTGGTCCGGATGAACCAGATCTGGTCGGGCTACGGTGCCTGAGCGCTGGGGTGACACCCCCGCCGCGCCGCGCACCCGGGCCGCCGCCACTCGCAGCGGCCCCGGCCGCCTGCTCATCGCCGTGTACGCGATCTTCGCCCTCTCCGCGACGGCCCGCTCGGTCGTGCAGCTGGGCACCCAGCTCGACCGCGCTCCGCTGGCGTACTCCCTCTCCGCGCTCGCCGCGCTGATCTACGTGCTGGCCACGGTCACCCTGGCCCGGGGCGGCGCGCTGTCCCGACGGCTGGCCACCACGGCGATCACGGCGGAGCTGGTGGGCGTGCTGGCGGTGGGCACGGCCAGCCTGGTGTTCCCGGACGCCTTCCCCGATGCCACCGTGTGGTCGGACTTCGGCGCCGGCTACGGGTTCGTCCCGCTGGTGCTGCCGGTGCTGGGCCTGTGGTGGCTGCGGCACACCGCCCGGCACCCCTGACCGTCTCGGGGCCGGTGGGCGCAGCTGCGTGTGGTGGCGTGTTCCGGAAGGCTCACCCACTGTCATCTCGACCACCCTCGGTGATGCCCACGGACAGAACGGGACCGCCCGAGGCTGGTCGCGGCACCCGGTCCGTGCGAAATGCCCACGGCCCCACCGTGGGCGAGGCTCCGCGCACTCACACCGTCGGCAGCGAGGCCGTCGAATTGTTCAGCACAGCGTAGACAATGGTGTGACATTGTGCCCCCGAGAGGTTGCCTGAGCACATTATCTCGCCTCGTCTATATGCACGTCAGGTAGCACGAGATGCACTTTGCGTGAGCATTTGTTCATGCGATTTTTGCTGTTGTTTAACGTGGTCCTCATGCGCTAGATTTGCGCCCGAAACAGGCTCTCCTGCGGCGGGCTCCCCCATTCTTGGCGGGACGCGCGCAGCGGAGGGCTGCGCATTGCCGGGGTGCGCTCCACCAGAACTCCGCTCGACAAGGAGCTCGATGAACACACCCGTCTCGCAAGGGGCTGCTCGTGCCACAACCACTGCAAGACCGGTCGCCAAGACTGCGCAGCGACTCCACCAGTTCTTCGAGATAACTTGCGACAGAACGCCTCTCAGCATCGCTGTGGACTGGGAGGGGGTCTTGGTCAGCTACGCCGAGCTCGAGGCGAGAGCAAACCGGTTGGCCCACCACCTCGTCTCACGCGGCGTCAGGCCGGGTGCACGGACAGCCATTCTTCTGCACCGATCACTCGACACCTACATCGCATTGCTGGCGATTGGCAAGGCGGACAACACATTTGTTCCGATTGACCCCGCAGCGCCGGCCGATCGCGTGGCATTCATCATCGCCGACGCCGGGGTCGAGTTCGTGGTCACGTCGTCCTCGCTGTCGAGTGCCCTTCCCGCAATGGCGTGCACCACAATTGAGGTCGACACCGACCGCGCGCCCATCGAGCTGTCCCCCTCGCACCGGCGCCGCCCGGTGCCCCGCGTCGGCGACGATCCAGACCCGGACGGGGCCGACCCGGTCGCCTACGTGATGTACACCTCCGGGTCCAGCGGACGCCCCAAGGGCGTGCAGATCGCCCAGTCCAGCATCTGCAACTTCCTGCGCGTGGTGCCCCAGGTCTACGACGTCCGTCCGGCCGACCGCGTGTACCAAGGCATGACCATCTCCTTCGACTTCTCCATCGAGGAGATCTGGCCCACCTGGGCCGTCGGCGCGGCCCTCGTCGTGGGACCGACCGACTCCCGCCGGCTGGGTGCCGAGCTCGCCGACTTCCTGGACGACGCCGCCGTCACCGTCCTGTACTGCGTGCCCACCCTGCTGGCCACCATCCCGCGCGACCTGCCCCGCCTGCGCAGCGTGCTGGTCGGCGGCGAGGCGTGCCCCGCGCAGCTGGTGGAGCGGTGGAGCAGACCCGGGCGCCGGATGCTCAACACCTACGGCCCCACCGAGGCCACCGTCACCGCGACCGTCGCCGAGCTGCGGCCCCGTGCTCGCGTCACCATCGGCAGGCCGCTGCCCACCTACACCGTGGTGCTGCTCGACGACGACCGCGCCGAGGTGGCGCCCGGAGAGATCGGCGAGATCTGCATCGGGGGCCCTGGCGTGGCGCTCGGATACGTGGGCCGGCCCGACCTGACCGCCGACCGCTTCGTCCACCACCGGCTGGCGCCGGCGCCGGGCCGGCTCTACCGCACTGGCGACCTCGGGCGCCTGACGCCGGAGGGCGAGCTGGAGTACCACGGCCGCGCCGACGCCGAGGTGAAGATCCGTGGGCACCGCGTCGACCTCGGCGAGATCGAGAGCGTGCTGCTCGAGGACCCAGCGGTGACCGAAGCCGTGGTGGCGCTGACCGCCGACTCTGCCGACGTCGGCTCCTCCGGCGAGCTGGCCGCCTACGTGGTGCAGGGCGCTGGGGTCGAGGTGCCCCGCGACGTGCTCACCGAGCGTCTGCACGAGCAGCTCGTCCAGCGGCTGCCCGCGTACATGGTGCCCGTGTTCCTCGACGTCGTGAGCGCCCTGCCCACGATGCCCAGCGGCAAGGTCGACCGCACCAGGCTGCCGCGACCCGCCCGTCGCCTGGCGCTGCGCGGCGGGCCCGTGGTGGAGCCGGAGGGCCCGGTGGAGGAGCAGGTGCGCACCGCCTGGGCTGCGGCACTCGGGCTCGAGCCCGAGGCGCTGTCGGTGGAGGCGAACTTCTTCAGCGACCTCGGCGGCCACTCGCTGCTCGCCGCGCAGGTGGTCTCCCGCCTGCGGGAGGTGCCGGAGAGCGCGGGGGTGGCGCTGCGCGACCTCTACGACCACCCCACCGTGCGGGGCATGGCCACCCAGCTCGCGGCCCGGTCGGGCCACCGCACGGCACCCACCCGCCCGCGGCCGCGGGCGCTGCGGCACAGCACCCGGCGCATCGCGGTCGCCGGCGGCTGGCAGGCGGCGTCCATCTACCTGCTGCTGCTGGTGGTGACCCTCCCGGTGGTCTACGTCTACACCGAGAACGACGGCTTCGTCTCCGTCGAGGTGCTGGCCCAGCTGCTGGTCGCGATCCTCGTCAGCTACCTCAACGTGCGCTGGGTCCTGCCCATCCTGGTCGGTCGGCTGATGGTGGCCGGCATCAGACCGGGCCGGTACAAGCTATGGGGTGTCACCTACCTCCGGATCTGGTCGCTGAACCTGCTGCTGTCCATCAGCCCGCTGCCCGTGCTCAGCGGCTCACCGCTGGCCGCGCCGTACCTGCGGCTGCTCGGGGCCAAGATCGGCACGCACGCGCAGATCGCCACCAGCGCGATCAGCCTGCCCAGCATGCTGCGCATCGGCGACCGCGCGGCCGTCGGCTACGGCGTGTCCCTCAACCCCTGGCGGGTGGAGGACGGCTGGGTGGTCGTCGAGCCGATCACCATCGGCAGCGACGCCTTCGTCGGTGCCCAGGCAGTGCTGGACCCCGGCGCGACGGTGCAGGCCGAGGCCGCCCTGGGCGAGCTATCGGTGCTCAGCGACGGCGAGACGGTCCCTGCCGGCCACCGGTACGCGGGGTCGCCGGCGGAGCCCGTCGACCGGCTGTCGGTGACCGTGGAGTCGATGCTGGTGGACGAGCCCTGCCGCGACGGCTGGCGGCCTGGGCAGCTCGCGGCGGTGGCCGTCGGCGTCTTCGCCCTCGAGATCGCCGCCATCGCCATGATCGTGCCCAGCGTGGCTCTGGTGTGGTGGGCGCTGCTGGCCTTCGGGGTCATCGCCGGGCTGCTGGCCACCCTGCTGGCCGGGCCCGTCTTCGTGCTCACCGTGTGCGCGGTGGTGCTGGTGGGCAAGCGGGTGATCCTGCCGAGCCTGCCCCTCGGGGCGCACCCGCTGCGCTCGGGGCTGGGCGTGCGCAAGTGGCTGGCGGACAAGCTCATCGAGTTCAGCCTGATGTTCACCAACTCGCTGTACGCCACGCTGTACACGGCGCCGTGGCTTCGGCTGCTCGGTGCCGACATCGGCCGCGGTGCCGAGGTGTCCACCGCCGCGCACCTCGACCCCGACCTGCTCACGCTCGGCGACGACAGCTTCGTGGCCGACATGGCCAGCCTCGGTGCCGCCACCTTCGTGGGGGGACGGGTGATGTTCCAGCGCACCGAGATCGGCGACCGCTCGTTCGTGGGCAACGCGGCCGTGGTCGCGGCGGGTGCCAGCATGGGCGACGGCTCCCTGGTCGGGGTCTGCACGGCGCCCCCGGAGTCCGGGGTGCCGCCGGGGACGTCGTGGCTGGGCTCCCCCGCCATGCGGCTGCCGGTGCGCCAGGACAGCGGCTCCTTCCCCGAGGAGCTCACCTTCCGGCCCACCCGCCCGGTGGTGCGCCACCGCCTGCTCATCGAGCTCCTGCGGGCCACCCTGCCCGCGTCCGTGCTGGGCGTGAGCTTCTACCTGTACCTGTGGGTGCTCTCCGACGTCACCCGCGGTCGGGACATCGCGGTGCCCGCGCTGGTGTCCCCCCTCGTGACCATCCTGTCCGGGCTCGCGGTGGTGGCCTTCTGCGTGGCGGTCAAGCGCAACTTCATCGGCACCTACCGCCCCCGCGTGGAACCGCTGTGGAGCCGTACGGTCCGCCACAGCGAGCTGGTCACCGGCCTCTACGAGGCGGCTGCGGTCCCGGCGGCCGTGGGGATGCTGGTGGGAACTCCCTTCCTGCCTCCGCTGCTCCGCGCGTTCGGCGCCAAGGTCGGTCGCGGCACCTGGATCGGCACCACCTACCTCACCGAGTTCGACCTCGTGGAGATCGGTGACGACGCCGTCATCGGGACCGAGGTGTCGCTGCAGACGCACCTGTTCGAGGACCGCGTGATGAAGATGTCGGTGGTCACCGTGGAAGCGGGGGCCACCGTCGGCACCCGGGCGGTGGTGCTCTACGACGCCGTGGTCGAGCGTGACGTCTCGCTCGGGTCGCTGTCGCTGGTGATGAAGGGCGAGCACCTGCCCGCCACCACCGAGTGGCGGGGCATCCCCGCCCAGGTGGTGGACCGGCTGCCGGGCGGCGGGCAGGCAGGCACCGGCCTGCTGGCGGCTGTGGGGGCAGCGCGATGAGGCGGTGGCTCGGGCGCACCAGCGCGGAGCCGGCGGCCACGCGGGCCGGGCCCGCGCCCGACGGCGCACCGCTGGCGCTGGTGTACCGCGGACCTGCCTCGGTGCCCGGCTGCTCCGAGGCGGTCGCCGAGCTGCTCAGCGCCAGCCGCTGGGGCTTCGCGGTGCGCTACGTCGGACCCCACGAGCCGCATCCCCTCAGCGCCGCGACCTTGACGGGGGCGGCGGTGTACGCGCAGCCGGGGGGCGCCGACCTGGGGCCCGCCTACCGCCGGCTGCGCAAGCACCGGCACGACATCCGCGGGTACGTCCAGGGCGGTGGCCGGTACCTCGGTTTCTGCCTCGGCGGCTACCTCGCGGGCGCCACGCCGGGGTTCAAGCTGCTGCCCGGCGACACCGACCAGTACGTGGTGAGCCGCGGGGCCACCGTGCGCACCACCGACGACACCCTGGTGGAGGTCTGCTGGGGCGACGACCGGCGGGTGCTGTTCTTCCAGGACGGACCGCACTTCGAGGTCTCTGCCGACGAGGGGACCACGGTGATGGCGACCTACCCGAACGGGACGGTGGCCGCCCTGGTCACCGGGTACGGCGCCGGCCGGGTCGGCGTGGTCGGCCCGCACCCGGAGGCCACCAGGGACTGGTTCACCGACGCGGGGCTGCCCGACCCCGGCCGCCGGCGGCGGGACGCCGCCGCCGCCCGCGGGCAGGACCTCGGGCTCGCCCTGGTCGACGCGGTGATGTCCCCGTGACCGCCGCCCTGCGCACGGGCGCCACCCCGACCACGGCGCTGCGGCCCTCCCCGGCGCCCCGGCCCTCCCCCGTGCCGCGCACGGCAGGCCCGGGGGCGGTGGGTCAGCTCCCCCGGGCTCGGCTGCGCGGGATCGACGCCGCGCGCGGCATCGCGCTCGTCGGGATGATGGCCATCCACTCCCTGCCCGACTTCGACCCGGACACCGGTGCGCCCACCTGGAGCTTCCTGGTCTTCGGCGGGCGATCCGCCGCGCTGTTCGCGGTGCTCGCCGGGGTGTCCGTCGCCTTCATGACCGGCCGGGCCCGGGTACGACGGGGGGCCGCGGTTCCCACCGCCGTCGGGCTGCTCGCCCGGGCGGGGGTCATCGGCTGCATCGGTCTGTTGCTGGGCTACGCCGACCCCTCGCTGGCCATGGTGATCCTGCCGTACTACGCGATGATGTTCGTCCTAGTCGCTCCCCTGGTCCTGCTGCCCACCTGGGCGGTCGCCGGCGCCGGCGTCGTCGCGGCGGTGGGGGGACCCGCGCTGACCCACGTGCTGCTGCCGCACCTGCCCGCCCCGTCGCTGGACAACCCAGGCTTCGGCGACCTGGTGCAGGGGCCCGGCCAGCTGCTCGCGGAGGTGACGCTCGTGGGTGAGTACCCCGCGCTGCCGTGGATGGCCTACCTCTGCGCGGGACTGGTGCTGGGGCGCCTGTCCCTGGACCGCGCGAGGGTGGCGCTCGCGACGCTGGTCAGCGGGCTCGTGCTCGCCGTGGCCGCGGCGGTCACGTCCTCGCTGCTGCTGCACACCTACGGCGGGGTGGACCGCATCCGTGCCGCGGTGGACGCCAGCAACCTCACCACCTCCGAGACCGAGGACGTGCTGGTCTTCGGCGGCGACGGCACCACCCCCACCTCCACCTGGTGGTGGCTCGCGCTGGACAAGCCGCACACCAGCACCCCGCTCGACCTGGCCGCCACCACCGGGGTGGCGCTGGCGGTGATCGGAGTGCTGCTGCTGGTGGGCCACCTCGCCTGGCCGCCGGTGCGCCGGGTGCTCGGCGCGGTGCAGGCGCCGCTCGTGGCCGCCGGGACGATGACGCTGACGCTGTACACCGTCCACCTCATGTTCATCAACTCCGCCCACGACACCTATCCCGCGATGACCAGCTACCTGCTGCAGGTGGTGGCGGTGCTGGCGCTGGGACTCGCGTGGCGGTCCCTCGCCGGTCGCGGCCCGCTGGAGACCCTGGCCACCGGCGCCGCCACGCGGGCGCGGCGCCGGGTCCTCGCCGTGGTCTCCGCACCACCCTCCCGCAGGTCAGGCGGACGGCACCGGCAGCGGGCCCGGCACCGGTGGGGGCCGCGGTGAGCGAGGCACGGGTCACCCGACGACAGCTGCTGCTGGGCCTGGGCGGAGCCGGCGTGCTGGCGGCGGCCGGTGGGGCGGGCGTGCTGAGCATCGACCGCGACAGCGGCCCGCTCGCCCTGGTGTACCGCGGGCCCGCGGCCACCCCGGGCTGCCCCGAGGCGGTCACCGCGCTGCTGCGCAGCGCCCACTTCCGCACCTCGTACGTGGGCCCCGACGAGGACCTGCCGCTGTCCGCGGACACCCTGGCCACGGCCACGGCGTACGCCCAGCCCGGCGGCGCCAACCTCGACCCGGCGTGGGACGAGATCAGTGCGGACACCGAGGTGATCCGGGCGTGGGTCCGCCAGGGCGGCAGCTACCTCGGCTTCTGCCTCGGCGGCTACCTCGCGGGAGCGACGCCGGGGTTCCGGCTGCTGCCTGGTGACACCGAGCAGTACGTCACCCTCGACGGGGCCACGGTCCGGACCACCCGCGACACCATCGTGTCGGTGCTGTGGCGCGGGGTGCCCCGGCGGATGTACTTCCAGGACGGGCCGGTCTTTCGGATCGCCCCCGGCGCCGACGCCGAGGTGATCGCCACCTACCTCACCGGGGAGCCGGCCGCCGTCGTCTCCTCCTACGGCAGCGGCCGGGTAGGCGTGGTGGGCCCGCACCCGGAGGCCGACCAGTCCTGGTTCGACTCCGCCGGGCTCAACAGCGCCGGCGTCCTCAGCCACGACCTGGGGATCGACCTGGTCAAGGCCACCACGTGGCGCCCCAGCGCGCAGGGTCCGGGTCCCGTGGGCCCGACCTCCACCCGGTACGGCGGGTGAGCAGACCCCCGCTCAGGCCTTGACCAGGTAGCTGACCCGCTCGCCGTCCAGGGCCGAGGTCACCATCGCGGCCAGCCCGGGGTGCGCCTGGAGGGTGGGGTCGCCAGCGACGATCAGCTCCGCCTGCTCGCGGGCGGCGGCGATCACCTCGGTGTCGCGCAGCAGCGAGAGCATCCGCAGCGACGACTTGTGCCCGGACTGCGCCACGCCCAGCACGTCGCCCTCCCGGCGCTGCTCCAGGTCCAGCTGGGCCAGCTCGAACCCGTCGGTGGTGGCGGCGACGGCCTCGATGCGCTCGCGGGAACGACTGCCCGGCGCGGCGCTGGTGAGCAGCAGGCACAGCCCGGCGTGCCCGCCCCTGCCCACCCGGCCGCGCAGCTGGTGCAGCTGGCTCACGCCGAAGCGCTCGGCGTCCATGATCACCATGGTGGTGGCGTTAGGCACGTCCACGCCCACCTCGATCACCGTGGTGGCCACCAGCACGTCGATCTCGCCCCCGGCGAAGGCCCGCATGATGGCGTCCTTCTCGTCGCTGGGCAGCCGCCCGTGCAGGGCCTCCACCCGCAACCCCGCCAGCGGTCCCGCCGCCAGCTCCGGCGCCACCTCCAGCACCGCCGACGTCTCCGGGCCCTCGCCCCCCTTGGCGGCCGCCACCTCGTCCTCCGCCGAGCCGTCGTCGCCGATGCGCGAGCACACCACGTAGGCCTGCCGACCGGCCGCCACCTCCTCGCGCACCCGCTCCCAGGCGCGATCCAGCCAGGCGGGCTTCTCCAGCACCGGCACCACCGAGCTGGCGATCGGTGAGCGCCCGCGCGGCAGCTCGCGCAGCGTGGAGACGGTGAGGTCACCGAACACCGTCATCGCCACGGTGCGCGGGATGGGGGTGGCGGTCATCACCAGCAGGTGCGGGGTGGCGCCGTCGCGGCCACGCTCGCGCAGGGCGTCGCGCTGCTCCACGCCGAAGCGGTGCTGCTCGTCCACCACCACCAGGCCCAGGTCGAAGAACTGCACGGTGTCCTGGATCAGCGCGTGCGTGCCCACCACGATCCCGGCGTCGCCGGTGACCACCTCCAGCAGCGCCCGGCGCTTGGCCGCGGTCGGCATGGAGCCGGTGACCAGGGTGACCCGGGTGGCCTGCTCGGCGCTGTCCAGCTCACCGGCACGACCCAGCGGGCCGAGCATGTCCGCCAGCGAGCGGGCGTGCTGGGCGGCGAGCACCTCGGTGGGCGCCAGCAGCGCAGCCTGGCGGCCGGCGTCCACGGCGGCGAGCATGGCCCGCAGCGCGACGACCGTCTTGCCCGAGCCCACCTCGCCCTGCAGCAACCGGCTCATCGGGTGCGTCTGGGCGAGGTCGGCGGCCACCTCCGCGCCCACCTGCTGCTGGCCCTCGGTGAGCGCGAACGGCAGCTGCCGCTCGAAGGCGGCGGCGAGGCCGTCCGGGCGCGGGGGCAGCGCCGGGGCGCTGCGCTCGGTGTCGGCGTGGCGGCGCTGGGCCAGCACCAGCTGCAGGGCCAGCGCCTCGTCGAAGCGCAGCCGCTGGCGGGCCGCGGCCAGCTCGGCCTCGTCCTCCGGCAGGTGCACCGCCCGCAGCGCCTGGCCCAGCGGCGCCAGCTGGTGCTCGGTGCGCAGCTGCTCCGGCAGCGGGTCCACCGGCTCCTCCAGCACGTCCAGCACCACCCGCACGCACTGCGCCACCGTCCAGGACGGCAGCCCGGCCGCGGAGGGGTACACCGGCAGCAGCGGGCGGGTGAAGTCGCGCTCGTCGGGCACCGCGGCCAGCCCCAGCACCCCCGAGCCCTCCGAGGAGCTGGCGGTGAGGTGGTCGTCGTCGGGCAGCAGCAGGTACTGCGGGTTGGTCAGCTGCAGCGACCGGCGGTAGCGGCTGACCTTGCCGGCGAACAGCCCGCGCCGGCCGCGGGTGAGCTCCTTGGCCAGGTGGGGCTGGTTGAAGTAGGTGCAGGTGAGCTCGCTGCTGCCGTCGGTGATGGTGAGCGTGAGGATCGTGCCGCGACGCTGTTGCATCTTGCGCAGGTCCACCTTGGCGATGCGCGCCATCACCGTGACGTGCTCGTCCTCCTCCAGCCCGGCGATCGACGTCAGCTCGCCGCGCTCGGCGTAGCGGCGCGGGTAGTGCCGCAGCAGGTCGTCCACGGTGTGCAGGTCCAACGTCTTGGCCAGGGCCTTGCCCGCCTTCTCCCCCAGCACGTGCCCCAGCGGGTCGGTCAGCTGCGCCACGGGCTCACTCCACCCCGAGCACGGCGACGTCTCCCAGCACGCCACCTGGGTAGACCACCAGCTCGACCCCGGGGTGCACCGCCTGCACGTGGTCGGCCATCTCCTGCTCCAGCGTCGCGTCCATGCCCTCCCCCGTCAGCACCGTCACCAGCTCACCACCGGCGTCGAGCATGCGGTCCAGCAGACCGCGCACCGCCTCGGACTGCTGCTCGGCCGGATCGTCCCCGCGGGCGATGAGCACCACCTCGTCGTCCAGCAGGCCCAGCACGTCGCCGGGCTCGCAGCGGCCCACCCAGGTCAGCGCCTGCTCGCGGGCCACCCGCACCGCGCCGCGACGGGTGGCGGTGGCGGCCTCGGCCATGGCCAGGGTGTCGTCCTCGTGGTCGCGGCCGGGGTCGTGCACGGCCAGCGCGGCCAGCCCCTGCACGGGTGAGCTGCTGGGCAGCACCGTCACGCCCTGCCCGGCCTTGCGGATGGCGGCCACCACGTCGATCAGCTCGCGCTGGGGCACCAGGCCGTTGGGCAGCACCGTGACGTGGCCGGCGCGGGTGTCCTCGATGGCGCTGCGCACCGCGTCCGGCTCCACCGGGCCAGGTCCGCAGCGCAGCACCACCGCGCCCTCCCCGGCGAACAGCGAGGCCGTCTCCGCCCCGGACACCAGGGCCAGCAGCGCCCGCTCCCTGGTGAGCCGGCCGCTGTCCTGGCGGGGCTCGGCGACGTCGGCGAAGCGGGCCACGGTGATGCGGTGCGGACGCCCGGCCACCACGCCGGCCTCCACCGCAGCGCCGATGTCGTTGCAGTGCACGTGCACCGAGTACAGGTCGCTGCCGTCACCCACCACCACCACCGAGTCGCCGATGGCGTTGAGGTGCTCGCGCAGCCCGGCGACCTGCTCCGGGCCCGTGCCGTCGAGCAGGTACATCACCTCGTAGTCGTGCGCCGACGACCCGCTCTCCCGCTCGGCGGTGAGCATCTCCGCGGGCCGGGCGCTGACGGTGCGCACCGGGTTGGGGGCGGCGGTGCCGGTGACCACGGCCACCAGCGCGTCGAGCATGAGCACCAGCCCCCGGCCGCCGGCGTCCACCACCCCGGCCTTGGCCAGCACGGACAGCTGCGACGGGGTGTGGGCGAGCGCCTCGGTGGCGGCCCGGGCAGCGGCGGTGGCCACCGCGGCCAGGCTGGGCTGCTCCACCCGCTGCGCGGCCTCGGCAGCGGCGTGCAGCACGGTGAGCACGGTGCCCTCCACCGGCTCGCCCACCGACGCGTAGGCCAGCTCGTCGGCCCGGCGCAGCGCCGCGGAGAGATCGGCGCCGGTGAGGCCGGCGTCGGTGGGGACGGTCTCGGCCAGCCCGCGCAGCACCTGGGAGATGAGCACCCCGGAGTTGCCCCGGGCACCGACCAGGGTGCCGCGGGCCAGAGCGGCCGCCGTGGCCGAGCAGCTCTGGCTGACCTCCTCGGGCGCGCGGACCAGGGCGTCGAGCCCCGCCCGCAGGGTGTGCAGCAAGTTGCTGCCCGTGTCGGAGTCGGCAACCGGAAAGACGTTGAGCCCGTTGATCTCCGCGCAGTGGGTGGTGAGCACCTCCACGCAGGCGTCCGCCCAGCGCCGTAGTGCGGCGGCGTCGAGCAGCTGCAGCACCTGACGTCTCCTTGGTGTGCTCCGGGGTGATCAGCCCCGTGGGCGGGTCACCTGAGACTATCCGCGTGCCCCGACAGCGCGACTGGTGCCCGGGCGGCGGGGCGGCGGGACTGCTGGTGGGGTCGTTTGTCTGAGCCGGCGTGCGCCCGCTACGCTAGCCGGGTTGTCCGTGAAGTAATGACTATCGAGGAGTCCGACTATGGCTGCCGTCTGTGACGTCTGCGCCAAGGGACCCGGCTTCGGCATGTCGGTCTCGCACTCGCACCGACGTACCAAGCGCCGTTGGGACCCCAACATCCAGACGGTTCGCGCCGAGGTGTCCCCCGGCAACCGCAAGAAGCTCAACGTCTGCACCTCCTGCCTCAAGGCGGGCAAGGTCGTTCGCGCCTGAGCTGGTTGTGTGAAACAGACCCGGTGGTTCTCCACCGGGTCTTTTTCGTGCCCGCTCACCGGCCCCAGGGCGGCTAGTGCCGTCGCTGGGCCAGCACCACCATGGCCTCGGCCTTGGCGCTGGACCACGCGCCCACGTAGTTGCGCAGCGTCTGCCCGCTGGGCGCGCCCGGCGTGCGGCGGGCCCAGGCGGTGTAGTCGGCGTAGGAGCCCGTCGGCCGCTCCGACGCGAGGTAGTCGGCCACCGCCTCCAGCACCGACTGGCGCGTCCAGCCCCGCGAGTAGCTCACCCGCCCCTTGTTGACGGCCAGGCCCGCCGCCTCGCAGCCGGCGTTCCAGGAGCCGAAGCGCTGGATGATGCGGGCGCTGGAGGGGCCGCTGGTGTTCACCGCGTCGTACTTGCTCACTGCCAGCGGGCTGCCCAGGGTGGCCGCCGCGTGCTGCAGGCAGGCGATGATCTCCGCGTCGCTGAACTCGGGCACCCGCGCCCGGGTCTCGGTGAGCAGCAGCCCCGCCTCGGACCCGAGGATCTCGCTCACCCGCTCCACCGGCACCCCCACGCCCGCGGCCACGGCGTCGCGGCCGCACCCGGGGTGCTTGCTGATCCAGGCGCGCACCGCACGCTCGGTCTGCCGGTCGTCGGTGTCCTGCTCGGTCACCACCTGTGCCCCGCCGGGTCTGCTCGTGCCGTCGGGGAGGTGGTTGCCGGGCGTCATCACTCCACTGTGCCTCACGCCGAGAGCCCGAGCCACGTCACCCGGCGTGTCAGGGCAGGCGCCAGTCCACCGGCTCCTCGCCCAGGTCCTCCAGCTCGGCGTTGACCCGGCTGAACGGGCGCGAGCCGAAGAACCCGCGGGAGGCCGACATCGGCGAGGGGTGCGCCGAGGCGATGATCGGCACGTCGCCCAGCAGCTCGGTGAGGGTGCCGGCGTCCTTGCCCCAGAGCACGGCCACCAGCGGGTCGGGCCGGTCCACCAGCGCCCGGATGGCCTGCTCGGTGATCGCCTCCCACCCCTTGCCGCGGTGCGCGGCCGACTCCCCCGGGCGCACGGTCAGCACGCGGTTGAGCAGCAGCACTCCCTGCTCGGTCCACGGCGTGAGGTCGCCGGTGCTGGGCATGGGCAGGCCCAGGTCGTCGGTGTACTCGCGGAAGATGTTGGCCAGGCTGCGGGGCACCGGCCGCACGTCCGGGGCCACCGAGAAGCTCAGCCCCACTGCGTGCCCCGGCGTCGGGTAGGGGTCCTGGCCCACGATGAGCACCTTCACCGCGTGGAAGGGCTGCTGGAACGCCCGCAGCACCGCCGCACCCGACGGCAGGTAGCGCCGTCCGGCGGCCACCTCCGCACGCAGGAACTCACCCATCTCGGCGATGTTGTCGGCCACCGGCGCGAGGGCCTGCGCCCAGCCGGCCTCCACCACCTCGTTCAACGGTCGTCCAGCCACGAGCGCAGATGCTATCCGGCGCCCGGGCGGCCGCTCAGTCCAGCCGGCGCAGCTCGTCGCGGTAGCGGGTGATGTTCTCCAGGTACTTCTGCACCACCGGAAGGGTGGAGCCCTCGGCCACCTCGTGGCCCTCCCGGATGCGGGCCGGCACCCCCAGGGCCATCGTCCGGGCGGGGACCTTGCCGTTGAAGCCCACCACCGCGCCCGCACCGACCACGGCGCCGTCGCCGACCACCGCCCCGTTGAGCACCACCGAGCCCGACGCGATCAGGCAGCCGTCGCCGATGGTGGCTCCCTCGACGTGCGCGTTGTGGCCCACCACGCAGTCCGCACCGATGTCGGTGGGGTGCCAGTCGGTGCAGTGCACCACGGTGCCGTCCTGCACGCTCGTGCGCTCCCCCACGGTGATGGTCCCGTAGTCGCCGCGCAGCACCGCCTGCGGCCACACCGAGGCGCCCGCAGCCAGCGTGACGTTGCCGATCACCGTGGCGTCGGGGTGCACGAAGGCGTCGGGGTGGACGGTGGGCGCGATGTCGCCGAGGGCGTAGATGGCCATGGGGGCGAACCTAGCCGCCGAGCACCTTGGCGTAGTAGCGGGCCGACTCCTCGTGCGCGTACAGGCCGAACCGGCCCATCTCGGTGTAGCCGGCGGAGGTGTACAGCGCGATCGCCTCCGGCTGCGCCATCCCGGTCTCCAGGATCATCCGGGTGCGCCCGTGCTGGGCGGCGGTGCGCTCCAGCTCGGCCAGCAGCGTGCGGGCGTGCCCCTGGCGTTGTGCCTGGGGCACCACGTACATCCGCTTGACCTCGGCGTCGCCGTCCTGCACGAACCGCCCGTCGGCGTCCCTGGCCCGCCAGCCGCCCATGCCGGAGGGCACCCCGTCCACCGTCAGCAGCAGGAAGAGCCCGCGGGGCGGCCGGAACTGCTCGGGCTGCAGCACCGTGTCGTCACCGCCGCCGTAGCGGCGGGCGTACTCCGCCTGCACCTGCCGCTCCAGCTCGGCCACCTCGGCGACGCCGTAGTCGACCGGGCGCAGCACCACCTGGCTCACAGCACCACCTGGCTCACTTGCCGAACGCCTGCCAGCCGGTGGGGCCGTCGGCCTCGGTCCACCGCTTGTCGTCCACCTGGGCCCCGGCGCCCGCGTGCACCGTGCCGATGGCCTCCCAGCCCTCGGGCAGGGCGGTGCCGGCCGGGAAGGTGGCCAGGAACGCGTGGTCCTCGCCGCCGGTGAGCACCCAGGTCCACGGGTCCACGCCCAGCGCGTTGCCCACGTCCACCAGGCGCTGCGGCGGGGTGAGCGGTCGCCGGCGCAGCTCGATGCCCACCCCGGAGGCGGCGGCCAGGTGCCCGGCGTCAGCCAGCAACCCGTCGGAGACGTCGGTCATGGCCGTGGCCCCGGCCGCGGCGGCGGCCAGCGCGGCGGCGTAGGGGGGCTCGGGCTCGCGGTGGGCCAGCACCACCGCCGCCGGGGCGCGAAAGCCCCGGCTGAGCACGGCCAACCCGGCGCCGGACCAGCCCACCCGGCCGGCCAGCGCCACCACGTCGCCAACCTGGGCGCCGGAGCGGGTGACCGGCTCCCGTCCGCGCAGGTCACCCAGCGCAGTCACCGAGATCACCACGTTGTCCGACCGCACCACGTCGCCGCCGACGATGCCTGCGCCCAGCTCAGAAGCTGCCGCCCACATCCCCTTGACCAGGCCGTCGACCACCTCGACCGGAGTGCTGGACGGGCAGCACAGCCCCACCAGGAACGCCGTGGAGTGGGCTCCCATCGCGGCGATGTCCGCGGCGTTCTGGGCGATGGCCTTGCGCCCCACCTGCTCGGCCGTGGACCAGTCCAGCCGGAAGTGCACGCCCTCCACCAGCACGTCGGTGCTGGCGACCACGCGGGAGTCGGCGGCGCGCACGATCGCGGCGTCGTCACCGGGACCGAGCAGGGTGGTGTCGGGCTGCACGTGGCCGCGCACGGCCCGGTCGATCACCCCGAGCTCGCCGATGTCGGCGACGGTCTGCTTGCTCGATGCGGACGTAATCGGGGGCCTCCTGCTGACTGTGGTCGTGGCGGTGCGGTGATCCGGCTGCGGGTACCTTGGCAGCGATCGGGACGACCCGGTCGATGAGTGGTTCGACGTCGCCGCCGCCGCTCCTGCTTGGCAGCCGTTTCCCTGGCAGTAGTTTCTACCCTGCTGGTGCCCGCCCCTCCGCGGCAGTACCTGCAGTGGCGGCGACCCCGAGTGAGGAGCTGACCGACGGTGTCGCGCACCCATCCCCCTGCTGTCCTCGCCGCTGCCGTGGCCCTGCCGGTGGCCCTGGCCGTGGGCGTGATCGCTGCGGCGGTGATCGCCAAGGACGACAGCGCCGGCGACGGGCCGGTGGTGGTGGGCGCGATCCCTGCCCCGGAGGCGACGTCGCCGGAGTGCACCAGCCTGCTGGCCGCGCTGCCACAGCAGCTCGGCGAGGACGAGCGAGCCCAGCTGGTCCAGCCGGCACCGGCCGGGGCTGCGGCGTGGCAGGGCCCGGAGTCGGCCGACCCCGTGGTGCTGCGCTGTGGCATCGACCGGCCCGCCGAGTTCGACACCGCGGCGGCGCTGGTGGAGGTGGACGGTGTGCAGTGGCTGCAGATCTCCGGCGCCGAGGTCGGGCTCAGCTCCACCACGTGGGTGGCCGTCGACCGGGCCGTCTACGTCGGCCTGACCCTGCCCAACGGCACCGGCCCCACCCCGGTGCAGGAGATCTCGTCCACCGTGCGGGCCACCCTGCCCGCCACGGCGCTGGACCCCGCCCCGGTCCGCTAGGGCGTCAGGGCCTCAGCGCAGGCCGGTTCCGCGGGCGACGGCGGTGTCCACGAGGGTGCTCAGCAGGGACGGGTAGTCCATGCCGCTGGCCGCCCACATCTGCGGGTACATGGAGATGGGGGTGAACCCTGGCATGGTGTTGACCTCGTTGATCACCAGCGAGCCGTCCTCGCAGACGAAGAAGTCCACCCGGGCCAGGCCCTGACCGCTGAGGGCGTGGAAGGCCGTCACCGCCATCTCCTGCATGGCGGTGAGGGTCTGCTCGTCCAGCACCGCGGGGATGTCGTAGGCCACCACGTCGTCGAGGTACTTGGTGTCGAAGTCGTAGAAGGCGTTGTCGTCGTCGGCCTTGAGCAGCCGGATCTCCGCGGGCAGGCTGGCGCGCACGGTGCCGTCGGGCAGCTCGAGCACCCCGCACTCCACCTCGCGGCCCACCACGGCCGACTCGATGACCACCTTGGGGTCGAAGCGCCGGGCCTCGGCGATGGCGGCGTCCAGGTGGTCCCAGCTGGTCACCTTGCTGACGCCGAACGACGACCCTGCCCGGGCCGGCTTGACGAACACGGGAAGCCCGAGCCGCTCGCGCTGCCCCTGGTCCAGGGTGGCCACACCACCGCGCAGCGCCACCTGGGTGCCCCCGGGCAGTCCCTCGGCGGCCAGCAGCTTCTTGGTGAGCTCCTTGTCCATCCCCGCCGCGCTGGCGAGCACGCCGGCGCCGACGTAGGGCAGCCCCGCCAGCTCGAGCATCCCCTGCACCGTGCCGTCCTCGCCGTAGGCGCCGTGCAGCACGGGGAACACCACGTCCACCGTGGCGAGCACCTCGCCGGCACGGTCCGGGTCGAGCGCCACCACGTCGCCGCCGCGGTGCTGGTCGACGCACAGCGCCACAGAGACGCCGTCGGGGTCCACGCTGGGCAGGGTGCGGCCGTGGATGGCCAGCGCCTCGGGGTCGGTGGTGCCCAGCACCCACGCGCCGTCCCGGGTGATCCCCAGGGGCACGGCCTCGAAGCGCTCCGGGTCGAGGTGGCTGAGCACGCTGCCCGCCGACACGCAGCTCACGGCGTGCTCGCTGCTGCGTCCGCCGTAGACCACAGCAACCTTGGTGCGTCGTTCAACCATGGGCGCAACGCTACCGGGGTGCCGGGCCGATCCTCCGCCATCCCACTGAGGTGTCACCCACTGGTGTGGCGCTACCCCCGACCCAGCACCTGCCGGGCCACCCGCACCGCGTTACCCCCGATCACGGCGGCCGCGTCCGAGGCCGACCACCCCCGCGCGCGCAGCGTGCCGTCCAGTCCCCGCAGGACCTCGGGGGCCACGGCACCCAGCCCCACGTGCTCGGCGCCCACCAGGGCCACCGCCCGCTCGAGCAGGGCGAGGAAGTCCTCCGCCCCGACCGTGGCGGCGGTTGCCGGGGTGCCGATGCCGATCACCCCGCCGGTCGCCGCGCAGGCCCGCGCCTGCCCGACGGTGATGGCACCGGGAACCGCGCAGTCGGCGTCCAGCACGCAGTGGCTGATGAGCAGCGGGGCGCGGGTGAGCTCGCACATCTGCACGGTGGCGCGCTCGCTGGCCCCGGCGACGTCCACCACCATGCCCACCGCGTTGAGCTCGGCGAGCAGCACCTGGCCGTGCTCGGTGAGCCCCGCGTCCACGCGGTCGAGGGCGCCCGAGCCGGCGGCGTTGCCGTGGCCGTGGATGGGTGCGAGCACCCGCACGCCGAGGCGGTGCAGCTCGGCGAGCAGGGTGACGTCCCCGCCCAGCACGCCGGCGTCAGCCAGCCCGAGCACCACCACGGTGCGCACGTGGGCGGGGACGTCGACGACCTCGAGCAGGTGCAGGTGCTCGGCGGCACGGACGCGGAGCAGGAGGAGCTCCAGCTCGGCGCGGGAGGTGACCGTCACGGTGAGTCGAGCCAGCTCCGGGTACGCCGGCTGGCCAGCCTCTCCGGGAAGACCGTCCGCCCACAGCAGCACCGCTGCCCGGGGCACCATCCTGCCTTCCCACCACATCCGCAGCCTCCGAACCTGTCCCGGGTGAGCCGGCCTACTTCAGCTCGGCCGAGCTCTTCCCCAGCAGTCTGCGCGCCACGATCAGCTGCTGGATCTGCTGGGTGCCCTCGAAGATGTCCAGGATCTTGGAGTCGCGGGCCCACTTCTCCAGCAGGGAGTGCTCGGAGTAGGCGATCGAGCCGACCAGCTCCACGCAGCGCAGGGTGATCTCGGTGCCCACCCGGCCGGCCTTGGCCTTGGCCATCGACGCCTGCAGCGAGTTCGGCTTGCCGTTGTCGGCCATCCACGCCGCCTGCAGCACCAGCAGGTACGCGGCCTCCCAGTCGGCCTCCATGCCCAGCAGCGTTGCCGCGGCGTGCGACTGCTGGGCGGCGGGCCGGTCGTAGTCCACCACCACGCCGGCCTCGGCCAGCAGGTCGCGGGTCTCCTCGATGGCCGCCCGGGCGCAGCCGACGGCCATCGCGGCCACCAGCGGGCGGGTGTTGTCGAAGGTCTGCATGGCACCGGCGAAGCCGCCGGAGGTGTCGATCTCCGGGTTGCCCAGCAGGTTCTCCTTGGGCACCCGGCAATTCTCCAGGAACAGCGTGGCGGTGTCCGACGCCCGGATCCCCAGCTTGTGCTCCAGGCGAGCCACGGTCAGGCCCGGGGTGTCCTTGGGCACCAGGAACGACTTGATGGCGGCGCGACCGAGATTCTTGTCCAGCGTCGCCCACACCACCACGGAGTCCGACCGCTCGCCGGAGGTGACGAAGATCTTCTCGCCGTTGAGCACGTAGTGGTCGCCGTCGAGCACCGCCGTGGTGCGGATGGCCGCGGAGTCCGACCCGCACTGCGGCTCGGTGATGGCCATCGACGCCCAGGTGCCGGCGAAGCGCTCGAGCTGCTCGTCGTTGGCCACCGAGGCGATCGCCGAGTTGCCCAGGCCCTGGCGCGGCATGGACAGCAGCAGGCCCACGTCGCCCCAGCACATCTCCATGATGGACAGCGCGGTGGACATGTTGGAGCCGTTGGCGTTCTTCTGCTCCCCGCTCTGGGCGGTGCGGCGCACACCGGCAGCACCGGCACCGCCGGTGGCCGAGGAGTCGTTGAGCCCGTCGACGACGGACGCCAGCAGGTCCAGCTCCTTGGGGTAGGCGTGCTCGGCGGAGTCGTACTTGCGCGAGTTCGCCCGCAGCACCTCCGCGGCGGTCTGGTGCGCCTGGTTGACGAAGGCGGTGAACTTCCTGGGAACCTCGAGGTTGATCATGCGAGCACGATTCCTTCCATCACGCCGATGCTGCGGAGGTCGCGGTACCACCGCTCGACCGGGTGCTCCTTGACAAATCCGTGGCCGCCGAGCAGCTGCACGCCGTCGCTGCCGATGCTCATGCCGCGCTCGGCGCACAGCTTGCGGGCCAGGGCGGTGTCCCTGGCGAAGTCCTTGCCCTGCGCGGCCCGGCTTGCGGCCCGGTAGGTGACCAGGCGCATGCCCTCCAGCTCGATGGCCATGTCCGCCACCTTGAAGGCCACGCCCTGCCGGTTGCTGATGGGCTCGCCGAAGGCGATGCGCTCGTTGACGTAGGGGGTGACGTAGTCCAGCACGGCCTTGCTCGTGCCCAGCGCGAGAGCGCTCCAGCCGAGGCGGCCCAGCCGGATGCACTCGGCGTACACCTCGGGACGTCCCGCCCCGAGCAGCGCGTCGGCGGGCAGGTGCACCTCGTCGAGCATCACCCGTCCCATGCTCGCGGCCCGCAGCCCCATGGCCGGCTCTGCCTCGATGCTCAGCCCGACGCTGCTGGACTCCACCACGAACAGCGCGGGACCGGTGCCCTCTAGCTCTGCGGCGATGATGAACAGCTCGTCCTCGGCAGCCCGCGGCACCAGCGACTTGGCGCCGGTGAGCACGAACCCTGTGCCGGAGCGCCGCGCGGTGGTGCGCAGCGCGAAGGGGTCGAACAGCGGGTGCGGCTCGAGCACGGCCAGCGCGGCGGCCGGGACGTCCTCGCCCACGAAGGCCGGCAGGTACTTGGCCTGCTGGGCTGCGTCGCCCCAGAGCACCAGGGCGGTGCTGACGGCCGACGGCGCCAGGCAGGAGACCGCCAGGCCCATGTCACCGTGCGCCAGGGCCTCGGCCACCAGGACGTTGGTGACGGCGGAGCGCTCGCTGCCCACCCCGCCCAGCTCCTCGGGCACGCCGACCAGCGTCACGCCCAGCTCGTTGACCCGCTCCAGCAGCCCGGGCGGCGGAGCGCAGGCCTCGTTGGCCTCTGAGGCGGCGGGGCGCAGCTGCTCGGCGGCGAAGTCGGCCACCGTCTCCACGATCATCTGCTGCTCGTCGTCGGGGGTGAGGTCGAACAGGTCGCTGGGGCGGGCGGCAGGCAGGCGGGCGGGCTTGCCCAGCTGGTTCACCGCGCTGAAGCCCCGGCTGGCCGCCCCCGCCACGCGGAAGCCGCTGCGCGATGCCTGGTAGGCCACCTGCTCGGCGCGCTTGCGCATCTTCAGGCGATCCAGCACGGACGACCCGGCCAACCAGTTCAGCGCTGCGAGGCCGTAGCCCATGGCGTCGCGCTGGGCCGGACGCGGCGCGCCTGAGCTCGTCTCATGGCTCTTGGTGCTCGTCATGGCCGTTACCTTACTGGAGAGTAGATAACGGATCACACCATGACGCTGGTCACGCCGATTCGGCGCCTTGGTCGACGCGGCAGCGCACCAGCAAGGTCAGGCGGTCAGGGGGGTCATCGCCCCACGCACCTGCAGCACCATCTCGGGCGACACGCTGGTCATGCCGTGGTCCCTGGCGGCGTGCCTGGCGGCCTGGGCCAGGATCTCGTCCTCGGTACCGGTGAACGCAGCGGTGCACCCGGGCACCACGTCGCCGCAGCGAAAGCTCTTCATGTCTGGCCTCTCTCGATGGAGTGTCGTCTCTCCCCCATCGGCCGGCCCCACGATCTCCTGAGCGGCTAGGGCCGCCGACAGAGGGCCACGACGAGGTCATCCACGGTGACGGTGCCAAGGACCGAACCCGCTCCGTCGGTGCACACCAGCGGGGCGAACCGGTGGGGCTCCGCGCGCACCACAGCCCGGCGAGCCACCTCCACCACGTCAGCGCTCGGCGCCACGGTCATCGCCGGAGCCCACCCGCTCGTCGACCCGCGCACCGCCCCCGGCACCCGCACCTGGGTGACGCGGCCGGTGTCGGCGACCAGCACGTCGCAGGTGAGCGGGTCGGAGCCCACCACCGCGGTGCGCACCAAGGAGGCGACGTGGTCGCCGAGAACGGTACGGCTGGCGGTGCTGCGGATGCGGGTGACCGTGTCGGGCTCCAGCTCGGTGAGCATGGTGGGCGCGGGGCGGGCCAGCGCCCAGCCCTGCCCGAGGGGCACACCCAGCGCGATCAGCGCGTCCAGCTCGTCGGTGGTCTCGATGCCCTCGGCCAGGATCCAGGCGTCCATCCGACCGGCGAGGTCGCCGAAGACCTCCACCAGGGAGCGCTTCACCGGGTCGCGGTCGATGCCGGTGACCAGCTCGCGGTCCAGCTTGACGATGTCCGGCCGCAGCGTCAGCAGCTTGCTCAGCCCGGCGTAGCCGGTGCCGGCGTCGTCCATGGCGATGAGCCCGCCGACGCTGCGGACGTGCTCGATCACCGCCGCCGCCGTGGGGTGCTCGCTGCCCTGGGTGTGCTCGGTGAGCTCGAGCACGACGCGGGTGAGGTCGTCGGTGCCGGTGAGGACGTCGGCGACCTGACCGACCGTGAGCAGGTGGGGGTCGACGTTGACGGTGAGGAAGGTGTTGGCCGGCAGGTGGGCGCGTGCGGCGATGCCGGCGCTGAGCACGCGGGACTGCAGCTCGGCGTTGAAGCCCCAGTGGTCGGCGGCGGCGAACCAGCGGTCCGGCGAGGCCTGCCAGGGGCCGGTGAAGCGCGACAGCAGCTCGTAGCCGGCGACCCGTCCGGTGGTGAGCTCCACGATGGGCTGGGCGTGCAGCACGAGCGGGGTGCGACGCTCGACGACGTCCTGCAGCGCGGCGCGCCACCGTTCGTCGGACGTCTCCGGAACCTCACTCATGGTTACGCACTATGACAGGCAGTGGCCTAGGAGGGCCCAGTTGGCACCGTGAGTCACCCAAGGTGGCCCGAATCGCCCTAGCCACGGCGCGAGCCTGCCGGTAAAGTCGAACACATGTTCGAATCAGCGACGTTGTCGGAGCACCCGAGACCGGGGGCGTGCACCACCGAGGAGCTCGTGGCGCTGATGGCTGCGCATGCCCGGGCGGAGGCTGCACACGCGGCCGGCAAGCTCGCGGCGGTGGCGGAGCTGTACCGACGCCGGTGCGAGGACGATCTCCGCGCCCAGGTGTGTGCCGCGCAGGTCGGGGAGTTCGTCGCCGCCGAGGTGGGCGTCGCCCTGACGGTGAGCCGTGCGATGGCGGGGGTGTTCGTGCACGTGGGGGCGGCGCTGGCGGAGCGGTTGCCGTTGACCCGGCTGGCCTTCGCCCGCGGGGAGCTGGACTTCACCCGGGTGCGGGCGATCGCCGACCGCACCACCGGCCTGGAGGAGTCGGTGGCGGCGGCGGTGGAGGCCCGAATCCTGGAGGTCGCGCTGCGTCCAGGTCGGGAGCTGACCCGGGCCCGGCTGGTGGCAGCACTCGACCGGATCGTGGCCGAGGTCGACCCCGACGGGGTGCGCGAGCGCCGCCGGCGCGCCCACCACGACCGGGATCTGCAGGTGCGGGCCGACACCGACGGACTGGCGTCGGTGTGGGGCCTGCTGCCGGCGGTGGACGGGGCGGTGCTGGACTCCCGTCTGGGGCAGCTGGCGCAATCGGTCTGCAGCGCCGATCCCCGCAGCCTCGCCCAGCGCCGCGCCGACGCCCTCACCGCCCTCGCCCTGGGTGCGGACCACCTCGCCTGCACCTGCACCGATCCTGGCTGCCCCTGCGCCCCGCAGGCCCCGGCCACGCCGAAGGTGTTGCTGCAGGTCAGCATCGACGCCGCCACCCTCGCCGGTGCCACCGACCTGCCCGGGGCGCTGGCCGGGCTGGGTGTGCTTGATGCCGACGTGGTGCGCACCCTGGCCGCCGACGCCACCTGGCAGCGCTTGCTCACCCACCGCGGCACCATCATCGCCGCCGACCCACCGACCCCCGCGGGTGCCGTCGCCCACGCCGCAGCCGTGCACCGCTACCCCCCCGGGGCAGCCCTGGCCCGGCTGGTCCGCGCCCGCGACGGCCACTGCCGCTTCCCCGGCTGCGCGGTGCCCGCCGCCCGCTGCGACCTCGACCACGTCGAGCCCTTCCACCACTCCAACCCCGCCGCTGGTGGGCTCACCGAGGCCACCAACCTGCAGTGCCTGTGCCGCTGGCACCACCGCCTCAAGACCCACGGCGACTGGACCGTGCAGCCCCAACGCGGCGCTGTCATGCGCTGGACCAGCCCCACCGGCACCACCCACGACACCGTCCCCGGCGACGCACACCACCTGCCACCACCGTCCGAGGACCACCTCACCGACGCCGAGCGTCACGAGTTCCTGCACCACGTCCCCACCCACCACGACATCGACGGGGACAACACCGACGGGGACGACCACAACCGTGGCCAGGCCACCCACCCGGCTGCGCACCGCCTCGTCACCGCCAGCGCCGACCCACCACCCTTCTAGCTAAGGTCCTGGTCATGCCGCTGGACGTCGACCGCGCCCGTCGCGAGACCTCAGGCTGCCGCGAGGTGGCGCACCTCAACAACGCCGGTGCCGCGCTGCCCCCGGACGCCGTCACCGAGGCGGTCATCGACCACCTGCGGCTGGAGGCACGCATCGGCGGGTACGAGGCCGCGGCACAGGCGGCGGAGGCCACTGCGCACACCTACTCCGCGGTGGCCGAGCTGCTCGGCTGCGCCAGCACCGAGGTCGCGCTGGTGGAGAACGCCACCCGGGCGTGGGACATGGCGTTCTACTCGCTGTCCTTCTCCCCCGGCGACCGCATCCTCACCAGCACCGCGGAGTACGCCAGCAACGCGCTGGCGCTGCTCCAGGTCGCCCAGCGGACGGGGGCGCGCATCGAGGTCCTGGCCGACGACGAGCACGGCCAGGTCGACCTGACCGACCTGGCCGAGCGGCTGGACAGCACCGTCAAGCTGGTCGCCGTCACCCACGTGCCCACCCACGGCGGCCTGGTCAACCCCGCCGAGGGCATCGGCACGCTCACCCGCGCCGCCGGGGTCCCCTTCCTGCTCGACGCCTGCCAGTCCGCCGGTCAGCTGCCCCTGGACGTCCGCACGCTCGGCTGCGACATGCTCTCGGCCACCGGCCGCAAGTTCCTCCGCGGCCCGCGGGGAACCGGGTTCCTCTACGTCGCCGAGTCCCTCGCCGACCGGCTCCAGCCGCCGTTCCTCGACCTGCACTCCGCGTCCTGGACCGGTCCCGACACCTTCACGGTCGCTCCCGGTGCCCGCCGCTTCGAGACCTGGGAGGGCAACGTCGCCGGAAAGATCGGCCTCGGCGTCGCCGTGGACCACGCCCTGCAGTGGGGCCTGCCCGCCATCGCCGAACGCATCACCACCGTGGCCGCCACGCTGCGCGACCGGCTGCGCGAGCTCCCCCACGTCCAGGTGCACGACCGCGGCGAGCGGCTCTGCGGCATCGTCACGTTCAGCGTGCACGGCGCCGCCTCGGCCGACGTCTCGGCGCAGCTGCGCCGGGCGGGGATCAACACCAGCGTCACCACCGCGGCCAACTCCCGGTTCGACCCGCACGCCCAGCAGGACCTGGTGCGCGCCTCCGTGCACTACTACAACACCACCGACGAGATCGACCAGCTCTGCGCCGCCCTGCCGCGCTGAAACCCGTCGCAGCCCACCGCCCTCGGGTGCGAGGATCGTGCGCATGTCCCCCGAGCTCTCGCCGACCCCGCGCAGCACCGTCCGCAAGTCCGCGCGGGCCCGCACCGACCGGGCCGACCTGCACGCCGTGCTCGACGCCGGCCTGGTCGCCCACCTGGGCGTGGTGGTCGACGGTGCTCCCCTGGTGCTGCCCACCACCTACGGCCGCGTGGGCGACACCGTCTACGTGCACGCCTCCACCGGCGCCCCGAGCCTGCGCGCCGCCGCCGGCCACCGGGTCTGCCTCACCGTCACCCTGCTCGACGGCTTGGTCTACGCCCGCTCGGTGTTCCACCACTCCGCCAACTACCGCAGCGCCGTCCTGCACGCCGAGGCCCGCCCGGTGACCGACCCGCAGGAGAAGCTGGCCGCCCTGCGCGCCCTGGTGGAGCACGTGACGCCCGGCTCGTGGGAGCACGCCCGCGGTCCCTCCGCCAAGGAGCTCGCCGCCACGGCCGTGCTGGCCATCGACACCAGCGAGGCCAGCGTCAAGGTGCGCCAGGGGCCCCCGGTGGACGACGACGCCGACGTCGAGGCGGGCACAGCCTGGGCCGGGGTGCTGCCCGTGGCCCAGAGCTGGGGCGAGCCGCAGCCGTGTGCCCTGCTGCCGGTGGACGCCGCCGTGCCCGCGCACGTCAGGGGCCGGGGCTAGCCCTGCATCGGGCTAGCGCAGCGAGTCCAGCGCCTGGGTGAGGTCGCGGACCAGGTCGTCGGTGTCCTCGATGCCGCAGGAGAGCCGGAAGAACCCCGGCGCCACGTCATCACCCCAGCGAGCCCGCCGGTCGATGGTGGTGTGCAGCCCGCCGAAGCTGGTGGCCAGGGTGGTCAGCTCGCTGGCTGCCACCAGGGCGTGCACCGCCTCCGCCGAGGGCAGCACGCCGCGCACCAACCCGCCGAACCGGCTCATCTGGGTGGCGGCCACCGCGTGCGCAGGATCGTCAGCCAGGCCCGGCCAGCGCACGTCGGTCACGGCCGGGTGGTGCACCAGCAGCTCGGCCAGCGCCGCCGCGTTGGTGCCCTGGCGGTCCAGCCGCAGCGCGGCACTGCCGATGCTGCGGTGGGCCAGCCACGCCTCGAACGGTCCCAGCACCACCCCGGACATCGTCCGCTCGCGGTAGACCTGCCCGAGCAGCTCGGCGTCAGCGGTGGCCAGGTAGCCCATCAGCAGGTCGCTGTGCCCGGACAGTGCCTTGGTGCCGCTGGCCACCACCACGTCGGCGCCCAGCTGCAGCGGCAGCTGGCCCAGCGGGGTGGCCGTGGTGTTGTCCACCGCGAGCAGGGCTCCCGCCCGCCGGCAGGCAGCGCTCAGCGCGCGCAGGTCCACCACGTCCAGGCCCGGGTTGGACGGCGTCTCGGCTAGCACCAGCCGTGCCCCAGCCACTGCGTCCACCATCGCCGGGGTGTCCACCTCGCGGACCTCGATGCCCTGGGGCACCAGCTTCTCCGCGGCGTACGCCCGCGCCAGGTAGTACCCGTCCGAGGGCATCACCAGCACGTCCCCGGGCCGCAGCACGGTGCGCATCAGCACGGTGATGGCCGACATCCCCGTGCCGAACACCGCCGCACCGACCTCCGGCGAGCCCTCCCCCTCCAGCTGGCTCAGCGCCAGCTCCAGTGCCCGCCAGGTGGGGTTGGAGTTGCGCGCGTAGAAGTCGCTCTCGCTGCCCTCGTCGGCGCTGAGGTGGTACGGGGCGGCCAGCACCGGTCCGGGCATGATCGGCTCGCCCGGCGCCCCGGGGGCCACCCCGGCGCGCACGCAGCGGGTGGAGTCGCCCAGGCCCTGCTCGGGGGTGCTCATTCCGGCTTGGTCCTGCGGCCGAGCAGCTGGGAGGCCAGCACCTGCACGCTGAGCCCGTCGTGGCACACCCGGTGCACCCCGGCGGCGATGGGCACGTCCACCGAGTGTCGGGCGGCCAGCTCGGTGATGGCCGAGCAGCTCTTGACGCCCTCGGCGACCTGGCCCTTGGTGGCCAGCTGCGCCTGTTCCAGCGACTCCCCCGCCCCCAGCCGCGCCCCGAAGGTGCGGTTGCGCGACAGCGTGGACGAGCAGGTGGCCACCAGGTCACCCATCCCGGCCAGCCCGGCGAAGGTGGCGGGCTCCGCACCGAGCGCGACGCCCAGGCGGGTGGTCTCGGCCAGGCCGCGGGTGATGATGCTGGCCAGGGAGTTCTCGCCCATCCCCATGCCCACGGCCATCCCGCAGGCCAGCGCGATGACGTTCTTGTAGGCCCCGGCCAGCTCGCAGCCCAGCAGGTCGGTGTTGGTGTACGGGCGGAAGTACCAGCTGGTGCACGCCTGCTGCACGGCCACCGCCCGCTCGTGGTCCAGGCAGGCGATCACGGTGGCGGTGGGCTGCTCCAGCGCGATCTCGCGGGCCAGGTTCGGCCCGGACAGCACCGCCACCCGGTCGGCGGCCGCCCCGGTCACCTCGCGCACCACCTCGGTCATCCGCTGCAGGGTGCCCAGCTCCACGCCCTTGGCCAGCGACAGCAGCGTCGCGTGCGCCGGAAGGTCGTCGGTCCACCCCACCAGGTTCTCCCGCAGCGACTGCGCGGGCACGGCCAGCGCCACGATGTCGGCTCCGTCGAGGGCGGCTCGGGCGTCGGAGGTGGCGCACAGGGTGTCCGGCAGCGTCACGCCGGGCAGGTAGTCGGCGTTGCGCCGCTGCTCCTGCACCTGGCGGGCGACCTCGGGCCGGCGCGCCCACAGCGTCACGTCGCTGCCCGCGTCGGCCAGCACCTTGGCAAAGGTGGTGCCCCACGAACCCGCACCCAGCACGGCCACTCGCGCCACTCGAACCCCTGTCCTGAAACGTCTGCTGCCTCGGTCCTGCCCGGCAGACCATCATGGCCTAACCGCTCCGGCGACCTGCGGCTGGCAGGATCAAGCCGTGTCCTCCCCCACTGCCACCCCCTCCGCCGCGGGCGTCCACGTGGTGCTGGCCGTGAAGGACCTCCTCAACGCCAAGAGCCGCCTGGCCGAGGCGGTGCCCGACGCCCGGCGCCGCGACCTGGTGCTGGCCATGCTCGCCGACACGCTCTCCGCCGTCGCCCGCACCCCGCAGGTGGCCGGCGTGCACGTGGTCACCCGGGACGACGCCGTGGCCGCCACCGCCGTGCGGTGGGGTGCAGCGGTGCTGGCCGACCCCGACGTGGACGGCCTCAACCCCGCCCTCGCCCACGCTGCCGCCACGATCCCGCACCGCCCGCTGGTGGCGCTGCAGGCCGACCTGCCGGCCCTTCGACCCGCCGAGCTGGCCGCCGCCCTGGACGCCGCCGCCGGTCACCTGCGCTGCTTCGTCGCCGACCGCAGCGGCACCGGCACCACGCTGCTGCACACCACCGGGGTGGAGCTGAACGCCCGCTTCGGCCCCGGTTCGGCCGCCGCACACTCCTCCTCCGGCGCCACCTCGCTCGCCCCCGGGTGGCCGGGCCTGCGCTGCGACGTGGACACCGTGACGGACCTCGCCGCGGCGCTGCGGCTGGGCGTCGGACCCGCCACCGCCGCCGTGCTCGACGCCATGGGAACCGCGGGCACGGTGCAGGACGCGCCGGACAGCGCGCTGGTGGTCCGCGGGGACCAGGGCAGCACCATCACCTGCCCGCCCACCGCCGCAGCCCTGGGCGGCTGGCGCCAGCTGCGCACCGGCCAGCGGGTGCGGGTGCACCGCAACACCGCCGGCGAGGTGGTGCTGGTGACCACGGCCCCGGCGGCCCTGCCCGGCTGAGCGACCCGGGGCGCCAGCCCCCCGAGGGATCCGAGCGCCCCGGTGACCGCCGCCGTCCCCGGTGGCAATGGGGGATGATGTCCTGTGTGAGCACCGCAGAGACCAGCACCGGTTCGAACGTCCCCCCCAGCAGCGGCCCGGACGGTGACCCCGCGACCGACCCGGAGACCGCCACCGTGGTCGACGGCACGGCCGTAGTCGACGGCACCGCCGACGCCGACGGTGGCATCGCCGCCGTGCACCGGGGCCTGCCCACCGCGCCGCCCGCGGTCACGCCCCGCCGGGCCCAGGCCACCGACCTGCCCGCCCACCGCTACGCCAACCGAGAGCTCAGCTGGCTGGACTTCAACTCCCGGGTCCTCGCCCTGGCCGAGGACCCCTCCATCCCGCTGCTGGAGCGCGCCAAGTTCCTGTCGATCTTCGCCTCCAACCTCGACGAGTTCTACATGGTGCGGGTGGCCGGGCTGAAGCGCCGGGACGAGACCGGCCTGTCCGTGCGCTCGGCCGACGGCCTGTCCCCCCGCGAGCAGCTGGCCATGGTCGCCGAGCGCACCCAGGAGCTGGCGGAGAAGCACGCCCGGGTCTTCCTGGACGAGGTGCAGCCGGGGCTGGCCAAGGAGGGCGTGGCCATCGTCGGCTGGGACGACCTCGAGGAGGAGCCCCGCGCCCGCCTGTCGCACTACTTCCGCGAGCAGCTCTTCCCCGTGATCACCCCGCTGGCCGTCGACCCCGCCCACCCCTTCCCCTACATCAGCGGGCTCTCCCTCAACCTCGCGGTGACGGTGCGCGACGTGCAGTCCGGCGGCGAGCGCTTCGCCCGGGTGAAGGTGCCCGACAACGTGGACCGCTTCGTGCGGGTGCGCCTGGCCGAGGACGTCTTCCTGCCGCTGGAGGCGCTGATCTCGGCGCACCTGGACGCGCTGTTCCCGGGCATGGAGGTGGTGGAGCACCACGCCTTCCGGATCACCCGCAACGCCGACTTCGAGGTGGAGGAGGACCGGGACGAGGACCTGCTGCAGGCCCTGGAGCGTGAGCTCGCTCGCCGCCGGTTCGGCTCGCCGGTGCGCCTGGAGGTCGCCGACGACATGACCGAGCACATGCTCGAGCTGCTGCTGCGCGAGCTGGACGTCAACCCGCGCGACGTGGTCGAGGTGCCCGGGCTGCTGGACCTCACCAGCCTCATGCAGATCTACGGGGTGGACCGACCGCACCTCAAGGACGCACCGTTCGTGCCGGCCACCCACCCGGCCTTCGGCGAGCGGGAGACCCCCAAGAGCGTCTTCCCCACCCTGCGCGAGGGCGACGTGCTGGTGCACCACCCCTACGACTCGTTCTCCACCAGCGTGCAGCGCTTCGTGGAGCAGGCCGCCGCCGACCCGCAGGTGCTGGCCATCAAGCAGACCCTCTACCGCACCTCTGGCGACTCCCCCATCGTGGACGCCCTGGTGGACGCCGCGGAGGCCGGCAAGCAGGTGGTGGCGCTGGTGGAGATCAAGGCCCGCTTCGACGAGCAGGCCAACATCAAGTGGGCGCGCAAGCTGGAGCAGGCCGGGGTGCACGTGGTCTACGGGCTGGTGGGCCTGAAGACGCACTGCAAGATCTGCCTGGTGGTGCGGCGCGAGGGCACCACCATCCGGCGCTACTCCCACCTGGGCACCGGCAACTACAACCCCAAGACCGCCCGGCTCTACGAGGACATCGGCCTGCTCACCGCGTCCCCGGAAATCGGCCGCGACCTCACCGAGCTGTTCAACTCCCTCACCGGCTACTCCCGCCAGCGCACCTACCGCAACCTGCTGGTGGCGCCGTACGGGGTGCGCCGCGGCATCATCGAGCGCATCGACGCCGAGATCGAGCACGCCCGCCGGGGGGAGCCCGCCGGCATCCGGCTCAAGGCCAACGCCCTGGTGGACGAGCAGGTGGTGGACGCCCTCTACCGCGCCTCGCAGGCCGGCGTCTCGGTGGACGTGGTGGTGCGGGGCATCTGCACCCTCAAGCCCGGGGTGCCCGGCCTCAGCGAGAACATCACCGTGCGCAGCATCCTGGGCCGCTTCCTGGAGCACTCCCGGGTGATGCACTTCCTCGGCGGCAACGAGTTCTGGATCGGCAGCGCCGACATGATGCACCGCAACCTCGACCGGCGGGTGGAGGTGATGGTGCAGGTGACCGACCCGCGGCTGACCAAGGAGCTCGAGGCGGTCTTCGACGACGCGCTGGACCCCGCCACCCGGTGCTGGGTGATGCGTCCCGACGGCGAGTGGGTGGCCGCCCCGGCCTCCGGCGAGCAGGTCCGCGACTACCAGGTGGAGCTCATGCGACGCCACGGGGCCGCCGGATGAGCGTGGAGGAGCCGATCAGGGCCGCTGGCGCGGTGGTGTGGCGCCGAGACCCCGGTGGCGCGCTGGAGGTCGCCGTGGTGCACCGCCCGCGCTACGACGACTGGTCGCTGCCCAAGGGCAAGCTGGACCCCGGGGAGCACGCCACCACCGCCGCGGTCCGGGAGGTGGCCGAGGAGACCGGGCTGCGGGTGGCCCTGGGTCGGTACGTCGGCACCATCTCCTACCGGACCGACGGCCGCCCGAAGGTGGTCACCTACTGGGCCGCCCGGGTGCTGGGCGGGCAGTTCCAGGTCAACGACGAGGTGGACGAGCTGCGCTGGCTGAGCCTGCCGCACGCCCGGCGGCTGGCCAGCTACTCCTTCGACGCACGGGTGCTCGACCAGTTCGCCGAGCGCCCGGTCGACACCACCACCCTGTTGCTGGTGCGCCACGCCAAGGCCGGCTCGCGCAAGCAGTTCCAGGGAGACGACCGGCTGCGGCCGCTGGAACCGGTGGGCAGGCAGCAGGCAGCGGCGCTGGTGCCGATCCTGCGGGCCTTCGGCGCCACCGAGGTGCACGCCGCGGACCTGGTGCGGTGCGTGCAGACCGTGCAGCCGCTGGCCGACGCCCTCGGCGTGCCCGTCCTCACCGAGCCGGCCCTGTCCGACAAGGCGTTCGAGTCCGACCCCGCGCTGGCCGAGAAGCGGTTGCTGGAGATCGCCGAGCTGCCGACGACCCCCGTCGTCTGCAGCCAGGGTGATGCCATCCCCGGCCTGCTGCACTGGCTGTCCGCGCGGGACCAGGTGGGCCTCCCCCCTTCCCGAAATCGAAAGGGCAGCACCTGGGTTCTCTCCCAGCAAGGGGGTCGAGTGATCGAGGTTGATCATCTCGACACCCCGTTGCGTTAAACGGACAGTGAGGTAGAACAACAGATAGTCAAGCGAAATAGCTACTCCCCGTGAAGCTATTTCTTTGACTTACTATTCTTCTTGCTGTCCGCCTTCTTCCCTTTGGACGAAGTGGGGTCTTTTGTCGAACCAGACTTCTTTGGGCCACTCTTCTTGTCCGCGTCCGACTTCTTGCCCGTGGCGGAGCGCTTGCGCCCGGCCCCTCCCTGGCCGGCCGAGGCGCGCTTGACCGCCGGGGCGTCCTCAGGCAGCTCCTGCTCGCCCGAGACCACCGCCTTGAACTGGGCACCAGGCCGGAACGCGGGTACCGACGTGGGGGCCACCCGCACCGTTTCCCCAGTTCGCGGGTTGCGGGCGACCCGTGCGGCCCTGGCTCGCTTCTCGAACACACCGAAACCGGTGATCGTCACGTGGTCGCCCGCCTCCACCGTGCGCACCACGATGTCCACGATGTGTTGGACGGCCTCCGCAGCCACCCGCTTGTCGCCGTTCAGGCGTTGGGAAAGTGAATCGATGAGCTGCGCCTTGTTCATCCCGAGTCCTCCGCCAGGGGCGGCCCCGAACGGGCCAACCTGGCGCCACGGTAAACCCAGAATCGACAGGAGTCCAAGTGGCGGGCCATTTCTGGCGCGCGCCGAAGGCGATTACCCCGAGAATTGCTGAGTCGTCACCGGCAACCACCGGGGGCGGGACTCCTCAAAGGCGGTGATGTCGTCAACCTGTCTCAATGTGAGACCAATGTCGTCGAGGCCCTCCAGCAGCCGCCAGCGGGTGTAGTCGTCAATGTCGAACGGCACCACCAGGCTTCCCGCCGTGACGGTCCGCTCGGTGAGGTCGACGCTCACCTGGGTGCCGGGACGCTCCTCGAGCACCTTCCAGAGCAGCTCGACGTCGGACTGGCTGCACTGCGCGGCCAGCAGCCCCTGCTTGCCGGCGTTGCCCCGGAAGATGTCGGCGAAGCGGGAGGCGATGACCACCCGGAAGCCGTAGTCGCCCAAGGCCCAGACGGCGTGCTCGCGGGAGGAGCCGGTGCCGAAGTCCGGTCCGGCCACCAGCACCGAGCCGGCGTCGTAGGGCGGCTTGTTCAGGATGAACTCCGGGTCGCTGCGCCAGCCGGCGAACAGCCCGTCCTCGAACCCGGTGCGGGTGACCCGCTTGAGGTAGACCGCCGGGATGATCTGGTCGGTGTCGACGTTGGACCTGCGCAGCGGCACGCCGATCCCGGTGTGGGTGGTGAAGGCTTCCATGGTCGTACCTCTCAGCTCAGGTCGGCGGGCGCGGACAGCGTGCCGCGCACGGCGGTGGCGGCGGCGACCTGTGGCGACACCAGGTGGGTGCGACCACCCTTGCCCTGGCGGCCCTCGAAGTTCCGGTTGGACGTGGAGGCGGCCCGCTCACCGGGCGCCAGCTGGTCGGGGTTCATGCCCAGGCACATCGAGCAGCCGGCCTGGCGCCACTCTGCACCGGCGTCGAGGAAGACCTTGTCCAGACCCTCCTGCTCGGCCTGCGCCTTGACCCGCATGGACCCCGGCACCACCAGCATCCGCATCCCCTCGGCCACGTGGCGGTCGCGCAGGACGTCGGCAGCGGCCCGCAGGTCCTCGATGCGACCATTGGTGCAGGAGCCCAGGAAGACGGTGTCCACGGTGACCTCCCGCAGCGGCATGCCCGGGGTGAGACCCATGTACTCGATGGCCTTCTGGGCGGCCTGGCGGTCACCCTCCTCGACGATGGTGTCGGGGTCGGGCACCGAGGCGCCCAGCGGCAGGCCCTGGCCGGGGTTGGTGCCCCAGGTGACGAACGGGGTGAGCGTGGTGGCGTCGATGCGCACCTCGTGGTCGAAGACCGCGTCGTCGTCGGTGCGCAGCTGCTCCCAGCTGGCCACCGCGGCGTCCCAGTCGGCTCCCTGCGGGGCGTGCGGGCGGCCCCTGAGGTAGTCGTAGGTGGTCTGGTCGGGCGCGATCATGCCCGCCCTGGCGCCGGCCTCGATGGACATGTTGCAGATGGTCATGCGCGCTTCCATGGACAGCGCCTCGATGGCCTCGCCGCGGTACTCCAGCACGTAGCCCTGCCCGCCGCCGGTGCCGATCTGGGCGATGACGGCGAGGATCAGGTCCTTGGCGGTGACGCCGGGGGGGAGCTGGCCGTCGACGGTGATGGCCATGGTGCGGAACGGGCGCAGCGACAGCGTCTGGGTGGCCATCACGTGCTCCACCTCGCTGGTGCCGATGCCGAAGGCCAGCGCACCGAAGGCGCCGTGGGTGGAGGTGTGGCTGTCGCCGCAGACGATGGTGACGCCGGGCTGGGTGAGACCCAGCTGGGGACCGATGATGTGCACGATGCCCTGCTCGGCGTCGCCCATGGAGTGCAGGCGGATGCCGAACTCCGCGCAGTTGGCCCGCAGGGTGTCCACCTGGGTCCGGGAGACCAGGTCGGCGATCGGCTTGTCGATGTCGGTGGTGGGGACGTTGTGGTCCTCGGTGGCGATGGTGAGGTCAGGACGACGCACCGGCCGGCCGGCCAGCCGCAGGCCGTCGAACGCCTGCGGGCTGGTCACCTCGTGCACGAGGTGCAGGTCGATGTAGATCAGGTCGGGCTCGCGCTGCTCCCCCGTGCCGGCGCCCTGTCGCACGACGTGGGCGTCCCACACCTTCTCGGCCAGTGTCTTCGGCATACGTCTTCCATCTCCGCTCACGCGTTCCCAGCATGTGGGACGTTAGTATCGTCCTGTGAGACAGGATAGCGGTATCGGCGTGCTCGACAAGGCGGTGCTGGTCCTGCACGCGGTGGCGGCGGAACCCTGCGCGCTCGGTGAGCTGTGCGCCAGGACCGGGCTGCCCCGGGCCACGGCGCACCGCCTCGCCGTCGGCCTGGAGCTGCACCGGATGCTGGCCAGGGACGAGCAGGGCCGCTGGCGACCCGGACCGGCCCTCAGCGAGCTGGCGGCCACGGTCACCGACCCCCTCCTGGACGCCGCTGCGGGCGTGCTGCCCCGGCTGCGCGACCTCACCGGGGAGAGCGTGCAGCTCTACCGTCGCGAGGGCCTCAGCCGGGTCTGCGTGGCCATCGCCGAGCCACCCACCGGGCTGCGCGACACCGTGCTGGTCGGCACTCACCTGCCGCTGACCGCCGGATCGGGAGCCAAGGTGCTGGTGGCGTGGGCCGAGCCCCAGCTGCAGGGGTCCGTGCTGGACGAGGCCACCTTCACCGCCCAGACCCTGGCCCAGGTCCGGGCCCGCGGCTGGGCGCAGAGCGTGGCCGAGCGGGAGCCCGGGGTGGCCAGCGTGGCGGCACCGGTGCGCGACGCCGCCGGCGCGGTGGTGGCGGCGGTGTCGGTGTCCGGCCCGGTGGACCGGATCGGCAGGCGCCCGGGCGAGCGCTGGGCGGCAGACCTGCTGGCGGCGGCGGAGGCCCTGCAGCAGCGGCTCTGAGCGGGCCGCCAGGCGATGTGACCTTCACCGCACCGTCGTCGGCGTGCTGCCCCGAACGGCAAGAAACCCCCTGCCGCAGTGCGACAGAGGGTTTCGTGCTGTGTAGCCCCGACGGGATTCGAACCCGCGCTACCGCCTTGAGAGGGCGGCGTCCTAGGCCGCTAGACGACGGGGCCAGGGAGATCAACACGTCCGTGCTGATCTCTCAGCTGGGGTACCAGGACTCGAACCTAGAACAACTGAACCAGAATCAGCCGTGTTGCCAATTACACCATACCCCAATGGCTTCCAAGTTCCAAACCGGCTGGCTGCCGGTGGTTGGTTCCTTGTTCTCGAGCCGTGGAAGAGACTAGCGCACCCCCGGCCGAGACCACCAATCCCCTGGTCAGCGGGCCGCAGCGCGCAGTCTGCCCAGGGATCGCTCCCGGCCGAGCAGCTCCAGCGACTCAAACAGCGGCGGGCTGATGGTGGAGCCGGTGACGGCCACCCGCACCGGCGCGAACGCCTTGCGCGGCTTGAGCCCCAGATCCTCCACCAGCGCCTTTTTCAGCGCCTCCTCGATGCTGGCCGTGTCCCACCCCTCCAGGGCCTCCAGGGCCGCCACAGCGGCGTTCAGGGCCGGCTCCGCGTCGGGGCCGAGCGTCTTCTTCGCGGCCGCCTCGTCGATGGTGAACTCGCTCTCGTCCACGAAGAGGAAGCCGAGCAGGGCGGCGGCGTCGGAGAGCACCACGATGCGGGTCTGCACCAGGTCGGCCGCGGTGGCGAAGAGCTCGGAGTCCACGTCCGCGGGCAGCTGGCCGTGCGCGGTGAGGTGCGCGCGCAGCCGCTGGGCGAAGTCGGCCGGCTCCAGCATCCGGATGTGCTCGGCGTTGATGGCGTCGGCCTTCTTCTGGTCGAAGCGCGCCGGGTTGGAGTTCACCGCGTGCACGTCGAAGGCGTCCACCATCTCCTGCAGGCTGAAGATGTCGTGGTCGTCGGCGATGGACCAGCCCAGCAGGGCCAGGTAGTTGAGCAGACCCTCGGGGATGAAGCCACGCTCGCGGTGCAGGAACAGGTCCGCCTGCGGGTCGCGCTTGGACAGCTTCTTGTTGCCCTCCCCCATCACGAAGGGCAGGTGCCCGAACTCCGGGGTGAAGTCGGCGACCCCGACGCGCTGCAGCGCCTCGTAGAGGGCCAGCTGGCGCGGGGTGGAGGACAGCAGGTCCTCCCCGCGCAGCACGTGGGTGATACCCATCAGCGCGTCGTCCACCGGGTTCACCAGGGTGTAGAGCGGCTGGCCGTTGCCCCGGGTGATGGCGAAGTCCGGCACGGTGCCGGCGCGGAAGGTGGTCTCCCCGCGGACCAGGTCGTTCCAGGTGAGGTCGTGGTCGGGCATCCGCAGCCGCAGCACCGCCGGACGGCCCTGGGCGCGGAAGTCGGCCTTCTGCTCCTCGGTGAGCGTGCGGTCGTAGTTGTCGTAGCCCAGCTTGGGGTCGCGACCGGCGGCCTTGTGCCTGGCCTCCACCTCCTCGGGGGTGGAGAAGCTCTCGTAGACCTCGCCCGCCTCGACCAGCTTGGCGACGACGTCGGTGTAGAGGCCCTTGCGCAGCGACTGCCGGTAGGGCTCGTGCGGACCGCCCACCTCCGGGCCCTCGTCCCAGTCCAGCCCCAGCCAGCGCAGCGCGTCCAGCAGGGCGTCGTAGGACTCCTGGGTGTCCCGGGCGGCGTCGGTGTCCTCGATGCGGAAGACGAAGGTGCCGCCGGTGTGCCGCGCGTAGGCCCAGTTGAACAGGGCCGTGCGGACGAGGCCCACGTGGGGTGTGCCGGTGGGCGACGGGCAGAAGCGGACACGGACCGGGCGGGTGCTCTGGGAGGTAGTCATGTTGCTCCCAGGCTATCGGTCAGCGCTTGGCCGCCACCGGGTTGGTCAGCGTGCCGATGCCCTCGACGGTGACGCTCACGCTCTGGCCCGCGGTGATCGGCCCGACGCCGGCCGGGGTGCCGGTGAGGATCACGTCACCGGGCAGCAGCGTCATGATCGCCGAGACCCACTCGATGATCTCCGCCACGTCGTGCAGCATCAGCGAGGTGCGGCTGCGCTGAACCACCTCGCCGTCACGCTCGGTGACCAGCTCCAGGTCGCCCGGGTCCAGCTGGGTCTCGATCCACGGGCCCAGCGGGCAGAACGTGTCGTGGCTCTTGCCCCGGGTCCACTGCCCGTCCGCGGCCTGGTGGTCGCGGGCGGTGACGTCGTTGGCCACGGTGTAGCCCAGCACCACGTCCAGCGCCTTGGCGGCCGGCACGTCCTTGCAGGGCCGCCCGATCACCACGGCCAGCTCACCCTCGTAGTCCACCCGGGTGGAGCTCGGCGGCAGGACGATGGGCGCGTGCGGGCCCACGATGGTGGTGGAGGGCTTCATGAAGATCACCGGGGCCTCCGGCGCCGCCCCGCCCATCTCGGCGGCGTGGTCGGCGTAGTTCTTGCCCACGCAGATGATCTTGGTGGCCAGGATCGGCGCCAGCAGGCGCACGTCGGCCAGCTTCCAGCTGCGCCCGGTGAAGGTGGGTGTGCCGAAGGGGTGCTCGGCGATCTCGCGTGCCTGCTGCTCAGGGCCCTCCCCCTCGATGCTGACGAAGGCGACCCCATCCGGGCTGGCAACTCGACCCAAGCGCATGCGCCCGAGCCTACGGTGCGGCTCGACCCCGGCAGCGAGGGCCACCGGGGTCGAGCAGGGTCTGCGCGGGAGGGGACTAGCCGGCGACGCGGGCGGCCAGGCGGTCGCCGATCTCCTTGGTGCTGGTGGCGGCGGTGCCCCGCTCGGCCAGGTCGGCGGCCACCGCGTCCTCGATGGCGCGGGCCTGTGCGGGGTGGCCGAGGTGCTCCAGCAGCAGCGCCACCGACAGCACCGCGGCGGTGGGGTCGGCGATCCCCTGGCCGGCGATGTCCGGCGCGCTGCCGTGCACCGGCTCGAACATGCTCGGGTTGGTGCCCGAGGCGTCCAGGTTGCCGCTGGCGGCCAGGCCGATGCCGCCGGAGATGGCGGCCGCGAGGTCGGTGATGATGTCGCCGAAGAGGTTGTCAGTGACGATCACGTCGTACTGCGAGGGCTTGGTGACCATGTGGATGGTGGCGGCGTCCACGTGCTGGTAGGCCACCGTGACGTCGGGGTGCTCGGCGGCGACCTGGTCGACCACGCGGGTCCACAGCGAGCCGGCGTTGGCGAGCACGTTGTTCTTGTGCACCAGGGTGAGGTGCTTGCGGCGGTTCTCCGCGCGGGCGAAGGCGTCGCGCACCACGCGCTCCACGCCGAACCAGGTGTTCACGCTGACCTCGGTGGCCACCTCGTGCGGGGTCGCCCTGCGGAGCACGCCGCCGTTGCCGGTGTAGGGGCCCTCGGTGCCCTCGCGGACCACCACGAAGTCGATCTCGCCCGGGTCGGCCAGCGGGCTGCGCACGCCGGGGAACAGCCGCGACGGACGCAGGTTCACGTGGTGGTCCATGGCGAAGCGCAGCTTGAGCAGCAGGCCACGCTCCAGGGTGCCGCTGGGCACCGACGGGTCGCCGATGGCCCCCAGCAGGATGGCGTCGTGCCCGCCCAGCTCGGCGATCACCGACTCCGGCAGCAGCTCGCCGGTGGCGTGCCAGCGCCGGGCACCCAGGTCGTACGTGGTCAGGTCGGCCCCGGGGGCCACCACGTCGAGCACCTTGAGCGCCTCGGCGACCACCTCAGGTCCGATCCCGTCACCCGGAATCACCGCGAGCTTCATCCACTGCCTCCTGCACACATGAGTATGGGGCCGCCACACAGCGGCCGAGGTGCACGCTACCGGGCGACACGGGGTCGCCCGGCAGCGCGCTCGGCGGCGCTCAGGTCAAGCGGCTCAGCTGAAGTCGACCAGCTCGATGGTGCTGGCGCCGGCCGCCTCGGCGATCGGGGCGAGCTGGTCGGCCGCCGGTGCCCGGTCCACGCGGAGCATCATCACCGCGCTGTCGCCCTGGGCCGCCTGGCTGAGCTGCGCGGCCTCGATGTTCACGCCCTGCTCGCCGAGCAGGGTGCCGACCTTGCCCATCACGCCGGGCTTGTCGGCGTAGGCCAGCAGCAGCACGGTGCCCTCGGCCCGCAGGTCGAAGTTGCGGCCGTTGATGGAGACGACCTTCTGCACCTGCTGAGGGCCGGACAGGGTGCCGGCGACGCTGTAGGCGGCACCGTCTCCCATGGCGGCGTGCAGCACGACCACGGAGCGGTGGGCGGGGCTCTCGGTGGCGGTGGTGACCTCCACGCTCACCCCCCGCTCCTCGGCGATGGACGGCGCGTTGACGAAGGTGACCTGCTCCTCCACCGCGCCGGAGAACAGCCCGCGCAGGGCGGCCAGCTGCAGCACGGTGACGTCCTCCGACGCCAGCTCGCCGCGGACCTCGACGGTGACCGAGGTGGGCAGGCTGCCGGACACCGCGCCCAGCAGCACGCCGAGCTTGCGCACCAGCTCCAGCCAGGGGGCGACCTCCTCGCCCACCACGCCACCGGCCTGCACGTTGACGGCGTCGGGCACGAAGTCACCGGCCAGGGCCAGCTTCACGCTGCGCGCCACGTCGGTGCCCGCGCGGTCCTGGGCCTCCACGGTGGAGGCACCCAGGTGCGGGGTGACCACGACGTTGCGCAGCTCGAACAGCGGGCTGTCGGTGCAGGGCTCGCTGCCGTAGACGTCGATGCCGGCGGCGCCGACCTGGCCGCTGGTGACGGCGTCGGCCAGGGCCTGCTCGTCGATCAGGCCGCCACGGGCGGCGTTGACGATGATGACGCCCTTCTTGGTCATCGCCAGCTGCTCGGCGCCGATGAGTCCCTTGGTCTCCGGGGTCTTGGGCAGGTGCACCGAGAAGGCGTCGGCGCGCTGCAGCAGCTCGTCCAGGGTGACCAGCTCGATGCCCAGCTGGGCGGCGCGGGCGGCGGAGACGTAGGGGTCGTAGGCGATGAGCGTGGTGCCGAAGGCGGCGATGCGCTGGGCGAAGAGCTGGCCGATCTTGCCCAGGCCCACCACGCCGATGGTCTTGCCGGAGATCTCCACGCCGTTGAACTTGCTGCGCTGCCAGGTGTGCTCGCGCAGGGTGGCGTCGGCGGCCGGGATCTGCCGGGCGGCCGAGAGCAGCAGCGCCACGGCGTGCTCGGCGGCGGAGACGATGTTGGAGGTGGGCGCGTTGACCACCATCACGCCACGGGCGGTGGCCGCGGGCACGTCCACGTTGTCCAGGCCCACGCCGGCACGGGCGACGACCTTGAGGGTGTTGGTGGCGCCGAGCACCTCGGCGTCGACCTGGGTGGCGGAGCGGACCAGCAGGGCGTCGGCGCCGGCGACGGCCTCCAGCAGCGCCGGGCGGTCGGTGCCGTCGACGTGACGCACCTCCACTCCGTCGCCCAGCGCGTCGATGACGGACGGCGCGAGCTTCTCGGCGATGAGGACGACGGGACGGACGGACTGGCTCACTGACGATCTCCCTGGCTTGGAATATGTGACGAAGCGCGGTTCTTCGAGCCTACTTTGCGGTCCCGCCAGCCCAGCGGGCGGTGAACGGCTGTGCCTCCGCAGCACTTCCGGTGGGGCCCGCGGTGGGATAGACATGCACCACGGACGAGCACGGGGGGACCGTCATGGACGTCAGCAGCAGCAACCTCACTCGCCGTGGGCTCCTCGGCGGCCTGGCCGGTGGCGCGCTGCTGGCCAGTGCTACGCTCTCCGCTCCCGCGCGGGCGGCCGCCGCGGGCGCGCGGGGCCCGTTGCCGGGCACCGCCGACGTCGTGGTGGTGGGAGGCGGCATCTCCGGGCTGGTCACCGCGCGCGAGCTGGCCAGGGCGGGCCGGACGGTGGTGCTGCTGGAGGCCAGGGACCGGGTGGGCGGCCGGGTGCTCAACCACACCCTGGCCAACGGCTCGGTGATCGAGGCCGGTGGCGCGTTCGTCGGACCCACCCAGGACCGCATCCTGGCGCTGGCCGCCGAGCTGGGGGTCCCCACCTTCAAGGAGCACGTGGCCGGCGACAACATCTTCGCCGCCAAGGGCCGCACCATGCGCTACCAGGGCACCGTCCCGCCGGACCTGGCCATCGTGGTGGACGCCTTCGTGCTGCAGCTGCGCATCGACTGGATGGCCGGGCAGGTGCCGGTGGACGCGCCGTGGAGCGCCCCGCACGCGGCGGAGTGGGACGCGGTGACGGTGCAGGAGTGGGTGCGCGCCAACACCTTCAACCGGGACACGCTGACCTTGTTGCAGTCGTTCCTGCAGCCCACCTACGGCTCCGACGGCGAGGACGTGTCACTGCTGTTCTTCCTGTGGACCATCGCCTGCTCCGGCAACGAGACCACGCCGGGCAGCTTCGAGCGAGCCTCCAGCACCGCCAACGGAGCCCAGGACTCCCGGTTCGTGGGCGGCTCGCAGCTGGTGCCCCTGGCCCTGGCCCGCCAGCTGGGCGCGGTGGTGCAGACCGAGGCCGCGGTGCGACGCATCGCCCAGGACGACACCGGCGTGACGGTGACCAGTGACCGCGGCCAGGTGCGGGCGGGCCGGGTGGTGGTGGCCGCTCCCCCGCCCCTGGTCACGGCCATCGACTGGGACCCGCTGCTGCCTCCGCTGCGCCAGCAGCTGCTGACCCGGCTGCACCTGGGCACGCTGATGAAGGTGGACGCCGTCTACCCCTCGCCGTTCTGGCGCGCGGCCGGGCTGTCCGGCAGCGGCATCGCCACCTCCGGCGCGGTGCGCACCTGCTTCGACAACTCCCCTGCCGACGCCGCCGTGGGGGTGCTGCTGGCCTTCGTCGGCGGGTCGACGTGGCGCGAGTACGGCAACCTGCCCCTGGCGCAGCGCCGCACCGCGGTGCTGCAGGGCTTCGCCCAGCTCGTCGGCCCGCAGGCGCTCGACCCGGTGGAGTACGTGGAGCAGGACTGGACGCGGGAGCGCTGGACCAAGGGCTCGCCGGTGGCGTCGGCGGGCACCGGCACCACCACCGCCTACGGCGCGCAGATCCGGGTGCCCTTCGGGCGCGTGCACTGGGCGGGGACGGAGACGGCGACCTACTGGGCGGGATTCATGGACGGCGCGGTGCGGGCGGGTGAGCGCGCGGCGGCCGAGGTCTTGGCGCAAAGGTAGGGACACAGTTGTGACGGCCCAGCGGTGAATGATCCCGGGGCGAGACAGCCGTGCCCGCCGGCGCGGGAGCGCGGGCGGGCACGGCTGGTGGTGCAGCTGGCGGTGACCAGGTGTCAGGCCGTCTCGGTGATCGGACGGTCGACCCAGCTCATCAGGTCGCGCAGCTTCTTGCCGGTGACCTCGACGGGGTGCTCGGCGTTGGCCTTGCGCAGCCCCTCGAGCTCGGTGTTGCCGTTCTCCACGTTGGCGACGAGACGACGGGTGAACTCACCGCTCTGGATGTCGGCGAGCACCTCCTTCATCCGCTCCTTGGTGCCGGCGTCGATGATGCGCGGGCCGGAGAGGTAGCCGCCGAACTCCGCGGTGTCCGACACCGAGTAGTTCATCCGGGCGATGCCGCCCTCGTACATCAGGTCCACGATCAGCTTGAGCTCGTGCAGCACCTCGAAGTAGGCCATCTCGGGGGCGTAGCCCGCCTCGACCATCACGTCGAAGCCGTTCTTGACCAGCTCCTCGATGCCGCCGCAGAGCACGGCCTGCTCACCGAAGAGGTCGGTCTCGGTCTCCTCCCGGAAGGTCGTCTTGATGACGCCCGCGCGGGTGCCGCCGATGGCCTTGGCGTAGGACAGCGCCAGCGCCAGGCCGTTGCCGGTGGGGTCCTGCTCCACGGCGACCAGGCAGGGCACGCCCTTGCCGTCGACGAACTGGCGACGCACCAGGTGGCCGGGGCCCTTGGGCGCCACCATGGCCACGGTGATGCTGGGGTCGGGCTTGACCAGGTCGAAGTGGACGTTGAGGCCGTGGCCGAAGAACAGCGCGTCGCCCTCGTTGAGGTTCGGGGCGATGTCCTCGGTGAAGATCTGGGCCTGGGCGGTGTCCGGGGCCAGCACCATGATCAGGTCGGCCTCGGCGGCGGCCTCGGCGGGAGTGACGACCCGCAGGCCCTGCTCCTCGGCCTTGGCGCGGGACTTCGAGCCCTCCTTGAGGCCGACGCGCACGTCCACGCCGGAGTCCCGCAGGCTCAGCGAGTGGGCGTGGCCCTGGCTGCCGTAGCCGATGACGGCGACCTTGCGGCCCTGGATGATCGACAGATCTGCATCGTCATCGTAGAAGATCTCGACGCTCACAGTGTTTCCCTTCGATTGGTGACTTGAGTCTTGGTTCGTGCGGGCGCGGGTGGCTAGCGTGTCGAGGTGATCGACTTGGGGCCGCGGCCCAGCGCGACCACACCGGACTGCACGATCTCCCGGATCCCGTAGGGCTCGAGCAGCCGCAGCAGCGCGTCCAGCTTCTGGTTGGTGCCGGTGGCCTCGATGGTGATGGCCTCGTGGGCAACGTCGATGACCTTCGCGCGGAACAGGGCAACAGTTTCCAGCACCTCGCTGCGGACGCTGGCATCGGCCCTCACCTTCACCAGCACCAGCTTGCGGGCCACGGCGTTGGTGGGGTCCTGCTCGACGATCTTGATCACGTTGACCAGCTTGTTCAGCTGCTTGGTGACCTGCTCCAGCGGGAAGTCCTCCAGGGAGATCACGATGGTCATCCGGGAGATCCCGGGCAGCTCGGTCTCGCCCACCGCCAGGGAGTCGATGTTGAACCCACGGCGGGAGAACAGGCCGGCCACGCGCGCGAGCACACCGGGTTTGTTCTCCACCAACACGCTGAGGGTGTGGGTGCTCACAGGTTCTGTCCCTTCGGGTTCTGGTGCCCAGTGGTGTCGGTGCCGGTGCCCGCAGCACCGGTCTCGGTGGCCGCGTCCTCGGCGGTGGCCGCGGCGACGATCTCCGGGTCCGCGTCGTCGGTGTCGAACAGCGGACGGATGCCGCGGGCAGCCATGATCTCGTCGTTGCTGGTGCCTGCGGCGACCATCGGCCACACCTGGGCGTCGGCGCCCACGATGAAGTCGATCACGACGGGCCGGTCGGTGATCGCGCGGGCCGCCTCGATGGTGGCGGCGACGTCTTCCTCACGCTCGCAGCGCATCCCCACGCAGCCCAGGGCCTCGGCCAGCATGAGGAAGTCGGGGATGCGGCGACCGTCGGCGTCGCCGTGGGTGGACAGCCCGGTGTTGGAGTACCGCTCGTCGTAGAACAGCGTCTGCCACTGCCGGACCATGCCCAGGTTGCCGTTGTTGATGACGGCCACCTTGATCGGGACGCCCTCGATGGCGCAGGTGGCCAGCTCCTGGTTGGTCATCTGGAAGCAGCCGTCCCCGTCGATGGCCCACACCTCGGTGTCCGGCCGGCCCATCTTGGCGCCCATCGCCGCGGGCACCGCGTAGCCCATGGTGCCCAGGCCCCCGGAGTTCAGCCAGGTGCGCGGCTTCTCGTAGGAGACGAACTGCGCGGCCCACATCTGGTGCTGGCCGACGCCGGCGACGTAGATGGCGTCCGGTCCGGCCGCCTTGCCGATCTCGGAGATCACCAGCTCCGGGGACAGCGCACCGTCGGCGGGGCGGTCGTAGCCCAGTGGGAACCGGGTGCGGATGTCGTCGAGCTGGCTCCACCACTGCGTCAGGTCCGGCACGTCGCCCTCGGCGCGCTGGTCGCGCACGCACTCCAGCAGCTCGGTGATGACCTCCTTGCAGTCACCCACGATCGGCACGTCGGCGTGGCGGTTCTTGCCGATCTCAGCCGGGTCGATGTCGGCGTGGATGACCTTGGCCTCGGGGGCGAAGGAGCTGAGCACCCCGGTGACACGGTCGTCGAAGCGCGCGCCCAGGGTGATCAGCAGGTCGCTGCGCTGCATGGCGGCGACCGCGGCGACGGTGCCGTGCATGCCGGGCATGCCCAGGTTGAGGTGGTGGCTGTCGGGGAACGCCCCGCGGGCCATCAGGGTGGTGACCACCGGGACGCCGGTCAGCTCGGCCAGCTGGGCCAGCTCCTCGCCGGCCTCGGCCTTGATCACGCCGCCGCCGACGTAGAGCACCGGCCGGCGGGCAGCGGCGATCAGCCGGGCGGCCTCGCGGACCTGCTTGCTGTGCGGCTTGGTGATCGGCCGGTAGCCGGGCAGGTGGATCTCCGGCGGCCAGGAGAAGGTGGTGCGCGCCTGCAGCACGTCCTTGGGGATGTCCACCAGCACGGCGCCGGGACGTCCGGACTCCGCCAGGTGGAAGGCCTCGGCGATGGTGCGCGGAATGTCCAGCGGGTCGGTCACCAGGAAGTTGTGCTTGGTGACCGGCTGGGTGATCCCGGAGATGTCGGCCTCCTGGAAGCCGTCGGTGCCGATGAGCGCGGTGGCCACCTGGCCGGTGATCGCCACCAGCGGCACGGAGTCCATCTGGGCGTCGGCGATGGGGGTGACCAGGTTGGTGGCACCGGGCCCGGACGTCGCCATGCACACCCCCACCCGGCCGGTCGCCTGGGCGTAGCCGGTGGCCGCGTGGCCCGCGCCCTGCTCGTGGCGAACCAGCACGTGCCGAACCCGGGTGGAGTCCAGCATCGGGTCGTAGGCCGGCAGGATCGCACCGCCGGGGATGCCGAAGACCACCTCGCAGCCCACCTCCTCCAGCGAGCGCACGAGGGACTGTGCCCCGGTGACCTGCTCGGGCGGGGACGACACGCGGCGGCCGGTGGCCGGCGCAGCCGGGCTGCGCGGCGCGCGCGGGGTGGGGTGCGGGCGGGCGGTGGGTGCGCTCACTGCAGCTTCCTCTGGTCGGACGGGGCAACGGGAACGTGGCATGAAGCTCGGCGAACAACAAAAAACCCCCGCCGCGGAGACTCCGCTGTGCGAGGGTGGCGCATCGACGCTGTGGTTGAGCTGTTCGGAAGACGTCCGGCTCAGGCGTAGATGCGCCTGCCGAGTACGAGAGCGTCATGGTTCACACGTGTGACGTTAGCCGGGCGCCACCGGCAGCGTCAACTTGACCCACGGGTGCGACCATGGAGGCATGTCCCCAGCCGAGGCGAGCACCCCTTCCCGGGTCGAGCCCGCCCCCACCGCCGTGCTGCAGAACAACCGTGTCGCCCTGCTCGGCGTCGGCTTCCTGCTCGTCTGCCTCATCCCCGCCATGGTCGCCGCACCGCTCGTCTTCGGCTGGCTGGTGGTCGTCCCCGTGGTGGCCACGTGGTGGGTGCTGCGGATGCGCACCACGGCCAGCCCGGACGGGTTGCAGGTGCGCACCATGACCGGTGGGCAGTCCATCGGCTGGGACCGCGTGCGCGGCGTCCGGTTCCCCCGCCACCGGAGCACCCGGCTGGGCTCCTTCGGCCGGGCGGTGCTCGACGACGACACCGAGGTGACCCTGCCGTGCGTCACCTTCCGCGACCTGCCGGTGCTCTCGCTGGCCAGCGGCGGCCGGGTGCCTGACCCGTTCGCGGCCAGGGACGAGGCGGAGCTGGCGGACCAGGGTGCCGACGAGGCCCGCGACGACCCGGACCAGGACGAGCCCCGAGCCGAGCGCTAGGCGAGCTGGAGCTGCAGCACCGCGCCCACGGCGGCGCCCAGCACCAGCGCCACGGCGGCCGTGCGCAGCGGGGCCCGGGTCCACACCCGCCCGTGGTCCAGGCTGATCCGGCCCGCCCCGGCCAGGGCCAGCGCCACGGCCAGCACCCCCAGCCCGAGCAGCAGCTCGGGCCCCAGCGCGTGCACGCTCACCCCGAGCCCGGGCTCACCGATCACGGGGACACCCACGCGGGGCTGCTCCAGCACCTCCGGCAGCGCCGCCACCACCAGCGCCAGCACCGCACCGCTCGCCCACTCGGTGAGCAGACCCAGCACCAGCAGGACTCCCACCACCAGCTCGGCCACGCTCACCGCGGTGGGCAGCGCCTCGATGACGTGGCTGTCGCCCAGGACGCCCCACAGCTGGTGCGCACCGCGAGCCAGCACCAGCGCCCCCACCGCCAGCCGCAGCAGGAGCAGACCCAGGGCGGTGCCTGGCGACGGCCCGAGGCCTGGCGATGGACGGGTGCGGCGCTCCACGGGGACGGCCACCGCGCTGGTCGGCTCTGCGCTCTCGTCAATCTCGTCGTCGTCGTCGAGGCCGGGGTAGATCGGCGGCAGCTCCGACCGCTCGGACGCCGGCGGGATGTAGCGCGGGCTGGCGCGCTCCGTGGGGGCGATCACGCCCAGGCTGCCGCCGGGCAGGACCACCGTGGGCGGGCCCTGCTCGTCCGCGCTCGTGGGGCGGTCTCGCGGTGCCATGCGAGGACGGTAGGACCGCTCCCGCCGCATCCGGCGCAGCACGGCACCGGTGGCGTGTTGCGATTCGGTGAACGCTGCTCACCGCTGGCTCACCACCTGCCCAGTAGCCTGCTGTGGTGACCAGGTGCAGAGGCGGCGACCGGTGGGTCCGACGGCTGGCTCCGCTGGCCGCGGTGGCCGTGCTCGCCACCGGCTGCGCCCAGTTCGACGACCAGCCCGCCGGCGACTTCCGGCCGAACCCCACCCTGGGCGCCGGCCCGGAGGTCACCCCCCAGCTGCCCACCCCGCCGACCGCCCCGCCGGAGCCCGGCTCGCCGTCGAGCCCTGCGCCCAGCGCGACGCCGGCGCCGTGCACCGACCCCGACCCGGCGGTGGTGGCCACCTGTCTGGATCCCACGGCAGGGTTGGCCAAGCTGCCCGGCGAGGACGGCGCCCTGGTGGCGGAGCGCCGCACCGGCCGGCTGCTGCGGGTCGCCCCGGAGAAGGCGCCGGTGGAGCTGGCCCGGGTGCCGGTGGACGGCGCGGCCGACGGCGGGCTGCTGGACGTGGCCCTGTCTCCCAGCTATGCCCAGGACCGCCTGATCTACCTGTACACCACCACGGCCACCGACAACCGGGTGGTGCGCATCGCCGTGGGCGACTCCCCCAAGCCGGTGCTGGTGGGCATCCCCAAGGGGCCGCTGCACAACGCCGGCTCCCTCGCCTTTGACGCCAAGGGCAACCTGCTGGTGGCCACCGGCGACGCCGGCCAGCCCGCCGCCGCCGCCGACCCGGCCTCGCTGGCGGGCAAGCTGCTGCGGGTCACCCCGGCCGGGGCGCCGGCACCGGGCAACGCCACCCCCACCTCGCCGGTGGTGGCCAGCGGCCTCAACGAGCCCGGCGGGGTGTGCACCGACGGCGTCACCGGCAGCAGCTGGCTCACCGACCGTGGCGCCACCGTGGACCGGCTGCGACCGGTGTCCGCCACCGGCGCGGTCGGCGAGCAGGTGTGGACCTGGCCGGACCGGCCCGGCGTGGCCGGCTGCGCTGCAGTGCAGGGGCGCGTGTCGGTGGCCGTCACAACCGGCGCCGGGCTGCACGTGCTGAGCATCGGCGGCAACGGCGCCGTCACCGCGCCGCCGGAGGTGCTGGTGCCGGGCCGCTACGGCCAGCTCTACGGCGCCGACGTGGGCACCGACGGCGTGGTGTGGGCCGGCACCGTCAACAAGACCACCGGCGCTGCGGGACCCACCGACGACCGGGTGGTGCGCATCCAGCCGCCGGCGGGACAGGGTGGCGCAAGCTCGGTGTAGCCGGTCGTATGCTCACCCGGTGTTCCGGGTGATGTTCGTCGAGCCACGTATCCCGCCCAACACGGGCAACGCCATTCGCACCTCGGCGATCACCGGCACCGAGCTGCACCTGGTGCGCCCGCTGGGGTTCGACCTCTCCGACGCCAAGCTGCGCCGGGCCGGGCTGGACTACCACGACATGGCCTCGGTGACGGTGCACGACGACCTCACCGCCGCCTGGGCCGCGCTGGGCGAGTGCCGCGTGTTCGCCTTCACCGGGCACGCCACCACCCGCTACACCGACATCGACTACCGCCCCGGCGACGTGCTGATGTTCGGCGCGGAGCCCACCGGGCTGTCCCCGGAGGTGCTGGCCGACGAGCACGTCACCGAGCGGGTGCGCATCCCCATGCTGCCCGGGCGCCGGTCGCTGAACCTGGCCAACGCCGCCACCCTCGCGGTGTACGAGGCGTGGCGCCAGCACGGGTTCCCCGGCGCTGTCTGAGCCGGGCGCTGGCTGAGCCCGCGCCGGGCTCGCTCAGGAGCAGGCCTTGATGACCAGCTCGCGCACGCGCGCCGCGTCGGCCTGACCGCGGGTCGCCTTCATCACCGCACCCACGATCGCGCCGGCCGCCTGGACCTTGCCGCCCCGGATCTTGTCGGCCACCCCGGGGTTGGCGGCCAGGGCCTCGTCCACCGCCGCCTGCAGCGCGGAGTCGTCGCTGACGATGGCCAGCCCACGAGTGGCAACCACCTCGTCGGGCTCCCCCTCGCCGGCCAGCACGCCGTCCACGACCTGGCGGGCCAGCTTGTTGTTCAGCGAGCCCTCGGCCACCAGCGTGATCACCCGGGCCAGCTGCGCGGGCGTGATGGGCAGCTCGGCCAGCGCCACCTCGCGGGTGTTGGCCTGCTGGGTGAGGTAGGACACCCACCACGACCGGGCCTGCGCCGCGGGGGCGCCCGCCTCCACCGTTGCGGCCACCAGGTCCAGCGCACCGGCGTTGCGCAGGTCGCGCATCTCCTCGTCGGTGATGCCCCACTCAGCCTGGATGCGGGCCCGGCGCTGCCAGGGCAGCTCGGGCAGGGTGGACCGCAGCTGCTCCACCCACTCCGCGTCCGGGGCGACCGGGGTGAGGTCGGGCTCGGGGAAGTAGCGGTAGTCCTCGGAGGTCTCCTTGCGGCGGCCCGGGGAGGTGGTGGCGTCGGCCTCCTGGAAGTGCCGCGTCTCTTGCACGATGGTGCCGCCGGCGGCCAGCACCGCAGCCTGGCGCCGCATCTCGTAGTGCACCGCACGCTCCACGCTGCGCAGGGAGTTCACGTTCTTGGTCTCGGTGCGGGTGCCCAGCTCGGTGGCGCCCTTGGGCATCAGCGAGACGTTGGCGTCGCAGCGCAGCGAGCCCTGGTCCATCCGCACGTCGGAGACGCCCAGCGCCTGCAGCAGGTCGCGCAGCGCGGTGACGTAGGCGCGGGCCACCTCCGGCGCGCGGGCCCCGGCGCCCTCGATCGTGCGGGTGACGATCTCCACCAGCGGCACGCCGGCGCGGTTGTAGTCCAGCAGCGAGTGGCTGGCACCGTGGATGCGGCCGGTGGCCCCGCCGACGTGCAGCGACTTTCCGGTGTCCTCCTCCATGTGGGCGCGCTCGATCTGCACCCGGAAGGTCTCGCCGTCGTCGAGCACCACGTCGAGGTAGCCGTCGGTGGCGATGGGCTCGTCGTACTGGGAGATCTGGTAGTTCTTCGGCTGGTCGGGGTAGAAGTAGTTCTTCCGCGCGAACCGGCCCCACGGGGTGATGCTGCAGTTCAGCGCCAGGCCGATGCGCACCGCCGACTCCACCGCCGCGGCGTTGACCACCGGCAGCGAGCCGGGCAGGCCCAGGCACACCGGGCAGACCTGGGTGTTGGGCTCGGCGCCGAAGCCGGTGGGGCAGCCGCAGAACATCTTGGTGGCGGTCCCCAGCTCGACGTGCACCTCCATGCCGAGCACCGGGTCGAACCTCTCGACGACCTCGTCGTAGTCCATCAGGTCGACGGCGGTGCTGGCGGTCATCGGTGACGAGCTCCTCGCGTTGGTGCGGTGGACGGGCGCGGCGCGCTGCACGGCCGGTGGACCCGGCCGGGCGCCGCACGCCGGCGTTGTCCCCCATCCTAGGTGCCGTGCGACGATCGGAGTCAGCCCCGCACGGTCGCGGGGCCCAACTGCGAGGAGAGTCTGAACGTGCGCACCTTCCACAACGCCGACGAGCTGATCGCCGCCAAGGGCGAGACCCTGGGCACCAGCGACTGGGTGACCATCGAGCAGAGCCGCATCGACACGTTCGCCGAGGCCACCGGCGACCACCAGTGGATCCACGTCGACCCCGACGCCGCGGCCCAGGGCCCCTTCGGCAGCACCATCGCGCACGGCTACCTCACCCTCTCGCTCATCCCCATGCTGTCCTGGCAGGCGTACTCCCTGGAGGGCGTCAAGATGGGCGTCAACTACGGCCTGAACAAGGTGCGCTTCCCCGCGCCGGTCAAGGTGGGTTCCAAGGTGCGCAGCACCTCCGTGCTCAGCGAGGTCACCGAGATCGGGGGCGGCCTGCAGCTGGTCGTCACCGTCACCCTGGAGGTCGAGGGCGGCGACAAGCCGGTGTGCGTCGCCGAGACGGTCACCCGCGTCTTCTTCTGATCCCTGGTCTGCTGGTGCGATGAGCGACCTGGCCGAGCGGCTGCTGACCGAGGCACCGATCTGGGTGTACCTGGCGATCGCGCTCATCGTGCTGGTCGAGGATGCGATGTTCGTCGGCTTCGTCGTCCCCGGCGAGACCGCCGCGGTGGTCGGCGGGGTGGCCGCCAGCCTCGGCCGCGTCGACGTCTACCTGATGGCGGCGGTCACCGTGGCCGCCGCCATCGCCGGCGACAGCATCGGCTACGAGATCGGCAGGCGCTACGGCACGCGCATGCTGCAGGCCAAGGTGCTGGCCAAGCGCCAGGCGCAGGTGCAGTCCGCGCAGCACCTCCTGGCCACCCGGGGCGCGATCGCGGTGTGCGTGGGCCGGTTCGTGGCCTACCTGCGCGCGATCATCCCAGCCCTGGCGGGCACCGCCGGAATGCCCTACCGGCAGTTCCTGCTGTGGAACGCCGTCGGCGGGCTGGTGTGGGGGGTGAGCTGCGTGGCGCTGGGCTACCTGGCCGGGGCGTCGTACCAGCAGCTCGCCAGCGAGGCCGGCCGCGACATCGCGGTCGCGGTCGGACTGGTCGCCGTGGTGGCCGTGCTGGTCTGGCGGGTGCGCAAGCACCGCAGGCACAACGGGGTCACTCCCCCGGCGGGACCCGCCCAGCCCGGTCCAGCCGGCGGATGACCCGGCACGGGTTTCCCGCGGCGAACACCCCGTCGGGGACGTCGCGGGTGACCACGCTGCCCGCACCGATCACCGTGTTCGCTCCCACGCTGGCGCCGGCGCAGACGATGACCCCGCCACCGAGCCACGCGTTGTCCCCGATGCTGATCGGCGCCGCCAGCTCCCAGCGCGCCCGCCGCGCCTCGTGGTCGTCCATCGGGTGCAGCGGCGTGAGCAGCTGCACCCGCGGGCCGATGGAGACGTCGTCGCCGATGGTGATCGGCATGCAGTCCAACAGGATCGCGTCGTAGTTCAGGAACGAGTTGCGACCGATGGTGATGTTGTAGCCGAAGTCGCACTGCAGCCGCGGCATGATCCAGGTGCCGGCACCGACGCTGCCGAACAGCCGGTGCAGCACCGCGGTGCGCCCGGCGTCGTCGGTGGCGGCGTTGAACTCCGCCACCACCAGCTGGCAGTGCTGGCGCTCTGCCTCCAGCTGCGGATCGGCCGGGTCGTAGAGCTCACCGGCGAGCATCCGCCGCTTCTGCTCGCCGGCCCCGGCCGCCGCGCTCACAGCTCCGGCGGAGCCTGCAGCGGTCCACGGGCGGCCTCGTAGGCCGCCCCCACCCGGTAGAGCCGGTCGTCGGCCAGCGCAGGCGCCATGATCTGCAGCCCCACCGGCATCCCGTCGTCGTCGGAGAGCCCCGACGGCAGCGACATGGCGGCGTCACCGGCCAGGTTGGTGGGGATGGTGCACAGGTCCATCAGGTACATGGCCAGCGGGTCGTCCACCCGCTCGCCCAGCCGGAAGGCCGTCTGCGGAGAGGTGGGCGAGACCAGCACGTCCGCCTTCTGGTAGGCCGCCTGGAAGTCGCGGATGATGAGCGTGCGCACCTTCTGGGCCTGGCCGTAGTAGGCGTCGTAGTAGCCCGCCGACAGCGCGTAGGTACCGATCATGATGCGGCGCTTGACCTCCGCGCCGAACCCGGCCTCGCGGGTCAGTGCCATGACCTCCTCGGCGCTGTGGCTGCCGTCGTCGCCCACCCGCAGGCCGTAGCGCATGGCGTCGAACCGGGCCAGGTTGGACGACACCTCGCTGGGCAGGATCAGGTAGTACGAGGCCAGCGCGTAGGCGAAGCTCGGGCAGGAGACCTCCACCACCTCGGCGCCGAGCGCCTCCAGCTGGGCCACCGCGGCGTGGAAGGAGGACAGCACCCCGGGGGCGTAGCTGTCGCCCTGCAGCTCGCGCACCACGCCGACGCGCACGCCGGTGAGGTCGCCGCTGGCGCCCTGCAGCGCTGCCTCGACCACGGCCGGGACCGGGGCGTCGATGGAGGTGGAGTCGCGCGGGTCGTGCCCGGCGATGACCTCGTGCAGCAGCGCGGTGTCCAGCACCGTGCGCCCGCACGGACCGCCCTGGTCCAGCGAGGACGCGCACGCCACCAGGCCGTAGCGGGACACGCCGCCGTAGGTGGGCTTGACGCCGACCGTGCCGGTGACCGAGGCGGGCAGCCGGATGGAGCCGCCGGTGTCGGTGCCCACGGCCAGCGGGGCCTCGTAGGCGGCCAGGGCGGCGGCGGAGCCACCACCGGAGCCACCCGGGACCCGGGTGAGGTCCCACGGGTTGTGCGTGGGGCCGTAGGCGGAGTTCTCGGTGGAGGAGCCCATCGCGAACTCGTCCATGTTGGTCTTGCCCAGCACGGGGATGCCGGCCGCGCGCAGGCGGGAGGTGACGGTGGCGTCGTAGGGCGGCCACCAGCCCTCGAGCATCTCCGACCCGCAGGTGGTGGGCATGTCGGTGGTGGTGAAGTTGTCCTTCAGCGCCAGCGGCACCCCGGCCAGCGGGGAGGCCGGCTGCTCACCGGCGGCCAGGGAGGCGTCCACGGCTCCGGCTGCGGCCAGCGCCGCCATGCCGTCGATGTGGAGGAAGGCGCGGACCCGCTCGTCCACCTCGCCGATGCGGTCCAGGTGGGCGCGGGTGACCTCGGTGGAGGAGACCTCGCGGGAGTGGATCTTCTGCGCCAGCTCGCTCGCGGAGAGGCGGGTCAGCTCGGCGCTCACTGCTCGTCCGCCAGGATCTGGGGCACGCGGAAGCGGCCCAGCTCGGCGGCCGGCGCCTTGGCCAGCGCCTCGTCCTGGGTCAGCCCGGGGGTGACCACGTCGGGGCGGAACGCGTTGGTGACCGGCAGCGCCTGCGAGGTCGGCGGGACGTCCTCCGCGGCGACCTCGGAGACGGTGGCTACGTGGTGCAGGATCGAGTCCAGCTGACCAGCGAAGTGGTCCAGCTCGTCCTCGGTGACGGCGAGCCGGGCCAATCGCGCGAGGTGGGCGACCTCCTCGCGGGTGATGACGGGCGCCGTCGTGTTCTCGGCATTCATGCGGTGGGGATCTCCCCTATCGAGGCGGCATCGGGTGCCCGCCAAGACTAGCCGGTGCCACCAGCGTGCCCTGCCCCCGCGTGAGTGTAGGAAGATGTTGCCTGCCCGAGCGGTTCGCCGAGTGTCCCCGGCAAGGAGACGACATTGTCCTTCCTCATGCGCGTGCAGGTCCCGGACCAGCCTGGGGCCCTGGGTCTGCTGGCCTCCGCGCTGGGACGTGCCGACGTCGACATCCTCTCGGTGGACGTGGTGGAGCGCGACGCCAGCTACGCCGTGGACGACCTGGTGGTGGAGATTCCCCGCGGGTCCTTCCCCGACGGCCTCATCACCGCCGCCGAGGGCATCGAGGGCGTGCAGGTCATCTCGGTGCGACCGTTCGTGGGGGTGCTGGACACCCACCGCGAGCTCGAGCTGATCGACGTGGTGGCCGGCACCATCGGCGACCGCCTGCAGACGTTGGTGGACGGGCTGCCCCGGGTGCTCAGCGTGGGCTGGGCGATGATCGTGGGCATGGGCAAGGACGGCCCCTACCGGGTGGTGGGCTCCCCCGCCGCGCCGGAGTCCCACTCCGCGGCCGCGCCCTGGCTGCCGCTGCGGGCGCCGGCCGCCCTGGACGAGAACGCCGACTGGGTGCCGGAGAGCTGGCGGCAGGTGAACACCACCGTCGCCGCGGCACCCCTGGGCGAGGAGAACCGCGCGGTGCTCATCGGCCGGCCCGGTGGCCCGGAGTTCCGCCCGTCCGAGGTGGCGCGGCTGGGTCACATGGCGGGCATCGTCGCCACCGTGCTGGGCTAGTCGGCAGGCTTGTCCCCGGCGGGCGCCTCTCCAGCCGGCACCTCCCCGGCGGGCGCCTCTCCAGCCGGCACCGCGAGCTTGGTGGCCTCCTCGGGCCCCTGATCCAGCAGCACCTCGAAGCCGGCCTCGTCCAGCACCGGCACGCCGAGGGTGACGGCCTTGTCGTACTTGGACCCGGGGGCGTCCCCGACCACCACGAAGGCGGTCTTCTTGGACACGCTGCCCGCGGCCTTGCCGCCGCGCTCCAGGATGGCCTCCCTGGCCTCGTCCCGGGACAGCCGGGCGAGCGACCCGGTGACCACGATGGACAGTCCCTCCAGGAACCGCGGCACGCCGGCGTCACGCTCGTCCACCATGCGCACCCCGGCCTCACGCCACTTGCGCACCACCTCGCGGTGCCAGTCCACCTCGAACCAGCGGACCACGGCCGCAGCGATGGTGGGGCCCACGCCCTCCACCGCGGCAAGCTCGGCCTCGCTGGCCTGCTCGATGCGCTCGAGGCTGGCGAACTCCCCGGCCAGCGCCCGAGCCGCGGTGGGCCCCACGTGGCGGATGGACAGTCCCACCAGGACGCGCCACAGCGGACGGTCCTTGGCGGCGTCCAGGTTGTCCAGCAGCCGGCGGCCGTTGGCCGACAGGTTCCCCGCCTTGGTGCGGAACAGCTCGGTGCGCAGCAGGTCGTCCTCGGTGAGGGTGAACACGTCGCCCTCGTCCTGGATGACCCCGGCACGGAGCAGCTCGGTGGCCGCCTCGTAGCCCAGCACCTCGATGTCGAAGGCGCCGCGGCCGGCCACGTGGAACACCCGCTCCCGCAGCTGGGCGGGGCACGAGCGCGCGTTGGGGCAGCGCAGGTCGGCGTCGCCCTCCTTGGCCGGGGCCAGCTCGGTGCCACACTCCGGACAGTGGGTGGGCATGACGAAGGGACGCTCGTTGCCGGTGCGCACGTCCACCACCGGACCGAGAACCTCGGGGATGACGTCGCCGGCCTTGCGGATGGTGACGGTGTCGCCGATGAGCACGCCCTTGCGCACCACCTCGCTGGCGTTGTGCAGGGTGGCCAGCGCCACCGTGGACCCGGCCACCAGCACCGGCTCCATGAACGCGAACGGGGTGACCCGGCCGGTGCGGCCCACGTTCACCCGGATGTCCACCAGCTTGGTGGTCGCCTCCTCGGGCGGGTACTTGTAGGCGATGGCCCAGCGGGGGGCGCGCGAGGTGGCACCCAGGCGCCGCTGCAGCGCCACGTCGTCCACCTTGACCACCAGACCGTCGATCTCGTGCTCCACGTCGTGGCGGTGCTCGCCCCAGTAGGCGACCCGGGCTGCGGCCTCGTCGATGCCGTGCACCCGCACGGTGTGCGCGGACACCGGCAGGCCCCAGGCGGCCAGCGCCTCGTAGGCCTGCGACAGCGCCACCGGCTCGAAGCCCACCCGCCGGCCCAGGCCGTGGCAGATCATCCCGAGCCGTCGCCGCGCGGTGACCGCGGGGTTCTTCTGCCGCAACGATCCCGCCGCGGAGTTGCGGGGGTTGGCGAAGGGCGCCTTGCCCTCGGCCACCAGCGACGCGTTGAGCGCCTCGAAGTCGCTGAGCCGGAAGAACACCTCGCCGCGCACCTCCAGCAGCTCCGGCACCGGGAACTCCGCGGTCGGCGTGAGGACCTCGGGGATGTCCTCGATGGTGCGCGCGTTGAGGGTGACGTCCTCGCCGGTGCGGCCGTCGCCGCGGGTGGCTCCGCGCACCAGCTTGCCGTTCTCGTACACCAGGTTCAGTGCGACCCCGTCGATCTTGAGCTCGCAGACGTAGTCCACCTCCTGCCCCACGTCGGCCACCACCCGGTCGGCCCAGGCGTGCAGCTCCTCGGAGTCGAAGGCGTTGTCCAGGCTGAGCATCCGCTCCAGGTGGTCCACGGCACTGAACTCGGTGGCGAAGCCGCCGCCCACCAGCTGGGTGGGCGAGTCGGGCGTGCGCAGCTCGGGGTGGGCCTCCTCGAGGGCCACCAGCTCGTTAAACAGCCGGTCGAAATCGCGGTCGCTGACGATCGGCGCGTCCCGCACGTAGTACCGGAACTGGTGCCCGCGCACCTCCTCGGCGAGCGCGGTCCAGCGCTCGCGCGCCTGGGGGTCGCCGGAGGTCTCTGGCAGCTCGCTCGTCACTCCCAAAGATTAGCCAGTGACCCTGACAGTCCCGGCCCCCGACCGGGCCTCGCTCACATGCCCCAGGACTCCGGGGGGTCGGTGAAGGCACGGCCCAGCTCCACGCACTGGGCCAGCAGCCGCCGGGCGTCCGCGGGCGTGCTGCCGGCCAGGCCGCAGCCGGGGGTCACCAGCACCTCGGTGGACAGCACCGACCGGGGAAAGCCGAGGCGGTCCATCAGCCGCAGGGCCGGCTCGGCCAGCTGGTGCAGCGTGGTGGCCGACGCCCCGCCGGAGGCCGGCACGGACACCGGCACGGGCACCACCCCCAGCACAAGCATCGCCCCGTCCTCCAGGGTCTCGCCGATCTCGTCCAGGTCGGTGACTCCCACCAGTCCCAGGTCCACCCCCACGGCGGTGGCCCCGGCCCGGCGGATCAGGGTGAGCGGGACGGCGGCGGCGCAGCAGTGCACCATGGTCCGGCCCGGCGCCTGCTCCAGCACGGTGCGCAGCCCGGCCTCCACCTCCGGTGCGGGCACCGCCGGGATGGTGGTCAGCCCCGAGACGGTGGGCAGGGCGCCCGCCAGCACCCCGGGCAGGCCGGGCTCGTCCACCTGCAGCACCACCGGGATGCCGGTGCGTCGCTGCACCTCGGCCACGTGCTGGGCGACCCCCTCGGCCAGCGACGCGGTGACCTCGGCGACGGCGCCACGGTCGGTGAGCAGGCGGTGGCCGCTGCGCAGCTCTACCTGGGCCGCCATCGTCCAGGGGCCCGCCACCTGCACCTTCAGCGCCGGCGGCGTGGCGCCGGCGCGCTCCAGCGCCTCCTCCAGCACGTCCAGGTCGCGGCGGAGCAGGTCGACGGCACGGCGGTGGTCGCGGCCGGGACGGGAGGCCACCCGGTATCCGGAGGGGGCGACCTCCACGGCCAGGTCGACCAGCAGGGCGGCGGTGCGCCCCACCATGTCCGCTCCGACGCCTCGGGCAGGCAGCTCCACCAGGTGCGGGAGCGCGGCCAGCTCACCGAGCACGATGCGCGCGGCCTCGTCGGCGTCGGCGCCGGGCCAGGAGCCCACGCCGGTGGCAGTCCCGCCCGGCAGACCGCGGAGGAAGGGCTTCGCTGCGTCGGTCACCAGCACTGTCTACCAGTCGCGCGGGCCCGTGGGGGCCGACGGTGCGGCGTGGTCGACCGGGTGGCGCGAGCCGCTGATGGTGGCGCTGCCCAGGACGACGTCACCGTCGGGGTCGGGCCGGTAGAAGACCGCGGCCTGACCTGCGGCAACCCCGCGCAGCGGCTGGTGCAGGGTGACCTCCACCCCCTCGGCGGTGACCGTGACGGTGGCCGGGGCCAGGCCCCCGTGCGCCCGCACCTGCACCACGCACTCCAGCGGGCTGTCCGGGGCGTGCCCGTGGGTCCACACGGGGCGGGTCCCACGGAGGTGGTGCACGTCCAGGTGCGCCGCGGAGCCCACGGTCACGGTGCCCGCCTCGGCGTCGATGGCGGTGACGTAGCGGGGGCGCCCGTCCGGGGCGGGAGCGTCCAGGCCCAGGCCCTTGCGCTGGCCGATGGTGAACCCGTGCACGCCCTCGTGCGACCCGAGCACGCTGCCGGAGTCGGCGTCCACCACCGCGCCCGGACGCACCCCGATCCGGGTGCCGAGGAAGGCACGGGTGTCCCCCGAGGGGATGAAGCAGATGTCGTGGCTGTCCGGCTTCTCCGCCACGGCCAGCCCGCGCCGGGCAGCCTCGGCGCGGATCTCCGGCTTGGGGGTGTCCCCCACCGGGAACACCGCGCGGCCCAGCTGGTCGGCGGTGAGCACCGCCAGCACGTAGGACTGGTCCTTGTCGGCGTCCACGGCCCGGCGCAGCACGCCGTCGGACAGCCGCGCGTAGTGCCCGGTGGCCACGGCGTCGAAGCCCAGGGCCACGGCCCGCTCGGCCAGGGCGGAGAACTTGATCTTCTCGTTGCACCGCAGGCAGGGGTTGGGCGTCTCCCCCGCCGCGTAGGCGGCCACAAAGTCGTCCACCACGTCCTCGGCGAACTGGGCGGCGAAGTCCCACACGTAGAACGGGATGCCCAGCACGTCGGCGGCGCGGCGGGCGTCGCCGGCGTCCTCCTTGGAGCAGCAGCCCCGCGATCCGGTGCGCAGCGTGCCCGGCGAGGCCGACAGGGCCAGGTGCACGCCCACCACGTCGTGGCCCGCCGCCACCATGCGGGCAGCGGCGACCGCGGAGTCCACGCCGCCGCTCATCGCGGCCAGCACCCGCATCAGCCCCGCACCGCCGTCCGGGCCGCCCCCGCGCTGGTCAGCCCCGCCATCCGGGCCCGCTCCACCACCGGGACGATGGCGTCCAGGAAGGTGTGCACGTCCGCCTCGGTGGAGGTGTGCCCCAGCGACAGCCGCAGCGAGCTGCGCGCGGCGTGCGGGTCCACCCCCATGGCGATGAGCACGTGGCTGGGTTGCGCCACCCCGGAGGTGCAGGCCGAGCCGGTGGAGCACTCGATGCCGCGGGCGTCGAGCAGCATCAGCAGGGAGTCGCCCGCACAGCCGGGGAAGGTCAGGTGGGCGTTGCCGGGCAGCCTGCCCTGCGGGGACGGGTCTCCGTTGAGCACCGCGTCGTCCACCACGTCGAGCACGCCGCGCACCAGCTGGTCGCGCAGCGTGGCCATCCGCGCGGCCCGCTCGGGCAGGGTGCGGGTGGCGACCTCGGCGGCGGTGGCCAGACCGAGCACGCCGACCACGTCCGGGCTGCCCGAGCGCACGTCGCGCTCGTGGCCGCCACCGTGCAGCAGGGGCACGCAGCCCACGTCGCGGCCGAGCAGCAGCGCCCCGGTCCCGAAGGGTCCGCCGAGCTTGTGGCCGGTGATGGTGAGCGCGTCGGCGCCGCTGGCGCGGAAGTCCACCGGCAGCTGGCCGACCGCCTGCACGGCGTCGGTGTGCAGCGGCACCCCGTGGGCGTGCGCGATCTCGGCCAGGGCTGCGACGTCGGTGATGGTGCCGACCTCGTTGTTCGCCCACATCACGCTGACCAGGGCGGTGTCGTCGGCGTGCGCGGCCAGCGCGGCCCGCAGCGTCTCCGGCTGCACCCGCCCGTGCGCGTCCACCGGCAACCAGGTGAGCACCGCGCCCTCGTGCTCCACCAGCCACTGGGCGGCGTCGATCACCGCGTGGTGCTCGGCTGCCCCCACCAGCAGGCGGCGCCGCCGCGGGTCGGCGGCGGTGCGCGACCAGTAGATCCCCTTGATCGCCAGGTTGTCGCTCTCGGTACCGCCGCCGGTGAAGATCACCTCGGTGGGCCGGGCGCCCAGCACCTGGGCCAGCAGCTCGCGGGACTCCTCCACGCGGCGGCGAGCGGCACGGCCGGAGCCGTGCAGGGACGCGGCGTTGCCCGCGGTGCCCATCGCCTCGGTCACCACGGCCACCGCCTCCGGAAGCATGGGAGTGGTGGCGGCGTGGTCCAGGTAGACGGTTGCCGAGGCTGGGGTGCTAGTCATGACCGGACCAGGGTACGCGGCTGAGAACGCCACGAAGCCCCCACCCGCAGCGCGGGCAGGGGCCTCGTGGGCATGGTGCTGACCGGGTCAGCCCTTGCGGTTGTTCACCTCGTCGGTGAGCTGCGGCGCGACCTTGAACAGGTCGCCCACGACGCCGAAGTCGGCGATCTCGAAGATCGGCGCCTCCTCGTCCTTGTTCACCGCGACGATGGTCTTGGACGTCTGCATCCCGGCCCGGTGCTGGATGGCACCGGAGATGCCCAGGGCCAGGTAGAGCTGCGGGGAGACCGTCTTGCCGGTCTGGCCCACCTGGAACTGGCCCGGGTAGTAGCCGGAGTCCACCGCGGCGCGCGAGGCGCCGACAGCAGCCTTGAGGGAGTCGGCCAGCGCCTCCACCACGGTGAAGTTGTCCGCACTGCCCACGCCACGTCCACCGGAGACCACGACGCTGGCCTCGGTGAGCTCGGGACGGTCGCCACTGACGACCGGCTCGCGGCTGGTGATCTTGGTGGCCGTCGCGGCGTCGGGAGCCGGCACCTCGACGGTCTCCTGCGTGCCGGCACCGGCCTGCGGCGCGGCGTCGATGGCGCCGGGCCGGACGGTGATGACCGGCACGCTGGTGTTGGCCTTGGCCGTCACCGTGAACGCGCCACCGAAGATGGAGTGCTTGACGGAGCCGTCGGCATCCACCGCGACGACGTCGGTGAGCAGGCCGGAGCCCAGGCGCAGGGCCAGCCGTCCGGCGACCTCCTTGCCGATGACGCTCGCGGCGGCCACGACGGCGGCCGGGCTGGTCTGCTCGACGAGCTTGGCCAGCACGTCCACCTGGGGGGTGACCAGGTAGCCGTCGACGGCGTCGGACTCGCCGACGTAGATCTTCTCCGCACCGGCCGCGGCCAGCGCGTCCGCCATGCCTGCCGCGGTGCCGGCGGCGCCGAGCACCACCGCCGAGGGCTCACCCAGCGCGCGCGCCGCGGTGATGAGCTCGGATGAAACCTTCTTCAACTCGCCGTCAGCGTGCTCGACGAGTACCAGGACCTCTGCCATTTTCTGGTTCTCCTACCTTCTCGTCCGGTTGGTCTCGAGCACGCCGTCAGATGATCTTCTGCGCCACGAGGTACTGCGCGATCTTGCTGCCGCCGTCGCCCTCGTCGGAGACGCGCTCGCCACCGCCACGGGGCGGCTTGGGCACCGACTCGGAGACCGAGCTCATCGCGTTGGCCAGGCCGACCTCGCTGGGGTCGATGCCGGCGTCGGCCAGCGTCAGCGTGGTGACCGGCTTCTTCTTGGCGGCCATGATCCCCTTGAAGGAGGGGTAGCGCGGCTCGTTGATCTTCTCGGTCACGCTGACCACGGCGGGCAGCGAGGCCTCGAGCTGGAAGACACCCTCGTCGGTCTCCCGCTCGGCGGTGATGGTGCCGCCGTTGATGGCCAGCTTGCGCACCTGGGTGAGCTGGGGGCGGCCGAGGAGCTCGGCCAGCATCGCCGGGAGGGCGCCGGAGCGACCGTCGGTCGACTCGTTGCCCGCGATGACCAGGTCAACCTCGCCCAGCGTGCCGATGACCTTGGCCAGCGCCTTGGCGGTCTGGATGGCGCAGGAGCCGTGCAGGGCCTCGTCGGAGAGGTGCACCGCCTTGTCGGCGCCCATGGACAGCGCCTTGCGGATGGCGTCGGTCGCGCGGTCGGGACCCATGGTCACCACGGTGACCTCGCCCTCGCCGGCCTCCTTGAGCAGCAGTGCCTCCTCGACAGCGCGCTCGTTGATCTCGTCGAGCACCGCGTCGGCCGAAGCACGGTCGAGGGTGAAGTCACTCTCGGACAGCTTGCGGTCCGACCACGTGTCGGGAACCTGCTTGATCAGCACAACGATGTTCATGGGTCTTCTTCGACCTCCTGCGAGTGGTGGTGATCCTGACCTTCGGTAGAGCAGGATGGCACGGCGTAGCTCTGCCCATATGTTACTGGCGGGTAATAACTGTGCAACTCAATGCTAAGCGATCCCCGCCACACTCCCGCGTGCCGGACCGCCGCTGCGGCACAGGTACTACTCTGCGCCGGTGACCGACTCCGCTCCCGCCACCCAGGACAGCGTGGACCAGAACGGTGCTGGCCAGGGCCCCGTCCCGGCTGTCGTCGATGCCCTCCCCATCACCGGTGAGCGCACCGTCCCCGGCATCGCCGAGGAGAACTACTGGTTCCGCCGCCACGAGGTGGCCTACCTCGACCTGGCCCGGCACTGCGCCGGCCGCACCGTGCTGGAGGCCGGCTGCGGGGAGGGCTACGGCGCCGACCTGTTGTCCCGCAGCGCTGCCCGCGTGGTGGCGCTGGACTACGACGCGCACACCGCCGCCCACGTCGGCCGGCGCTACCCCGGCCTGGACGTGCTGCGCGGCAACCTGGCGGCGCTGCCGCTGCGCACCGCGTCGGTGGAGGTGGTGGTGAACCTGCAGGTCATCGAGCACCTGTGGGACCAGGCGGAGTTCCTGCGCGAGTGCGCCCGGGTGCTGGCCCCCGGTGGCGTGCTGCTCATCAGCACCCCCAACCGCATCACCTTCTCCCCCGGCCGGGACACCCCGCTGAACCCCTTCCACACCCGCGAGCTCAACGCCGACGAGCTGGCCGAGCTGCTGGTCGAGGCCGGCTTCACCGTGCAGTCCATGCGTGGGCTGCACCACGGCCCGCGGCTGCGGGCACTGGACGCCGCCCACGGCGGGTCCTTCATCGACGCCCAGCTGGACCGCTCGCTGGCCGGCGAGGCCTGGCCGGAGCAGCTGGTGGCCGACGTGGCCTCCATCAGCACCGACGACTTCGAGATCGTGGAGCCCGACGTGGACGCGAGCCTGGACCTGGTCGCGGTCGCGGTCCGCCGGTGAGCACCGAGCCCGTCGGCACCTTCTGCCTGGTGCTGCACTCCCACCTGCCGTGGCTGGCCCACCACGGCCGCTGGCCGGTGGGCGAGGAGTGGCTCTACCAGTCCTGGGCCGGCTCGTACCAGCCGCTGTTCGCCATGCTGCGCCGCCTCGCCGACGAGGGCCGCACCCGCCAGCTCACCCTGGGCGTCACCCCGGTGCTGGCCGCGCAGCTCGACGACGCGCACAGCCTGCGCGGCATGCACGACTGGCTGGGCGACTGGCAGCTGCGAGCGCACTCCGCGGCCGGGCGCCGGGGCGAGGACGCGCTGCAGCGCCTGGCCACCCACGAGCACCGCGCCGCCGAGGCCGCGCTGGGTGACTTCGAGACGCACTGGCGCCACGGCGGCTCCCCGCAGGTGCGCTCGGTGGTGGACTCCGGCGTGGTGGAGCTGCTCGGCGGGCCGCTGACCCACCCCTTCCAGCCGCTGATGGACCCCCGGCTGCGTGACTTCGCGCTGCGCTCGGGCCTGGCCGACGCCACCGCCCGCACCGGGCGCACCCCGGCCGGCATCTGGGCCCCGGAGTGCGCCTACGCCCCCGGCATGGAGACCGGCTACGCCGCCGCCGGTGTGCGCCACTTCCTGGTGGACGGACCCGCCCTGCACGGCGCGACCAGCACCGCCCGGACCGTGGGCGACAGCGACGTGGTCTGCTTCGGCCGCGACCTCGAGGTCAGCTACAAGGTGTGGTCGCCGCGCTCGGGCTACCCCGGCCACGCCGCCTACCGCGACTTCCACACCTACGACCACCCCAGCGGGCTCAAGCCGGCCCGGGTCACCGGGCGTGGCGTCGCCCCGGAGGCCAAGGCGCCCTACGACCCCGCCCGGGCCGCGGCGGCGGTGCAGCAGCACGCCGCGGAGTTCGTGGAGGTGGTGCGCTCCCGGCTCGCCTCGCTGGCCGAGCGCGACGGACGCCCTGGCCTGGTGGTGACCGCCTACGACACCGAGCTGTTCGGGCACTGGTGGCACGAGGGGCCCGCCTGGGTGGAGGCCGTGCTGCGGCTGCTGCCCGAGGCCGGCGTCCGGGTGACCACCCTGGAGGGTGCGGTGGAGGCCGGCTGCGTGGGCGCACCGGTGGACCTGCCCGCGTCGTCGTGGGGCTCGGGCAAGGACTGGCGGGTGTGGGCCAGCGACGAGGTCAGCGACTTCGTCCGGCTCAACGCCGACGTCACCCGCACCGCGCTGTCCACGGTGGACGACCTGGTCAAGGAGCAGGGCCGCAACCCGGTCGCCGACCAGATCCTCCGGGAGGCGCTGCTGGCGCTGTCCAGCGACTGGGCCTTCATGGTCACCAAGGACTCCGCCCCCGACTACGCCCGCACCCGAGCCCAGACCCACGCCCACGCGGTGCACGAGATCGCCGGTGCGGTGCGCGCGGGAGGTCCTGCGCTGGCGCTGGCCGAGCAGTGGCGCCGTGCCGACGGACCCTTCGCCGCGCTGGACGCCCGCCGGCTCGCCACCCCCGGGAGCACGGCCTCGGCATGAGGATCCTCCTGGTGTCCTGGGAGTACCCGCCGGTGGTGGTGGGCGGGCTCGGCCGGCACGTGCACTCCCTCGCCTGCCACCTCGCCGCAGCCGGGCACGACGTGGTGGTGCTGGCCCGACGGCCCACCGGCACCGACGCCGGCACCCACCCGACCACGGACGCGGTGGTGGAGGGGGTGCGCGTCGTCGCGGTGGCCGAGGACCCGCTGGACCTGGTGTTCACCGAGGACCTGATGGCGTGGACGCTGGGGCTCAACCACGCCCTGGTGCGCGCCGGGCTGGCCCTGCAGCGCTCCGGCTGGCAGCCCGAGGTGGTGCACGGCCACGACTGGCTGGTCGCGCACGCCGCGGTGGCCCTGGCTGAGCACCTGCAGGTGCCGCTGGTGGCCACCCTGCACGCCACCGAGGCCGGCCGGCACAGCGGCTGGCTGCCTGACCGGATGAACCGCCAGGTGCACTCCGCGGAGTGGTGGCTGGCCAACAGCGCCGACTCGCTCGTCACCTGCTCGGCCGCCATGCGGGCCGAGGTCACCGAGCTGTTCCGCCCCGAGGCGCCGGTGACGGTGCTGCACAACGGCATCGACCTGGACCACTGGCCGAGCCCGCCCCAGGTCGCCCGGACCGGACCGCCGCAGCTGCTGTTCCTGGGCCGCCTGGAGTGGGAGAAGGGCGTGCAGGACGCCATCGCCGCACTGGCCCGCGTGCGGCGCACGCACCCCGGCACCCGGCTGGTGGTGGCCGGCGAGGGCTCGCAGCTGGAGTGGCTGCGCGCGGAGGCCCGCCGGCACCGGGTGCTGCGCGCGGTGACCTTCGCCGGGCACCTGAGCACGACGCAGCTGCTGCAGCGGCTGGCGCGGGCGGACGCGGTGGTGCTGCCCAGCCGCTACGAGCCGTTCGGCATCGTGGCGCTGGAGGCCGCCGCCGCCGGGGCGCCCCTGGTGGCCTCCTCGGCCGGCGGGCTGGGCGAGGCGGTGCAGCACGGCGTGACCGGGCTGTCGTTCGCACCGGGTGACGTGGCCGGGCTGACCACCGCGGTGCGCTCCGTGCTGGACGACCCCGGCGCGGCGCGGGAGCGCGCCCAGCGGGCCCGCGCGCGCCTGGACACCGACTTCTGCTGGACCAGCATCGCCGCGGCCACCGTGGACGTCTATCGCGCGGCCCACCGACGCCCACGGACACCGCTGGCCCGCCCGGTGATCCCGCCGAACCCCCTGCCCGGCCGCTGACGCCGGCTACAGGGTGCTGCCGCGGTCCTTGCTGCGCGGCACCAGCGCGGGGCTGAGGGTGCCGCGACGCTGGGCCAGGGCCGTGACGAACTCGCGCACCACGTCGTCGGCGGCGTGCTGCGGGGTCCACCCCAGCTCAGTGCGGGCGCGGGTGGTGTCCATGATGGGCGCACCGGCCGCGAGGTTCACCCAGCCGGGCTCCACCGGCTGCAGCCGCGTCTGCCAGCTGAGCTTGCCGGCCGCCCGGGCGGCGCCGATCGGCAGGGGCGGACCCACGCCGCCGAAGGCCGCGGCCCAGGTGCTGCGGTCCAGCGCGGGCTCGGCGGCCAGGTTGAACGCGCCCTCGGCCCGCTGGTGCAGCATGCGCACCAGGGCGTCGGCGACGTCGTCGGCGTGAACGAACTGCAGGTTCACCCCGGGCGGGAACGGCACCAGGCGCAGCAGCGCCGGGCGCAGCAGCCGGGTGGGCACCAGCGGACCCATGAAGTAGCGGGCGATCTCCGAGGCAGCGTCGGGCTGCAGGATCAGCCCGGGTCGCACCCGGGTGACCGTCGTCCCTGGCGCGTCGAGCTCGTCGAGCATCGCCTCGGTGGCGGCCTTGTCCACGCTGTAGGAGGAGGTGGGCACACCGGTGTGCGGCCAGCTCTCGGTGACCACCTGGCCCTGCTCGGCCGGGGCGTAGACCCCGATGGAGGACTGGTAGACCAGGTGCGGCACGCCCTGGGCGACCGCGGCGTCGATCACCCGGCGGGTGCCGCCCTGGTTGGTGCGGTGCAGCAGCGGCTGGTTGTAGGACGGCTGGATCAGCCAGGCCAGGTGCACCACCGCGTCCGCGCCGGCGAAGGCCCGCTCCAGCACCTCCCCGGAGAACGGGTACGACAGGTCCGTGCCCACCCACTCCACGCCACGGTAGGGGTCCACGTCCGGTGGTGGGCGGCGGCAGATGCCCACCACCTCGTGCTCGGCCGAGTCAGCTGACAGCGCCCGCAGGAGGGCGGTGCCCACGTTGCCCGACGCTCCGGTGACCACTACCCGCATGGCAGGAGCATCCGCATGTTGTTCATCAGCCGAGTCGACCACACCGCACCCCCTGCCGCACGGCGAGCGCGGCACACCGAGCCCGTGGCTCAGCCGCCGAGGCCGAGCGCCTTCTTGCGCTCGATGTCGGCCAGCGCGGCCTCCAGCTGGGCCCGCTCCGCGGCGGTGGCCTCCCAGTCGTCGTAGCGGTTGCGCACCACCCGCGCCGGGGCACCCACCGCGATGCTGCCGTCGGGCACGTCGCCCTTGACCACCGCGTGGGCGCCGAGGACGCAGCCGCGGCCCACCCGCGTGCCGCGCAGCACGGTCACCTTGGTGGCGATCCAGCAGTCGGGTCCGATCCGGACCGGAGTCTTGACGATCCCCTGGTCCTTGATCGGCGTGTTGACGTCGGCGTAGATGTGGTCGAAGTCGCAGATGTAGACCCAGTCGGCCACCAGGGTGGAGGCACCGATCTCGATGTCCAGGTAGGTGTTGACCACGTTGTTGGCCCCGAAGACGGCCTTGTCGCCGATGCGCAGCGACCCCTCGTGGCAGCGGATGGCGTTGCCGTCACCGATGTGGACCCAGCGGCCGATCTCCATGCGAGCCAGACCGGGAGTGGCGTGCAGCTCCACGTTGCGGCCGAGGAACACCATTCCCCGGAGCACCACGTGCGGGTTGGCCATCTTGAAGCGCAGCAGCCGCCAGTAGCGCACCAGGTACCAGGACGTGTAGGCCTTGTTGCGCAGCACCCACCGCAGCGAGGCGAGAGTGAGGAAGCGGGCCTGCTCGGACTCGCCGCTGCCGCGACCGGCCCGCCAGCGGGCACGCAGCGGCGCACCCCACATGCTCGTCATGGGCAGGGAGCCTACTGGCGGGGCCGACCATCTCGGCACTGCCCCACCGGGCAGGTCAGGCGCCGCGCGGGGGGCAGCGCTGCGCCCAGAGCCTGCTCAGGTGCTCGGCCACGTCCTCGCCCAGCTGCTCGTGCGGGACACCCTGGATGGCACCCTCGAGGGCCACCAGGGCGTAGGTGCAGTCGATCAGGCCCTCGGCCTCCAGCCGGGCACAGACCTCGACCGCACCGGCCTCGCGCAGCGACTCCAGGTCGGGCACCCCCACCCAGCGCAGGTCGTTGGCCAGGGCGGGACTGATGTTCTCGGCCTCCTCCAGCGGGGTGCCGGAACCGGTGCGGCGCGGGTCGCGCAAAACCTTGCCGATCATGCCGTGCTCCCCCTTGCTGAGCGGGTGAAGGCAGTGCGGGTGGTGCAGCAGGTACTGCGTCCACTCTCGCCCGAGCTGCGCTGCGAAGTGGACCAATGCGTCGTCCCGGCCCATTTAACACGGTTCGGCGGGGCGCCGAAATGGGAAAGATCACCCCGCTGACCACTTCCCCCGGCTCAGCTGGTGCGGTGCGCGGTGCAGACGTAGGCCCGGTGCGCGTCGCCGATGCGGGCCAGCACCACGCTCAGCGCGGGCCCGCCCGAGCGTCCCGCGAGCTTGAGCCGCGGGCGGAGCACGGCGGGATCGACGTCGAGGCCGCGCACCAGGATCTCCACCGAGGACGCACCGCGGCGCCGCAGCGCCTGGCGCAGCGCCTTCTCCGAGTAGGCCAGCTCCTCCAGCACCCGGAACGCGCGCACCCCGGGGGGCGGGACGTCGCCGGTGAGGTAGGCGATGTGCGGGTCGAGCTGGCCCAGGCCGTGTCGGGCGCCGTAGTGGCGCACCAGCCCGGCCCGGACGACCGCACCGTCGGGCTCGACGATCCACTCCCCCACCGGGCGCACGTCGGTGTCGTCCGGCTCGGCGTCGGTGATCGTCCACGCGGCGTCGCGGCTGCTGAGCACGGTGGCCCTGCGGTGCACGGGTCCCTGGTGGCCGGGGCTGCTCAGGCCGGCTGAGTACAGGCAGGCCTCGCGCACGCCGCCGTCCAGGGAGACCAGCTCCACCTCGCCCGCCCAGTCCAGCAGGTCCACGTCCAGCCCGGGTGCGCACTTCACCGCCAGGTCGCGGCCACGGTAGACCTCCAGCAGCGCCGGCAGCGGCGGCTGCAGCGCCGCGGGGTCGTGCCGGCGGCCCCGGGTGTCCCGACGCCCCGGGTCGGCGAGCACCACGGTGTCCCGGCTGACCGGGGCCAGCGCGTCGGCGCGGGCCAGCGCCACCCCGGGGACGTTGTGCGCCGCCATCGCCAGCCGCACGGGGTCCAGGTCGGAGCCGAGCACCCGGCCGGCCACGCCGGTCAGCTCGGCCAGCTCGGCACCCACCGAGCAGGTGACGTCGTGCACGTCCCGGCCGGCCAGGCGCTGGGCGCGGTGCCGCGCCACCAGGGTGGGGGTGGCCTGCTGCAACGCGTCGTCGGTGAACAGCCAGTGCTGCGCCTCGGTCAGCTTCGCCACCGCCCGGCGGCGCAGCAGCAGCGTCTCCAGCACTGCCGGAGCGTGGTCGCCGGCCACCGCGCGCACCGCGGCCACGTCGGCCAGCCGGGACGCGGTGGTCAGCGGCAGGTCCGCACAGCGAGCCAGGACGTCCGAGCCCTCCGCGGACCGCAGGAAGCGGACGTCGGAGAGGTCGAACGCGTAGCCCACTAGTGGCTGTCGGCAGCGGCCGGCTTCACGCCGGTGACCATCGCGTTGTAGAAGAACTGGCGAGGCACCACCCGGTTGAGCACCTTCTCGTCCAGCGCCGCCATCCGCTGCCAGCTCTTGAACGCGAAGAAGTTCCACCGCACGCCCAGCTTGCCGGCGGGCACCGCGGCCTCGAGGGTGCGCATCGGCCAGCCCAGCAGCGCAGCGGCGAGCTCCTCGGTCTCCACGTGCACGTCCACGGCACCGGCGCGCAGCGCCATCCGCTCCAGCTCGCTGGGGTCGAAGGTGTGCAGGTCCACCACGGCCTCCAGCGCCGCCGCGCGGGAGGACTCGTCCAGCTCGCCCTGCGGCTTGCGCCAGGACGTCAGCCCCGGCAGCTTGGTCACTCGGGTGGCGGTCTCCCAGGTGAGCCGACCCAGCAGCCGCGCGTAGCGGTTGCCGATGGTGGTGGGCTCCCCGGCGAACACCAGCCGCCCGCCGGGCTTGAGCACCCGCAGGCACTCCCGCAGCGACTGCTCCACGTCCGGGATGTGGTGCAGCACCGCGTGCCCGACGACGAGGTCGAAGGTGTTGTCCTCGTACGGGATCGTCTCGGCGTCGGCGACCCGGCCGTCGACGTCCAGGCCCAGGTGCTCGGCGTTGCGCAGCGCCACCTTGACCATGCCCGGGGACAGGTCGGTGACCGAGCCCTTCGTGGCCAGCCCGGTCATCATCAGGTTGAGCAGGAAGAAGCCGGTGCCGCTGCCCAGCTCCAGCGCCCGCTCGTAGGGCACCTCGCGAGCAGCGACGTCCTTGGTGACCACCGCGTCGAAGCGGCCCCGCGCGTAGTCGTTGCAGCGCTGGTCGTAGGAGATCGACCACTTCTCGTCGTAGGTGCCTGCCTCCCAGTCGTGGTACAGGACCTGGGCGAGCTTGGTGTCGGAGTAGGCAGCCTGCACCTGCTCGGCGGTGGCGTGCGGGTTGGGCGCCGGGTCGACGTTGTCGCGGGTGCTCGCAGTCATGCGGGACACCCTAAGTGGTCCCTACTTGCCGGTAAACTTCGCCTTGCCAGGACCGTTCTCGACGAACGACGTCATGCCGATCTTCTGGTCCTCGGTGGCGAAGCCCGCGGCGAACAGGTGCGCCTCCAGCTTGAGGCCGCTGTCCAGGTCCATGTCCAGCCCGCTGTCGATGGCCGCCTTCGCAGCGGCCAGCGCACGGGCGGCGGCCTGGGTGAACTGGCCGGCCCAGGCCTTCGCGGCGGTGTAGACGTCGTCCGGGGCCACCACCTCGTCGATCATCCCGATGGCGAGCGCCTCCTCCGCGCCGACGAAGCGTCCGGTGAAGATGATGTCCTTGGCCTTGCTGGGGCCCACCAGGCGCGCCAGGCGCTGGGTGCCGCCGGCGCCGGGGATGATCCCCAGCAGCAGCTCGGGCTGGCCCACCTTCGCGTTGTCGCCGGCGATCCGCCGGTCGCAGCACAGTGCCAGCTCCATGCCGCCGCCCAGGGCGTAGCCGGTGATGGCGGCCACGGTGGGCTTGCTGATCTGCGCCACGGCCCGGAACGACTGGGTGAGCGAGCCACCGTCGGCGGCCATCTCGGCGTAGCTCTTGCTCGCCATCTCCTTGATGTCCGCGCCGGCGGCAAACACCTTCTCGCCGCCGTAGACGATCACCGCGCGCACGTCCTCGCGCTGGTCGGCCTCCTCGGCCGCCGCGCGCAGCTCCCGGTGCAGCGTCTCGTTCACCGCGTTCATCGGCGGGCGGTTCAGCCTGATGGTGCCGATGCCGTCCTGGACCTCGAGTGACACGAATTCAGCCATGGGCGGCACGCTACCGTCCCGGTGCGCCACCGCGGCAACCCTGTGTCAGGCCCGGCGGGCGAAGTACCGGCCGTCGATCTCGTCCAGCTTGATGGAGGCGCCGAAGGTCTCGCTGAGCGCCTCGCCGGTGATGACGTCCTCCACCAGGCCGGACGCGACCTCGCGGCCCTCGCGCAGCAGCAGGGCGTGGGTGAACCCCGGGGGGATCTCCTCCACGTGGTGGGTCACCAGCACCATGGCCGGCGCGTCGGGGTCCATCGCCAGCTCGGACAGCCGGTGCACGAGGTCCTCCCGACCACCCAGGTCCAGGCCTGCGGCCGGCTCGTCGAGCAGCAGCAGCTCCGGGTCGGTCATCAGCGCCCGGGCGATGAGCACCCGCTTGCGCTCCCCCTCGGACAGGGTGCCGAAGGCGCGGGTGGCCAGGTGGTCGGCGCCGAGCTCGGCCAGCAGCTCGTCGGCCCGATCGGTGTCCATCGCGTCGTAGGCCTCGCGCCAGCGCCCCAGCACGGCGTAGCCGGCGGAGACCACCAGGTCGCGCACCTGCTCCTCGCCGGGCACCCGGTTGGCCAGCGCTGCCGAGCACAGGCCGATGCGCGGGCGCAGCTCGAAGACGTCGGTGCGCCCCAGCACCTCGCCCAGCACGTGCGCGGAGCCGGCGGTGGGGTGCTCCTCGGCGGAGGCCAGCCGCAGCAGGGAGGTCTTGCCCGCCCCGTTGGGCCCCAGCACCACCCAGCGCTCGTCCAGCTCGACCTGCCAGGACAGCGGTCCGAGCAGCGTCGTGGACCCTCGGCGCAGGGTCACCTCGTCGAGGTCGACGAGCAGGTCGGGATCCGGTTCGCGTTGCACCACGCCGACCATCTTCCCGCACGGCCTCCAGTGGCAGAGGGCAGGATGCCCTCCGTGTCGCCTGAAACCCCTCCGCGCCCCGGGGCACCGTTCCCGCTGGGCGCTCACCTGACCGCCACCGGCGCCCGCTTCGCCATCACCTCCTCGGCGGCCGAGCGGGTGGAGCTGTGCCTGCTCGACGACGACGGCGGGCAGCGCTGGGTGGAGCTGGTCGAGCGCACCTTCGACGTGTGGCACGGCCTGGTGGAGGGCGTGCGCGAGGGCCAGCGGTACGGCTACCGGGTGCACGGCCCTGGCCTGCCCCCGGCCACGCCACCGGCGCTGCTGCTGGACCCCTACGCCCGCCGGGTCGCCGACGGGCTGGGGGTGGTGACCGCGGCCGGCGGTCCTCCCACCGGCACCGCCCCGCAGGTCCCGTGGGAGGAGACGGTGATCTACGAGCTGCACGTGGGCAGCTTCACCTCCACCCACCCGGACGTGCCGGAGCAGCTGCGCGGCACCTTCGCCGGCGTGGGCCACCCCGCGGCGGTGGCGCACCTGGTGTCCCTGGGCGTGACCGCGGTGGAGCTGCTGCCGGTGCACGCCATCCGCACCGAGGACGGGGTGGCGGCGCGGGGGATGCGCAACCACTGGGGGTACTCCACGCTCGGCTTCTTCGCCCCACACCCCGGCTACGCGGCCACCCCGGGCGCGGAGGTCGCCGAGTTCCGCGCCATGGTCGCCGCGCTGCACGAGGCCGGCATCGAGGTGCTGCTGGACGTGGTCTACAACCACACCTGCGAGGGCGGGGCGGACGGCCCGGTGCTGAGCATGCGGGGCCTGGACCCGCGGGCCTACTACCTGCACTCCCCCGACGGCAGGCTGCTCGACCTCACCGGCTGCGGCAACACCCTCGACCCCGCCTCGCCCACGGTGGTCCGCCTGGTCACCGACTCGCTGCGCTACTGGGCGCAGGAGATGGGGGTGGACGGCTTTCGCTTCGACCTGGCCAGCGCGCTGGGCCGCCCCCGCGGCGCCGAGTTCGACCCCCGGGCCCCGCTGCTGACCGCCATCGCCACCGACCCGGTGCTGAGCACCCGCAAGCTGATCGCCGAGCCGTGGGACGCCACCGGCCCCGGGTACCAGGTGGGCGGGTTCGGCGTGCAGTGGTCGGAGTGGAACGACCGCTACCGCGACACCGTCCGCGACTTCTGGTGCGGCAAGGCCACCCGGGGGGAGCTGGCCTACCGGCTGTCGGGCTCGTCCGACCTCTACGCCCGGGGCGGCCGCCGACCGTGGTCGAGCATCAACTTCGTCACTGCCCACGACGGCTTCACCCTGCACGACCTGGTGTCCTACGAGCGCAAGCACAACGAGGCCAACGGCGAGGACAACCGGGACGGCACCGACGACAACCACTCCTGCAACCACGGGGTGGAGGGCGCCACCGACGACCCCGCGGTGCTCACCTCCCGGGCGCACCACGTCCGGGCCCTGGCCGCGACGCTGATGCTCTCCACCGGCACCCCGATGCTGCTGGCCGGCGACGAGCTGGGCAACACCCAGGGCGGCAACAACAACGCCTACTGCGCACCCACCAGCACGGCAGCGCCGTGGACGCTGGACTGGGTTGCGGCCGACCCCGACCTGCTGGAGTTCTACCGCCGGCTGGGGCGGCTGCGCCGGTCCGCCCCCGCACTGCGCCAGCCGGAGTTCTTCGAGGGCCGCGACACCCCGTCCGGGCAGCCCGACCTGGTGTGGTTCGGCGCCGAGGGCACCGAGATCACCGACGCCCAGTGGCAGGACCACACCCAGCGCACCGTGCAGATGTGGGTGGACGGCGGCGACGTGCGCTCCCACGACCGCCACGGCGACCTGCTCGCCGACCACAGCTGGCTGCTGGTGCTGCACAGCGGTGCACCGGCCCAGGTGAGGCTGGCGCCGGTGGGAGAGCTGGAGGTGGTGCTGGACTCCGGCTCCCCCACCGGCCTGCCCAGCGGGCCGCGGTTCCTGGCCGGCGGCACCACCGTGACGGTGCCCGAGCACACCCTGTGGGCGCTGCGGGTGGTCAGGGAGCGCTGACCACCGCGGCGGGGCCGGCTCAGGCCAGCGAGGCCGACTCGGGCACACAGATGCCGCTGCTCCGTTGGGCTGATCTCCCTGTCTCGGTACCAGCGCCCTATCGCCAAGTTGCCGGCATTGAGCGCCAATGCAGATCCGGGAGGCCTTGTATTGCCCGCTTGGGCCCTTTTGCCGAGCAATAGGACGCTATACAAATGACTACCTGGCGGCCTAGAGTGGTTTCGACACAGAGAAACGCCACAAGAACGAAAGCAGGAGCCGTCCATTGTCCGGACTGAACCCGACCCCTCGCCGTTCCAGTGCTCGCGTCAACGTATCACCTGGGGTACGGAACCATAAGACGTCGCCCGTCTCCCAGCAAGCAGGGAACTCGTTCAAATATCTGTACGAGCGGCTTGGCGAAAAAAAGTTCCAGCAACTGTGCGGCGCTCTCCTATTGAACAGACATCCGGGGGTTCGATTATACCCCGTGGGAATGTCAGACGGAGGGAGGGACATGGTCGTGCCCTCAGGAGTCAGTGGCGCAGGGGCGCACATTTATCAGGTCAAGTGGACTAAAACGCGGATACAGAATCCCGTCTCGTGGTTGAAGCAGGCAATCGATGGTGAACGCAAGAGTATTGTGCGCCTGGTCTCGGAAGGCGCCACCCATTACTGGTTGATGACCTGCGTGGCGGGCACCAGCATTCCTTCCGCTGGTTCCATGGATGCTCTTGACGAAGAGTTCAAGAAGTACTCCCAAGAGTTTGGCATCGCCATGCAGCCGCTGTGGCAAGCAGACATTGATGGCATGGTGGACATCGCACCAGATGCGCTTAAGTGGGCGTACGCTGACATGCTGGCTGGCCAGGACCTAATTCGATATCTAATTACAGGCTCATCGGAGAACGACGCGGCCACGGCACTTCGCGACACCCTTCAACAAGTGATGAGGGGACAAGGGGCCGAAGACGCGAAGGTAAAGTTCAGCCAAGTTGACCTCGATCAGACCGACTTAGCCGACGTCTTTGTGGACGTAGAAGCTGAAGTTCAGCTGCCGGGGAGAATTCTCGTCAAAGAGGGCGCGTTACGCTACCTGCTCGAGACATATAACTTGTACACAGTCGTCTTAGGGGAGCCAGGCCAAGGGAAATCGACGTTAGGCCAGTACCTCTGCCAAGTTCACCGAGCGGTGCTAATGCCGGACGACACGCTGGCTCAGTCGCGAGTAAATGAAGTGTCCACCGAAAACGGCAGGGTACCGTTCCGCATCGACCTGCGTCAGTACGCCGGATTCCTTAACGGTGCTGATCCTTTCGACGAAGATCCAAGCACCGCGAAATCCACCCGACCGCGCCGTGGAACTCAGAGAAGCCTGGAAAACTATATTGCCCATTACTGCAGGCACTACAGTGGAGGACGCACTGTCACTGTTGATGATATCCACACGATTCTAGGAAGGTACCCGTCACTCATAGTTCTTGATGGGCTGGACGAAATAGGCGACCAAAAACTACGCAAGGACGTAGTGAGCGAAATTGAGCGTCTAGCAAACCGGGTCGCCCCAGACCGGCACCGCTCGACGCAACTTGTCGTCACCACCCGCCCCAATGCATCGTCTCAGGCCGAACCCTCGAAGGCGCAGTTCGAGTATATTCGGCTAAATCCGATGAGCCCCTCGATGCAGTTGGCCTACTTAAAAAAATGGGCTGAAGTTAACGGTATCCGGGGTCCACGTCGCCGAAAACTCACCCGGATATTCTCGGCGAGGACTGCCGAGGCGCATATCGCTCTATTGAGTGCAAATCCCATGCATCTGACCGTGCTTCTGTACCTCATCAACAGACGGGGGGAGGCGGTCCCGACGGCGCGTACGGCCATTTACACCGCGTACATGGACGCACTGATGGACCGCGAAATAGAGCGAGAACAGATCGCCAAGGACGACGTCGAACGAATCTACGAAATTACGTCGTGGCTGGGCTGGTCGATGCAGTCTGGAGTTGAGAGTGACGCAACTGCAGGGAAAATGCCAGTCGCAAAGCTAAAGACGGCGCTGTTCGCATACCTACAGGAAGTTCAAGCACCCGTATCAATCCTCGATGAACTCTTCTACGCTGCATCCGACCGATTTTGGGCGTTAACCAGTAAAGAGGGTGGCACGTTTGAGTTTGCGGTGCAGCCGGTGAGAGAGTACTTCGCGGCGCGCTATTTAGCGATGTACGCGGGAATGCTCTCCACACAAGTCCTTAAGGGAGACATACTCGCCCATCTGGTCCAGCGACCCTACTGGTTGAACACCACCCTCTTCTTCGCTGGGTTTGCCAATCCAAATGAACTGAGCGGCTTGGTCGACGGCGTCCACAGCGCTTTAGAGTGCGGCCGCCACCCCGTACAGGTCCGAGTGGCCCTATGGTATCTCCTTCGCGACGGCGTATTTGCTGGAGTGAGCCGCAGCCAGAAGCGCGCGGTCGCACTCCTCACCGATGACTTGAGCTTACGGCTTATTCACATGACCTCACAGGCTGACCCGGCCATACCGCTGCCGCATATACACGGCGGAACCGATCTCGCAACTCAAATCTTTGCTGAGCTACGTGAAGACCCGATTATTTCGCCTCGCGCGATTCTTCGCTCCCGCGTGCTCGGCGGAATGGAATCGGCGCTCCCGGAAGTGCGGGATTGGTTCCGTTTAAGACTACAGAACGCAAATGATACAACCGAAGAAGGCATCCTAGCCACTGTCGCGGCGTTCGGCAGCGAGTTGCTGACTCGGGGCGAGACTGACCGACTCCGCCTGACGACCCCATCGTCCCGCGTAGCAGCTTTGCAGATCAGTGCAGATCCGACGCCGGGATCGAAACTCGACGAATCGATGGTGCAGGGAGTGCTTAATGGTGAACAAACGGATACCACCACCGTAAGCGCCTCGCGAGCCGGAAATCTCTTAAGGGCGTTGCGCCCTCAGTTGTTTTTGCGTATGGCTATTACCGTCGATGACCCGCCTCTCCCCCTTTACCAACTGCGAACTGGCCACCTTGAAGAAACAACGGATGATAGCGCCCAACGTCAGAACGTTTTTAAGCGTCTTATTGCCGTCGATTCTGCTTACGAGGACGTCAAACAAGCGAGCATCTTCCGTAAGGGCGAGCGGGGTTCAACCGCGCCGTGGCAGAACACTGCTCGCGCGCTCGCGGCCATCGTCGGCCCTTGCTGGTTAGCGACCGAGATCGCCCTGATCGGGGTCGCGAACCGGCACGTCCATACGAGTGGCTCGATCACGAAGGGAGCTGATGCACTAGGCACAGCAATGGACTACGGCGTATTCGTTCAGACGATGCGGACGCCCCAAACCGCCCAGTGGTGGCGCTCCCAGGTCAACGAGCACGCGAGTTCCGATTCCCGCATGGCGTGGTGCGGTGCGCTATTAATTACCGCAAACGAGTCGACTTTAGTAGACGTGGCAGAAGACCTGGCGTCCGCCCTGGATTCCTTAACTCCCGATCAATTCTACAACCTGGCTCAGGGCCTGAGCCGTATAAGCGCGAGCGGACTGGAGCGTCGGCTGGCCGTCGAAACGACCGCCTTGAATTCGCGCTTATCCCCGAATGCCCTCGCTGCCGCCGCAACCTTATCCCCAAGAGCCCTCGCTGTCGTAGCACTCTTCTCTGCTGACCGAACTGTGCAGGACCCGCTGCAAGGCCTCGATATCTGTGCGCTGAGATCGATAGCTGGCCTTGGTCCTGCCTCCTGGCCAGCGCATCGAGCACTCACAGCGCGACTGTTGACTGAGCAGACCGACGAGGCACTTAATGGACTAACCAGCTGCGGTATTGATGCAGTCGTCACAGTGCCCGATGCGCGGCCAATTGGTTTTCCAGCGGGACACATCGACAATATCCTCGCAAGCCCGCTAGATTATCCTCTCCACTGGGTAGCGGCCGCCGAAAGATGGCACTCGCGGGCGAACACAGAGAAATCCCTGCGCGAGGTCGGCGAGACCGAAGGATGGTTACCGAAGTTATGACACAGCGCGACGCACAAAATCCCACACTCAATCGCGCAGCCTCTTGCAGCACCGGCACTCAGGCCAGCGACACCAGGCCCAGCTCGGCCGGACCGGACAGCAGCTCGTTGCGGGGCAGCACCCGCACGGTGTACCCGGCGGCGCCGGCGTGCGGCAGGGGCACCTGCAGCTGGTAGGTGGTGGCCCCGGAGCCGTCGTTGGCCGCACCCGCCGACTGCATCTCGTAGACCTGCACGTCGGTGAGCTCCTCGTCGGCGCCGATCCGGCCGAGCACCGCCTGCACGGTCACGTCCTGCTCGCGCAGCCCGGCCAGCTCCACGTTGGCCGTCAGGGTCAGCTCGGCCCCGATAACCGGCGTGTCGGGCAGCCCGGTGGCGTCCACTCCGGACACCCGCACCAGCGGCCACGCCGACTGCACGGCGTGCCGGTAGCCCGCCAGCTGCTTGGCGGCGCGGAAGTCGTCGGCAGCCATGGCGTGGGCGGCCACCGCGGCCGGCCGGTAGTAGCCCAGCACGTACTCGCGGACCATCCGGGAGGCCAGCACCTTCGGGGCGAGCTCGCGCAGGGTGTGGCGCACCATCTCCACCCAGCGGGCGGGCAGCCCGTCGTCACCGCGGTCGTAGAAGCGCGGCAGCACCGAGCGCTCCAGCAGCTCGTACATGGCAGCGGCCTCGAGGTCGTCGCGCCGGGTCTCGTCCAGCACGCCGTCGGCGGTGGGGATGGCCCAGCCGTTCTCGCCGTCGAACATCTCGTCCCACCACCCGTCCCGGATGGACAGGTTGAGCCCGCCGTTGAGCGCCGACTTCATCCCGGACGTGCCGCAGGCCTCCAGCGGCCGCAGCGGGTTGTTCAGCCAGACGTCGCAGCCCCAGTAGAGGAAGCGCGCCATGGACATGTCGTAGTCCGGCAGGAAGACGATGCGGTGCCGCAGGTCGTGGGTGTCGGCGAAGCGCACCACCTGCTGGATGAGCGCCTTGCCGCCGTCGTCGGCGGGGTGGCTCTTGCCGGCAATGACCAGCTGCACCGGGCGGTCAGGATCGGTCAGCATCGCCCGCAGCCGCTCCGGGTCGCGCAGCATCAGGGTGAGCCGCTTGTAGGTGGGCACCCGGCGGGCGAAGCCCACGGTGAGCACCTCGGGGTCGAAGACGTCCTTGACCCAGCCCAGCTCGGCCTCGGTGGCCCCGCGCTCCAGCCAGGACGCCTTCACCCGGCGGCGCACCTCGTGCACCAGCTTGGTGCGCAGCTGGGTGCGCAGCTCCCACAGCCGCTCCGCGGGGACGTCGTTGAACATCTCGAACACCCGTGCCTGCCCGTCGGGGCGCAGCGCCTGCGAGACCCGCTCGCGGCCCACCATCTCCTCGGCCATCTCGAACCACTCGCGCGCCGCCCAGGTGGGGGCGTGCACGCCGTTGGTGACGTAGCCGATGGGCACCTCGGCGGCGTCGAAGCCCGGCCACAGCTCGGCGAACATGCCCCGGCTGACCTCGCCGTGCAGCCGGGAGACGCCGTTGGCGCGCTGCCCCAGCCGCAGGCCCATGTGCGCCATGTTGAACATGTGCGGGTCGGCCTCCGCGCCCAGGGCGAGGATGCGGTCGAGGGTCAGGCCGGGCAGCAGCCCGGAGTCGGCGCCGTCACCGGCGAAGTAGTGCCGCACCAGCGAGACCGGGAAGCGGTCGATGCCGGCGGGCACCGGGGTGTGCGTGGTGAAGACGGTGCCGGACCGGACCGCGGCCAGCGCGGCCTCGTAGTCCAGACCGTGCTCGGTGACCAGCTCGCGGATGCGCTCCAGGCCCAGGTAGCCGGCGTGGCCCTCGTTGGTGTGGAACACCTCCGGCTGCGGGTGACCGGTGATGTCGCAGTAGGCCCGCACGGCGCGCACGCCACCGATGCCGGCCAGGATCTCCTGCTTGATGCGGTGGTCCTGGTCGCCGCCGTAGAGGCGGTCGGTCACCCCGCGCAGCTCGGCGTCGTTCTCCCCGATGTCGGAGTCCAGCAGCAGCAGCGGCACCCGGCCCACCTGCGCGATCCACACCCGGGCGGCGAGCACCCGGTCGCCCGGCATGGCCACGTGCACCAGCACCGGGGAGCCGTCCTGGGTGGTGAGCAGCTGCAGCGGCAGGCCCTGCGGGTCCAGGGACGGGTAGTGCTCCAGCTGCCAGCCCTCCGCCGACAGCGACTGGCGGAAGTAGCCAGAGCGGTAGAGCAGGCCCACCGCCACCAGCGGCACCCCCAGGTCGGAGGACTCCTTGAGGTGGTCACCGGCCAGCACGCCGAGGCCGCCGGAGTAGTTGGGCAGCACCTCGCTGACGCCGAACTCCATGGAGAAGTAGGCCACCGCGCGCGGCAGCTCCTCGGTGCGGGCCATCTCTTGGTACCAGCGGGGCTCGGTCAGGTAGGAATGGAGCTCAGCGGCCTGCGCGTCCAGCCGTGTGGTGAAAGACTCATCGGCCGCCAGCACGTCCAGCCGGGAGCGCGGCACCTCCCCCAGCAGGCGGACCGGATCGTGGCGGCACGACTGCCACAGCTCCTGGTCGATCTCGGCGAACAAGTCCTGCATGAGGGGGTTCCACGACCACCGCAGGTTCAGCGACAACGGCCCGAGGGCCGCCAAGCGTGCGGGCAGATGGGCTCGGACCGTAAACCGGCGAAGGGCTTTCACATCGCGAGCCTACCGAGAAATCACACTGTGCTCGGCTAGCGCTGCGGCCCGGCGCCCGGCAGGGTAGGACCCGAACCTCTACCCAAACACCCTTTTACGAATGGAGCTCATACGTGAGTGGTCGGCTCGGGATCGACGACGTGGCCCCTGTGGTGGCCTGCGGTCGCTACCCCGCCAAGGCGGTGGTCGGCGAGGTCATCCCCGTCGCGGCCACCGTGTGGCGCGAGGGACACGATGCAGTGGCCGCGACGGTCGTCTGGCGCGGCCCCGGTGCGGGCGCTGCCATGCAGGTGGCGATGACCGAGGGCGCCGAGCCCGACCGGTTCCACGCGCTGCTGCGGGCGGACTCCCCCGGGCTGTGGAGCTTCCGGGTGGACGCCTGGAGCGACCCGCTGAGCACCTGGCGGCACGCCGTCAACGCCAAGGTCGGCGTGGGCCAGACCGCCGAGGAGCTGGCGAACGACCTGGAGATCGGTGCGCAGCTGCTCACCGAGGCCGCCCGCAAGGTGCCCAAGGCCAGCCGCGCCCGGGTGGTGGCCGCCGCGACCGCGCTGCGGGCCGACGCCACGGTGGCCGAGCGGATCGCACCCGCCTTCTCCGCGGAGGTCACCGAGCTGCTCCGGGTGTACCCGCTGCGCCAGCTGGTCACCCGCGGCAAGGTCAACCAGGTGTGGGTGGACCGCCCGCGCGCCCTGGTCGGCTCCTGGTACGAGCTGTTCCCGCGCTCCACCGGTGGCGTGGACGCCGACGGCAAGCCCGTGCACGGCACCTTCGCCACCGCCGCCGAGGAGCTGCCGCGCATCGCCGACATGGGCTTCGACGTGGTGTACCTGCCGCCCATCCACCCAATCGGCGAGGTCAACCGCAAGGGCCCCAACAACACGCTCACCCCCGGGCCGGAGGACGTGGGCTCGCCCTGGGCCATCGGCTCCGCCGAGGGCGGCCACGACGCCATCCACCCCCAGCTGGGCACGCTCGCGGACTTCGACGACTTCGTCGCGCGCACCACCGAGCTGGGCATGGAGGTGGCCCTGGACCTGGCGCTGCAGTGCGCGCCGGACCACCCCTGGGCCACCGAGCACCCGGAGTGGTTCACGGTGCTGCCCGACGGCACCATCGCCTTCGCGGAGAACCCGCCCAAGAAGTACCAGGACATCTACCCGCTGAACTTCGACAACGACCCCCAGGGGCTCTACGTCGAGGTGCTGCGCGTGGTGCGGCACTGGATGGACCACGGGGTGCGCATCTTCCGGGTGGACAACCCGCACACCAAGCCGCCGAACTTCTGGGAGTGGCTCATCGGCGAGGTCAAGAAGACCGACCCCGACGTGCTCTTCCTGGCCGAGGCGTTCACCCGCCCGGCCCGGCTCTACGGCCTGGCTCAGCTCGGCTTCACTCAGAGCTACACGTACTTCACCTGGCGCACCGCGAAGTGGGAGCTGGAGGAGTTCGGCCGGGAGATCACCGACAAGGCCGACGTGGCCCGGGCCAACCTGTTCGTCAACACCCCGGACATCCTGCACGCGTCGCTGCAGCACGGCGGCCCGGGCATGTTCGCCCTCCGCGCGGTGCTGGCGGCGACCCTGGCCCCCACCTGGGGCATGTACTCCGGCTACGAGCTCTACGAGGGCCAGGCCGTGCGTGAGGGCAGCGAGGAGTACCTGAACTCGGAGAAGTACGAGCTGCGTCCCCGCGACTTCGCCGGCGCCCTGGCGCACGGGCAGTCGCTGCAGCCGTTCGTCACCACGCTGAACACGATCCGGCGCAACCACCCCGCCCTGCAGCAGCAGCGCACGCTGCACTTCCACGCGGTGGACAACGACGCCCTGATCGCCTACTCCAAGTTCGACCCGGTCAGTGGAGACTGTGTGCTGGTGGTCGTCAGCCTCAACCCCTTCGGCACCGAGGAGGGCACCGTGTCGCTGGACCTGCCCGCCCTGGGCCGGGAGTGGTCCGACCGCTTCACCGTGCACGACGAGGTGACCGGCGACTACTACCAGTGGGGCCAGGCCAACTACGTGCGGCTGGAGCCGTGGCGCACCGTCGCCCACGTGCTCACGCTGCCGCACCTGTCCGCCGAGGCCCGCACGGCGCTCGCCCAGCGGGCGTAGCACCGGTGTTCCCCCTGCACAGCCCCCGTACCCCCGACACGACGCAAAGGTGAGCAACACGTTGAGCAGCAACCTCGGTCACTCCGTGCCCCCCGAGGCACACGACGCCGAAGGCCACCTCCCGGAGCCCAGCGCGGAGGACTTCGCGCACGCCCGCCAGCTGCGCGTGGACCCCGAGTGGTTCAAGAAGGCGGTGTTCTACGAGGTCCTCGTGCGCGCCTTCAACGACTCCAACGGCGACGGCACCGGCGACCTGCGCGGCCTCGCGGAGAAGCTGGACTACCTGTCCTGGCTGGGGGTGGACTGCCTCTGGCTGCCCCCGTTCTACGACTCGCCCCTGCGCGACGGCGGCTACGACATCCGGGACTTCCGCGCGGTGCTGCCGGAGTTCGGCACCGTCGAGGACTTCGTCTACGTGCTGGACCAGGCGCACCGTCGCGGCATCCGGATGATCACCGACCTGGTCATGAACCACACCTCGGACACCCACATGTGGTTCCAGGAGTCCCGCCGCGACCCCGACGGGCCCTACGGCGACTTCTACATGTGGGCCGACGACGACACCGGCTACCCCGAGGCCCGGATCATCTTCGTCGACACCGAGCAGTCCAACTGGACCTGGGACCCGGTGCGCAAGCAGTACTACTGGCACCGCTTCTTCTCCCACCAGCCGGACCTGAACTACGACAACCCGGCCGTGCAGGAAGCGATGATCGACGTGCTCCGCTTCTGGCTGGACCTGGGCATCGACGGCTTCCGCCTGGACGCGGTGCCGTACCTGTTCGCCCGCGAGGGCACCAACTGCGAGAACCTGCCGGAGACCCACGAGTTCCTCAAGCGCTGCCGCAAGGTGGTGGACGAGGAGTACCCCGGCCGGGTGCTCCTGGCCGAGGCCAACCAGTGGCCGTCGGACGTGGTGGCGTACTTCGGCGAGCCGGACAACGGCGACGAGTGCCACATGGCGTTCCACTTCCCGCTGATGCCGCGCATCTTCATGGCGGTGCGTCGGCAGAGCCGCTTCCCCATCTCCGAGATCCTGGCCCAGACCCCAGCCATCCCGTCCTCCGCCCAGTGGGGCATCTTCCTGCGCAACCACGACGAGCTGACCCTGGAGATGGTCACCGACGAGGAGCGCGACTACATGTACGCGGAGTACGCCAAGGACCCGCGGATGAAGGCCAACATCGGCATCCGCCGCCGGCTGGCCCCGCTGCTGGAGAACGACCGCAACCAGCTCGAGCTGTTCGCGGCCCTGCTGCTGAGCCTCACCGGCTCGCCCGTCCTCTACTACGGCGACGAGATCGGCATGGGCGACAACATCTGGCTGGGTGACCGCGACGCGGTGCGCACTCCCATGCAGTGGACGCCGGACCGCAACGCCGGCTTCTCCCGGGCGGACCCGGCCCGGATGTACCTGCCGGTCATCCTCGACCCCACCTACGGCTACGAGGCTGTCAACGTCGAGCAGCAGATGGGCTCCACCAACACGCTGCTGCACTGGACCCGGCGGATGATCGAGGTGCGCAAGCAGCACCCCGCCTTCGGGCTGGGCACCTTCACCGAGCTGGGCAGCCAGAACCCGAGCGTGCTGTCGTACCTGCGCGAGCTGGCCCCCTCGGCCACCTCGGCGGAGGGACCGGGCAAGACCGCCGACGTGATCCTCTGCGTGAACAACCTCTCGCGCTTCCCCCAGGCCGTGAAGCTGGACCTGAGCCCGTTCGCCGGGCGCATCCCGGTCGAGCTCACCGGCTCGGTGCCCTTTCCCTCGATCGGCACGGAGGAGTACATGATCACGTTGCCTGGCCACGGGTTCTTCTGGTTCGCCCTGCAGCCTGACCCGGCCCTGCAGGAGCCGCACGAGCAGGAGGCCGCGGCGCACCCCTCCGAGGCCGCCAGCGCGGTGCAGGCCTGATGCCGGGGCTCGAGCAGTCCCTCGCCACCTGGCTGCCGCGGCAGCGGTGGTTCGGTGCCATCGGCCACGCCGTCGAGGCGGTGCAGGTGCGCAGCCGGGTGGTGCTGGCCCAGGCCGACGACCAGCGGGTGGAGCACCTGCTGGTGTCGGTGGACCTCGCCGACGCCCCGACCCAGCTGTTCCAGGTTCCGCTGATCTACCGCGCCACCCCGCTGTCCGACTCTGCCGCGGCCGCCCTGCACGGGGCGGTCGGGCAGGACGAGCAGGGCTGGGTCGCCTACGACGGGCTGCGCGACCCCGACGCCATCGCGGTGCTCGCCGAGCACCTCGCCGCGGGGCGCCCGGTCGACCACCTGCGCTTCGCGGTGGAGGACGGGGTCACCATCCCGGCCGGGCTCACCGGTCGCGCGCTGTCGGCCGAGCAGTCCAACACCTCCGTCGTGCTCGGTGAGCTGCTGCTGGTCAAGGTGTTCCGCCGCGTCGCCCCCGGGCTCAACCCCGACCTGGAGCTGCACCGCGCGCTGGCTGCGGCCGGCTGCACCTGCATCGCGCCGGTCCGCGCGTGGCTGGAGGGTGAGGTGGACGGTGAGCCGACCACCCTGGCCATGGCTCACGACTACGCCCTCAACGTGGCTGACGGCTGGCAGATGGCCCTGACCAGCGTGCGTGACCTGTTCCTCGAGGCCGACCTGCACGCCGAGGAGGTGGGCACCGACTTCTCCGGCGAGGCCCACCGCATCGGGGCGGCCGTGGCCGAGGCGCACGCCGGGCTGGCCGCCGCGCTGGGCACCGTGGAGTGCGCCAGCACCGAGGGCCCCACCAGCCCCGTGCCCGGCATGCTGGCCCGCCTCGACGCCGCCGTCCAGGTGGTGCCCGAGCTGGCCGAGCACGTCGAGGCGATGCGCGAGGTGTTCCAGGCCGCCGAGCCCTTCACGGCGTCGCTGACGATGCAGCGGGTGCACGGCGACCTGCACCTGGGCCAGGTGCTGCGGGTACCCGCACGCTGGCTGCTCATCGACTTCGAGGGTGAGCCGGCCAAGTCGCTGGCCGACCGCCGCCGCCCCGACAGCGTGCTGCGCGACATCGCGGGGATGCTCCGCTCCTTCGACTACGCCGCGTTCCACCAGCTGACCGGCAGCGAGCACGCCGGCCCGCCCTCGCAGCTGGAGTTCCGCGCCCGGGAGTGGGCACAGCTCAACATCTCCTCCTTCTGCGAGGGGTACGCCGAGGTGACCGGCGCCGACCCGCGCGAGCACCCCGAGCTGCTGCGGGCCTACGAGCTGGACAAGGCCATCTACGAAGCCGTCTACGAGGCGCAGCACCGGCCCACCTGGCTGGCCATCCCGCTGCGGGCGATTCGTCGCCTCAGTGCCGCTCCCCCGGGTGCCACCCCCACGGGTGCCGCCCCCACGCGCGCCGTACCTGCTCGAACCACAGAGAAGGACCTCACATGAGCACCCCGGCCACCCGCCCCGACGCGCGTCCGGACGCTGTCGAGCTGGCCCGACTGCTGGAGGGCACCCACCACGACCCGCACGCCCTGCTGGGCGCCCACCCGGCCGGTCGGGCCACGATCATCCGAGCCCTGCGCCCCGACGCCACCTCGGTGAAGGCCCGCATCGGCGGCACCGACCACGACCTCGCGCACATCGAGGGCGGCCTGTTCGGCGCCGCGGTGCCGGTGACCGACCTGGCGGACTACCGCCTGGTGGTCACCTACGGCGAGGAGACCACCGTGGTCGCCGACGGCTACCGGTTCCTGCCCACCCTGGGCGAGGTGGACCAGCACCTGATCGCCGAGGGCCGCCACGAGCGGCTGTGGGACGCCCTCGGTGCACACGTGCGCAGCTACGACACCCCGGACGGCACCGTCGAGGGGGTGTCCTTCGCGGTGTGGGCGCCCAACGCCCGCGGCATCTCGGTGGTCGGCGACTTCGACGGCTGGAACGGCCGGGCCACCCCCATGCGCGCGCTGGGGTCCACCGGCGTCTGGGAGGTCTTCGTCCCCGGCCTCAGCGACGGCACCCGCTACAAGTTCCGGGTGCACGGCGCCGACGGCAGCGTGATGGACAAGGCCGACCCGATGGCGTTCGCCACCGAGGTCCCGCCCGCCACCGCGTCGGTGGTGCACACCAGCAGCTACGAGTGGAACGACGACGCCTGGCTCGCCCGGCGCGCCGAGGGTCGTCCGCACGCCGAGCCGATGAGCGCCTACGAGGTGCACCTGGGCTCGTGGCGCCCGGGCCTGGGCTACCTGGAGCTGGCTGACCAGCTGGCCGCGTACGTGCGGGAGACCGGCTTCACCCACATCGAGCTGCTGCCGGTGGCCGAGCACCCCTTCGGCGGGTCCTGGGGCTACCAGGTCACCTCCTACTACGCCCCCACGTCGCGCTTCGGCACCCCCGACGAGTTCAAGGCCTTCGTGGACGCCATGCACGCCGCGGGCATCGGCGTCCTGGTGGACTGGGTCCCCGCCCACTTCCCCAAGGACGCCTGGGCGCTGGCCCGCTTCGACGGCACCGCGCTGTACGAGCACGCCGACCCGCGCCGCGGCGAGCAGCGCGACTGGGGCACCTACGTCTTCGACTTCGGTCGCAGCGAGGTCCGCAACTTCCTGGTGGCCAACGCCCTGTACTGGCTGGAGGAGTTCCACGTCGACGGCCTGCGGGTGGACGCCGTGGCCTCGATGCTCTACCTGGACTACTCCCGCGAGGAGGGCCAGTGGGAGCCCAACATCCACGGCGGCCGGGAGAACCTCGAGGCGGTGGCGTTCCTGCAGGAGATGAACGCCACGGTCTACAAGAACCACCCCGGCGTGGTCACCATCGCCGAGGAGTCCACCTCCTGGCCCGGCGTCACCCGGCCCACCCACCTCGGCGGCCTGGGCTTCGGGATGAAGTGGAACATGGGCTGGATGCACGACACGCTCGACTACCTGGCCCACGACCCGGTCTACCGCACCTACCACCACCACGGCATGACCTTCTCGCTGGTCTACGCCTGGAGCGAGAACTTCGTGCTGCCCATCAGCCACGACGAGGTGGTGCACGGCAAGGGGTCGCTGTGGGAGCGGATGCCCGGCGACGACTGGAACAAGGCCGCCGGCGTGCGCGGTCTGCTGGCCTACATGTGGGCGCACCCCGGCAAGCAGCTGCTGTTCATGGGCAGCGAGTTCGGCCAGCCCAGCGAGTGGTCGGAGAAGAACGGGCTGCAGTGGGGGGTGCTGGAGGACCCCGAGCGCGGTGCCACCCACCGCGGCATCCAGCGGATGGTCGGCGACCTCAACGCCACCTACCGCAGCCTGCCCGCGCTGTGGTCGCAGGACACCTCACCGGAGGGCTTCGGCTGGATCGACGCCAACGACGCCGAGAACAACGTGCTCAGCTTCCTGCGCCACGGCGACGACGGCTCGGTGGTGGCATGCGTGGCGAACTTCTCCGGCCAGCCCCGTGAGGGCTACCGGCTGGGGCTGCCCCAGGCGGGCACGTGGCGCGAGGTGCTCAACACCGACGCCGAGGTCTACGGCGGCTCCGGGGTGGGCAACCTGGGTGCGGTGCACGCCACCGACGAGCCGTGGCACGGCCGGCCCGCCTCCGCCGACGTCCGGCTGCCCCCGGCCGGCGTGCTGTGGCTGGTGCACGAGCAGTAGCTCCGAGTTCGTCCACCCCGGCGCCACTGACAGATAGGATCCCGCCACAGTCGGTGACGTCGGGGGGACCAGGAATGAACAGCTCGCGCACACCCGCTGCACCGCAGCGCAGCAGCCGGTCTCGAGGCGCTGCGCTGTGGGGCACCGTGCTGCTGGTGCTCACGCTGGCCACGGGGTGCTCCACCGTGGTGAACGGCTCCGCCACGTCCATCTACTCCGACCCGCAGCTGGTCAGCGGGTTGCGGGTGAGCGAGGGACCCAGCGGGCCGCGCAACGGGGTGGGTCGGGCAGACCTGGCCGTCCGGGGCATCAGCGACGACCCGGTGGACACCCTCGCCGTCAACGCGGTGGCCGACGCGGAGGCGTTCTGGCAGGAGACCTACCCGGCGGTGTTCGGCAGCCCGCTGGAGAAGGTGGAGAAGCTGGTCTCCTACGACTCCTCCGTCGACAGCGACGAGGAGATCTGCGGCGCCGACACCTACAAGCTGGTCAACGCCTTCTACTGCTCCACCGAGCACCTCATCGGCTGGGACCGCGGCAAGCTGCTGCCGGCCATCGAGAGCCGCTTCGGCGCCATGGGCGTGGTCACGGTGCTCGCCCACGAGTACGGCCACGCCGTCCAGCGCCGCGCCAAGCTCAACGCCAAGGCGCCCACCCTGGTCACCGAGCAGCAGGCCGACTGCTTCGGTGGAGCCTTCATGCGCACCGTGGCGGAGGGCAAGGCCAAGCACTTCACGCTGAACACCGCCAACGGCCTCAACGCCGTGCTGGCCACCACCATCGCCGTGCGCGACAAGGAGGGCATGGCGCCGTCGGACAAGCGCGCGCACGGCAGCGCGTTCGACCGGGTGAGCGCCTTCCAGTTCGGCTTCACCGACGGCGCCGCCCGCTGCGCGAAGATCGACACCGAGGAGGTGCGCAAGCGGATCGCCAACCTGCCCAACAAGTTCGACTCCTCCTCCGACACCGGCGAGCTCGCGGTGACCGAGCGCAACGTTGGCTCAGTCATCGAGTCCCTGAAGGAGAGCTTCCGCAGCAACAACGTGGCCGAGCCGACCGTCAGCTACACCGACACCGGCCCGTGCGCCGACGCCAAGTCGACCCCGCCGGTGTCCTACTGCCCGGCCACCAACACCCTCACCGTGGACGTGCCCGGGCTGGCCGCGCGGGCGGAGAAGGCTGACGACACGGACAACGACGCCCTGCCGGACAGCGTCAGCGGCGACTTCAGCGCCTACGTGCTGCTGGCCTCCCGCTACACCCTGGCGGTCCAGAAGGGGCTGGGCGCGAGCCTGGACGGTGAGCTGGTGGGTCTGCGCAGCGCCTGCTACGCGGGCGGCTACGCGGCCGCCACCTCCGAGCCCACCGGCACCCTGCGGCTGTCCCCCGGCGACCTGGACGAGGCGGTCAGCGGACTGCTCACCGACGGGCTGGCGGCCAGCGACGTCAACGGCAAGGAGGCCCCCAGCGGGTTCACCCGCGTGGAGGCCTTCCGCACCGGAGTGCTCGACGGTGCCGCGACCTGCGCCACCGTCTACGGAGGCTGAGCCTGCGCCGCCCGGTCTAGTACAGGGCGCTGGCCAGCTTGCGCCGGGCGGCGACCACCAACGGCTCGCTGGGCTCGAACAGCTCGAAGAGGCTGAGCAGCCGGGAGCGCGGCACGTCCTTGTCAGCGCCAGTGCTGCGGCGCACCGTCTCCACCAACCGGGTGAACGCCGCCTCCACCTGCTGGTTGGCCAGCTCCGCGTCGGCAGCGGCCAGCTGGGCCTGCACGTCAGCGGGGTTGGCGTCGGCCACGGCCACCGCGTCGGCGGACACGGTCTCCAGCCGGGCCATGAACCGGATCTGCGCCAGCGCGGCAGCGGCCTCGGCGTTGCCGGGCTCGGAGTCGAGCACCCGCTGGTAGGCCGCCTCGGCGCCGGCGAGGTCACCGGTCTCCAGCGCCTGCTCGGCCTCCAGGAAGCGCGGGTCCTGGGGCTCCTCGGCCACCGCCGCGCCCTCGGTAGGCACACCAGCACCGGGCAGCCGGTCCTTCAGCGCGGCGAGCAGGCTGTCGATCCAGGCCTGCACCTGCTCCTCCGGCTGCGGCCCGGCGAAGGCCTGCACGGGCTGGCCGAGGGCCACCGCCACGACCGTGGGCAGCGCCTTCACCTCGAACAGCTCGGCGATGCGGGGGCTCTGCTCGATGTCCACCTTGGCCAGCGTCCACGCACCGCCGCTGGCTGCGGCCAGTCGGTCCATGGTGGGCAGCAGCTGCTGCGACGGCGGGTCCCAGCTGGCGTGCAGCACCACGATGACCAGGCTCTGCATGGAGCGGTCCACCACGTCGGCCTGGAAGCTGGCCTCGGTGACGGTGAGGCCAGCCGACGCCGCGGCGCCGGGTGCAGACGGCGGCGCCTCCGCGCGCGCCTTGAGAGCCGAGAGGTCCACCGCGCCGGACATGGCCGGGGCTGGTGCGGGACGGGGTCCTGGACGAGTCACGTCGCCAATTTTGACACGTTTGGCGGTACGAGGCCGCCAGGGGTCGGCTAGTCCTGCGCGAGCCGGTCCTGCACTCGCGCCACCTTGGCGGTGAGCTGGCCGGTGTAGCCGGGACGGATGTCGGCCTTGATCACCACGCTGGTGCGCGGGGAGGTCTCGGTGACGACGTCCACGGCGCGCTTGACCACGGCCATCACCTCGTCCCACTCCCCCTCGATGCAGGTGAACATCGACGACAGCTCGTAGGGCAGCCCGGAGTCCCGGACCACCCGCACCGCGGCGGCGACCGCCTCGCTGACGCTGCCGTCGGGCGAGCCGCCGCTGGGGCTGACGCTGAAGGCGACGATCACCGCGCGACGCGCTCCGAGGTCGGCGCCCCCGGCGTCGTGCCCGCGGCGCGGTCACCGAGCAGGCCGCGCTTGTCCGCCCAGCGCTCGAAGATGATGGATCCGAAGGGCGGGACGCTGGCCACCAGGGCCAGCGCGGTGACCTTCACGTCCCAGCGCAGGGCGAGCATCGTCAGCAGGGCGACGATGACGTAGGCGACGAACGCGGCGCCGTGGATGGGGCCCATCACGGGGACGCCGGCCTCCATGTCCAGCACCCACTTGAAGAACATCGCCACCAGCAGACCGGCCCAGGAGAGTGCCTCCAGGACGGCGACCAGGCGAAAACGGGCTGCGGGCGTGCGGAGGTCGAATGCAGAAGCCATGCGCTCAGTGTGCCTGGTGACGGCGCTCACCACGCCCCCGGCCCCAACCGGACGTTTCCGGCAAGCGCCTGGTCAGGGGGTGGTGTCGAGGGTGCGGACCACCTCGTCGGCCGCCGCGTACGGGTCGAGCTCACCGGCCAGGACCCGACCGGCCAGCGCCGACAGCGCCGAGCTGCCCGCCACGTCGGCCAGCCGCTCGCGCAGCGTCTGCAGGGCGATGGCCTCCACCTCGGTCTGCGCCCGGTGCTGGCGACGACGCTCGAGCTCGCCGTTGCCGACCATCCACGCGCGGTGCTCGGCGATGGCCTCCACCACGTCCTTGACCCCCTCGCCCCGGTCGGCGACGGTGCGCACCACCGGCGGGCGCCAGGACGGCCCGGTGAGCTCCTGGCGACCCAGGGAGATCATGTGCTTGAGCTCGCGCGCGGTGCGGTCGGCCCCGTCCCGGTCGGCCTTGTTCACCACGAACACGTCGGCGATCTCCAGGATGCCGGCCTTGGCCGCCTGGATGCCGTCACCCATCCCCGGCGCCACCAGCACCAGCGTGGTGTCGGCCAGGGAGACGACGTCCACCTCGGACTGGCCCACGCCCACCGTCTCCACCAGCACCACGTCGAAGCCCACGGCGTCCAGCACGCGCAGGGCCTGCGGCGCTGCCCAGCTGAGGCCACCGAGGTGTCCGCGAGTGGCCATGGACCGGATGAACACGTCGGGGTCGGTGGCGTGCACCTGCATCCGGATGCGGTCGCCCAGCAGGGCACCGCCGGAGAACGGGGAGGACGGGTCGATCGCGAGCACGCCCACCCGGTGTCCGGCCTCGCGGTAGGCCGAGACCAGCGCGGCGGTGGACGTGGACTTCCCGACGCCGGGCGAGCCGGTCAGGCCGATCACCTGTGCGGTGCCGGCGTGGGGGGCGAGCGCCGCAGCCACCTCGCGCAGCTGCGGGCTCGCGTCCTCCACCAGCGAGATCAGCTGGGCAACCGCACGCGGCTGCCCAGCTCGAGCCCGCTCGACCAGCGCGGCGACGTCGAGCTCTCGTCGCCGAGAGCTCGACGTCACGGGTCAGCCCTTGGCCGGAACGCGGAGGATGAGCGCGTCGCCCTGGCCGCCACCACCGCACAGCGCCGCCACACCGGTGCCGCCACCGCGGCGGGCCAGCTCGTGGGCCAGCGTCAGGGTGATCCGAGCGCCGGACATCCCGATCGGGTGCCCGTAGGCCAGCGCGCCGCCGTTGACGTTGACCTTGTCCTCGTCCAGGCCGAGCTCGCGCATGGAGACGATGCCGACCGCGGCGAAGGCCTCGTTGATCTCGACCAGGTCGAGATCGGTTGGGCTGATGCCCTCGCGCTCGCACGCCTTGGCGATGGCGCGGGAGGGCTGCGACTGCAGGGTGGAGTCCGGTCCGGCGACCACGCCGTGCGGGCCGATCTCGGCCAGCCACTCCAGGCCCAGCTCCTCCGCCTTGGCCTTGCTCATCACCACGACGGCACAGGCACCGTCGGAGATCTGGGAGGACGAGCCGGCGGTGATGGTGCCGTCCTTGCGGAAGGACGGACGCAGCTTGCCCAGCGACTCCACAGTGGTGTCGGCGCGGATGCCCTCGTCGAACTTGAACTCCACCGGGTCGCCCTTGCGCTGCGGGATGGAGACGCCGACGACCTCGTCGTCGAACAGGCCGTCCTTCCACGCCTTGGCCGCGCGCTCGTGGGAGCGGGCCGCGTAGGCGTCCTGCTCCTCGCGGGTGATCTTGTCCTCGTCGTTGCGCTGCTCGGTGAGCAGGCCCATGGCCTGGTCGGTGAACGCGTCGTGCAGGCCGTCGTAGGCCATGTGGTCGACCATGGTGACGTCGCCGTACTTGAAGCCCTCGCGGCTCTTGGCCAGCAGGTGCGGCGCCTGGGTCATGGACTCCTGGCCGCCGGCGACGACGACGTCGAACTCCCCGGCGCGGATCATCTGGTCGGCCAGCGCGATGGCGTCGATGCCGGACAGGCAGACCTTGTTGATGTTCAGCGCGGGCACCGACATCGGGATGCCGGCGGCCGTGGCGGCCTGGCGGGCGGGCATCTGGCCGGCTCCGGCGGTGAGGACCTGGCCCATGACCACGTACTCGACCTGCTCGGGGGCCACGCCCGCCTTCTCCAGCGCGCCCTTGATCGCGATGCCGCCGAGGTCGGCACCGGAGAAGTTCTTCAGCGAGCCGAGGAGGCGGCCCATCGGGGTGCGAGCCCCGGCAACGATCACAGATCCGGACGTGGATGAAGCAGACACGGAAGCCTCCAGCAGCATTGCGGTCAGGTGAGCGTGAGAATACTCGTCGGTAACAAGTATGCCGCGCCCAGTGTTGCGGCCGCCACACTCGCCCCTCGGGGCCGCCGCCGGCGACACCGTCGGCCACGGTTACCCGCCGACTGGCGCGGTGGCTAGGTTGTGGCCATGACTACTTCTGCCAAGGACAATCCCCCCGCCCTGCCCGCCCTGGGCGACTCCGCGCTCGTCACCGCCATCGACCACGTCGGCGTGGCCGTCCCCGACCTGGACGTGGCCATCGCCTGGTACCGCGACGTGCTCGGCCTGGAGGTCACCCACCAGGAGGTCAACGAGGAGCAGGGCGTGCGCGAGGCGATGGTCGGCGTCGGCAACGCCCAGGTGCAGCTGCTCGCTCCGCTGTCCCCGGAGTCCACCATCGCCAAGTTCATCGACCGCAACGGCCCGGGCCTGCAGCAGCTGGCCTACCGCGTCACCGACGTGGAGGCCGTCGCCCAGGCCCTGCGCGACAAGGGCCTGCGCCTGCTCTACGACACCCCCCGCCGTGGCACCTCCAACTCCCGGGTCAACTTCGTGCACCCCAAGGACGCCGGCGGCGTGCTCGTCGAGCTGGTCGAGCCGGCTGCCGCCAGCGAGCACTAGCGGCGGCGAGACCACCGGAACCGGGGCGCCCGGGCCGACACCACGCGAGGTCGGCTCGGGCGCAGCACCATTCGCGGTGTGTCGATGACCACCTGTTCGCCCCGGCGGGTTACCAGTCGGTAACATTCCCGCCGACTTGTTCCCCGGCGCCGTCTGGCGTCCTACGGAGGTGTGTCCTGTGGATGAGATTCTCGCCGCGATCCAGGCCGACAAGCTGGACGAGATCGGCTCGCTGCCCCTGCCCAAGACCTACCGCGCGGTGACCGTGCACGCGGACGAGGCCAACATGTTCGAGGGCCGCACCACCCGGGAGAAGGACCCCCGGGAGTCCCTGCACGTGGAGGACGTCCCCACCCCCGAGCTCGGCCCCGGCGAGGCGATCATCGCCGTGATGGCCAGCTCCATCAACTACAACACCGTGTGGACGTCGATCTTCGAGCCCGTCTCCACGTTCAGCTTCCTCAAGCGCTACGGCAAGCTCAACGAGCTCACCAAGCGGCACGACCTGCCGTACCACGTCATCGGCTCCGACCTGGCCGGCGTCGTGCTGCGCACCGGCCCGGGCGTCAGCGCCTGGAAGCCCGGTGACGAGGTGGTCGCGCACTGCCTGTCCGTCGAGCTGGAGAGCCCGGACGGCCACAACGACACGATGCTGGACAACCAGCAGCGCATCTGGGGCTTCGAGACCAACTTCGGTGGGCTCGCGCACCTGTCGCTGGTCAAGTCCAACCAGCTGATGCCGAAGCCGGCCCACCTCACCTGGGAGGAGGCCGCCTCCCCCGGCCTGGTCAACTCCACCGCCTACCGTCAGCTGGTCAGCCGCAACGGTGCCGACATGAAGCAGGGCGACACCGTCCTGATCTGGGGCGCCTCGGGTGGCCTGGGCTCCTACGCCACGCAGATGGCCCTCAACGGTGGCGCCATCCCGATCTGCGTCGTCTCCAGCCCGGAGAAGGCTGAGATCTGCCGCAAGATGGGCGCGGAGCTGATCATCGACCGCAACGCCGAGGACTACAAGTTCTGGTCGGACGAGCGCACCCAGGACCCCAAGGAGTGGCAGCGCTTCGGCAAGAAGATCCGGGAGCTCACCGGCGGTGAGGACCCGGACATCGTGTTCGAGCACCCGGGCCGCGAGACCTTCGGCGCCAGCGTCTACGTCGCCCGCAAGGGTGGCACCATCGTCACCTGCGCCTCCACCAGCGGCTACATGCACGAGTACGACAACCGCTACCTGTGGATGAACCTCAAGCGCATCGTGAGCTCGCACTTCGCCAACTACCGCGAGTCCTACGAGGCCAACCGGCTGATCAGCAAGGGCCTGGTGCACCCCACGCTGTCGCGGGTGTACCCGATGGACGAGGTGGGTCAGGCGGCCTACGACGTGCACCGCAACCTGCACCAGGGCAAGGTCGGCGTGCTCTGCCTGGCGCCCGAGGAGGGCCTCGGTGTGCGCGACACCGCGATGCGGGAGCGTCACATCGACGAGATCAACCGGTTCCGCGGCATCTAGGCGGCCCACTAGCGCGTGGGATGGCGACGACAGCGTACCGGCGCCGGTAGCGTATCGGGCATGGCATCGGAGCATGGTTTCTTTCCGGTAGACGGCCCCTTCGACCTGGTTCGTCGTGGTTACGACCGCGAGCAGGTGAACGACCACCTGCAGCGGCTCGATGCCGAGCTCCGGGTCACCGCTGCCGACCGGGACGCTGTCGCCGCCCAGGTCGCGGACCTCTCCAGCCAGCTGGAGGAGGCCCGCGCCGAGGTCGAGAACCTCAGCAGCCAGCTGGACAGCATCGTGTCCGGCCTGGACAGCACGGCTGGGCTCAGCGACCGCATGCTGCGGATGCTGCGCCTGGCCCACGACGAGGCTTCCGAGATCAAGGCGCGGGCCGAGGCCGACTCCGCGGAGATGCGGTCAGTGGCCGAGCAGGAGGCTGCCGAGATCCGGGCGAGCGCCGAGCAGGACGTGGCCGACCTTCGGGAGCGCTCCGAGCAGCAGATCCTCTGGCTCCGTGCGGAGGCCACCGAGCTGCGCACGCGGGCCGAGCGCGAGGCCACCGAGCTGCGCACCCGTACCGAGCGGGAGGCCTCCGAGCTGCGCTCGGTGACCGAGCAGGAGGTCGGCGAGCTGCGGGCGCACGCCGCGCAGGAGGTGGCTCGCTGGCGGGCCGACTCCGAGCGGGAGGTGGCCGAGCTCAAGCGCGTCACCGAGCGTGACGTCCGCGAGCTCAGGTCCACCACCGAGCACGACGTCGCCGTCCTGCAGGAGGAGAGCGCCCGCCAGATCGCCGAGCTGAAGGCGCATTGGGACCAGCAGATCCGGGAGGCCGACCACCGCAGGGCGGCCATGGAGAACCAGCACACCTCCACCATGCGCAAGGCCAACGACGAGGCAACCGAGATCGTGCGCAGTGCCGAGGCGGAGGCCGCCCGCATCGCCCACGAGGAGGACGCCCGCCAGCAGCGGGTCCAGGAGGACTTCGAGCTGGCGATGTCCTCGCGCCGCTCGGAGTCGATCCGCGCCGTGCAGGCACAGGAGGCGACGAGCAAGGCGGAGGCCGAGCGCCGCGTCCGCGACGCCACCACCGAGGCCCAGCGGCGGCTGCAGCGCGCCACCGAGCAGGCCGAGCAGCGCACCGAGGCCGCCAAGGAGAAGGTGCGTGAGCTGGCCGCGCTGCGGGAGCGGGTGGGCGAGCAGCTGGTCGCGGTTCGGGACGTCCTCGCGGACCTGCCCGCGATGCTGGCGGCGCCGCACGACGAGGCGGTCCAGCTGGCCGGCGACTACACCAGCGCCTCAGCCGCGGCCGCGGCCCGCACGGCGGAGGAGGCCGAGGTCGAGGCAGCAGTCGCACCTCAGCCCAGCGGCGCACCCGACACGGCCGGACGGGGCAGCGTGGGTGGGCAGCACCCCGAGCAGGGGGAGTCCGAGCAGGACGAGCCCGGCTCTGCGACGAGCAAGCCCCGGCCGTCGCCGCGCTCTGGTGCCGAGCAGCCGGCGGGTCAGCCCCGCTAGCCGGTCAGCTCACCCTCACGACCAGCGGCGGGTCAGGCCACGCCGTCCGCGGCCCGCCCAGCACCCGTTGTGCCAGTGCCTGCGGTCCTCCACACCTGCGGGGTCATCAGTCCGCCACGCCACCACGTGCGCGACCCCGGCGGCGATGGTGTGGTCGCAGCCCGGGCACCGGTAGAACTTTCCGGCCCCCGACGCAGGGACGGGCCGGACGGCCCACTCGCCGTCCGGCCCGCTCTCGGAACGGGTGCCCGCCCCGAAACCCCTGGCCCCGACACCCTCAGCCCCGACACCCCTGGCCGCCGCAGCGGAGGTGGGACCGCTGCGGCGCCGGGGGTGGTTGTGTCGGGGCACTGTTCTCGCTGACCAGAGCTGGCTAGCTGTAGTCCCGGAAGCCCTTGCCGGTCTTGCGACCCAGGCGACCCGCCGTCACCAGGTGCTCCAGCAGGGGCGCCGGGGCCAGGCCGGCGTCGCGGAACTCGTTGTACAGCGTCTTCTCGATGGCCAGGGAGACGTCCAGGCCCACCACGTCCAGCAGCTGGAACGGCCCCATCGGCAGGCGGCAGCCCAGGCGCATGGCCGTGTCGATGTCGTCGGCGCTGGCGTAGTGCGCCTCGAGCATGCTCACCGCGTCGTTGAGGTACGGGAACAGCAGCGCGTTGACGATGAAGCCGGCACGGTCACCGCAGTGCACCGGCACCTTCTTCAGGTCCAGGCACAGCTTCTGGGCGGTGGCGATCACGTCGGCGTCGGTGGAGACGGTGTGCACGATCTCCACCAGCTTCATCACCGGTGCCGGGTTGAAGAAGTGCAGGCCCACCACGTCGCCGGGGCGCTTGGTGGCGGCCGCGCACTCCACCACCGGCAGCGAGGAGGTGGTGGTGGCCAGGATCGCGCCCGGCTTGCACACCTCGTCGAGGGTGGTGAACACCGAGCGCTTGACCTCGAGGTCCTCGGCGACGGCCTCGACCACCAGGTCCACGGTGGAGAAGTCCTCCAGCGCCGCGGTGGGGGTGACCCGGGCCAGGATGGTGTCGCGGTCGGCCTCGGACAGCCGACCCTTCTTCACCGCGCGGTCCAGCGACTTCTGCACGGCGCCCACGGCGGCCTGCGCCTTCTCCGTGGTGCGGCCGCGCAGCAGCACGTCGTGGCCGGCCTTGGCGAAGACCTCGACGATGCCGGTGGCCATGGTTCCGGTGCCCACCACGCCGACCGAGGAGATCGTCCGGGTGGGCACGCTCTCGTCCACGGCCGCGGCCGCGGTGGAGGCGTCCGCGACGACCTCGGAGGAGTCCGGCGCGGCGTAGGTGTAGAAGCCGCGGCCGGACTTCCGGCCCAGCAGGCCGGCGGTGATCATCTGCTTGAACAGCGGGGCCGGTGCGTGCAGCCGGTTGCGCGACTGGTGGTACATCGAGTCGAGGATCTCGTAGGCGGTGTCCAGGCCGATGAGGTCGAGCAGGGCCAGCGGGCCCATCGGGTAGCCACAGCCGTAGCGCATGCCGGCGTCGATGTCCTCGCGGCTGGCGTACTTGGCCTCCAGCATCCGCGCGGCGTGGTTGAGGTAGCCGAAGAGCAGGGCGTTGGCGATGAAGCCCGCACGGTCACCGATGACCACGGGGGTCTTGCCGATCTTCTCGGCCAGCGCGGTGACGTCGTCGATCACGTCGGGCTCGGTGACGACCGTGCGCACCACCTCGACGAGCTCCTGCACCGGCGCGGGGTTGAAGAAGTGCATGCCGACCACGCGGCCGGGGCGCTGGGTCTGCACGCCCAGCTCGGTGATCGACAGCGAGGAGGTGTTGGAGGCCAGGATGACCTCGGGACGCACGATCTCGTCCAGCTTCTTGAGCAGCTCGGCCTTGAGCGCGAGCTTCTCCGGGATGGCCTCGATGACGAAGTCGGCGTCGACGAGGTCGCTCAGGTCGGTGCTGAAGGTGATGCGGCCCAGGATGGCCTGCTGGTCCTCGGCGGAGAGCTTGCCGCGGGTCACCGCACGCTCGGTGGAGTGGTCGAGGTGCTGACGACCCCGCTCCTGACCGGCCGCGTCGTGCTCCACGGCAACCACGCTGAAGCCGCTACGGGCCAGTACTTCGGTGATGCCCGCACCCATGGTGCCCAGGCCGACAACTCCGATGGTCGAGAACTCGCGCGCCACGTCTCAGGTCTCCCGATTCGTCGAGGGCGACGGCAACGCTTGTTACCGCCGAGTAGCCAACAGCATGTTCCCACAGATCGGCGCCGCGATCAGCGTGGGTCGGACCAGAGCCGTGCCGTCTGCTCGGCCACCCTCCCGTCGTGGGTCTGCTGGAAGTTGCGCCCGCCGCGAGCGAAGGTCTGCAGGGTGGCTGCGGGCACCTCGGGCTCGGGCACCGGCGTCTCCCGCCACTGGCAGTCGCGCACGTGCACCAGGTCCACCGCCGCCGCCTCGGGGCTGCCGTCGTAGCGGTACGGACCGTCCAGCCGGCCCAGCCAGTAGCTGCCCTCGGCGTCGCGCGTCCACACGAACGACCCGTCGGGGACGGCGCCGAACCGCTCCAGCCGCCGTGCGGTGCGCTCGTCGAGCTCGGCTGCCGCGCGCTCCACGGCGGTGGCGAGGTCGGCCGGGACCAGGCTCAGCACTCCGCCCGTCCCGCACACCCCCAGGGCCAGGGCGCGAGCGACGCTGGGACCGGGGCCGGCGTCCTCCCGGCGGGAGTGCATCGGCGCCCGGAACACCGGGGGGTGGGCATCTCGGGAGCGTAGTGCGCCGCAGCCCCCGCGTAGCGTGGGAGGTGCGGCGCACCTGCGGGCTGGGCGCTGACCAGCGCGGACGAACGGACGGGTGTCTGGGCGACATGGCAGGCGCGAGCGAGGGTGGGGCCGACCAGCCGGGTTCCGTCCCGGTCCTGGCCACCACGCTGCACCCGAGCCCCTACCCGGCCGATCCGCTGGTGCGGCCACGGCTGCTGGACCTGCTCACCACAGGCGTGCAGCAGACGCCGCTGACGCTGGTGAGCGCACCACCGGGGTCGGGCAAGACCGTGCTGGCCGCCTCGTGGACCCGGGCCCACCCGCTGCCGTGGCCGGTGGCCTGGCTGAGCGTGGACGACACCAACGACCAGCCCGCGTCGTTCTGGGCCTACCTGGCCGCTGCCCTGTCCAGCACCGGCGTGCAGCTGCCCAGCACCGCGGCCCCGCCACTGCGCGCGGAGGACACCGCGGGCTTTCTCGAGGCGCTGGCTGCGGACCTGCTGCGCTGCCCGCACCCGTTGGTGTGCGTCCTGGACGGCGCCGAGCACCTGCAGCACCGTGCGCTCGTCCGCGGGCTGGACACCCTGCTGCGCCACGCCGGCGCACGCCTGCGGCTGGTGCTGTGCGCCCGCGGGGACCCGCGGCTGCCGCTGCACCGGTACCGGGTTGCCGGCGCCATGACCGAGGTTCGCAGCGCCACGCTGGCCCTCGACGTGGCGGAGGCGCAGGCCCTGCTCACGGCCGCGGGGGCGCCAGCGTCCCGCGAGGTCGTGCAGACGGTGGTGGAGCGGACGCAGGGATGGGCAGCCGGGGTGCGCCTGGCCGCAGCCGCCCTGGTCCAGGACGCCGACCCGCTGCGCTGCCTGCAGGCGCTGGAGCACGACGACGGCAGCATCAGCGAGTACCTGCGGGCGGAGGTGCTGGAGGTTCAACCACCCGAGGTCCAGCGGGCGCTGCTGCGCTCCAGCGTCTCCGAGCGGGTGTGGCCGCAGCTGTTGGACCTGCTCACCGAGGGCACCGACAGCCGCCGCACCCTGGCCGCGCTGGCCCGGGCCAACGCCTTCGTGGAGCGCTGCCCCACCTCCACCGGCGCCTACCAGGTGCACCCGCTGTTTCGCCGGTGCCTGCGCCACCTGCTGGAGGCGGAGTCGGCGTCGGTGGTGCCCGAGCTGCACCGCCGGTGCGCCGGGTGGTTCGCCGCCGCACGCTCCCCCGTCGCCGCCGCCCAGCACGCCGGTGCTGCCGGGGACTGGGCGCACGTGGCGGAGCTGCTGGTGGAGGGCGTCGGCGCGGGAGCGCTCCTGCTGCGCGAGGACGGTGCCGCCCACACCCTGCTGACCGCCCTGCCCGAGAACACTCACGGAGACGCGGCCGCGGTGCTGCGCACGGCCCGGACGGTACGGGCACGCGGTGCGGTGTCCACGGCGGACGTCGGCCGGCTCCGTGCCCTGGCGCTGGACCCGATGGCCTCGTCGCCGCTGGCCACCTCCGCAGCCGCGGTGCACGCCCTGGTCACCGGGGAGGTGCCCGACGACGGTGGTGACCCCACGGCGCAGACGCTCGCCGGGTGGGCCCGGGCCCGCACCGGGCTGGGTGGTGACCGGGTGGAGGCGGCCGTCGACGAGCTGCGCGCGGCCCTGGCCCTCAGCGACACCGACCAGGCCGAACGGATGCAGCGGGAGTGCGTCGGCGACCTGGCCCTGCTCGAGGCGCTGCGCGGGCAGCTGGGCAGCGGACTGCGCCTGGCCAGCACTGCCGAGGACCTCGCGGAGCGCGCCGGGCTGAGCTCGACCGACCGGGCCGCGACGCCGGCACTGGCGCTGGCCTGGGTGCACGCCGAGCAGCACGCCCTGCCCGCGGCTCAGCACTGGGTGCGGGTGGCACAGGACCGGCTGGACGACAGCTCGTGGCTGCAGCCGCTGGTCTCCGCCACCTGGGCACGGGTGCACCGGCTGCACCGCCGGCTGGCCGAGGCTGAGCGCGCACTGGCCGACGAGCAGGGCGCGGCTGCGCCCGGGCCCGCCTGGGTGCGCGAGCGGGCCACCGTCGAGCTCGCCCTGGTGCAGCTGGCCCGCCGTCGCCCCCACGACGCGGTGGCGACAGCGGCCACCGCCCGGGGCAGCAGGCGCGCCGAGGCGGTGCGGTCCCGAGCTCTCGCGGAGGTCGCCGCCCGCACCGGCACCGCGCCCCCGGCGCGGCAGCTGCCCGAGGACGCGGCCGACCTGGACGTGCAGGTGCAGGGCTGGATCGACGCCGCCGCAGCCGACCTCAGTGCGGGCGCCACCGGTTCCGCCGTGGAGCACACCGAGCGCGCCCTGGCCCTGGCCGAGCCCGAGCTCGCGCGGCGCCCGTTCGTGGAGGCCCCTGGCGCCCTGCGGCAGGTGCTGAGCACGGATCCGCGGCTGCGCGCCGCCGCCGGGTGGTTGCACCGGGACGGGTCGCCGAACCCGGCCGACCCCACTGCCCAGCTGGCCTCGTCCGAGGTTCCGCCCGGAGCCTCGTGCGTGGACGCGTTGAGCGACCGAGAGCTGGAGCTGCTGCGGCACCTGTCGGACCTGTTGTCCACCGAGGAGATCGCGGCGCGGATGTACATCTCCGTGCACACCGTGCGCACCCACGTGCGCAGCGTCCTGCGCAAGCTCGCGGTGCGGCGGCGCAACGAGGCGGTGCGCCGGGCCCGTGAGCTGCAGCTGATCTGAGCCGTGTGCCCGACTTGTGCAACGTCATCCGAAGAACTCACCCGCGGCGGGTGATGCCAGGGAGGTTCGTCTAGCGAACTGTGGGCGGGGAGGCATGCCGCGACCAACCCCGAGGAGCTCCCCGTGACTGAGAACCCTTCCGCACCCCGAACCGGTGCCGCCGCCCAGCGCCCCCGCAACGACGACGTCAGCCAGGGCTTCGCCGCGGGGGCCACCATCGCCGCTGCGGTGCTGCTGGTGGCGGTGGGCATCCTGCAGTTCCTGCAGGGCCTGTCGGCGCTGGCCGACGACGACATCCTCATCGTCGGGCCCGAGTACGTCTACACCCTGGACACCACGGCGTGGGGGTGGATCCACCTCATCGTCGGTGCGCTGCTGGCCATCACCGGCTTCTGCCTGTTCACCGGAGCGACCTGGGCGCGGGTGGTGGCCATCTTCATCGCCGCGATCTCGATCATTGCGAACTTCCTGTGGCTGCCGTACTACCCGGTGTGGTCGATCGTCCTCATCGCCATCGACGTGGTGATCATCTGGGCCGTGGCCACGTGGAACACCAACGACGGCTCCACCAGCTACTGACTAGAAGAGCGTGCCCTCGGTGCTCCGGCCGCGGAGCGCGTCGTAGTCCAGCACCACGCAGCGAATGCCGCGGTCCTCGGCCAGGGTCCGGGCCTGCGGAGCGATCATCTGGGCGGCCAGCACTCCGCTGACGGGAGCGAGCGAGGTGTCCCGGTTGAGCAGCTCGAGGTAGCGAGTGAGCTGCTCCACGGCATCGATGTTGGCGCGGCGCTTGATCTCCACCGCGGCGTAGCGGGGGGCGGGAGCGTCGCCAGCGGCTCCTCGGCTTCGCGTACGGGCGGGCACGGAGGAGTCGGTGGCAGTGCGACACAGCAGGTCGACGGGGCCGATCGCGGTGGGGTACTCACGGCGCACCAGGGTGTACTCCTCCCCCAGCGTCTGCACGTGCTCGGCGAGCAACACCTGCAGGTGCGCCTCCACGCCGTCCTTCACCAGGCCCGGGTCCACCCCCAGCTCGTGGCTGGAGTCGTGCAGGATCTCCTCGATGGTGATCGCCAGCGTCTCGCCGGCCTTGTTGGTGACGGTCCAGAGCCCGTCGGTCTCGCTGAGCCAGCAGGGCGGGCTCATCCAGTTCAGCGGCTTGTAGGCACGGTCGTCGGCATGGATGCTCACCGACCCGTCCGACTTCACCAGCAGCAGCCGGATGGCGCTCGGGAGGTGGGCGGTCAGCCGACCCACGTAGTTCACTTCGCAACGAGCAATCACTAGACGCACCCCGCAAGGGTAGGGGCAGTCGTCGCTGCACTCCCCGCCGCCCCACCCCCGCCGGGGCGCCCAGCTTCGTCACAGTGGCGCAACAGGTGCCCGCCTCTTTATAAAGGGCCCGGAACGCACGAAAGAGGATCCCCGCAAGGGGATCCTCTTTCGTGGTGGTGCAAATGATGTTCGGCGGCGTCCTACTCT
>NZ_JBYUNN010000004.1:0-555931 GCF_058133575.1 Rhodococcus sp. Z13_19A
CAGCGCCGATGGTACTGCACCCGACAGGGTGTGGGAGAGTAGGACGCCGCCGAACATCATTTGCACCACCACGAAAGGGGACCCCATAACCGGGGTCCCCTTTCGTGCGTTCACGACCCTCATCTGCACAGCGCATGCTTCACAGTCAGGAAGGAATCCCTCGTGGGAAACACGCCCGACAGCTCGGGACGCCGCTCGTTCGACGGCCCGCGGGGAGGTCGTGACCGGTCCACGTCCGGCCGGCCCACCGGCTCAGGCGGCGCCCGCCACGACCGGGGCGCCCGTCCACGCCCGGGATCGGGCTCCGACGAGCGCCGCACCCCCCGTCCCCCCGAGCCTCCGCTGCCCGAGGACGTCGACGTGAAGCTGCTCGACCCCGACGTGCGCCGCGACCTGCTCAGCCTGGACAAGTCCAACGCGGAGAAGGTCGCCATGCACCTGGTGATGGCAGGCACGCTCGTGGACGAGGATCCCGAGCGAGCCCTGCTGCACGCCCGCGCCGCGCGCGGCCGGGCCGGCCGCGTGGCCGTGGTGCGCGAGGCCGCCGGCATCGCCGCGTACCACGCGGGGGAGTGGGCCGAGGCGATCGCCGAGCTGCGCGCTGCCCGACGCATGGCTGGCGGGCCCGGCCTGGTGGCCGTCCTCGCCGACTGCGAGCGTGCCCTGGGACGTCCCGAGCGTGCACTGGAGCTGGCCCGCTCCGACGAGGCCCGTCAGCTGACTGGGGAGGCCGCCGAGGAGCTGTGCATCGTGGCCGCCGGTGCCCGTCGTGACCTGGGTCAGCTCGACGCCGCGGTGGTGATGCTGCAGACCCCGGAGCTTGATCCCACCCGCACGGGTTCGGCGGCGGCGCGGTTGTTCTACGCCTACGCGGACGCGCTGCTGGCTGCCGGTCGCACCGACGATGCCATCCGCTGGTTCATGCAGGCGGCCACCGCGGACGAGGACGGCGAGACCGATGCCGAGGACCGCGCTGCGGCGCTGGGCGCGGGCGGCGAGGGCGCCGGATCCGGCGAGAAGATCGGGGACCTGGAGGGGGACGAGGACCAGTGAGCACCCTGCGGGCGGGGTTCGACGCCCTGCTGGTCGACCTGGACGGCACGGTCTACGCCGGTCCCACTGCCATTCCCGGCGCGGTGGACGCGCTGAGCAAGAGCGAGCAGCGAGTCCTCTACGTCACCAACAACGCCAGCCGGGCCCCGGGCGACGTGGCGGAGCACCTGCGCGAGCTGGGCCTGCCCGCCGAGGACGCCGACGTGGTGACCAGCGCGCAGGCCTCGGCCGGTCTGCTCGCCGAGCAGCTGCCCGCCGGTGCCGCCGTGCTGGTGGTGGGCACCGAGGCGCTGGCCGCGGAGATTCGCGAGCGCGGGCTGGTACCCGTGCGCGAGCTGGCCGCCGGCCCCGCAGCCGTGGTGCAAGGGCACTCCCCGGAGACCGCTTGGCCGATCCTGGCCGAGGCGGCGCTGGCCATCCGGGGCGGCGCGGTGTGGGTGGCCGCCAACCTCGACCCCACGCTGCCCTCCGACCGCGGCCTGCTGCCCGGCAACGGCTCGATGGTCGCGGTGCTGCGCTCGGCCACCGACACCGAGCCGCAGGTGGCGGGCAAGCCTGCCCCGCCGATCATGCGCGACGCGGTGGCACGGGCCCGCGCCCAGCGCCCCCTGGTGATCGGCGACCGGCTGGACACCGACATCGCCGGCGGGCGCGCCGCGGAGCTGCCCACCCTGCTGGTGATGACCGGGGTGAGCACCGCGCTGGACGTGCTGCGCGCCGACGCCACGGAACGCCCGGACTACCTCGCCGGGGACCTGTCCGCGCTGGACCGTCCGGCCACCGACGCGGCCATCGGCCCGGTCGACGGCTGGGCAGCCCGCCTCGAGGGCGACTCCCTGGTCGTGGCCTGCGACGACCCCGATGCTGACCCCTGGGACGGGCTGCGCGCGGCGTGCCCGGTGGCCTGGCAGGGTGGCGCGATCGCCGCCGTCACCGCCGATGGAGCCGGTGCCGAGGCAGCGCTGCGAGCGTGGGGCGTCACCGCCGCCTAGCCCGTCGGCGGTCAGAGCCATCCGATAGCGTGGACGCGGTGAACAGCACGGCTCCACGCCCCGGTCCGAGCCGGGTAGATCCCGCAGCCATCACGGCGGACGTGGATGCGGTGCTCGCCTCCCAGCCCCGCCCGGACGGGCCGCACGCACCCGAGGGTTCCTCGCCCGCGGCGGCGCAGCTGCACGAGCTGGAGGCTTTGCACCAGCGCCTCGCCGCCGCCCTCGCCACGATCGACAAGGCCTGACGTGGCCCGGCGCGCCCGAGTGGACGCCGAGCTGGTCCGCCGCGGTCTGGCCCGCTCCCGCGAGCACGCGGTGGAGCTGATCAACGCCGGCCGGGTCCGCATCTCCGGCACCGTGGCCACCAAGCCCGCCACCGCCGTGGAGGCGGGCACCCCGCTGCTGGTCACCGAGGTGGCCGACGAGCAGCAGTGGGCCTCCCGCGGTGCGCACAAGCTGCTCGGTGCGCTGGAGGAGTTCACCCCTGCCGGCTTGACCATCGAGGGTCGCCGCTGCCTGGACGCCGGGGCCTCCACCGGGGGGTTCACCGACGTGCTGCTGCAGCGCGGCGCCCGCGAGGTGGTCGCCGTCGACGTCGGTTACGGCCAGCTGGTGTGGCGGCTGCAGAGCGACGACCGCGTGCACGTGCACGACCGCACCAACGTCCGCAGCCTCACCCCCGACCAGATCGGCGGCGGTGTGGACCTGGTGGTGGCTGACCTGTCCTTCATCTCGCTCAAGCTGGTGCTGCCCGCGCTGGTCGCCTGCGTGCACCCCGGCGCTGACCTGCTGCCCATGGTCAAGCCCCAGTTCGAGGTGGGCAAGGACCGGGTGGGTGCCGGTGGGGTGGTGCGCGACCCTGAGCTGCGCACCGAGGCGGTGCTGGACGTGGCGCGCACGGCCGCCGGCCTCGGGCTGCAGACCAAGGGAGTGGTGGCCAGCCCCCTGCCCGGGCCGTCGGGAAACGTGGAGTTCTTCCTGTGGTTGCATGCCGCTTGCACCGATGCTGCCACCACCGTCGATACTGACGCGGTGGAAACCATGGTGCGACAGGCTGTAGCGGCAGGCCCCCAGTGAGCACCTCCCCAGCGAGCACCTCGGCGGTGCGGACGGTGGAGGGTGCCGCGCAGCTGCGGCCGGAGCCGGCCGCGGAGCGCGAGGTGCTGCTGGTGGTGCACACCGGCCGCGCCGAGACCACCGGCCCCGCCGAGCGGGTGGCAGCCCGGCTGACCGAGGCCGGCATCCACATCCGCGTGCTGGTGGAGGAGACCGAGGACCTGGCGCTGCCCAGCGTGCTCGGCGCCCACGCCGTCGCCGCGGGGGAGACCGCGGCCGCCGGGGTGGAGCTGGTGCTGGTGCTCGGCGGTGACGGCACCATCCTGCGCGCCGCGGAGCTAGCCCGGTCGGTGGGCGTGCCCGTGCTGGGCATCAACCTCGGCCGCGTCGGCTTCCTCGCCGAGGCCGACCCCGACGACCTGGAGACCGCGCTGGACGCGGTGGTCTCCCGCAGCTACCGCGTGGAGGAGCGGATGACCCTCGACGCCGCCGTCATCGTGGAGGGCGTCGTGGTCAGCCGCAGCTGGGCGCTGAACGAGGCCAGCGTGGAGAAGACCACCCGCGGCGGCATCCTGGACGTGGTCCTGGAGGTGGACGACCGTCCGGTCTCCGGCTTCGGCTGCGACGGCGTGCTCTTCTCCACCCCCACCGGCTCCACCGCCTACGCCTTCTCCGCCGGCGGCCCGGTGATGTGGCCGGACGTGGAGGCGCTGCTGGTGGTGCCCAGCAACGCCCACGCCCTCTTCGCCCGGCCGCTGGTGGTCAGCCCCACCTCGGTGGTGGCCCTGGAGGTCGACGCCGGCGGTCCGCCCGCGGTGCTGTGCTTCGACAGCCGCCGCATCCTGCCGCTGCCCGCCGGTGCGCGGGTGGAGGTGGTGCGCGGCGAGCGCCCGCTGCGGCTGGTCCGCTTCGACGACGCCTCGTTCACCGACCGCCTGGTGCACAAGTTCAGCCTGCCGGTGCAGAGCTGGCGCGGACGTCACCAGGGCTGAGCTGTCGGTGCCGCGGGCTAGGGTGGGCGCGTGCTGGCGGAGATGCGTATCCAGGGCCTCGGCGTCATCGCCGAGGCCAGCGTGGAGCTGCACCCGGGGTTGACGGTGCTCACCGGTGAGACCGGGGCCGGCAAGACGATGGTGGTCACCGGGCTGCACCTGCTCAGCGGTGCCCGCGCCGATCCCTCCCGGGTGCGCACCGACACGCCCAAGGCGGTGGTGGAGGGCCGCTTCCTGCTCACCGAGGCCGCCGGGGCCGCTGCCGCCGAGGTCGCCGAGGGCGCCGGGGCCGACTCCGACGACGACGGCAGCGTGATCGCGGTGCGCACGGTCAGTGCCGACGGCCGCTCCCGCGCCCACCTCGGCGGGCGCAGCGTGCCCGCCGGGGTGCTCAGCTCCTTCACCGAGCCGCTGCTGGCGGTGCACGGGCAGAACGACCAGCTGCGGCTGCAGCGCAGCGACCAGCAGCGCGCCGCCCTGGACCGATCGGCGGAGAGCACGGTGGCACCGCTGCTCAAGACCTACCGGGCGCTGCGCACCGAGTGGCTGCAGGTGAGCAGCGAGCTGGCCGAGCGCACCAGCCGCTCCCGCGAGCTCGCCCGCGAGGCCGACCAGCTGCGGATGGGCCTGGCCGAGATCGCCGACGTCGCGCCCAGCCCCGGCGAGGACGTCGAGCTCAGCCGCGCGGTGCGCCGCCTGGGCGACCTGGACGTGCTCCGGGAGGGCTCGGCCGACGCGCAGGCGGCACTGATGGGCAGCGACGACGGCGAGTCCGGCGGTGCCCTGGGGCTGATCGGGCAGGCCCGCGCCCGGATGGCCGCGTGCGAGGACGAGGTGCTGCAGGCCCAGGCGCAGCGGCTGGACGCGGTGCAGGCCGTGCTCACCGACATCGGCGGCGAGCTCAGCGCCTACCTGGCCGAGCTGCCCGCCGACCCCGGCGAGCTGGACACGGTGCTCACCCGCCAGGCCCAGCTCAAGGCGCTCACCCGCAAGTACGCCGCCGACGTGGACGGGGTGCTGGAGTGGGCCGAGCAGGCCACCCGGCGGCTGTCGGAGGTGGACGTCTCCGAGGACACCCTCACCGAGCTGGCGCGGCGCCGCGACGAGCTGGCCGCGGAGGTGACCGCTGCGGCGGCCAAGCTCAGCGCCGCCCGCCGCAAGGCCGCCACCAAGCTGGCCAAGGCGGTCTCCACCGAGCTCACCGGGCTGGCCATGGGTCAGGCCGAGCTGCACGTGCACGTCGGGGTGCGCCCCGCCGCCGACAACGACCCGGCCGCGCTGGTGGTGGACGGGGCCCGGGTGCACGCCGGGGACTCGGGCGTGGACGAGGTGGAGCTGCGGCTGGCCGCCCACCAGGGCGCCCCCGCGCTGCCCATCGGGCGCAGCGCCTCCGGCGGCGAGCTCTCCCGGGTGATGCTGGCCCTGGAGGTGGTGCTGGCCAAGGCCGACACCACCGCCACCCTGGTCTTCGACGAGGTGGACGCCGGCGTCGGTGGCCGCGCCGCGGTGGAGGTGGGCAAGCGGCTGGCCCGCCTGGCCCGCACCCACCAGGTGATCGTGGTGACCCACCTGCCGCAGGTGGCTGCCTTCGCCGACCGGCACCTGGTGGTGGACAAGCTGACCAGGGGCGGCACCGTCATCGTCAGCGGGGTGCGCACCCTCGACCAGCCGGAGCGGGTGGCCGAGCTGGCGAGAATGCTTGCCGGGCTTGAGGACACCGAGACCGGCAAGGCACACGCGGAGGAGCTGCTGGCCACCGCGGCCGCGGCCCGCGACGCCTGAGAACCGCCGGTCGGGCGGGGCCTGCCGCTGCGGCGCGCCTCCACCGGCAGGCCATAGTGGCCAGTCATCATCAAGGTCATGAAGATCACCGGCCTGCTCAGTCGCTCCCAGGAGGTCCTACCGGGCGTCGAAGGAGTGGCCAGGATCGACCGAAACACCCCGCGGCTGCTGCGTCGGATCGGACCGGGTGACATCGCTGTCCTCGACGAGATGGACCTGGACCGGGCCACCGCTGACGCGCTGGTCAACGCCGAGGTCGCCGGGGTGGTCAACGCCGCGCCCTCCATCTCCGGCCGCTACCCCAACCTCGGACCCGAGGTGCTGGTGGGAGCGGGCATCCCGCTGGTGGACAGCGTGGGCGGCGAGGTGTTCCGGCGGGTCAAGGACGGCGCCAAGCTGCGCCTGAACGAGGGCTCGCTCTACGCCGGCGAGAAGGAGCTGGCGCAGGGCTCCGAGCAGAGCCAGGAGTCGGTGGCCGACCTGATGGTCGAGGCCAAGACCGGCCTGGTCGACCAGCTGGAGGCGTTCTCCGGCAACACCATCGAGTTCATCCGCCGGGAGAGCTCGCTGCTGCTGGACGGCGTCGGTGTGCCCGAGATCCAGGTGGAGATGCGTGACCGGCACGTGGTGGTGGTCAGCAACGGCTACGACCACGCCGAGGACCTCAAGCGGCTCAAGCCGTTCATCAAGGAGTACGGCCCCATCCTGGTGGGCGTGGACGGCGGGGCCGACGCGCTGGTGGCCGCCGGCTACACCCCGGACCTCATCGTGGGCGACCCCGACGGCATCGGCACCGAGACCCTCAAGTGCGGCGCCCAGGTGGTGCTGCCCGCGCACTCCGACGGCCACGCCCCCGGCCTGGAGCGCATCCAGGACCTGGGCATCGGCGCCATGACCTTCCCGGCCTCGGGCTCCAGCGAGGACCTCGCGCTGCTGCTGGCCGAGCACAACAACGCCTCGCTGATCGTCAGCGTCGGCTCGCCGGCCACCCTGCACGAGTTCCTGGACAGCGGCCGCCGCGACTCCAACCCCTCCACCTTCCTCACCCGCCTGAAGGTCGGCTCCAAGCTGGTCGACGGCAAGGCGGTGGCCACGCTCTACCGCAGCCGGGTCTCGGCCGGCACGGTGCTGCTGCTGGTGCTCGCCGCGCTCGCCGCCATCGTGGTGGCGCTGCTGGTGTCCGACGCCGGCCAGGTGTACCTCGACAACGCGGTGGACCTCTGGGACCGCTTCTACGACTGGGTCAAGGGGCTGCGCGAATGATCACCCTGCGTCACCACATCATCTCGATCGCCGCCGTGTTCCTGGCCCTGGCGCTGGGCCTGGTGCTGGGCTCCACCTCGGTGTCCAACGGGCTGCTCTCCGGGCTGCGCGACGACAAGAGCGGGCTGCAGCAGAACGTCCGGGCCCTGGAGACCGAGCGCAACGCCCTGCGCGAGCAGCTCAACGCCGCCAACGGCTTCGACACCGCGGTGGCGCCGCTGGCGCTGCGCTCGGTGCTCACCCAGCGCAGCGTGGTCATCTTCACCGCACCCGACGCCAGCTCCGCCGACCGGGACGCGCTGGTGCGCCTCATCGCCGACGCCGGCGGCTCGGTGGCCGGCCAGGTGGCCCTCACCCCGGCGTTCGTGAACCCGGCCAACGCCGACCAGGTGCGCTCCACCATCACCAACGTCATCCCGGCCGGGGTGCAGCTGCCCACCGGCTCGGTGGACTCCGGCAGCCTGGCCGGCTCGCTGCTGGGCTCGGTGCTGCTGCTGGACGCCACCACCGCCAAGCCGCGCACCACCCCCGCCGAGCTGGCCGTGGCCGTGCAGGCCCTGCAGGCCGCCGGGTTCGTCGGCAACGGCGGACCCACCCCCACCGCCGGACAGCTCGGCCTGGTGCTCACCGGGGGAGCGATCACCGGCGACGGCGCCGGGGACCGCGCCTCCACCATCGCCCGCTTCGCCGCCGCGCTGGACCGCAGCAGCGCCGGCGTGGTGCTGGCCGGGCGCACCGGCTCGGCCGAGGGCAACGGCCCCCTGGGGGTGGCCCGCGCCGACGTCGACGTGACCGCCGCGCTGACCACCGTGGACAACGTGGACACCGCCGCCGGACAGATCACCGCCGTGCTGGGGCTGCAGGAGCAGCTGGACGGCCGCGCGGGCCGCTACGGCACCGCGGGCAACGCCCAGGGCATGACGGTGCCCACCCAGGGCTGAGCCGCCCCGCCCAGAACCACCGCCGCCGCCCCCTCGAGTGATCATCTCGAGGGGGCGGCGGCGGCACGTGGGGGCCCGCGCGTGTTAGCGTGGGGTTCCGTGAGTCACGGCCGTTTCTTGCCGGCACCGAGTGACACCGCACCTCATCTCACGGGAGCCTCTTTGCCTCAGTCACGTCAGAACGCCCATCACGCAAAGCACATCTTCGTCACCGGCGGTGTTGCTTCCTCACTGGGCAAGGGTCTGACCGCCTCCAGCCTGGGGCAGCTCCTCACGTCGCGCGGCCTGCGCGTGACGATGCAGAAGCTGGACCCCTACCTGAACGTCGACCCCGGCACCATGAACCCGTTCCAGCACGGTGAGGTCTTCGTCACCGAGGACGGCGCCGAGACCGACCTCGACGTCGGCCACTACGAGCGCTTCCTGGACCGGGACCTGCCCAGCTGGGCCAACGTCACCACCGGCCAGGTGTACTCCAGCGTGATCGCCAAGGAGCGTCGCGGGGAGTACCTGGGCGACACCGTCCAGGTCATCCCGCACATCACCGACGAGATCAAGTCCCGGATCACCGCCATGAGCGGCCCGGACCTGCAGGGTCACACCCCGGACGTGGTGATCACCGAGATCGGTGGCACCGTCGGCGACATCGAGTCGCTGCCCTTCCTGGAGGCGGCCCGCCAGGTCCGCCACGAGGTGGGCCGGGACAACGTGTTCTTCCTGCACGTCTCGCTGATCCCGTACCTGGCGCCCTCCGGCGAGCTCAAGACCAAGCCCACCCAGCACTCGGTGGCGTCGCTGCGCAACATCGGCATCCAGCCCGACGCGCTGGTGCTGCGCGCAGACCGGGAGATCCCGGACGGCCTCAAGCGCAAGATCTCGCTGATGTGCGACGTGGACCAGGACGGCGTGGTCTCCTGCCCCGACGCGCCCTCCATCTACGACATCCCCAAGGTGCTGCACACCGAGGGCCTGGACGCCTACGTGGTGCGCCGGCTGGGCCTGCCCTTCCGCGACGTGGACTGGACGGTGTGGTCGGACCTGCTCAAGCGGGTGCACGAGCCCGAGGAGCACGTCCGCATCGCGGTGGTGGGCAAGTACATCGACCTGCCCGACGCCTACCTGTCGGTCACCGAGGCGCTGCGCGCCGGCGGCTTCGCCCACCGCGCGAAGGTGAAGATCGTCTGGGTGCCCTCCGACGACTGCCAGACCGAGGCCGGTGCCTCCGCCGCGCTGTCACAGGTCGACGGGGTGCTGGTGCCTGGCGGCTTCGGCGTGCGGGGCATCGAGGGCAAGCTCGGCGCCATCCGCTACGCCCGCACCCGGGGCATCCCGCTGCTGGGGCTGTGCCTGGGCCTGCAGTGTGTGGTGATCGAGGCCGCGCGCAACCTGGCCGGCCTGGACGACGCCAACTCCAGCGAGTTCGACCCGGACACCACGCACCCGGTGATCTCCACCATGGCCGACCAGACCGAGATCGTGGCCGGCGAGGCGGACATGGGCGGCAGCATGCGCCTGGGCGCCTACCCGGCCAAGCTGGACAAGGGCTCGGTGGTGGCCGCGGCGTACGGCAGCACCGAGGTCTCCGAGCGGCACCGCCACCGCTACGAGGTGAACAACGCCTACCGCAAGCAGCTGGCCAAGGCCGGGCTGCGCTTCAGCGGCACCTCGCCGGAGGGCACCCTGGTGGAGTTCGTCGAGCTGCCCGCCGAGGTGCACCCGTTCTTCGTGGCCACCCAGGCGCACCCGGAGCTGAAGAGCCGGCCCACCCGGCCGCACCCGTTGTTCGCGGCGTTCATCCGCGCGGCCATCGACTACGAGGCGGCCGAGCGGCTGCCGGTCGAGCTGACGCACCGCGAGTCGGCCACCTCGGCGTCCTGAGGTGAGCGAGCCGGGAGCCCACGACTTCAGCGTGGCCGACAGCCAGGTGGTGTACCGCGGGGCCATCCTGGCGCTGCGTGCCGACCAGGTGCGCATGCCGGGCGGGGACACCTCCACCCGCGAGGTGGTGGAGCACCACGCCAGCGTGGCCGTGGTGGCCCTGGACGAGGCCGACCAGGTGGTGCTCATCCACCAGTACCGGCACCCGCTGGGCCGGCGGCTGTGGGAGCTGCCCGCCGGCCTGCTCGACGTGGTGGACGAGGAGCCGCTGCCCGCGGCCCAGCGCGAGCTGGCCGAGGAGGTGGGCCTGGCCGCGCAGCGCTGGTCGGTGCTGGTGGACATCGACCCGTCGCCGGGTTTCTGCGACGAGTCCATGCGGGTGTACCTGGCCGAGGGGCTCAGCGAGGTGGACCGCCCGGACCCGGAGCACGAGGAGGCCGACCTGGTGGTGCAGCGGGTGCCGCTGGTCGATGCCGTGCGCCGGGTGCTCTCCGGCGACATCGTGAACTGCGCGGCGGTCAGCGGGTTGCTGGCGCTGTCGGCGGCCCGGGCCACCGGCACGCCGCTGCGCACGCCGGACGCGGAGTGGACCGACCAGTCGTTCGCGCTGCTCCGCCGGGACGAGACCGCGCACAGCTAGAACCTGGGTGCACAGCTAGTCCCTGGGTGCACAGCTAGTCCCTGGGTGCACAGCTAGACCCTGGGTGCTGCCCGCCCGTCAGCGACGACCCCGCTGGCGGGCGTGCAGGGCCCGGACCTGCTCGGCGAGCGAGGCGACCGGGCCCGCCACCGGCAGCCCCGGAACCACCGTGGTGATCGGCAGCGGGGCGACCGGGGCGGCCGGCTCCGCCCACTCGGTGAGCCAGTCCGACAGCTGGGCGGAGCTGGCGGCGAAGACGATTCGGCCCAGCCCCACCCACCCGTGCGCGGCCGCACACATCGGGCAGTGCTCGCCGGAGGTGTAGACGGTGCAGTCGGCGCGCTCCTGCGGGCTCAGGTGCGCGGCTGCCCACCGCGCGATCTCGATCTCCGGGTGCCGGGTGGCGTCGCCGCCGCCCACCCGGTTGCGGTCCTCGAAGCGCACGCGGCCCGCGCCGTCGACGAGCACCGACCCGAACGGCTCGTCGCCGTCGGCGAGTGCCTCGGTGGCCAGCTCGACGCAGCGCTGCAGGTGCACGAGCTCGACGGGGGACGGGTCGTAGAGCTGGGTCATGTGGCTGACCCTAGCGAGGGCACCTGCGGGCGCTGCCCCACGGCGCGGGCGACCACTGGGACGACGGTCAGCAGCGGGATGAGCAGCACCGCCGCGCTCAGCGCGCCGTAGGTGGCCAGGTCCACCGGCGGCACCGCCGGGCCCAGCAGTCCGACGCTGACACCCACGACCGCGGGGAGCACGGTGGCCGTGCCGATCAGCCACGCCACCACCCCGGTGACCAGCGCCTCCACCCCGGCCATCGCGACCAGCTGTCGGCGGGTGGCGCCGGTGCGCCACAGCAGCACCAGCTCGGCCCGCCGCCCAGCGGTGGTGAGCACCAGGGCGTTGGCGGCGGCCACGCCCACGAAGGCCAGCAGCAGGAGCAGCAGCATCGTGGACAGCTCGCGCTGGCCGCCACCGGCGGCCACCACGGCGTCCACGTGCTCCTGCTCGCCCTGCACGGTCAGCCCGAGGCCGGCGACGGCGGGCCCGACGCCGGCGTCGCTGGTGCGCAGCAGCACCGTGTCCGGCCGGACGTCCACGCCGTGCGAGGCGGGGGTGCCCTGGCCGGTGAGGTAGTCGCCGAAGCCCAGGCCACGGTCGTACACCGCGACCACGTTGGCCACCGTGAGCTCACCACCGGCCCACCGGATGGCGATGGTGTCGCCGAGGCCCTTGCCGGTGTCCAGGCGGGCGTCCCGGCTGATGGCGACGGTGTCGGTGCGGTCCAGGCCGGCCAGGTCGCCGTCCACCACCCCTGGGTCGAGCGTCGCCGCGACGCCGCCGGCAGGCAGGGTCCGCACCGGCACGGGCTCCCAGCCCAGGGCGCCGAGCCACCCGCTCTCGTCGTCGGTGCGCACCTGGGCCGGCACGGAGGCCAGCGGGGTGGCCACGTCCACGCCCGGCACGGCGGTGAGCTGGTGTCGCTCCAGGTCCGTGCCGGTGACCACCAGGTCGGCGTGCAGCCCGTCGGCGAGCTGCTGGGCGCCCGCGACCACCATGGTGTCGTCGATGGTGGCCTGCACGGTGCCGACCCCCAGGGCCAGCGCCAGCGGCACCACCACCGTGGTCAGCCGCCGGGAGAAGCCGCGGGTGTTGGCCAGCGCCAGCTGCGTGGCCGGTCCGCCGCGGTGACCGATGCGGTGCAGCACCCAGGCCACGAGAGCCGGGCCGGCCAACGCCGCTGCCCCGATGAGCAGGAACGCCGAGACCGCGGCCGTGGCGCTGCCCAGGGCGCCGGGCACGGCCACCGGGCTCAGCGCTGCGGCCAGGCCCACCGCCGCCACGACGATCGCGCTGGTCCGACGGGCGCGGCCGATGCCGACCGGCTCGACGACGCTGTCGCCGATGGCCGCCGTGGGTGCGGCACGCAGGGTGCCGCGGGTGGCCAGCCGCGCGGCGAGCCAGGCCACCGGCAGCAGGAACACGAGGGCCCCGAGCACCGGCAGGGGGGAGAGCGTCAGCTGGAAGTCGGGGGCGACCATCTGGGACGAGGCCAGCAGCGGGGTCAGGGAACGCACCGCGACCAGGCCGACCAGCGCGCCCACCGGTGCTGCCACCAGCGTGACCAGACCGGTCTCCCGGCTGACCAGGCTGCGGATCTGGCCCCGCGTCGCCCCCACCGCGCGCAGCAGCGCGAAGTCCCGCTGGCGCTGGCGCAGGGCGAGGGAGACGGTGGCGGCGACCACGAAGACCACCAGCACGGTCGCGGTCCCGGTGAACGAGCTGGCCAGGACGACGAGGAACCCGGCGTCGCCGCCGGAGCGGAGACCGGACTCGATCAGCACGCCGGTGCCGGAGAGCAGGACCCCGGCCAGGGCCAGCACCACGAACGGTCCGACCAGGCTCGGCAGGTGCGCGGCGGCACCGGAGCGGGCGAGGCGCCACATCGCGCTCACCGCTCCAGCCCGAGCATGCGCTCAGCGACCGTCTTGGCCGTCGGATTGGCGAGCTGGTCGACCAGGCGTCCGTCGGAGAGGAACAGCACCTGCTCGGCGGTGGCGGCCACTGCGGCGTCGTGCGTCACCACCACCACGGTCTGCCCGAGCTGGCGGGCGGTGTCGCGGAGCAGCGTGAGCACCGCGGTACCGGTGCGGGTGTCCAGCGCACCGGTGGGCTCGTCGGCGAAGACGACCGTCGGCCGGGAGAACAGGGCCCGGGCGATGGCGACCCGTTGGGCCTGTCCGCCGGAGAGCTCACCCGGGCGGCGGTCGGCCATCCCGGCCAGGCCGACGGCGTCCAGCAGCTCCGCCTGCCAGTCGCGGTCTGGCTCGCGCCCGGCCAGCATCACCGGCAGCTGGATGTTGTCGGCCACGCTGAGGTGTGGCACGAGGTTGTAGGCCTGGAAGACGAAGCCGACGTGGTCGCGGCGGAACCGGGTGAGCGCGTCGGGGGCGAGGGCGCTGATGTCGCGCTCACCGACGGTGACCCGGCCGCGGGTCGGGACGTCGAGCCCGGCGGCGCAGTGCAGCAGGGTGGACTTGCCCGACCCCGAGGGGCCCATCACGGCGGTGAAGGAGCCAGCGTCCAGGGTGAGCGAGACACCGCGCAGGGAGTGCACCGCCCCCGAGGCACCGGCGTGCTGCTTGTGCACGTCGACGAGCCGCAGCGCGGCGGCGGTGGTGCGGTCCGGCAGTGGTTGCCGGGCGGTGGTGGAGGCGGTCATCGCAGGTCTCCTCGGTCGCAGGATGGGCACCTGTCGAACCTAGGAATTCCTGCGCGGCGTCTCGAGCGCCGTGGGAGGGAGATCGCGACGTTGCATCCTTCGATGCAAGCGCTCACTCGGGGACGGCCACGACCTTGTTCTGGTAGGCCCACACCGCGGCCTGCAGGCGCGAGCGGACGCCGAGCTTGGGCATCATCCGGGCCAGGTGGGACTTCACCGTGGAGGTCTCCAGCACCAGGGTGGCGGCGATCTCGTCGTTGGACAACCCCTGGGCGAGCAGCAGCAGGATGTCCAGCTCGCGGGCGGTGAGCAGCTCCGAGGCACGTCCGGCGGTGACGGGGACGATCTCGCGGCGGGTGACCACCTCGCGCAGCACCCGCTTGGTGAGGCTGTCGTCGAGGGTGCCGTTGCCCCGCGCGACCGACCGCACCGCGGCGACCAGCACCTCCGGCTCGGCGTCCTTGAGCAGGAAGCCGGACGCCCCGGCCTCCAGCGCCCCGAAGAGGTACTCGTCCACGTCGAAGGTGGTGAGCACCAGCACCGGCACCGGGTGGGCCACCCCGGGCCCGCACAGCTCTCGGGTGGCGCTGATGCCGTCCTGGCCGGGCATCCGGATGTCCATGCAGACCACGTCCGGGCGCAGCGCGCGGGCGGCGTCCACCGCCTCGTGGCCGTCCGCGGCGACGGCGACGACCTCGAGGTCGGCCTCGGCGTCCAGCAGGGTCCGCAACCCGGCGCGCACCAGCGCCTGGTCGTCGGCGATCACCACCCGGATCATGCGTCCTCCGCCGCGAGCGCGTCTGCCCGGTGCGGCTCCCGGGGCATCCGGAGGCTCACCCGCCACCCACCGTCGGCGGTGGCGCCGACGTCGAGGCTCGCCCCGGTGAGCTCGGCGCGCTCCCGCATCCCGACGATGCCGAACCCGGCACGCCGCGCGTCGGCCGGGGCCGGGGCCGGGGCTGCCGGGCCGTTGCGCGCCGTCACCAGCACGGCGTCGGGGTCGCGGTTGTCGATGGTGACCTCGGTGCGTGCACCGGGGGCGTGCCGCGCGGCGTTGGCGAGGGCCTCCTGCGCCATCCGGTAGGCCCCCAGCTGGGCGAGCGGGCCGACGCCCTCACCCAGCGGCCGCGTCCCGGCCAGCACCGTCAGTCCCACGTCCCGGCCCGCGGTGGTGACGTCGTCGACGAGCGCGGCGATGCCCGCCAGCGACTCGGGCCGCACTCGGCCGGGGTCGGCTGCGGGGGCGTCGTCCTCGCGGAGCAGGCCGACCAGGCTGCGCAGGTCCCGCAGCACGGCGGTGCTCTGCGCCCGCACCTGCGCCACCGCGGCCTTGGCGCCAGCGGGGTCGGAGTCGATCTGGGTGCCGATCGCCGCGGTCATGACGGCGATGCCGGAGAGGTGGTGGGCGGCGATGTCGTGCAGCTCGCGGGCCATCGCCGTGCGCTCGCGGGCGACAGCGGCCTGCACCAGCGCGCCGTGCTCCCGCTCGAGGGCGGCCGCCCGGCTCTCCCGGGCCAGGCGAGCCTCGCGGCGCGCCGCCACCACCACCGCGACCCCCAGGGGGAGGGCCACCGTGCTGAGGCCCTGCAGCAGCCCCAGGCCCACCGACGGCGCCACCGGCTCGCCGCCGCCCAGGCTGCTGGCCAGCGTGCCGGCACCGGCGAGCAACGCCGCCGCCACGAAGGTGGGCCAGGACCGGGACAGCGGCTGGGCGAGCCCGAGGGTGTAGGCCGCGACCAGGGTGGCCAGCTGGGCCAGCCCGACCGCGTCACCGAGGCCGCAGAGCCCGCACAGCACCATCCCGAGGGCGACGACGAGCAGGACGGCTCGCGGTGCCACCTGACGCCACAGCAGTGCGGTGGCCTGCAGCGCCAGCGTGACCGCACCCAGCAACCACGCGGTGGTCGACGGAACGGGCAGCACCACGCCGGCCTCGGGGGCGACGGTGGTGGCGACGGCAGCAGCGACCAGCGCGGTGAGCGCGAGCGCCCCGGTACCCACCGCAACCCGCCGGTCCAGGGTGGCACTGCCTCGGCGACTCACGAGCGGCACGCTACCGCGAGGACCAGCCGACCTGGCCCTGCCTAGCGCAGCGGACGGCCGCGGCGGTCGGAGACGAACCCGGTGAGCATGAGGATGCCGTCGATGACGCCCCACAAGATGACCAGCGGCGCCAAGGTGCCCTGCGACAGCACCGTGATGAGCAGCTGGGCCGTGCCCACGCCGTAGTGGCCGGTGTAGAAGCGGCCGATGCCCAAGCAGCCCAGCGCGATCTGCAGCGTTCCCGCCGTCACCCGCACCTTGTCGGAGCAGGGGCGGCCGGTGCGCGGGTCCACGCCGTAGGGGGCGCTGAGCTGTCCGCCGTGGCCCGGCACGGGGTACCCGTAGGCGCCGCTTCCCGCCGGGGGCGCCGCGAAGCCGGGGAAGCGCGGAGGCGCAGGGGGTGCCGGCGCCGCGGCAGGGGCGCCCCAGTACGGCGGCGCGAGCTCGCCGTGGCCCAGGTGGTCCGGCCCGCCGAGCGCGCCGAGCACCCGCGGGTGCGGCTCGGGCAGGTCGGAGAACAGCTCCCACAGGTCCTTGCGGGTGCGCGCCGCCGTGGCGGCGTGGAGCCGGTCCTGGTACTCCGCGTAGTCCAGCCGGCCGGCGACGAAGTGCTGGCCGAGCACCTGCTGGGCGTCGTGGCGCTCGGCGTCGTCCGTGCGCATGAGCCCGGGGTCCGGCGAAGCACTCATGCCTGCACTCTAGGCGCGCCGACAAGCCCAGGCCGGTCAGCGGCTCAGCCGCGCAGCGGACGTCCCTGCGGGTCGGTGACCTTGCCGGTGAGCATCAGGATGCCGTCGACCAGGCTCCAGACGCCGCAGCCGCCGCAGGTGAGCAGCTGGGCCACCGCGATGCCGGTGTGGCCGGTGTAGAAGCGGCCCACGCCGAAGCCGCCCAGGAACAGCTGGAGCAGGCCGGCGGTGAGCTTCTCCTTGTCGGAGAACGGCACTCCGCTAAGCGGATCGACGCCGTAGGGGGCGCCCGCCGCGGGTCGCGGGTAGCCGGCCGGTGCCGGCTGGCCGTAGGGGCCGGGCTGGCCGTAGGGGCCGGGCTGACCGTAGGGACCCGGCTGGGCCGGACCGGGCTGGCCGTAGGGGCCCGGCTGGGCCGGACCGGGCTGGCCGTAGGGGCCGGGCTGGGCAGGTCCCGGCTGACCAGGTCCCGGCTGGCCGGGGGAGTGCTGGCCGCCCAGGGAGATCGGGTAGGGGTGCGGCAGGTCGTTGAACAGCTCCCGCAGCTCGTCCACCGTGGCCGCGGTGGCGGCGGTGCCCATCCGGTCGGAGTACTGGTCGGCGGTCATCCGCCCCTGGGCGTAGTGCTGGCCCAGCAGGGCGCGCGTCTCGTCGCGCTGGTTGTTGGTGACTGGGGACGAACCGTCGTTGCCTGGCTGGGTCATGTGCGCACAATATCGTGGTCAAAGCCACTAAGGGGGTTGCAGTTCCGACGCGCGCAGGGTGGGTCGCCCCAGGTGAGCAAGGTGGAGAGGATGCTGAGCGCCGTGCCCGAACCGTCCGCTCCCCTCACCGTCCAGGTGCAGACCTACCTGGACCACCTGGCGGTGGAGCGCGGCAGCGCCCGCAACACCTTGGAGTCCTACCGCCGCGACCTGCGCCGGTACTGCCAGCACCTGGCCAACCGCGACGTCACCGACCTCGCCGCGGTGCAGGAGCAGGACGTCACCGCCTTCGTCCGCGCGCTGCGCACCGGCGACGCCGAGCACGGCGTGCCGCCGCTGGCCGCCTCCTCCGCCGCCCGGGCGCTGGTGGCCGCCCGGGGGCTGCACCGCTTCGCCGCCAGCGAGGGCATCACCACCGTGGACGTGGCCCGGGAGGTGCGCCCGCCCAGCGGGCCCAAGCGGCTGCCCAAGGCGCTGGCGGTGGACCAGGTGCTGGCCCTGCTGGACGCCGCGAGTGGTTCGGGGGAGGCGGCCGGACCCCGCCAGCTGCGCGACCGCGCGCTGCTGGAGCTGCTGTACTCCACCGGCGCCCGCATCTCCGAGGCGGTGGGTCTGGACGTGGACGACGTGGACACCGAGTCGCGCACCGTGGTGCTGGCGGGCAAGGGCGGCAAGCAGCGGCTGGTGCCGGTGGGCCGCCCTGCCCTGGATGCGCTGCAGTCCTACCTGGTGCGGGGGCGGCCGGCGCTGGTCTCCCGGGCCGGGCCCGCGCTGTTCCTCAACGCCCGCGGCGGCCGGCTGTCCCGGCAGAGCGCGTGGCAGGTGCTGCAGACCGCCGCCGAGCGCGCCGGCATCACCGCCGACGTCTCCCCGCACACCCTGCGGCACTCCTTCGCCACCCACCTGCTCGACGGCGGCGCCGACGTCCGGGTGGTGCAGGAGCTGCTCGGCCACGCCTCGGTGACCACCACGCAGGTGTACACGATGGTGACGGTGGACGGGCTGCGCGAGGTGTGGGCCGGCGCGCACCCCCGCGCCCGCTAGGCCCGGCAGGGGAGCCCGCAGCCTCCGCCAGGGCTCTAGAGCGCGGTGTACCGGCACGAATGCAGCGTCTCGTGGGCGGGGCGCGTTGCTTGCGCACACCATCGACTCCTAGGCTCGTGCCGGCAACAACGCCGCACTGCAACAGCGAAGGGCAGGCACCCCACCGTGTCGACACCGCAGGCCAACCCCCCGGGGGCAGCTCCTCAGGCGTCCGACGCGACGGGCGCCGACGTCCCGCTCGGCCCCACCGGCCGCCCGCGCCGCGAGATCCCCGAGCCGCCGCCGCTGAGCAGCCACGGCCCGGCCACCGTGCTGGCCATGTGCAACCAGAAGGGTGGCGTCGGCAAGACCACGTCCACCATCAACCTGGGTGCTGCGCTGGCGGAGTGTGGCCGCAAGGTGCTGCTGGTGGACCTCGACCCGCAGGGCGCGCTGTCGGCCGGCCTCGGCCTGGCCCACCACGACCTCGACCTCACCGTGCACAACCTGCTGGTGGAGCCGCGCGCCGCCGTGGACGACGTGCTGGTGCAGACCAAGATCGAGGGCGTCGACCTGCTGCCCAGCAACATCGACCTCTCCGCCGCGGAGATCCAGCTGGTCAACGAGGTGGGCCGCGAGCAGACCCTGGGCCGCGTGATGCGCCAGGTGGTCGACCGCTACGACTACATCCTCATCGACTGCCAGCCCTCGCTGGGCCTGCTCACCGTGAACGCGCTGGCCTGCGCCGACGGCGTGGTCATCCCGATGGAGTGCGCGTACTTCAGCCTGCGCGGGCTGGCGCTGCTCAACGACACCATGGAGAAGGTCCGCGACCGGCTCAACCCGCGGCTGGTGCTGTCCGGGATCTTGGTGACCATGTTCGATGCCCGCACCCTGCACGCCCGGGAGATCATGTCCCGCGTGGTGGAGGTGTTCGGCGACACCGTCTACGACACGGTGATCAACCGGACGGTGAAGTTCCCGGAGACCTCGGTGGCGGGGGAGTCCATCCTCACCTGGGCCTCCAGCTCGCCCGGCGCGGCGGCCTACCGCCAGCTGGCCCGCGAGGTCATCGCTCGGTGAGACCGTGAGCACCGACCTCGGGCAGCTGCGGGACGTGGCGCCCGAGCCCGGCGTCGGTGCTCGGCCCGGCTCCACCGCCCCGTTCACGGTGCGGCTGACCAACTTCGAGGGCCCGTTCGACCTGCTGCTGCAGCTGATCACGCAGCGGCGGATGGACGTCACCGAGGTGGCGCTGCACCAGGTGACCGACGACTTCATCGCCCACACCCGGCTGCTCGGCGAGCGGGCCGGGCTGGAGGAGACCACCGAGTTCCTGGTGGTGGCCGCGACGCTGCTGGACCTCAAGACCGCCCGGCTGCTGCCCGCCGGTGACGTGGAGAACGCCGAGGACCTGGCCCTGCTGGAGGCCCGCGACCTGATCTTCGCCCGGCTGCTGCAGTACCGCGCCTACAAGCAGGTCGCCGCGATGTTCGCCGAGCTGGAGCGGGCCGCACTGCGCCGCTACCCCCGCTCGGTGGCGCTGGAGGACCGCTTCTCGGCGCTGTTGCCAGAGGTGCTGCTGGGCGTGGACCCGCAGCGCTTCGCCGAGGTGGCCGCCGCGGTGTTCCGCCCCGCACCACCGCCGCCGGAGGTCAGCCTGGCGCACCTGCACACCCCGCAGGTGTCGGTGCCGGAGCAGGCGGCGCTGCTGCTGGAGCGCCTGCGCGCGGCGGGCGGGCAGCGGTGGACGACGTTCGGGGAGCTGGTGGCCGACTGCGAGTCCACGGTGCAGGTGGTGGCCCGGTTCCTGGCGCTGCTGGAGCTGTACCGGGAGGCCGCGGTGATCTTCGACCAGGACGAGGCGCTGGGCCCGCTGCTGGTGCAGTGGCCGGGGCAGGCCGTGGTGGCCGTGGACGAGCTGGGAGAGGACTACGGGTGAGCACCCCCGAGCACGATGATCTGCCCGAGGACCAGGGCCTGGACGAGCAGGGTCTGGACGAGCAGGAGCTGGAGTCGGCGCTGGAGGCGCTGCTGCTGGTGGTGGACGCCCCGGCGTCGGAGCAGGTGCTGGCCTCGGCGGTGCAGGAGCCGGCCGAGCGGGTGCGCGCGAGCCTGGAGCGGATGGCGACGGCGCTCACAGCCCGGGGCAGCGGGATGGACCTCCGTAGAATCGGAGATGGATGGCGACTGTTCACCCGCGACGTGCACGCCCCCTACGTGGAGCGGCTGCTGCTCGACGGTGCCCGCAGCCGCCTGACCCGAGCGGCTTTGGAGACCTTGGCAGTGGTGGCATACCGTCAACCCCTGACCCGTGCCCGCATCGCTTTGGTGCGGGGGGTGAACGTGGACGGTGTGGTACGCACCTTGCTGGCGCGCGGTCTGCTGACCGAGGCCGGCATCGACGCGGACACCCACGCGACCCTGTACTCGACGACCGAGCTGTTCCTGGAGCGACTCGGGCTGTCGTCGCTGGCGGAGCTGCCTCCGCTGGCGCCATTGCTTCCCGAAGTGGACCTGATCGACATGGATGAGAATGCCTGAGCACGAGAACGACCAGATCGACCCCCGCGGCATCCGGCTGCAGAAGGTGCTGGCCCAGGCCGGTATTGCCTCCCGACGCGCGGCCGAGGAGATGATCGCCGAGGGGCGCGTCGAGGTCGACGGCAAGACCGTGACCACGCAGGGCCGCCGCATCGATCCCCGCAACGCCATCGTGAAGGTGGACGGCGAGCGGGTGATGGTCACCGAGGACCTGGTGCACCTGGCGCTGAACAAGCCCAAGGGCATGCAGTCGACCATGAGCGACGACCTGGGCCGCCCCTGCGTGGGCGACCTGGTGGCCGAGCGGGTGGCCGCCGGGCAGCGGCTGTTCCACGTCGGGCGCCTGGACGCCGACACAGAGGGCCTGCTGCTGCTCACCAACGACGGTGACCTTGCGCACAGGCTGATGCACCCGTCCTACGAGGTGCCCAAGACCTACCTGGCCGACATCGACGCCCCCATCGCCAAGGACGTGGGCAAGCGCCTGCGCGAGGGCGTGGAGCTGGAGGACGGCCCGGCCAAGGTCGACTACTTCGGCGTGGTGGACGTGTGGGAGGGCAAGGCGCTGGTGAAGGTGGTCCTGCACGAGGGCCGCAAGCACATCGTCCGCAACATGCTGGAGGCCGTGGGCCACCCGGTGCGCCGCCTGGTGCGCACCGACATCGGCCCGCTCAAGCTGGGTGAGCAGCGCCCCGGCTCGCTGCGCGTGCTCAACCGCGGCGAGGTCGCCGGCCTGTACAAGGTGGTCGGCCTGTGAGGGGTCCCGTCATCGCCATGGACGGCCCCTCCGGCACCGGCAAGTCCACCGTGGCGCGGCGCCTGGCCACCGACCTGGGTGCGCAGTACCTGGACACCGGCGCGATGTACCGCACGGCCACCCTGCAGGTGCTGCGCGCGCACGTCGACCTGGGTGACCCGGACGCGATCGACGCCGCCACCACCACGCTGGCGCTGCGCTCGGGCACCGACCCCGCCCACCCCACGGTGCAGCTCGGTGACGAGGACGTCTCCGCGGAGATTCGCGGTGCCGCGGTGACGCAGGCGGTGTCGGCGGTCTCCGCCGTGCCCGCGCTGCGCGTGCGGCTGGTGGCGCTGCAGCGGGAGATCGTCCGCCAGGCCCCGCACGGCATGGTGGTGGAGGGCCGCGACATCGGCACCGTGGTGCTGCCCGACGCCGACCTGAAGGTGTACCTGACCGCCTCGGCGGAGGACCGCGCGCAGCGCCGGGCCAAGCAGGACGCCGCCGAGGGCCGGCCCAGCGACTACGAGGCGGTGCTGGCCGACGTCCAGCGCCGCGACCACCTGGACTCCACCCGGGCCACGTCGCCGCTCCGTCCCGCCGAGGACGCCGTCACCGTGGACACCAGTGGACACAGCATCGACGAGGTACTCACCCGGCTCCGTGCCCTGGTGGCATCGACGAGCCGAACAGAAGGAGCAACACAGTGAGCGAGGAGGGCCTGGTCTCCGGAGACGGCATCTGGCTGGACGAGACCGACTGGGAGGTGGCCGCCGAGGACTTCGGCGACGAGCACGGCCCAGACGAGGCAGTCCCCACCCTGGCGGTGGTCGGACGGCCCAACGTCGGCAAGTCCACGCTGGTCAACCGCATCATCGGCCGCCGTGAGGCCGTGGTGCAGGACGTCCCCGGCGTCACCCGCGACCGGGTGTCCTATGACGCCAGCTGGAACGGCCGGCGCTTCACCGTGCAGGACACCGGCGGCTGGGAGCCCGACGCCAAGGGGCTGCAGAAGTCGGTGGCCGCGCAGGCCGAGATGGCCATGAAGACCGCCGACGCGGTGCTGCTGGTGGTGGACGCCGTGGTCGGCGCCACCGCCACCGACGAGGCCGTGGCCCGGGTGCTGCGCCGCGGCAAGATCCCCGTGCTGCTGGCCGCCAACAAGGTGGACGACGAGCGCACCGAGAGCGAGGCGGCCGCGCTGTGGTCGCTGGGGCTGGGCCAGCCCTACCCGGTGAGCGCCACGCACGGCCGCGGCACCGGTGACCTGCTGGACGAGATCCTGGCGGTGCTGCCGCACACCCCGCGGGAGAGCGACCCCGTGGTGGGTCCGCGCCGGGTGGCGCTGGTGGGCAAGCCCAACGTGGGCAAGTCCAGCCTGATCAACAAGCTCTCCGGCGACGAGCGCTCGGTGGTGCACGACGTCGCCGGCACCACGGTGGACCCGGTGGACTCCCTGGTGGAGCTGGGCGGGCAGGTGTGGCGCTTCGTGGACACCGCGGGGCTGCGCAAGCGCGTGAGCCACGCCAGCGGCGCGGAGTTCTACGCCTCGCTGCGCACCCGCTCGGCCATCGAGGCGGCTGAGGTGGCGGTGCTGCTGATCGACGCCTCCGAGCCCATCAGCGAGCAGGACCTGCGGGTGCTGAGCATGGTGGCCGACGCCGGGCGGGCGCTGGTGCTGGCGTTCAACAAGTGGGACCTGGTGGACGAGGACCGCCGGCACATGCTGGAGCGGGAGATCGACCGTGACCTGGCCCGGGTGCCGTGGGCGCAGCGGGTGAACATCTCCGCGATGACCGGGCGCAGCATCGCCAAGCTGGTGCCGGCGCTGCGGCAGTCGCTGGAGTCGTGGGACAAGCGCATCCCCACCGGCCAGCTGAACACGTGGCTGTCGGAGGTGGTGGCCGCGACGCCGCCGCCGATGCGCGGGGGACGGCTGCCCCGGGTGCTGTTCGCGACGCAGGCGGCCACCCGGCCGCCGACGTTCGTGCTGTTCACCACAGGCTTCCTGGAGGCCGGTTACCGCCGCTTCCTGGAGCGCAAGCTGCGCGAGACGTTCGACTTCACCGGGAGCCCGGTGCGGGTGAACGTGCGCGTGCGGGAGAAGCGCGACCGCAAGAAGCGCTGATCTCTCGGCCCCTGTTGCTGGCCCGTGCTGCTTCGACCTGACTACAGGCCGGAGCTGGTGCGGGCCAGCAACTCACCCAGCAGGGTGTAGTCGACGTCGTCGCCCTGGTGGATCTCCGCGGCCTTGCGCTCGCCGCTGCCCAGCGGCTGGGTGACCCCCTCGATGACCTCCACGTCCTGGGCGTTGTAGAGGGTGAAGCGCACCGCGTCAGCCAAGGCCTCGATGTCGGCGGCCTCCCAGCCGTTCTTGATGTAGTACGGCTTGCCGTGCCAGAGGCGCTCCTCCGCCTGCGGGATGACCTCCTGCACGAGGTAGCGCAGGCGCTCGCAGATCTCGGACTGCCAGGCCGCCCGCTGCTGGACGTACTCGGTGACCTCGGGGTTCATCCCGACCTCTCTTCCGCTGTCGCACAATGGCTTTGCTCGCAGTGACGAGTGCGACGGATCGTAAGGCGGTTGACGACGCGGTGGTGAACAACTACGCAGCGCTACCTTCTGGGTGCATCCTGGGGCTGCCCGCGAGCCCCTGACCAGCCGGTTCGTTGTCTGGGGGAGGGCTGCGGTAGCCTCTTCCATGGCGCTCGCGAGAGCGTGTTCGGGCTGTGGCGCAGCTTGGTAGCGCACTTGACTGGGGGTCAAGGGGTCGCAGGTTCAAATCCTGTCAGCCCGACCGAACAAGCCCTGGTGAGAGATCGTTTCTCGCCAGGGCTTTGTTATGTCGGGAGCAGCTGCCCATCCTGCCCATCCTGCTCGTTCGAGCATGTGCTGTCGGGCCTCGTTGTTGCGAGCCGTCCTAGCCTTTAGCCGTTCGAAGCTAAGTCGATGAGCAGGGTCGAGTGCAGGATCTTGCGGCCTGCCAGTCGTGCGCATTCGACGGACTCTGTGTCGATGTACGGGCTTATAGTTCTGGAATTTCGCCACTCGCTTGCAGATCGATGATGAGTTGTTGGATCGCCCGTACGAGAAATATTCGGTCGCTGACCCAAGTGCTAGCACTGATCAGGCAGTCATCTTCGGACACGTGACGCAAGACCCATTGTTTGTCTTGATCATGGTGCCATGCGTGAGCATTTAACCAGAGTGCAGCGATGTCGTGATCCGTCAGGCGAGTCTCCGATTCTCCGGGTACACCGGCCATAAGCACCCAACGCGTGGCTGCCAAGAAGCGTGGCCATGAGCGCTCAAGTTCACCAACTGGATCTTTTGCTTGCGGAGTCCCATCCCTAGTTAGGAAGCCGAGCGACGCGACGACTTTACCGATGAAAACTGGCTCCCTTTCGAGTGTAGCTGGCCGAATTATCGCGGCGGCGGTAACAAGTTGATCCTCAGGGAGATGCGTGCGCTCTATCCGCTGCTGGGCGTGTCCGATTCGAACAAGTAATCTCATAGTCGTGCCTACGGATGCTAGATCCTCCCGTTGGGCGGCGGAGGTTCGGGCGATGCGCTCTGCTCGCGCAACTAAGGCACTGATCGTCCGTTTGGCGTTGGCCTCATTTTGCCCCATACGCCGAGGTTATCTCCAAAAGATGCCATTGAACGCTGATGGCGGGGCTGCTGTAGCGCGGCACCCCTGAGTCCGCACACAGGGCAAAAGGGAATCTGTTTCTGGTTGCCGACCTGAGAGCCCCCGGACTTTCGTGCGAGCCGGCACCTGTGTGGCGATCGAGGTGCGAGTGCTGGGTGGTCATAATGAGGATTTGGTAGCGAGAAGCTCATGGGTGTCGGTGGCGCGGTGGGCACGTCGAGGAAGGCAACCAGGATGTTCGCCGACGTCCTGGCGTCCCACGTGCTCGCGCCCGACCGTGCTCGGGTGCTGGCCTGCCTCGACAATCCGGCGATGCTGCACGGCCTGGTTCCCCGCAACCTTGCGGGAGGGGTCGCCCTGGCCGCGGTGGTCTCGATCGGGTTGTTCTACGCCGGGTCGCACGGCGGCATCCGCATGATCCGGCGGCGTCGAGAGCTCCTGCACGCCTACCTCAGGGACCTGGATCGAGGCTGACCTCTGTGCTCGGCCGGTAGGTCTGTACTCGGCCTGCGCCGCGGCGTCGCGGACCTGTTCCACTGCCGCACATGGCCGGTAGCCTGCAGCCCGTGACCGACGCTGAACACGTTCGCCATCGCGACCGTGTCGCAGTGCGGGTCCTCGCGTTTGTCCTCGTGAACCTGCTCTGCGTCTGGTTCTGCGTCAGGCTCGGCGTGGAGATCGTGGACGGCCTGCGAGCGGATGCGAGCGTGGTCGGCACCTTTGACGACCCGGGGTCCCGCTGCCCCAGCCGAGTGACGTACGTGGTTGACGGTGTCCGCTACGCGCTCGACACCGGCGACAGGGGCTGGTGCAGTCGCGAGAACGGCGACGCGACGTCACCGCAGCTGGTCTTCTACGACTCCGACGACCCGGACGTGGCGATCTTCGCTGACCCCGGCGGTCCCACGGCTGTGTTGATCGTGAACACGATCGGCTTTGTGTTGCTGGCGGCACTGACCGTCTGGCTGTGGTGGGCCTTGCGGCGATGGACAAAGACGTTGCTGCGCACAGGTCGCCGCGCTGACACGTAGTGGGGATCTGCGGACGGCTCACCTGGCGGGAGGCGTCGCCCTGGCGGCGGTGGTCTCGGCGCCCAGCTGAGTGACGTGGATCGAGGCTGACGTCCGAGCTGACCGTCCCGCTACCCGGCCCGTCTGGGCCTCGGCTCGGCGATCGGCGACGGCCACTGCCAACGCTGCGTGTAACCGACTGGGCACGACCGTGGGCTCGCTGCGAGGGACGCTTCGTCGGTCGGCGGGCCAACACAGGCGCGTGTCACCTACCCGGCGGTCTCACCCGAGCAGGGCCGCCACCTGGGCATCTGAGGCGGCCAGTGCTGCGCGGTCGTAGGTGGAGCCGGTGACCAGCAGCTCGTCGGCACCGGTGCGCTCCGCCAGCTGCTCCAGCCGACGGTGCACGGTCGCGGGAGCACCGGCGACCACGCGATCGAGGCCGCGCTCCACCCGCTCGGCGTCCTGGCCGTCGCGCAGCTGGTCGCGGATCGCCGCCACCGGCTCCAGTGCAGCGAAGACGCCGGTCCGCCGCGACTGCACCATTGCCCACACCTCCGGCAGCGCCAGCTCGCGGGCCTCTGCGTCGGTGTCGGCCACCAGCACGTCGAGGGAGACCACGACGTACGGGTGGCTGCCGGCGTGCGGGCGGAAGTCCCGGCGGTAGGCGGCCAGCAGCTCGTCCAGCTCCGGTTGGTCGAGCACCGGGCCGCCCAGCACCACCGGCAGCCCCAGCTCGGCCGCCACCGTGATCCCGCGTCCGGTGGCCAGCACGAACAGTGGCACTGCCTGCACGGGCACCGGGTGGGCGGTCACCGGCGCGGTGCGGTCGAGGTAGCTGCGCAGCTCGGCGACGTCGCCGGCGAAGGTGTCGGGCTCGGTGCCCGAGCGCCGCAGCGCCCGCCGCACCGGAGCGGTGAAGCCCAGCGAGCGGCCCACCCCCAGGTCGATGCGTCCCGGGTACAGCGCGTCGAGCATGAGGAACTGCTCGGCGGCGATCAGCGGCTGGTGGTTGGGCAGCATCACCCCGCCCGAGCCGAGCCGGATGGTCGTCGTGCGTGCGCCGACCGCCGCCAGCAGCACCGCGGGTGCACCGGAGGCGATGCCGGCAACGCCGTGGTGCTCGGCCACCCAGAACCGGTGGTAACCCAGCCGTTCCGCGTTGATCGCCCGTTCCACGGTGTGCGCCAACGCATCCACTTCGGCGTGGCCGGAGCGGGTGCGGGAGCGGTCGAGCAGGGAGAGCCTCACGCTCCACTGAACGTCGCGTGACCGGCGCCGCTTCCCGGCCCCGCCGCAGATCGGACCACCGGTCGAAGCAACTACGTTGGATCGTGCCGCGGCACGCCGTCCCCGCGGCCAGGAAGGCAAGGACCGTGCCGGCTCAGCAGCCCCTGTGGGCAGATGCGTACCAACCCGGAGTGCCGCTGCACCTGGACTACGGCGACACCACCGTGCTCGACCTGTGGGAGGGCGCCGCACGGCAGTTCCCCGACCGGCCGGCGCTGGACTTCCTGGGCCGCGAGTCCAGCTACGCCCAGGTGGCCGAGCAGGTGAACCGGGTGGCCGGGGGCCTGCGCCGCCTCGGCGTGCGCCCCGGCGACAACGTCGCGGTTCTGCTGCCCAACTGTCCGCAGGCCATCGTCGCGTTCTTCGCGGTGCTGCGCCTCGGCGCGACCGTGGTGGAGCACAACCCGCTGTACACCGCCTCCGAGCTGCGCCACCCCTTCGCCGACCACGGGGCCCGGGTGGCGATCGTCTGGGACAAGGCGGTCCCGGTGGTGGAGGAGCTCCGCGCCGACTCGGCGCTGGAGCACGTGGTGGCCGTGGACATGACCACCGAGCTGCCGTGGACCAAGCGGCTGGCCCTGCGGCTGCCGATCAACAAGGCCCGCAATTCTCGCGCGCAGCTGACCTCCCCGGCGCCGGGTGCGATGCCGTGGTCGGAGCTGGTCTCCGGGCCGGCCCTGGACGAGGCGCACCCGCGTCCGGGCACCGACGACGTCGCGCTGCTGCTCTACACGTCCGGGACCACCGGCGTGCCCAAGGGCGTGCCGCTGCGCCACCGCAACCTGGCCGCCAACGTCCGCCAGGGGCGGGCCTGGGTGCCGGGCCTGGAAGAGGGCCGCGAGTCGGTGCTGGTGGCGCTGCCGTTGTTCCACGCCTACGGCGTCACCGTCAGCGTGCTGCTGGGGGTGGCGCTCGCCGCCAAGCTGGTGCTGCTGCCCAAGCCCGAGACCGGGCTGATCATGGACGCCGTCAAGCGCCAGGTGCCCAGCTTCGTGCCCGCCGTCCCGCCGCTCTACCAGCGCATCGTGGACGAGGCCGAGCGCCGCAACATCTCCATCCGGGGCATCCGCTACGCCCTGTCCGGGGCGATGCCGCTGCCCAGCGCGCTGGTGCAGCGCTGGGAGGCCGCCACTGGCGGGCTGCTGGTGGAGGGCTACGGGCTGACTGAGACCTCCCCGGTGATCGTGGGCAACCCGATGAGCTCGGCCCGCCGGCCGGGCTCCATCGGAGTGCCGTTCCCGGACACGGAGATCCGCATCGCCGACCCGGACAACCTGGACCGCGACGTGCCCCAGGGCGAGCGCGGCGAGCTGCTGGTGCGTGGTCCCCAGGTGTTCTCCGGCTACCGGGGTGCACCCGAGGAGACCGCGGCCGCCTTCCACGACGGCTGGTTCCGCACCGGAGACATGGTGACCATGGCGCCCGACGGGTTCCTCACCGTGGTGGACCGGCTCAAGGAGGTCATCATCACCGGCGGGTTCAACGTCTACCCCTCGGAGGTGGAGGCGATGATCCGCACCCACGGCGGGGTCCTCGACGTCGCCGTGGTGGGCCTGCCGCAGGGCAACGGGGGCGAGGAGGTGGTGGCCGCGGTGGTCCTGGTCGACGGTGTCCCGGTGCTGCCCGAGGAGCTGCAGGCGCACGCCCGTCAGGGTCTGACGCCCTACAAGGTGCCGCGGCGCATCGTCTTCGTCGACGAGCTGCCGACCAACCCGATGGGCAAGGTGCTGCGCCGCGAGGTGTCGGTGCAGATCCAGGAGCGCTGACCAGCCGCCGCCCACCTCAGGCGGGCGCCGGCGTCACCGGGAGATGGTGATGTTGAACGCCGCGGTCTGCAGGGCCCGGACGGTCGCGAAGAACAGCGGGGCGGCGTGCTCAGTCGCCAGCGCGGTGTCGATGCCACCGAGGTCGAGGACGGCCCGGCTGGGCCAACCCAGGTCGGCGAGCAGGCCAGCGACCACCGTCTTGGCCGCCGCGTCGTCGCCGCTGACAAAGACGGTCGCGTCCGGAACGGTGTCCAGCGGGTTGACCATGACAGCGAAGTTCATCGTGTTGAGCGCCTTGACCACGCGCGCCCGCGGAAAGCTGGTCTGCGCCCGCTGAGCCACGCTGGCCCCGGGGTAGGCCATGGTCATCTCCGGCGTGAAGGCGGCCGAGGGGTCCAGCACGATCTTGTCGGCCAGGACGTCCTCCCCGACGTCGCGCAGGGTGTCGACCAGTGCCGTGCCGGGAACCGCGGTGATGACCACCTCGGCGGCAGCGGCGGCGTCCTGCTGGCTGAGCGTGCCCGCCTCGATCGAGGGTGTCCGTGATCCGTAGGTCACCTGGTGACCGGCGGCGGCCAGACCTGTCCCGAGGGCGGTTCCGACCTTGCCGGTGCCAAGCACTGCGATCTTCATGGGGATACTTCCTTCGGGCAGGCTGGAGTGTCCGCGAGTGCGGTGGGGGTGCTTCGCTCCAGCGTCGTCGCTGAGCGGTGGGCCGTCCAAGACCGACTGGGTTGCCACCGATACCCCGGGGGTATCGGCCGAGGCCAGCCGGGGTGTCAGCTCCTCGGGGCTCAGTGACCCGGCTTGGCCAGGACCGCCATGGCGGTGTCGACCAACGACTGCAGCGTCGGAGGCGGATGTCCGGCGCGGCCGAGCGCCTCGATGCCGCGCAGCACCGACAGCAGCAGCGCCCCAGCCCCGGCGGGGTCGAGGTCGGCGCGGACGTCGCCCGCGGTCTGGGCGCTGCAGACGCACGCGCTCAACGCGCGCTCGTACCGCTCGTAGAAGTCGGTGGCGGTGCGGACGACATCGGCGTCCTCGCCGGCGAGCTCGGCGGTCGCCTTCGCCAGCAGACACCCCCGCTGCGGCGCCCCTTGGTCGGCGATCGTCGACCGCAGGTGGGCCTCGAGCCGATCCCGGGCGCCGCGCTCGTCGCCGGCGAGCTGGCGCTCGACGGCCTCGGCGTTGTCGTCGCAGTACTGGGCGAAGGACCGCAGGAACAAGCCGTGCTTGTCGCCGAACGCACCGTACAAGCTGCTGCGGCTCAGGCCGGTCGCCGCGGTCAGGTGCTCCACGGAGGTCGCGGCATAGCCGTGGTCGTGAAAGGCCTCGCGGGCCTGCCGAATGACGTGCGGTTCGTCGAAGGACCGGGGCCGTGCCATGCCGACAGCGTACTTGATTCTGGACCGGATGTTCCGCTACATTGCCGAGGTCCAGTTATGGATCGAACGTTCCACAAATCGAGCAAGGGGTTCACATGACGCAGGTTCTGGCAGGCAAGGTCGCCGTGGTCACCGGTGGCACGAGTGGCATCGGCCTGGCGATCGCCCAGCGCTACGCCGCCGAGGGCGCGCGCCTCTTCGTGACTGGCCGTCGGCAGGAGGCGCTCGACGCCGCGGTGACCCAGATCGGCGGCGACGTGACCGGCGTGCGAGCCGACTCCTCCAGCGCGGCCGACATCGGCGCGCTCTACGCCGCCGTCCGCGAGTCGGTCGGGAGGATCGACGTCCTGGTGGCCAACGCCGGCGGCGGCTCGTTCGCCCCGCTCGGTGAGATCACCGAGGAGCAGTACCACGACACGTTCGACTCGAACGTCAAGGGCACGCTGCTCACCGTGCAGGGTGCGCTGCCCCTGCTCGTGGACGGGGCATCGGTCGTGCTCCTGAGCTCGACGACGTCGGCGCTCGGCGGCGCCGCGTTCAGCATCTACGCCGCGTCGAAGGCGGCGATCCGCAATTTCGCTCGCAGCTGGGCGCTGGACCTCAAGGACCGCGGCATCCGCGTCAACGCCCTGGCCCCCGGCCCCACGCACACGCCCGGCGTCATCGGCCTCGTCCCCGACGGCGAGGGTCAGGGCCTCCTCGACGCGCTCGCTGCCGACGTGCCCCTCGGCCGTGTCGCAGACCCTTCCGAGATCGCCGGGGCAGCGCTCTTCCTCGCCTCCCCGGACGCGAGCTTCGTCAACGGCTCGGAGCTGTTCGTCGACGGCGGGCAGGCGCAGGTCTGACGGCACCGCCACGGGGTACCTCCGGGCGGCGCTTCGGGTGCTGACCGGCCCCTGTCGCGTTTCTTCAATCCGTGCCGGTCGGTGCCTGGCTACGTTTCCGGCCATGAATGCAACCTCGACCTTCACGGTCTCCGACTGGACCCCGGCCGGCTCCCCGGCGCAGGTGGGCGGGCTGCCCGTGCCCGTGACGGCGGCGCCGGCCGGGTTGGCGCACATGGTGAAGACGTTCGCCGGCGACCTCACGGGGCGGTCGGTCACCTGGTTCCTGGGCAGCCTGAACTCCGAGACTGGCCACGGCTCCTACGCCGCGCTCGAGGCGGTGCAGGGCGAGCTGGGTGGACGCCCCGGCACGTTCAACCTGGTGCACGCGGCGTCGACGCACGGCTCGGACCGCTACGACGAGCACCTGGTGATCGTTCCGGACAGCGGCACCGGTGAGCTCGTCGGCATCGCCGGCACGGGACGCATCGTCGTCGACGCCGACGGCACCCACCGCCTCGAGCTGGACTACGCCCTGGGGGAGTGAGGCGGCAGGGGGCAGGCCTTGGCGCGCACCAGGACGTAGGACGTCGACGCCGGCCTGAGTGAGGTCAGCTGCGCTGCGCCAGGGCCACGTCGATGATCTCCCGGCTGGGCACGTGCAGCGCCTCGGCTGCGCTGGTGCCGGTCGCGGCGAGGTAGGCGTCGACCAGCCGGTTGCCGACGGCGTAGCCCGCCCCCGTGGGCACCCCGACCGGTGCGGCGCCGAACCGGGTGGCGGCGGCGTCGCCGTGCACCCACGCGGCGAAGTTCTGCATCCCACCCACGTCCAGCCCTGTCACCACCTTGCCGAACACGGCGTCGTCGCCGAGGTGCGGGACACCGATGGGGGTGTAGCCCAGCGCATCGCCGTAGAGCTGGCGGGCGAAGGCGTCGGCGAGGCCTTCCGAGACGACCTGTTCACCCACCACCACCGACGCCGGGTCCCAGACCACCCCGCCGGGGGCGTACCGCAGGTTGTGGTTGAGCTCGTGGACGGCCGCCGCCTCCAGCCGAGCCAGGTTCTCCTCGGTCGGCCAGAGCGTGAGCGAGAGGTAGCCCGTGGCGCTGCCGTTGCCGCTGAACCCGCGCGCCGGCCCCATGAAGTACTCGTCGTCGGGGTCGCCGAGCACCAGGAGCACCGCGATGTCCGGCACCTGCACCTGTGGGGTGGCGCGGGCCTGGACGTCGACCGCCTCCGCCAGCGCCCGCTCGATCCGCCGCCACGCGTCCGCGGCCTGCAACCGGGAGAGGGCCTCCCGCACCTCGTCCCCGCGTCGATCCAGCGGGAACCCGAAGCTCATGGCGTGCATGGCCACCAGGTCGACCTCACCCGGGAAGTACCGGAACATGCCCGCCATCGGAGCCAGCGCCCTGCGCAGGAGCTCCGGGCGCGCCGACGCCTCAGCGCGCAGCACCGCGTCCATGGCCGTCGCGGTGTCCAGCACGCTGATCGTCATGCCGGGGACGGTAAGCCCTCCCGCCGCGGCCCTGTCCACTGAGGTCGCACGGTCGGCAGGCATACCTGAGGCCGCACCGCTGTTGCCCGAGGTGAGAGCGGTTCTGCGGTGGACGCAGCGGGAGGTGGTCATGACGGGTACAGCAACACCACGCGACCGGATGACGCACGTGCTGGTGACCGGGGTGCGCGGCAAGACCGGCGTGGCGCTGGCGGAGCAGCTCGTCGCGCGCGGTGACGTCGAGGTGCTCGGCGGCAGCAGCGACCCGTCCACGGTGACCCTGCACGGGGTGCGTCCGACCGCCTTCTCCTGGGACGAGCCGGCGGGGTGGGCTGCGGCGACCGGCGGCGTCGACGCGGTGTACCTGGTGCGCCCGGACCGTGCGGACGCCCCCGAGCTGATCGGTGCGTTCCTGGCGGAGACGGTGCCCGAGACGCGGGTGGTGCTGCTGTCGGAGAAGGACGCGCCGGAGGGCTGGGCGGTGCGGGCCGAGCAGGCGGTGCGCACCAGCTCTCGCGCCTGGACGATCCTGCGGCCCAGCTGGTTCATGCAGGTGCTCACCGACTCCCGCTTCTACCTCGACCAGGTCGTTGACGCCGGCGAGCTGGCCTTCGTCAGCGGCGGGGCGAGCGTGGCCTGGATCGATGCCCGCGACATCGCCGCCGTGGCCGCGCAGGCACTGCTCGACCCGCGGCACGCAGGGCAGGTCTACGAGCTCTCCGGCCCGGAGGCAGTCTCGTTGCCGCGCACCGCAGACCTGCTCTCCGCGGCGACCGGACGCCACGTGACGCACCGGGAGGTGACGATCGAGGACGCGGTGGCCGGGATGGCGGGCTTTGAGCGCGACCTCACGGCGCTGACGTTCCAGCGCGTGCAGGACGGCACCTTCGCGGTGGTGACCGACGACGTCGCGCGGGTGACCGGCCAGCCGGCCCGGACGCTGCAGACGTTCCTCACCGACTCCAGTTCGCTGCTGCAGCGCCGCAGCTAGGGAGCGGGGGTGACGCCGCTGGCTGAGCGCGCCACTGCCTGCAGCGTGAAGGAGCCGGCGGGGGAGCCCAGGCGGTGGAACAGCTCGCTGCGCAGCGCCTGCCGACGGCCCTCCGGCTGCGCGACCAGGTAGGACCCGGCCGGCCCGATGCCCGCCATCAGCCCGGCCAGCACCTCCTCGAAGCTGGCGTACGTGGTCTGCACCGTCATGGTCTGCTCGCTGACCTGCTCGAGGCCGCGGTCCTCGAGCAGCTGCACCACCTCACCGGGCCGGCCGAACCGCCGGGCGTAGAGCTCGGCGGGCGCCTGCGGGTCGACCGCCACCGCCGCCTCCCAGAAGGCGTGGAACAGCTGCATGCCGTGGTCGAAGTCCCACACGCACGCCGCGACCTGGCCGCCGGGCACCACCACGCGCCGCATCTCGTCGATTCCCCGTGCGGGGTCGGACATGAAGTGCAGCACCAGCGAGGCCACAGCCAGGTCGACGGAGTGGTCGGCGAAGGGCAGCGCCTCCGCCCGGCCCTCGCGCACGTCCGCGCCGGGGTTGCGGGTGCGGCAGGCGGCCACGAACGGCACCGACGGGTCGCAGGCGGCCACCGAGCTGGCGCCGAGGCGGCGCACGAGCTCGGCGGTCAGCGCGCCGGGGCCGCAGCCCACGTCCAGCGCCCGTTGGCCGCGGCTCACCCCGCACGCGTCGGCGAGCTGGACGGCCAGGGGGCCGGAGTAGCGGCCCATGAAGGCGTCATAGATCTCGCCGCTGACCTGGAACGTGCTGGCACCGTCGGGCTGACTCATCGCCATTCCTCCCAGAAAACCTGTGCCCAGGCTACGACCGCGGCCGTGCCCTGGCAGGCCTAGCGAGAAGGGTTGGGCGTGACCAGGTCCGGCGAGATCGCGCTGGCGTGCGTGGCCCCGGTCAGGCCCATGGTGAGGTCGAGCTCGGCGACGATGTTGGCGATCACCTCCTCGACCCCCTGCTGCCCGCCGACGGCGAGGCCGTACATGTAGGGGCGGCCGAGCAGGCAGGCGTCGGCCCCGTGCGCCAGGGCGACGAAGACGTCCGCGCCAGTGCGGATGCCGCTGTCGAACAGGACGGTGGGGTCGGGACCGATGGCCTCGCGCACGGCGATGAGCGCATCCAGCGAGGCGATCGACCGGTCCACCTGCCGCCCACCGTGGTTGGACACCACGATGGCGTCCACGCCCAGCTCGACGGCACGGCGCGCGTCGTCGGGATGCAGGATGCCCTTCAGCACGATCGGCAGCCGGGTGCGCTCCCGCAGGGTCTCCAGGTGGCTCCAGCTCAGGCCGGGGTTGGAGTAGATGTCCAGGAACGTCTCCACCGACGCCCGCGGCACGGCGGAGCGCAGGTTGGTCCAGAACGACCCGGGGTGCTCGCGGGTGATGGACAGCAGCGACTTGATGGCACCGAGGGTGACCTGGACGTCGGCGGAGGTGCCCAGCCGCTTGGCCGCGGCGATGCGCTCGGCCACGATCTCGCGGAACCGTGGGTCGGAGGTGTACTGGCCGATGCCCTTGCCCTGGGCGAACGGCAGCGACCCCAGGTTGAGGTCCTGTGGCCGCCACCCCAGCAGCGTGGTGTCGAGGGTGACCACCAGCGCCTCGGCGCCGCTGGCCTCCGCGCGACCGATCAGGCTGTCCACCAGGGCCTCGTCGGTGCTCCAGTAGAGCTGCATCCAGTGCCTGGCCCCGCTCATCGCGGCAGCGGTCTCCTCCATCGGGGTGCCGCCCTGGTTGGTGAAGATGTAGGGCACTCCGGTCGCCGCCGCGGCCCGCGCGACGTGCAGGTCGCAGTCGGGGTCGATCAGCTGGCCGGCCCCAACGGGGGCCAGCAGCAGCGGCGTGGGCAGCTTCGAGCCCAGCAGGGTGACCGAGAGGTCGCGGGTCGCCTGGCCGTGCGCCATCCGCGGGACGATCGCCCAGCGGTCGAAGGCAGCCCGGTTGTTGCGCATCGTCTGACCCTCGCCAGCCCCGCCGGCGACGTAGGCCCACGCCTTGGCGGAGCTGGCCTTGCGCGCTCGGCGCTCCAGCTCGGCGAAGTCGGTCGGTACCGCGGGTCGTCGCCCCAGGACACCGTCACGGTAGATCGCCGACTGCCGGGCCCGGCCGCGGCTCTCGGTCGTCGTCGGGGAGGAGGCTGCGGGCGATGGCTGCTCTGGCACGGAACCACTCTAGGCAGCAGGCGGATCTGCGCACGGCGAGATCTGGGGCGCGCCTGAGGTGGTGCCGTGTCGCCGCGGGCGGAGTAGGTCCCTGAGCGACGATGCAGACACGGCTCCTAGCCTCGCGTCGTGACGGTTGACGAGGTGCTGCAGGCGTACGGGGAACGAGCGGTGGAGTACGCCGACAGGCTGGGCGCCATGGGCGCGGTGCACCCGGAGGATCGTGACCTGGTGCTGCGCTGGGCGCTGCACCGTCCCGGCCCGATCATCGACGCCGGCTGCGGACCCGGGCACTGGACCGACTTCCTCACCCGCGCGGGCGTGGAGGTGGAGGGGACCGACCTGGTGCCTGCGTTCGTGGCGCAGGCACGGGACCGCTTTCCGGCCGCGCGGTTCCGGGTGGCGGCCTCGGACGACCTCGGGGTGCCCGACGGGTCGCTGGCCGGTGTGCTCGCCTGGTACTCGACGATCCACACCCCACCCGAGCAGCTCGCGGCTGTGCTGGCGGAGCTCGCCCGGTGCCTCGCCCCGGGCGGGAGCCTGCTGCTGGGGTTCTTCGAGGGACCGGCGGTGGATGCCTTCGCGCACGCGGTGGTCACGGCTTACCGCTGGCCGGTCGAGAGGCTGGCCGCCCAGCTGCAGGATGCGGGGTTTGCGGTCCGGGAGATCCACACCCGCACCGATCCTGGTGCTCGTCCGCACGGGGCGATCGTGGCCGAGAAGCGCCGGCTCGGTGGAGACCCCTCCACCGAGCCGGCGTCCGCGCCCTGGCCCTGCTAGGAGCCGGCGCCCGCGGCCAGCACCCGGGCCGCCTCGCGGTCGGCGGCGGTGTTGGCCACCCCGGCACGCGAGCCGGCCAGCTTGGCCTGGATGTGCTCGCCCACGGTGATCGGCGGGTAGGCCGAGCCGTCCCCGACGCAGGTGGGCAGGGTGTCGATCACCGCGTCCACGTTGCCGTCGTGGAAGAACGCCGCACTGCGGCGCCGCCGGATGGTGCCGTCCACGATGGGCGGCTTCACCCGGTGCACGGTGGACATCCACCGGTCGTTGGTCCAGCGGGCCATCAGGTCACCCAGGTTGATCAGCAGCGCGCCCTCCGCCGGCATCACGTCGTTCCACGACCCGTCGTGGCCCAGCACCTGCAACCCTGCGACGCGGTCGGCCCAGAGCACGGTGACGATGCCGTAGTCGGTGTGCGCCCCCATGCCGGTCAGCTCGCCGTCGAGCTCGATGGTGCCCTCGTCCAGGGCGTAGTTGTTCATCCGCAGCACGTCCAGGCTGTGGTCGGTGTAGCGCTGGAAGAACCCGGCCGGCAGCCCGAGCGCGTCGGCGAACAGCCCGGTGAGGGTGCGGGCGACGCGCGCAGCCTCGTCGTAGTACGCCGACACCGCCGCGCTGAAGGTCACCTCCTCGGCCGGCCACACGTTCTCCGGGTAGTCGGCCAGCGGCAGGTCCAGGCCCGGGTAGTCCGAGACGGCGGCACCGACGTTGAACGCCTCGAAGAAGTCGTGCATCCGGTTGGACGGGGCCAGGCCCAGGCTGAGGCTGAGCGACTCGGTCTTGGGCGGGGCGTACCCGCGGTTGACCTCCGGCGGCGTGCGGTAGCTCTTCTTCACCTCCAGCGGCAGCCCGAAGAACCCGTCCAGCGCGGCGGCGAAGGCGTCGGTGACCTCGGTGGGCACCCCGTGCCCGGTGATCTGCACGAAGCCGACCGTGCGCGCGGCCTCGTCGAAGGCTGCGGCGGCAGCTGCGCGCTCCTGCGGCGTGCCGTCGCCCACGTAGGCGGAGATGTCGACGACCGGGACGTGGAAGCGGGGGGTGGTCATGAGGGGTCCTCCAGGGTGGTGTGGCGGTCGGGGACGCCGGCGACGACGGTGTCTGCCCGGGCGCGCAGGTCGCGCCGGTCGGACTCGTCGAGCCAGCAGGCGTCGATGGCGTTGAACGTGAGCTGGGCGAGCTGGTCGCGGCCGTAGCCGAGGGCGTGGGAGAGCACCCGGAAGTCGTGCGTCGGGTCGGTGCCGAACATCGGCGGGTCGTCGGAGTCGATGGTGACGCACAGGCCGGCGTCGACCATCTCGCGGATGCGGTGGTGGGTGCCGTCGCCGCTGCCGGAGTAGCGGCCGATGTCCGAGCTCACCGGGGTGCAGGTGAACGGCACCCGCTCGGCCACGCAGCGCGCGGTGATGTCGGGGTCGTCCACCACGTGGTAGCCGTGGTCGACGCGGCTGCAGCAGAGGTCGTCGAGCAGGGTGCGGATGTGCGCCGGGGGACCGGACTCCGAGTGCGCGGTGCGCTCCAGCCCGTGCCGGGCGGCCAGCTGGAAGGCCTCCACGAAGCGGCCGGGCGGGCCGTTGACCTCGGCGTAGTCCAGCCCGATGCCCACTACCTCGTCGATGCGGTGGGCCACCACCTCCTCCACCAGCGCCACCGCGTCGGCTCCGCTGCGCTCCCGGTTGATGCCCACCACCAGGCGGGAGTCGATGCCGGTGTCGGCGCGGGCCGCGCGCATGCCGGACACCACCCCGGCCAGCAGCCGCGGGTAGGGCACGTCGGGGTGCCCGGGCGGGCTGAGCTGGATCTCCCGGTAGAGCACCCCGTGCGCGGCCCCACCGGCGGTGAGCGACTCGTAGGTCACCCGGTGGAAGTCGTCGGCGTCGCGGATCACCGAGCCCACCACGTCGAGCACCCGGAGGAACTCGCCGAGGTCGGCGTAGCTGTGGTGGTCGTAGAGGTCCTCGGCGGTGCGCCCCGCCAGGGACACCCCGTGCTTGGCCGCCAGCTCGACGACCGTCTGCGCCGCGACGCTGCCGATCAGGTGGCAGTGCAGGCTGACCTTGGGCAGCGCCGCCACCATCGCGTCGATGGCCGGGTCGTCCGGCGTGGGCGTGGAGAAGGCGAACGGGGCCAGCGTCATCGGCGACCCGCCTCCGTGCCGAAGCGGGCCAGCACCAGGCTCTCGACGAGCTGGGCGAGCAGGTACAGCAGCAGCGAGGCCAGCGTGATCACCACGACCAGCGCCCACACCCGGTTGATCTGCGAGCGGGCCGCGGCCGAGACGACGGCGTAGCCGATGCCCTGCCCGGTGGCGAGCCACTCCGCCAGCAGGGCACCGGTGATGGCGCCGGGCACGGAGATGCGGATGGAGGCGAACAGCGCCGGCAGCGCCGACGGGAAGGCCACCTTGCGCAGCACCGACCACGAGCTGCCGCCGTAGACCATGACGACGTCGCGCATCTGGGCGGACACCGAGCGCAGCCCGAGGACGATGCTCACCAGCGCGGGGAAGAGCACCACGATCCCGCTCATCACCGCCACGGCGGTGAACCCTCGCCCGACGAGCAGGATGATGATGGGCGCCAGGGCGATCAGCGGCACCGCGCGCAGGATCATCGCCACCGGCATCACCGCGCTCTCCACCCCGCGGGAGAGCACGATGCCCGCGGCCAGGGCGACGGCGGCGAGCATGCCGGCGACGAACCCGATGGCGGAGTCGGTGAGCGTGTGGCGCAGCAGCGGCCAGATCTCGGCGCGGGCCTCGGCGGCGTCGGAGTCGGTGACCAGGTAGGCCCACACGTCGGTGGGGCCCTTGCCGACGTAGGAGGAGACGTCGAACAGGCGCAGCCCGGCGACCCAGAGCAGCAGGACCACGGCCAGCACGAACACCAGGGTGAGCACGGTGCGGCCGAGCCCGCGCAGGACGTGGGTCATTCGGGTGCTCCCTTCGACCAGGGGGTGACGAAGCGGGCGACGAGGCCGAAGGCGGCGTAGGCCGTGCCGGCGAGGACGGCGCAGCCGAAGCCCAGTCCCCAGGCCTGCTCCACGTTGATGTTCTGCTGGGAGATCTTCAGGGCCAGGCCGACTCCACGGTCGATGCCCCCGGCGTACTCGCCCAGGATCGCGCCCAGGAACGCGGCGGGGGCGGCGATCTGCAGGGAGGCGAGGACCGCGGGCAGCGCGGAGATCAGCTGCACCCGGCGCAGCCGCTGCCAGGCCCCGCCGCCGTAGACGGTGACCACGTCCAGGCTGGCCTTGTCGGCCGAGCGCAGCCCGAGCACGGTGCCCACCACGGTGGTGAAGAAGACCGAGAGGGCGGCCAGGGCCACGGCGGTGCCGGAGCGGTCACCCGGGTCGGGCACGCCGATGACGATGTAGAGCACCGGGGCGATGGCCACGATGGGGACGCAGTAGCTGATCACCGCCACCTGCATGATCACCGGCTCCGCCAGCGGCAGCAGCAGCACCAGCGAGGCCAGCACCAGCGCGGCGACGTTGCCGTAGAGGAACCCGACCGCAGCCTCCTCCAGGGTGATGCCGAAGTGCAGGGAGTAGAAGCCCCAGCCGTCGGCGCGCACCGAGCGCACCACCTCGTGCGGGGCGGGGATGCGGGCGTCGGCCAGCACCGTGACGGTGGCGATCCACCACACGGCCAGCACCGACACCAGCCCGGCCAGCCCGGTCAGCGCAGGGCGCAGCCGTTCTCGGCTCAGCACGGGATCACTGCCCGGACCCGGCGGAGTCGCCACCGAAGAGCAGCTCGGAGGCGTGGTCGTGCAGGGCGTGGAACTCCGGGGTCCGCATCATCGCGGGCAGCCGGGGGCGCGGGAGGTCGACCTCGATGATCTCCTTGATCCGTCCCGGGCGTGGGCTCATGACCGCCACCCGGTCGCTGAGGAAGATGGCCTCGGAGATGCCGTGGGTGACCATCAGCGTGGTCGCGGGCTTCTCGGTCCAGATGCGCAGCAGCTCGAGGTTCAGCCGCTGGCGGGTCATGTCGTCCAGGGCCCCGAACGGCTCGTCCAGCAGCAGCACCGACGGCTTGACCACCAGCGACCGCGCGATGGAGACCCGCTGGCGCATGCCGCCGGAGAGCTGGGCCGGCTTGGCCTTCTCGAAGCCCTGCAGCCCGACGAGGTTGATCAGCTCGGCCACCAGGGCGTCGTCCGGCTTCTGCCCGGAGACCTCGAAGGGCAGCCGGATGTTGGAGAGCACCGAGCGCCAGGGCAGCAGCGCGGAGTCCTGGAAGGCGATGCCGAGCTCGTGGTCACGGCGCAGCTCCAGCGGCGACTTGCCCTCCACCAGCGCGGTGCCCTCGGTCGGCTTCTCCAGACCGGCGAGGATGCGCAGGATGGTGGACTTGCCGCACCCGGACGGGCCGAGCAGCGACAGGAAGCTGCCCTTGTCGGTGAAGAGGGTGACGTCGTCCAGGGCGGTCACGCTCTTGCGACCGACGCGGAAGGTCTTGGTCAGGTTCTGGATCCGCACGCCGGTGCCCAGGGAGCGAGCTGCTCCCGAGGCACCGGCGGTGGTGAGGGTCTCCGACACGATTGCCCTTTCGGTGCGGGGGATGACTCAGGGCAGCTTGGCCAGCTCGGGCTTGTCCTTGAGCAGCTCGGTGAGCAGCGAGAGGTCGAAGAGCTCGTCGGCCTTGACGTTGATGTCGGCGGCGGCGAGCGTGGTGAGGGTCTGGCCGATCAGCGCGTCGGTGATGGTGAAGAGCCCGTTCTTGGTCACGTCGGGGGTGACGATCAGGTCCTTCTGCACCTCCGACTGCTTGAGCTCCTTGGCCATGCTCAGGTTGAGGTCCTTGCCGTACTTCTCCACGGCCAGCCGGGCGCCCTCGGTGGGGTTGGCCAGGGCGTCCTGCCAGCCGCGGATCTCCGCCTCCAGGAACGCCTTCACCTTGGCCGGCTCCTCGGCGATCATCTTGTCGGTGGTGATGACGCTCTCCGCGACGAAGGGCAGGCCGTTGTCGGCGAAGGGCAGGTTGGTGATCTCGTGGCCAGACATCGACACCGTGAGCGACTCGTTGGTGACGTAGGCGAAGAAGCCGTCCACCTCACCGTCGATGACGGGCGACGGGTCGTACTCCACCGGCACCTTCTTGACGTCGGAGGCCTTGATGTTGTTGATCTTGAGCAGGGCGTCGAAGAGGGCCTCGTTGCCGCCGGCCTGGACGCCGATGGTCTTGCCCACCAGGTCCTGGGGCTTGGCGATGTTGGCCTTGTTCTTCAGCGAGAGAATGGTGAAGGGGTTCTTCTGGAACTTGGTGCCGACGATCTTCAGCGGCGCCTTCTCCTTCTCGATCACCTGGGCGGCCGCCACGGCGTTGCTCAGGGCGAAGTCGGCCTGGCCGGAGGCGACCATCGTCTCGATCGGACCGGGGCCCGGGTTGAGCGTCACCGAGCTGAAGCCGGCGTTGCGGTAGTGGCCGTTGGTGTCGGCGAAGTACTCGCCGGCGAACTCGGCGTTCTTCACCCAGGACAGCTGCAGGGTGATGGCGCCGTGGTCGGCTGCCCCTGAGCTGCTGGCGCCGGCGGACCCCTCGTCGTCGGAGCCGCAGGCCACCAGGCTGAGGGTGGCAGCGGCGACGAGCGCGGTGAGGCGGAGCCCGTGGCGCCGGCTTCTCGTGGGCAGCGACAGGGTCATGTGGTTCTCCTTGAATCAGTGACACAGGATGTGGTGGCACAAGACGGAATGGGCGCAGAGTGCTCGTTTTTCCGAGCACGAGGTGACCGTAGGAACGCCATGTTGCGAACCTGCGCGGCGGAGGTTTCGCGGGCGTTAAAACATTCGTTTCAGCACCGGACGACCGTTGCTCAGTAGTGCGTGCGGGCGACGTTGCTCAGCCAGGCGTCGAACGGGGCCACGGCGGTGGGGGTGCGCACCGCGTCCACGCGGGTGGGCCAGGTGGCGCGGTCCTGGGCGAACAGCTCGTAGAAGGCGCGGTCGTCGAAGCCACCACGAGCGGCGTCGTCGCGGTCGGCGGCGTACACCACCCGGTCGACACGCGCCCAGAGCGAGGCCGCCAGGCACAGCGGGCACGGCTCGCAGGAGGTGTAGAGAACGGCGCCGGTCAGCGCGAAGTCGCCCAGCCCGGCGCACGCGGCGCGGATGGCCTGCACCTCGGCGTGCGCGGTGGGGTCGTTGTCGCGGGTGACGCGGTTCTGGCCGGTGGCCAGCAGCTGCCCGTCCCGGACCACGAGCGCGCCGAAGGGTCCGCCGCCGGCGGCCACGTTGGCCACCGCCAGCTCCACGGCCTCGGCGAGCCAGCGCTGGTCGTGCTCGCTGGTGTCGGGCTGGCCGGTGGGGTAGATAGTCATGGTGTCTCCTCGGTGGTGAAACTGTCGTTGCGGGCCAGCCGCCACAGGCGGTCGCGGCTCATCGGGATCTCGTGGGGTCGCACGCCGAGGGCGTCGCGGACAGCGTTGGCCAGGCCCGGGGCGACGGGGTTGTACGGCGCCTCGCTCATCGACTTCGCCCCTCGTGGGCCGAGCACGTCGTAGGTGTCGGCGAAGAGCACCTCGGTGACGGGCACGTCACCCATCTGCGGCACCCGGTAGCTGCGGAAGGTGCGGGTGAGCACCTCGCCCTCGGCCAGCAGCATCTCCTCGTAGAGCGCGCTGCCGATGCCCTGCGCCACCCCGCCCTCCACCTGGCCGCGCAGCTGCTCGGGGTTGATCACCGTGCCGGCGTCAGCGGCCTGCACCGACTTGAGGATGCGGAGCTCGCCGGTGGCCGGGTTCACCGCCACCCGGAAGCCGTGCACGTTGAAGGCGACCGAGCGACGGGCGCCGTCGTGGCTGCCGCTGGCGGTGAGCGGAGCGTGGAGCAGCTCGCACCAGGGGACGAGCGTGCCGTCGCTGCGGCGGACACCGTCCGGCTCGGTGCTCCCGCCGCCGGCGAGCTCCTCCAGCCGGGCCCGCAGGGCGGCGGCCGCCGCTGCCACCGCCACCCCGGCCACCACCGAGCCGGTGGAGCCGTAGGCGCCGGTGTCGTAGCCGACGTGGTCGGTGTCGGAGGCCCGCAGCCGCACCCGGTCGGTGCTGGTGCGCAGCTCCTCGGCGACGAGCTGCACGTGCACGGTGGCCGTGCCGTTGCCGAACTCGGCCGTGCCGCACGCGATGGTGACCGACCCGTCGGGGTCGATGGTCACCGACGCCTCGGCGTGGTGCCCGCGTGGGGGGATGGTGGCGATCATCGACAGCGCGATGCCCTCGCCGGTGCGCCACCCCCGTGGTGCCGGCTCGCCGTCGCCGCCGGCCAGCGCCTTCTCCACCAGGTCCAGGCACTGGTCGGCGCCGTAGCTGCCGTACTCCAGGTCGTCGCCCGGCGGGCCGTTGACCACGAAGGCGTCACCGGGGACCACCACGTTGCGCCGCCGGATCTCGGTGGCGGACAGCCCGACCTCGCGGGCCAGCTCGTCCATCGCCGACTCGATCGCGAAGATCACCTGGCCGAGCCCGTAGCCGCGGAACGCCCCGGAGGGCACGTTGTTGGTGTAGACCGCCTCGGCGTCCACCCGCTTGTTGGGGCAGCGGTAGACCGCCACCGACTCGTGGCAGCCGTGGAACATCACGCCGGGGGCGTGGTTGCCGTAGGCACCGGTGTCGCTGAGCACGTCCACCGTCATGGCGGTGAGCACGCCGTCGGCGTCGGCGCCCAGCGTCACGCTCACCCGCATGGGGTGCCGGCACGGGACGGAGGTGAACTGCTCCTCGCGGGTGAGCTCCAGCTGCACCGGCTGCCCCAGCGCCAGCACGGCGCGGGCCACGATGTCCTCGACGAGCATCTCCTGCTTGCCGCCGAAGCCCCCGCCGACGCGGGCGGCGATCACCCGCACCCTCTCCGGCGGCAGGCCGAGGACGTGCGCGAGCTCGTCGCGGACCAGGAACGGCACCTGGGTGCTGGTGCGGATCACCAGCCGGCCGTCGGCGTCCAGCCAGCCGCGGGCGCCGTGGGTCTCCAGCGAGGCGTGCGTGACGCGGGCGGTGCGCCAGGTGCCGGACACCGTCGCGGCGGCGCCGGCCAGCCCGGCGGCGACGTCGCCGACCTCGCCGTGGGTCTGGGCGACGACGTTGCGGCCGGGCTCGGCGATGCGGGCGACGTCTGGGTCCTTGTCGCCGTGCAGCAGCGGGGCCCCGGGCGAGCGCGCCAGCTCGGGGTCGACGACGGCGGGCAGCAGCTGGTAGTCCACGCCGATCAGCCCGACCGCCTGCTCGGCCAGGGCCACCGAGTCCGCCACCACGGCGGCGATGCGCTGCCCGCGGAAGCGCACGACGTCGTCGAGCATGCGGGTGTCGTCGGGGTCGTCCAGGCGGTCCTGGTGGCGGCCGGTGGAGTAGAGCACGTCGGGCACGTCGCGGTGGGTCAGCACGAGGTGGACCCCGGGCAGCGCCTCGGCCCGGGAGGTGTCGATGCTGGTGATCCGAGCGTGGGCGTGCGGGCTGGTGAGCAGCCGCATGTGCAGCACGCCGGCGTCGGGCAGGTCCAGCGTGTACGGCTCGGTGCCGGTGACGATGCGGGCACCGGCCGGCGCAGGGACGGAGCGGCCGAACGCCGCCGGGCCGGTGGTGTGGGTGTTGCCGCGGCCGGCGAGGGCGTCTCGGATGGAGCGGTAGCCGGTGCAGCGGCACAGGTTGCCCTTGAACAGCCGGCCCAGCTCCTGGTCGTCGGCGTGCACGTGCCCGTCGGCGTCGGCGAGCGCGGCGGCGGTGACCACGTAGCCGGCGGTGCAGAAGCCGCACTGGAAGCCACCGGCCGCGGTGAAGCAGCGCTGCACCGGGTGCAGCTGGTCCGGGGTGCCGAGCCCGGCCGCGGTGGTCACCGCGCGGCCCTCGCCGCGGACGGCCGGGTAGACGCAGGAGTGCACGGGCGTGCCGTCGACCAGCACCGAGCACGCCCCGCAGTCGCCGGCGTCGCAGCCCTTCTTGACGCTGAGCTCGCCCTGCTCGCGCAGGAAGGTGCGCAGGCACTGACCCGGGCGGGGCTCGGCCGCCACCGGGGAACCGTTCACCGACATGGTCATGACGCCAGCTCCTCGCAGATCTCCGTGGCCAGGGTGGTGGTGACCGCCCGGCGCCAGTCCGCGGCGCCGTGGGCGTCGGCGTACCAGCAGTCGACGGTGCCCAGCGCGCGCTCGAGCTCGCCGGGATTCGGGACGCCGGCGAAGCGCAGCTGCACCGGTCGGCGGGTGGCCGCGGTGACCGTGAGCGTGGTGGCGCCGTCGGCGTCGCTCCGGCCGATCACCAGCGCGGAGGAGCGACCGAGCGGGGCCAGCCCGATCCGCCGGAACGCGGTGCGGCTGTGCAGGTGCGCCAGCGGGACGTCGACGGCGCGCAGCACCTCACCCGGTTGCAGGGAGGAGCGGCCGGCGTCCCGGACGAACGACGCCACCGCCTCGCGCCGCGCGCCGCCGTCGGGGGTCCACACCAGCACCTCGGCGTCCAGGGCACTGGCCAGCGAGATCATCGCCCCGGCGGGCAGGGCCAGGCAGAGGTTGCCGCCGACGGTGGCCACCGACTGGATCTTGAAGGACATGAGGAACGCCTCGGCGCAGCTGCGGACCAGGCCCCCCGCGGCGCCCAGGACGTCCGCCGGTGCCGCCGCCAGCTCGGCCACCGTGCAGGTGGCGCCGATCCGCAAGACCCCGGCACCGTAGCCCTCGGGGGGCAGCTCCCAGGCAGGCCAGCCCAGGGTGGTGAGGTCCACCAGGCCGGTGGTGGCGGGCTGCGGCTCGGAGAACAGCCAGGAGCCGCCGCCGAGCAGCGCCTCGCCGGGGCTGAGCCGCAGGTCGTCGCGGTGGGTGGCGCGGCGGTAGCCGGACACGGTGTTCAGGTCCATCAGGCGGCCCTCACCGTTCGACCTCGACGAGCCGGTCGTAGGTCCGGCTGATGGCGGTGACCCGGGCGCTGCCCGGGCGACCCAGCTCGGAGAGCACGCCGTCGGCGAGCACGCTGACCAGGCTCATCGCGGCGGCGTAGCTGTCGAAGGCGAGCAGCCCCTGCACCGGGCACTCCAGCCAGGTGCTGGCCGCGGCGGCGTGCTCGATGCCGGTGGGGTCGGCGATCAGCACCACCGTGGCGCCGGTGGCGGCGGCCTCGCGCAGGAACGCGCCGAACCCGGCCGGGCGGCGGCGAAAGCCCATCACCAGCACGGCGTCGCCGGCGGCGAGGTCGGCGAGCTCCTCGCCCATCACCTGCCCCGGCAGCGGGGCCAGGCGCACGTCGCCGCGGGCGTGGGCCAGCTGCTGGCGCAGGTGCAGGGCCACCGGGTGGCTGTTGCGCCAGCCCACCACGGTCACCCGGCGGGCGGCGGCGAGGAGCCGGACCACCTCGTCCACGCCGGGCTGGGCGATGGTGCGCTGCACCGCGCGGTGCTCCTGGGTGGCGTGGGCGGCGAGGTCGGGGGTGCCGTCCACGCGGTGCGGCTCGCCGGGGGTCCGCAGGCTGCGCAGGTGGTCGCGCACCTCGTCGAAGTCGGCGTAGCCCAGGCTGCGGAACAGCCGGCTCATGGTGGCCTTGGAGACTCCGGCCAGGGCGGCGAGCTCGGAGGCCCGGTAGGTGGCGAGGTCGTCCAGGTGCTCGAGCAGGGACGCCGCGGCCTTGCGCTCCTGGGGGGACAGCTCGCCGTGGTGCTGGGCGATGCGCTCGTCGATCCTCACTGGACCACTCCCTGCTGTGTCTCGGCCACCCGCGCGTCCAGGCGGGCGGCGACGGCGAGCACGGCCTGCTCCAGGGCGTCGATGCCGTGGGCGACGTCGTCCTCGCGGACGTCCTCGGCCGGGTGGTGGCTGATGCCGTCGTGGCAGCGCAGGAACAGCATCGCCACGTCGGTGGTGGCGGCCAGCACCATCGCGTCGTGGCCCGCCCGGCTCCACAGGCCCAGCGGCTGCGCGTCACCGGTGGAGCGGATTCCGGCGACCACCGCCTGCTGCAGCCACTCCGCACACGGAGCGGCGGGGGCGCAGTGCGTCTCGACCACCTCCAGCCCCAGCCCGCGGCGCTGACAGATCGCCGCGATCTCGGTGTGCAGCACCGCCCACATGGCGTCGCGCTCGGCGTCGGTGGCGGCGCGCAGGTCGAGGCTGAGCTCGGCGCGGCCGGCGATGACGTTGACCGCCCCGGGCTGCACCTCCACCCGGCCGACCGTGGCGATGCACTCCGAGGCGCGGGCGATCCGTTCGATGGTGGTGATCACCTCGCTGGCCCCGGCCAGGGCGTCGCGGCGGCGGGGGTACGGCGTGCCGCCGGCGTGCCGGGCCTGCCCGAGCACCGTGACGGTGAAGCGCCGCGCCCCGGCGATGGTGGTGACGTAGCCGAGCGCGGCGTCCGCCTCCTCCAGGTAGGGGCCCTGCTCGATGTGCGCCTCCAGGTAGCCGACGAGCTCCTCCGGCCGCCGGGTGGCCTCGGGCAACCGGTGCGGGTCCAGCCCGAACTGCTGGAACGCCTCGTGCAGCGTGGTGCCGTCGCGGTCGCGCAGCGCCCAGAACGACTCCTCCCAGCCGCCGACCACCGCCCGGCTGCCCAGCAGCGCAGTGCCGAAGCGGGTGCCCTCCTCGTCGCTGAACCCGATCACCTCGAGCGCGAACGGCAGCTGGTCCGCCCGGTCGCGGAGCCGCTCAGCCACGGCGATGGCCATCACCACGCCGAGCATCCCGTCGTAGCTGCCGGCGTCGGGCACGGTGTCCAGGTGCGAGCCGAGCAGCAGGGCGGGCATCCCGACCCGGCGGCCCTCGACGCGTCCGCACTGGTTGCCGGCGGCGTCCTGCCAGGTGCGCAGCCCGGCCTCCTGCATCCAGCGGGCGGCCAGCGCGTTGGCGCCGGCGTGCTCCGGCGACAGGTAGACCCGCTCGAGCGCCCCGCTCTGGGCGGAGAACTGGTTCAGCTCGGCGCAGCGGGCGATCGCCTCGGCGGCACTGGTGCGCGCGCTCATCCGGCGTACACCTCCCGGGCCGCGCCGACGCCCCCGCCGGCGGTGACCGCCGCACCGCAGGCCCGCAGCACCTGCTCCAGGGCGGCCAGGGTGGTGAGCACCGCGTCGCGGCGGGCGTTGTAGCCCATGGTTCCGATCCGCCAGACCCGGCCGTGCAGCGGCCCGAACGACGTCCCGATCTCGATGCCGAAGTCCGCCAGCAGCGCTGCCCGCAGCCCCTCGCCGTCCACGCCGTCGGGGATCTCCACCGCCACGACGTTGTTCATCTTGTGCGCGAGGTCGCCGAAGACGCCCAGGCCCAGGCCCTGGACGCCGGCGAGCATGGCCGCCCCGTGCAGCCGGTGGCGCTCGACGGCGTTGTCGATGCCCTCCGCCACCAGCAGCCGGGCGCACTCGCGGGCGCCGTAGAGCATGGTGGTGGCCTCGGTGTGGTGGTTGAGCCGCCGCGGGCCCCAGTAGTCCATGACCATGGCCAGGTCGAAGTAGTTCGACTGGATCCGCCGGCCCCGGGGCTGGTCGCCGGCGTCCCGAATGCCCGCCTCCACGTGCCTGCGGGCCTCGATCACCGCCACCGCGCGCGGGGAGAGGGTGATGGGTGCACTGCCCGAGGGACCGCCCAGGCACTTCTGCAGACCGGCCGTGGTGACGTCGATGCCCCAGGCGTCGGCGGGGTAGGGGTTGCCGCCCAGGGAGGCGGTGGCGTCGCAGTAGAGCAGCACGTCGTGGCGGCGGCAGATCTCGCCGAGGTCGGCCAGCGGCTGGCACATGGTGGTGGAGGTGTCGCCCTGCACCACGGCCAGCAGCTTGGGCCGCACGGCGAGCACCGCCTCCTCCACCTGCTCCGGGCGGAAGACCTCGCCCCAGGGCACGGTGATGGTGTGCACCTCGGCGCCGCAGCGCTCCGCGATCTCCACCAGCAGGTGGCCGAAGCGGCCGAGCACCGGCACCAGCACCCGGTCGCCCGGCTCCAGCAGGGAGACCAGCGCCGCCTCGATGCCGGCCCGGGAGGTGCCGTCGACCAGGAACGTCTGCTCGTTGCGCGTGCTGAACACCTCGCGGTAGAGCTCCATGGTCTCGTTCATCAGGTCCGTCATCGCGGGGTCGTACTGCCCGACGAGCTGGGCCGACATCGCTCGCAGCACCCGGGGATCGGCCGTGCTCGGGCCGGGGCCCATCAGCAGCCGCGGCGGCGGGTTGATCTGGTTCATGACGGCCTTCCTGGCGGGCGGGTGAGCAGGCGGCCACGGGAGTGATCGGGGCTTGCCGCGACCACGGCGCCGGCGACCACGGTGTGCACGACGGAGCCGGCGTAGCGCAGCCCGTCGTAGGCCGAGAGGGGGTTGCGGTGGGCGAGGCGGTCCACGTCCACGTGCAGCTCGGTGGCGGTGTCGTAGACCGCGAGGTCGGCGTCGGCGCCCGGGGCGATGCGTCCCTTGCCGCCGAGGCCGACCAGCTCGGCGGTGCTGCGCGACATCCAGCGGCTCACCTCGGCCAGCCCGATGCCGCGCTCGCGGGCCTCGTGGGCCACGGCGGTGAACCCCACCTGCAGGCCGGACACCCCGCCCCAGGCCTGCTGCAGGTCGCCGTCGCCGCGGAGCTTCTCCTGCGCGGTGGCGGGGGAGTGGTCGCTGACCACGACGTCGATCACGCCGTCGCACAGGGCTTGCCACAGCTGCTCGCGGTTGCCGGCGTCGCGGATCGGCGGGCAGCACTTGAACTGCGGTGCGGCGTCGGGGATGGCCTCGGCGGTGAAGCAGAGGTAGTGCGGGCAGGTCTCCACGGTGATGGGCAGGCCCTCGGCGCGGGCGTCGGCGAGCAGGTCCAGGGCGCGGGCGCTGGACAGGTGCAGCACGTGCACCCGGGCGCCGGTGCGGCGGGCGCCGTCGATCACCCGGGCGATGGCGGTGGTCTCGGCGGTGTCCGGGCGGGAGAGCAGGAAGTCGGCGTAGGCGCGGCTGGGGACGGCCGGGGCGGCCTCGAGCACCGCGGCGTCCTCGGCGTGCACCACCATGAGCGCGTCGATCCGGGCCACCTCGGTGAGGGCGGCGGTGAAGTCGGCGGGCGACAGCGGCGGGAACTCCTCGACGCCCGACGGCGACAGGAAGCACTTGAAGCCCAGCACCCCGGCGTCCCACAGCGGCTCGAGCTGGGCCAGGTTGCCGGGGACCGCGCCGCCCCAGAACGCCACGTCCACCGCGAGCTGACCGGCTGCGGCCTGCTGCTTGGCCCGCAGGTGCGCCACGGTGGTGGTGGGCGGCAGGGAGTTCAGCGGCATGTCGACGAGGGTGGTGACGCCGCCGAGCGCAGCCGCGGTGGTGGCGGAGGTGAACCCCTCCCACTCGGTGCGGCCGGGCTCGTTGACGTGCACGTGGGTGTCCACCACGCCGGGCAGCACGTAGGCGGTGTCGGGTGCGTCCAGGACGGTGCCGCTCAGCTGGTGGTCGAAGGGCGCGACGGTGCTGATGGTGCCGTCGGCGATGGTCACCGTGGCCGGGACGAACGCGCCGTCGACGAGGACGTGCCGTGCGCGGACGGCGTCGACGAGCATCAGCAGAACCCGGCGATGGTCGCCCATGCCCGTGGCTCCTCGGCAGCGCCCTCGCGCTGGACGGTCGCCTGGATCAGCCCGTAGGGGCGGTCGGCGGCGAAGAACACCTCGCCGGGGTTGTCCATGTCGAACGGCGCCAGGTCGACGAGGAAGTGGTGCTTGTTGGGGCAGGACAGCTTGACCTCGGCGATGCCCGGGAAGCGGGTGAGGATCGCCTTGCCCACCTCGAAGATGGTCTGCTGCAGGGCCAGGGAGTGCACGCTCGCGAAGGTCTCCAGCAGCGTGGCGCGGACGGCGTCGTAGCAGGCGTTGAAGGCGTCGCTGTCCATCGAGGCCGGGTCGGTGTAGCGCCACCACGCCGTCACCGACGTGGCGAGGATCCGGTCGTCGGTCTCTCCGAGCGTGGTGAACCGGTCACGCGGGAAGCCGTGGAACTCCGACCCGGTGGACTTCAGGACGGTGCAGTCCTTGAGGCCGGCCACCACGAAGGTCTCGTCCCCGTCGCGCTGCACCACCGCGGTGCGCACCTCCTGGCCGGCCCGGACGAAGGCGTGGTCGTGGGGCGCACCGTCGGCGACGATCCGGCTCCAGCTGTGCTGCTCGGCCTCCCACCGTCCGCCGCTGACCCACTCGAAGCCGTCCACGAAGTGGCCGCCCAGCGTCAGCAGGAACTGCTCGGGCGAGCCGATGCCGTGCTCCCGGGCGAAGGCGTACACGGTGTTCTTCTGGGTGTCGGTGGCCACCACCTGGCTGTTGTCGCCGTCGGTGTGGCACGCCACGAAGTCCCCGCGCAGCTGGGCGGTGACGGTCAGGTCCTCGATCTGGTGCACCTCGGTGTCCCGAGTGATGCGCACGAGGCGGCACTCCGCCTTGCCGTACTGGTTCGCGCCCAAGATCACGTCGCCGTTGGCCACGTCAGCTCCCTTTGTAGGTGGTGTAGGCGAACGGGCTCAGCAGCAGGGCCACGTGGTGGTGCTGCTGGTCCGCAGGCACGGTGAAGGTGAGGCGGACCTCGGGGAAGAAGGTGTCGCGCCCGGCTGCGGCGAACCACGGGCCGGTGGCGAAGGTGAGGGAGTGTGGGCCCGCACCGAGGTCGGCGGGGAAGCGGACCCGGCCGTCGGCGTCGGTCACCGCCTCGGCGAGGGTGCCCTCCGCGGAGTCCCGCAGCGTCACCGGCAGTCCGGCCGCGGGGACGCCGAGGGCGGCGTCGAGGGCGTGGGTGGAGCAGGTGCTCATGTGAACAGCCCCTCTAGTCGCAGGACGGCGATCTCGGCGAGCTGGCCGGCAGTGACCACCAGCTCGGTCTCCGGGTCGTGGGTCAGCCGCTCCTCGAGCAGCGCGAGGATGTCCTCGGCGCTGCGCCCGGCGGCGCGGACGAGGTAGATCCGGTCGAAGGTCTCCTCGTAGCGGCGGTTGCCCTCGGCGAGCCGACGCGCGAGGTCGGCATCGTCACCGTCCACAGTGGACTGTTCGCGACGCGACATCGCCGCGCTGGCACCGTCGCCGGAGGGCCGCTCGCCGATGCGGGGATGGTCCGCCAGCGCTGCCTGCACCTCCGCGCCGGTCCAGGTGGCGGCCCGGGCGGTCGCGCAGGCGCTGAGCTCGGCGACGCTGGCGTACGGGCGCCCCGCCACCAGCGCCTGCACCCAGCTGTCGATGGCGGCGCACGGGCGGACGGTGGCGCTCGCCGCCGCCTCGCTCATGGTGTTGAAGTCCTCGATCTGCACGTCGCCTCCTTCGGCTGCCGTTGACGTTAGGCAGCGTTTGTGAAGGGGACGGAAACGCTCGTTTCGGCGGCGTTACGGTTGTGCCAGCTCGCACGTCAGCGCCAGCAGGTCCCGGTCGCGGCCAGGGGCGGCCACCAGGCAGACCCCGCACGGCAGGCCGCCGGAGGTGGTCACCGGCAGCGACACCGCCGGCAGACCGCCGATGCCGGCCAGGCACGTGAGCTGCATGGTGGCGTCGCGCACCGCCTGCAGCCCCTCGCCGATCCGGGGCGCCACCGAGGAGGTGGCGGGCAGCACGAGCACCCGATCACCCACGAAGTCTCTGATGGTCGCCCGCGCCGCGGCGACCGTGCTCGCTGCCTGCACCGCCTGCTCGAGCGTCACCCGGGACGCGGCCTCGAAGCGCCCGCGCACGTCGGGGTCCATCGCCTCGGCGTGCGTGCCGACCCAGCCACCGTGGCTGCGCCACGCCTCGTGCGCCTGCAGGGCCTGGAACGCCGCGAGCCAGGTGGGCAGCTGGTCGAGATCCCAGTTCTCGGTGGACACGTCGTGCGCTCCGACCCAGCGGCGCACGGCGGCGGCGACGTCGGGCTGGGCGAGGGCCACCAGCTGCGGGACGACGACCAGCGCGGTGCGGCCGGGGGGAGCGGCCGGGGGCAGCAGCGCCTCGCCCACGCGGGCGAGCAGGGCGGCGTCGCGGGTCAGCCAGCCGACGGTGTCGAAGGACGGGGCCAGCGGCAGCACCCCGTCGAGAGGCACCGCACCGTGGGTGCTGCGCAGGCCGAAGAGCCCCTGGTAGGACGCCGGCACGCGGATCGACCCGCCGGTGTCGGTGCCCAGCCCGATGCTCGCGTGGCCGAGGGACACAGCGCTGGCCGAGCCCGAGGTGGAGCCGCCGGAGATCCGGTGCGGCGCCCGCGGGTTCGGCGGGGTGCCGAAGTGGGCGTTGGTCCCGGCCAGGCTGTAGGCGAGCTCGTCGGTGCGGGCGATGCCGCGGACGTCGGCACCGGCGTCGAGCAGCCGGGCGACGGCGGTGGCGTGCGCGGGCTCCGGCGCCGCCGCGGCCTCCCAGGCCGGGTTGCCGGCGCCGATGCGGTGGCCCGCGACGGCGAAGAGGTCCTTGACCGCGACGCTCTCCCCGGTGAGCGAGCCGGTGTGGAGGGCGTGGACCAGCGGGTCGCCGACGACGCGCCACACCCGGGTGTCCAGCGCCGGCGCCGGGAGGGAGACGTGGGCGGCGGTGACCGCCCAGCGGCCGTCGGCGCGCCGCCACAGCTGCGTCTGCTGTCCCCGCCCGCCCCGGGCGAGCTCGGTGACGGCGACGACGAGCGCGTGGTCGTCGGCCACGGTCTGCACGTGGGCCTGCACGATCCGCCGGCGCGGGGCGCCGCCACGGGCGCCGCGGAACGCGCTGATCTGCTCGTGGCCGACCAGCAGCCCGTTGGCGTCACCACGCAGGGTGTTGGGGCCGGGGGCGAAGAGCCGGTCGAGGGCGTCGAGGTCGTTGGCCATCAGCGCGCGCTCGTAGGCCCAGAACGCGTCCATCAGCCCTGCGGGCGGGTGGGTCATGGCTGCGGACGCTACGGAACGATTGTTTCGGCCGTGTTCCATTGTGCGAGAGAGGCGTGCCCCCCTTTCGACCCGCATAGGGTGCTGGAGTGCGCGAGCTCGAGGTTCAGCTGGGTCGTCGGACGGTGCTGGTGCGCGACACCGGCCCCAGCGGCGCGTCGCCGATCGTCTACTTCCACGGCACGCCGGGGTCGCGGTTGGACCTCCGCTTTGGGGACGCGGTGGCCGCGTCCCTGGGGGTCCGGGTGGTCAGCTTCGACCGCCCGGGTTACGGCCGCTCCTCGCCCGCCCCGTACAGCCTCACCAGCATCGCGCGCGACGTCGCCGCAGTGGCGGACACGCTGGACCTGGACCGGTTCGCCACGCTGGGCTGGTCCGGCGGTGGACCCTTCGCGCTGGCTGCTGCCGCCGTGCTGGGTGAGCGGGTGACCCGCGTCGGCGTGGCCGGTGGCCTCGCCCCGCCGCAGCTGATGCCCGGTGGCACGGCTGCCTTCACCGACAACGATCGCCTGGCGCTGTCCTTCCTGCCGGACGAGCCCGAACGTGCCGCAGCGCAGCTCCTCGTCGGTGGAGCGGAGATGCTGCGCGGACTGCTGTCGGTGCGGGACGACGAGGCGGCGCCGTGGATCGACTGGATGTGGGGCGAGACCGACCCGGAGGTGATCGCCGACCCGGCGCTCCGGGCGAACCTCTTCCTGCTGCTGCACGAGGGCCTGCGCCAGGGTCCGGAGGGCATCGCCTGGGACAACGTCGCCTGGTGTGGTCCGTGGGGCGTCGACCTGGCGGCGGTCCGGTGCCCCGTCCACCTCTGGTACGGCGACCGAGACGAGATGGTGCCCCTCGCCAACGGGTCGTGGCTGCAGGAGCACCTGCCCAGCGCCGAGCTGGTGGTCTGCGGCGGGGAAGGGCACCTGGTGCCGATGCGGCACTGGCGGGAGATGGCGAGCACCCTCGCGGGCTAGACCCGGGTCGCGAGAGAGGCGCCCGCGCCGCTGGTGGATACGCTGGGCGGGTCCGCTGATCGCGGTGTCACCAAACCTGCACAGGAGTGTCCGTGGAGCAGCTCAGCGACATGAACGTCGAGGGCGTCGACCAGGCGGTCTCCACCGGTGACCTGCCCAGGCGGACGCGGGTGGCGTCGCTGGTCGCCGAGGCGCACGAGCGCTACCGGGACCACGCCGAGGGTGCCGTCGCTGACTACATCCCCATCCTGGCGGAGGCGGACCCTTGGCTGTTCGGGGTGTGTATCGCCCAGGTGGACGGTGCCATCCACGTCGCAGGCGACGTCAGCCACCAGTTCTCCATCCAGTCGATCTCCAAGGCCTTCGTCTACGCCCTCGTCGCCGACGCCCTCGGGCACGAGATCATCCGCAAGACGGTGGGCGTGAACAACACCGGCCTGGCCTTCAACTCGGTGATGGCGATCGAGCTGAACAACGGTCACCCGATGAACCCGATGGTCAACGCCGGCGCCCTGGCGACCACCGCCCTCATGCCCGGCGAGGACGCTGACCAGCAGTGGGCGGCGATCCAGGACGGGCTGTCCCGCTTCGCCGGCCGACGCCTGGAGCTGGACCAGCAGGTGTACGACTCCGAGGCGCGCACCCACCAGCGCAACCGGGCCATCGCCCGGCTGCTGGAGAGCTACGGGCGCCTGGAGCTGGACCCGCTCGAGGTGGTCGACACCTACACCAAGCAGTGCGCGCTGCTGGTCAGTGCCCGCGACCTCGCCATCATGGGGGGCACCCTCGCCCACGGCGGCGTCAACCCGGTGACCGGCGAGCGCGTGGTGTCCGCCGACGTCTGCCGCGACACCCTCGCGGTGATGGCGGCCAGCGGGATGTACGAGCAGTCCGGCGAGTGGCTCTTCGAGATCGGCCTGCCCGGCAAGTCGGGGGTCAGCGGCGGCATCGTCACCATCGCCCCGGGCAAGGGCGCCCTCGGCGTCTTCTCGCCGCCGCTGGACTCGGCCGGCAACAGCGTCCGCGGGCAGCGGGCCACCGCCTACCTCTCCCGGGCGCTCGGGCTGAACATCTTCGCCTCCGAGGACCCGGCCGACGCGAGCTAGCCGGGAAGCCTCACCGCCCGTACGACGTTGTGCGGGGCATGAAGAACATCGGGTTCCTGTCCTTCGGTCACTGGACGCCCTCGCCACAGTCGCAGAGCCGCTCTGCCGCCGACGCGCTGCTGCAGTCGATCGACCTGGCGGTCGCGGCGGAGGAGATCGGCGTCGACGGCGCGTACTTCCGGGTGCACCACTTCGCCCGCCAGCTGGCGTCACCGTTCCCGCTGCTCGCCGCGATCGGGGCCCGCACCAGCCGCATCGAGATCGGTACCGGCGTCATCGACATGCGCTACGAGAACCCGCTGTACATGAGCGAGGACGCCGGCGCGGCCGACCTCATCGCCGGCGGCCGGCTGCAGCTGGGCATCAGCCGGGGATCGCCGGAGCAGGTGATCGAGGGTTACCGCTACTTCGGCTACGCCCCCGCCGCGGGCTCCGACGACGCCGACATGGCCCGCGAGCACACCCGGATCTTCCTGCAGACCCTCGACGGCGAGGGCTTCGCGCAGCCCAACCCGCGGCCGATGTTCCCCAACCCACCCGGGCTGCTGCGCCTGGAGCCGCACTCACCCGGGCTCCGCGAGCGCATCTGGTGGGGTGCCGGCACCCGCAAGACCGCGGAGTGGACGGCCGAGCAGGGGATGAACCTGATGAGCTCCACGCTGCTCGGCGAGGACACCGGCGTGCCCTTCCACGAGCTGCAGGCCGAGCAGATTCGGCGCTTCCGGGACGCCTGGAAGGTCGCCGGCCACCAGCGGGAGCCGCGGGTCTCGGTCAGCCGCAGCATCTTCCCGGTGGTCAGCGACGCCGACCGGGCGTACTTCGGTCGGGAGGCCGGCAGCCAGGACCAGGTCGGCCACATCGATGGTGGGGTGGCCCGGTTCGGCAAGACCTACGCCGGCGAGCCGGAGCAGCTGGTGGCCGAGCTGGCCAAGGACGAGGCGATCGCCGCCGCAGACACGCTGTTGCTCACCATCCCCAACCAGCTGGGCGTGGACTACAACGTGCACGTGCTGGAGACGGTGCTCGCCGACCTGGCACCCGCCCTCGGCTGGCGCTGAAAAACCACACCGGCCCCGTCGAGCGACCTGTGGGTCGCCTGGCGGGGCCGGTGTCGTGAGCGGGACCGGTTAGCGGGCGACCGCCACCGGCTCGTCGTGCTCGATGTGGTCCTCCGCCGCCAGGCTGGCGCGCTTGGGGATGGCCAGCGCGATGACCGCGGCCACCGCGGCCACTCCGGCCCCGATGAGCAGGCCGGTCTGGAACCCGGCCTCGCTGGGCAGCGCGCGCCCGCCGAAGTCGGTGGTCATCTGCGCCAGCACCACGCCGACCACCGCGGCCGAGACCGAGGTGCCGATGGAGCGCATCAGCGTGTTGAAGCTGTTGGCCGACCCGGTCTCCGACAGCGGGACCGAGCCCATGATCAGGGCAGGCATGGCGCCGTAGGCCATGCCGACGCCGCCGCTGATGATGCACACCGAGACCAGCAGGCCCCAGGTGGTGCCCATCATCAGCACGGCGCTGACGTAGCCGATCGCCACCACCGCGGAGCCCAGCGCCAGGGTGATCTTGGGTCCGCGCAGGTGGGACAGCTTCGCGCCCAGCGGGGAGATGGCCATCATCATGAAGCCACCCGGCAGCATCCACAGACCCATGTTCACCATGCTCTGGCCCAGGCCGTAGCCGGTCTCCCTGGGCAGCTGCAGCAGCTGCGGGATGATCAGCGACTGGGCGTACATCGCGAAGCCGATGACCACCGAGGCGAGGTTGGTCAGCAGCACCACGGGGCGGGCGGTGACGCGCAGGTCGACCAGCGGGTCGGAGCTGCGCAGCTCGAACCAGCCCCACGCCAGCAGCACGACCACTGCGGCGACCAGCAGGCCGATGGTGTTGGCGCTGTCCCAGCCCCAGTCGCCGCCCTTGGAGACGCCGAGCAGCAGGCACACCAGGCCGATGCCCAGCCCGATCGCGCCCACCGGGTCGAACCGCCCGCCACCGGTGACCGGGGTGGTGGGGACGAACTTGAAGATCAGCACCGCGACCAGCGCGGCGAGGGCGGTGGCGCCCCAGAAGAGCACCCGCCAGCTGGTGTGCTCGGCCACTGCGGCCGAGATCGGCAGGCCCAGTGCGCCACCGACGCCCATGGAGGCACTCATCAGGGCGATGGACGAGCCGAGCTTCTCGCGGGGCAGCACGTCGCGCATGGCGCTGATGCCGAGCGGGATCAGGCCCATGCCGGCGCCCTGCAGGCCGCGACCGATGATCATCGGCAGGACCGCGGAGGAGAGTGCGCAGACCACCGAGCCCACCACCAGCGAGCCGGAGCAGATCAGCATGATCCGGCGCTTGCCGTAGAGGTCGCCGAGCCGGCCGCTGACCGGGGTGCAGACCGCGGCGGTCAGCAGCGTCGCGGTGATCACCCAGTAGGCGTTCGACGTGGAGGTGTGCAGCAGCGTGGGCAGGTCGCCGATGAGCGGGACCACCAGGGTCTGCATGATGGCCGCGGTGATGCCGGCGACGGCAAGCACCACGACGATCGCGTTCGAGTGGACGGGAGGCGTCGGGGCCGAGCGCGCCGAAGCGGGAGCGGAGTTGGCAGTAGGCACGAGCGGGGACTCTACTCGTTCGTATGCATCATGCATATCTCGCGCGCGTTACGATCTGCGGAGTGCAAAGATCTCCCCAAGCTGTGGTCAGAGAGGCTGGACGGGTGACGGACCCGGTCGAGGCGATCGAGCTCGAGACGATGATTCTCGGGCGCTACGTGCTGCAGCAGGCTCGCGGCGGCGCCGCCCAGGGGCAGCTCGACCGCAGCGCCTACCTGCTGCTGAGCCGGCTGGAGGCTGAGGGGCCGATGTCGATCGGCCAGCTCAGCGACGCCTTCGGCCTGGACTCGTCCACCCTGAACCGGCAGACGGCGGCCATGGTCCGCTCGGGCGTCGCCGAGCGGATCCCGGACCCCGACGGCGGCCTGGCTCGCAAGTTCCGGGTGACCGAGCTCGGCCGGCAACGCCTGGCGGTGGTGCGCGACGCCAACGTCGCGGGCCTGCGCCAGGTGATGGAGGACTGGTCCGCGGAGGACGTGGAGCTGCTAGGGACGATGCTGCGCCGGTTCAACCGCGACATCGCCGATCGCGACGGGCGGCCCTGGCCGCGGTCCTGAGCCGCCACCGGCCCGGCAGTCCGCGAGTACATTGCCGAGGTGTGTTCCTCCTCGAGCTGACCTACGTGGCCCCGACCGACCAGGTGGACACCGTCCGCGCCGAGCACATGGCCTGGGTGGACGCCCAGTTCCAGACCGGTGTGTTCCTGCTGTCCGGCCGCAAGCACGCGCTGGACGGCGGGGTGATCCTGGCGGCCGGCGACGACCGCGCCGCGGTCGAGGCGCTCGTCGCCAGCGACCCCTTCACCGTGGCCGGCGTCGCCGAGTACCGGATCGCCCAGTTCAGCGCCTCCCGGGCCGCCCCGAGCCTGCAGGCCGTGCTGGACCCGCCGACCGCCTAGCCCTTTTTGTCCTCCGTCCTAATACCCGCCAATGGCGAAACCGGACCGTGGCACCGTGGCGCAACCACGCTGCGCGCATGTGGACACCGGCGGGTGCGTGCTGCCTCTCCCCGATGCCGAAGTGTCGTCTGCTCCAGAATGGCTTTCTCTCGGGGAGCAGGCCCTAGGCTGGTCGCGATCAACGCGCCTTCCGATCGGCAGCAGCGCACCGTCTTTCATGTCAAGAAGGGCCACCGTAATGGCAGAAAGAACGTCCGGCACGAGCGCCGCCGCAGCCACGTTTAAGACGCCTCAGGCGGATTCTTAGCATGGACCGCAGTTCGGTGGCTCGAATAGTGGGTTCAGCGGTCGCAATCGTGTTTGGTGCAGGCTCGCTCGTCCTAGGTTTGACTGGGAGTGGCCTATCTGACCTGAGCACCGCGGACGTTGTCGGTATCCTACTTGTAGTTATGGCAGTGGCTTCGTGTGTCCGCATCATAGTGTTGGAAGTCAGGAAGAATCGACGTTAGCTCGCCCCATGGGGAGCTAGCGTGGTCGGCGCCGGAAAGCGGGTCTCATGCCACGGCCCCATCGGGGCAGCGCTGCTGGCGCCGCGACGACCGCAGCGCTCAACACCGTGGGATGGTTCAGGTCGCTGAGCTGAAAGACTTGCGGCACTGCGCCACCATCTCACGTACCGCGGCGGTGGGGTCCGGCCTCCACACCAGGGCCAGCACGGCGCTGACCGGGTTGTCGCTGATCGGCAGCGCATGCAGGCGGTCCTGGTAGCTGGCCGCCATGGAGGTGCTGAGGATCCCGACCCCCAAGCCCTGTGCGGCCAGGTCGGCAATGGCGTCGGCGGCCGCGGCCTGCAGGCTGACGTGCAGACGCACCCCACGGGTCGCAGCCGCCCCGTCGAGCACGGCCCGCAGCCCAGTGCCCACCGGCATGCTCAGCAGCCGGTGCTCCGCCAGCTGCGCGAGGGTGACGCTGGCGTGGAAGCGGCCCAGGGCGTCGAACAGCGGCGTGACGGTGCAGCCGTTGACCATGAGGACGCGGTGCTGGCCTACCCGCCGGGTGCGCAGACGGTGGGCTGAGCGAGGATCCGCGACCTGTGGGCCGGGGTGCTGGCGCAGCGGCCGTACTTCGAGCCTGAGCCGCCGCTGCCCAGCCTGGTCAGCGGCGACCTGGCGCTGACCTCGATCCCGCCCAAGGACGGTGCCGGCGCTCGTGCTCCGGAAGCGGGTTCCCACCCCACGGGAACCAGCCGCCACCGCTGCATGACCGCGGTTACGTTCGAGGCTCCACGAGGAACAGGAGCGCGCGGCATGAGCACAATCGCGATCGTCACCGGGGCCAGCAGGGGAATCGGCCGGGCCATGGCCCGCCGGCTCGCCGCGGAGGGAATCGCCGTGGCCGCGGTGTCGCGCACGCTGCGCCCCGGCGACGGCAACCTGGAGGGTTCGCTGGAGGAGACCGTCGCCCTGATCCGCGCGGACGGCGGCACCGCGGAGCCGTTCGTGGTCGACCTGGGCGCGCCGGAGCTCGACCGCGCGGCGCTGGTGGCCGAGATCAGCGCCACGATGGGCGGACCGGTGGACATCCTGATCAACAACGCGGCCGCGGCTCGCCGCTACGAGACGCTGTTCGTGGACATGCCTCGTGAGTGGTTCCAGGACTCCGTGGAGACCAACGTGTGGAACACCTGGGACCTGATGAAGGCCGTCATCCCCGGCATGCGCGCCCAGGGCGCCGGGTGGATCCTGAACATCTCCTCCCGCCAGTCCGGCCCGCGGGTGGGCCCACCGTTCGCGCCGCACCCGCTGGCCGGCTCGGTGCTCTACGGGGGCACCAAGGCGATGATCGACCGCATCACGACCGGCGCGGCCATGGAGCTCTACGACGACCACATCGCCGTCAACGCCCTCGCCCCCAACCGCGGGGTGGCCACCGCACACGCCGCCGCGGCGGTGCCGGGCTGGCCGTCGGAGCCGGAGGAGACCATGGCCGAGGCGGCGCTGCTGCTGTGCACCGCCGACCCCGCGGAGATGACCGGCCGGGTGGCCTACAGCCTGCCGCTGCTCAAGGAGCTCAACCGTCCGGTGCACACCCTTGACGGCACAGCGCTGCTGCCGGGCTGGCAGCCCGAGGACCTGGACGAGGGCGGCTTCCTGCCCGACTACCTGCGCTTCAACCCGGCCCCGCCGGTGCCCGAGGGGCTGTTGTCCGCCAAGGTCTCCGGGTGATCGCCGACCTGCTCGGACTCGCCGGGCGCACCGCGCTGGTGACCGGCGGGGGCAACGGCATCGCCCGCGCCACCTGCCTGCAGCTGGCCGAGGCCGGCTGCGACGTCGCGGTGGTCGACCTGGACCTGGCCGCCGCCGAGGGCACTGCGGCCGAGGTGCGGGCGCTCGGTCGGCGCGCGGTGGCGATCGCCCGCGACCTCACCGACCCTGCCGCGCCGCGGTCGATGGTCGCCGAGGCGGTGGACGCCCTGGGGCCGATCTCGGTGGCGGTGAACGTCTGCGGCGGCACGGCCGGGGTGAACAAGCCGTTCCTGGACCTGGACGTGGCCGACTGGCAGCGGCCGATGGACCTGAACCTGGTGTCCACCTTCCTGTCCTGCCAGGCGGAGGCGATCGCCATGGTGCAGGCCGGGCTAGCCGGCGCCATCGTCAACGTGGGCTCCAGCAGCGGGATGACCGCCGCGCCCAACCTCGCCGCCTACGGAGCGGCCAACGCGGGGATCATCCACTTCACCAAGACCGCCGCCGTCGAGCTCGCCCCGTACGGCATCCGGGTCAACTGCCTGGTGCCGGGCACGCACTGGAGCAAGAAGACCCGCGAGCACGCCACCAGCCCGGACTCCCCGCCGCAGGTGCGCCAGTTCTTCGCCGACGCGGCCACGGCCACCCCGCTGGGTCGCCTGGGTGAGCCGGCGGACAGCGCCGGGGTGGCGCTGTTCCTGGCCTCGCAGCTGTCCGCCTACCTGACCGGGCACTCCGTGGTGTCCGACGGCGGGATCCTGCACACCACCGCCCGGCCGGCCTTCGGCGGGCAGCAGGTGCCGGAGGCGATCCGGTCCTTGGTGGACGGGTCAGCACGGCCCACCGGCCCACACGAGGGGACATCCGCATGAGCGAGCTGCCGATCATCGACATGCACACCCACGTGCAGCGCGACGACGCGCACGGGCACGAGATGCGCGACTACTTCCTCACCCCGCACCTGGTGAAGCCCGGGGCGCCCAACCTCGGCACCCTCCCCGAGCTGCTGGAGATGATGGACCAGGTGGGCATCAGCGCGATGAACATGCTGATGTTCACCTGGAGCGGGCGCTACCTCCGGCACGGCACCTACGTGCTGCCCGACGACGCCGCCGAGCGCGACCGCGCCAGCGCCGAGCTGCGCGCGCGGGTGACCCGCCGCGTCAGCGACAACAACACCTGGGCGTCGGCGATCGCGGCGGAGAACCCCCGGGTGGGCTACTTCGCCGGGGTGAACCCGGTGGTGATGGGCGCCGAGGGGGCCGTGCCGGAGGTGGTGGCCCAGCGCGAGCGCGGGGCCCTCGGGGTGAAGCTGGTGCCCTCGGACATGGGCGTGCCGGGGGAGGACCCCGTGCTGTTCCCGCTCTACGACTACTGCGTGGAGCAGGGCATCCCGGTGCTCACCGAGACGGGCGGGCACAGCCCGCACAGCGCACCCGCGGGGTTCGCCGGCGCGCTGGCCGCGTTTCCCCAGCTGCAGCTGGTCTTCGCCCACTGCGGGCACGACCGGGAGCTGGGCCACGGCCTGGACGAGCAGGTGCTGGAGCTGGCGGCGCGCTACGACGGGGTGCACGGCGACACCTCGCTGCGGCTGCACGAGGTGGCCGACGGCACCGTGGCGCCGGAGGAGATGGTCGCCTTCCTGCGCAAGATCGGCACCGAGCGGGTGATGTTCGGGACCAACTACGTCTTCTCCGACCTGCTGCCCGAGCGGCCGGGCCACCGCCCGGCACCCGAGCACGTCGACCCCCGGTTCACCCAGGTGTGGAAGTCGGTCGACGTGCTCCAGACGCTGCCGCTCTCCGACACCGAGCGCCTCGCCCTGGCGTCGGGCAACTTCACCCGCCTGACGGGGTTCGCCCCGCCCCGCTGACCCTCGCTATCGCGGTGCGGCCCCGGCCCAGTCGGGGTAGAGGTTGCGCGAGATGGAGCGGGCCACCCGGTGCACCAGCGGTGCGATCCGGCTGGCCGGCAGCTCCCCGCGGGCGGCGACCGACACGGCGGCCACCAGGCCCCGCGGTCCCAGCACGGGCACGGCCAGCGAGCTGATGCCGCTGGTGCTCGACGCCGCGGTCATGGCCGCCACCCCCTGGCGTCGCCGGATGTCGGAGAGCTGCCGGTGCAGCGTGTCCATGCTGGCCCCGGCCGGGTAGGAGCCGGCCAGGGCACGGTCCACCTGCTCCGGGGTCAGGCACGCCAGCATCGCCCGCCCGCTGACGGTGTCGGGGGCGAGGATCCGCGCTCCCACCCGGGACGGCACCGATGCTGCAGCCGCACCACCGATCTTGTCCAGGTAGCGCACCACCGCGCCCTCCAGCACCGACAGGTGCACCACCGTGCGGGTGGCTAGCTGCAGCTCGGTGAGCGCGGCGCTGCCGGCCGCCCGGATCTCCTCGTAGCTGGAGTGCTGCGTGCTGAGCAGGGCGGTGCGCGGACCGAGCGAGTAGCCCTCGCCCTCGTGCTCGATCCACTGCAGGTCGACCAGCTGGCCGAGCAGGCGGAACGCCGTGGACCGGGGCAGCCCGGTGATCTGCCCGACCTGCTCCAGCTTCAGCCGGCCGGGTGCTTCGGTGAACGCGTCGAGGATGCGGATGACGCGTTCCACCACACCGCCCCGCGAGCCCCGTTCCGGGTCCTCGGTGAGCGCAGCAGGGGCGTCGGCAGTGACGGTCATGGCGGTCCTCTCCACGTCGCGGAAGCGATAGTTGACCAAACGCACGTATTAGTGCTGGAGTGACTGTAGTCACGTCAGGTGACCGGTGTCACGTGCCACCTCATCAACGAAGTTCCTGCTCAGGAGGAAACCCATGCACCTCGCGGAGACGACCGAGCAGGCGCAGCTGCGCGCCGAGCTGCGCGACTACTTCGCCGAGGTGATGACCCCGCAGATCCGGCACGACCTGCGGGAGAGCCACTACGCACCCGGCACCACCGAGGCCTACCGCGCCGTCATCCGTCGCCTCGGCGCGGACGGCTGGCTGGGCATCGGGTGGCCGCGCGACATCGGCGGGCAGGGGCTGTCCATGGTGGAGCAGGCGATCTTCAGCGACGAGGCGGCGCTGGCCGACGTGCCCACCCCGCTGCTCACCATCAACAGCGTGGGACCCGCGATCGCCGCCTACGGCACCGCCGAGCAGCGTGAGACCCTGCTGCCGGCCATCCTCCGCGGCGAGCTGCACTTCGCCATCGGCTACTCCGAGCCCGGCGCCGGCACCGACCTCGCGGCCCTGCAGACCCGGGCGGTGCGCGACGGCGACTCCTACGTCATCAACGGGCAGAAGCTGTGGACCGGGATGATGGAGGCCGCCGACTACATCTGGCTGGCCGTGCGCACCGACACCGGCGCCGCCAAGCATGCCGGCGTCTCCGTGCTGCTGGTGCCGCGGCACGCCCAGGGCATCTCCTCCACCCGGTTGGACACCCTCGGTGGGCACTCCGTGGCCGCGGTCGGCTTCGACGACGTGCGGGTGCCGCTGGAGGCCTGCATCGGCGGGGAGAACAACGGCTGGCGGGTGATCACCGGCCAGCTCAACTCCGAGCGGGTCGCGCTGGTCTCCTCGGCGCCGGTCGAGCGGGCGCTGGACCAGGTCACCGCGTGGGCCCAGCACGCCCACCGCAGCGACGGCACCGCCGTCATCGACCAGCCCTGGGTGCGCACGCACCTGGCCCGCGTGCGCGCCGACGTGGAGTTCCTCCGGCTGCTCAACGCCAAGCTGGCCACCGAGGTGGACGCCGGCCAGCTGAAGGCGGCCGACGCCTCGGCGGCCAAGGTGTTCGGCTCCGAGCTGTTCGGTCGCTCGCGCCTGCTGCTCAACGAGGTGGTGGGGCTGGACGTGGGCCTGGACGCCGACTCGCCCGGACACGTCGCCGGTGGCGTGCTGGCCAAGGCAGCCAGCCACTCCAACGTCATGACCTTCATCGGCGGGGTCAACGAGATCCAGCGCGACATCGTCGCCCAGATGGGCCTGGGCCTGCCCCGCAGCAAGCGCTGACCAGCCCCGAGAGCTGTGCAGCCAAACCCGAACCAGAGACCGGAGACCGGAGTGGACTACGTCCTCAACGAGCAGGAGCGCGACGTGCGCGACCTCGCCGAGCAGATCATCAGCAAGCGTCGCTCAGCCCCGCCGACCGTGCTGGTGGCCCCCGAGGACTGGCTCGACCAGGCACTCTGGCAGGACCTGGCTGACGCCGGGCTGCTGGGCATCGCCGTCGGCGAGGAGCACGGCGGCAGCGGCGCCGGCTTCGTGGAGCTCTGCCTGGTGTTGGAGCAGGCCGCTCGCGCCGGCGCCCGGCTGTTCCTGCTGGAGTCGGTGGTGCACGCGGCGGGCGCGCTGGCCCGGCTGGGCACTCCCGCCCAGCAGCGGCTGCTCGCCCCGTTCTGCGCGGGCACGCTGGTGCTGTCCTCGGCGCTGCGCACCGAGCCCGGCCACGTGCCCAGCCTGCGGGTCCACCGCGACGGCGACGGCTGGCGGCTGGACGGCGCGGTGGGGCACGTGCCGCTGGCCGACGTCGCCGAGCGGGTGCTGGTGGAGGCGGTGGACGACGACGGGGACCGGGGGCTGTTCCTGCTCGACCCCGCCGCTGCCGCGGTGCGCCGGCAGCCCCAGTCCTCCATCGACCGACGACCGCGCTGGCACCTGCAGGTGGAGGGCTGGCGGGTGCCCGCCGACGACGTGCTGGTGGCACCGGGGGCCCACGCGGCCGGGGTGCGCTGGGTGCGCGAGCGCGCCGTGGCCGCCGCCTGCATCAGCCTGCTGGGCAGCTGCGAGGCCGCGCTGGCGCTCACTGCCAGCCACGTCACCGAGCGCACCCAGTTCGGGCGGGCGCTGGGCAGCTTCCAGGCGGTGGCCCACCGGGTGGCCGACGCCTACCTGGACGTGACCGCCGTGCGGCTCACCGCCTGGCGCGCGGTGTGGCTGCTGGACCAGCAGCACGCCGACGAGCAGGAGGTGACCGAGGCGCTGGCCGTCGCCGCGTGCTGGGCCACCGAGGCGCCGCCGCGGGTGGGGGAGGCGACCATGCACCTGCACGGCGGCACCAGCGTCGACCTCGGCTACCCGCTGCACGTGCACTACCTGGCGCTGCGGCAGGGCGCGCTCGCCCTCGGCGGCGGTCCACAGCGGCTGGCCGAGCTGGGCGACCTCGTGGCGGTGGCGCAGTGAGCGCGCCGGCCGTGCCCCCGCTGGTCGCGCCGCTGGCTGGTCTCCGGGTGCTGGAGTGGTCGGCCTCCATCGCTGGGGCCTACGCCGGCCGGCTGCTGCGTGACGTCGGCGCGTCGGTCACCCGGGTGGGCGGTGCGGCGTCGCTGGGCAAGGGCGCCGAGATGGACCTCTTCCTGCACCACGGCAAGGACACGGCCATGGCCGAGCTCGCCGAGCTGCCCGCGCTCGCCGCTGCCCGCGGCGTCGACGTCGTCGTGCTGGAGCTGCCCGACGCCCCGGCCGACGACCTGCTCACCCGGTTCGGTGACGCGGTGGTCGTGGTCATCACACCGTGGGGCCTGGACGGCCCGTGGTCGGGCACCGGGCGCCCGTGGAGCGAGTTCACCCTGCAGGTGGACTCCGGCTCGATGAGCATGCGGGGCTCGATGGCCTCGCACCCGATCATGACCGGCAGCTCCGAGCCGCTGTGGGTGGCCGGGGCGATGGCCGCCGGAGCCGCCACCGCAGCGCTGCAGGGTGGGCCGCAGGGCCGGCTGATCGACGTCTGCCTGCTCGAGGTCACCTCCTACGCGATGAACCTCTTCCAGGACATCGCCGCCGCCGTGGTGAAGACGCCGCAGGAGCCCTTCACCCACCGCGTCCGCCTCTCGCCCAGCGTGGAGCCAGCCGCGGACGGCTGGGTGGGCTTCAACCTGGCGTCGACGCAGAACCACCAGGACTTCCTCGTGCTCATCGAGCGGCCGGAGTGGCTGGCCGACGAGCAGATGAGCACCTTCATCGGCCGCTACCTGCGCCATGACGAGTGGACCGCCGCGGTGCGCGCGTGGACGGTGCAGCACACGGTGGCCGAGATCGTGGCGCTGGCGGGGCAGTTCCGCATCCCCTGCGCTCCCGTCCACAACGGACAGACCGTGCTGGCCGACGAGCAGGTGGTGCAGCGCGGCTTCTACGCGCCGCTGCCCGGGCAGACGTTCCTGGTGCCGCAACCGCCCATGCTCTTCGGCGGGCAGCGTCCCGCCCGCAGCACCGACCCGGCTCCAGCGGCGGGGCCGGCCCCGGTGGCCATGGGCAGCGGAGCGCCGTTCGCCGGGCTGCGGGTGCTCGACCTGGGCACCTGGTGGGTGGGTGCCTACGTCGGGTCCACCCTGGGCGCGTTCGGCGCCGACGTGGTCAAGGTGGAGAGCACCCGCCGCATCGACGGCTCCCGCACCCTCGGCGGGGTGCCGCAGAGCCAGGACCACTGGTGGGAGTGCGGCAACTTCTACCTCGGCGTGAACTTCGACAAGCGCAACGTCAGCATCGACTTCTCCCACGCCGAGGGTCGCGAGCTGCTGGTGCGGCTGATCCGCGAGGCCGACGTGCTCATCGAGAACTACGCCCCGCGGGTGCTGGAGTCGGTGGGCCTGGACTGGGAGGCTGTGCACGCGCTGAACCCCCGGCTGGTGATGCTGCGGATGCCGGCCTTCGGCCTCTCCGGGCCGCGCCGCGACATGGTGGGCTACGCCCAGACGGTGGAGCAGTTCTCCGGGTTGTGCTGGCGCACCGGCTACCCCGGCGGCGATCCCACCAACCCGCAGGGTCCGGCAGATCCGATGGGCGGGGCCAGCTGCTTCTTCGCCCTGGCCGCGGCGCTGCGCCGCTCCCGCGCCACGGGGGAGGGCGTGCTGGTGGAGTCCGCGCTCGCCGAGGGGGCGCTGACCATGAGCGCCGAGCAGGTGATCCGCTGGTCGGCGCACCAGGAGCTGCTCGAGCGCCGGGGCAACCGCGCCGACGACGTCGACCTGCAGGGCATCTTCGCCGCCCGTGGCGAGCAGCGGTGGGTAGGCGTGACGGTGAGCTCCGACGTCCAGTGGCTCGCCCTGCTGGAGGTCACCGGGCTGACCGCGCTGGCCGAGGACCCACAGCTGGGCACCCGGGCCGGGCGCCAGGCACGCGCCGAGGAGCTGGAGAAGCTGGTGGCCGGCTGGGTCGCCGACCGCGACGCCGCCGAGGCGGTGGAGCGGCTGCTGACCCGGGGGGTGCCGGCGGCCCTGCTGCGCGACCTGCGGTTCGTGCACACGCACCCACACCTGGCCGCCCGCGGCTCCTTCGAGCTGACCGAGGTGCCGCACGCCGGCGTGGTCCCGCTGCCCACGCTGCCCTTCCGACGCGCCGACCAGCCCAGCTGGCTCACCCGGCGGCCCCCGCTGCTGGGTGAGCACAACGAGGAGATCCTCACGGGCGAGCTGGGACTCGGGCCGACCGAGCTGGCCCGGCTGGCCGAGCTCGGCGTCATCGGCACCGCCCCGCACGGATCCTGACCACCAGAGGAGAGGAGCGCCGCACGATGACCCGCATCACCACGCTCGAGGAGTTCGAGCAGCGCTACACCGAGGGGCTGCACCAGCCGCTGCCGCTGAAGGCCTGGCGGGAGGTGACCACCGAGTGGCTGGCCCGCCACAGCGAGGGGTCCGGCGACTACAACCCGCTGCACCGCGACGCCGAGTACGCCCGCGACGCCCGCCACCACAGCCTGGTGGCGTCGCCGTCGTTCCTGTTCTCCATCGACTTCGGCGCCAACGCCTCCATCTGGGGCCACCTCCCGCAGGAGGAGGTGTCCATGAACGACCTGAGCATCCTCTACCTCGGTGCGGACGTCACCTGGCACCGGCCGGTGTGGCTGGGCGACCGGGTGCGCAGCATCCAGACCCCGGTGGGCGTGCGCCGCATCGCCAGCCGCCAGCTGGGCGAGGCGCTGGTGTGCACCGGCCGCACCGACTACTACAACCACCGCGCCGAGCTGGTCGCGTCCATGACCAACCACATGCTCCGCTTCGCCAACCCCGGACAGGGCGTGGAGTCCGCCCGCACCACCGATGCACCCCAGGTGGCCCCGGACCCGCTGGTGTGGCAGCGCACCCGTCGCGGCGCGCAGCCGCTGTGCTGGGAGGACGTCGCTGTCGGCGACGAGCTGCCCGCACTGCCCAAGGGCACCTACACCACCACCGAGCTGTACCTGTTCAGCCTGGGCACGCTGACGATGAGCCGCTCCCGGGCGGTGGACGAGGGCACCATCGACATGGGCGCCGGCGGTCGCGCCGACCCGGAGTACGCCCGCCGCAGCCGCGCCCAGTCCACGTCCTTCGACTACGGCCCGCAGCGGATCACCTGGCTGGCCCAGGTCGTGGCGGACTGGATGGGCGACGCCGGCGACCTGCTGAGCATGAGCGCGCAGCTGCGCCGCCCCAACCTCATCGGCGACACCAACACCGTGGTGGGCCGGGTGCTGCGCACCTACGACCACGAGGGCGAGGGCGAGGGACGCGTGGACGTCCGCGTCGCGGTGGTCAACCAGGACGAGCAGGAGACCGCGACCGCCAGGGCCACGGTGCGCCTGCCCCGTGCCGGCGCGACCGACCCGCACGCGGTGCTCTTCAGCCCCACCGTGCCGGACCTCGGCGCGTCCCCCTACGGCTGAGCCCGCGACCAGCACCGACTTGCGCCCCCACCCACTGTCCCGCTCACCTCTGGAGGAACTCCCATGCAGCTCAAGCCCGGACTGAAGCTGGTGTCGGCGGTGTCGCCCGCCCAGCTGATCGTGATCAGGGCACCCGGCGGTGACGTCGAGCTCGCCTGCGCCGGCGCCCCGATGACCACCGACGGTGCCAGCGGCACCAGCGCCACCGAGGGCGGCGAGGCGCTGGTGGTGGGCAAGCGCTACCGCGACGAGGCAGGCTCGGTGGAGCTGCTGTGCACGGTGGCCGGCGCGGGCCCGCTGTCGGTGGACGGGGAACCGCTGTCGGAGCAGGCGGCCAAGCCGCTGCCCTCCTCGGACTGACGGGCAGGACACCGTGAACCTGGTGACGCTGCTGGACATGGTGGCTGGGGTGGACCCTGACCGCGTGGCCATCGGGGACCGCGAGACCGGCCTGAGCCTGCACCAGCTGCGGACGCTGGCCGGGGGAGCGGCCACCCTGCTCGCCGACCAGCCCCACCGCCCGCTGCTGTTCGCCGGCACCGCCACCCCGGCCTTCCCGGTGGCGCTGTTCGGCGCTGCGCTGGCCGGGCGCAGCTTCGCCCCGGTCAGCTACCGGCTCGCCGCGGACCCCTTCGCCGCGCTGGTGGCCGACCAGGCGCCGAGCACGCTGCTGCACGACGAGCCCGGTGCACACCCCGCGCTGCCGGACGACGTGGCCGTCGTCGGTGCCGCGGCCTTCCTGCAAGGTGCCGGCGGAGCCGCGGAGTGGGCCGGCGAGGCCGACCAGGACCCGGAGCGGGCAGCGGTGCTGCTGCACACCAGCGGCACCACCGGCAAGCCCAAGGTGGCTGTGCTGCGCCATCGCCACCTGGTCTCCTACGTGCTCAACACCACCGAGCTGCTCTCCGCCGGGCCCGAGGAGGCCGCGCTGGTCAGCGTGCCGCCGTACCACGTGGCGGGCGTGGCCGGGCTGCTCACCGGTGTCTACTGTGGACGCCGCATCGTCCAGCTGCCCAACTTCGAGGCTGCCGCCTGGGTGGACCTGGCCCTGGCCCAGGACGTCACGCACGCCATGGTCGTGCCCACCATGCTCGCCCGAATCGTCGAGGTGCTCGAGGCGCGCGGCTCCGGCCTGCCCGCGCTGCGGCACCTCTCCTACGGCGGTGGCCGGATGCCGCGCCCGGTGATCGAGCGGGCGCTGCGCCTGCTGCCCGACGTCAGCTTCGTCAACGCCTACGGGCTCACCGAGACCACTTCCTCGGTGGCGGTGCTGGGACCGGACGACCACCGAGCCGCGCTGGCCTCGGCGGACCCCGGGGTGCGGCGGCGGCTGGAGTCGGTGGGGCGTCCGCTGCCCGGCGTGGAGATCGTGGTGCGCGACCCGCACGGGGCCCCCGTGGCCGCCACCGCCGCGGGGGAGCTGTGGGTGCGGGGCGAGCAGGTCTCCGGCGAGTACTCCGCTGCCTCGGTCACCGACGACGCGGGCTGGTTCCCCACCCGCGACGGCGGCTGGATCGACGACCAGGGCTACGTCTTCGTGGCGGGCCGCCTGGACGACGTGATCGTCCGTGGTGGGGAGAACCTCTCACCCGGGGAGATCGAGGACGTGCTGGCTCGCCACCCCGCGGTCGGTGAGGTCGCCGTCTACGGCGTCCCGGACGAGCAGTGGGGCGAGGTCCCGGTGGCAGCGGTGGTGCTGCGGGCGGGCGCGGCCCTCGACGCCGAGCAGGCGCAGCGCTGGGTGGCCGAGCACCTGCGCTCCAGCCGCGTGCCCGCCCGCATCCACTTCCTGGCCGGCCTGCCCCGCAACGACATGGGCAAGCTGCTGCGCCGGGTGCTGAAGGCGGAGTCGGCTGCTCCCACTTCCGCCGCAATTACTTGACCAAACGCACGCAAGATGTAACGTCCGTCACAACCCGACCTGACCCCACGAAGGAGAACCATGGAGCTCGCTGACGCAGTCGCGCAGGCACGGGAGGTGCCGGCGCAGAAGGTGGCCTCCGGCTACTCCTGGACGGAGATCCCGCGGTGGTACGACGACACCTTCTGGTTCGGCGACATGTACAACCACCAGGTGCTCCGGCAGGGCGGCGACGGCGGCTTCGAGGTGGTCCTCGACGTCAGCGACCGCAAGGCGCTCGGTGCCCAGCCCGGCGCCGGACCCGTGGACGAGGAAGTCGTCCTCGGTGGGATGGGGTGGCTGCCCGACGGGCGCCTGGTCGTCACCTCGATGTACGAGCGGGTGGTGCTGGTCTGGGACGGCCAGTCGGTGGACCTCTACGCCGACCTCCGCGAGGTCGCGGTCGGCCCGGTCAACGACATGGTCGTCGACGCCGACGGGCGCGCCTACGTCACCCAGCTGGGCTTCGACATGCTGCACGGCGAGGACGCCCGCAACAGCGCCCTGCTGGTCGTCGAGCCGGACGGGTCGGTGCGGGCGCTGTCCGAGCTCGGCGAGCTGGCCTCCGGCAACGGCATCACCATCACCGCCGACGGCACCCGGGTGGTCGTGGCCGAGGTGTTGGCCAACTGCCTCACCGTGCTGGACCGCGCCCCCGACGGCGCGCTGAGCAACCGACGCGTGTTCGCCCCCACCCCGTGGCTGCCCGACGGCATCTGCCTGGACGCCCAGGGCGGGGTCTGGACCGGCATGCCCGGATCCGGGGTGGTCGCCCGGTTCGTGGAGGGCGGGGAGATGACCGACGTCGTCGCGCTGCCGATGGAGGAGGCCATGGGAGTGGCCTGCGTCCTCGGCGGCGCCGACCGCAGCACCCTCTACGTCTGCGCCGGCATGGAGGTCTTCGACCGGGACAAGTCCCGCGCCGAGGGCCAGGGCTCGATCTGGACCGCCGAGACCGCCTACCGCGCCGGCACCAGCCGTCCGTGACCCGAGAGGAGCTAGTCGTGGACACCCTGACTTTCACCGGACGCAGCGTCATCGTCACCGGGGCAGGACGCGGCATCGGCCGGGAGTACGCCCTGCTGCTCGCCTCCCGCGGTGCCCAGGTGGCCGTGGTCGACCTGGGTGCCACCGTGGACGGGTCCGGAGTGGACGGTGACGACCCAGCCGCTGCGGTGGTCGAGGAGATCATCCGCGCCGGCGGCACTGCCCTGGCCCTGCGCGAGGACGTCGCCGACGAGCGGGGCGCCGCCCGCATCGTGGACGCCGTCGCCGACGCCTTCGGTGGGGTGGACAGCGTGATCAACAACGCGGGCGTGCTGCACCTGGCGTCCTTCGAGGCGCTCACCCGCGAGGAGTACCAGCGCCACCTGGACGTGCACTTCTACGGCTCGGTGTGGCTGGCCAGGCACGCCTGGCCGCACCTGCGCGCCAGCGGCACCGGACGCGTCGTGAACTCCATCTCCGCAGCCATGCTGGGCAACCCGCAGATGGTGCACTACGGCAGCTCCAAGGGCGCGGTGCTCGGGCTCACCCGCAACCTGGCCCTGGAGGGCGCCGCCGCCGGCATCAAGGTCAACGCGGTGGCCCCCGGCGCCGGCGGCACGCGGCTGTCCGAGGCGTCCAACGACTCGCTGGCACCGGAGGTGGTGGAGTACATGCGCACCGCCCTGCTGCCCCGCCTGGTCGCCCCGGTGGGGGCCTACCTGGTGCACCCCAGCTGCGCGGTCACCGGCGAGGTGTTCAACGTCGCGGGCGGGTTCGTCAACCGGATGGCGATCGTGAACTCCGCGGGCTTCCACGACCCCGAGCTGTCGATCGAGAGCGTCGCCGCCAACGTCGACCAGGTGATGACCCTGCCCGAGGGCTCCCTCGTGCAGACCGTGCCGGTGCCGGAGCCGGCCGCATGAGCAACCAGGAGACTCCCGTGAGCACCTCAGCTGCACCCAGCGTGCCCCTCGACTACCCGTTCGCGCCGGTCGCGGCCAGCGAGGCCGCCGAGCGCTACCGCCAGATCGCCGCCGACCGGCCGATGACCAAGGTGACCATGCCCTTCGGCGGCGAGGCCTGGGTCATCCACCGCACCGCGGCCGCGCGGAGCATGCTGCGCGACCGGCGCTTCGTCCGGGAGCCGTTCCGCACCGGCGAGCGGGTGGTGCCCTACTTCGTGGAGTTCCCCGACTTCCTCAAGGCGACCCTGCAGTTCGAGGACCCGCCGGAGCACACCAAGCTGCGCCGCCTGGTGCAGCAGGCCACCTCGCCGCGCGCCGTGCAGGCCATGCGCGACGCGGCCGTGGTCTACGCCAACGAGCTGATCGACACGATGGTGGCTGCGGGAACCAGCGCCAACCTGGTGCACGACTACGCGGTGCCGCTGCCCATGCAGATGCTGAGCAACCTGCTCGGCGTGCCGATGGCCGACCGGGTGAAGTTCGAGCGGTGGAGCTCGTCGATGCTCGCGGTGGCCGGCATGACCGAGGAGGAGGTGATGACCAACATGATCGAGCTCGGCGGGTACATGGCGGCGCTCATCGAGACCCGCCGCAGCGACCCGGCGGAGGACCTGCTCAGCGTGCTGGCGCACGCCACCGACACCGACGACTCCCTGTCCGACCAGGAGATCCTCTCCATCGCGCTGCTGCTGATCATCGCCGGCTTCGACAACACCGCCAACTTCATCTGCCTGGGTGTGCTGTCCCTGCTCAACCACGCCGGTGCCCGCGAGCTGCTGATGACCGACGTGGACGGGCTGGCGCCCACCGCGGTGGAGGAGATCCTGCGCCGCGGCCGCTTCGAGATGGGCCTGGACGTGCCTGGCGGGGGTGGGCTGGTGCCGCTGGTGGCCACCGAGGACGTGGAGATCGACGGCCAGCTGGTGGCCCAGGGCGAGGCCGTGCTGGTGGACCCCGCGGCCACCGCCCACGACGGCATCGCGCTGCCCGACCCGAGCACCTTCGACATCACCCGGGAGCACAACCCGCACCTGACGCTCAGCTACGGGCTGCACCACTGCCTGGGCGCCCCGCTGGCCCGGATGGAGATGCAGGTGGCCATCGCCGAGCTGTTCAAGCGGCTGCCGCAGCTGCGGCTGGCGGGCACCCCGACGATCAACTACGACCACCTGAGCCAGCCGATCTCGGTGCTGCCCGTCTCCTGGTAGCGGCGCTCAGACCGCGGCGCCGTCCAGGGCAGCCTCGGGCAGGGCGGGCGTCTCGGTGAGCAGGCGCGTCACGTACCGGCTGGTGAGCGGGGTGAGGCGGGTGCGCTGGGTGTCCGACACCGGCTCCAGCACCCACCGGAACAGGCTGAGCTGGCGGCTGCGCACCCGCCGCTCCAGGTCAGCGCCGGCGGCGGAGACCTGCACCAGGTTGCTGCGCCGGTCGCGGGCGTTCACCGCGCGGGTGACCAGGCCCAGCTCGGTGAGCCGACGCGCGCGGCGGCTGGCCTGCGAGGGGTCGATGGCCATGCGCTCGGCCACGTCGATGAGGGAGAGCGGCCCGAACCGGGAGATCAGCCGCATGGTCAGGTAGTCGTGCTGGGTGATCGGGGCGTCCAGGGTGGCGAGCAGGTCGCTGTAGCCGCCGGACTGCGCCACCCAGGAGACCAGGCCGACGGTGGCGGCGAGCAGCTCCCGAGTGGCCGGTGGGTAGGCATCGGCGGAGATGAGCGAGCGCCAGTGCTCAGCGGCGTTGGAGCTGGCGACCTGGGGCAGCGACCGGGCCAGGCAGTGGTGCACCAGGCTGAACCACGCCGCCAGGTCGGTGCGGTCCGCCTCGGGCCAGTCCGCCACCGGGCGGGCGTAGTCGGCCGCCCAGGTCAGCAGCCAGCGGTCGAGGACGGCGGAGGTCTCCGCGGACAGCGCCACCAGCGTGCGTCGGCGGTCGGCCGGGTCGGCGGTGCGCACCACGTGGCCGAGGGCCTCCAGCCGGCTGGCCTGCCGGCTGGCCTGGGAGATGTCGATGCCGATCGCGGTGGCGATGCTGCTGGTGGCCACCTGTCCGCGGCCGCGCAGGTGCTCCAGGAAGCGGATGTCGGCGCTGGGCAGCACCAGGTTGGTGGCGCTGCTGAAGAGCCGGGCGTGGAAGCGGCTGCTGGAGGAGTAGGCGACCGCGTTCACCAGGCCGATGGTGATCCGCTCCAGCTCAGGTCCGTCGACGCGAGAGGGCTGGGCCACGCACGGCTCCTTCTCTGGTGGCGACGCTGCACGGGTGCAGCGCTCTGCTGTGCGCGAATTATGACAGCGCGCAGCCGCCAGGGAACGCACTGGCCACGGGGGTGGGAGTGGTCGGGCTACCGGGCGTGGGCCAGCCCGGTGTGCGGGCGGTGGCAGCTCCCGTGGTGCTCGTGCGGGTGCGCAGCGAGCGCCCGGTGCGCGTGCGCGTGCCCGTGGTGCGTGCCCGGTGCGGCGTCGAGCAGCAGGCCCAGCCCGATGCCCAGCATCCAGACGTCCTTGGCCACCGCGATCCCGTCCTGGCTGGGCCAGATGCTGTCCTCCTGGCGCAGCGCGGGGGTGCGCAGGTACATCGTCACCAGCCCGGCGGAGAACCCGGTGAGCGCCGCGCCGGCCACCGCGGCGGGCACGAACGGGGCGAGCAGCAGCCCACCCACCGCCACCTCGGTGCAGGCCAGCGCGCGGACGAACGCCGGTGCCTCCACCTTGGAGAGGAAGGGAAACGCCCCCACGGCCATCCCGTGGTAGCCCGCGGCCCCCTCGGGCGGGAGGTTCCACTTCTCCAGGCCCGAGTGGAGGATGAAACCGCCGGTGGCGAGTCGGGTGGGCAGGTTCCGCAGCTTCATGGCGCAGCTCCTCACGACGGTGGTTCTCCAGAGTAGACGCGCTCTCTCAGCAGGTCAGGGGGCTGCGGTTCAGACTGGGACCGGCGGGTGCCGCGCCCGCCCACGGCCAGGGAGGGCTGAATCGTGAACCTGCACGGCAACACCATCTTCATGACCGGCGGCACCTCGGGGATCGGCCTGGGGCTTGCCCTGCTGCTGCGCGACCGTGGCAACCGGGTGATCATCAGTGGCCGCCGCCAGCACCTGCTGGACCAGCTTGCTGCGCGGCACGACGGCATCGAGACCGTTGTGCTGGACGTGCAGGACCCGGAGTCCATCCGCAGCGTCGTCGACTCGGTGACCAGGGAGCACCCGGACCTCAACGTGGTGATCACCATGGCCGGCATCATGCAGCCGGAGAACCTGCTGGACCCCGGTCACCTGGCCATCGCCGAGGCCACCGTCGCCACCAACCTGCTGGGACCCATCCGCACCCTCACCCCGCTGATCCCGTTCCTGGCGCGTCAGGAGCAGGCCGCGATCATCACGGTCTCCTCCGGTCTCGCCTTCGTCCCGCTGCCGGCCACGCCCACCTACGACGCGACCAAGGCCGCGATGCACTCCTACACCGAGAGCCTGCGCGTGCAGCTGGCCGACACCTCGATCCAGGTGATCGAGCCGGTGCCCCCGGCGGTGCGCACCACCCTGAACGGCCAGCAGGACAGCGAGCGGGCGATGCCGCTGGAAGAGTTCCTCAGCGAGACCATGCGGCTGCTGCAGGAGCAGCCCGACGCCAAGGAGATCCTGGTGGACCGGGTGAAGCCGCTGCGCTTCGCCACCCGGGACGGCCGCTACGACCAGCTGCTCACCGCCATGTCCACCCGCACCAGCTGAGGCGACCGCGCTACGGGCGCCGCAGGGTCTTGCGGGCTGGCTGGGGGCCGGTCAGCTGCTCCCGCAGCGCCGCCAGTGCGGCCTTGCGCCCTGCCAGCTCCGTCGAGCCCGCCTCCTCCCACAGCTGGAGCCCCTCGCCCGAGTCGATGACGTCGAGGGCGCGGCGCTGCACCTCCTCGTCCAGGCGCCCGACCTGGTGCTGCGCGGCCGCCAGTGCCAGCCACAGCACGTGCGCCTGGTCCTGGTCGAGGTACTGGTACTCGGCGACGACCCGGCGGGTGGCCTCCTCGTCGGGAACCTCGTCCTCCAGGAGCTCGCGGTAGTCACCGCGCACGTCCGCTGCGGTGTCGTCCGAGAAGATTTCCGTTCCCCATGCGCCCATGGCGGGCCATGATGCCCGATCGCCTTGCGCCACAAGCGCTGGGGCCGAGCCTCAGCTGAGGTGGTGCACCGGCTGCAGGCCGAACACCGGGGTGGGGATTCCCTCCAGCCGGGCCTTGAGCTGCAGCGCGAGGTAGAGCGAGTAGTGCCGCGACTGGTGCAGGTTGCCGCCGTGGAACCACAGCGCCTCCTGCTGGGTGGGCTTCCACATGTTGCGCTGCTCGCCCTCCCACGGCCCGGGGTCCTTGGTGGTGTCCGAGCCCAGCCCCCACACCTTGCCCACCCGGTCGGCCACCTCCTGGCTGATCAGGTCGGCCGCCCAGCCGTTCATCGAGCCGTAGCCGGTGGCGTAGACGACCACGTCGGCGGGCAGCTCGGCGCCGTCGGCCAGCACCACGGCGTCGGTGGTGAGGTGGTCCACCTGTCCCTTGGCCAGCCGCACGTCACCGTTGGCCACCAGGTCGGCCGCGCCCACGTCGATGTAGTAGCCCGAGCCGCGGCGCAGGTACTTCATGAACAGCCCCGAGCCGTCCTCGCCCCAGTCGTGGTCGAAGCCGGCGGCCTCCAGGCGGGCGTAGAAGTCCTGGTCGCGCTCGGCCATCTGCTGGTACAGCGGGATCTGGAACTGGTGCATGATCCGGTAGGGCAGCGAGGCGAAGATCAGGTCGGCCTTCTCCGTGGTGATCCCGTTGGCCAGCGCCTGCTCGGAGTACAGCGCGCCCAGCCCGATCTCCATCAGGCTGGCGCTCTTGACGATGTGGGTGGACGAGCGCTGCACCATGGTGACGTCGACGCCGTTCTCCCACAGCGCCCCGCAGATGTCGAAGGCGGAGTTGTTGCTGCCGACCACCACCACCCGCTTGCCCACGAACGGGTCCGGTCCGGGGTGCGCCGAGGAGTGGTGCTGGGCGCCCCGGAAGACGTCCTGGCCCGGCAGCGTCGGGACGTTGGGCTTGCCGGACATGCCGGTGGCCAGCACCAGGTGCTTCGGGCGCAGGGTGAGCGGGGCACCGTCGCGCTCCACCTCCACCGTCCACTCCCCGGCCTCGGGGGAGTAGGACGCGCTCAGCGCCCGGGTGCTGGTCCAGTAGGGCACTTCCATCACCCGCGTGTAGGACTCCAGCCAGTCGCCGATCTTGTCCTTGGGCGCGAACACCGGCCAGCTGTCCGGGAACTTCAGGTAGGGCAGGTGGTCGTACCAGACCGGGTCGTGCAGGCACAGCGACTTGTAGCGCCCGCGCCACTGGTCGCCCGGCCGGGGATGCTTGTCGATCACCAGCGCGGGCACGTCCAGGTGGCGCAGCCGCGCGCCCAGGGCGATGCCGCCCTGCCCACCACCGATCACCAGCACGTAGGGCTGGGTGACGGTGCCCAGCTCGGCGTCCTCCTTCTGCCGCCGCTCCAGCCAGGTCAGGCGCTCCTTGTTGGCCCCGTGCTCGGCGCCCATCGGCCGCTGGGTGCCGCGCGGCTCCTCGAAGCCGGTCAGCTCGTAGAGGGTGGTGAGCAGGGTGAACGCCTTGGGCCCGTCCTCCTCCACCAGGCGCAGCAGCCCGCGGCCGTGGCCCACCGCGGTGGCGAAGGTGATCCAGGCGGTGGTGACGCCGTCGGCGTCCTCGGGCGGCTCCTCGGTGGTGAAGCCGTGCGGGTCGGTGCCCGCCAGCGTGGCGCGCAGCAGGTCGGCCACCCCGTCCGGGTTCTCCACCGTGGTGAGGTTCCAGGAGAAGGCGACGAGGTCGCGCCAGAAGCTGGTGGCGGCGAACATCCCGGCCGCCCGGTTCACGTCCCGGTCGTGCAGGGCCTGGTCGAAGTCGGCGAGCCAGGCGTCCACCCGCTGCTGCGGGTCGGTGGTGGCGGTGCCGAGCGGGGCGGTGTCGGTGCTCACTGCGTTGTCGGTGCTCATGGGGACCTCCCAGAGGGTTCAGCCCCGCGAGCATAGGACCGCTGCTGTGACTCACGCCACAGGGGCGGGGCTAGCCGTCCAGGTGCGCCGCGGCGAGCTGGGTGGCCACCTCGGCCGGGGTCCAGGGCGGGCTGTCGGTGTGGTCGCGCCAGCCGAGCAGGGTCTCCGCCGGCGGGGCGAAGCGGCCCAGGTAGCAGCCAGCCGCGGAGAGCACCTCGCCGCTCACGCCGGCGGAGAGGTCGCTGGCCAGGTAGGTGTACAGCGGCGCCACGTACTCCGGTGGCGCCGGGGCTAGCGACGCCGCCAGGGTCACCTCGTCCAGCAGCCCCCGCTGGTGCAGCCGCTGCACGTGCTGGGTGTAGTCGTCGCCGGTGGACAACCGGGTGCGGGCGCCGGGGCACACGGCGTTCACCCGGATGCCGTGCTCGCGCAGCTCCCGGGCCAGGGCCAGCGTCAGGCTGTTCACCCCGCCCTTGCCCGCGGCGTAGCCGGTGCCGCCGTACATCCCGGTGAAGGCGTGCGAGCTGGTGTTCACGATGACGCCACCGCCCCGCTCCCGCAGCACCGGCGCCGCCGCGCGACAGGTGGCGAAGGTGGAGGTGAGGTGGCTGTCCAGCAGCTCCTGCCAGTCGGCGGGGGAGATGTCCAGGATGGACGAGCCCGCCGGCTCCGCAGCTCCGGCACAGTTGACCAGCACGTCCAGCCCGCCGTGCACCGCCACTGCGGTGTCCACCAGCTGGGCGGCCACGGCGTGGTCGGCAGCCGACCCGGGCACCGCCACGGCACCGCCACCCACCTGGGCGGCAGCTCGCTCGGCGGTCGCCGCGTCGCGGCCGTTCAGCACCACTCGCGCCCCCTCGGCCCTCAGGGCGTGCGCCACCGCCAACCCGATGCCACGGCTGGAGCCGGTGACGACGGCGACCTTCCCGGCGAGCAGCTGTGCGTGGTCGGTGCTCATCGGCGTCCTCCTGGCGCGGGCGGGGCAACCCTGGTGAACCTGCCTTCGGCGCAGCGTGAGCGCAAGGTCCGCTCAGTGGAAGAAGACGCCGCACGTGGCATCGGCGCAGGTCAGCGCACCGAGCGGTGGTCCCGGCCCGGTGGCCGCGCCACGCGCGCCGGGGTGCGGGCGCTGGCGGCGTGTACTTTCCGCGGGTGACGGGGAGCGCCCCCGCGGACCGCTGGAGGAGCGCATGGCCATCAGGCCGGGCAAGGACAACGCTGTGGTGCTCGACGTGGAGGGGGTGGTTGAGCACGGGGACAAGCGTGGCCGGCTGCTGGGCTTTCCCACCGCCAACGTCGCCGTGCCCGACCACGCGCTGAGCGACGGCGTGTGGGCCGGCACCGTGCAGATCGACCCGGCCAACGACGGCCCGGTGCACGTGGCCGCGGTGTCGGTGGGCCACCGCCCGACGTACTACGGCAAGGACGGCGAGCGCCTGCTGGAGGCCTTCCTGCTGGACTTCACCGGCGACCTGTACGGGGCCACCGTGCTGGTGCGCCTGCACGCCCACCTGCGGCCGCAGGTGCGCTTCGTCGGCTCCACCGAGCTCATCGAGCAGCTGCGCCTGGACGTGCTGGACGCCCGCGCCTGGGCCGCCGAGCAGGGCATCACCATCACCGAGGAGCGCTCCGCCCAGGCGGGCTGAGCCCACCCTCGCGCCACTGGTGCGACCTACGATCGAGAGGGTGCCCCGCCGCTGACGGGGTGCCCCGGATCGGAGGACGCCGTGCCGCGACCACGAGACATCCTGCGGCGCTTCCAGGCGGCCGCCGCCCCCGGTGCCGCCACCGCCAGCGGAGTCCCCGCCGACCGGGCCGCCGAGATCGCCGCCGAGCTGGCGCCGGTGCTGGCCCGCCTGCAGCCGGAGCAGGAGCAGGCCGAGGCGCTGCGCCGCCAGGCTCACGAGCAGGCCGAGCAGCTGCGCACCGAGTCCGCCGAGCGCGCCCGGGCCACCGCGGCCGCCGCCCAGCGCGACGCCGCTGCCGCCCGGGCCGCGGCCGTGCAGCAGGGCACCCGTCAGGCTGAGCAGGAGGCCGCCACCGAGCTGGCCGCCGCGCAGCAGCAGGCCGCCCAGATCCGCGCCACCGCCGCGCAGCGCATGCCCGAGCACGTGCACCGGGTGCTGGCGGGCACCCGCGCCGCGCTGCGGGAGCAGACCACCGGATGAGCACCGCCTGGGTGGCCGGGGTGGTGCGGGGCCGGGCGCTGGCCCAGCGACGGCTCGGCGCCGGCGGGGCGCGGCACCTGGCCGAGCAGCCCAGCCTGGACGCCGCGCTGGGGGTGCTGCACGAGGCCTCCTACGGCCACGACGTGTCGGTGGGCCAGGACCTGCGCACCGCCCAGCGCGGGGTGGCTGCCGCGGTGCTGTGGAACCTGCGGGTGCTCGCCGGCTGGCTGCCCCGCGACGGCGCTGAGGTGGTGCGCGCCCTCGCCGGTGGCTTCGAGGTGGCCAACGTCGAGGTACACCTGGCCCGGCTGCAGGGCTCGGCGACGACAGCGGAGCCCTTCGCGCTGGGCACCCTGGACGTCGCCGGGCAGCGGCTGGCCGCCACCACCAGCGTGCCCGCCGCGCAGGCAGTGCTGGAGGCGTCACCGTGGCGGGTGCGGGCCGGCGCCGCGGTGGACGAGCTGCAGCTGGCGCTGCGCCTGGCCTGGGCCGATGCGGTGGCCGCGCGGGTGCCCGAGGCGGCCACCTGGGCGCGGGCGGCGGCGGTGCTGCAGGTGCTGCGCCGCGTGGCCGTCGCGGGCGAGCCGGTGCCGCCCAGCGTGCTGACGCAGGCGTCCGCGGTGGTGAGCCCCGCGTTCGCCGCGACCGTCACCACGGCGCCGGAAGACCTGGACGCCGTGCGGGCGAGCCTGCCCAGTGCTATCGCCTGGGTGCTCGAGGGGGTGGCGGAGCCGGCTGAGCTGTGGCGGGCCGAGGCGCGCTGGTGGCTGCGGGTGGAGGACGAGGCTTTCGCGCTGCTGCGCGGCTCCGGCTACGGCCGCCGGCCGGTGGTGGGGGTGATCGGGGTGCTGGCCGTGGACGCCTGGCGGGTGCGCGCGGCCCTGGAGTGCGCCGCCCGAGGGGGCAGCGGCACAGTGCTGGAGGCCTTCGATGCCGTCGCGTGAGCGGGCCCGGCCCCAGCGGGCGAGCGGGCAGATGCCGGTGCGGATGGAGCGGGTGGCCCTGCTCGCTCCGCACGAGCAGCTGCCGGAGGTGCTGCTACACGTGCGGGCCGCAGGCACGGTGGAGCTGGAGCTGCCCGGGGAGGGGCGAGACGCGGGCGCGCAGGCCCAGCCCCACCTGGACACCGTGGCCGCCGGCGCGGTGCGGCGCGGGGAGGTGGACGGGTTGCTGGGCTGGATGCCGGCGGCCGCGGTGCCCGCCCTGGCCGACGACCTCGCCGACCTCGGCGGCGCCGTGGTGCCGCTGCGCCGGCCCCGCGGCGTGGACCCGCCCACCATGCTGCAGCCCGGCAGCACGGTGCGACAGTCGATGAGCCCGCTGGTGCAGGTGTACGGCACGGTGCCCTACGCCGACCTCGACCCCAGCCTGCTCGCCGGCGGTGCCTACGTCTTCATGTTCGGGATGATGTTCGGCGACGTCGGCCACGGCGCGCTGCTGGTGCTCCTCGGCTTGCTGATGGCCGCCGGCAAGCCCCGTCAGCTCGCCCGCTTCCGGGTGGTGTGGCCGCTGGTGGTGGGCTGCGGCCTCGCGGCGGCGGTGTTCGGGCTGCTCTACGGGGAGTGCTTCGGCCCCACCGGCGTGGTGCCCACGCTGTGGCTGCAGCCGCTGGAGGAGCCGATCACCCTGCTGGTGGTTGCCCTGGGCATCGGCGCGGTGCTGCTGGCTGGCGCCCAGGTGCTGGGCATCGTCAACCGCTGGCGGGAGGGCGGCTGGCCGCTGGCGCTGTCCTCGGCCACCGGCATCGCCGGAGCCGCCCTGCTGGCCGGGCTCGGGCTGGTCGTGCTGGCGCTGTGGGCGGGCCTGACCTGGTTGGTGGTGGTGGGCGCGGGGGTGATCGTGGCCGGGGTGGCGCTGGCGTTCCTGGGCTTCGTGGCCACCGCGGGCGGCGGCGCCGCGGGCCTCACCCAGGCCGCGGTGGAGGTGTTCGACGCGGTGATGCGAGTGGGCACCAACCTCATCTCGTTCGCCCGGCTGGCCGCGTTCGGGCTCACCCACGCCGCGCTGGGCGAGGTGGTGTGGGACGGCACCACCAGCCTGTGGGACCTGGGTGGGGTGGCGGTGCTCGCCGCCGTGGTCGTCTTCGCGCTGGGCAATGCGGTGGCCTTCGCCCTGGAGGCGCTGGTGGCCGGGGTGCAGGCGCTGCGGCTGGAGTACTACGAGCTGTTCTCCCGGGTGTTCACCACCGAGGGGCGACCGTTTCGTCCCTGGTGCCCGGAGCCGGGCTCCGACGGTATGGCCCGACCTACCATCGACAGGGACGCCGCCCCGCCCGCGAGCGTCTGATCGGAGGACGCCGTGCTGCGACCACCAGACCCTCGCGCATGATCGCCTGGCTGCTGGCCCTGCCCGTCCTGCTCGGCGGGTTCGCCGCCACCCGGCTGCTGCTGCGCCGGCGCGGACGAGCGGCGGTGCGGGTGCTGGTGGCGGCCAACGCGGCGCTGTTCGTGCTGGGGCTGGTGGCGCTGACCGTGCTGGCCGCGATCGGACCCGGCGCCGCCGAGGCCTCCACCGTCACCGCCCAGGCCGCCGCCGACGGCGACACCTGGGCGGCCCTGCTGGGTGCCGCCATCGCGGTGGCCGGGTCGTCGCTGGGCGCCGCGGTGGCGGTGGCCTACACCGGAGCGGCCGCGCTGGCCGCGATGAGCGAGCGTCCTGAGCTGTTCGGCCGCTCCATGGTGATCGTCGGGCTGGCCGAGGGCATCGCCATCTACGGGCTGATCATCGCCATCATCCTCATCGGGCAGGCGTGAGCGGTGGGCCGCGTCGCCGTGATCGGCCAGCGCACGGCGTGCGTGGGCTACGCGCTGGCCGGCGCCACCGTGCTGGCCGCCGAGAACGACGCGGCCGTGCGGCACGCCTGGCGGCAGCTGCCCGCCGACGTGGAGCTGGTGCTGCTCACCGCGGCCGCCGCGGCCGCCCTGGCCGAGCTCCGGCCGGTGGGCCGGGCACCGCTGACGGCGGTGCTGCCCGGATGAGCACCCCGGTGCGCGACCCGCTGGAGCCGGTGCGCCGCGCGGTGCTCGACCACGCCCGTGCCGAGGCCGAGTCGCAGCTGGCCGCAGCCCGCGAGCACGCCGCGCAGGTGGACGCCCAGGCCCGCCGCGACGCCGAGGCGGTGGTGGCCGCCGCCCGCCGCGAGGGCGAGGCCGAGGCGGCGGCACTGCAGGCCACGGCCCGCTCCCGCGCCCGGCGCGAGGCCCGCGAGGTGGTGCTCGCCGCCCGCCAGCAGGCCTACGACGACCTGCGCGCGCAGGTCCGCGCCGCGTTGCCGGCCCTGCGCGAGGATCCCGCCTACCCGGCCTGGCGGCAGCGGCTGGTCGCCCACGCCCGGCAGGTGCTCGGCGAGCACCCCCGCATCAGCGAGCCGCCGGAGGGCGGGGTGCGGGCGGAGGCGGACGGTCGGCTGCTGGCGCTCACCCTGGACGACGTCGCCGCGCAGGTGCTCGAGGGCCTGGGCAGCGAGGTCGAGGGGCTGTGGGCCACGGACTCCGCTGGGGGTGGTGAGTCACCGTGAGCGGAAGAGTTTTTCGGGTCGCCGGCTCGCTCGTCGGGGTGCAGGACGAGCCCGGCTCGGCGGTGGCGATGAACGAGGTGCTGCTGCTGGGGGAGCACCGGCTGCCCGGTGAGGTGGTGGCCATCGCCGACGACGAGCTCACCGTGCAGGCCTACGAGGAGACCGGCGGCCTGGGCCCGGGCGCCCCCGTGCAGCCGCAGGGCGCACCGCTGTCGGCGCGGCTCGGACCGGGGCTGCTGGGCGCGGTGCTGGACGGGCTGCTGCGCCCGCTGGCCGACGCCGGCACCTGGCTCACCCCGGGGCAGGCCAGCGCCCCGCCGCCGGCGCGCACCTGGGCGTTCACCCCCACCGTCGCGGTGGGCGACGTGGTGGGCTCCGGCGACGAGCTGGGCACCGTGGCCACCGCCGGACCGCTGCGGGTGAGCGTGCTCGCGCCTCCGGGAGTGGCGGGCACGGTGGAGCAGGTCGCCGCGCCGGGTGCGCACCCCGACGACGCGGTGCTGGCCACGGTGGCTGGGGTGGGGGTGCCGATGAGCCCGCAGTGGCCGGTGCGCCAGGCCCGCCCCTGCGCCGAGCGGATCTACCACCCGGAGGGCCTGCACACCGGGCAGCGCGTGCTGGACCTGCTCTTCCCGGTCGCCCGGGGCAGCAGCGCGGCGGTGCCCGGCGGCTTCGGCACCGGCAAGACCATGCTGCTGCAGCAGGTGGCCAAGTGGTGCGACGCCGACGTCATCGTCTACGTCGGCTGCGGCGAGCGCGGCAACGAGATGGCCGACGTGGTGGCCGAGCTGTCGGCGCTGGAGGACCCGCGCACCGGCGACCGGCTGATCCTGCGCACCGTGGTCATCGCCAACACCTCCAACATGCCGATGATGGCCCGCGAGGCCAGCGTCTACAGCGGCGTCACCGTGGCGGAGTACTTCCGGGACATGGGCTACCACGTGGTGCTCATCGCTGACTCCACCTCCCGATGGGCCGAGGCGCTGCGCGAGCTCGCCTCCCGCACCGGCGAGCTGCCCGCCGAGGAGGGCTACCCCGCGCACCTCGCCTCGGCGCTGGCCGCCTTCTACGAGCGGGCCGGACACGTGCGCACCCTGGGCGAGCGGGACGGGTCGGTCACCATCCTGGGCGCGGTCTCACCCGCCGGTGGGGACATGACCGAGCCGGTCACCGCGCACACCGAGCGGTTCGTGCGCGAGGTGTGGACGCTCGACCGCGACCTGGCCTACGCCCGGCACTACCCGGCGGTGGCCTGGGCGGGGTCGTTCTCCCGCGACGCCGCGGCGCTGGGCGGGTGGCACGCCGCCGGCGGTGACCCGGGCTGGGCGCAGCGCCGGGAGCGGGCACTGGGCTACCTCGCCGATGCCGACCGCCTCACCGCCCTGGCCGAGCTGGTGGGCGCGGCCTCGCTGCCCGGGGCGGAGCGGATGGTGATGCTTGCCGGCTCGCTGCTGCGCCAGGGGGTGCTGCAGCAGAGCGCGCTCAGCCGGAACGACGCGTTCTGCTCCGCGGCCAAGGGGGCGGCACTGCTCGCGGCGGTGCTGACGGTGGTGGACCGCTGCCAGGCGCTGGTGGCCGCCGGGGTGCCGCCGGGGCGGGTGGAGGAGCTGGACTACGGGCCGCTGCTGCGGGCGGCACAGGAGACCGGCCCCACCGACGCCGCCGGGGTGCAGGGCCACCTGGACGAGGTGCTGGCCCGGCTGGACGGGCTGCAGCAGGACGGGCTGGGCCAGGACGGCGACGCATGAGCGCCGCCGAGCACGCCGCCACCGACCTGGGGACGGTGCAGTACACCGACGTCGCCGAGGTGCGTGGCCCGCTGCTGGTGGTGCGCGGCGTGCGCGGCGTCGGCTGGGACGAGGCGGCGCGGATCGAGCTGGGCAGCGGCGAGACCCGCAACGGCCTGGTGCTGGAGGTGGACCGCGACCGGGTGGTGGTGCAGGTGCTCGAGGGCACCCGCGGCATCCTGCCCGGGCGCACCCGGGTGGCCTTCACCGGTGCGGCCTTCCGCATCCCGGTGGGCACCGACTGGCTGGGGCGGGTGTGCAACGGGCGCGGTCGCCCCATCGACGGCGGGCCGCCCATCTTCGGCACCACCACCGCGCCCATCTCGGGGGCGCCGCTCAACCCGACGTGGCGCGACCCGCCGGCCGACGCCGTGCTCACCGGGGTCTCCGCCATCGACGCGCTGGACACCGTGGTGCGCGGGCAGAAGCTGCCGGTGTTCTCCGTGGCCGGCCTGCCGCACCTGGAGCTGGCCACCCAGATCGCCGCCCAGGCCACCGTGGGCGACGAGCCGTTCTCGGTGGTGTTCGCCGGGATGGGGCTGACCAACACCGACGCCGCCGCGGTGCGCGACGCGCTGGAGGCCCGCTCGGCGGAGAGCGAGCTGGTGCTGCTGCTCAACACCGCCGACGACCCGGTGATCGAGCGCATCCAGACCCCGCGCATCGCGCTCACCGTGGCCGAGCACCTGGCCTTCGACACCGGCCGGCACGTGCTGGTGGTGATGAGCGACATGACCGCCTACGCCGAGGCGCTGCGCGAGGTGTCGGCCGCCCGCGGGGAGATCCCTGGGCGCCGCGCCTACCCCGGCTACCTCTACAGCGACCTCGCCTCGCTGTACGAGCGCTGCGGCCGGATCCGGGGCACGGCCGGCTCGGTGACGGTGCTGCCGGTGCTGACCATGCCCGCCGGGGACATCACCCACCCCGTCGCCGACCTCACCGGCTACATCACCGAGGGCCAGGTGGTGCTCTCCCGGGAGGTGCAGGCGGCCGGGGTGTACCCGCCGGTGGACCCGCTGAGCTCGCTGTCCCGGCTGATGCGCAAGGGCGCCGGCCCCGGGCGCACCCGCGCCGACCACCTGGACGTGGCGGCGCAGGTGATGTCGGCCCTGGCCCGCGCCCGCCAGGTGCGCGAGCTGGCCGAGCTGGTGGGCGAGGACGCGCTCAGCGACACCGACCACGCCTACCTGCGCTACCAGACGCGGGTGGAGCAGCACCTGCTGAACCAGCGCCGGGACGAGGCCCGCAGCCTGGACGACACCCTGGACCGGGCCTGGGACGCACTGGGCGTGCTGCCCCGGCGGGAGCTGACCATGCTGCCGGTGGCCCTGCTGGACGAGCACTACCGACCCGCCGGCGAGCAGGGCTGAGGGGTGCCGCGGCCGGTGCGGGTGCCGCCGGGGCGGGCCGGTCGCCTGGCCCTGCAGCGGCGGCTGGGCGCGGCGCGGCAGGGTGCGCAGCTGCTGGACCAGCAGCTGCGGGTGCTGCTCACCGAGCGCGAGCGCATCGCCGCCCAGCGCGACTCCTCCGCGGCCGGCTGGGCGGAGCTGCACCGCGACGCCGAGCGGTGGCTGCTGCACGGGGTGCTGCTCAGCGGGGAGCAGGCGGTGGACGCCGCCGCGGCACCGGTGACCGCGCAGGTGACGGTGCGCTGGCGCCAGCTGATGGGGGTGCGCTACCCCGACGACGCGCAGCTGCGGGTGGATGGTCCGCCCGCCGACGCGCCGCTGCCGGCCAACAGCGCGCTGGTGCTGGCCCGCCGCCGCTACCAGGACGCGCTGCGCGCGGCAGTGCGCCAGGCGGCGCTGGAGACGGCGCTGGCGGTGCTGGACGGGCGGGTGGTGGCCACCCGGCGGCGGCTGCGGGCGCTGGAGCAGGGCTGGGTGCCGCGGCTGGAGGAGGCGCTGCACGAGCTGGAGCTGGTGCTGGCCGAGCAGGAGCAGGCCGACAACGTCCGGCTGCGCTGGGCTGCAGCGCGGCGCTGATTCTAGTGTGGTCAGCACCGCAGAGCGCCACTGCTCGCCGGCCAGGAAGAGGGGCACCCCATGGGCTACGTCACCGTCGGCACCGAGAACTCCACCCCCGTCGAGCTGTACTACGAGGACCACGGCAGCGGCCAGCCCGTGGTGCTCATCCACGGCTACCCGCTGGACGGGTCGTCGTGGGAGAAGCAGGTGGAGGCCCTGCTGGCGGCCGGCTACCGCACCATCACCTACGACCGGCGTGGCTTCGGGCGCTCCAGCAAGCCCGCCACCGGCTTTGACTACGACACCTTCGCCGCCGACCTCAAGGCCGTGCTGGACGAGCTGGACCTGACCGACGTGGTGCTGGTCGGCTTCTCCATGGGCAGCGGCGAGGTGATGCGCTACCTGGGCACCCACGGGTCGGGCCGGGTGGCCAAGGCCGCGGTGCTCGGGGGGTTCGGCCCGTTCCTGCTGCAGACGCCAGACAACCCCGACGGCGTGCCGCAGTCGGTGTTCGACCCGCTGCTGGCGGGGGTGAAGGCCGACCGCTACGCCTTCTTCACCCAGTTCTTCCAGGGCTTCTTCAACACCGACGAGAACCTCGGCGCCCGGCTGAGCCAGGAGGCGCTGGACGCCAACACCCAGCTGGCCTACAACGCCTCCGGGCACGCCTCCATCTGGGCGCAGCCGACCTGGCTCACCGACTTCCGCGCCGACATCCCCCAGATCGACGTGCCGGTGCTGATCGTGCACGGCACCAAGGACAACATCCTGCCGATCGACAACACCGCCCGGCGGCTGCGCACCGAGCTGCCCGAGGCCACCTACGTGGAGATCGACGGCGCGCCGCACGGCATGGGCTGGACCTACGCCGAGGAGGTCAACGCCGCGCTGCTGAGCTTTCTCGCTGGTTAGCGGGATTTCGCCGCCGAATCAACCCCTGGGCAGGGCCTCCGTGGGCCGCTACATTGCAGCGGACAGTGAGACGTGTATCACAGGGGGAGTCTTCGGTGACCGAGACCGTTCAGCAGATGTTGCGCCAACGCACCGAGGACGACACCCCGGGGGTGAAGTTCGGCGACCAGCAGTGGAGCTGGCGCGAGCACCTCGCCGAGGCCGCCGCCGAGGCCGCCGTGCTCATCGCCGGCGCGCAGCCCGACCGTCCGCTGCACGTGGGCACGCTCCTGGGCAACACCCCGGACATGCTGCGCGCCATGGCCGCCGCGGGCCTCGGTGGCTACGTGCTGTGCGGCATCAACAACACCCGCCGCGGTGCCGGGCTGGCGGCCGACGTGCTGCGCGCGGACTGCCAGGTGCTGCTCACCGACGCCGAGCACCGGCCGCTGCTGGCCGGGCTGGAGCTGCCCGGGGTGCAGGTGATCTACACCTCCGACCTGGAGTGGGCGCAGCGCCGCGCGGGTGCCGGAGCGCTGGTCCCGCACCGCGAGGCCGAGGCCATGGACACCTTCATGATGATCTTCACCTCCGGCACCAGCGGCGACCCCAAGGCCGTGCAGGTGCCGCACGTGATGGCCGTGTTCGCCGCGCAGACGCTGGCGGAGAAGTACGGGCTCGGCCCGGCCGACACCTGCTACCTGTCCATGCCGCTGTTCCACTCCAACGCCGTGCTCGGCGGCTGGAGCGTGGCGGTGGCCAGCGGTGCGGCGATGGCCCCGGCGAAGTTCTCCGCCTCGCACTTCCTGGCCGACCTGCGCCACTACGACGCCACCTACCTCAACTACGTGGGCAAGCCGCTGGCCTACGTGCTGGCCACCCCCGAGCAGCCCGACGACGCCGACAACCCACTGCGGGTGGCGTTCGGCAACGAGGCCAGCGACCGCGACATCGAGGACTTCAGCCGCCGCTTCGACTGCACCGTGTGGGACGGCTTCGGCTCCACCGAGAGCGCGGTGATCGTCACCCGCGAGCCGGGCACCCCCACCGGGTCGATCGGCAAGGGCTTCGAGGGGGTGGCGATCTACCACTCCGACACCGTCACCGAGTGCGCCACGGCCCGCTTCGACGACACCGGCGCGCTGGCCAACCCGGAGGAGGCGATCGGCGAGCTGGTCAACACCGCCGGCGCCGGCTTCTTCTCCGGCTACTACGGCGACGAGCAGGCCAGCGCCGAGCGGATGCGTCACGGCATGTACTGGTCCGGCGACCTCGCCTACCGCGACGCCGACGGCTGGATCTACCTGGCCGGACGCACCTCGGACTGGATGCGGGTGGACGGGGAGAACCTCGCCGCCGCACCCATCGAGCGGATCCTGCAGCGGCTGCCCGCCGCCAACCGGGTGGCGGTGTACGCGGTGCCCGACGAGCACATCGGTGACCAGGTGATGGCCGCGGTGGTGCTCGGCGACGAGGACACGCTCACCCCAGGCGGGCTGCAGGAGTTCCTCTCCGCCCAGGGCGACCTGTCCACCAAGGCGTGGCCCCGCTACGTCCGCATCGCACCAGACCTGCCCAGCACCGCCACCAACAAGATCCTCAAGCGCGAGCTGGTCAAGCAGGGCCCCACCGCCGGGGACGGCCAGCTGTGGGTGCGCGAGGCCGGTGGTCACCGCTACGTCCAGGCCACCTAGGTCCACGCCACCTAGGTCCACAGTGGCTCGAATGGCTGGGTGCGGCTGCGGTGTCTAGCGTCGTGGCTGCGTCAAGTCGAGGCGCACCACGGCACGCGTCGACAACCGCAAGAGAAGGGTGTTCATGATGTCCGCACCGCAGTCGCAAGCTCGATCGCTGGTTCAGTACGGTGCCCTCGTGGTGGGCGTGGTCTTCCTGCTCGTGGGGATCCTGGGCTTCATCCCCGGCGTCACCACCGACTACGACATGCTCGACTTCGCCGGGCACGAGTCCGGTGCCAAGCTGCTGGGGATCTTCGAGGTCTCGATCCTGCACAACATCGTGCACCTGCTGTTCGGCGTCGCCGGAGTGGCGCTGGCTCGCGCCGCCAACACCGCCAAGCTCTACCTGATCGTCGGCGGGGTCATCTACCTGGTGCTGTGGATCTACGGTCTCGTCATCGACAAGGACAGCGGCGCCAACTTCATCCCGGTGAACACCGCAGATGACTGGCTGCACTTCGGCCTCGGGGTCGGCATGATCGCCCTGGGCTTCCTGCTGCCCTACCTCGACGCCAAGCGGCGCGCCGACGTGCGGACGAGCCCCACCGCCTGAGCTCCCCACTGATCCGTCCACGGGCCTGCACCTCGGTGTGGGCCCGTGGCGTGTGTGCGCAACACGTAACCCAGACGTTTCGCTGCGTAACGGGTGAGCATTCCGACGGTGACCAACCGGCAATAGTCGGGGTCTGTACTTGCCTCCAGGCCAGAGCGGATCTGGCTTCCCGCGAACCCAGGAGGCACTCGTGTCGGACATCGACCAGACCATCGCCGAGAACATGCAGCGCTCGCTGGAGGAGATCCCGCACCCGGCACTGCCCAAGGGCACCAACATCTACGGCTCCACCAAGATCTTCCCCGACTACCAGGCCGAGAACGGCGAGAGCTACTTCACCCTGGTGCACGGCATCGCCCACGAGTCCTCGGTGAGCTTCGTCGCGGTGCTGCAGGCCACCCGGGCGCTGCGCAAGGGCTTCGAGTCGGCCATCTACTTCTACGGACCGGGCGCGATGAACGCCATCGCCACCCGCGGCTTCCCCACGGCCGGCGACAGCGGCTTCCCGGGCGAGCAGAACATCAACGACGCGCTCTGCAGCTTCATCAAGGAGGGCGGCACGGTGTTCGCCTGCCGCTTCGGCCTCGCCCTGCACGGCCTGCGCGAGGAGGACCTCATCGAGGGCGTCATTCCGGCGCACCCGCTGGACGTGCAGGACGCCCTCATCCACTACGCCCGCAAGGGCGCCATCATCAACTCGACCTACATGGTCTGAGGCGGTGGCACCCCGTGAGCCTCTCCACCCGAGCTGACCTCGCCGTCCGCGGGGTCCGGCTGCTGGACGCGCCGGTGCGCCGGCGCTCCGGAGCCGGGCCCAGCGACGACGGGCACGTCCTCATCGGCGGCGTGGGCGGCGCCATCCCGATCCGCTCCGACAGCCCCTACGAGGTGAGCGGCAACCGCCTGCTGCTCGACGGCACCGACATGGGCGTGGACATCACCCCCGTGCAGCGGCCGCGCTTCTACGACCTGGCCACCGCCGAGGGGGTCTCCTACGAGCAGATCGCCCGGCTGCACGGCACCAACGTGCTGGCCACCACGGTGGTGCAGACCTGCATCCGCTACGACCCGTCGCAGCGCTGCCGGTTCTGCTCCATCGAGGAGTCGCTCAACGCCGGCTCCACCATCGCGGTGAAGCGGCCGGAGCAGCTGGCCGAGGTGGCCGAGGCCGCGGTCCGCCTGGACGGGGTGCGCCAGATGATCATGACCACCGGCACCTCGGCGGCCACCGACCGCGGGGCGCGCCACCTGGCCCGCTGCGTGCGGGCGGTGAAGGCGGCGGTGCCAGACATGGCGATCCAGGTGCAGTGCGAGCCGCCGGGCGACCTGCAGACCATCACCGAGCTGCACGAGGCCGGCGCGGTGTCCATCGGCATCCACGTGGAGTCCCTGGACGACGAGGTGCGCCGCCGGTGGATGCCGGGCAAGTCCACCGTGCCGCTGGCGGAGTACCGCCGGGCGTGGGCGGAGGCGGTGCGGGTGTTCGGCCGCAACCAGGTCAGCACCTACCTGCTGATCGGGCTGGGCGAGGACCCCGACGAGCTAGTGGCCGGGGCGGCCGAGCTCATCGCGCTGGGCGTGTACCCGTTCGTGGTGCCGTTCCGTCCGCTGGCCGGCACCCTCGCCGTCGCGGACGGGGCCCAGGCGCCCTCGGCCGAGCTGGTGGAGGACGTCACCCGGCGGGTGGCCAAGGAGCTGCAGGCCGCCGGGATGCTCGGGGCCGACCAGAAGGCTGGCTGCGCGGCCTGCGGGGCGTGCAGCGTGCTGCAGAACGCCGGTGGCTGAGATGACCGTGCTGGACGTGGCGCTGCTGGCCGGGGTGCAGCCCAGCCCGCTGCCGGCCTTCCTCATCGCCCCGGCAGAGACCCCACAGGCGCTGGCCGCCTACCGGGCGCTGCGGCGGGAGACCTTCGTGGCCGAGCAGGGCCTGTTCACCGGCACCGACCGCGACGACGTGGACGACGACCCGCGCGCGGTGGTGCTGGTGGCCACCGACGGTGCGGGCCGGGTGCTGGGCGGGGTGCGGCTGGCGCCGAGCACCGCCGTGGACCTGGGCTGGTGGGCGGGCAGCCGGCTGGTGGTAGCCGCCGGTGCCCGCCACGGCAGCAGCATCGGCAAGGCGCTGGTGCGGGCGGCGTGTGCGCACGCCGAGGCCCACGGGGTGCTGCGCTTCGACGCCACCGTGCAGCCCCAGCACGAGGCGATGTTCACCCGGCTGGGCTGGACGCGGGTGGGCGACACCGTGCTGCAGGGACGTCCGCACGTGCAGATGCTGTGGCCCATCGACCGGGTGCAGCGGCTGGTGGAGGGCACCAAGGCGGTGCTGGCCGACGCGCTGGCTCCGCTGATGCAGGTGCCGATGGGACTGGGCGGCAGCGGCTTCCGCGGTGACGACGGGGTGCCGGTGCCGGGCAGCGACCTGGTGGCCGCCTGCGACGCCATCGTGCCCGCGATGGTGCAGCGCGACCCGGAGTGGGCGGGCTGGTGCGCGGCCCTGGTCAACCTCAACGACCTCTCCGCCATGGGCGCCACGCCGGTGGGGCTGCTCGACGCGGTCGGCGCGCCCAACCGCTCGGTGCTCACCCGGGTGATCCGCGGGCTGGCCCGCGCCGCCCAGACCTGGGGCGTGCCGGTGCTGGGCGGGCACACCCAGCTGGGGGTGCCCGCGGCGCTGTCGGTCACCGCGCTGGGGCGCACCACGCACCCGGTGCCCGCCGGTGGGGGACGCTTGGGCGACGTGCTGCGGCTGACCGCCGACCTGGGCGGGCAGTGGCGCCCGGGCTACCAGGGCCAGCAGTGGGACTCCACCTCCGGACGCACCGGCGAGGAGCTCACCACGATGGGCTCCTTCGTGGCCCGGACTCGGCCGGCCGCAGCCAAGGACGTCAGCATGGCGGGCCTCGCCGGCACCACCGGGATGCTGGCCGAGGCCAGCGGGCTGGGCGCGGTGCTCGACGTCGCCGCGCTGCCCCGTCCCCGCGGGGCGGCCATGGGCGACTGGATGACCTGTTTTCCCGGCTTCGCCATGGTGACCGCCGACCGTCCTGGTCGTGCCGTGCCACCGGCGGGGCCGGCCACCTCCGCGGTGTGCGGAGAGCTCACGACCGAACCGGGGGTCAGCCTGCGCTGGCCCGACGGGATGACCACCCGCGCGGTGCACAGCACCGTCACAGGACTGGGAGCAGCATGAGCACCACCGGAATCTCCGTCGCCGCCGCCGAGTTCGGCCGCGACCTGGAGCAGAGCTACGCCACCATCGCCGCGCTGATGGAGCAGGCCCGCGCCGCCGGCAGCCAGCTGCTGGTGCTGCCCGAGGCCTGCCTGGGCGGGTACCTGCCCAGCCTGGGCGGCGGCACCGAGGACGAGGAAGCCCGGCAGCGCCGACTGGCCAACCTGCCGCCCGCCCTGGAGCTGGGCGGGCCGGAGCTGCGCCGGGTGCGGGAGCTGGCCGGGGACCTGGTGGTCACGCTCGGCTTCTGCGAGGCCGACGGCGACACCCGCTACAACGCCGCGGTCACCCTCACCGGTGACGGCATCCTCGGCTCCTACCGCAAGGTGCACCAGCCGCTGGGGGAGAACCTCTGCTACGCCGCCGGCACCGGCTTCGCCGCCTTCGACACTCCGGTCGGCCGGATGGGCATGCAGATCTGCTACGACAAGGCCTTCCCCGAGGCCGCCCGCGCGCTGGCCCTGGACGGGGCGGAGATCATCACCTCGCTGTCGGCCTGGCCCACGGCGCGGACCTCGCCGGCGGAGACCCTGGAGGCCGACCGCTGGAAGCAGCGCTTCGACATCTACGACCGGGCGCGGGCCACCGAGAACCAGGTGGTGTGGGTGGCGTCCAACCAGGCGGGCACCTTCGGCTCGCTGCGCTTCGTGTGCAGCGCCAAGATCGTCGGCCCCGGCGGGGAGGTGCTCGCCGACACCGGCACCGCACCCGGGCTGGCGTCGGCGCGCCTCGACGTGCAGGCCGAGCTGGCGGCCATCCGCGGCGGCGGCATGTACAACCTGCGCGACCGCCGCCCCGAGCTCTACGGCGACGTGGTGGAGGCCAACCGGGTGGCGCAGGAGGTGCTCGCCCATGCCTGAGATGACCTTCACCGTGCAGTGGCCCGACGGCACCTGCCAGTCCTGCTACTCCCCGTCGCTGGTGATGCACGACCACCTCACCGCGGGCGAGACCTACGCGGTGGCGGAGTTCCTGGCCCGCAGCCGGACCGCGCTCAACGAGGCCAGCGAGCGGGTGCGCGCCAAGTTCGGCACGTACTGCACCTCGGCGATGCAGCAGGTGGCCGAGCTGGAGGCCGCAGCTGCCCAGCACGACCCCAGTGCCCCGGTGCGGGTGCTGGCCATGAACCCGGCGAGCGTCCCCGGAGGTGTGCGATGACCGAGCAGCGCGAGGTGGTGGTGGTCGGCGGCGGCCAGGCCGGGCTGAGCATCAGCTGGCACCTGGTGCAGCAGGGGGTGGACCACGTGGTGCTCGAGCGCGACACCGTGGCGCACGAGTGGCGGGACAGCCGCTGGGACAGCTTCACCCTGGTGACGCCGAACTGGCAGTGCACCCTGCCCGGCTACTCCTACGCCGGCGACGACCCCGACGGGTTCATGACCCGCGAGCAGACCTACGACTTCGTCCGCGGCTACGCGGAGAGCTTCCCGGTGCCGCTGCGCGAGGGCGTGACGGTGACCTCGGTGCACCAGGCGGCCGACGGCGGCTTCGACGTGGACACCACCGCGGGGCCGATCCACTGCCGGCAGGTGGTGGTGGCCACCGGCGGCTACCACCTGCCGGTGATCCCGCGGCTGGCCGAGCGGCTGCCTGCCTCGCTCGTGCAGCTGCACTCCTCGCAGTACAAGTCCGCCGACGCGCTGCCGCCGGGAGAGGTGCTGGTGGTGGGCAACGGCCAGTCCGGTGCCCAGATCGCCGAGGACCTGATGCTCTCCGGGCGCACCGTGCACCTGGTGACCGGCAGCGCCCCGCGGGTGGCGCGGTTCTACCGCGGCCGGGACTGCGTGGCGTGGCTGCACGACATGGGCACCTACGACGTGTCCATCGCCGAGCACCCCGGCGGGCTGGCCAAGCGCGAGAACACCAACCACTACGTCACCGGCCGCGACGGCGGGCGCGACATCGACCTGCGCGACTTCGCCCGGCGGGGGATGAAGCTGTACGGGCGGCTGCTGGAGGTCACCGACGACACCCTGCAGCTGGCGCCCACGCTGGGCCGCTCGCTGGACGCCGCCGACCAGGTGATGGAGTCCATCAAGGACTCCATCGACGCCCACATCGAGCGCGCGGGAATCGACGCACCGACGGAGCCGCGCTACCAACCGGTGTGGACCCCGGAGCGCGAGGTGACCGAGCTGCGCCTGGACGAGGTCGGCGTCACCTCGGTCGTCTGGTCCATCGGCTTCCGCACCGACTACCGGTGGCTGCACGCCGGGGTCTTCGACGGCGAGGGGCGGCCCTGCCACCAGCGCGGAGTGACGGCCGTGGACGGGCTGTACTTCCTGGGGCTGCCCTGGCAGCACACCTGGGGCTCCGGCCGCTTCGCCGGCGTGGCCCGCGACGCCGCGCACCTGGCCGAGCAGATCCTCGCCGCCGCGCCGGTCAGCGCTGCGCCGGTCAGCCCGTTGCACGCGGCGCTGGCCTAGGCCACCGTGCGGCTGGCCGCGCTGGCGGGGCACTTCGGCCGCGACGTGGGGCGGGCGATGGTCAAGCTGGAGACCATCCTGGCGGCGGCGGTCGACAGCGGCATCGACCTGCTGGTGCTGCCGGACGCCTGCCTGGGTGGCTACCTCTCGGACCTGCGGCGCCCGGATCCCGACGAGCTGCCACCTCCGCTGCGTGCCGACGGCCCTGAGCTGGCAGCCATCAGCGCGATGGCCGGCGCCATGACGGTGTGCATCGGCTACACCGAGCTGCACGAAGGGCGCCGCTACAACGCGGCGGCCTGCGTCACCGGCGACGGCGTCCTGGGCAGCCACCGCAAGGTGCACCAGCCGGCCGGGGAGTTCCTGGCCTACAGCGCGGGCGACAGCTTCTCGGCGTTCGACACCCCGGTGGGGCGCATGGGGATGCTGATCGACTACGACAAGACCTTCCCCGAGGCGGCCCGCACCCTGGCGCTGGACGGCGCGCGGATCATCGCGGCGCTGTCGGCGTGGCCGGCCAACGTCACCGACCGCACTGAGCGGTTGCCGCAGGACCGGCAGTCGCGACTGTTCGACCTGTACGACTCGGCGCGGGCGGCGGAGAACCAGGTGGTGCTGGTGTCGTCCAACCAGACCGGTGTGCAGGGCGGTCTGCGGTTCCTCGGCCAGGCCAAGGTGGTGGGTCCGGGTGGGGACGTGCTGGCCCGCACCGGGACGAAGGGCGGGATGGCGGTGGCGGAGGTGGACGTGGACACCGAGGTGGACCGGGCGCGGCGGGTGCTGCGGCACCTGGACGAGCGGCGGGTGGACACCTACCGGAACCTGCTGGACGAGAAGGAAGGCTGAGCTGTGCGCATCGCGCTGATCACCTACTCCACCAAGCCGCGCGGCGGTGTGGTGCACACCTTGGCGCTGGCCGAGGCGCTGGCCCGTGCCGGTGCGGAGGTGTGGGTGTGGACGCTGGGCCGCGGTGGCGATGACGCCTTCTTCCGCCCGGTGGATCCGGCGGTGCACGTGCGGGTGGTGCCCTTTGCCCCCATCGACGGCGAGGACGTCGGCGATCGCATCCTGCGCTCCATCGCAGTGCTGGGGGAGGCGTTCACGCCTGCGGACTACGACGTGGTGCACGCGCAGGACTGCATCAGCGCCAACGCCGTGGGCCGGTGCGTGCGCACCATCCACCACCTCGACGAGTTCGCCACACCCGAGCTGGCCGCCTGCCACGAGCGGGCGGTGGTGGAGCCCTACGCGCGGGTCTGCGTCTCGGCGGCGGTGGCCCGCGAGGTGCAGGACGGGTGGGACCTGACGCCCACGGTGATCCCGAACGGTGTTGACGCGCAACGATTTTCCGCTGGAGCCGCGGATGTTGCCGGCCGGCGGCGGTGGGCGGAGGAGCTGGGCGAGTACGTGCTGGCGGTGGGCGGCATCGAGCCCCGCAAGGGCAGCATCGACCTGGTGGAGGCGTACGCGCTGCTCGCGCGGGAGCGGCCGGGGCTGAACCTGGTGTTCGCCGGCGGGGAGACGTTGTTCGACTACCGCTGGTACCGGGAGGCGTTCGACAAGCGCTGCGCCGAGCTGGGGGTGCAGCCGCGGGTGCTGGGCACGGTGGCCGAGGAGGAGCTGCCGTCGCTGGTGGCGCAGGCGTCGGTGTTCGCGTTCCTGTCCACGAAGGAGGGTTTCGGGATGGCGGCGATGGAGGCCCTGGCCGCGGGCGTGCCGGTGGTGGCGCGTGATCTGCCCGTGCTGCGGGAGGTGTTCGGCACCACCGTGGCCTTTGCCTCGACCCACGCGGAGATGGCCGCTGCCCTGGCCTGGCCGGGCGGAGATCGCGCGGCCGGGCGCGAGCTGGCCCTGCGACACAGCTGGGACGACGCGGCGCGGGCGCACCTGGACTTCTACGCCGCGCTCGAGCCGCACGAGGCCACCTCGAGGTGAGCCAGTTCGGGAGCTGGCGGTGCTGGCCGTCGGCGGTGGGCAGGTCTCGGTTGTTGGGCAGGATCGATCCAGGCCGGTGGGGTGAACCAGGGTTGGCGGTCGTCACCGGTGGCTACGGACCAGCCTTGGTGGTGCACGACCCGGTGGTGGTGGCCGCAGAGGAGAACCAGGTTGTCTAGTGCGGTGTCGCCGTTGTCCGCCCAGTGGATGATGTGGTGGGCGTGGCACCAGCCTGGTGGTCGGCCGCAGCCGGGGAAGGCGCAGCCGCGATCCCGGGCGATCAACGCGCGTCGCAGGCCACCGGACACGACGTAGGTGGTGCGGCCGACGTCCAGCGGTACGCCGTTATCGTCCAGGGTCATGGGCGTGACCTCGGCGTCGCAGGCCAACCGGCGGGCGGCGGCGATGGACAGCGGTCCGAGGAACGTCAGCTCTGCGGCCGGGCCATGGCCGGCGGCGAGGGCGTCGGCGCGCACGTGCAGGGTGAGGTGGGGGCGGGCGTAGCCCTCGCCGGGCACGCAGGCGTGGTCAGCCGCCCGGCCGAGCAGGTCCACGAAGGCGTCGCCCAGTCGCTTCGCGGGACTCCGGGCGTCTCGCTCCCCGTTGTCTTCCGGCCGTGGCTTGGCCAGCGGCGACAACACGGCCTTGGCGAGCTCGGCGGCTTCGGTGTCCAGCCAGCCGGTCACCTTGTGCAGCCCGTCGCCGCAGTCATTGATCCGCAGCTCCCGCCGGGCCACGGCGTGTTCCTCGGTGAGCTCAGCATCGTCGGGGGAGATGCGGGCGAGCAGGTCCTTGCCACGCCGGCCCAGCGCGTGCGGGTCCTCGGCGAGTGCGGCGTCGAGCAGGTAGGTGCGGCAGGCGTCGGCCCCGTCGTCAGGCAGATTGTCCGGCAGCTGCTGCAGCACCCGCACGATTACCTCCGCGTGGTCCACCGTGATGGCGCCGGTGTCCAGGGCCGCAGCCACGTCCGGCAGCCGGCTCAACGCCAGCCCGAGCCGCACCATCCGCGACGCTGCGGCAGGGGCAACCCGCGTGGCGTCGGTCAACCAGCGCGCCGAGCTCGACGCCCCCTGCTCGATGGCCACACCTCGGCGGTCGATCTCTGCCACCGTGCGCAGCTGCAACCCCTGCAACGCCGACACCCGCCCGCTCAGAGCCACCGCGAACGGCAACAGCTCATCCGACCCCAGGCGCCACAGCTCCACTGATGCCGGTGAGGCGAGCGCGGTGGCCATGTCCATGAGTCGAACACTAGTTCGAACCGCCGACAAGTTCGGTGGTTCCGCAAATGTGGCCGAGAAACCCGCCCCGGTCCGCGGCGTACGGTCGAGTGCGCCGGCCAGGCGCGGCTGCGGCGGCGCCGGGAGAACCTCGGGGCGAGGTGGGAACCGATGGTCACCTACATCCAGTCGTTGCTCGCGGGCGTGCTGATCGGTGCGCTCTACGCCCTGCTGCGGGTGAAGTCGCCGGCCCCACCGATGGTCGCGCTGGTCGGGCTGGGCGGGATGCTCGTCGGCTACAGCTTCTGGGACCAGGTGGCATGACCAGCGTCGCCGCGCGGGCAAGGCAGTCGGTGCTCACCCGCCTCTACCTCGTCCGGACCGGCGAGTTCTGGCGCGGCACCGCGGTGCGCTACGTCGGCTCCGCCCTGGTCGGCATCCTGGCCGGGATCATCTACCGCTCGCTGGACATCAGGTCCCCGGCCCCGCCCTGGGTGGCACTGGTGGGTCTGGTCGGGATCCTGCTGGGTGAGTACTGGATGGGTACGGCGCTGAGGCGCACGTGGCCGTGGCGTCGCGGCAGGCGAATCGAGGTGCCGACCGACGAGAGCTAGTCCCCGAAACACCACCGCGCGGCGCGCAGCACCACCCGGCCGTCGCGGATCGGGGCTCCCTCCGCGCGCAGCCGCTGCAGCTGTTCCTCGCTCTTGTGCGGTGCCGGCCGGCCCGCGGCGTTGACCACCCGGTGCCACGCCAGGTCGGCGGAGTCCTCGGCCAGGATGCGTCCAGCCAGCCGCGGTGAGCTCAGCCCGGCAGCATCAGCCAGGTCGCCATAGGTGGTCACCCGACCCGGTGGCACCTGCTGGAGCAGCTCCCGCACCCGTTCCACCTGTTCCTCGTTCACCGGCTCACTGCTCCACCAGTGCCGCCCGCACCAGCTCGGCCCCCACCGCCGGCTGCTCCTGCTCCACCATGTGCCCTGCGTCGAGCACCTGCAGGCGCAGTGCGTCCCCGAGCACCTCGCGCCAGCCCTCGAGCGTGGCGTCGGTGAGGTAGGGCGGGTGCACCTGCCCGGCCCGCAGCACCACCGTCGGCATCCCGGCCGGCGGGGCGACGCTAGGCCGGGCCAGCTCGCTCCACGACGCCACCATCGCCGGGGTGGACAACCGCCAGGTCAGGCCGCCCTCGGCCCGCTCCACCAGGTGCTGGGCCACCTCGGCGTCCACCGCCGCCTGCGGTGCCGCCGCCCAGTCCTTGCGCTGCTGCGCCCGGGCCTGCTCGGCGTCGGCGAACACCGGCGGCGCGCACGCGGCCTGGGCGCACTCCAGCGCGGCGCCGGCGGGCACGGCCATCGCCGGGTCCAGCAACAGCAGCGCGCGGATGCGGTGCGGCACCGCGCGGGCCAGGTGCACCGCGATGGCGCCGCCGTAGGAGTGCCCCACCAGCACCACCGGGTCGGGGCCCAGCTCCGCCAGCACGGCGCACAGGTCGGCCACGTGCTGGTCCATGGTCCACGGTGGCCGGGCGGGGGAGCGGCCGTGCCCGCGCAGGTCGGGTGCGACCAGGTTCACCTCGGGCAGGTGCTCGGCCACCCCCCACCAGCGCCCGCCGTGACCGGTGACCCCGTGCAGGGCAAGGACGGTGGGGCCGGACGGGCTTCCGTGGTGGTGCAGGTGCAGCGGCGAGGACATCCCCGGAGTCTGGCAGCCCGCCCCAGCCCGGCGGCGAAGCTGTCGGGGGTCCGTGTTTACCTAGCCGCGTGGTCAGGACGGGGGAGCGGCAGCGCAGCCGCCTGGTGCGGGCACCCGCCGTGGCGCACCCCGTCCGGCACTGGGACGGGGAGGCGGCCCAGCTGCTCGACGGGTTGCCGGCGCCGCGGGCGGCGTGGGCGCCGGTCTCGGTGCTGGGTGGTCCGGGCACCGGCAAGACGTCCCTGCTGGTCGACCTGGCGGTGCGGCGGCTGCGCACCCCGGGGGTCGACCCGGAGTCGGTGCTGGTGCTCACCGCCTCCCGCCGCGCCGCGCGGGACATCCGGGTGCAGGTCACCGCCGGGCTGGCCGCCGCCGGCGTGGGCGGTGCAGGCGCGCACACCGTGCGCGAGCCCCTGGTGCGCACCGTGCACTCCTACGCCTTCGCGGTGCTGCGCCTGCAGTCGGCCGCACACGACAACCCCCCGCCCCGCCTCATCACCGGCGCCGAGCAGGACGCGGTGATCCGGGAGCTGCTGCGCGGGGAGATCGCCGACGGCGCCCCCGGCTGGCCGGACTCGCTGCGCCCGGCCCTGGGGATGACCGGGTTCGCCCGCGAGCTGCGCGACCTGTTGCTGCGGGCCGCCGAGCGCGGGCTGGCCCCGGAGGACCTCGTCAAGCTGGGGCGCACGCACAAGCGCAAGGAGTGGGTGGCCGCCGGGCGCTTCGGGCTGCTGTACGAGCAGGTGCTGCTGCTGCGCAGCTCGGTGGGCATGGAGGCGCCGCAGGCCAGCGCCCCCGCGGTGGACGCCGCGGGCCTGGTCTCCGGGGCGCTGGACGCCTTCGCGGGTGATCCGGAGCTGCTGGCCGACCAGCGCTCCCGGGTGCGGCACCTGTTGGTGGACGACGCCCAGCACCTCGACCCGCACGCCGCCGAGCTGGTGCGCCAGCTGGGCGCCGGGACCCGCGAGGTGGTGGTGGCCGGCGACACCGACCAGGCGATCTACGGCTTCCGCGGCGCCGACCCCACCTTCCTGGCCGACCTGCCCGCCCGGCACCGGGTGCTGCTCACCACCAGCCACCGCTGCGCCCCCGCGGTGGCCGACGTGGTGGCCCGGATCAGCTCGCGGCTGCCCGGCGCCGCCCCGCAGCGCGGCCCCGCCGCCCGCACGGACGGCCCCGCCGGCCGGGTGCAGGTGCGGCTGCTGCGCACCGTGGCCCAGGAGGCGGCGCACGTCGCCGACACCCTGCGCCGCGCCCACCTGATGGACGGTGTTCCCTACGCCGAGATGGCCGTCATCGTGCGCTCCACCACCCGTGCCCTGCCCGCGCTGCGCCGGGCGCTGCTCTCCGCCGGGGTGCCGGTGCAGGTGCCCACCACCGACCTGCCCCTGGCCCGGCAGCAGGCGGCGCAGGGGCTGCTGCTGGCCCTCACCGCCCTCACCGCCGACGACGACTCGGTCACCTTCGACGACGAGGCGGCTCTGGCCCTGCTCACCTCCCCGTTCGGGGGCGCCGACCCGGTGTCGCTGCGCCGGCTGCGGCGGGGCCTGCGGCGGGTGGAGCTGGCCGCCGGCGGTGACCGCGACTCCGCCGAGCTGATCCGGGAGCTGCTGCTGGCCCCCTCTGCCGACTCCACCGCGCGCAACCGTGCCGACGACCCCCTCACCGCGCTCACCGCCGCCGAGGCCGAGCCGCTGCGCCGGGTGCAGCGCGTGCTGGCCGCCGCCCGTGCCGTGCTCACCGCCGGCCGCGGGGTGGAGGAGGTGTTGTGGGCCGCCTGGCAGGCCAGTGCCCTGGAGCGCCGCTGGGTGGCCGCCGCCGCCCGCGGGGGAGCGGCCGGTGCGCAGGCCGACCGAGACCTCGACGCGGTGGTGGCCCTGTTCGACGCCGCCGCCCGCTACGTCGACCGGCTGCCCGCGGGCAGCGTGGCCGGGTTCGTGGAGTACCTCAGCGAGCAGGAGCTGGCCACCGGCGGCACCGACGCGCTCACCGCGGCCGGCACCACCGACGCGGTCACCGTGCTCACCGCGCACTCCGCGGCGGGGCGGCAGTGGCACACCGTGGCGGTGTCCGGGGTGCAGGAGGGGCTGTGGCCGGCGCTGCGCAGCAAGGGCAGCCTGCTGGGCACCGAGCAGCTGGTGGACATCGTCGCCGGCACCGACCCGGCGCTGTTCGACACCCTCTCGCGCACCGCGCCGCTGCTGGCCGAGGAGCGACGACTGTTCCTGGTGGCGTGCAGCCGCGCCGCGCACACCCTGCTGGTCACCGCGGTGAACAGCGCCGCCGGCGACACCGACCTGCTGGCCTCCCGGTTCGTGGACGAGGTGTCCGGCCTGGACGCCGACTCGGTGGACCCCGACGAGCCCGACCCGCGGGCGGCGCCGGTGGGCCGGGCGCTGGTGCTCGGTGAGCTGGTGGCCGACCTGCGGGCCGTGGTGTGCGACCCGGAGGCCGACGTCGAGCGCCGCGACCGGGCCGCCGCACAGCTGGCCCGCCTGGCCGCCGCCGGAGTGCGCGGGGCCCACCCGGACAGCTGGTACGGGCTCGGCGAGACCAGCACCGCCGCGCAGCTGTGGCATCCGGGCGACGGACCCGTCCCGGTGTCACCCTCCACCGTGGACCTGCTCAGCACCTGCCCGCTGCGCTGGCTGCTGGAGCGCCACGGCGGCCAGGACGGCTCCGCCACCTCGGCGGTCACCGGCACCCTGGTGCACGCCCTGGTGCAGGCCATCGCCGAGAAGGCCAGCCCGGACGAGGTGGACGCCGCCCTGGAGCGGGCGTGGACTGCCGTGGACGTGGGCGCGCCGTGGTACTCGCGACTGGAGCTGGAGCGCACCCGCGGGATGCTGGAGACCTTCCGGCAGTGGTGGCAGCGCAGCCGCGCCGACCTCACCGAGGTGGCGGTGGAGGTGGACGTCGACGTGCTGCTGCGCGGACGCACTGGCACCGGCACGGAGAGCAGCCCAGCAGAGCCCGAAGCGGCACACGAACCTGAAGCAGACCAGGACGCCGCCGACCTCGAGGTCCGCGTCCGCGGCCGCATCGACCGCCTGGAGCGCGACGCCCTGGGCCGCCTGGTGGTGGTGGACGTCAAGACCTCCAAGAACCCGGTCACCGCCGACGCCGCCGCAGAGCACGCCCAGCTGGCCACCTACCAGGTCGCCGCGGCCGAGGGCGGTGTCGCCGAGGTCAGCCCGGACGCGCCCTCCGGTGGGGCCCGGCTGGTCTACGTGGCCAAGGCGCACGCCAAGCAGGGCGCCACCCAGCGCAGCCAGCCCGCGCTCACCGACGAGACCCGCGCCCAGTGGCGCGGCCGGGTGATCGATGCGGCCGCCGCCACCCAGGGACCGGAGTTCCTCGCCGTGGTCAACGACGGCTGCACGCACTGCCCGGTCAACGGCTCCTGCCCGGCCCAGGACTCCGGCCGCCAGGTGGGTGGGTCATGACCAGCACGCTCACCCGCACGCCGCGCATCGGCCCCGCCGAGCTCACCGCTGCCCTGGGCCTGCCGCCGCCCACCGACGAGCAGGAGGCGGTCATCGCCGCGCCGCTCGGTCCGGCGCTGGTGGTGGCCGGTGCCGGGGCCGGCAAGACCGAGACCATGGCCGCCCGCGTGGTGTGGCTGGTGGCCAACGGGATCCTCCCGCCCGACCAGGTGCTCGGCCTCACCTTCACCCGCAAGGCCGCCCAACAGCTGGCCTCGCGCATCCGCACCCGGCTGCACCGCCTGGCCGGCACCGACCTGCTGCAGCGGGTGGACCCCAGCGGCGAGCTCACCGCCCGGGTCCGCGCCGCCGAGCCCGAGGTCAGCACCTACCACGCCTACGCGGGTCGGCTGCTGGCCGAGCACGGGCTGCGACTGCCGGTGGAGCCCTCCGCCACGCTGCTCAGCGAGACTGCCTCCTGGCAGCTGGCGCACCGCGTGGTCAGCACCTGGGGCCACGACCTGGAGACCACCGCCGTGCCCGGCACCATCACCGCCCGGCTGCGCGAGCTCGCCGGTCAGCTCGCCGAGCACCTGGTGGAGCCAGAGGCGCTGCTGGACAGCCGCACCGAGCTCGACCGGCTCATCCACACCCTCCCGCCCGGGCCCAAGCAGCGGGGCGGGCCCACCAAGCCCCTGCTGCGGGTGCTCGAGGCGCAGGACCAGCGGCTGATCCTGCTGCCCCTGCTGGAGCGGCTCGCCGAGACCATGCAGCGGGAGTCCGCCCTGGACTTCGGCAGCCAGATGTCGCTGGCCGCCCGGCTGGCCCGCGAGCACCCCGAGGTGGGGGCCGCCGAGCGCCAGCGCTTCCGGGCGGTGCTGCTGGACGAGTACCAGGACACCGGCCACGCCCAGCGGGTGCTGCTCACCTCGCTGTTCGGGGGCGGGCGCGACCCAGAGCTGGCGCTCACCGCGGTGGGTGACCCCATCCAGTCGATCTACGGCTGGCGCGGGGCGTCGGCGGCCAACCTGCCCCGCTTCGCCACCGACTTCCCGCGCAACCGGGCCGGCAGCCCCGCCCCGCGCAGCGAGCTGCTCACCAGCTGGCGCAACCCCGCCGAGGCGCTGTACCTGGCCAACGGCATCTCCGCCGAGCTGCGCGCCACCGGGGTGCCCGTGTCCGAGCTGCGGGCCCGCCCCGGTGCGCCCGCCGGCGACGTGCGCGCCGCGCTGCTGCCCGACGTGGCCACCGAGCTCGGCTGGGTGGCCGGGCACGTCGCCCGCACCTACCGCGAGGCCCGCGCCGCCGGCGAGCCCGTGCCCACCGCCGCCGTGCTGGTCCGCCGCCGCGCCGACATGGCCGGGGTGGCCGACGCGCTGCGCGCTGAGGGGCTGCCGGTGGAGGTGGTCGGCGTCGGAGGACTGCTGGACACCCCCGAGGTGCGCGACGTGGTGAGCGTGCTGCGGCTGCTGGCCGACCCGCTGGCCGGCAGCGCCGCGGTGCGGGTGCTCACCGGCGCTCGCTGGCGCATCGGCGCCGCTGACCTGCTCACCCTGTGGCGCCGGGCCACCGAGCTGGCCGTCCGCGGCGGTGGACCGGCGGAGGAGGGGCCGAGCACCCTCACCCACGTGCTGGAGTCGGCGATGCCGGTGGAGGACGCCGAGGTCGCCGGGCTGGTGGACGCCCTGGCCGACCCCGGCCCCGCACACCGCTACTCCACCCACGGCTACGCCCGCATCGCGGCGCTCGGCGACGAGCTGGCCGCCCTGCGCGAGCGGCTCAGCCAGCCGCTGCCCGAGCTGGTCGCCGACGTGGAGCGGGTGCTCGCGGTGGACATCGAGGTGGGGGTGCACGGGGCCGGCGGGCGCGCCAACCTCGACGCCTTCGCCGACGTGGTCACCGGCTACGCCAGCAACACCCCCACCGCCACCATCGAGGGACTGCTCAGCTACCTCGCCGCCGCCGAGGACGCCGAGGACGGGCTCACCCCCGGCGAGGTGGAGGTCGACCCCGACCGCGTCCAGGTGCTCACGGTGCACGCCGCCAAGGGCCTGGAGTGGCAAGTGGTGGCAGTTCCGCACTTGAGCGACAAGGTGTTTCCCACCACCAAGCGCTCGTCATCGTGGCTGCTCAACCCCACCGAGCTGCCCTCCCACCTGCGCGGCGACGCCGCCGAGACCGACGGTGGCGAGGGTGTGCCGGTGCTCGACCTCAGCCGCTGCTTCGACCGCAAGGAGCTGGAGGACACCTTCGCCGCCCACGAGAAGGCGGTGGACGCCCGGCGGCTGCAGGAGGAGCGGCGCCTGCTGTACGTGGCGCTCACCCGCACCGAGCACACCCTGCTGGTGTCCGGGCACCAGTGGGGCAACACCGGCAAGGGCCCGCGCGGACCGTCGGAGTTCCTCACCGCGCTGCACGACCTGGTGGCCGAGGTCGGCACCGTCGAGCACTGGGCACCTGCCCCGGAGGAGGACGCGGAGAACCCGGTGCTCAGCCAGGTCCGCAGCGCCGTGTGGCCGGCCGACCCGCTCGGCGCGCGCCGTGGGGCGGTGCAGGCCGGGGCCGCACGGGTGCTCGACGCCCTGGCCGCCCAGCCGGTCGCCGAGCAGCAGGCCAGCGCCGCACCCGCCGGCGACGACCCGGACGGAACCACCGAGCGCGACGACCCCGACGGGTGGATCGCCGACGTGGACGCGCTGCTGGCCGAGCGCAACCGGCGCCAGGCCACGGTGAGCGACGTGGCCCTGCCCACCCAGCTGTCGGTCAGCCAGCTGGTGGAGCTGGCCGCCGATCCCGACGCGCTGGCCCAGCGGCTGCGCCGGCCGCTGCCGTTCCCGCCCAACCCGCTGGCCCGCCGAGGCACCGCGTTCCACGCCTGGGTGGAGCGCCGCTACGGCGCCACCCGGTTGCTGGACATGGAGGACCTGCCCGGCTCCGCCGACGCCGACGCCGTGCCCGAGGCCGACCTGCAGCAGCTGCAGGACGCCTTCCTCGCCTCCAGCTGGGCGCAGCGCCGCCCGGTGGAGGTGGAGGTGCCCTTCGAGACGGTGCTGGCCGGCACCGTGCTGCGCGGGCGGGTCGACGCGGTGTTCGCCGATGCCGACGGCGGGTTCACCGTGGTGGACTGGAAGACCGGCGCGGTCCCCGAGCCCGCCCGCCGCCACGCGCTACAGGTGCAGCTGGCGGCCTACCGCGTGGCGTGGGCCGAGCTGGCCGACGTGCCGCTGGAGCGGGTGCGGGCGGCGTTCCACTACGTCCGCCACGACGAGACGCTGGCGCCGACCGACCTGATGGACGCCGACGACCTGGCCCACCTGCTCGCCGGCAGCTAGCTCGCGTCCGCCTCCTTGGCGTCCGAGCCTGAGTCGTCCGAGCCCGAGGAGTCCGACTCCTCAGAGTCCGAGGAGCCCGACCCCTCGACGTCGTCGGCGAACGCCGTCCCGGCCACCGTCCCACCGGTGCCGGGCACCACCACCGTCGGTCGCGCCCCCGGCTCGTAGCGGTCCTGCAGGTTGGCCACCTTCTTCTCGGCGTCCTTCAGCGTCTCCGGGTCCACCTCGGTCTCGGCACTGCCGGACTCGCCGTCCGACTCGTCGCCGGAGTCGCTGCCCGAATCCTCGGACGACGACGCGCCATTCTTCGAATTGCCGGACTTGTCCGAGTCAGTGGCCGTGTTCGGCTCACTCGTCGCGGCGGAGCTGATCACCGCGCCGCGCTCCCGGTCGCTTTCCCCGGACTCGGATCCATCACTGCTCTGCGACATTTCCGATTGCGTCTCGCTGCTCATCGCAAACCTCCACCCCGTCGTGGCGGGCACGGGCGACAGTGCCCGGCGTGTGCCGCATCACAGGGTGCGCCTGCAACGCCGAGAGCGCCACGCCAGACAGCTGGCGGGGCGCTCTCGGTGCAGGTCAGGAGGTCAGGAGGCGGCGGAGATCAGCGCCTCACGCTGCCGGGCGCCCAGGCCACCCACGCGGCGGGTGTCCACGATCTGCGCCTGCTCGAGCATCTGGCTGGCCCGCACCGCGCCGACGCCGGGCAGGGCCTTGACCACGGCGAGCACCTTGGTCTTCTTCACCAGCTCGTCGGTGTCGGACTTGGCGAGCACGTCGGCCAGGCTCAGCTTGCCTGCTTTCACCTGGTCCAGCAGCTCCTTGCGGGCGGTGCGGGCAGCGGCGGCCTTGGCCAGCGCCTCGCTGCGCTGCTCGGGGGTCATGGTGGGAAGGGCCATGGGTATCGCTCTCCAAAGATGTGTGGGGGACTGAAACTCCGCCTCCACCATGCACTAGTACCTGCGCGAATCGTTGCGCGACACACAAAATGGCGAGTTTTCGGCGTGTCCAGGGGCCGGAACAACCCGATCAGGGCCGGTGCGTGAAAACTGGGCACCATGTCAAGACGCTCCCTGCCGCCCGAGGAGCAGAGTGCCCTCAGCGCGGTGACGGTTCCGGGAGTCACCTACGGACCCACCCGCGCCATCCTGCTGCGCATCGCCGGCGCGCTCACCGCGCTGATCGCCACGGTCGGTCTGGTCTACCTCGACCGCAACGGCTACCGCGACGTCACCGAGACGCCGCTGTCGCTCGCCGACTGCTTCTACTACGCCACCGTGACGTTGTCGACCACCGGTTACGGCGACATCACGCCCTACACTCCGAGCGCTCGGATGATCAACGGCCTGGTGATCACGCCGCTGCGCGTGATCTTCCTGATCGTGCTCATCGGGACGACGCTGGAAGTGCTGACCGAGCGGTCTCGCCAGGCATTCAAGATCAACAGGTGGAGCAAAAAAGTGCGTGGACACACGGTCGTCATCGGCTTCGGCACCAAGGGGCGCTCCGCCGTGGCCGCCCTGCTCGGTGACGGGGTCGAGCCCAGCTCCATCGTGGTGGTGGACACCGACGCCACCATGCTGTCCGAGGCCACCGCGCTGGGGGTGGTGACGGTGCACGGCTCGGCCACTCGCTCCGACATCCTCCGCCTGGCCAACGTCCCGCGCGCCGCCTCCATCATCGTCGCGGCCAACCGCGACGACACCGCGGTGCTGGCCACCCTCTCGGCCCGCGAGCTGGCCCCCAAGGCCAAGATCATCGCCGCGGTGCGCGAGGCCGACAACGTGCACTCGGTGCGCCAGTCCGGCGCCGACCAGGTGGTGGTGTCCTCGGAGACCGCCGGCCGGCTGCTGGGCATCGCCACCACGGCACCCACCATCGTGCAGATGATGGCCGACCTGCTCACCCCGGACGCCGGCTTCGCCATCGCCGAGCGCGACGTGGAGCCCCGCGAGGTCGGCGGGTCACCGCGGCACCTGTCCGACATCGTGCTCGGCGTGGTGCGCAACGACATCCTCTACCGGGTGGACGAGCCCGCCGTGGACGCCATCGAGAACGGTGACCGGCTGCTCTACATCCGCAATGCCGACTAGCCCAGGCCCGACCGCTGCAGCAGCGTGGGCGCGTCACCGCGACGTGTACCTGCTGCTCGCCGTCGTACTGGGCGCCATCGCCACTGCCGCCGTCGTGCTGCTCACCACCCCGGTGCCCCCGGGTGCGGACGTGGTCGCCAGCGCCGAGGTCACCGCCACCGCCAGCTGTACCGGCGGCGGGTCGGACACCGTCCTGGTCGCCGGACCCGGCGGGCCGGTGAGCAGGGACCTCGACGGCTGCGGCAGCCCGGTGGGCACCCGGGTGCTGGTGAACCTGGCCCCGGGCGGCGCCGTCCCCGCCCGGGTTGCCCTGGCCGGCACCAGGGCCGGGGAGGCCAGCCCCACCACGGCGGTGCTCGCCCTGGCGGGTGCCGCGGTGCTCGCGGGCGGCCTGGCGGCCGCGGCGGTGCGGGCCCGCTCCCGCCGAGACCCCGAGGCGCCGCAGGGATAGGGTCGGCGCGTGGCTCACGTTCCCGCAGTGCACCGGCTCACCCTCGACAACGGCCTGCGAGTTCTGCTCGCACCCGACCCGACCAGTCCCGTGGTGGCGGTCTCCGTCCACTACGACGTCGGGTTCCGCTCGGAGCCGGAGGGACGCACCGGCTTCGCCCACCTCTTCGAGCACCTGATGTTCCAGGGCAGCGAGAGCCTGCCCAAGCTGGAGCACTTCCGGGTGGTGCAGAGCTCGGGCGGGGTGTTCAACGGCTCCACCCACCCCGACTACACCGATTACTTCCAGGTGCTGCCCTCCGCCGCGCTGGAGCGGGCCCTGTTCCTGGAGGGCGACCGCATGCGCGCGCCCAAGATCACCCCGGAGAACCTGGCCAACCAGGTGGAGGTGGTCAAGGAGGAGATCCGGCTCAACGTCCACAACCGCCCCTACGGCGGCCTGCCCTGGATCCTGCTGCCGCCGGTGCTGTTCGACACCTTCCCCAACGCCCACAACGGCTACGGCGACTTCAGCCACCTGGAGGAGGCGACGGTCGAGGACTGCGCGGCCTTCTTCGACACCTACTACGCCCCGGCCAACGCAGTGCTCACCGTGGCCGGCGACTTCGAGGTGGAGCGCGCCACCGAGCTGGTGCACAAGCACCTCGGCGACGTCCCCGCCCGCCCCCGCCCGCAGCGCCCCAGCTTCGCCGAGCCGGCGCTGACCGCCGAGGAGTGGGCCGTGCACGAGGACCGCCACGCTCCGCTGCCCGCCCTGGCCGTGGGCTACCGGCTGCCCGACCCGGCCACCGACCTGGACGGCTACCTGGCCGCAGTGGTGCTGGGCGCGGTGCTCACCGACGGCGACTCCGCCCGGCTGCAGCGAACCCTGGTGCAGCGCGACGGCCTGGTCGCCGACATCTCCGCCGGCTGCGGCCTCTTCGGCGATCCGCTGGACGCCCGCGACCCCGACCCGTTCGTCATCACCGCGGTGCACGCCCCGGAGGCCAGCACCCGCCAGGTGCTCGACGCGGTGGACACCGAGGTCGCCGAGCTGGCCCGCACCGGTCCGTCGGCGCCCGAGCTGGCCGGGGTGCAGGCGCGCTGGCGGGCCGGCGCGCACCGCGAGCGCGACCGCCTGGTCTCCCGCACCCTCGACCTCGGCTCCACCGAGCTGCTGTTCGCCCGCCCCGAGCTGGCCGCCGAGCTGCCCGACCTGATCGCCGCGGTCACCGCCGAGCAGGTGGCCGCCGCCGCCGCGGCACTGACCCCCGGCGCGCGCGCCGTCCTCGAAGTGAAGCCAGGAGCCGACCAGTGACCAGCCCCGCCCGCACCGCCGAGCAGATCGCCACCACCGCGCTGGGTCCCCGCGCGCTGCCCGAGCTGGGCGAGCAGCGCGCCGCCGCCGAGCGCGCGCAGGTCGAGACCGTGCTGGACAACGGCCTGCGGGTGCTCGCCGTGCAGAACACCTCGGTGCCGATGGTGGAGATCCGCCTCGGCGTGCCCTTCGCCGGCAGCGAGCCCACCCACCCGGCGCGGGCCGAGGTGCTCAGCGCCGCGCTGTTCGCCGGCACCGACCGCCGCGACCGCTACCAGGTGGACACCGAGCTGGCCGCCGTCGGTGCCGACCTCTCCGCCGGTGTGGACCCCGAGCACCTCGCGGTGGACGGCTCCGTGCTGGCCGAGGGGCTGCCGGTGCTGCTGGACGTGCTCGCCGACGTGCTCACCGGCGCCACCTACCCCGACCGCGAGGTCGACGGCGAGCGCAGCCGGCTGGTGGAGCGGCTGGAGGTCGCCCGCTCCCAGCCCGGCGTCCTCGCGCGGGAAGCGCTGCTGCACCGGGCCTTCGGTGATCACCCCTCGGCCAACGAGGTGCCCCAGGCCGAGGACGTCGCCGCGGTCACCGCCGAGCAGGTGCGCCAGCTGCACGCCCAGGCCGTGGTGCCCCGGGGGTCGCTGCTGGTGCTGGTGGGTGACCTCGACCCGGAGGACGCGGTGGCGCAGGTGCGCAGCGCGCTCGCCGGCTGGACCTCCGAGGCCACCGCTGCGGTGCTGCCGCCGTGGCCGGCCATCGCCCCGGCCGACGTGCTGCTGGTGGACCGCCCGGGCGCGGTGCAGTCGCAGATCCGGCTGGTCACGCAGGGCGTGTCCCGGCTGGACGAGACCTACCCGGCCGCGCAGCTGGCCAACCTGGTCTTCGGCGGCTACTTCTCCTCCCGGCTGATGGAGAACGTCCGCGAGGACAAGGGCTACACCTACGGCGCCTCCTCGGGCATGGAGACCTCCTCGGCCGGGGCCATCCTGTCGGTGTCGCTGGACACGTCGCGGGAGACCACCGCCGCCGCGCTGATGGAGACCACCTACGAGCTCAGCCGCGTGGTGCACGTGCCGCCGACGGACGCCGAGATCGCCTCCGCCCGGCAGTACGCCATCGGGGCGCTGTCCATCTCGCTGTCCACCCAGAGCGGGCTGGCCTCCACGCTGGCCCGGCTGCTGCCGCTGGGCGTGGACGCCGACTGGGTGCGCACCCACCCGCTGCGCCTGGCCGAGGTGAGCAACGACGACGTGCGGGCGGCCGCCGCGCGGATGTTCGGCCCCGGCCGCTTCACCGGCATCGTGCAGTGCGACGTGGCCACCATCGGCGCCGACCTCGGCACGCTGGGCTCGGTCGAGCTGCCCGCTGCTCGATGAGCGACTTCCAGCTGAGCGAGCCGCCGATGCTCGCCCGCGACACGCTGGTGCGCGACGAGCTGGTGCGGGTGGACGACGAGCGGCTGCGGTCGGGCTGGCAGAGCGCGGCGCTGCTGCGGGTGGATCCCCGCGGGCACGCCGCGGTGCACGACGGGGCGCTGCAGCTCGGTCGCGCCACCGAGATCGCCGCCCAGCCCCCGGCGGACGCGGTGCTGCTGGGCAGCGGGATGGTCACCGACGGACGGGTGGTGGCCGGCTCATCAGTGCTTGCTGCCGGGGACGCTGCCGCGGCGACTGACGTCTGGGCGGTGACAGTGCCGTACCTGCCCGCCCCCGCCGGTGGTGGCCGGGTGGAGACGGTGGACCTGCGGATGGGCGGGGCCGACCTGGCACCCACCGAGGCGAGCATGCTGGCCACGGCCACCGCGCTGCTCGGCTGGCACGCCCGCACCAGCTTTTGTGCGGTGTGCGGAGCGACCATGCTGGCCCATGCTGCCGGGTGGGCGCGCCGCTGCGAGGCGCACGGGCACGAGGAGTACCCGCGCACCGACCCGGCCGTCATCTGCCTGGTGCACGACGGCGCCGACCAGGTGCTGCTGGGCCGGCAGCCGTCCTGGCCCGAGGGCCGGTTCTCGGTGCTCGCCGGGTTCGTGGAGGCGGGGGAGTCGCTGGAGGCGTGCGTGCGCCGCGAGGTGTGCGAGGAGGTGGGCGCCACGGTCAGCGACGTGCGCTACCTGGGCAGCCAGCCGTGGCCGTTCCCGCGCTCGATCATGCTGGGCTTCGCCGCGGTGGCCGACTCCGCGCAGCCGGTGGTGCCGCGGGAGGGGGAGATCGCCGAGGCCGCCTGGTTCACCCGGGAGGAGATCAAGGCCGCGCTGGCGGCCGGGCACTGGGCCAGCGCCCCGACGGCCGAGCTGCCGCTGCTGCTGCCGGGCGCGGTGTCCATCGCCCGCGGGATGCTGGAGTCCTGGGCCGAGGCATGAAAAACCCGGCGCCTGGTGATCAGGCGCCGGGCTTCTCGGGAAGCGAGGGTCAGGCGGCGGCGAGCTTGGCCTGCACCTCGGCGAAGGAGGGGTTGGTCGCGGCAGTGCCGTCGGGGAACACCACGGTGGGCACCACCTGGTTGCCGCCGTTGACGCCCTCCACGAACTTCGCGGCCGCGGGGTCGGCCTCGATGTCGATCTCGGTGTAGCCCACCCCCGCCTCGTCGAGCTGCATCTTCAGTCGGCGGCAGTAGCCGCACCACGCGGTCGAGTACATCGTCAGTTCACCCATGGCCGGAACAACACCGGCAGACGGCATTTGCTTCCCGGCCCGCACCGCCGCCCGGTACCGGAGCCTGCGCCACCGCCTCAGCCACCTCACCCGGGCACGGTAGCGCGCCGAGGCGGACACCCGGAGGGGTGCCGTGCGTGTCGGTGCGGGCTGAGAGGATGGCAGGCATGCCAGACAGTGCCCAGCCCGCCACCTCCGCCCAGCCCAGCGACGTCGCGGCGGTGCTGGACGGCCTGGACGAGCAGCAGCAGGCGGCGGTCGCGGCGCCCCGCGGGCCGGTGTGCGTGCTGGCCGGCGCGGGTACCGGCAAGACCCGCACCATCACCCGCCGCATCGCGCACCTGGTGGAGCACGGGCACACCTCCCCGGGGCAGGTGCTGGCCGTCACGTTCACCTCCCGCGCCGCCGGCGAGATGCGCACCCGGCTGCGCGGGCTGGGCATCGGCGGGGTGCAGGCGCGCACCTTCCACGCCGCCGCGCTGCGCCAGCTGCGCTACTTCTGGCCGCAGGTGGTGGGCGACACCCCGTGGGAGCTGCTGGACCGCAAGTTCTCCCTGGTCGGGCAGGCCGCCAGCCGGGTCGGCGCCAAGACCAGCACCGAGAACGTGCGCGACCTGGCCGGGGAGATCGAGTGGGCCAAGGCCACGCTCATCGCGCCGGAGGACTACCCGGCCGCCGCCGTGCGCGCCCGCCGCGACCCACCGGGCTCGGCCGAGCAGGTCTCCGCGGTCTACGCCGGCTACGAGGCGCTCAAGGCCCGCAGCGGACAGCTGGACTTCGACGACCTGCTGCTGCACACCGCCGCCGCCCTGGAGGAGCACTCCGCGGTGGCCGAGGAGTTCCGCGACCGCTACCGCTGCTTCGTGGTGGACGAGTACCAGGACGTCACCCCGCTGCAGCAGCGCGTGCTCGACGCGTGGCTGGGCGAGCGCGACGACCTCACCGTGGTGGGCGACGCCAACCAGACCATCTACTCCTTCACCGGCGCCACCCCGCGCTACCTGCTGGACTTCTCCCGGCGCTTCCCCGAGGCCACCGTGGTGCGCCTGGAGCGCGACTACCGCTCCACCCCGCAGGTGGTCTCGCTGGCCAACCGGGTGATCGGTGCGGCCAAGGGGCGGGTGGCCGGCAGCCGGCTGCAGCTGATCGGGCAGCGACCCAACGGGGTGGAGCCGCACTTCTCCGAGCACGACGACGAGTCCGCCGAGGCCACCGCGGTGGCGGCGCGCATCAAGAAGCTGATCGAGGCGGGCACCCCGGCCGCGGAGATCGCGGTGCTCTACCGCATCAACGCCCAGTCGGAGGTGCACGAGCAGGCGCTCACCGAGCTGGGCATCCCGTACCAGGTGCGCGGCGGTGACCGCTTCTTCGAGCGGCCCGAGGTGCGCCAGGCGGTGCAGGTGCTGCGCAAGGCCGAGCAGAACGGGGTGGGCCAGGCCGGCGGTGCTGGCGAGGCAGGAGACGACCCGGTGGACCTCATCGCCCTGGTGCGCGCCCTGCTGGAGCCGGTGGGCCTCACCGCGCAGGCCCCTTCGGGTGGCAACGCCCGCGACCGGTGGGAGTCGCTGCTGGCGCTGGTGCAGGTGGCCGAGGAGCTGGTGGCCCACGAGCCCCGGGCCGGGCTGGGGCGGCTGATCAGCGAGCTGGCCAGCCGCGCGGAGTCGCGGCACCCGCCGGTGGTGCAGGGCGTGACGCTGTCCTCGCTGCACGCCGCCAAGGGCCTGGAGTGGGACGCGGTGTTCCTGGTGGGCCTGGTGGAGGGCACGCTGCCCATCCAGCACGCCCTGGGCGAGGGTGGCGCGGCCGAGGAGGCCGCGGTGGAGGAGGAGCGGCGGCTGCTCTACGTGGGCGTCACCCGCGCCCGCGAGGTGCTCTGCCTGTCCTGGGCGCTGTCCCGCAACCCCGGTGGGCGCAAGAGCCGGCGCCGCTCCCGCTTCCTGCAGGGCCTGGTGCCCGCCGACTCCCCGGCGGCGCGCACGCCGAGTCGTCCCGAGCAGGGTTCGCGCAGCAACCGCAAGCGCGCGGTGTGCCGGGTGTGCAACGCCGTGCTCACCGGCACCCTGTCGGTCAAGCTGGGCCGGTGCGAGGACTGCCCCTCCGACCTCGACGACGAGCTGCTCGAGGCGCTGAAGGACTGGCGGCGCGAGCGGTCGGCAGAGCTGAAGGTGCCTGCCTACGTGGTGTTCACCGACGCCACCCTCACCGCCATCGCCGAGCAGCAGCCCACCACCGACGCCGCGCTGGTGGCCATCCCCGGCATCGGCGCGGCCAAGCTGGAGCGCTTCGGCGCCGAGGTGCTGGGCCTGGTCAAGGCCGACCGCTCCACCAGCGACGCCTGAGCGGGCAAAACCGCAGGTCATAAATGGGTTGTGAGCCCGCGCACCCCTGGCATAGCCTTCTCCGCAGCACCACGGCACGACAGCACCAGGACGAGACCAGCGCGAACGACGAGCAGCGATGAGCAGGACGAGGGAGGTGGCGACGATGGACAACACCACGATGGCCCGCACCCGTGGGGCAGCGGCACGTGTCGGCGCCGCGTTCCCGTGCGCCGCACCGTCCGCCAACCGGCGCAACCGTCGCGCGCCCGTCGCCTGGAGTGACTCCTAGCAGTCTCCCTGCTCCTCCAGACCACGGCCCCGCAGCGCGCGGACCGTGGTCTTTTTGTGCACCGCACTCGGTGACGACCCCGGCCGCACGCACTCGCCGCCCCGTCCCGACAGCACTGGCTAGTGCTCACTGAAGAGAAGGACTCCTCAGGTGTCTCCCGTCAGCACCCCCACCCGCCCCCGCAGCCGACAGCGGTCCCTGCCGCCGCCGGAGGCCCGGCAGGAGGAGATCGACACCCTGCCGTTGCCGTGCCGCCACGCCGACGCCGACCTCTGGTTCGCCGAGAGCCCCACCGACGTCGAGCACGCCAAGACCCTGTGCGGGCACTGCCCACTGCGGCAGCGCTGCCTGGCCGACGCGCTCGACCGGGCCGAGCCCTGGGGCGTCTGGGGCGGCGAGCTGCTCCAGCACGGCTGCGTCGTCAGCCGCAAGCGGCCCCGTGGCCGCCCCCGCAAGCACCCCGCGCCGAGAGAGGCGTCGTGAACATCGTCGCGGGCACCGAGATCCCCACCGTGCGGACTCGTGCGGAGCAGCACAACGCGCTGCACCTGGTGGAGCTGCGCCACCAGGCGAACCAGCTGCGGCAGGAGGCGCGGCAGCTGCGCCGGCAGGCCCGGGCGCTGCGCAGGCAGGCGCGGCAGCTCCACCGGACGCCCTGGCTGGGCGCGGTCGGTCGCCTGGGCTAGTGCGGGGCTACTCCTCAGCGGCGCCGGGCTGCCACTCCTGCACGATGGCCCGGAAGGGGGCCTCGGCGTCTAGCTGGCAGAGGATGCCGATGGAGCCCAGCGTCACGCGGTGGATCAGCAGGTACTGCGGGGGCAGGTTGAGCGAGCGGGCCAGCTGGAACTCATCGCTGTGCACGTCGCTCACCCGCTCGGCCTGGCCCTGCATCCAGCGCCGGGTGAAGTGGAACGTCTCCTCCTGCATGGGCTCCACGAACGGCCGCAGGTAGCCGAGCACCTCGGCGGGGTCGAGGTCGGCGCTGCGCGGCACGAAGCGCTCCTCGCGGAGCATCTCCATCAGCTCATCGGGCTTGTCGTCGATGGCCAGGCGGATCATCCGCCCGAACGTCACGGGCAGGCCGTCGGGCAGGCGGGCCACCGCGCCGAAGTCGATGACGCCCATCCGGTTGTCCGGCAGCAGCAGGTAGTTGCCCGGGTGCGGGTCGGAGTGCAGCAGCCCGGCGCGGGCAGGGGAGGAGAAGTGGAACAGCGCCAGCAGCCGGCCCATCTCGTTGCGCTGCTCCGGGGTGCCCTCGGCGATGACGGTGGACAGCCCGGTGCCCTCCACCCACTCGGAGACGATCACCTTGGGGGCGCTGGCCACCACCTTGGGCACCATGAAGTCGGGGTCGCCGTCGTAGGCGGCAGCGAAGGCGCGCTGGTTGTCGGCCTCGGCCCGGTAGTCGAGCTCCTCCTCCATGCGCTCGCGGAGCTCGTCGATGAGCGGCCGCACCTGCATGCCGGGGATCACCGACTGGAACATCCGGCCGAAGCGCTGCAGCTGGCGCAGGTCCGAGCGCAGGGCCACGTCGGCGCCGGGGTACTGGATCTTGACGGCGACCTCGCGGCCGTCGTGCCACACCCCGCGGTGCACCTGGCCGATGCTGGCGGCGGCGGCGGCGACGTCGTCGAAGGACTGGAAGCGCTCCCGCCAGCCGGTGCCCAGCTGCTCGGCCAGCACCTTGTGCACGGTGGCGGCGGGCATCGGCGGCGCGCTCGCCTGCAGCTTGGTCAGCGCCTCCCGGTAGGGCCCGGCCATCTCGTCGGGCACCGCGGCCTCGAAGACGCTGAGCGCCTGGCCGAACTTCATCGCCCCGCCCTTGAGCTCGCCCAGCACGGCGAACAGCTGCTCGGCGGTCTTGGCGCTCAGCTCGGCGCCGACGTCCTCGCTGCTCCGACCGGCCAGCCGCTTTCCCCATCCTGCGGCGGTTCGTCCGGCAAAGCCGATGGGCAAGCTGGCCAGCTTCGCGGTGCGGGCAGCGCTGCTACGAGGGATGTCGGACACCGTCACATTGTCGCCGATTGCCGTCCGGCGTGTGGGCTTCGGGCTCGGCAAGTCTTAATTCATGTGCGCCACAAGGGCAATCGGGGTGCGGACGCCACACGCGGCGGGTGGTTTCGGCCCGGTGGACGTCCACGGTGATGGTGGCGCCCAGCGTCGGGGGCGGGCCGGTGGTGGCGGTGGCGGGCTCGGTGAGGTGCTCCAGCTGACCCAGCGCCACCCCCGCGGTGGCCCGCACCGCCGCCGGGCTGCCGTGCCCGGCCTGGCCGTGCAGCTGCGCCGCCAGGGCGGGCCAGTGCTGGTCCCGGTCGGTGCGGTGCAGGTCGGCGCAGCGCAGGCAGCTGGTGCGTCCCGGCAGCACCAGCGGTCCCACCAGGCCGCGCCCGTCGCGCAGCCGCACCGACAGGTGCGCCACCTGGGCCTGCACCAGCTCCGCGGCCAGGCACGGGTCGGCCACCAGGGTGTCGGCCAGCACCACCACTCCCGCGGTGCGGATCCAGCCGCGGGGCAGCCCGGGCCAGCGGGTCGAGCGGCTGGGCGGGTGCCCGGCCAGCGCGAGCGCGTCGGCCACGGCGTCGCTGATCGGGCCCTGGCCGTGCACGTGCACCGGGACGGGGTTGGCCGCGCTCGGTCGACCGGTGACGGTGAGCATCCCGGCCTGGTCGAGCTCGTCCAGCAGCCGGTGCAGCTCGGGCTCGGTCAGGCCCGCGTGCGCGGCGGCCTCGCCCAGCTCGGCCACGGTGCGGCTGCCGTCCAGGCCGTTGAGCAGCTCCGCCAGCGGCTGGGCGTCGGACGCCCGGCTGGCCTGCACCAGCACCGCGCGCTCGGGGTCCCAGCCCAGCTGCACCTGGCCGCCGGGGCGGGTGAGCACCCGCACGGTGAGGTCGAGCACGGGGCGGGCGGTACGGGTGATGGCGCTGTGGGTGGTGGCAGTGGTCGTCATGGCGGCCACTCTGCGCCGCCCAGCCCCCGCCTCGGGCCGGGTTCGCGCAGCTGTGGACAGCGGTCAGGGCTGGGTGGGGAAGACGGTGACACTGACCTCGGTGGCTCCCGGCTCGGCGGCCAGCTCCAGCACCGCGGCGTTGGGCGCGGAGACCACCCGCGCGCCCACTGCGCTCACCCGGTAGCCGGTCGGGTACTGCCCGGCCGGGGTGGCCACCGTGCTGCGGGCGCCGGCGGCGAAGGCGCCGGATCCGTCGGCGCGGGCGGTGCTGTAGCGCAGCGACAGGGTGTGGCCGGCGCGGTCGAAGGCGTAGCCCAGCGGGGTGCCGGCGAGGGCCCGGGGGTGCGGCACCGACAGCAGCGCCAGCTTCTCCGCCCGCACGTTGGCGCCGGTGGGTGGCTCGGCGGGATCCTCCACCACCCCCTGCTCAGCCAGGTCGGCGGTGGTGGGGTCGTTGCAGCCGCAGTAGGCCCAGTACTGCCAGCCCACCATCGCCGCCGCCGCCCGGTCGATCACCCCGGTGAGCACGTCGGGCTTGCTGGTGGCGCCGAACTCGGTGACCAGCAGCGCCGCCCCGGTGGCCCGGGAGTACGCGTCGGCGTTGGCGTGCACCAGGGGGTCGAAGTACCCGCAGCCGGCGTCGGCACCGGTGACGAAGGTGACCGGGCAGTACAGGTGGTACGACAGCCCCTGGTTGGCCACCCCGGGGTTGCCGGTGACCATCGGCGCGCCCGCGCTGGCCAGCGAGAACGGCTCCGTGAACACCAGGGTGTGCGGGTCCTGGGCGCGGATGGCCGCCCCCACCCGCTGGTGCAGGGCGGTGAGCCCGGCCGCCGAGCTGGGGCAGGTGGCCAGCACGCAGCCCAACCACTGCGAGCCGGGCCAGGGCTCGTTGAGCACGTCGTAGCCCAGCACCCCGGGGCGTCCGGCGAAGCGCGCCGCCACGTGCCCCCACGCCGCGGCGAAGCGGTCCTGCAGGCCCACGCCGCCGGGGCCGGGGTCGTTGGCCAGGAAGTGGTCGTAGGCGCGGATGAGCGCCGGCTGCAGGAACTGGTTGGTGGGAAAGCCCAGCTGCGGCCAGGCGGGCAGCCCGTCGTCGAGCACCGCCCAGTCGGGGGCGAACTCACCCTGGAAGCGCTCGTTGTACATGTCCTGGTGCATGTCCAGCAGCGAGGTGACGCCGTGCCGGGCCAGGGTGTCCACGGTGGCGGCGATGCGGTCGAGGTAGGCGTCGTCGTAGCGGCCGGGCTCGGGCTCCACGGCCTTCCAGATCACCCCGACCCGGACGCTGTCGAAGCCGTGAGCGGCGAGGAAGGCGGCGTCGGCGTCGTCGAAGCCCACCGCGTCCGGGGCGTAGGGGGCGCGCTTGTTCACCATGTTCACGCCGCTGGTGATGAGCACCCGGCCGTCGGCGTCCAGGATCCAGCGGCCCGCCACGCCGTAGGGGCCGGGGCCGGGCAGGGTTGTCGAGGCGGCTGGTTCGGGCGCCGCGACTGCGGGCGTGCCGGTACCCACCAGTGCGGCGGCGGCCAGCCCGAGGGCCAGCAGCGTCGCTGCGGATCGGCGCAATCCGGGGCGACGCACTGGAGTCAGGCTTTGCCGAGGATGCGGTTCATCTTGGTGCCGCACACCGGGCAGGTGCCCTTGGCCATGCGACGACCGTTGGTCTCGGTGACCTCGCCCTGGAAGTCCCGCTTCTCCCGACACTTGACGCAGTACCCGTTGTAGGTGTCGGCCATTGCGGCGCTCCTTCGTGGACCCTGGGTTGCACGGTCAGTAGCTGCGCACCTCGGAGAGTGTGGGTCTCTGAGCTGCGGGAACCGACGGTACCCACCACTCGTGGGCTCCGCACGGCGTAGCGGCGCCGGAGGTCCTGCCTGGGGACCTCGCTACGGTGGCACCCGTGCCAGCCGACCCCCACAGCTCCCCAGCACCGGCCGCCGGGTCAGCCGCACCCAAGGTGGAGGTGCGCCGCAGCGCCAAGCGTCGTCGCACCGTGAGCGTCCGCCGGGAGGGCGACACCGTGGTGGTGCTGGTGCCGGCGCGGCTGAGCAAGGCCGAGGAGGCCCGCTGGGTGGCCACCATGCTGGAGAAGCTGGAGCGCTCCGAGCGCCGCCGCGCCACCGGTACCCGACGCTCCGACGCCGACCTGGTGCGTCGCGCGGAGCAGCTCTCCGCGCGGTGGCTGGCGGGGACGGCGCGGCCGGCGGTGGTGCGCTGGGTGCCGGCGATGCGCACCCGGTGGGCGTCGTGCACCCCGGCCGATGCGTCCATCCGGGTGAGCGAGCGGCTGCGCACCGCCCCGGCCTGGGTGCTGGACTACGTGCTGGTGCACGAGCTGGCGCACCTGCTGGAGTCCGGCCACACGCCGCGCTTCTGGTCGCTGGTGCACCAGTACCCGCTCGCCGAGCGGGCCATCGGCTACCTGCAGGGCCTCTCCGCCGCCGAACACGCCGCGGTGAGCCAGCCGGGCGGAGGCCAGCCGGAGGACAGCGAGCCGGACGACGACGTGGCTGCGGCGCCGCCCGACGCGCTGGACTGAGCGGGGCAGGACCTACTTCTGCAGGTTCGGCCCGTCGCCGGTGTCGCCGTCGTCCTCACCTGGCTCGTCCTTGCGGGCGGCCTCCTCGCTCTCCCGCGCCATGGTGCGCTCGAGCTCCTCCATGGGGTTGTCGGAGCCGGAGGTGCGGCTCATCAGGAAGCGCTCGGCGAAGGCCACCGGGTCGTCCAGGTCGTCGGAGCTGGGCAGCAGGTCAGGGTGCGCCCACACCGCGTCGCGGGTGGCGGCGTCGCTGCGCTCGGCGAGCACGCGCCACAGCTCGGCGGCCTCGCGCAGCCGCCGCGGCCGCAGCTCCAGGCCCACCAGGGTGGCGAAGGTCTGCTCGGCGGGGCCCCCGCTGGCGCGGCGGCGGCGCAGGGTCTCGCGCAGCGCGTCGGCGCCGGGCAGCCGGTTGTGCACCGCGTCGGACACCACGTGGTCCACCCAGCCCTCCACCAGCGCGAGCAGGGTCTCCAGCCGCTGCAGCGCGGCCTTCTGCGCGGGGGAGGTGGTGGGGCCGAAGGTGCCCTGGCTCAGCGCCTGCTCCAGCGCGGCCGGGTCGCCCAGGGTGGCCGGGTCGAGGTTGCGGGCCATCTCCTCCATCGCGGAGAAGTCCACGGTGATGCCGTTGGCGTACTCCTCCACGGTGGCGAGCATGCGCTGGCGCAGCCACGGCACGTGCGCGAAGAGGCGGTGGTGGGCGGCCTCGCGGGCGGCGAGGTAGACCATCACCTCGTGGTCGGGGCGGTCCAGTCCCTCGGTGAACGTGGCGATGGCCTGGGGCAGCAGCGCGGCGGTGCCCTCGGGGCCGAGCGGCAGCCCGATGTCGGTGGAGCTGAGGACCTCCTTGGACAGCTGGCCCAGCGCCTGGCCCAGCTGGGAGCCAAAGGCCATCCCGCCCATCTGGCTCATCATGCCCATCATCGGGCCGAGCATCTGCTTGGCCTCGTCGGGCAGCCCCTCCACCCAGGCGCCGGCCATCTTGGTGGCCACCGGGTCGCACAGCCGCTGCCAGGTGGGCATGGTGTTGCTGAGCCAGTCCTTGGCCGTCCACGCCGCGCCCTGGCGGAAGCCGGCGGGCAGCGGGGTGACGTCGTCCAGCCACAGCTCGGCCAGGCGCAGCGCGTCCCGCACGGCGTCGGACTCACCGGACTTGAGCGCGGGGACCGGGCCCAGCTGCTGCTCGGCGAGCTGGCGGGCGAGGTCGTAGTTGACCGGGCCGCTGGAGCTGCCGGCGTTGGCGAGCATCTGGCCGAACTGCGTCAGCATCTGTCCCAGGGCCGCGGGGTCGAAGCCACCCGCGCCGCCGCCACCGAAGCCGAAGGGGTTGTCCGAGGATCGCTTGCCGCGCTCGTCGTCGTCGCCCGAGTCGTCACCGGAGCCGGAGAAGCCGAAGGGGAGATTACTCATGGGTCAACGGTACCCGGCAGCAGTCGCCGGTTCCGCACCATCGGGGCACGCTCTGGGCGAACACGACCCCTGACCACACCGGCGCGCGGACCGGACGGGCTTGCCGGAGCGGGCCGGCCAGGACCGGGCTCTACGCTGACCCCGTGACGCGTCGGACAACCACCCTCATTGTGGGGCTCGTGCTCATCGTCGTGCTGGGCGGGTTCGGGGGAGCGGTGCAGGTGCCCTACGTCGCGCTGGGCCCCGGACCGACGTTCAACACCCTCGGCGAGGTGGACGGCAAGCCGGTGGTGGAGGTGCAGGGCCGGGAGACCGCGCCCACCGAGGGCAACCTGAACATGACCACGGTCGCCGTCAACGACGGCATCAGCCTGTTCGGCGCGATCGGGCTGTGGGTGAGCGGGCGCTACGCACTGGTGCCGCGCGACCAGATCTACCCGCCGGAGAAGACCCGGGAGCAGGTGTCGCAGGAGAATGCCCAGGACTTCGCCGAGTCGGAGAACAACGCGGAGGCCGCGGCGCTGCTGTACCTGCAGGTGCCGACCAAGGTGACGGTGGGCGCGCTGACCCAGGGCTCACCGGCGGACGGGGTGCTGGCCGCGGGTGACCAGCTGGTGTCGGTCAACGGCAAGCCCGTGAGCACCGCCTACGAGACGCTGCAGGCGTTGAAGAACACCAAGGCAGGCGAGCGGGTGAGCGTCACCTACCGCCACGACGGCGGCCCGGAGACCTCGGCCACCATCACCCTGGCGCAGGGATCGGAGGACGAGGATCGCGGCTACATCGGGATCACCCCCGACACCACGCCGGATGCGCCCTTCACCATCGAGTTCAACCTCGCCGACATCGGCGGTCCCTCGGCGGGGCTGATGTTCGCCCTCGCCCTGGTGGACAAGCTGACCACCGGCACCCTCAACGGCGGCAAGTTCGTGGCCGGGACCGGCACCATCGACGGCGTCGGCAAGGTCGGTCCCATCGGTGGCATCCCGTTCAAGATGATCAAGGCCAAGGAGGCCGGGGCGACCACCTTCCTGGTGCCCCAGGCCAACTGCGCGGAGGCGCTGCAGCGGGTGCCCGAGGGCCTCGAGCTGATCAAGGTGGACACCCTGCGCACCGCGGTGGACGCGCTGAACACGGTCAACGCCGGCGGCCAGCCGCCGCGCTGCTGAGCGCCTTACTCCTCCAGGGTCGCCTGCAGGGCGGCCACCAGGTTCGGGGCCAGCTCGGGGTGCTCCAGCAGCTCGGGCTCGGCGTCGGGGTCGGCGGCCAGCTGGGCGGCGTCGGGGCGCAGCTGCAGCAGGCAGAGCGACTCCCCGCCGCGCAGCACCGCCGCCACCAGCCGAGCCTCCTGGCGCTCGGGGTGCTCGGCGGCCAGCTGCAGAGCCACCCGCTCGGCCTCGGCCTCGTCGGCGGTCTGCTCGGTCACCTGGTCCAGCTCGGCCTCGGCCTCCGGCGGCAGGATGAGGATCTCCTGCACCAGCACGCAGCCGGCGACGGCCTCCGGCCAGGTGATCCCGGCGAGTGCCTCGTCCAGCTCGGGGGAGCCGCCCTCGGTGCCGCCGGGCAAGGGCTCCTGGGCCACCGGGGTCAGCTCGGAGTCGCTGGACAGACCCTCGGCCAGGTCGGGCTCGCGCTCCAGGAGCTCGGCGGTGGGCACCAGGGCGAACAGCTGCGGCGGCTGGTCCCACCCGGCGTCGTCCACGAAGGCGACGACCTCGCGCACGCAGGTGGACAGGGCGGACGGTGACAGCAGGCTCATGGCCCCATGGTCCCAGGGTCGACGCGGGGCGGGCACCAGGGGCCGCTGCTGGGCCGGCTGCAGGCGGGGGACAAATCGGGCATCCGGGCCGCCGGAGGCGGGGGACAAATCGGGCACTGTGCAGCCCAGGGGCTTGCGCTGAGGGCGAAGCGGGCGGCTGAGACGCAGCATCGTCAGTAGACTGCGCGATATCACCGAATTGTCAGACCGGTGACACCACCCAGCGGCGCCCAGCGCCGTGCGACTGCTTGGAGTGTGGCTTCGTGGCCGTGCGCCCACCCACTGGTATGTCCGGATTGTCGAGAAGGAGTCGGTGGCTGTTGGCCGCCGGCGTCGTGCTGCTGGTGCTCGTCTTCGGTGGCTCCCGCTTCCTCAACACCTACATCGACTGGGAGTGGTTCGGTGCCCTCGGTTTCCGTGGGGTGTTCACCAAGGTCCTCATCACCAAGCTGGTGCTCTTCCTCGTCGTCGGGTTGTTCATCGGCGCGGTGACGTTCGGGGCGCTGTACCTGGCCTACCGCACCCGGCCGGTGTTCGTGCCGGTGTCCGGGCCGGACGACCCGATCGCCCGCTACCGCACCGCGGTGATGAGCCGGCTGAAGCTGTTCGGCATCGGCATTCCCGTGGTGGTCGGCGTCATCGCCGGTGCCGTGGGGCAGTCCGACTGGGCGCTGGTGCAGCTGTTCCTCAACGGCACCAGCTTCGGCCAGACCGACCCGCAGTTCGGGCTCGACCTCGGCTTCTACGCCTTTGACCTGCCCTTCTACCGCTTCCTCATCGACTGGGTCTTCGTCGCGGTGGTGCTCGCCTTCCTGGCCAGCCTGGTCACCCACTACCTGTTCGGCGGGCTGCGCCTGGCCGGCCGGGGTGGGCGGCTGACCACGGCGGCCCGGGTGCAGCTGGCGGTGCTGGCCGGCACCTTCGTGCTGGTCAAGGCCGTCGCCTACTTCTTCGACCGCTACGAGCTGCTCTCCAGCGACCGCAACCCGCAGTTCACCGGTGCCTCCTACACCGACCTGCACGCGGTGCTGCCGGCCAAGCTGATCCTGCTGTGCATCGCGGTGATCTGTGCCGCGGCGTTCTTCGCCGGCGTGGTGCTGCGCGACCTGCGGGTGCCGGCGCTGGCCACCGCGCTGCTGGTGTTCTCCTCCATCCTGGTGGGCGCGGCGTGGCCGGCCATCTTGCAGCAGTTCTCGGTCAACCCCAACGGCCCCGACCGGGAGGCGCAGTCGATCCAGCGCAACATCGACTCCACCCGGGCCGCCTACGGCATCACCGACGAGCAGGTGAACTACGTCGACTACCCGGGCACGGCCACGGTGGCGCCGTCGGACGTGGCCACCGACACCGCCACCATCTCCAACGTGCGGCTGCTCGACCCGACGGTGCTCTCCCGCACCTTCACCCAGCAGCAGCAGCTGAAGAACTTCTACGGCTTCCCGGACACGCTGTCGGTGGACCGCTACGAGACCGACGGCGAGCTGCGCGACTACATCGTCGCCGCCCGGGAGCTGGCGCCCAACGCGCTGACCGGCAACCAGGTCAACTGGGTGAACAAGCACACCGTCTACACCCACGGCAACGGCTTCGTGGCCGCGCAGGCCAACAAGGTCAACGCCGCGCTGACCGACGCCGGCACCGGCACCGGGGGCTACCCGGTGTACTCGGTGAGCGACCTCAACTCCAAGTCGCAGACCATCCCGGTGGACCAGCCGCGCATCTACTACGGCGAGCTGATCGGCAAGTCCAACCCTGACTACGCCATCGTCGGTGACGTCGAGGGTGCGGCGCCGCGGGAGTACGACACCGACTCCTCCAGCTTCACCTACGACGGCAAGGGCGGGGTGGACATCGGCAGCTGGGTGAACCGGCTGGCCTTCGCCGCCAAGTACGGCGAGCGCAACATCCTGTTCTCCAGCGCCGTCACCGACGAGTCCAAGATCATCTTCAACCGCGACCCCCGCGACCGCGTGCACGCTGTGGCGCCGTGGCTGACCACCAACAGCGAGACCTACCCGGCGGTGGTGGACGGGCGCATCCAGTGGATCGTGGACGGCTTCACCACGCTGGACTCCCTGCCCTACGCCCAGCGCACCTCCCTGGAGGCGGCGACGGCGGACAGCCTGGCGGCCTCGCCGGGCGTGCGGCAGGCGCCGGACAAGCAGGTGTCCTACATCCGCAACTCAGTGAAGGCCACCGTGGACGCCTACGACGGCACGGTGACGCTGTACGCCAACGACGACAAGGACCCCGTGCTCAAGGCGTGGCAGGGGGTGTTCCCGGGCGTGGTCAAGCCGGCCAGCGAGGTCTCCGACGAGCTGCGCTCGCACTTCCGCTACCCGGAGGACCTGTTCAAGGTGCAGCGCGACCTGCTCACCCGCTACAACGTGAGCGACCCCAAGGAGTTCTTCCAGAACAACGGCTTCTGGTCGGTTCCGGACGACCCGACGGTGGACAACAACAACGGCAAGGCGCCGCAGCCGCCGTACTACGTGCAGGCGGCTGATCCGCAGACCGGCAAGTCCTCGTTCCAGCTGACCAGTGCGCTGGTGGGGCTGAAGCGGGAGTTCCTGTCCGCGTACATGACGGCCAGCTCTGACCCGGACACTTACGGGCAGATCACCGTGCTCAAGCTGCCCACGGACACCCAGACGCAGGGTCCGCAGCAGGTGCAGAACTCGATGCTCTCGGCGCCGTCGGTGTCCAAGGAGCGCAACCTGCTGGGGCAGCAGTCCACCAAGATCGAGTACGGCAACCTGTTGACGCTGCCGGTGGGTCAGGGTGGCTTGCTGTACGTGGAGCCGCTCTACATCGAGCGCTCGGCGCAGAGCTCGTCCTTCCCGCAGCTGGCCCGCGTGCTGGTCAGCTACAACGGGCAGGTGGGCTATGCCTCGACGCTGTCGGAGGCGCTGGACCAGGTGTTCGGGGCCGGGGCTGGCTCGGGCACCACGGCGCCGGCCAACCCGACGCCAGGGGGTACGGCCACCGTGCCGTCCACGCAGGCACCCTCGACTGCGACACCTGCGCCCTCGGGGCAGAGCGTGGAGCAGGCGGTGACCAATCTGAACAACGCGCTGGCCGAGCTGAAGACGGCGCAGTCCAGCGGCGACTTCGGGCAGTTCGGCCAGGCGCTGACCAAGCTGGACGCAGCCGTGAAGGCGTACCAGCAGGCCAACGGCCAGGCGGCCACCGGGAGCGGGACCAGCGGCAACGGCACGTCGTCCGGCAACGGCGCGAGCGCACCGGCCACGTCGGCGCCCGCTCCGGCACCCCAGCCCGGCGGCTAACTACAGAGAGTGACGCAAGACATACTGGTTTGCCGGGTGCGGGATTTGCACCCGCACCCGGCAGCCCGGTAGTGTTCCTCTTGTCGGCAAGGAACGAATCAACACGCTGACAGCGACGCGGGGTGGAGCAGCTCGGTAGCTCGCTGGGCTCATAACCCAGAGGTCGCAGGTTCAAATCCTGCCCCCGCTACCACCGTGAAGATCCCCTCAAGCAATTCTTGAGGGGATCTTCGCTTTGAACGGTTCGCCTCGGTGGAGTGCTTCCACTCATCACCTCTTAGCGCGAACCGTCGACTAGCCTTGCGGGGCTGTCGAACTGGAGGATCAACGTGTTGCTTGAGGAGCTCAAGCAAGGCCTGCGTATCGAGGGGCTTGTCCCGTCAGAAGTGCTCACCATCCTTGCCGTTGAGCGGCATGGTACTGATGCGTTTGAAGTCACCTACAAGTCGAGCGCTGGCCTGCTCGGACAGCAAGTTGTCTTCCGCGCGGACGAGGCAAGGCTTTGCGTCGCGCAGTCGGGAGGCCGTCCCTTGGACGCGTCGGCGTCTGACTTCAAGTTGGTTGCCGAGGCGCAGCGGATCTCGCTGGCGGGCCTGTTCGACCCGATGCTTGCGGTCGCTACGAGTGACGTGCAGCCGCTGCCGCACCAGATCCGCGCCGTGTACGGCGAGCTTCTTCCGCGCACGCCTCTCCGCTTCCTCCTTGCGGACGACCCCGGTGCCGGCAAGACCATCATGGCCGGCCTCTACATCAAGGAGCTGTTGCTCCGCGACGACGTGAAGCAGTGCCTCATCATCGCTCCCGGTGGTCTGGTCGAACAGTGGCAGGACGAGCTCTTTTTCAAGTTCGGCCTCCGATTCGACCTGCTCACCAACCAGCTCATCGACGCCCAGGCCAACTTCAACGTCTTCGAGACCAACCCGCTCCTTATCGCGCGCATGGACCAGCTCTCTCGTAACGAGCAGCTCCAGGCCCAGCTCAAGGAGACCGAGTGGGACCTGATCATCGTCGATGAAGCGCACCGCATGGGCGCGCACTACTTCGGCGGCAAGCTACTCAAGACGAAGCGCTTCCTGCTCGGTGAAATGCTCGGCCAGATCACGCGGCACCTCCTTCTCATGACAGCCACGCCTCACTCTGGCAAGGAGGAGGACTTTCAGCTGTTCCTCACTCTCCTGGACCGCGACCGGTTCGAGGGCAAGCAGAAGAAGAGCGCAGACGTCAGTGGCATCATGCGCCGCATGGTCAAGGAGGACCTCCTGACCTTCGAGGGCAAGAAGCTCTTCCCCGAGCGCGTCGCCCAGACCGTCCCGTATGAGTTGACCGCGCTCGAATATGACCTGTACGAGGACGTCACCCACTACGTCCGCGAGGGGATGAACCGCGCCGATCGAATCGGCGGCAGGCGCAAGAACACCGTCGGCTTCGCGCTCACCGTCCTCCAGCGCCGGCTCGCCTCCAGCCCCGAGGCGATCTACAAAAGCCTTGTTCGACGTTCCGAGCGCCTCGAGCGCAAGAAACTCGAGATCCAGAACGGGACCTACAGTGAGACTGAGCCCACGTTCGACATCAGTGACATCGACGAGGACGAGTTCAACGCAGAAGAGTTGGAGCAGCTTGAGGAAGACGTGATGGATGCGGCGACGGCCGCTCAGACGGTCGAGGAGCTCAACGCCGAACTCCTCGAGCTGGCGGACCTCATCAACACCGCGCGACTCGTCCGCGAAGCCGGCACCGACCGCAAGTGGTCTGAGCTGTCGGACATCCTCCAGGACAGCGCGCTCGTCACGGACAAGAACGGTTGGCCGCGGAAGTTCATTATCTTCACCGAGCACCGCGACACCCTCGATTACCTCCAGGGCAAGATCGGCTCACTCATCGGCAAGCCCGACGCCGTCCGTGCGATCCACGGTGGCGTACGTCGAGCAGAGCGCCGCCAGATCACTGAGGAGTTCACCAAGAACCGCGAGTGCCAGTTCCTGCTGGCCACCGACGCCGCCGGTGAAGGTCTCAACCTCCAGGCCGCCCACCTGATGGTCAACTACGACCTCCCATGGAACCCCAACCGCATCGAGCAGCGTTTCGGCCGCGTCCACCGCATCGGCCAGGAGGAGGTCTGCCGCCTCTGGAATCTAGTGGCCTCCAATACTCGCGAGGGGGAGGTGTTCACCCGACTCCTGGAGAAGCTCGACCAGATGCGCGAGACCTACGGAGGCAAGGTCTTCGACGTCCTGGGGGAAGCCTTCACCGACGTTCCGCTGCGCAACCTGTTGCTCGAGGCGATCCAGTATGGCGAGCGTGATGACGTGAAGGCGAAGATGCATGAGGTCATCGACGCCTCCGTTGGGGACGGACTCAAAGACCTGCTCGATGAGCGTGCCCTCGCCTCCGAGCACCTCGCCGACGCTGACCTCCACGCACTGCGCGCCGCCATGGACGAGGCGCGAGCACGCCGACTCCAACCCCACTACATCGAGCTCGCGTTCAAGGCCGCGTTCACCAAGCTGGGCGGTCGCATCGTCAAGCGCGAGCAGAGCCGCTACGAGATCGCGAACGTTCCGCAGCACATCCGCTCCGCGGGCACCGGACCAATCGCCACCAAGTACGACCGAGTCACCTTCGATCTGGCCCACGTCCAGCCAGGTGACCTGAGTCGCGCGGACCTCCTCGCACCGGGCCACCCGCTCCACGACGCCGTCATGGGAGAAGCGATCCGCAACTTCGGCGGCGCCCTCAACCACGGCACCGTCCTCGTCTCGTCAACCCTCGAGGAGCCCCAGTTGCTGGTCGGAGTTGTCGAAGAGGTCGCCGACGCCACTGGGGACTCAGTCGCGCGACGATTTGGTTACGCCTACGTCGACCACTTCGGCACTGTCAGTCCCGCCGGCCCGGCGCCGTACCTCGACTGCGTAGCCGCGCCCGCGGGCCCCATCGTGGACGCCGCCCGCGGCCTGGCCTGGCTCGGCGACGCCGAGGACAAGGCGATGAGCTGGATCATCGCCAATCGACTTCCTGAATACCTCGCGGAGGTCCAGCCGCGGCGGCTGGCGGAGCTTGAGAAGGTCCGCGACCTTGTCACGAAGCGGCTCAGCGCAGAGAGCGAGCGGCTCCTGCTGGACGCTGCGATCGCGTCGGAGAAGGAGCGGAAAGGTGAGAAGGCCAAGGAGTCTTCCGACAGCCTCAACCGCAAGGCGGTCGAACTGGACGCGCGCCTGCGCAAGCGCCTCACGTTGCTCGACCAGCAGCAGCTCATGTCGACGAAGCCGCCGCACATCGTGACCGCCGCCTTGGTGCTGCCCATCGGGATGCTCGAAGGCGAAATCCCGACTACCGCGCCGATCCACGCCAAGGAAACGAAGGAGGTCGAACGCCGCGGCGTCGACCTCGTGATGGCTCGGGAGCGGGAGCTCGGTCGGATGCCTGTCGAGCAGGCCTTTAACAATCCCGGCTTCGACATCCTGTCTACCGACCCCACAGGGGACACCTTCCGGATCGAGGTCAAAGCCCGAATCGGTGGCGCTGAGGACTTCTTCGTCACCCACAACGAGGTGATGACCGGGAAGAACGCCGTTCCGAGGTACCGGCTTGCACTCGTGAAGGTCGATCCGCGAGGCAGCCAGCACGACGAGGTCAGGTACCTCGACGACCCGTTCGCGACGACAGACCTGGGCGACTTCGAGGCCACCGGCGTCCGTGGCCACTGGGCAAAGACCTGGACGAAGGGCACGTCGCCGTTTTGATGCACGGGGTCCCCACCAATTGCTCGCGGTCCACCCAAAGCGTCGGGCGACCGGCAAGTTTCATGAATATGTCACGCGTCGCTTCAGCGGCGAGGTTCGCCCGTCATCTCGGGCACGGAGGGTCGAGGAACTAGTGCACAAGCGCAAGCTGATCGAAGTGGCTTTGCCGCTGGAGGCGATTAACCGAGAATCTGCTCGGGAGAAGTCGATCCGGCACGGCCACCCCTCGACCCTGCACCTTTGGTGGGCCCGGCGTCCATTGGCGGCCGCTCGCGCAGTGCTGTTTGCGCAGTTGGTCGATGACCCGTCCTCCCTCCCTGATGAGTTCCCCACCGAGGAGCTGCAGCGCAGGGAGCGTGAGCGACTGCACGCCATGATCGAACGATTGGTCGCGTGGGAAAACGTCCGCGACGTCAAATTGCTCGCTGAAGCGCACAAGGAGATTCTGAAATCGAGTGGTGGTGCGCCTCCCGCGATCCTTGACCCATTCGCTGGCGGCGGAACGATTCCGCTTGAGGCTCAGCGCCTCGGTCTTGAGACGTTGGCGTCGGACCTTAACCCCGTCGCTGCGCTCATCAACAAGGCACTAATTGAGATCCCGCCCAAGTTCCGCGACCGGCCACCGACCTTCCCGGGCGTAGCGGACACGCAGATCACAGAGTGGGGTGGCGCCGCGGGCCTCGCGGCGGACATCCGCGCGTATGGCGCGTGGATGTGCGACGTGGCGCGGGACCGGCTCGGCGAGATGTACCCGAAGGCATCCCTTCCAGGTGGAGGAACGGCAACAGTGATCGCCTGGGTGTGGGCACGGACGGTCGCCTGCCCTAACCCCGCTTGCGGAATCGACATGCCGCTCGCGAGGTCATGGTGGCTGAGCAAGAAGAAGGGCAAAGAGGCCTTCATCGTCCCCACTGTTGTGGGTGACCCGGCTCGACCATCCGGGATCAGGGTCAAGTTTGATGTTGGCCACGCTCTGACCCAGGCGCCCACGGATGTAACGGATGGCACGGTGGGTCGAACGGGCGGGCGTTGCGTGGCGTGTGGGACAGCCGTCCCGCTGAATTACATACGCGCCGAGGGGCGTGCGCGTCGGATGGGCGCCGAGCTGATGGCCATCGTCGCTGAGGGGAACCGCCAACGCCTCTACTTGGGTCCTACGGAGGAGCACATCGCGGCAGCCTCGATGGAGCGACCCGACGACGTTCCCGCCGGGGACCTTCCCAACAATCCCCGAGACTTCAAGACTCCGAACTACGGAATGACCAGTTGGGCCGATCTATTCACCAACCGTCAGTTGGTCGGCTTGACGACGTTCAGTGACCTTGTCGGCGAGACCCGCAAGAAGGTCATGAGTGACGGCGGTTCGTCAGAATACGCCGACGCGGTGGCGACGTACCTGGGGCTGGCCATCAGCCGGAATACCGACTACTCGTCGGCCATCTGCAGTTGGCACTCCGGACGGGACACGGCCCGCAATGTTTTCGCTCGGCAGGCCATCCCGATGGTGTGGGATTACGTCGAGTCGAACCTGCTGTCGGGGTTGTCAGGCAGCGTCGCGAGCCAATTATCGTGGGTAGCCGGTGTGGTTGCAGCCCTTGTGCCGGCGGCGCCTGGCAGAGTTGAGCAGGCAGACGCATCGACTCGTTCCTACGGCAACTATGTGATCTCCACCGATCCGCCGTACTACGACAACATCGGGTATTCCGATCTGTCGGACTACTTCTATGTGTGGCTGCGTCGGACACTGCGTGATGTGCACCCGGACTTACTCGCCACGTTGCTCGTCCCCAAGGCTGAGGAACTGGTTGCGAATCCTTATAGGCACGATGGAAAGGGCGGTGCGAAGTCATTCTTCGAGGATGGCTTCCGGAAGGTCTTCGCACGTGCTCGCGAAGCCGCCAGCGGTGAGTACCCCATCACGGTCTGGTACGCGTTCAAGCAGAGCGACGCAGACGAGAGCGGTGAAGCGTCCTCCGGCTGGGAGACCTTGCTTGAGGGGATGATCCGCGCTGGCTGGGAAATCACCTCCACGTGGCCCAATCGATCCGAGATGGGCAACCGGATGATCGCTAGCGGAAACAACGCGCTGGCCTCATCTATCGTTCTTTCCCTTCGGCCCAGGCGGGAGGGCGCATCCACTACGGATCGCCGCGGCTTCATTGCTGCACTCGAAGCCGAGTTGCCCGACGCGCTTCGTCGCCTGCAACAGGGCCAAATCGCACCGGTTGACCTACCGCAGGCGGCCATTGGCCCGGGGATGGCGGTCTTCAGTCGATACTCAGCGGTACTGGAACCGGACGGTCGCAAGATGACCGTTCGATCGGCCCTCTCCCGAATCAACGAGATCCTCGACCAAGTGTTGAACGAGCAGGAGGGAGACTTCGATGCCGCGAGCCGCTTCGCCATCGCTTGGTACCGCCAGCACGGGTACGGGACGGGGAAGTTCGGCGACGCAGACAATCTCGCCCGCGCGCGCAACACGAGTGTCGACCTGATGGATCGAGACAGCATCCTGACGTCAAGAGCGGGGACCGTGCAACTGATCAAGCCGGCGTCGCTCAGCTGGGAATACGACGTTGTCGCTGACGCACATACGAGCAACTGGGAGGCGCTCCATCACCTGATCAGGGTCATGGAGCGCGATGGCATCCGTCCTGCGGGTGACTTTCTGCGTGCTGCGCTGAGCAGGCGTGACGGCGCGGTGGACCCTGACCTTGTCAAGGAGCTCGCGCACCTGCTATTCCGTATTGCGGAGAGCAACGGGTGGACGAAAGACGCCTTGAGCTTCAACAGCCTGGTCACCTCTTGGCCCGAAATTATGGACGTGGCCAGAACCGTCACGAGCGGCTCCGCAAGCTCGCAGGGCTCCTTCGAGTTCGATGAGGACGAGTGACCGTGGGGCTCGGACCGATGCCGCCTTCTGACTCGCGATTCATGCGGCGAGTTCGGCTCCACCAAGCGTGGTACCGCACCGAGGTGCTAGGCGTCTCGGCCTACGGAACTCTCGCCGTGTCGGGTCAGCCGTGCGCCTCAGTGTTGCCAGACGCGGCGGCAGAAAGGCATTTGAACTTCGTCGGGCAAGACGCGATTGACCGGTATCTCGATCGCCGTCAGCAGGGCTGGGGTGTAGACCCGATCCGTTGCACGAAATACCTCACGTCCAGTCAGACGCTTACATTCAACATGCTTGCTCAGGCGGTTGCGCGCCCAGAGGTGTGTGCCAAGTTGTTCAACCGGTTGTTGAACCGGAGCGACTTGCAGCTGTTGGAGACTTCTGTATTTGAGTTCGCTGCTCAGGGCACTCAATACGGGCTCGGCGACAAAACACTTCTCGACATGCTTCTGCGCTTTCGCATGCGCGACGGCTCACTGCAGGTCGTCGCGTTGGAGACCAAGCTTGCCGACCGTTTCTCAACTCGTAGAACAGCGGCAACAGGTGGTGACAAGTACGTGGCTCTCGCGGGCAGGAGCGCCCTGTGGACTGATCTCGCAGCGGCCGTGAACGACAATCGCACCAGGCAGTTGACGCGCTGCCACGCGCTGGCGCAGTCAGTCCAGGAACACGACGAGAAGGCAGATAGGCACGCGGTCCTTCTGGTCTTGATACATCCCGAGGATGACGCCGGCCGTAGGTGCGTTTCTGAGTATGCCGGTCACCTTGCCTCCGAAGCGCTAGTTCTTCGCACTTGGGACGATTACTTATCGGCTGCTCGATCTACGCGAGCCCTCGAAGCCTCGATGAGCCAGGAGCTCAACCGGCGCTATGTCGATCTGGCGTGGAGCGAGCCCGCATGGCAGGCATTCGAAGAATCAGGTCCCAGTCCTTCCCGAAGGAGCGTTTGAAAATGGCATTGAGCAATCGCGACCGCATTGACCGCATGTTCCAGGTGCTGGCGCCGGCACTAGATGACTTCATCGCAACGGTCGTTGGCCAGGGAGATCCCTCGCTCGGTGCGGTTTGGACGAATCTCGTGCAGGCCAAGGACAGCAAGAGCGGGGCTGCGTCGACGAAGTCGTATGACGCCCTGGATCCGCAGGTGCAGTTCAGGATCCTGACCGAGGGCAATATCACCGCGGCGTTCAAGCCGGGCTGGTACCCGTTCAATCAGGCCATCGGACGCGCGGGCGAGACGTTTGCCCGCGAACTCCGCGAGGTGCGAAACCAGTGGGCGCACAACGGCACCTTCACCGACGACGACGCCTACCGCGCCCTCGACACCGGGGAGCGACTCCTGAAGCTGATTGGCGCGGCCAAGGAAGCCGAAGCGGTCCGCGCCATTCGGTTGAACCTACGCCGCGTGACAGCCGACAAGGACGACAAGAAGGTCCTCAAGGCAGCCGTCGACAACCCCGAGGCCGCAGGCCTGCGCCCGTGGCGCGAGGTGCTCCAGCCCCATGACGACGTCGCCACTGGCAATTTCCACGCCTCGGAGTTCGCCGCCGACCTCTACAAGGTGGCGACCGGCGGCGAGGTTGATGCCGACTACGCCGACCCGGTCGAGTTCTTCCGCCGCACCTATCTGACCGAGGGCCTTCGTGACCTCATCGGCCGCGCCGTCCGCCGCCTCGCGGGTGACGACAACGTCTCGCCGGTCATCAACTTGCAGACCAACTTCGGTGGCGGCAAGACCCACTCGATGCTCTCGCTGTGGCATGTTGCCGCGGGTCTTCCGGTTGCCAACTTTCCCCAGGAGACCCAGGAACTGCTGAGCGCGAACGGCTACTCGGCTACCAAGGTCAACCGGGTCGCCATCGTCGGCAACCACTTCAGCCCGTCCGGCGTGACGAAGGGCGACGGCACCCAGATCAACACCATCTGGGGCGAACTCGCGTGGCAGCTCGGCGGTTCCGAGGCGTACGCGGTCGTGGCGAAGGCCGACCGGGATCGCACTCACCCTGGCGATGCCCTCCACGAGCTGCTCGCCAAGTACGCGCCCGCCGTCATCCTCATCGACGAGTGGGTGGCGTACGCCCGTTCTCTGGTTGGTCGCGACGACCTTGCCGGTGGCACGTTCGACGACCAGTTCACCTTCGCTCAGTCGCTCACCGAGGCTGTTAAGGGCACCAAGGGTGTCCTGCTTGCGATATCGATCCCGGCATCGGAGACAGGAGACGCGAGCGACAAGATTGCCGTCGGCAACGCTGAGGAAGTCGGCGGTCAGAACGGACTCGAAGCGCTCAAGCGCCTGCAGAACGTTGTCCGCCGCGTCGCCGACCAGTGGCGCCCAGCCTCGTCCGACGAGGCGTATCGCATCGTCAAACAGCGCCTCTTCAAGGAGCCCGACGCAGCCTCACTCGCAGCAATCGGCGCAACCGCCAAGTCGTACGTTGAGATGTACCGGAAGTACACCGACGACTTTCCCGGAGAGGCCCGTGGCTCGGCGTACGAGGACCGGATCAAGGCGACCTATCCAGTTCACCCCGAGCTGTTCGACACTCTCTACGAGGAGTGGTCGTCCCTTGAGCGCTTCCAGCGCACCCGCGGCGTCCTGCGTCTCATGAGCACCGTCATCCATGCGTTGTGGACCGGTGAGGACGCCTCACCCATGATCATGCCGGGCTCCATCCCGCTGGCCACGTCCAATGTGAATTCTGAGCTGACTCAGTACCTCCAGGACTCTTGGAAGGCGATCATCGACGCCGATGTTGACGGCCCGAACTCAGAACCGGCGCGCATTGACAAGGAGAAGCCGCTCTTCGGTCAGCGGGCTCTGACCAAACGCCTCGCCCGCACGGTTTTCTTCGGTGCGGCCCCAACGATCGCTCCCGGATCGGTCCACAAGGGCATCGGCACTCAGCGGGTGTTCCTCGGCACCGCCATACCAGGCGATGTCCCCGGAAACTTCCACTCCGCGCTGACACAGCTCGGAGACCGTGCGACCTACTTCTACTCCGGTTCGGGCAAGTATTGGTACGACGTCCAGCCCAACATCACCCGCACCGCGAAGGATCAAGCCGAGCGACTCCACAAGGAAGACGTCTGGGCCGAGATCGTCAGACGCCTGCAAGACCAGGGCCGCAAGCGCGGTGACTTCGCAGGCGTTCACGTCTGTCCCGAGTCGAGTGCGGACATCCCCGACACCGATGAGGCGCGCCTTGTCATCCTTCACCCGAAGGTGGCGCACAAGCGTGGCGCCGAATCGGACGCCAAGGAATTCTCCCACAAGGCGACCGAGCATCGCGGAAGCTCGAACAGGACGCACCGCAACGCCATCATCTACCTCGCCCCGGACGAGGCCCGTCTTGAAGAGCTCGACAACGCTACCCGCGATTACCTCGGCTGGCAGCATGTCCTCACGAATGAGGCCGACCTCGACCTCACCCATAATCAGAAGAACCAGGCTTTGCAGCGAGCGACCCAGGCCGACCAGACGGTCACTGCGCGTCTGCTGCAGAGCTTCACGTGGGCTCTGGTTCCCGCTCAGCCGGACCCAGGGGCACCGTTCCTGATCAAGGAGACCAAGGTCGAGGGGCAGTCCGACTCGCTCGCCGAGCGGGTTTCGCGACGTCTCGGCAACGACGGCGACTTGTCGACCCGGCAGGCCGCGGCGACGATTCGCCTCGCGATTGGCAAGGTCCCGCAGATTTGGAAGGAGGGCCACGTTTCGTTGGGCTCGCTGTGGGGCTTGTACTCGCAATACCCTTACATGCCACGGCTTCGCGACCGGTCTGTACTCGACGCGGGAATCCTAGATCTGCCGTTGATCTGGCAAACGGACGCGTTTGCACTCGCGGTCGGATACGACGAGGCGGCAGGCCGCTACATCGGACTCTGGACTCCTGACGATCCGAGCGGTGCCCCTCCGGCCAGGGCGGATTCACTCTTGCTCGTTCGCCCTGATGTCGCAGCCAAGCAGCGAGATGCGGAACGTGCCATTCGGCAGGGAGATGCCGGCGGATCAGACGAGGACGCAAACGCCCCGCTGCCTCCATTTCCTCCGGCGGTAGACGTAGCTTTCCCGAAGGTAACCACACGGTTCTACGGCGTGAAAACCCTCAATACCGAGAAGATTGCGTTGGACTTCAAGAACATCGCAGACGAGGTTCTTGCGCAACTACGGGAAAATGCCAACACCGATCTCGTAGTACGCATTGAAATCGAAGCTACAGATTCGACTGGCTTCAACGAACAGACAGTCCGGGCCGTCTCGGAGAACGCTCTTACTCTACGCTTCGACCAGTCAGGGTTCGAAGAAAGCTGAGTTTGCGTGGTGATCTCCTGGCGTCGCTGCCGCGGATGGAGACTAGGAACGGTGTCTTTTTGCTGGCGCGGCAGGGGACGGGCACGTCGTGGATTATCACCTGGGAGCCGTCGGGGGCGGCCGCCTGGCCCCACATGAGCTGGGCGGCGTCGTCGGATTTTTGCACGTCGCGCGCCTCGGCGTAGGTGATGGCGAACTGGTTGGGATCACTTGGCCCACTCTGGGCGGCGTTTCGGTGCCACCGCCGCGGCCACGTGGCTAGAGTCCCGATCCATGAATGGGGAGCTGGCTGCGCTGATTGCTGTTGTCCTACATGGCAATGCGTGGCTCGCGGATCCCTCGGGGCCGCCGCCGTCGCTGGAGCGCGACAGTTCTACCCTTCGCTACGTTCAGTCGCTCACCTTCGTCCAGCCCAAGCAAGGGCTGTTCCGGCCTGAGCGGGTGTTCGAGGGCACGGGCGGGTGGCTCGCCGCCCAGCAGCGCGCGGGGGTGCAGCGCCTGTCGCTCTTCGTCCCGCCCGCGAACGCGGGCCAGCTGGCGCCGTACCTCGCGGCCGCGTTCGCCAACGGAGCGCCGCGAAGCCTGATCGCAAGCGGGAAGTCGCGGGTGCTCTGGTCGGGGCACTGGGCCACCGACGGCACCAAGGACGCCCGGGGTGCGATCTGGCGGGTGAGCCTGAGCGCGTCGGAGCTGCCCGCGACGTTCGAGCCGGCCGCTCCCTCGGTGCCCGCGGCCACGCAGGCGCTGCTGGCCACGCTGGAGGCCGCTCGGTCCTTCGCCGCCGCCAACGACCTGCAGAGCTGGGCCGACTGGTTCGCCCGGGCGATCGCCGCCGGGGAGTTAGCCCACCCGGAGATCGCCTACCACCCCGACCTTGCCCCGGACGGGTGGCTCACGCCGGAGCAGCGGCGGCTGCTCGCCGCCGCGGTGCAGGGGTGGGTCTTCGGCGGCATGGGGTCGTGGAACGACATCTGGCTCGACGATGACGCCCAGGCCGCACAGCTAGCCCAGGTGACCAAGCGGCTGTACGCGGCGGTCAACTGGGCTCTCGTCGCCGTCGCCAACGCGAGCTAGCCGGGGGCGCTCCCTGCACGACGGCGTGGCCCGCCGAGCGTGCGGTATGACAGCCGCCCGCGTCCCCTGACCACTGAGGGGCTTCAGCACTGGGCCAGTTCAGTACTGGGCCGCCACGTCGAACCCAGGTCAGGCAGTGACGGGGACCGCCTCGGCGAGGAACGCGAGCTGGTCGGCGATGACGGACTCGAACAGGGGCGGCACGTAGGGGTCGAAGTGCCCGCCCGGGTAGCTGCGGATGGTGGCGTGGGGAATCCGCCGCGCGGCGCGCAGCGCGACGCCGGTGGGGGTGATCGCGTCCTCCGTCGCCAGCTGGAACAGGACGGGGCAGGTGATCGCGCCCGCGCGCCGGCCGGGGGAGTAGAAGGGCAGCATCGTCAACACTCGGGCCACCACCGTCTGGGGGTAGTCGCCCTCGACGAGCCCGGACGCGGCGGTCAGTCGCTCGAGGGCCGGGGCCGCGTCCGGGGAGGTCATCACGGCGCGCTCGCCCGGGGTGCCGACCGACTCGAGGTAGTGGGGTGCCCTGCCAAGGAGGGCGCCGAGCTGGTCGAGGACCGCCGTCGGCAGGAGCCGCGCGGCCTGCCGCAACCCGGTGGAGCGGACGGCGGCCGGTCCGCTCACGTGGGGCACCTGGGCGATCACCGCGGCGAGTGGCTCGCCGGAGGCGGCGATGGTGAGCACGTGGCCACCGGCGAAGGACGTCCCCCAGGCCACGATCCGGGCCGGGTCCACCCGGTCCAGGCCGCGGGCGAAGAGCAGCGCGGCCCGCCAGTCGTCGAGCTGGGCCTTGATGTCCAGCAGCTGGCGGGGCTCACCGTCGCTGTCGCCGAAGTATCGGTAGTCGAACACCACCACCACGTAGCCGGCCGCGGCGAGGCGCTCGGCGTAGGCAGGCAGGCGCAGCTTGCGGGGGCTGCCGAAGCCGTGGGCCATCACGATCGCGGGGGCGGGGCCCTCACCGGCGGGCAGCCAGACATCGGCTGCGCACTGCAGCCCCGCCGAGGTGAACGATTCCGTGCGGGAGGTGGGGGCGTGCATGGTGGCTCCTCAGCGTGCAGGTCCTGGCGGCGACCAGGCTCGAAGCGGTTGGCCAGCAACCTACCCCGCTTCTTGAACACGGTTCAATACCGGCCCGAGCCGCTGGCGCCAGCGCGGCACCAGCGGCTCCCGTCGCCGAGCTCAGGCGCCGTCGTAGGAGGCTGCCACGTCGAGCACCCAGGTGATGCCGAACTTGTCGGTGAGCATCCCGTAGAGCGGGGCCCACCCGGCCGGCGCGAGCGGCACCACCACGGTGGCGTGCTCGGCCAGCTTCTTCCAGTAGGTGGTGATCTCCTCGGCGTCGCTGCCGCGGACGGAGACGAAGAACGGAGCCTCGCCCTGGCTCCACGGCACCGACGACGGCACGTCGTAGGCCATCACCTGGAAGCCGTCGGCGGAGGTGACCTGGCCCCACATGAGCTGGTCGGCCTCGTCGGGGTTCGGCACGTTGTGCGCGTCGGCGTAGGTGATGGCGACCAGGTCGCCGCCGAACACCGACTGGTAGAGCTCCAGCGCCGCTCGGGCGTCGCCGCGAAGGTTGAGGTGGGTGACGGTGCTGATGCTCATGTCGACTCCTGGGTGAGCGGTGGTTGCGGGCCTGCTGGCCTGCACTGCCCACGCTGCTCCCAATAGCGGACAGGTTGTGTCCTGTACTCGTGGCATCCTCACGTTCATGGCGACGACGTCGGCGCGGTTGCTGTCTCTGCTGTCCCTGCTGCAGACCCGCCGGGACTGGCCGGGACAGCTGCTGGCCGAGCGGCTCGACGTCAGCGAGCGGACGGTGCGCCGCGACGTGGAACGGCTGCGCGACCTCGGCTACCCCATCGGGGCGGTGAAGGGCCCGGACGGCGGCTACCGGCTGCAGGCCGGCGCCGAGCTTCCGCCGCTGCTGTTCGACGACGGACAGGCGGTGGCGCTGGCCGTGGCCCTGCGCACCGCCGCCAGCTCGGGCGCCGGCATCGGCGAGGACGCCGCACGGGCACTGGCCACGGTGCGCCAGGTGATGCCCTCGCGGCTGCGCCACCGCATTGACGCCCTGCAGGTGTCAGCGGTGGATCGGCTTAGTGCCCAGTCGGATCCGCAGGTGCTGGTGGCGCTGGCCGCGGCGGTGCGCGAGCACGAGGTGGTCCGGTTCGACTACGCCGGCGGCAGCTCAAAATCGGGTCTGGCTCGGCGCGTGGAGCCGCACCACGTGGTCACCCGGGCCGGGCGCTGGTACCTAGTGGGCTGGGACCTCGACCGCGCCGACTGGCGGGTGTTCCGCGTCGACCGCCTCACCCTGCGCACCCCCAACGGGCCCCGGTTCACCCCGCGCGAGCTGCCCGGCGGCGTCAGCGTCGACGCCTACCTCACCGGCACGCTGCGCGGGGCGAGCACGGGGGAGGAGTGGCCGTGCCAGGGGGAGGTGGTCCTGGCCCTGCCCGCCGCCGCGGTGGTGCCGTTCGCCCAGGACGGCACGGTGGAGGACCTCGGCCCCGACCGCTGCCGGCTGGTGGTGGGCTCGTGGTCGTGGGCCGGCGTCGTGGCCCTGCTCGCGCGCTACGAGGCTGACTTCGAGGTGGTCGGTCCGCCCGAGCTGCGCGTCGAGCTGCAGCGCACCGCCGAGCGGTTCAGCCGAGCCGCGGCGCAGTGACGGACCACGTCACGCCACGGTCGGGGGGTGCACGCAGAACTCGTGGCCGTCGGGGTCGGCCAGCACCACCCAGCTGATGTCGCCCTGGCCGATGTCCACCCGGGTGGCGCCGAGGGAGAGCAGGCGGTCGACCTCGGTCTGCTGGTCGCCGCCAGCCGAGGGCGCGAGGTCGAGGTGGAGGCGGTGCTTGCCGGTCTTGGGCAGCAGCGGGGGACCGCCCCAGGTGAGCTTGGGGCCGCCGTGCGGTGAGCGGATGGCGGTATCCTGGTCCTGGTCCCACACCAGCGGCCAGCCCAGCGCCGCGCTCCAGAAGTAGCCGCAGGCCTGCGAGCCGTCACCGGCGAGTGCCCCGACGAACCCGCAGTCGGCGAGGAAGCTGTTGCCGGGCCCGATGACGCAGAACTCGTTGCCCTCCGGGTCGGCGAGCACCACGTGGCCCTCCTCCGGGCGCTGACCGAGGTCGAGGTGGCGCGCGCCCAGCTCCAGCGCCCGAGCCACGGTGCGCCGCTGGTCCGCCAGGGAGGTGCTGGTGAGGTCGAGGTGCAGGTGGTTCTGGCCGACCTTCGGCTCCCGGGTGGGGATGACGTCGATTCGGAAGCCGGTGTCGTCACTGGGCAGGAGCACGGTGCCGTTCTGGGGGTCCTGCACCAGGTCCCAGCCCAGGACGCCGGCCCAGAACTGCGCAAGAGCCGGCGGGTCGTGGGCGTCGACGCAGAGGGAGATCAGCTGGCAGCTCATGCCGGACGCTCCGCCTGCGCCTGGGCGGTGCGGAACCGCGCGTCGCGCTGATAGTCGTCGTGGCGCAGCTGCAGTGCGGCCGCCACCTGTCCGGGCGCGTCGTCGCCGACCAGCAGCCGCAGCCGCTCGTCGGCCGGGTCGGCGACGTGGCGCAGGATCGCGGCTGCGGCGTCCTCAGGGGCGGTGCCACCACCGGTGCCACCGGTGGCGGGCCACGGGACCTCCGGCGTGCCGAACAGCTCGGTGCGCAGCTCGTCGTAGGCGGGCTCCGGCTGGGCGAAGCGCATGCTCCCGGTCGCCCACTCAGTGTCGATCCCGCCGAGCTCGGCGATGGTCACGCGGATGCCGAACCGGCGCACCTCCCCGGCCAGGGCCTCGCTGAAGCCCTCCAGCCCCCACTTCGCCGCGTTGTACAGCCCGAGGGTGGGCATGGTGCCGACCGCGCCGACGGTGGAGATCTGCACGACGTGGCCGCTGCCCTGCTCGCGCATCACCGGCAGCGCGGCCTGGGTGAGCCAGCGGGCGCCCAGCAGGTTGGTGTCGATGACCTGCCGGGCGTCGCTCTCGGACACCTCCTCCACCGCGCCGACCAGCCCGTGGCCGGCGTTGTTCACCAGCACGTCGAGGCGGTCGAAGCGCTCCAGGGTGTGGTCCACCGCGGCGTGCGCCCCGTCGCGGTCGCGGACGTCGAGACGGTGCACCAGCAGGCGTTCGTGCGTCGGCAGCGAGTGCTCGCCGCGGACGGTGGCCACCACGCAGTGCCCGGCCTCCAGCGCCGCGGTGGTCAGCGCCCGGCCGAGGCCGCGGCTCGCGCCGGTGACCAGCCAGACCTGTCGAGACGTCATGGCGCCACCGTAGGCCGCGGGGCGGCTGCTCACCCCGCGAGCAGCTTGGCCAGGGTGTCGGTGGCGCGGTAGCCCGCCGGCACCCCCTCCACCACCAGGGCGCGGGAGACGGAGTTGGTGGTCCGCAGGGCGAGGATCTCCTGGTAGGCCGGTGAGTGGTACCAGGCCCGGGCCGCGGCCAGCGACGGGAAGCCGATGACCACCAGGGCGCCCGTCCAGCTGCCCTCCAGGATCTCCGGTGGGCTGCCGTGCACCAGCCACTCACCGCCGAACGGCTGCAGCGTTGCCTCGATGGTCTCCAGGTAGCGCTGGATCTCCGGCCCAAAGCGGACGTCCTCCAGGAAGGCCACGGCGTAGCCGCGCGGGGTGTCGGTGGCGGGCTGGGGGTGGACGGTGTTGGTCATGATCGTTCCTCTCGATCGGACGTGCGGACGCCATCGATCGTGGGCGCGTCGGTGCGCAGGCGCCATGACCTCCGAGGTCATGGGAGGGCGGCCCGGCGGTCCTAGGCTGAGTCGCATGACCGTGGTCGGGGACGGCGTCGAGGTGGGTGGGCTGCTGCGCACCTGGCGAGAGCGGCGCCGGTACAGCCAGCAGGAGCTGTCCGACCGCTCGCGGGTGAGCACCCGCCACCTGAGCCGGGTGGAGACCGGCCGGGCACGGCCGACGTCGGAGATGGTGCTGCACCTGGCCGAGCACCTGGAGGTCCCGCTGCGCGAGCGCAACCGGCTGCTGCTTGCCGCGGGGTACGCGCCGTGCTTCCACGACCACCCGCTGGACGACGCGAGTGTCGCGGTGGTGATGGAGGGCCTGCGGCACCTGCTGGACGCGCACCTGCCGTACCCGGCGCTGCTGCTGGACACCGGCTGGGACGTGGTGGACGCCAACGCCGCCGTGGATCAGCTGCTGGTGGGCTGCGACCCGGCGCTGCTCGAGCCGCCGCTGAACGTGGTGCGACTGTGCCTGCACCCCGGGGGCTTGGCGCCGCGGATCCGCAACCTCGACCAGTGGGCGGCGCACCTGCACCAGCAGGTCAGCCACCGCGCCCAGCACACCCACGACCCGCGGCACCTCGCGCTGGTCGCGGAGATCGAGTCCTATGTGGACGGTGTGCCCAAGGTGCCGGTGAGCACCGGGCCGGTGCTCACCCTTGAGCTGCAGACCGACGCCGGGGTGCTGCGGTTCTTCAGCACCTCGGCGCAGCTGGACACCGCTACCGACGCCACCCTGGAGGGGCTGCACCTGGAGACGTTCCTGCCCGCCGACGTCGCCACCCGGCATGCGTTCGGCTGACGCACGGAAACCCCTAGCCTGACCTGCGGCATCGCGAGTATCTTCCGGGCGATGAGCGAGGACTGGCGCGGTGAGACCGTCGACAAGGTGCGTTCCCTGATCCTGTCGGCCGAGCCCGGCATGGCCGAGGAGGCCAAGTGGCGCAAACCGTCGAACCCTGACGGCGTGCCCACGTTCTCCTGCGACGGCCTGGTCTGCACGGTGGAGACCTACAAGGACAAGGTGAAGCTGACCTTCGCCCAGGGCGCCGCGCTGGACGACCCGGTTGGGCTGTTCAACGCCTCCCTGGACGCGGGCACGCGCCGGGCCATCGACCTCCGCGAGAGCGACCCGCTGGACGAGGGCGCCTTTGTCACGCTGGTCCGCGAGGCGGTGGCGCACAACCAGGCGTGAGGCTCAGCGGCGCCGCTGAGCGTTGAGGCGGGCGGCCTGCCGGGTGAGGTGGTCGCGCTCGGCGACGTTGCTGGCCTGGCTGGCGGCGTCCGCATAGAGCCTGGCCGCGGCGGCCGTGTCGCCGTCGCGCTCGTTCAGGTGGGCGGCGACGGCGGTGTAGCGCGGCAGCGCCGGGTCCAGCTCAGCCAGAACTGCCAGCCCGGCACGGGGCCCGTCGGCCTCACCCACGGCGACCGCCCGGTTCAGCCGGACCACCGGGTTGTCGGTGAGGCGCACCAGCTCGTTGTACCACTCGACGATCTGCACCCAGTCGGTCTCCGCGGCGGTGGGGACATCGGCGTGCAGGGCGGCGATGGCGGCCTGGGCCTGAAACTCGCCCAGCCGATCGCGCCGCAGCGCGGTCTGGAGAATTGCGACGCCCTCGGTGATCAGCCGGGTGTCCCACTGGCTGCGGTCCTGCTCGGCCAGCGGCACCAGGGCACCGTCGGGACGCGCGCGGGCGGGGCGACGTGCGTGGTGCAGCAGCATCAGCGCCAGCAGTCCGGCGACCTCGGGGTGGTCGACCGTGGCCGCCAGCTGGCGAGTGAGGCGGATGGCCTCGGCCGAGAGGTCGACGTCGCCGGAGTAGCCCTCGTTGAACACCAGGTACAGCACCCGCAGCACGGTGGCCACGTCGCCGGGCTGGTCGAACTGGACGCCCGAGACGCTGCGCTTGGCCCGGCTGATCCGCTGCGCCATGGTGGCCTCCGGCACCAGGTAGGCCTGGGCGATCTGACGGGTGGTGAGCCCGCCCACCGCGCGCAGCGTCAGTGCGACCGCGGATGCCGGGCTCAGCGAGGGGTGGGCGCAGAGGAAGTACAGCTGCAGGGTGTCGTCGGTGGCTGCGCCCGGCTCGGGTGCGGGCTGGTGCTGCACCAGCTGTTCGCGTTGGCGACGGGAGGTTTCCGAGCGCGCGGCGTCGAGGAACTTGCGCCACGCGACGGTGACCAGCCAGCCCTTGGGGTCGCGGGGCGCCGCGGTGTCCCAGGCGCTCACCGCCTCGAGCAGCGAGTCCTGCACGGCGTCCTCGGCCGCCGCGAAGTCGGCTCCGCGGCGGACGAGGACCCCGATCACCTGCGGCGTGAGCGTCCGCAGCAGGAGGGTGTCCATCTCACTCCGTCACCATGGGCGGGGGAGAGAGGAACGGGCGGACCTCGAGCCACTCGTGCAGCGGCTTGCCGCCAGGCCCCGGCGCGGCGGAGAGCTCACCGGCCAGCTCGAGGGCACGGTCGTAGCTGTCCACGTCCAGCACCATCCAGCCAGCGATGAGATCCTTGGTCTCCGCGAACGGGCCATCGGTGACCGGTGTTCGGCCCTCCCCGTCGTAGCGGACGAACGTGCCCTCGGGGGCCAGCGCCTGGCCGTCGACGTACTCACCGGTGCCCTCCAGCCGCGCGGCGAAGTCGCTCATGTACTGCATGTGGGCGGAGATCTCCTCCTCGCTCCACTGGTCCATCGGCAGGTCGTACAGCGGCGTCGGGCCGCCGCGGTAGTGCTTCAGCAGCAGGTACTTGGCCATCGTCTTCTCCTTGGTGCGGCGCGACCCTGGTGGTCGCGTTCAGTGCAAGGACGGAGCCGTGCCCCCGTTCTCGACATGATGGCCCAGCCGCGGGACGACCGGGCATGCAGTCGGTCGGCCAGCGACCGTCGCAGCGGAAGGTGCGCCACCCAGCACCGTCGCCAGCGCGCGGGTGACCCCGTTGGTTTATCCGCTCGTTTAGTCGCTGGCTGCCGATGTACCGGCCCAATGTCGGTGCGCTTCGCTAGTTTCTCGGCTTGCCAGGTGACGAACTAGAGAAGATTGGTAGCGAACAACATGGGATTACCGACTTCGCCGAAGGCGGCCGCGTGGGCGCCGTGGCTGGATGGCGACAGGAACTGGCTCCACCAGCGGGATGATTTGGCCGCGCGATGGTTGACCCGCCGGACGGAGAGTGAAGGCAGCCCGGTGGTTGTGCAAGCAGATACGAAAGGGGCCTCCTACGTAAATGGTGACGGACCCGTCGCAATGCTTGCCAGAAGGGGGACCGTCGCCACCTACCGCTCGCCAGTTGGTCACGGGGCCACTTACGTGCACCATGCCGATATTCGGTCGCTTGCCACCGCGATGCGAGTGGCTGTTGGTTGCAGCATCGTTGCGACTGAGCAGCCGGTACTGCCGTTGGACGGTTGGGCGATGGCAACGGGCGCGATAAACCTGGCAACCGGAGAGCAGCTCGCGGACACGCGAACGGCTGAACAGCGGGAACTGCTGAAGGCCTTTGTCGCGAGGCTCTACAACGGCTGGTCGCACAAGCAGGTGGGACGAGTGGCGTCTGCGTACTACCTGCCGAGACTGGCCGATTCCGGCATGACCTACGCAGGTTTCGTGGGATCGTTGCTTGCGCTCGCACCGTGCCACCTGGACAAAAACGGGGACTTAGACGCTATGGAAAAGGCATTGCCGCCTGCATGGTCAGAGCAGCGAGCTGCCCTTACCCGGGAATATGTCGGCTGAGGCCCCATATCTGTTGTCTTGGCTGCGGCCAGCTTGACCTAGCGCTGGCAGGGCTGTTTCGACCGAGGTAACCACAGGTTGCCGTTGGTCGCTTTCATAGTGTGTGCTGGCCGGCCTAGCGGCGCACGCAAGTGGTCGGCCGGCCGTCGCCCAGCCACCATGGAGGGACGCCCCGCCAGCAGAGAGGTCCACCCATGGAGACCGTGATCCTGAACGACGGTGTCGAGATGCCGATCCTCGGCTTCGGCGTCTACCAGGTCCCGCCCGAGGACACCGAGGAGGTCGTGGCCACGGCGCTGGACGTCGGCTACCGCCACATCGACACGGCCGCGGCCTACGGCAACGAGGAGGCCGTGGGACGCGCCATCGCCACGAGCGGCGTGCCCCGCGACCAGCTGTTCGTCACCACCAAGATGTGGGTGCAGGACAAGGGGCAGGACTACGCCACGCAGCTGTTCGAGGAGTCCCGGACCAAGCTCGGCCTGGACTACCTCGACCTCTACCTCATCCACCAGCCCTACGGCGACTACTACAGCTCCTGGCGGGCGATGGAGCGGCTGCACGCCGACGGTGCCATCCGGGCCATCGGCGTCTCCAACTTCTACCCCGACCGCCTGGTCGACCTGATCAACCACAACGAGATCCCGCCGGCGGTCAACCAGATCGAGACGCACCCCTTCTTCCAGCGCAACCCCGACCAGGAGCTGATGGAGTCCAACGGGGTGCAGATGGAGTCGTGGGGACCCTTCGCCGAGGGCCGCAACCACCTCTTCACCGACCCCACCCTCACCGAGATCGCCTCCGCCACCGGCAAGTCGGTGGCCCAGGTGGTGCTGCGGTGGCTCATCCAGCGCGAGGTGGTGGTCATTCCCAAGTCGGTGCGGCGCGAGCGGATGGTGGAGAACTTCGACGTGTTCGGCTTCGAGCTGAGCCCGGAGCAGATGGACCAGGTGGCCACCCTGGACAAGGGCGTCTCGGCGTTCTTCGACCACCGCGACCCCGAGTGGGTCAGCCGCATCGGCGGCGGCCGCAGCTGACCCGAGCGGCGCTGACGTGTCCGGCCTCGAGGTGACCGTGGTGCTCGGCGCCGCGTTGCTCGCCGGGGCGGTGCTGGCCCCGCGGCTGCGCCTGGCCACGCCGCTGTTCCTGGTGATCCTCGGGCTGCTGCTCGGCTTCGTCCCGCGGCTGCGGCAGATCGAGCTCCCACCGGAGACGGTGCTGCTGCTGTTCCTGCCCGCGATCCTGTTCTGGGAGAGCCTGACGACGTCGCTGCGCTCGATCAGGCGGGACCTGCGCGGCATCGTCCTCCTCAGCACCGTGCTGGTGGTGGCCACGGCGTTCGCGGTGGCCGGTATCGCCCACGCGCTGGGCATGCCGTGGCCCGCCGCGCTCATCCTCGGCGCCGCGGTCGCCCCGCCTGACGCCACCGCCGTGGCCGGGCTGGGACGCACCCTGCCGCACCGCAACTTCATGCTGCTCAAGGCCGAGAGCCTCACCAACGACGGCACCGCCCTGGTGGTCTTCGCCCTCGCCGTGGGGGTGGCGGTGGGTGGGCGCTACTCACCGCTGGACATCACTGCCCGGGTGCTGCTCTCCTACCTCGGCGGCATCACCGTGGGCGCCGCGGTCGCCGGCCTGGCCTACCTGCTAATGCGGCCGCTGCGCGAGGCACGGGCCATCAACCTCACGCTGCTGCTCGTCCCGTTCGTCGCCTACCTGCTGGCCGAGCTGATCGAGGCCTCCGGGGTGCTGGCCGTGGTCGTCGCAGGGCTCATCCTGGCGTTCAACTCGGGTCGCATCACCACGGCGGCCTCACGTCGGCAGACCGAGGCGGCGTGGCCGCTGGGGTCCTACGTGCTCAACGGCGCGCTCTTCGTGCTCATCGGCCTGGAGGTGCAGGCCGTGGCCCACCAGCTGGAGGCGGGCGACGTGGCGCGGCTGCTGGTCACCATGGTCGCCGTCTGGCTGGGGCTGATCCTCGTCCGCTTCCTCTTCCAGACCTCCACTGTCCTGCTGATCCGGCTGCTCGACCGCCGGCCCTCCCAGCGCGCGCGGCGGATGACCCACCGTGCCCGGGTGGTGAGCGCGGTCGCCGGGTTCCGCGGAGCGGTCTCGCTCGCCCTGGCGCTGTCGGTGCCCGCGACCTTGGACAACGGGCAACCGCTGCCGGCCCGCGACGAGATCACCCTGGTCGCGGCCGGGGTCGTGCTCCTCACGCTGCTGGTGCAGGGTCCCGCGCTGCCCGCGGTGGTGCGGTGGGCCCACCTGCCGGAGGATGCCACCCATGCTGCCGAGCTGCGGCTGGCCGAGCACGCGATCACCACCACCGCCGTGGCCGCCCTGCCCGCCCTGGCCGACGAGCACGGCACCAGCGAGGAGGTGCGGGTGCGACTGATCCGCGACTACGAGGAGCACCTGCGCCTGGTCGACGCCACGACTCCGGTGCCCGCGGAGCAGGCGGACCGCGACAGCGAGGTGTTCGAGGCGTCCGCCCAGGAGTCGCCCAACAGTGCCGACGCCGTGGCCGCGCTCGCCGTCGCCCGCGACGCGCCACGCACCCACAACGAGGAGTACACGCGGCTGCGGCTCGCGCTGATGGAGCGCAAGCGGGAGGTGCTGAACCAGCTGCGCCGCGACGGCGTCATCGACGACACCGTGGCGCGCCGGGTGCAGGCGCGGCTCGACATCGAGGAGCTGCGCCTGGCCGGTGTCGACCCTCCCGACTAGCGGTTGGCTCAGGCCCACCAGCGTGTGACCGCGACGCCGTCGAGGGTGACGAGCTGCAGCTCGGTCGCGCCGGGATCAACCAGCGCCGACACCGGCTCGGTGGCGCCGGGTGGCTCCAGCAGGCACGGCGTGGGGCCGTCGCTGCTGCAGGGGAACCACAGCCCCGCACACTGCAGCACCGTGCCTGCGCGCACGATCTTCACGGCCGGCCCGTGCGTCCCCACGGCGGCGCGCAGCCGCCAGGGGTGGTGGTGCCACCACCGCAGCAGCGAGCCGTCGCGGCACTCGATGAGCACGTGGTCGCCGTCGAAGCCCACCACCGTCGCCCAGCGGCCACGCGAGCGGTACTGCCGCGCCATGATCCAGTGTGGCTGGTGTCCGCTGCGGTACGTCCGGCACGGTCCCACGCCTGGCAGCTCGACGTTGCGCATCGCCGTCATCTCCGATCCATCCTTGGCCGCGCCGGGTGCGCGGCCCTGTTCTTCCTGCGGAAGCACCCCGGGGGAGAGGGTTGCTGGACAGCCAGCCGCAGGGCTTGACGCTGTCACTCGGGAACGGGCTGGACTGTACTGCCGATCGCCGACACAACGGGTCGCCCTCGACGCTCGCCGCAGTGGCGACTCGTGACGATGCACGCCAGGCTGGAGAGGTCGCTGTCGGCGACACGAGTGGCGGTGCCCAACTGGTCATTCGGGCGCCACGGTCTGGGCACTACGCTGCCCGGGTGCCAGTCTCCGAGATGAGTCCCGTCAAGACCGATGCGCTGGAGCTGGCGTCCGGCAAACGACGGACATCGCTCAGCGAGGGCTTGGGCGGACACGACAACTCGCTCGGCATCATCCGGCTGGTTCTCGCCTCGTTGGTCATCTTCTCCCACGCCTTCCCCCTCGGCGGGGGGGAGGACCCGATGCTGCGGTGGAGCCGCGGTCAGGACAACCTCGGCGCCATGGCCGTGCTCGGGTTCTTCGCCATCAGTGGCTACCTGATCACCAAGAGCGGTGCCGGAAGCGACATCGTGCGGTACCTCTGGCACCGGGCGCTGCGCATCTTGCCGGCCTTCTGGGGTGTGCTGCTGGTCAGCGCACTGGTCGTGGGCCCGCTGATCTGGATTCGAGATGGCCACGACCTGGCCAGCTACTTCCAGAGAGCTGACGGTGGCCCTGCCACCTACCTGAAGGCGAACTGGGACCTCACCATCAACACGTGGGGCATCTACGACATCTTTGCGGGGACGACGCCCTACGGGGACACGGTGCACATGTCGGTCTTCAACGGGTCGGTGTGGACGCTGACCTACGAGTGGACGTGTTACCTCATCATTGGCGTGTTCGTGCTGTTCGGGGCCCTGGGCCGGGCGAAGTTCCTGGTGCCGCTGCTCACCGCGGTCTTCCTCGCCATGCAGGTGATCCGCACGGAGCTTCCCGCCCACGCGCACGTGCTCGGCTCGTACTTCGGCGACCGCTACCACGTCACGCTGCCGCTGATCTTCTTGTACGGCGCCTGTCTCGCGCTGTACTCCAAGCGCATCCCGCTCGACGACCGTCTGGCCGCGGTCTGTGGAGCGACGGTGGTGCTCACCGTGCTTCTGGGCTGGTTCGGTCTGCTCGGCTACCCCGCCCTGGCCTACTTCCTGATGTGGCTCGCGGCACGCCTTCCCGCTGCGCTCCGCAAGGTGGGTGCAACGAACGACTACTCCTACGGCATCTATCTCTACGGGTTCGTCGTCGCGCAGGTGTTGGCCTACCTCGGCGTGCACCGGTGGGGCTACCTGCCCTTCTCGCTGCTGACCCTCGCGGTCGCCGCCGGGTGCGCTGCCGCGAGCTGGCACCTCGTGGAGAAGCGTGTTCTCGCAGTGAAGGATCGTGGGCCGGGCCGCGGTCACCGCTACTGGCGAGACGCCAGCACCGGCGTGGCGACCCGAGCACTCACCGGCCGGGTGAGCACCTTCGTCGTGGGCTGTGTGCTGCTCGCTGGTGGGTACGCCATGGTCTGGCGCTGACCTTCCCACCGGCCTGAGCGGGGAATACCTGTTCTCCGCGCCGAGTTGTCCGCACCATGACGACCATCGGTTTCATCGGCAGCGGCAACATCGGCAGCAACCTCGCGCGACTGGCTCTCACGCGCGGCTACGACGTGGTGCTCAGCAACAGTCGCGGCCCGGAGACGCTGCAGGACCTGGTCGGCACCTTCGGCCCCGGGGCCTGCGCGGCCACCCCGGAGGAGGCCGCCGCGGCCGGCGACCTCGTGGTGGTCACCGTCCCGCTCAAGAGCTACCAGCAGGTGCCGGTGGAGCCGCTGCGCGGCAAGGTCGTCATCGACACCAACAACTACTACCCGCAGCGGGACGGGCAGATCGCTGAGCTGGACGACGAGTCCACCACCGTCTCCGAGCTGCTCCAGGCGCACCTGCCCGACTCACAGGTGGTCAAAGCGTTCAACAACATCTACTTCGACTTCATCGGCACGTTGGCCCGCCCCGCCGGCAACCCCGGGCGCAGCGCGCTGGCCATCGCCGGCGATGACGCCGGGGCCAAGCAGACCGTCACCGAGCTGCTCGACCAGCTGGGCTACGACGCCCTGGACGCCGGCCCGCTCGCCGAGGGCTGGCGCTACCAGCGCGACACCCCCGCCTACGCCGCCTACTTCGACACCACGGCCGAGAGCCAGACACCCCGGGCGCGTCAGGCGACCGCCGGGCAGCTGCGCGAGCTGCTGGCCCAGGCGAAGCGCTACCGCGACATGTGAGCCCCAGCCAGCCGGGCTAGGAGGAGTCGGCGCTCTTGGTGGCGTCGGCGACGATCCGAGCGGCGATGATGTGCAGCTTCACGTTCTGCTCCTGGGACAGCCGCGAGATGAGGTCGAAGGCAGCCTGGGCGTCCAGCGTGAACCGCTCCATCACGACCCCCTTGGCCTGGCCGATGATGTCGCGGTTGACCAGCGCGTTGGTGAGCGTGCGCTCCTGGCGCGCACCGGCGATGGCCACCGCAGCATGGGTCGCGAAGATCAGGCCGGTCGCGATCGACTCCTCGGTGAACGCAGACGGCTGCGAGGAGTACAGGTTGAGCACTCCGAGGTTGTCACCCTCGACGTAGAGCTGGAAGCACAGCATCGAGGCGATTCCGGCCGCGCGGCCGGCCGCCACGAAGGCCGGCCACCGGTCCTCGTCGGCGAGGTCGGCGATGTGCAGGGTCTCTTGCTCGTAGATCGCGGTGAGGCAGGGTCCCTCGCCCAGCTCCGTCTGCATCTCGTCCATTCGCCGGGCCAGCTCGTCGGTCGTCGCCTTGGGCAGCACGACCTTGCGGTCCACGACTGTGCTGATGGTTCCGTGCTCGGCGCCGACCACAGACGAGAGCGCCGCGGTGAGCACCGCGTCCAAGGTGTCGTCCTCGCTGCCGTGGTCACGGTGCAGCGTTCGGGCAAGCTCGCCCATCACGGTGCTGAACTTCTCCGCCTCCCGGTGTACCGCAGTAGGAGTCCGATCGTTACCGTCCGTGGGCACAGCCATGGAGTGGACCTCTCCTTCGGAAGCTCGGCGCTGGTCACGGCACTGGGCCAGGGGCACTGTGCATGGTAGGGCATCACGTGGACATATCGGGCTAGCTAGTTGACAGGCGCGCTGGGGCACGCTAACTCATTCCGCTCAATCACCTTGCTTGACTGTAGTACTGGCACGAGCGGTGCGCTGGGCGCTGCGGCTGGGCGGTCTAGGGGACCACCACGGCGCGGCCGGTGATCGAGCCCGCGCGCAGGTCCTCATAGGCCTGTGGCGCCTGGTCGATGCCGTAGGTGGTGGTGTGGATCTGGATCTGGCCCCGCCGGGCCATCTCCACCAGCTCCATCAGCTCCTTGCGCCGGCCCCACAGCGAGGTGGACACCGAGATGTTGTACGGCGCACTGGTGAGACCGATCTTGGCGCCGCCGTTGCCGGCCCCCACGACCACCACCGACGACGCCACCCCGGCGCAGGCCACGGCCAGCTCCCCGGTGACGTCGGCGCCCACGAAGTCCAGCACCACGTTGGCGCCGCGACCGCCGGTGAGCTCGCGGATCTTCACCGCCGCCTCGGGGTTGGACTGAAAGGCCTCGTGCGCGCCCTGCTCCCGGGCGAAGGCCAGCTTCTCCTCACCCACGTCCAGGGCCACCACCCGCGAGGCGGTGAGCGTGCGGAGCAGCTGGATGGCCACGTGGCCGAGTCCACCCGCGCCGATCACCACCACCGTGGAGCCGCCCACCAGCTGGTGCTGCACGCTCTTGATCGCCTGGTAGGGCGTGAGCGCGGCGTCGGTGAGCGAGGCCGCACGCACCGGGTCGAGGTCGCCGATGGGCACCAGGTGGCGCACGGAGTCGACGACCATGTACTCCGCCATGGCCCCGTCGTGGCCGAGGCCCGGTGAGGTCATCCCGTTGAGGCAGAGGTTCTCGTAGCCCTCGGCGCACATCTCGCACACCCCGCAGCCCCAGCAGCCGTAGACGATGACGGCATCACCGACGGCGGCGCCCTCCACTCCCTCGCCGAGCGCGGCCACGGTGCCCGCGGGCTCGTGGCCCAGCGTCATCGGCATGGGATAGGGGTAGGTCTCCTGCGGCCACGCCATGACGAACTCGTCGGAGTGGCACAACCCGGACGCGGTGATCTTGAGCAGGATCTCCCCGGAGGCGGGGGTTGGCTCGTCGACGTCGACCAGCTCGGGGCGAGAACCGAAGCTGCGGTACTGCACGGCCTTCATGGCTTCTCCTCTGCGCGTGGCTCTTCGGAGAGTCGTGACCGGCCGCGACCGGCAGGACCCACCCTCCATGGTCCACGCGCAGCGACCGAGGCCGACGGCTGCCGGACCGGCCCGACGCAAGCCGGCCGCGGACAGGGCAGAGTGTGCGGGTGGCCGGGACGTCCTGACCGCTTCCGCTGGCGGCAACGCCCACCTCGAGCAAACCCCTGGAGCATCGCAGTGACCTTCACCGAGTCCACCGACGTCGCTGCGCCGGTCTCGGTGGCCCGCCGCTGGGCGTCGCTGGCCGTCCTGTCGGCGAGCCTGCTCGTCGTCACCATGGACCTCACCGTCCTCAACGTGGCCCTGCCCGACCTGGCCGCCGACCTGCGCCCCACCGCCAACGAGCAGCTGTGGATCGTGGACATCTACTCCCTGGTGCTGGCCGGGCTGCTGATCTCCATGAGCGGGCTGGCCGACCGGTGGGGCCGCAAGGCCGTGCTGCTGGGCGGCTTCGTCGTCTTCGGCGCGGCCTCGGCGGTGGTGCTGCTGGTGGACTCCTCCGCCGAGCTCATCGCCGCCCGCGCCGCGCTCGGCGTCGGCGGGGCGATGATCATGCCCACCACGCTCTCGCTGCTGCGGTCCATCTTCACCGACCCCGCCGAGCGCGCCACCGCACTCGGCGTGTGGGCGGGGGTGTCCTCCATCGGCGCTGCCGTCGGACCCATCGTCGGGGGCCTGCTGCTGGAGCACTTCAGCTGGCACGCCGCCTTCCTGGTCAACGTGCCGCTGATGGTGGTGGCCCTGGTGGCCGGCTGGCTGATCCTGCCCGAGGCGCGCGTGCCCAACCCGGGGCGCTGGGACTTCGTCGCCACCGTGCTGTCCGTCGGCGGGATGGTCGCACTGATCTGGGGCATCAAGCACTTCGCCAAGGAGGCCAGCCTGCTGGCCCCCGCCGGTTGGGCCGCGCTGCTCGCTGCCGTCGTGCTGCTCACCGTGTTCGTCCGCCGCTGCCTGCGCCAGGACGAGCCGCTGCTGGACGTGCGGCTGTTCACCCGCCGCCCCTTCACCGCCGGCGTGGTCGCCGCGCTCGGAGCCATGCTGGCCATCGCCGCGCTGCTGCTGCTGCTCGCGCAGTGGCTGCAGCTGGTGCAGGGCCAGAGCCCGCTGCAGTCGGGCGTGCACCTGCTGCCGATCGCCGGCGGCGGGCTGGTCGCCTCGGTGGCGGCTCCGGTGCTGGCCCGCTGGATCGGGGCGCGCACGGTGCTGGCCGTCGGCGTGGCCATCGCCGGGGTGGGCTGCCTGCTCATCTACCTGGTGCCCGGCGAGCTCACCTACACCACCGCCGCCATCGCCATGGCGCTCACCGGCGCCGGTGCCGGGTCGCTGGCCATCGGCTCGGCCATGATCATGGCCGGCACCCCGCCGGAGAAGGCGGGCAACGCCGCCGCCATCGAGGAGACCGCCTACGACCTGGGCAACGTGCTCGGCGTCGCCCTGCTGGGCAGCATCGCCGCGGTGATCTACCGCAACCACCTGGACGTCGGGGCGCTGGCCGAGCAGGGCGTGCCGGCGGAGCTGGTGACCGCTGCGGAGGACTCCCTGGGTGGGGCCGCCGCCGTGGCCACCCAGGCGCAGCTGCCGGAGCTGGCCGCGCAGGCCAGGGTGGCGTTCACCGACGCGCTCGCCGACACCAGCCTGGTGGCCGGCGTGTTCATGCTGGTGGTCAGCGTCGTCGTCTTCGCCACTGCGCCCAAGGGGCTGGACATCACCAAGCAGGAGCACTAGCCCCACCCGGTGGCCTGCACGGGATACGTTGCCGCCATGAGCAATACGACGGTGACGACCGCCCGCGAGGGCCGGACGCTGGTGATCCGGCTGGACCGGGAGGCCAAGCGCAACGCCCTCAACCCCGACGTCACCGCCGGGCTGGACGCCGCCCTCAACGAGGTGGACGACGACCCGCAGCTGTGGTGCGGCGTGCTCACCGGCGGCCCCGCGGTGTTCTCCGCCGGCGCCGACCTGGCCACCGGACCGGGGGAGCCCACCGAGCGTGGCGGCATCGCCGGGATCATCACCCGCCGCCGGGTGAAGCCGCTGATCGCCGCCGTGGAGGGGCTGGCGCTGGGCGGGGGGATGGAGCTGGTGTTCTGCTGCGACCTGGTGGTGGCCTCGCGCACCGCTGCCTTCGGCCTGCCGGAGGTCAAGCGCGGCCTGGTGCCCGACTTCGGCGGCGCGTTCCGGGCGGCGCACCTGCTGCCGGCCAACGTGGCTCGCGAGCTGCTGCTCACCGGCGCCACCCTGGACGCCGAGCGCGCCGAGCGGCTGGGCTTCGTCAACCGGCTCACCGCACCGGGGGAGGCGCTGGCCACCGCGCTGGCGCTGGCCGAGGAGATCAACCGCAACGCGCCGCTGGCCGTGCGGGAGGCGCTGCGCCTGGGCGGCGCGGAGATCAGCGGCGACGAGACGGTGTCCTGGCAGCGCAGCAACGCCGCGCACGCCCGGCTGCTGGCCTCGGCCGACGTCAAGGAGGGCATCTCCGCGTTCTTCGAGCGGCGCGACCCGCACTGGACCGGCCGCTGAGCGAGCCCGGTCAGCGCGGCAGGAACAGGTCTCGCCGCGCCATGGTGCTGGACACCGCCGCCGCGGCGGCCCGGACGGCGTCCACGTGCGCCTCGGGCCGAAACCGCGACGTGGGGCCGGTGACGCTGATCGCCGCCACCGCCCGCTCGTCGGCGCCCAGCACGGGTGCGGCCACGCACTGCAGCCCCACTGCCGACTCCTCGTGCTCAAAGGCCACCCCGCGCTCCACCACCGCGTCCAGCTGGCGCAGCAGCAGTCCCGGCGCCACCACGGTGTGCGGGGTGCGCCGCTCCAGCCGCCCGCTGAGCACCGCCCGCCGCAGCTCGGGCTCCGCGTGTGCCAGCAGCACCTTGCCGATGGCCGTGCAGTGCAACGGCATCCGACCGCCGTGCCGGGACGGCGTGGCGGCCTGGCGGTGCCCGCCGATCTTGGCGACGTAGACCACCTCCCGGCCCTCCGGCACGCCCAGGTGCACCGTCTCGTGGGTGCGCTCGTAGAGGTCCTGCAGGAACGGCATGGCCACCTCCAGCAGGCTGCGCTCCACCGACGCCCGCAGGCCCAGCTCGAACAGCCCGCCGCTGAGCCGGTAGCCGGCGCTGCTGCCGCTCACCCGGTCCAGCAGCCGGGTGGCCACCAGCTCACCGGCCAGGCGGTGCACGGTGGCCTTGTGCAGCCCGGTGCGCCGGACCAGCTCAGCCAGGCTGAGCACCTGGTCGTCCGGGGTGAAGGCGCGCAGGATGGCCACCGCCTTGCCCAGCACGGTGTTCAGGTCTCCGGTTCCCACCGACGGGTCCACAGGCGGGTCCACCGCTGGGTCCACCACCGCGCCCTCCTCGGCCTACTTTCGCCCACCGTATCGCTGAGCGAGACGAAGGGGTGGTCTGTGCCCGCTGGGTGGCGCAGAGTGGCCGGTGAACCAGAACCTGTCGAGAGTGGAGCACCACCATCAGCCAGTACCAAGTTCCGACCGGGCCCGCCGAGGCGCCCAGCACGGACATCGCCGCCGAGACGGTCGCCGCCGCTGCCGACCGCCTGGTGCAGGCGCACTTCAGCGGAGTGGCCTGCGCCCCCATCCGCGACCTGATCGGCCGCGACGACGTCGCCGCCGCCTACCAGGTGCAGGAGCAGCTCAACGCCGCCCGCACCGACCGCGGCGCCCGGGTGATCGGCCGCAAGATCGGGGCCACGTCGGAGGCTGTGCAGACCCAGCTCGGCGTCGACCAGCCCGACTTCGGGGTGCTCTTCGACGACATGGGCTTCGCCGACGGCGAGGAGATCCCCATCAACCGGCTGATCCAGCCCAAGGCCGAGGCCGAGGTCGCCTTCGTGCTCAGTGAGGACCTCGCCGAGGGGCCGCTGGACGCCGCACAGGTGCGCGGCGCCATCGCCTACGCCGTCGCCGCGCTGGAGATCGTGGACAGCCGCATCACCAACTGGGACATCTCCTTCGGCGACACCGTGGCCGACAACGCCTCCTCCGGCCTCTACGTGCTGGGCTCCGAGCACCGCACGCTCGCAGAGGTGGAGCCGGTGGACGTCACCATGTCCATGAGCATCGACGGCGAGGAGGTCTCCACCGGCAACGGCGCGGCCTGCCTGGGCGACCCGCTCACCGCGGTGGCGTGGCTGGCCCACCAGGCCCGCACCTTCGGCGAGCCGCTGCGCGCCGGCCAGGTCATCCTCTCCGGTGCCCTCGGCCCCATGCGGCCGGTCGCCGCGGGGTCCGTCGTCACCGCCACCATCTCCGGCCTGGGCACCGTCACCGCCCGGTTCGGCAACCAGTCCACCACCGAGGAGAACCACTGATGAGCGAGAAGAAGACCAAGGTCGCCATCATCGGGTCGGGCAACATCGGCACCGACCTGATGATCAAGGTGATGCGGCACTCCCAGCACCTGGAGATGGGCGCGATGGTCGGCATCGACCCCGACTCCGACGGCCTGGCCCGCGCCAAGCGGATGAAGGTCCCCACCACCCACGAGGGCGTCGACGGCCTCATGGCCATGGACAACTTCGACGAGATCGAGATCGTCTTCGACGCCACCTCGGCCAAGGCGCACATCGCCAACGACGCCAAGCTGCGTCCGCTGGGCAAGCGGATGATCGACCTCACCCCGGCGGCCATCGGCCCGTTCCTGGTGCCGGCGGTCAACATCGACGAGCACATCGACGAGCCGAACGTGAACATGGTGACCTGCGGCGGGCAGGCGACCATCCCGATCGTCGCCGCCGTCTCCCGCGTGGTCCCGGTGGAGTACGCCGAGATCGTCGCCTCCATCGCGTCCAAGTCGGCCGGTCCGGGCACTCGCGCCAACATCGACGAGTTCACCGAGACCACCTCGCACGCCATCGTCAAGGTCGGCAAGGCCAAGCGCGGCAAGGCGATCATCATCCTCAACCCGGCCGAGCCGCCGCTGATCATGCGCGACACCGTGTTCTGCCTGGTCTCCGCGCCGGACGAGTCGGTGCACGAGCAGATCCGCGCCTCCATCGAGAAGATGGTCGGCGACGTCGCCGCCTACGTGCCCGGCTACCGCCTCAAGCAGAAGGTGCAGATCTCGGAGATCCCGGCCGACCAGCCGGTGGAGACGCTGCTCGCCGAGGGTGAGACCGACCGGCCCACCCACCAGGTGTCGGTGTTCCTCGAGGTCGAGGGCGCCGCGCACTACCTCCCGGCCTACGCCGGCAACCTCGACATCATGACCTCGGCCGGCGTTCAGGTCGCCGAGCGGATCGCGCAGAAGAAGGAGACCGCTCGATGAGCGCCGACCAGAGCACCTCCGACCAGCCCGCGGGCGCCGAGATCTTCGTCCAGGACGTCACCCTGCGCGACGGCATGCACGCCGTGCGGCACCGCATCAAGCCCTCCGACGTCAAGCGGATCGTCTCCGCCCTCGAGGCGGCCGGCGTGGACGCCATCGAGGTGGCCCACGGCGACGGCCTCGCCGGCGGCTCGGTGAACTACGGCCCCGGGTCCAACACCGACTGGGAGTGGATCGAGGCCGCTGCCGAGGTAATCGACGAGGCCCGGCTCACCACCCTGCTGCTGCCCGGCGTCGGCACCATCGAGGAGCTCAAGCACGCCTACAGCCTGGGGGTGCGCTCGGTGCGGGTGGCCACCCACTGCACCGAGGCCGACGTCTCGGCGCAGCACATCGCCACCGCCCGCGAGATGGGCATGGATGTCTCCGGCTTCCTGATGATGAGCCACATGGCCCCCGCCGAGGAGCTGGCCAAGCAGGCCAAGCTGATGGAGTCCTACGGCGCCCACTGCGTGTACGTCACCGACTCCGGTGGCCGGCTCACCCTCAAGGGCGTCGAGGAGCGCGTGCAGGCCTACCGCGAGGTGCTCGACGCCGGCACCGAGATCGGCATCCACGCGCACGAGAACCTCTCGCTGTCGGTGGCCAACTCCGTGGTGGCCGTGGAGAACGGCGTCTACCGGGTGGACGCCTCGCTGGCCGGGCACGGCGCCGGGGCGGGCAACTGCCCCATCGAGGCGTTCATCGCCGTGGCCGACATCTACGGCTACCAGCACCGCTGCGACGTCTTCGCGCTGCAGGACGCCGCCGACGACATCGTCCGTCCGCTGCAGGACCGGCCGGTGCGGGTGGACCGCGAGACGCTGACCCTGGGCTACGCCGGGGTGTACTCCAGCTTCCTGCGCCATGCCGAGACCGCGTCGGAGCGCTACGGCATCGACGTGCGCACCATCCTGATGGAGGCCGGCCGGCGCCGGCTGGTCGGCGGCCAGGAGGACATGATCGTGGACATCGCGCTCAACCTCTCCGCGGAGCGCGACGCCCAGGCCAGCTGACCCACTCGCTCGACCCCGCACCACGCCGCACCGGAGCTTCTCGGTGCGGCGTGGTGTGCGTCGTGGACGGGCTCGCCCCTGCCCGTCGCGCTGCACGGCGGGCAGGGGATGCTGGGGGTGTGCAACTCTCCCAGCCTGAGCTGACCGCGGCCCTGACCGGCGCCGCCAAGACGGTGCTGGCCAGCCAGCGCAAGGACGTCCGGCGCGGCAAGGTCGACGTCGACACCGCGTGGGAGGAGATCGAACCCTACCGGCGCTTCCAGCTGCTGGAGTCGCTGGGGGAGCAGCTGCTGCCGGTGCTTGCCGCGCTGCCCGAGGTCCCCGTGCCGGTGGGCACGCGTCCGTCGTGGACCACCGCTCAGGTGACCGACGCCGTGGAGGGCTTGTTCACCGAGGACGTGGGCCGACTGCGCCGCAGGGTGCTGGTGCGGGCCCGCGTGGCCCTGGTGCAGGCCGCCGTGGCCAGCCTCCCGCCGCGGCCGGACCCGAAGCGGCTCGACGACCTGCAGCGCTAGCCCAGCACCACTGCTTCTCCCATTGTTTTAGGCACACAATGGTGAGTTCTGACTGGGACAATCAATCACTCTACGTAGTAAAAAACTGCGCTGCGTTTCCACATCGGTACAAATACTCCTTTGTGCCGCGCGCCGGTTCGATCTCTCGTATTGTTCGGCGACCGAGGGGTTTTGAACCGCAGGGGGTGGAGCGTGGAAACACAAGACGCAATGGTGAGCCGACGGCGATTCGTCGCCGGAATGGCGGCGACCGGTGCGGCGCTGACCAGCGTGGGGTGGATCTTCTCCGGCGCGGAGGCCGCCGCGTACCCGCTGGAGCCGGCAGTGCGGGACACCACCAACGCCATTCTCGCGTTCGTGGTGCCGGGCAACGACCGGTACTCCCAGCACCAGGGCATGGCCACCGATCGCCCCGGAGGGGTCACCCCGGGCACGGCGGCCTCGCTCGAGCTGACCTTCAACGAGGCCATCCCCGAGCCGATCAAGGGGCTGCTCGGGATCGAGGAGACCGGGTCGATCGCCATCGCCGCGCTGGTCAACCTGTTCACGGTGACGGCGTTTCCCCAGTCCATCCACGGACCGTTCGCCGCGCCCTTCGCCAACCTGAGCCACCAGGCCAAGGCGCACGTCTTCGAGCTGCTGGACACCGACCCGCGACTGCCGGGGCTGCCCATCGAGTTCGCCATCAACGCCATCCCCACGCTGGCCGCCTTCGCGGCGTTCTCGGAGCACTCGGCGTTCGACCGCCAGCGCCGCGTCCTCACCGGCCGTCCGGTGGGGTGGGAGCTGACCAAGTACCGGGGCGTGAGCAACGGTCGCAACGAATTTCTCGGCTACTACCGCGGCGTCGACCGCGTGGAGGACTGACATGACCGACGTGATCGTCATCGGCTCCGGCGGCGGCGGCCCCGTGGTGGCCAAGGAGCTCGCCGCCCGCGGGCTCGACGTGCTGGTGATCGAGGCCGGGCCGCGCTACGCCGACCCGGAGAAGGAGTGGACGCACTTCGAGGACGACGCCAACAACCCCATCACCGGGTTCCTCCGACAGGGCCCGGGCGACCGGTCCAAGGGACCCTGGCTGCGGGACCTCCCACAGAACTCCTGGGTGTGGCAGGTGGCCGCCGTGGGTGGCACCACGCTGCACTTCTTCGGCAACTCCCCGCGCGCGGCCCCTGGGGCGTTCCTCGGCTACGACGGCGCCGACCGCGACATGTACGACACCGCTCACCTGTTCCCCTTCGGGTACGAGGAGCTGCGCCGCTACTACGAGTGGGTGGAAGCCACCCTCCCCGTCCAGACCGCCCCCATGGGCGCGAAGGAGGAGATCTTCCTGCGCGGTGCCGCCGCCATCGGGCTGCCGCACCAGACCACCCTGGACACCACCGGCCCGTCCCACCGCGCCCAGCAGAACGCGATCCTGCAGCCCGGGGGCACCGCGGGACGCACCGACGACACTGCGCGGCTGCACTACCCCGAGGCGCAGGGGTGCACCATGTGCGGTCACTGCTACCAGGGCTGCTACCTGCCGCTCGGGGCACCACGCAACCTCAAGGCCCGGCGCTCGACCGACAACTCCTACGTCCCGATGATGCTCACCGCCGACGCGTGGTCACCGACCGGCAAGCCGGTCACCCTGGTGACCGACGCCATGGTCACCCAGATCCTCTCGCACGACGTCTGGGGCCAGCGCACCGCGCACGGCGTGCGGTTCCGCACCACCGACGGGGTGTTCCACGAGGCGCAGGCGAAGGTGGTGGTGCTGGCGGCGGGCGCCCTCGAGTCGCCCCGGTTGTGGTTCAACTCCGGGCTGCCCAACCCCAACGACTGGGTGGGCCGGGGCCTGACCGACCACCACCTGGACGGCGTGGCCGGGGTGTTCGACGAGTACACCGGCCAGACCGGGGGAGCCGGGTCCAACGCCCGGGTCGACCTGCCCGGGTACGGGGGGATCGAGCAGGTGGCGCTGCCGCCCGCGCTGCAGGCGTACTCGGCGAACTACAGCGACTCCGGCATCCACGGCTACGGCCGGGCCGGTGGTGTGGTCGGCTCGGCCGGGGCAGACACGATGGGCCGGCTCGTCGGCCACGACCTGCTCAACACCCTCTCCGACGCCGACCGCACGCTGTGGGCGCTGGTGATCACCGATGACGACGTCGAGCCCGGCAACCGGGTGACGGTGCCCGGGTTCCTGCCCCCGGACGACGGCGGTTGGGTCCCGCGACTCACCATCAACCACCGCGCCCGCTCGGCCCGCACCCGGCGCAACCGCGAGCACTGCACGCGGACCGCCGTCGAGCTGATGCGGGCCGCCGGGGCCAAGTCGGTGCACCGCTCCGACTGGCCGCCGCTGATCCTGCACGTGCAGTCGAGCATGCGCATGGGGATCAGCCACCAGGACTCCGTGCTGGACTCCGACGCCGAGGCCCGCTGGGTGAAGAGCCTCTACATCACCGACAACTCGGCCCTGGCGAACAGCCTCGGTGGTCCCAACCCCACCCTGACCACGCAGGCCATCGCCACCCGCACGGCGGAGAAGATCTTCGCCAAGCACTTCGGTGGCGACTCGTGGGTGGGCAAGGAGAACCCGGTCTCTTCGATCGACGACCGGGTCACCCAGGCAGTGGTGCAGCGGGGGATCTGACTCGGCGCCGCGGTCGCCTTCCTGCGCCGCACGGGCGTCAGCGCAGGAAGGTGACCGCCTGGTCGAGCTCGGCGCGGTCGGTGCGGAAGGAGTTGGCCGGGTGCGCAGGGTCGGCGTAGCCGAACGACACCGCGCACACCACCGAGCGGTCGTCGCCGAGGTCGAGGAAGTCGTGCACGAAGTCGGAGTACAGCGCGATGGCGGCCTGGGCGATGGTGGCCACCCCGAGGCTCTGGGCCACGGTGAGCAGGGTGGCGACGTAGCCGCCGCAGTCCACGGCGCCGTAGGTGCCGAGCGCGCGGGGGCAGCTGATCACCGCCACGTGCGGGGCGCCGAAGAACCGGAAGTTCTCCGCGCCCTGGCGCATCCGGCCCTCCGGGTCGTCCCGGCCGATGCCCATGGCCTGGTACAGCCCGAACCCGGCGCTGCGGCGGCGCTCCAGGTAGGCGCCCTCGTAGCTCGCCGGCGGCTCCAGGTCGGGCTGCTGCGGGTGGGTGGCGGCCCACTCGGCGATGCCCTTGGCGAAGCGGCTGGTCTGCTCCCCGGAGCAGACGTGCACCTGCCAGGCCTGGGAGTTGCACCACGAGGCCGTGCGCTGGGCGCGGGTGAACATCGTCCGCATGGTCTCCTCGGGGACCTCCTCCGGCAGGAACCCGCGGCAGCTGTACCGGGCCGCGAGCACGTCGGCGACGGCATCGGCAGTATGTCGATCAGTCATGTGCTGAGTATGAGTGGCCGCCGCCGGCCAGGGGACGAGCGCTGCCTCCCAGTGAGACTGGTCAGGGAACGACGCGGACCTTGAGGGCCTCGCGGTTGGCCATGGCCGCGTAGCCCGTGGCGATCTCCGCCAGCGGCAGCTGTGCGTCGAAGACCCGGCCGGGCTCGATGGCGCCCTCGATGATGTCGGGCATGAGGGTGTTGATGTAGGCCCGGGCCGGGGCCACGCCGCCGGAGAGGGTGATGTTGCGGGCCATGGTGCCAAAGCCCATCGGCACCTCGGTGTACTGCGCGGCCCCCACCCGCCCCACGGCACCGCCGTCGCGCACCGCGTCCAGGGCCATCCCCAGCGACTCCGCCGTGCCCACGCACTCCAGCACTGCGTGGGTGCCGTCGCCGCCGGTCAGCTCCCGCACCAGCGCCACGCCCTCCTCGCCGCGCTCGGCCACCACGTCGGTGGCGCCGAGCTCGCGGCCCAGGGCGGTGCGGTCGGGGTGGCGGCCCATCAGGATGATTCGCTCGGCGCCGAGGCGCCTGGCCGCGAGCACCGCGCACAGCCCGACCGCGCCGTCTCCGATGACGGTGACCTGGGTGCGCGGGCCCACCCGGGCCGAGACCGCCGCGTGGTGGCCGGTGCAGAGCACGTCGGACAGCGTGAGCAGGGACGGCATCAGCGCGGAGTCGGCGGGCACGGGCAGGCGCACCAGGGTGCCCTGGGCCTGCGGGCAGCGCACCGCCTCGCCCTGCCCACCGTCGCGGTGGTGACCCCAGTTGCCGCCGTGCCGGCACGAGGTCTGCAGGTTCTCCCGGCAGAAGTCGCAGGTGTTGTCCGCCCACATGAACGGGGCGACCACCAGGTCACCGCGCCGCAGCTCCAGCACCTCGGCGCCGACGTCGGCCACCACGCCGATGAACTCGTGTCCCATGCGCCGGCCGTGGTCGGTGCGGGGCAGCGAGCGGTAGGGCCACAGGTCGCTGCCGCAGATGCAGGAGTGCGCCACCTGCACCACCGCGTCGGTGGGTTCCTTGATCGACGAGTCGGGGACGTGCTCCACCCGGACGTCGCCGGCGCCGTACATCAGGGTTGCGCGCACGAGCGGCTCCTCTCGGGTGCGGCTCACACCGAGAGTACGACGAGCCGAGCGGCAGCGCCGTGGACCTGTGCGCCACCCCGGCCGACCGCGGCGCACCGGAGCGAAGACGCCTGGGGCCAGCGGAGATCGTGCCGCCGTTAGGCTAGCCTCACGCGGTGTCTCCTCCTGCCACTGCCGGGGCCCTGCTCCGCCGCGCGGTGCACCGCAACCGCCGCCCGCTCGCCGGCTCGGTCGCCCTGATCGCGGTGTGGCAGGTCTGCGAGGTCTTCGTCCCCGTCCTCATCGGCGTGGTCATCGACGCCGCCGTGGCCACCGGCGACGTGTCCCGCGCCCTGCTGTGGGGTGCCGTCCTCTGTGTGCACTTCGGGGTGCTCAGCACCTCCTACCGGCTGGGCTCGCGGATCGGCTTCCGGGCCACGCAGACCGAGGGGCACCGCCTGCGCACCGAGGTCTCCGCGCACGTGCTCGACGACCGGGGCGCGCGCACCGAGCAGCCGCCCGGCGACCTGCTCAGCGTCGCCACCGCCGACGCGGACATGGCCAGCGGGGTGCTGCAGCAGGTGACCTACGCCGTGGCCGCGGTGCTGGGGCTGGTGGTCACCGCGGTGGTGCTGGCCAGCATCGACCCGGTCCTGGCGGTGGTGGTGCTGGTGGGGGTCCCGCTGGTGCTGGCCTGCACCCAGCTGCTGGCCCCCGCACTGGCCCGGCGCAGCGAGGTGCGCCAGGCCGCGTCCGGGCGGGCCATCGGCGTGGCCACCGACCTGGTACAGGGGCTGCGCCCGCTCAAGGGCATCAGCGCTGAAGGCACCGCGCTGGCCCGCTACCAGCGGCAGAGCCGCGAGGCCGCGGGCGCCGCCGTCTCCGCCGCCCGCTGGGAGGGCGTGCTCTACGGCGTCACCGCCGGGCTCAGCGGCATCTTCCTGGCCGTGGTGGCCCTGCTGGCCGGTACCCGGGCCCTGGACGGCGAGCTGGGCGTCGGCGAGCTGATCGCCGTGGTGGGGCTGGCCCAGTTCATCGCCGAGCCGATGCGCACGCTGGCCTACCTCGTCGCCCAGGTCGCCAAGTCGAAGGCCTCGGCCGGTCGGATCGTGGCCGTGCTGGCGAGCCCGCACCTGGTGGTGTTCGGCGACCAGCCCGACGCCGACGGCCCGCTCGAGCTGCAGGAGGTGCACCACGGCCCGCTGCAGGCGCTGAGCCTGGTGGCCCGGCCCGGCGAGATCGTGGGCGTGGTGGTCGAGGACCCCGCCGACGCGGTGGCCATGATGACCCTGCTGCGCGGCGAGGCGGTGCCCGAGCGCGGCAGCGTGTGCCTGGGCGGGCAGCGGCTGACCGACCTGGACGCCACGGCGGTGCGGCGGCGGCTGCTGGTCGCCGACCACCACGTCGACCTCTTCGAGGGGACCTTGGGCTCCAACGTCGACCCGCTGGGCCACCTCGACCCCGAGCAGCTGCGTGCGGTGCTCACCGCCTCGGCGGCCGACGACGTGGTGGACCACGCCCCGCTCGGCCTGGCCGAGCCGGTGGCCGTGGGCGGGACCACGCTCTCCGGCGGGCAGCGCCAGCGGCTGGGCCTGGCCCGCGCCCTGGCCGGCGACGCCGACGTGCTGGTGCTGCACGACCCCACCACCGCGGTGGACGCCGTCACCGAGCTGCGCATCGGGCAGGCGCTGCGGGCGGTGCGCGCCGGGCGGACCACCGTGGTGCTCACCAGCAGCCCGGCCCTGCTCAGCCAGGCCGACCGGGTGCTGCACGTGCGCGGGGGCCGGGTGGTCGCCACCGGCACCCACCCCGAGCTCGTCCACCAGCAGGCCTACCGGCAGGCGGTGCTGCGATGAGCGGCACGCTGCTGCCGATCGCCTCCGGGCGCGAGGCCTGGCGACTGGCCCGCGGGCTGCTCACCCAGCGCCGGGCCGCCCTGGTGGCCTGCCTGCTCGCGTTCGCCGCGGGTGGGCTGGCGGGGCTGGTCGGGCCGGTGCAGCTGGGTCGCATCGTGGACCTGGTCTCCTCCGGCGGCACCTCCGGGCAGCTGACCGTCGCCGTGGCCTGGATCGCCGGCGCCGGGGTGGCCACCGGGGTGACCACCTGGCTGTCCAGCCTGCTGCTGGCCCGGGTGGCCGAGCCGGCCCTGGCCGAGCTGCGCGAGGAGGCCCTGGACCGCGCGCTGCGGCTGGACAGCGCGACGCTGGAGGAGGCGGGCTCGGGTGACCTGCTCTCCCGCATCGGTGACGACGTCCGGCTGGTGGCCGACTCCCTCACCACCGCGATCCCGCTGCTGGTCACCTCGGTGGTGGCCATCGTGTTCACCGCGGGCGGGCTGTTCACCCTGGACTGGCGCCTCGGGCTCGCCGGCCTGGCCATCCTGCCGTTCTACGCCTTAGGGCTGCGCTGGTACCTGCCCCGCTCCGGGCCGTACTACCGGCGCGAGCGCGTCGCCAACGGGGAGCGGGCCGAGGCGTTCCTCACCGGCATGCACGCCAGCCGCACCCTGCGCGCCTTCGGCATCGCCGAGGCGCACCAGCAGAAGGTGGACGCGGCCTCCTGGCGGTCGGTGCAGATCTCCGTGGACGTCTACCGGCTGCTCACCCGCTTCGGCGCGCGCACCAACCGCTCCGAGCTGATCGGGCTGCTGCTGGTGCTGGGCACCGGCTTCGTGCTGGTGCGAGGCGGCTGGGGCACCGTCGGTGCGGCCACCGCGGCCGCGCTGTTCTTCCACCGCCTGTTCAACCCGATCGCCGCGGTGATCATGCTCTTCGACCAGGTGCAGTCGGCGGGAGCGTCGCTGACCCGGGTGGTGGGCCTGGCGCAGCTGCCCCCGCCGGCCGCCCGGGCGGGCCTGCGGGCCCCGGCGGACAGCACCGTCACCGTGCACCAGCTCGGCCACAGCTACACCCCGGGCCGGGCCGTGCTCGCCGACGTCACCCTCACCGTGCCCGCCGGCCAGCGAGTGGCCGTGGTGGGCGCGACCGGGGCGGGCAAGACCACCCTGGGTGCTGCGGTCGCGGGCCGGCTGCAGCCCACCTCGGGAGAGATCCGGGTGGGCGGCGTGCCGCTGGCGCAGGTGCAGCCGGTGGACGGCCGTCCGACCGTGGCCCTGGTGAGCCAGGAGGTGCACGTCTTCACCGGCACCCTGCGCGACAACCTCACCCTGGCCGCCGCGGCCGCCGGCGACGAGCAGGTGTCGGCCGCGCTGGCCGAGGTGGGGGCCACCGGATGGGTGGCGGCGCTGCCGAGCGGGCTGGACACCGTGGTGGGCGACGGCGCCGCGGTGCTCACCCCCGCCCAGGCCCAGCAGGTGGCGCTGGCCCGGGTGGTGCTGGCCGACCCGCTGGTGGTGGTGCTGGACGAGGCCACCGCCGAGGCCGGCTCGGTGGGCGCCCGCGACCTGGAGCAGGCCGCGCTGGCCGCCACCCGCGGACGCACCTCGCTGACCATCGCCCACCGCCTCACCCAGGCCGTCTCGGCCGACCAGGTGGTGGTGCTCGACGACGGCCGGGTGGTGGAGACCGGCACCCACGCCGAGCTGGTGGAGGCCGGCGGGCCCTACGCCATCCTGTGGAAGGCGTGGTCGGGCACCTAGGAGCTAGTGGTGCGCCGCCGCGGTGACGTGGTGGCGCCCGATCGGCAGCATCAGCGGCTTGCCCGAGGTGGGGTCGGGGATCACCTGGCAGTCCAGGCCGAACACGGTGCGCACGCACTCCTCGGTGAGCACCTCGTTGGGCTCGCCGGCGGAGTGCAGCCGGCCCCCGGCGAGGGCGATGAGGTGGTCGGCGTAGCGGGCGCCCAGGTTGAGGTCGTGCAGCACCATCACGATGGTGGTGCCGCGGGAGCGGTTCAGGTCGGTGAGCAGGTCGAGGACCTCCACCTGGTGGCTGACGTCGAGGAACGTGGTGGGCTCGTCGAGCAGCAGCAGGTCGGTCTGCTGGGCCAGCGCCATGGCGATCCACACCCGCTGGCGCTGTCCGCCGGAGAGCTCGTCCACGGAGCGGTCGGCCAGCGTCGCCGTCTGGGTGGCGTCCAGGGCGTCGGCGACGGCGGCGTCGTCCTCCTTGCTCCACCGGGAGAACAGGGACTGGTGCGGGTGGCGGCCGCGTCCGACGAGATCGGCGACGGTGATGCCCTCGGGGGCGATCGGTGACTGGGGGAGCAGCCCCAGCGTGCGCGCCACCTCCTTGGCCGGCAGGCGGTGCAGCGACTTCCCGTCCAGCACCACCCGGCCCGCCTGCGGGGACAGCAGCCGCGACATCGACCGCAGCAGCGTGGACTTGCCGCACGCGTTGGCCCCGACGATCACGGTGATCTTGCCGGGCGGCACCAGCAGGTCGAGGGACTCGATGACCGTCCGGTCGCCGTAGCCGAGGGTGAGGTCCTCGACGGCGAGAGTGTGGGTAGTGGTCACAGGGAGCCTCCCGCGCGGTTGGTGCGGACGATGAGGTAGACGAGGTAGGGCGCACCGAGCACGCCGGTGACCACCCCCACCGGGAAGCGGGTGTCGAAGGCGAACTGGCCGCAGAAGTCGGCGACCAGCACCAGCAGGGCTCCGACGAGGGCGGCGGGCACCAGCAGCGACCCGCCGGGGCCCACCAGCCGGGCGGCGATGGGCCCGGAGAGGAAGGCGACGAAGGCGATGGGTCCGGCGGCCGAGGTGGCGAAGGCGATCAGGCCGACCGCGGCGATGATGACGACCAGGCGGGTGCGGTCCACCCGCACGCCCAGGGCCGAGGCGGTGTCGTCGCCCAGCTCGCTGGTGGTGAGGTTGCGGGCCTGTCCCAGCAGCACCGGCGCCAGCACCACCAGGGCGACGAGCACCGGCACCACCTGCTTCCAGGCCACGCCGTTGAGGCTGCCGGTCAGCCAGCGGGTGGCCAGCTGCAGGTCCCACTCGGCCGCGGTGGAGAGCACGTAGGCGGTCAGGCTGTCGAGCATCGCGGCAAGGCCGATGCCGATGAGGATCAGCCGGGTCCCGACCACGCCGTCCTTGAAGGACAGGACGTAGACCAGCAGCGCCACGCCGAGGCCGGCGACGATCGCGAAGATGGACACCTGCGTCTCGCCGAGGGACAGCGTGATGATGGCGAAGGCAGCCGCCGCGCTGGCCCCGGAGCTGATGCCGATGATGTCCGGGCTGGCCAGCGGGTTGCGCAGCATCGTCTGGAAGGTGACGCCACCCAGGCCGAAGCACAGTCCGGCCACCACGGCCAGCACCGCGCGCGGCAGCCGCAGCCGGCCGACGGTGAAGGTGGCGCCGGGCACCTGCTCGCCGCGGATCACCTGCCACACCTCGGCGGGCGGGTAGAAGGTGTCGCCGCACATCAGGCTGACGGCGAAGGCGGCCACGATCAGCGCGGCGAGCACCGCCATCACCAGCTGGCGCCGACGGCCCCGCCGCCGCCGGCCCCGCGCGACCAGCACCGCCGTCGGGGTCGCCGGCTTCGGGGCTGGGGTTGCCGCCGTCTGCACGCTCACAGGGCCCGCACCTTCTGCCGCCGGACGATGTAGATGAAGAACGGGGCGCCGATCAGCGCCGTCACGATGCCCACGTCGAGCTCGCCGGGGCGGGCGGCGATCCGGCCGACCACGTCGGAGGCGGTGAGCAGGGACGCACCGAGGAGCGCGCAGAACGGCAGCATCCAGCGGTGGTCCACGCCCACCAGCAGCCGGCAGGCGTGCGGCACGACGAGCCCGACGAACCCGATGGGCCCGGTCACGGCGGTGCAGGCGCCACACAGGACCACGGCCCCGACCGCGGCGAGCGCGCGCACCACGACGACGTTCTCGCCCAGCCCGGCGGCCAGGTCGTCACCCAGGGCCAGGGAGTTGAGCCCGCGGGCGGAGAGCAGGCAGAGGGCGAAGCCCACGAGCAGGAACGGCAGGATCTGCCCGATCTTGTCGTACGAGCCACCGCCGACGCCGCCGATCTGCCAGAGGCGAATGCCCCCGGCGATGTCGTTGCGGGGCAGGGTGATCGCGGTGACGAGCGAGGCGAGGGCGGCGGAGGTGGCCGCCCCGGCCAGGGCGAGCTTGAGCGGGGTGGCGCCACCGCGGCCCAGCGAGCCGACGGCGTAGACGAAGGTGGCCGCGACGGCGGCCCCGGCGATGGCGACCCAGATGTAGCTGGTGGGGGAGGTCAGGCCGAAGAAGGTGATGCCGAGGACCACGGTGAGCGAGGCACCCATGTTCACGCCCAGGATCCCGGGGTCGGCCAGCGGGTTGCGAGTGACGCCCTGCATGACGCCACCGGACAGCCCGAGCGCGGCACCCACGATCAGCGCGAGCAGGGTGCGGGGAACCCGCTTGCTGACCGCGGCTTCCTCCAGGGTGGCCTCGCTCCCGCTCAGGCCGGCGAGGATGTCGCCCCAGCCGACCGTGCGCGAGCCGATGGCCACCGAGGCGAGAGCGACGGCCGCCAGCAGCACGAGCGCGGCGAGCAGCCACAGGGTGCGCGCCGACGCCGGACGCCGCACGAGTGCGGCGTCCGGCGTCGGCAGAGGGTCGAGCTTCGTCACTTCACCTTGTCCGCGGCTGCGGCGAGGAGCTTGACGTAGTCCTCGAGCACCCAGGAGATGGCGAGCGGGGTCGGGTTCGCGGCGGTGGCCAGCGGGGTGCTGCCGGGCAGCAGGGTCACCGAGCCACGCTGGACGGCGGGGATCTTGGACAGCAGCGGGTCGCTCTGCAGCTGCTGCAGGAGCTTGCCGTCGGCGTCGCCGTAGCCGGTGATGATGTCGACGTCGTTGAAGAAGTCGATCTGCTCCGAGCTCTGCTTGAGCGAGAACTTCTTGGTGTCGGCCGAGGCCTTCGCGACGCTGGCCGGCGTGGTCAGCCCCAGGTCCTCGAAGAACAGGGTCCGGGTGTCGTGGGTGGTGTAGTAGCCGATCTGGCTCACGTCGCTGGGGTCGATGTGGGTGACGAACATGGCCGACTTGCCGGTGAGCTGCGGGTACTTGGCGACCGTGGTCTTGACCTGCTGCTGGATGTCGGCGATCAGCTTGTCGCCCTCGGCGGCCTTGCCCAGCGCCTTGCTGTTCAGCTTGATGATGTCCTGCCACGGCGTGGCCCAAGCGGCCTCCGGGTAGGCCACGACCGGGGCGATCTGGCTGAGGGTGTCGTAGTCCTGCTGGGTCAGGCCCGAGTACGACGCGAGGATGACGTCCGGCTTGGTGTCCGCCACCGCCGCGAAGTCCACGCCGTCGGTCTCGTCGAAGAGCACCGGGGTCGGCGCCTTGAGGTCGTCGAGCTTCTTCTTGACCCAGGGCAGCAGCCCGTCGGTGTCGTCGTCGCCGAAGTTGGCGGCGGCCATGCCGACCGGGACGATGCCGAGAGCCAGGGGAACCTCGTGGTTGGCCCAGTTGACCGTCGCGACCCGCTCGGGCTTCTTCTCGATGACCGTCTTCCCGAGCGCGTGCTCGATGGTCACCGGGGTCCAGGTGTCGCCGCTGGTGGTGCCGGCGTTGGCCTCGGTGTCGGTGGCCGAGGACGAGCAGGCGGCCAGCGTGGCCGTCAGCAGCGCGGCCACGGTGAGCGTGGCGAGGCGTTTGGCGCGGAACATGTGCGTCCTTTCGAAGGGTGGTACCGGCGGCGGGTGTCCGCGCGCGCGTGCTGGAGCGAGGCTTCGGCGTGCCGGAGCACAGGTGGTGCAGGTGGGAGGACAACGCTGTCCGGTCCCGAACGTCGAACCGTCCAGTCTGGAGAGACCGCTCGGCACACACTAAGGCGAGGCTAACCATAGTGCCTGCTGGGGGTGGGTGGTGACGACGCGCTCGCCCACGGGCCGGGTGCCGGCGTGACGCGAGTCGTGCGGCTGCTCGGGCCGGTGCCTTCCGCGTGACAGCATGACGGTCACGCGGAACTCACTGGGAGACAAATGATGTGGCAACTGGCTGTGGACCTGGGTGCAGACCGGACCAAGGCTGCGCTGGCCGGGCCGGGCGTCCCCCCGCGGGTGGTGGAGCTCGACGGGGCAGCGTCGATGCCCTCGGCGGTGTACGCCCACGAGGACGGCAGCCTGCTCACCGGCAGCGAGGCCCGGCACTGGGGCCAGCACGAGCCGGACCGCTACGAGGCGCACCCGGTGCTGCGGGCACCGGAGAGCGCCCTGGTGCTGGGCGGGCGACCGGTCCGGGTGGTCGACGCCCTCGCCGCGGTGCTGACCACAGTGGGCGAGGCGGTGCACCAGCTGGTTGACCAGCACCCCGGCCAGGTGCTGCTCGCGGTGCCCGCGTACTGGTCGGCGGCTCAGACGCAGGCACTGCGCAGCGCCGTCGCCGCGACGCCGTGGGCGCGGGCCGAGGTGCGGGTGGTCCCCTCGGTGCTGGCGGCGGCCGCGCACTGCCACCGCGCCGGGGTGGTCCCCACCGACCAGCCGTTCGTGGTGCACGACGTGGGCGCCGGCGGGCTGAGCACGGCGGTGGTCGTGGTGGGTGCGGGCGGCCCGCGGCTGCTGGCGGCCGCCGGCGCAGGCGGCGTCGGGGGAGTGGGGGCGGACGCCCTGCTGGTGGAGCACGTGGGCGCCGCTGTCTCCGGGGAGCACCCGGCGGCGTGGCAGAGCCTGGTGCAGCCGCGCGACCTGCCCAGCCGCCGGTCGGCCCTGGCCCTGCGGCAGCGGGTGCGACTCGCCCGCGAGCAGCTCTCCGCCGAGTCGGTGACCGCCGTGGCGCTGCCACCGCCGTTCGCGAGCCTGCCGCTGGGCCGCGAGGAGCTCGACCACCTCCTGGCGCCGCAGCTGAGCCGGGGGCTGGACCTGCTCGGCGGTGCGCTGCAGCAGGCCGGGGTGGCGCCGACCGACCTGGCCGGCGTGGTCCTGCTGGGCGGCTTCGCCCGCACCCCCGGGGTCGCCGACTCCCTCGCCACCCGGTTCAGCGTGCTCGGCCACGGCGACACGAGCGCCACCGTGCTGGGCGCGTCCGTGGTGGAGCCCCCCGCTGCGTCAGCTCCTGTTGCGGCACGGCCTGGTGCTGCGCCTCCCGTTGCGGCACCTCCCGTTGCGGCACCGCCGACTGGGTGGGCTGGGCCGACTGCGACCGCAGCGCCCGCCCACAAGCCCGTGCCCACCAGCGGCAGCTCCCGCACGGCGCTGGCGGCCATCGCCGCGGCCGCCGCGCTGGTGGTGGTGCTGGTCGTCGCCGTCGTGGTGGTGGTGCTCAACCAGCCAGCGAGCGCGCCGGCCACCGCCCAGCCCGCCAGCAGCACCCCCGCGCCCACCACCAGCAGCACCCCCTCGACCACCAGCACCGCTCCCACCACCACCAGCACGCCGCCGACGACGACGTCCACCGCCGCCGCGGCACCGCCGCCGCTGGTGGCGGGCTGGCAGACGGTGGCCTCGTCCGACCGGGGTGCGGCCTACGACGTCCCGCCCGGCTGGAAGGTGGCCTCGGAGGGCACCATCGGCGGCTTCGAGACCAAGAGCGGGGACCGGGTGGTGGGCAAGGGCTACACCTCCTTCGCCAGCGACTTCTGCGACCAGTTCACGTCCAAGGCCAACTCCGCGCTCACCGGCTCCGACCAGGCTGATCCCGCCGCCGCGGCTCTCCAGGTGGCCACCCGGTGGGCGACGGTGGCCTTCACCGACGACGCCGGGGTGGTGCCCCCGCTGGCGCCCGGCGCCCCGCGGACGGTGGTGAGCCCGGCCGGTACCGGCTCGCTGGTGGAGGTGACCGCGCCGCTGGCCAAGAAGCAGGAGTGCTCGGCGCCGGCGGGGGCGATGTACGCCTACGCACTGCCCGGCTCGACCCCCGGGCGCGCCTTCGTGCTGGTGGTGCACGCCGCCCGGGGCGTGCCGGACGAGGTGAGTGCGGCGGTGGTGGAGCAGATCGCCACCACCGTGCGTCCGCTGGGCTGAGCGCTAGGGTCTGCTGCCGTGCAGGTGGAAGCGGTGAGCCGGGCGGCGAAGCACGCGTTCAGCAAGACCAACCAGGACGCGATCCGGCTGCTGGCCGGGCTCGGCGTGGACGGTGACGCCCACGCCGGCGCCACCGTGCAGCACCGCTGGGCGGCGTCGCGCACCCCGACCGCGCCCAACCTGCGCCAGGTGCACCTGCTGCAGGCCGAGCTGCACGACGAGCTCCGCGCCGAGGGCTTCGAGGTGGCCCCCGGGGCGCTGGGGGAGAACGTCACCACTCGCGGGGTGGACCTGCTGGCGCTGCCCACCGGCACCCGGCTGCGCTTGGGCGCGGAGTCGGTCGTCGAGCTCACCGGGCTGCGCAACCCCTGCGTGCTGATCGACCGGTTCCAGCCGGGGCTGCGCCGAGTGGTGTCCGACCGCGACCACCGTGGACGCATCGTGCGGCGCAAGGCCGGGGTGATGGCGGTGGTGCTCGTCGGCGGGCAGGTGCAGCCCGGCGACCCGGTGGTGGTGGAGCTGCCGGCGCCGCCGCACCGACCCCTGCGCCTGGTCTGAGGCGCCGGGTGCGGCGCATCCGTGGCTAGGGTGAGTCGATGACCGTGCTGAGCGCCCCGCCCGCCTCCCGCCCCCGGTCGGCTGCCCGGATCGCGCTCGGTGCGGTGCTGGCCTTCGCCGGGGTGAGCCACCTGACCTTCGCCCGCGAGGACTTCCAGGCCCAGGTGCCCGGCTGGGTGCCCCTCGGGGAGGACCCGGTGGTGCTGCTGAGCGGGCTGGTGGAGATCGGGCTCGGCGGGGCGCTCATCGCGTTCGGCCGCGGGCGCATCGGGGTGGGCCTGCTGGTCGCCGCCTTCTTCGTCGCCGTGTTCCCGGGCAACATCGCCCAGTACCTCGACCACGCCGACGCCTTCGGCCTGGACACCGACCGCAAGCGCCTGGTGCGGCTGTTCTTCCAGCCGCTGCTGGTCGCCTGGGCGCTGTGGTCCACCGCGGCCTGGCGGGACCGCCCCCGGTAGCACCAGCGCCCCACCCCGTGCCGGGTGCCGTTGCGCGCCGGCCCCGGGAGGCTCAGACGATCTTGTTGCCGTTGTCGCGCAACATTTCCTGGGCCACCTCGACCACCCACCGGTTCTCCGCGTACGCGGTGCTGCGCAGCACGGCCAGGGCATCGGGCACGGAGAGCCCCTGGCGCACTGCCAGCATGCCGGCGGCCTGGTGGACGTCGTTGCGGTCGGTCATCTGCGCCAGGTGCATGCGCTCCGGGTTGCTGTCCGGGAAGGTGGGCGAGAGGACCGTGCCGAGCCCGGCCAGGCCCTCGTCGAGCACGGGCCCGGCAAGGGAGTCCGCGTGCTGCTGCGCGGTAGCCACCGACTCCTCGCTCAGCGGTCCCGGTGCACGGCGGTAGAGCTCGAGCACCCCGAACGCCGTGCCGTCGATCCGCAGGGCGAACGCGAAGGCGGCGCCTGCGCCGGCAATCGCCGCCTCCCGCGCGTATCCAGGCCAGCGTGCCATCGCCGCGGCACCGACCATGTCGTTCTCGAACAGCGGCTTGGGCAGCGTGAACGCGGTCAGGCACGGTCCCTCGCCGAGGGTGAACTGCAGCTCGTCGAGCACGTAGGCGGTCTCGTCGGTGGCGTGCAGCAGGCGGCGAGTGTTCTGCCCGGCCAGCATCACCACCGCGGCGCCGTCCACCGGGACGTCGCGAAGGCACAGCGTGCACAGCTGGCTCGCGGCACCAGGCTCGGTCAGCTCGGACACGGACACCCCTTTAGCTCTGTTGTGACTGGAGGTGACAGTAGGACGGCTTCCGCGGCCCCGCAGTGCGAGGCGAGGTGCCGCTGATCACCCGCGCTCGTCGGGGTGGGCCACTGACCTGCGGAGCCAGAACCCGGTGAACCAGCGGAGGCTGGCGCCCGAGTACCGTTTTGCTGTCGGCCACTGACCTGCGGCAACCAACGCTGAGCAGGTCTGTGACCGCCGTTACCTGGTTGCAGCGACTGCCGCCTGACCGAGCCCTCCGGGATCTCCCGGGGGCTCTTGCCATGTCAGGGGGTGTCCGGTGGCGCAGGCCACAGCTCGACTCACCACCACGCTCGCTCGAAGGGACTCCCACCGCATGTCTGGCTACATCCAGGACGACGTCAGCGACGCCGAGATCGACCGCCAGGCCGCGCTCTACGGCGGGCTGGCGCAGAGCGTGCGAGAGCTGATCGACGCCGCGCTGCGCACCGAGACCGACGAGGACGTGGTGCTCAAGGCCACCGACGAGATCCGGGAGCTCACCGCGCGGCTGCAGGAGAAGCAGATGCCGGGCTCCTTCGGCGTGCGCTGGTCGCCCAGCGGACGCAAGCGGGAGTGGGGCAACGCCGTGCGGGGCATTCGCAACGCCATCGCCCCACCAGTGGACATCCACGAGGGCCCCGACGGTCGGGTGTGGGCCGACTTCACCCTGGGCGCGGCCTACGAGGGCCCGGCCGGGCTCACCCACGGCGGCGTCTCGGCGCTGATCCTGGACAACATCCTGGGGGCTGCCGCCGAGGCCGGCGGGTCACCGGGCATGACCGGCACCCTGACCGTCCGCTACCGCCGGCCCACCCCGCTGAACGAGCCGCTGCACGCGGAGGGCGAGATCGACCGCGTCGAGGGCATCAAGTGCTTCGTGCGCGGCACCATCTCCGACGAGGGCGGAGTGTGCGTGGAGGCCGAGGGCGTCTTCATCCTGCCGCGCTGGGCACGGGCAGCGCTGGCGGCCGCAGCTGAGGAGAAGGCAGCCGAGGAGAAGGCAGCCGAGGAGAGCCCGGCCAGCTAGTCCGCCGGCGGTGCTCGCTCAGCCGCCGCCGCAGACCGCCCAGGCGAGGCTCCCACTGGTGATGGACGGCCATCCTCGGCGCTCAGACCACGAAGCGGTAGCCCATCCCGGCCTCGGTGAGCAGGTGCCGCGGGTGCGCCGGGTCGGGCTCGAGCTTGCGGCGCAGCTGGGCCAGGTACACCCGCAGGTAGTGGGTCTCGGTGGCGTAGGCCGGGCCCCACACGTCCAGCAGCAGCTCGCGCTGGCCGACGAGCTTGCCGGGGCTGCGGGCCAGCAGCTCCAGGATGGCCCACTCGGTGGGGGTCAGGCGCACCTTCTCCCCGTCCCGGGTGACGGTCTTGGTGGCCAGGTCCACGGTGAACGACGCCGTCACCACCACCGGGTCAGAGCTGACGGCGGTGGCGGTGGAGCGCCGCAGCGCCGCCCGCAGCCGGGCCAGCAGCTCGTCCATGCCGAAGGGCTTGGTCAGGTAGTCGTCGGCGCCGGCGTCCAGGGCCTCGACCTTGTCGGCGGAGTCGGTGCGGGCGGAGAGCACGATCACCGGGACGCTGGTCCAGCCGCGCAACCCGGCCAGCACCTCGGTGCCGTCCAGGTCGGGCAGACCCAGGTCCAGGATCACCACGTCAGGGCGGCGCTCGGCGGCTGCCCGCAGCGCCGCGGCGCCGGTGGCCGCGGTGACCACCTCGTAGCCGCGGACGCTGAGGTTGATCCGCAGCGCCCGCAGGATCTGCGGCTCGTCGTCGATCACCAGCACCGTGGTCATGCCGCCACCTCGGCACGGGCGAGGTCGACCACCATGGTGAGGCCGCCGCCAGGGGTCTCACCCGCGGTCACCGTCCCGCCCATGGCCTCCACGAACCCGCGGACCACGGCCAGGCCCAGCCCCACCCCGGTGGTGTTGTCGTGGTCGCCGAGCCGCTGGAACGCCTCGAACACCGAGTCCTCGCTGCCGCGCGGCACCCCCGGGCCGGAGTCGGCCACCGTGATGACGGTGCGCTCGCCCACCTCGGCGGCCTGCACCCGCACCACCGAGCCAGCCGCGTGCCGCAGCGCGTTGTCCACCAGGTTGGCCAGCACCCGCTCGAGCAGGCCCTGGTCGGCCAGCACCGTCACCGGTCCCACCTCCACCACCACCTGTTCGGGCCCGGCGCAGCCCCGGCCGAGCGCCCCCTTGCGCAGGCCGAGCAGCGCCCGGTGCACGGCCTCCTCCAGGTAGACGGTGCGCAGCTGCGGGTGCAGCGCCCCGGCCGCCAGCCGCGAGGAGTCCAGCAGGTTGCCGACGAGGTCGGTGAGCTGGTCGGTGGACTCCTCCACGGTCGCGAGCAGCTCGGCGGTGTCTTCGGGGGAGAAGTCCACGTCGTCGCTGCGCAGGCTGGAGGCCGCTGCCTTGATCGCCGCCAGCGGCGTGCGCAGGTCGTGGCTGACCGCCGACAGCAGCGACCGGCGCAGCTGGTCGGCGGCGGCGAGCCCCCGGGCCGTGTCCGCCTCCGCCGACAGCCGCTCCTGGCGCAGCAGTGCCGCCGCCTGGTTGGCCACCGCGGTGAGCACCCGCCGGTCGTGCCCGGCCACGGCCGGCCCGGCCAGCACCAGGGCGTGCTGGTCCACCTCCACCACGCTGTCGGCGACGGCTCGGCGCAGCGGCGGGCAGTCGCCCACCGCGCACTGGGGCTCGTCGTCGGCGTCGAGGATGCTCACGCCGTGCTGCCCGAAGGTCTCGCGCACCCGCTCCAGCAGCGCGGGCAGGTCCGCGCCGCGCAGCACCGAGGCGGCGAAGGACGCGAGCAGCTCGGCCTCCTGCACGGCCCGGCGGGCCTGCCGGGTGCGGGCGGCCGCAGTGTCCACCAGGGCCGCCACGGCCACGGCCACCGTCAGCAGCACCAGGATGACGAGGAGGTTGGCGGGCTCGGAGATGGTGAAGCTGTGGGTGGGGGCGGTGAAGTAGTAGTTCAGCAGCAGCCCGGAGACCAGCGCGGACAGCGCCGCCGGGGCCACCCCGCCGAGCAGCGACACCGCCAGCACCACCACGAAGAACAGCGCGCTGGCCCCGCCGACGCCCAGGCGCTCCTGCACCCCGAGCATGGCCACGGTGGCCAGCGGCGGCAGCGCCACGGCCACCAGCCAGCTGAGCACCCGGCGGGGCCAGCCGGCCGTCACCGCCACGCGCGGGCGGTGACGGGAGTGCTCGTGGGTGACCAGGTGGACGTCGATGGTGCCGGCGCCGCGGACCACCGCCGCCCCGATGCCCTCGTCCAGGATGCGGGCCCACCGCGAGCGGCGGGAGGCGCCGATGACCAGCTGGGTGGCGTTGACCGACGCGGCCAGCTCGAGCAGGGTGGCCGGCACGTCGTCGCCGACCACGGTGTGCACCGTGGCCCCGAGATCGGCGGCCAGGCGGCGCACGTTGGTCATGGTCAGCGTCGCGTCGCCGGCCAGGCCGTCCCCGCGCACCACGTGGGCCACCACCAGCTGGGCGGCGGAGCGCGAGGCGATGCGGCTGGCCCGGCGCACCAGGGTCTCCGACTCCGCGTCACCGGTCACCGCCACCACCACCCGCTCCCTGGCCTCCCAGGTGGCGGTGATGTGGTGGTCGGTGCGGTACCGGGCGAGGGCGGCGTCCACCTGGTCGGCCAGCCACAGCAGCGCCAGCTCGCGCAGCGCCGTGAGGTTGCCCGGGCGGAAGTAGCTGCTCAGCGCCGCGTCCACCCGCTCCGGTGGGTACACGTTGCCGTGGGAGAGCCTGCGACGCAGTGCTTCCGGCGTGATGTCCACCAGCTCCACCTGGGTGGCGGCGCGGACGAACACGTCCGGCACCGTCTCCCGCTGCACCACGCCGGTGATCTGCTGCACCACGTCGTTCAGGCTCTCCAGGTGCTGCACGTTGAGCGTGGACAGCACGTCGATGCCCGCGGCCAGCAGCTGCTCCACGTCCTGCCAGCGCTTGGGGTTGACGCTGCCCGGGGCGTTGGTGTGCGCCAGCTCGTCCACCAGCGCCAGGCGGGGCCGCCGGGCGAGCACCGCCGCTACGTCCAGCTCCTCCAGGGTGACGCCGCGGTGGCTGACCTGGCGCAGCGGCACCACCTCCAGGCCGGCGAGCTGCTCGGCGGTGTGCACCCGGCCGTGGGTGTCCACCACCGCCACCACCACGTCGGTGCCGCGCTGGGCCCGCCGGTGGGCCTCGTCCAGCATCGCGTAGGTCTTGCCCGCGCCGGGGGCCGCGCCGAGGTAGATGCGCAGCGTCCCCCGTGCGGACCCGGCAGCCGGGTGCTCAGCGCTCACCGGCACATCATCCCTGTGACGGTGAAAAAGGTTGCTGGGCACCCGGCTGCGCCGCTCACCGGGTGGTGCAGCCGGGCGCGGTCAGCCCGAGCGCCACGTTCAGCGCCGGGACGTGCACGCCCTCCTCGCCGAGGAAGCCCAGCTGCCGCCCGGCGGTGTGCTCGGCGACCAGCCCGCGCACGGTCTCCGGGGACATGCCGTTCTCCCGCGCCACCCGCGCCACCTGCAGCTCGGCGTAGGCCGGGCTGATCTGCGGGTCGAGCCCGGACCCTGAGCCGGTGAGCGCATCTGCGGGCACCGTCTCCGGCGGCACGGACTCCCGGGCGGCGACGAGCGCGCGCCGCTGCTCGCCGAACCCGGCCAGCGCCTGGCTGGACGGTCCCTGGTTGGTGGGCAGCCCGGCGGCGGGGCTGCCCGGGGCCATCGCGTCCTCGGCGCTGACGGAGCCGACCACCCGGGTGTGGAAGTACGGGTCGGGCTCACCGGCGGGCACCTGCGGGTCCACCCCGAGCAGGCTGCTGCCCACCACGCACCCGGCGGAGTCCCGCAGCGGCGACCCCTCGGCGCTCGCTGAGTCGAGGCGGCTGACGGCCCAGACCCCGGCGGGGTAGGCGACGCCGAGGATCACGGTCAGCACCAGCAGCACGCTGGCGCCGGCCCACACCTGGCGCAGGTAGCTCATGGCAGTTCTCATCGATCTCACCCAATCCCGGGAATCATGCGAACAACGAGGTCGATCAGCCAGATGGCCACGAACGGGAGGATGACACCGCCCAGTCCGAAGCGGAGCAGGTTGCGGCCCAGCAACCGCGAGGCTGAGGCGGGCCGGTACTGCACGCCCTTCAGCGCCAGCGGGACGAGCCCGATGATGATCAGCGCGTTGAAGATCACCGCCGAGAGGATGGCGGTGTTCGGCGAGTGCAGGTGCATCACGTTGAGCCGGTCGAGCTGCGGGTAGATGCCCACGAACAGCGCGGGCAGGATGGCGAAGTACTTGGCCAGGTCGTTGGCCAGGGAGAAGGTCGTCAGTGCCCCGCGGGTGATCAGCAGCTGCTTGCCGATGGCCACCACCTCGATGAGCTTGGTGGGGTCGGAGTCGAGGTCGACCATGTTGCCGGCCTCCTTGGCTGCCGACGTGCCGGTGTTCATCGCCACCCCGACGTCGGCCTGGGCCAGCGCCGGTGCGTCGTTGGTGCCGTCGCCGGTCATCGCGACCAGCCGGCCACCCTCCTGCTCGCGGCGGATCAGCGCGAGCTTGTCCTCCGGGGTGGCCTCGGCCATGAAGTCGTCCACCCCTGCCTCGGCGGCGATGGCCTTGGCGGTGAGGGGGTTGTCACCGGTGATCATCACCGTGCGGATGCCCATGGACCGCAGCTCGGCGAACCGCTCGGCGATCCCCGGCTTGACCACGTCGGACAGTCGGATCGCGCCCAGCACCCGGGCGGTGCCGCCACTGGCCTCGGCGACCAGCAGCGGGGTGGCGCCGTCGTTGGCGATGGCGTTCACCTGGTCCAGCACGGGTTGTTCCACCCGGCCGCCCTCAGCGGTGACCCAGCCGGCCACCGAGTCGCTGGCACCCTTGCGGATCTGGCGGTCACCGCCGTCGTCGGTCAGGTTCACCCCGCTCATCCGGGTCTGCGCAGTGAACGGGACCAGCTCCGCGGCCCGCTCGGCGGCGTCGGGCTCGGCGGCCAGCCCGAAGTCCGCGGCGCACAGCTCGACGACGCTGCGCCCCTCCGGGGTCTCGTCGGCCAGGCTGGACAGCCGGGCCCCCGCCGCGAGCTCGTCAGCCGTCACTCCCGGTGCCGGGCAGAGCTCGGTGGCACGCCGGTTGCCGAAGGTGATGGTGCCGGTCTTGTCCATCAGCAGGGTGTCGATGTCGCCGGCGGCCTCCACCGCGCGGCCGGACATGGCCAGCACGTTGCGCTGCACCAGACGGTCCATGCCGGCGATGCCGATGGCCGAGAGCAGTGCCCCGATGGTGGTGGGGATGAGGCACACCAGCAGCGCGATCAGCTTGACCGGGTCCTGCGCCTGGCCGGCGTAGGCCGCCATCGGTCCGACCGCCACCACCGCGAGCAGGAAGATGATGGTGAGGGAGGCCAGCAGGATGTTCAGCGCCACCTCGTTGGGCGTCTTCTGGCGTGCCGCGCCCTCGACCAGGGAGATCATCCGGTCCACGAAGGTCTCGCCGGGCTCGGCCGTGATGGTGACGACGATGCGGTCGGACAGCACCGTCGTCCCACCGGTCACCGCGCACCGGTCGCCGCCGGACTCCCGGATCACCGGCGCCGACTCTCCGGTGATGGCGGACTCGTCGACGGTGGCGATGCCCTCCACCACGTCGCCGTCGCCGGGAATGACCTGTCCCGCCTCGACCACCACCCGGTCGCCCTTGCGCAGGTCGGACCCGGCCACGTCCTCCACCTCACCAGAGGAGGTGAGGCGGTGGGCGGTGGTGCTGGTGCGCAGCTGGCGCAGGCTGGCTGCCTGTGCCTTGCCCCGTCCCTCGGCCACCGACTCGGCGAGGTTGGCGAACAGCACCGTGAACCACAGCCACAGCGCGGTCAGCCAGGCGAACAGGCTGGGACTGCCGATCGCCATGGCGGTGGTGACCACCGAGCCGACCAGCACGACGAACATGACGGGGTTGCGCGCCTGGTGGCGAGGGTCGAGCTTGCGCACCGCGTCGGGAAGTGACGTGAGCAGCTGCCGGGGGCTGAACGTCCCACTCCGCACCGGTGCGGCAGCGGTGGTGGAGGTGCGTTCCTTCGGGAGCACGGGCTCGTCGAGCGTGGGAGCGGTCATGACAGGGCCTCCGAGATGGGTCCCAGCGCCAGCGCCGGGAAGAAGGTGAGGGCCGCGACGAGCACGACGGTGCCCGTCAGCAGGCCGGTGAACACCAGCCCGCCGGTCGGCAGCGTGCCCGAGCTGGTGGGAGTCCTCGGCTGTCGGGCGAGGGAGCCCGCCAGGGCGAGCACGAAGATGATGGGCAGCAGTCGGCCGAGCAGCATGGCGATGCCGAGCGAGGACTGGAACCAGTCACTGGTGACGGTGAGCCCGCCGAAGGCGCTGCCGTTGTTGTTCGACGCCGAGGCGAACGCGTAGAGCACCTCGGTGAAGCCGTGGATGGCGCCGGGCGAGCCGGGATCGCCGCTGTTGCCGAGGAACCCGGTGGTGGAGGACAGCACCACGGTGATGGCCGTGCCGATGAGCACCAGGGCCGGCATGACCAGCACTGATAGGGCCGCCATGGTGATCTCGCGACGGCGGATCTTCTTGCCCAGGTACTCCGGGGTGCGACCGACCAGCAGACCACCGACGAACACCGCGATGATGGCGAGCACGAGGAGCCCGTACAGCCCGGTGCCCACCCCGCCGGGAGCGATCTCGCCCAGCAGCATGTTCAGCAGGAGGGCCCCGCCACCCGCGGCGGAGAAGCTGTCGTGGGCGGCGTTCACTGCGCCGGTGGAGGTTCCGGTGGTGCTGACGCCGAACAACACCGAGCCGGGGATGCCGAAGCGCACCTCCTTGCCCTCCATCATGGCGCCGGCGGCCTGGGCGGCGACGCCGTGCTGGTGCTGCTCGGCCCAGGAGGTGACCGCGAGCATCGCGCCCCAGAGCAGCGCCATCACGGCGAGCAGCGACAGGCCCTGGCGGCGGCTGCCGACCATGGTGCCGAAGGTCCGGGTGAGGCACACCGGAATGAGCAGGATCGCGAGGATCTCGACGGCGTTGCTCAGCGGGGTGGCGTTCTCGAACGGGTGCGCGGAGTTGGCCGCGAGGATGCCGCCGCCGTTGGTGCCCAGCTCCTTGATGGCCTCCTGCGAGGCCACCGGGGCCAGGGCGTTGGTGGACTGCGCGCCGTCCAGGCCGGTGGAGGCGAAGCCGGTGTGGAAGGACTGGATCACGCCCTGGCTGAGCAGCACCAGTGCGACCAGGAAGGACAGCGGCAGCAGGATCCGCAGGGCGCCCCGGGTGAGGTCCACCCAGAAGCTGCCGATCTCGCCCCGTCCGGTGACCCGGACGAAACCGCGGATGAGGGCTACTGCCACGGAGAGCCCGACTGCGGCGGAGAGGAAGTTCTGCACCGCCAGGCCGGCGGCCTGGGTGAGGTGGCTCATCGTGGTCTCGGGCACGTAGGACTGCCAGTTGGTGTTGGCCACGAAAGAGATCGAGGTGTTGAAGGCGACCGACGGGCTGACCCCGGACAGGCCGCCGTTGAGCGGCAGCACCCCTTGCACGCGCTGCAGCAGGTAGAGCAGCAGCACGCTGGCGGTGGTGAAGCCGAGCATGCTCAGCGCGTAGCCGACCCAGGTCTGCTCGGCGGACGGGTTGATGCGGCAGAGCCGGTAGACGCCGCGCTCCACCCGCAGGTCGCTGGTGCTGGTGAACACTCGGGCCATGTAGTCGCCCAGGGGCACGTAGACCGCGGCGAGCACCGCGAGCACCGCACCGAGCTGGAGGGTGGCGGCCAGGGCGGGGCTCATCAGAACCGCTCCGGGTCGAGCAGGGCCACCAACAGGTAGACGACGAGGAGGAGCGCGAGGACGATCAGCGCCACGCTCAGCGCGCCCGCGCCCGTCACCGGGAAGCCTTGGTCGTGGAGCTGGGGCTCTCCGAGTCGCGCAGGGCACGAAGCACCAGCACGCAACAGAGCAGTCCACCCAGGACCAGTGACAGGTAGGCCAGGTCGGCCATCAGAACACACCCCTTCCAGCGCGGAAACCTTCCGCCGGAAGACAGCGTGAGCCGGTGGGGGAGTGCGGAAGCCGGTCCTGACGAGCTCCTTACGCGGGCACCCGTCGTCTTGACGAGTTCTTGATGCCCGGCGCTATCGGTCCCGGTCCGTGGCGGCGGAGCCCGCCGCGATGACCAGCTCGGCCATCTGCCGGCCCAGGCGCAGCGGCTCCTCGGAGTGCTCCACCTTGGAGCCGGCCAGCGCACCGTCGTAGATCAGCTGGATGCGCTGCGCTGCGTCGTCGGGGTGGGCCAGACCGGCCTCGCGCAGCAGGGCGCTGACGGTGTGGCGGAACCACGTCCGGTGCGCCTGCACCGGTTCGAGCTCCTCGTCGGGGAACTCGGTGGCCGCGTTGACGTACTGGCAGCCGCGGTAGTTGCGCGCCGGAGCGGAGGCGATGGCCAGGTCGAAGAAGGTGAGCACCTTGGCCAGCGGGTCCTCGACGGTGGCGACGGCCTCGGTCCAGCGGGTGCGGTCGCGCTCGTCCAGCCGGCGCAGGTAGGCCAGCACCAGCGCGTCCTTGGAGCCGAACGCGGAGTACAGGCTGGCCTTGGCCACCCCCGCGCCGCTGAGGATCCGGTCGATGCCCACCGCGCGGATTCCCTCGGCCGCGAACAGCGCGGTCGCGGCGTCCAGCAGGCGATCGGCGGGGGATGCCTTGCCAGCCTTGGTGCTTCCGGGTCGCCGGCCCGCGCGGGCGGGGAGGGTGTGAGGCGCAGGCACGACACCAGGTTACTGCCCCAGCGCGTCCCGTGGGGGGATTTCTAGACAGAACGATCTGTCTATTGCTAGTGTTCTGCAGGTGACCCGCAGCTTCCTGATCCGCCGCCTGCACGTGGACCTCGTGCGTGTGGCGAACGCTGCCTGTCGTCGCACTCGCTGACCGCCCGCGCACCCGCTGAACCAGCGCTGCGCCCTCCTCGGTCTTGCCGGCCACCGTTGCCGGTTCTCCGGACACCGTCGTCCGAATCGCACTTCTCCATCCTGACGCGCGCTGCGCGCTACCCGTCTCTCGAAAGGTGACCCCCATGTCGCTGTACCTCTACGAGCTCGTGACCACCGCCGGCCAGGCCGCCCAGGTGATCAAGGACGTCGACGCCCGCACGGCCGAGGCCGGTGGCGAGCTGATCGAGACCCAGGTGACCGCCGGTGGTGAGCGCGTCTTCGCGATCACCGAGTTCGAGTCCTGCCGCGCCCCGGAGCTGGCCGCCGACGCGCTGGGGGTCGCCAGCGTCGAGGGCCCCAGCGAGGTGCGGCTGGTGGGCGCCGAGCTGGCGCAGATCAAGGCCGCCCGTCCGGAGGCCGGCTACCTGGTGGAGTGGGACCTGCCCGCGGAGCTGGACATGGACTCCTACCTGGCGCGCAAGAAGGCCAACGCGCCCAAGTACGCCAACGTGCCCGAGGTCGCCTTCCTGCGCACCTACGTCCGCGAGGACATGGGCAAGTGCCTGTGCTTCTACGACGCCCCCGACGAGGCTGCGGTGTTCCGCGCCCGCGAGGCCGTCAGCACCCCGGTCGACCGCATTCACGCCCTCGAGGGATAGGTAGCCATGACTGCGGCCATCGCACCCACCGAGGAGCAGCGGCGGCGCGAGGTGTGCGCCCTGGTGCGCGACCGCGCCGACGCGCTCGACCGGGGTGAGACCGACGTTCGGGCCGACATCGCCGCCCTCGGCGAGCGGGGCCTGTTCCGGCTGGGCCTGGACGGGACGAGCCTGGACCGGATGGTCGCCGTCATCGAGGACGTCGCGGCGGAGAGCCTCGCCGCCGGGTTCTCGGTGTGGGCGCACCGGGTGACGCTGGAGTGCGTCAACCGGGCGCCCGAGCCGGTGCGCGCCGCGTTCCGGCCCGCGCTGGAGAACGGCACCGAGGTGGGTGTCACCGCCATGGCGGCCGGGCTCAAGCACGCGGCCGGCCTGGGCGAGACTCCGCTGATCGCCACCGAGGTGGCCGACGGGCTCGAGGTCTCCGGTCCGATCCGCTGGGCGTCCAACGTGTTCCGCTCGGCCCTGGTGGTGCTGCCCACCCGCACCGAGGACGGGCGCACCTTCGTCGCGCTGGTGCGCACCGACGACCCGGGCGTCACCGTGCACCCAGCCCCGCAGCTGCTGGCGCTGGGGGCCACGGCCTCCACCTCGCTGACCCTGGAGCGGGTGCACGTGCCCGCCGCACAGGTGGTGAGCACCGACCTGGTCGGGTTCGTCGCCCGGTTGCGGCCCACCTTCCTGCTGCTGCAGACGGCCTTCTGCAGCGGCGTCACCGGGGCCGCGCTGGCGGAGTCCGAGCCGCTGCTCACCAAGCTGGGCAAGCTGCTGGAGGCCGAGCACCGGCAGGTGGCCGCCGAGCACGCGTCGGTGCGCGAGCGGCTGTACCGGTGGGCGGCGCAGACCACCCCCGACGGCCCGCCCCCCATGACCGGGCGCGAGCTGGTGCAGCTGCGCCTGGACGCCGCCGGTGCCGCGGTGACCGCCACCCGGCTGGAGTCCACCCTGCGGGGTGGGGCCGGCTACGCCACCGGCAGCGCCACCAACCGTCGCTTCCGCGAGGCGGCGTTCCTCCCCATCCAGTCACCCTCGGAAGGACAGCTGCGGTGGGAACTAGCGCAGTCCAACTAGTCAACGGCCACAAGAGCTACGCCGGGCGGGGTGACGCCGTCCTGCGCGGGGTCGACCTCTCCGTCGAGGCGGGGGAGACCCTGGTGGTGCTCGGCGTCAGCGGCAGCGGCAAGTCCACGCTGCTGCGGATCCTGGCCGGGCTGGACCAGCTGGACAGCGGCTCGCTGCAGTGGGAGCAGCCGCACACCCCGGGCCGGGGCGAGCCCCGCCCGCACACCGGCGTGGTGTTCCAGCAGCCGCTGCTGATGCCGTGGCTGACCGTGCGGGAGAACATCGCGCTGGGTGGGCGCTTCGGCCGCAACCGGGACCGCTTCGACCCCGCGCACGCCGAGGAGCTGCTCGAGCACTTCGGCCTGGCCGCGCTGGCCGGTTCCTACCCCGACCAGCTCTCCGGCGGGCAGGCCCAGCGGGTGGCGGTGATCCGCGCGGTGGCGATCCGGCCCCAGGTGCTGCTGCTGGACGAGCCGTTCAGCGCGCTGGACCCGGCGATCCGCGCCGACCTGCAGCAGTGGCTGCGGACGATGACCACCGAGCTGGGCCTGACCACCGTGCTGGTCACCCACGACATCGACGAGGCCGTGGTGGTGGGCGACCGCATCGCGCTGCTCGGCGCCTCCGGGGTGTTCGAGCAGGAGTGGTCGACCAGCACCGACCCGCAGCGGCTGCGGATGGAGATCATGGCCCGCTACCGCGACGCCACCGGTGTGCCCGTGGAGGCCCGGTGAGTGCTGGTGGTGGGCTGAGCCGGCGCACGCTGCTGCGCGGCGCGACCGGGCTGGCCGTCGCGGGTGGGCTGGCCGGGGTGGCCGACCTGGCCCGCGCCGCGGCCACCGACCGCAGCAACACCACCGGTCAGCTGCGCATCGGCTACCTGCCCATCACCGACGCCTCCCCGCTGCTCATCGCCCACGACGCCGGGCTCTACGACCCGGCGGTGGTGAGCCAGGCGAAGCCGGTGCTGTTCCGCAGCTGGGCGTCGCTGGCGGAGGCGTTCGTCAGCCGGCAGGTGGACGTGGTGCACCTGCTGATGCCGATGGCCGTGCAGCTGCGCTACTCGGTGGGCTCCAGCGCACGCATCCTCGGCTGGAACCACACCAACGGCTCCGCGCTGACGGTGGCGCCGCACGTCACCGAGCTGGGCCAGCTGGCGGGGGAGCAGGTGGCCATCCCGTTCTGGTGGTCCATCCACAACATCGCCATCCAGCAGCTCTTCCGGGCCAACGGCCTGCGTCCGGTGATCCGCCAGTCCGCGTCCCGCTCCGCCGGCACCGTCGAGCTGATCGTGATGAGCCCGTCGGACATGGTGCCCGCGCTGGCCGCCGGCTCCATCGCGGCCTTCACCGTGGCCGACCCGTTCAACGCCGCGGCCGAGGCCAGGAAGATCGGGCGCATCCACCGCTTCGTCGGCGACGTATGGCGCGACCACGCCTGCTGCGCGCTGCTGGTGCACGCCGACCTCATCGACCGTGCCCCCGCCGGGGTGCAGACGCTCACCGACTCCGTGCTCGCCGCCCAGCTGCGCATCGACGGCGGGCGCCAGGCCACCGCCGGGGAGCTCTCCGCGGGCAAGTACCTGCCGCAGCCGCTGCCGGCGATCACCAAGGCGCTGACCTATCCGGCCGACAAGTACGACCTGCGCCACCCCGGCTGGCAGCCGCAGCGGCTCGGTTTCCAGCCCTTCCCGTTCCCCAGCTTCACGCAGGCGCTGGTGGAGGCCATGCACGACACCGTGGTGGACGGCGACACCGGCTTCCTCGACCGGGTGGACGCCGCGGCGGTGCACGGCGAGCTGGTGGACGACCGCTTCGTGCGGCAGAGCATCACCCGGCACGGCGGTCCCGCCGCGTTCGGCCTGCCCGAGACCCTCACCCGTACCGAGGAAGTGGATCCCACGTGAGCACCAAGCAGCCTGCCCGTCCGAGGTGGAGCGCGTGCTGGCCGCCCGCGGCCGCGATCGCCGTGGCCGTGGCCGTGTGGTGGCTGCTCACCACGGTGGTCGCCGGCAGCACGTCGCTGGTGCGCGAGTTCGCCCCGCAGCACGTCGTGCCGGCGCTGGTGGAGCTGTTCGACCGCGGGGTGCTGCTGCCCGACGTCGGGGTCAGCGTGTGGCGGCTGCTCGTCGGCCTGCTCGTCGCCACGGTGATCGGCATCCCGCTGGGCCTGCTGATCGGGCTCAACGTCCGCTTCGAGCGCGCCTCGATGCCCGTGGTGCAGTTCCTGCGGATGATCTCGCCGCTGTCCTGGGCGCCCATCGCGGTGGCCCTGTTCGGCATCGGCCACCAACCGGTGTTCTTCCTCATTGCCGCCGCTGCGGTGTGGCCGATCGTCATCAACACCGCCGCAGGCGTGCGCGCCGTGGACCCCGGGCACCTGCTGGTGGCCCGCTCGCTGGGCGCCACTCGGTGGGAGCAGCTCACCGCCGTGGTGCTGCCGGCGATCCGCGACCACGTGCGCACCGGGCTGCGGGTGGGCCTGGGCATCGCCTGGATCGTGCTGGTGCCGGCGGAGATGCTGGGGGTGCGCTCCGGGCTGGGCTACCAGATCCTCAACGCCCGCGACCAGCTCGCCTACGACCAGGTGATGGCCGTGATCGTGGTGATCGGCGTGCTCGGCTTCGTGCTCGACTGGGCGGCCCGGCGGCTGCTGGACACCAGCCGCCGCAGCACCACCACCACAGCCGCCGCGCAGCAGGGAGTGCTCACCGGAGCCTGACCCTGAGCCGGTGCTGCCGTCAGCTGGCGAACGCCGCGGCGCTGGTGGTGAGCGCGGCCCCGGCAGCCTGCATCTCGGTGCGCGCGGCCGCCCCCAGCTCGGCGGTCACCGGCACCGTCAGGTCGCGCAGCAGCCGGACGCCGAAGCCGTGGCCCAGCGCGTCGAGCACGGTGGCCCGCACGCAGTGGCTCTCGGCGATGCCCAGCACGTCCAGGTCGGTGACGCCGGCCGCGCGCAGCACCTGCAGCGCTGGTCGCCCGTCCGGGTCGGCGCCGTCGAAGAGGGAGTACGCCGCCTCGTGCGCACCCTTGCGCACCCGCACGTCGATGGCGGTGTCGGCCAGCGCGGGGTGCAGCTCGGCGTTGGCGGTGCCGGCCAGGCCGTGCGGGGGCCAGGTGTCGACGAAGTCGGGCTCGGTGGAGAAGTGGTGGCCGGGATCGACGTGGTAGTCCTGGCTGGACACCACCAGGTGGTAGCGGTCGCCGTGCTCGGCGAGGAACTGCGCGCTGCGGACGCAGACGTCGTTGCCGCCGTCCACCGCCAGCTCCCCGCCCTCGCAGAACGTCGGCTGAGCGTCCACGACGAGGCAGGCCCGGACGGTGCTCATTGGTCGTCTCCTCGTGCTCAGGGCCAGTGCCGCCCACCCTAGGTCGCCCGGGCCGCGGTGTCGGCTCAGCACCGTCGCTCGGTGGCCGATGGGGGAGGTGGCGGTGCGCCCGGAGCAGGGCGGCCGAGACAGCTACGGAGACCCCACATGACGCTGACCGTTCCTCGCCTCCGCGGGCTCGCGCTGGCCGGTGCCACCACGGCGCTGCTGATGGCCTCCGGTGCCGCGGTGGCCTCGTCGGCACCCGCGCCCGTGGCGCCGGACCCGGCGCCGGTCACCACCACCGGGGCCGCCTCGGTCAGCTACGACGGCTACGCGCTGCACCACAACCCGGACGGGTCGGTGATCCGCTGGAACCCCTGCGAGCCGATCCCGTACCAGGTCAACCCGCGCAACGGCGGTCCCACGGCCGAGGCTGACGTGGCGGCGGCCGTGGACATCGTGCGCCGGGAGTCCGGGCTGAACCTGGTGTACACCGGCACCACCGACGTGGTTCCGCAGCGCGGCCACGGCTTCGACGGCACGCCGGCCCACCCCAGGACCCCGCTGGTGATCGCCTGGGCGGCGCCGGGGACGGGTCCGGGCACGTCCAGCCTGCTCAACGGCATGGGCGGCGCCGCGGGCGTCGGCGGCGTCACCACCTGGTCGTACACCCCGCCGGGTGCCGCGCAGGCGACCCCGTGGCAGGTGGTGTCCGGGTTCGTGGTGCTCGACAGCCGCACGTACCCGCAGCTGGCACCCGGGTTCGGGCCGGCCGCGTCGTCCACCCGGGGCCGGCTGGTGCTGCACGAGCTGGGCCACGCCATCGGCCTGGACCACACCAGCACGCCGGGCCAGGTGATGAACCCGACCGTGAGCGGTGCCGCCACCCCAGGGTTCGCCGCGGGCGACCGCAAGGGCCTGGAGCGGGTGGGCCGGGCCGCGGGCGGACTGGACGGCGCGCCCTGCGCGGGCGAGCCGGCACCGCCGGTGGTGGCCCCCGCGCCGTCGAACCCGTGGCTGGACTTCTGGAGCTGGCTGGTGGCGTTGTTCCTCAGCTTCTTCCGCTGACCGGGTGCTGCTGACCGGGTGTTGCTGCTGGCGGGGGCTGAGCAGCAGCACCTGGTAGCGGTTAGCGACGGTCTGCGGCGCGCTTGGTGGTACTTGCAGACGGCCCATCCACGGCGCGGAGGGCCTTGACAGTGCGGCGCACGCGGCGCGGGGTGCTGGCCCGGCGCTGCAACCCGGCCGAGGCCGAGGTGCGCCAGCCGCTGCAGTACCGCATCGTCGCGCTCACCCAGGGACCGCCGCGTCCTGACGAGGTGCTCATCGCCGGTCCTCCTCACCACCCCGAGCGGGGTATGAGCTCAAGAATGCCCTGTTCAGGGCGGTGCAGCGGCCATTGATCGCCGGGATGTGACCGGTTGCACCCCGGGGTGCGGCCCACCGACAGGTCTCAGGCGTCAACCTCCGGCTCGTCGGTGAGCACCGTGCGGTCGGCGACGGGCAGCCCGTCCTCCAGCCGGTAGAACGTCATCTCGGTGAGCCGGGGGGAGTAGGCGTGGATGCTCACCGCCGGTTCGTCCCGCTCGTTGCGCACGTCGTGGATCACGCCGGTGGTGACGGTGCGCAGCCCGCCCACCCCCAGCCGGTCGGCGTGCAGCCCACCGCGGCCGTCCGGGCGAACCTCGGTGATGGTGCCCTGCACCACGGTCAGCGCGGCGCTGGCCAGCCCGTGGCTGTGCAGGTCGGTGCTCTGCGTCCTGGTCCAGGTGAGCAGCCAGACGTCCACCCCGGCCGGTGACTCCAGCCGGGACCAGCAGCGCTCCCGGGTGGAGAAGCGCACCTGGTCGTGCCACCGGTGTGGCTGGGCGGCGATGCCCCGCACCAGGGTGGCCAGGCGCAGCGTGGTGGGGGTCTCGGTCGCCGCCGCAGCGGCGGGGCGGGGCAGCAGGGTGGTGGTCACGGCGTTCTCGTTCCGCTCAGGGACCCCAGAGAGCCCGAGGCAGCGTGCGTCACTCGGGGGTCCGCGCTTGCTCCGACACCTCGCCGGAGCCTGGTCCTCACCCGGGGCACCCCACCGCGGAGGAGGGTTGCCGGCCAGCGAGCCGGGGCTTGACGCTGGCACTCATGACCTGCCACCAATAGTCGACCGGACCGGTCAACTTTGTCAAGCGGTTTCCGCCGGGCCCGCAGCGCAGAGGTCCAGGCGGGCTAGGACGACTGGTAGGCCTGGGCGACGAGCGCGGTCGCCACGTCGCGGAGCTTGCGGTTGGCATCCTGGGAGACCTTGGACAGCAGCCGGAAGGCCTCGTCGGGGCTGCACCGGCGCTCGCCCATGATGATGCCCTTGGCCTGCTCGATCACCGCGCGGGACTCCATGGCCGCCTGCATCTGCTCGGCCAGGTTCGTGGTGGCCGTGTAGAGGCTGGCGTTGCGCACGGCCACCGCGGCGTAGCCGGCGAAGTGCTCGGCCAGCTCGCGGCTGTGCTCGTCGAAGGCGCCGACCACCCGGGCGTAGATGTTCAGCGCGCCCACCGTCGTGTCCTGCACGGGCAGCGGTACCGACAGCGAGCTCAGCCCGCCGTTGCGCGCGGCGAAGGGGGTGTACTCAGGCCACCGCTGCTCTGCCTGCATGTCCGGGATGTGCAGCGTCTCTCCGGTGGTGGCCGCCTGCAGGCACGGACCCTGCCCCGTGGAGTACTGCCGCTCGTCCAGCGTGCACGCGAGCTCGCCCGTCGCGGCCGGTGTGGTGGGGTCCGACCCGTCCACCATGGTCACCGACACCTCGTCGGCGCCGGGAATCTCCTGCCGGGCCAGCTGGACCACCTGGGCGAACACCTCGTCGAGCGGCTTCTCGCCCACCACGATCCGGGTGAGCTCGTGGATCGCGGCGATGAGCTCGCGCGCGGGGCCCGGGCGGGGCACCCCCGCAGCGCCAGCCTGGTTCACGCTCGGTGCTGGACGCCCAGCGGCGCTGGGTGTGTCACTCATGGTTGTGCTCCCGTTTGCGGCCGCACAGGCGGCCATCCACGAGGATGCAGCGGGCGCGCGGCCACGGAACACCCTCAGCGACAAGGGTGGCCCGACGGCTGGACCGCGCCGGGCCCGCACAGGGCCAGACAGGTGAAACTTTAAGCGATGGTGCACGTGCTGGTCGACGAGGGTGCGGCTGGGAACCGCCTCACCCCCGCGCGGCGATGTGCTCCGGCCGTGGGGCCGGCGCGGCGAACGGCTCCACCAGGCGGTTCTGCACGCTGTTGAACACGACGAACAGGTTGGACCGCGCGTACGGGGTGATGTTGTTCGCCGAGCCGTGCATGCAATTGGAGTCGAACATCGTGGCCGAGCCCGCAGCGCCGGTGAGCAGGTTGATGCCGCCGGCCGCGGTGAGGGTGGCGAGGCTGGCGTCGTCGGGGGTGCCGACCTGGCGGCCCTGCTCGCGCAGCGAGGTGGTGAAGTGCTCCTCGGGTGTCTCGCCCACGCACGGCACGAACGTTCGGTGCGATCCCGGGATGATCATCAGGCAGCCGTTGTGCGGGAAGTTCTCCGTCAGCGCGATGGAGATGCTCGCGGCTCGCGGGGCGGGCATGCCGTCCTCGGCGTGCCAGGTCTCGAAGTCGGAGTGCCAGTAGAAGCCGCCACCGCCGTAGCCGGGCTTGTAGTTGATGCGGCTCTGGTGGACGTACACGTCGGAGCCCAGCACCTGGCGCGCCCGGCCGATCACGCGCTCGTCGGCGACCAGCGCCGCCACCGCCTGGCTCGTCCGGTGCACCTCGAACACCGAGCGCACCTCCTGGGAGGACTTCTCGATGACGGTGCGGCGGTCCTCCCGCACGGCGGGGTCGGCCGCGAACCGGACGAGCTCGGCCGCGAGGTCGGCCACCTCCTGCGGGCCGAGCAGCGCCGGGACCGCGCTGAAGCCGGTGCGGTCGTAGTCAGCCAGCCCGTCGGCGGAGAACGGGCCGGGTGCGGAGAGCCCGCCCCACACCGCGGGATCGGTCCGGACCAGCAGCTCCGGGCGCGCCGCGGTGCGGGTGGGGTAGCGGTCGAGCACGGGTTCCGAGCCAGCGGTGACGGCTGTCGACGGCGGGGAGAGGCGATCGGTCACGGCATCCTCCTTCGGCGCACGAGCCACCGCGTCCGCGGTGCGGGCATGGCCCGATCGTGCCCGCCTGCCCCACTGCCGCAAGTCGAGGTGAGTGCGGCTGGGGTGGGCGCTGGCTCAGCTGCCCGGGCCGAGGCTCTGGTGCAGGTTGTTGGCGGCGACCGCACCCATCGCGGCGGCCACCACCACCAGCTCCTCCAGCGGCGCCAGGTCGCCGGCGGCGTAGACGCCCGTGGTGGTGGTCTCCTGCCGCCGGTCGACGACGAGCCCCTCCGCGCCCACCTCGCAGCCCAGCTGCTTGGCCAGCTCGGAGAGCGGCTCGTGGCCCAGGGAGTAGAACACCGCCGCCGCCTCCAGCACGGTGCCGTCGGCCAGCTCCACTGCCTCCAGCTGCCCGTCGGCCCCGTGCAGGCGGTGGATCGCCTGCTCGTGCACCTCGATGCCGCGGGGCGCCAGCGCGGCGAGGTCCTCGGCGGAGCCGGCCAGGGTGGAGCCGTGGGTGACGATGGTGAGCGGGTCGGCGTAGGGCACCAGCTCCTGGGCGTACCCGGCGACGTGCTCCCCGTTGCCCACCACCACGATCGGCTTGCCGGTGTACTCGTAGCCGTCGCAGGCGGGGCAGTGCCAGATGCTCCTGCCCTCGTAGTCGGCGAAGCCGGGCAGGTCCGGCTGCACGTCGCGGATGCCGGTGGCCAGAACCACTCGGTCAGCGGTGACCGCCAGCTCACCGGCGGTGATGCAGAACTGGTCGCCGTCCTGGGCGGCGGTATCCACCCACGCGGTGCGCCGGGTGACGCTGGGGTACTGGTCCACCTCCGCCTCGAGCTTGTCCAGCAGCTCCCCGGGGTTGGCACCGTCGAAGCCGGGGTAGCCGTGCGCTACCTGCGCCGGCGCGTTGCGGGACGGTCCGGCCGAGAGGACCAGCGTCCGTCGGTGGAACCGGCCCAGCCACAGTGCGGCAGAGAGCCCGGCGAAGCCGCCTCCCACCACCACGGCCTCGTAGTGGGTCTCCTCACCGGTCTTCTGCTGTGGGGGGGTCATGGCGCCCAAGGATGCACTGCCCGAGCGTCCTCGGCTCGCTGGCGGGGCTCAGCAGCGCGGTGCTGCGACGAAGGCCACTGAGCCGAGCAGCGCGGCCCAGCCGTCCCACCCTGGAACCATGGCGAGCGAGGCGAGTCCGTGCTGCGGTTCTGCTACGTCTTCGCGGTCGACTCCTTCACCGACATCGACTACGAGTTCGCCCAGTCGCCTTCTCGTTGAGCGGGTTCCGGGGCGCCACCGTAGCGTTGGCCACGGGGGGAAGCTGTAGCCATCGGCACACCCCACGTCGGGTGAGTGCACCCCGGCGGCACCCTCCCTCTCTCCTGTGGAGCGCCATGGCCGCAACAGAAGCACCGCTGATCGCCATCACCATCCCCTGCCACAACGACGCCGACCTGCTCGCCAGGACGTTGGCCGGCATCGCCGGGCAGGGCCCTGCCCTGGACCGCGTCGAGGTGATCTTGGTCGACAACAACTCCGACGTCGACTCCCTCGAGCGGCTCCACCGGCAGTTCTCCAGCCGGATGCAGCTGACTCTGGTGCAGCAGCCCAAGCTGCCGCACCCGTTCGCGCTCTGCCGGGCGCGCAACCTGGCCCTCCGGCTCACCCGAGCCCAGTGGGTGCTGTCCCTGGACTCCGACTGCGTGCTGCAGGAGGGGTACCTGGTCGCGGCGCTGCAGTACGTGGCCCGGGGCGGGCAGAGCAGGATCTGCACGGGTGAGCGGGTCTTCGTCTCCTGTGCCGCGCTCAGCCCCGCCCAGATCATGCGGGACGTGAGCGTGCTGGACCTGCTGCCGACCGTGGGCAGCGTGTCCAACTACGGGCTGCCGCAGGATCGAAGGATGCCGGACATGGTGGCGCTGCCGGACGTTCCGCAGCCCTGGGCGTTCATGCACGCGGGCAACCTGTTGTACCCCGTGGCCAAGGCCCGGGAGATCGGCGGTCACGACGAGGAGTTCGACGGGGTCTGGGGCTACGAGGACGCCGACTTCGCCCACCGGATGATCACCGTTGCCGGTTGCGTGCCCGAGTACTCGCCGGACCTGCGAGTGTTCCACCAGGAGCCGGCAGACGCCGAGGTGGCCACCTACGGCTACAAGCGGGACAAGAAGACCAACCCCAACTGGCACCGCGCGTGCGAGCGCATCCCCGGCTTTCGCGAGTTCAAGGAGAACCAGTTCCGTGGCCTGGGTGCCGATGTCAGCATCTGATCCGGGGGCTGCTGCGACTCCGGTGAACCCACCTGCTGCACCGCTGCCGCACCTGGTGGCCAGCGACCTGGACGGGACGCTGCTGGGCGCTGACGGGCTGGTCAGCCCGGCGACCATCGCGGGGGTGCGCGCGCTGGCGACCTCGCAGGTCCCCTTCGTGCCGGTCACCGGACGTCCCCCGCAGTGGGTGCTGCCGGTGACCGACCAGCTCGGCATCGCCCCGCTCGCCGTCTGCGCCAACGGCGCGGTGCTCTTCGACACCGCGACGCTGCGGGTGCTGTGGAAGCGCTGCCTGGAGCCGCCGGTGCTGGCCGAGGTGGCGGAGGTGGCCCTGGCCGCGCTGCCGGGGTGCGGCCTCGCCGTCGACCGCCTGGGGCACCCCGAGCCGTCGACCCGCGACGAGGTGTGGGTTCCGCGCCGTGCCCACCACTGGCCCAGCGCGGACAACCTCGAGGTCTCCCTGGCCGAGCTCTGCGCCGAGCCGGCGGTGAAGCTGCTGGTGCGCCAGTGCGGCCTGAGCAGCCAGGACGTGGCCGAGGTGCTGGCCCCGCGGCTGCCGGAGAGCGTGGGACTGACCTACTCCACCGGCGACGGCCTGGTGGAGATCCTGCCGGCCGGGGTGAGCAAGGCAGCCGGGCTGGCGATGGTGGCCCGCTACCACGGGGTGCAGGCCCAGCGGGTGCTCGCCTTCGGCGACATGCCCAACGACGTGTCGATGCTGCGGTGGGCGGGCTGCGGCGTGGCCATGGGCAACGCCCACGCCTCGGTCCGGGCCGTGGCTGACGTGATCACCGACGCCAACACCGAGGACGGGGTGGCTCGGGTGCTGCGGCGGTGGTGGGAACCGGAACCGGTGAGCGTCGTCGAACCCGGCGACGGCCTGGCAGCGATGGTGGGCGAGACCGCCGCACCGTGACCCCGGTGGGTGGGTGGAGCTGCCGGACGGCCCCGGCCCTGCGGTCGAGTCCCCTGCGGTCGAGTCGCGGGGGGTCGGCACGGCTGGTACCTGTGGTCCATGGGTGCATCAGGGGGTGACCTCGGGTCCCGCACGTCCCACGCGGCTCGGGACGTCGAGCGGGTGGTGGTGACGGGCGGCGCCGGGTTCCTGGGCAGCCACCTGTGCGAGGAGCTGCTGCGGCGCGGCGCGGAGGTGGTCTGCCTGGACAGCTTCCTCACCGGCAGCCCCGGCAACGTCGCCCACCTCCTCGACGACCCGCGCTTCCGGCTGGTGCGCTGCGACGTCACCGACTTCGTGCACGTGCCCGGTCCGGTCGACCTGGTGCTGCACCTCGCCTCGCCCGCCTCGCCGGTGGACTACCTGACGCTGCCCATCGAGACGCTCAAGGTGGGGGCCATCGGCACGCTGCACGCTCTCGGCCTGGCCAAGGACAAGGGTGCGCGCTTTCTGCTGGCCTCCACCTCCGAGGTCTACGGCGACCCCCAGGTGCACCCCCAGCCGGAGAGCTACTGGGGCCACGTCAACCCGGTGGGCCCGCGCGGGGTGTACGACGAGGCCAAGCGCTACGCCGAGGCCATGACGGTGGCCTACCGCAGCAGCTGCGACGTGGACACCGCCATCGTGCGGATCTTCAACACCTTCGGCCCCCGGATGCGCCCGCACGACGGCCGCGCCATCCCCACCTTCATCCGCCAGGCGCTGGCCGGGCAGCCGCTGACGGTCGCCGGGGACGGCCTGCAGACCCGGTCGGTGTGCTACGTCTCCGACCTGATCGCGGGGATCCTCGCGCTGGCCGAGAGCGGACACCCCGGCCCGATGAACATCGGCAACCCCACCGAGCTGACCGTGCGGCAGATCGCCGAGGACGTGGTGGCGGCCACCGGGTCTGGCTCCACCGTCGAGCACGTCGGACGTCCGGTGGACGACCCCCAGGTGCGGCGGCCGGACACCACCCTCGCCGAGCACACCCTGGGCTGGCGCCCGGAGGTGTCCTGGCCCCAGGGCCTGGCGCGGACGGTGGAGTGGTTCAGCCAGGCCGTGCGGCAGTCGGCCTGACCGGCCCGCCCACCAGGCCGCGCACCGCCTGCAGCACCTCCGCCACGGTCACCGCGGCCAGGCGTGGGTCGAGCGCCTCGGCGTGCGGATCGCCCCAGGCGGGGACGGCAGGATCACCCGGCCACAGCACGGTGTGCAGGTGCGGGTCGACGGCCGGGCCCCAGCGGTGCGGCGGGGTGGGTCCGAACAGCAGCACCGACGGGGTGGCCAGCGCCGTGGCCAGGTGGGCCACCCCGGTGTCGCCGCACAGCACCACGCCCGCTCCGGCCACGCAGGCGGTGAGCGCCGCCAGGTCCAGCCGACCGGCGGTGCTGCGCGCACCCGGCGCCTGCTCGGCGATGCGGGCGCAGAGCCCGGCCTCGGCGCGGCTGCCGGTGAGCACCACCTGGTAGCCCTGGGAGAGCAGTGCACGCGCCACCGGGGCCCAGCGCTCCACCGGCCAGCGGCGTGAGCCCGAGGCCGCGCCGGGGTGCACCACCACGGTGTCCGGCGAGCGGGTGGCGCCGGCGGGGTGGCTCAGGCGCAGGTCCTCCGGCCCGCAGTCCCCACCGGCGCTGCGCACCAGCCGGCACCAGCGGAGCACCTCGTGCTCGTCGGCCCGCCACGCGGGCCCGAGGTGGTCGGCGGCGGGGCAGCCGAAGGCGATGAGCTGCTGCGGGCGCAGGGCCTGCAGCAGTCGGTGGCTCTGCGGGCCGTGGCCGTGCAGGTTCACCGCCACCGGGACAGGGCCCTCCCAGTGCAGCGGCGCCAGCCCTGCGGTGGGCAGCACCGCGTCCACCACGCCGCGGCGGTGCAGCCAGGCACCGACGGGCTCGGGGGCGGCGAGCACCAGGCGGTGGGCGGGAAACGCCCGGCGCAGCCCGCGCAGCGCGGGAACCCCGGTGAGGGCGTCGCCGAGGCCGAGGGCCCGCAGCGCGAGCACCGTCGGGGTCACGGCCAGGACGGCTCGGTGGACGTGGCCACCACCAGCTCGCGGACCTCCGAGCCCACCGGTTGCCGCAGGGCCATCACCACGGTGGCCGCGGTGTGCGCCGGGTCGTTGAGCACGGCGTCCGGACCCGGCCGGTACTGCTCGGTGCGGCCGTCGAAGAACGCGGTGCTCATGCCGCCGGGGATCAGCAGGGTGACCCCGACCGTGCCGGCCAGCTCGGTGGCCAGCGCCCGGGTGAAGCCGACCACGCCGAACTTGGAGGCGCAGTAGGCGGTGGCGTCGCCGACGGCCTTGATCCCGAGGGTGGAGGCCACCGTCACCACGGTGCCGCGGCTGGCCCGCAGGTGCGGCAGGCAGGCGCGGACCACCGCCACGGTGCCGAAGAGGTTGACCCGCACCACCCGCTCCCACGTCTCGGTGGGCACCTCGCCCAGGCCGCCGCAGGCGTCGGTGCCGGCCGCGGTGACCACGGCGGTGGGTGGGCCCACCCGCTGCACCAGCTCGGCCACGGCTGCCTCGGCGGCGGCGCTGTCGGCGAGGTCGGCCAGCACGTGCGGGACGTCGGCCTGGGGTGCGACGCGGTCGATCACCGCAGCTCGGCCGCCCTGGGCGCACACCGCCGCCACCACGGCGGCACCGAGACCGCTGGACCCGCCGGTGACGTAGACCGTGCCGAGCTCGCGCGGCGCGAGCGGAGTGGTGCCGTTGCCTGCTGCGGTCACGAAACCTCCAGGTTGGGCTGGGAGCTGGGCTGGGCGGCGAGCAGGGCGGTGGTGGAGCGCCCGTCGAGGTAGGGCAGCAGCACCACGCGTCCGCCCCAGGAGCGCACCAGGGCGGTCTCCGGCAGCGGGGTGCCGCCGTAGTCGCCGCCCTTGGCCCACACGTCCGGGCGCAGCTGCGCCAGCGCGGCCCGCGGGTCGTCCTCGGTGAACACCGCGACGGCGTCCACGCTGGCCAGCGACTGCAGCACCCGGGCCCGGTCGTCCTGGGTGACCACCGGCCGCGACGGGCCCTTGAGCCGGCGCACCGACTCGTCGGAGTTGAGCAGCACCACGAGCGCGTCCCCCAGGCGGCGCGCCGCCTCCAGGCACGCAACGTGCCCGGCGTGCACCAGGTCGAAGCAGCCGCCGGTGGCCACCACGGTCCCGCCGCGGGCGCGCACCCGGGCGACCACCTCCGCCGCGGTGGGCTGGACGGGACCCAGGCCGGCTGCGTCGGCGGCGGGCGGCTGGGGCGGGCGAGCGCGGTAGCCGGCCGCGCCGCCGGCGCGCACCCACGCGGAGGCGTCGGCGACGGCGTCCACCACCGCCTCCGAGAGCACCGCTCCGCGGGCCAGGGACAGCGCGGCCGAGGCGGCGAAGCGGTCGCCGGCCCCGCACGGGTCACCGCCGGCCACCACGGGTGCGGGGACGTACATCGGCTCGCTGGCGGACAGCGCGAGGTAGGCGCCGTCGCTGCCGGCGGTGACGCAGACGGCGCGGGCCTGCCACTGCGTCCGCAGCGCCACGGCGAGGGCATCGGGGGTGCTGGACGGGCCTGCGGAGCTGGTGGGCAGTCCTGCGCAGGCGTGGGCGGCCTCCGCGCGGTTGGGCGTGACCAGCGCGGTGCCCGGCACCGGAGCACCACCGCGCGGGTGCGGGTCCCACACCAGCGGTCGGCGGGCGGCGGCCTCGGCCAGCAGCGCACACAGGCCCGCGTGGTGGGTGGTGCCCCCGCCGTAGTCGGCCACCAGCACCACGTCCGCGCCGGCCAGCGCGGCGCGCACCAGGGACAGCGGCGGGTCGACCGGGGCGCCGGGCCCGCCGTCGTCCAGGCGCAGCAGCGACTGCCCGGCGCTGCGCACCCGGGTCTTGCGCCGGGTGCCGCCGGCGTGCGGCAGGGCCACCAGCTCCACCTCGGCCCGCAGCAGCCGGGCCAGGCGCGCACCAGCGTCGTCGGCGGCCACCGGCGCCACCAGCACCACCTCGGTGTCCGCGGCGGTGCACAGCAGGGCCGTCAGCCCGGCGCCGCCGGGACTCTCCCGCACCCCCGTGACGTCCACCACCGGCACCGGCGCGTCCGGGCACACCCGTTGCACCGTGCCCAGCAGGTCGCGGTCGAGCAGCACGTCGCCCACCACCACGATGCGCCGGCTCATGCCGAGGCCACCGGCATCGCGGCGGGGGTGCCCCGGGGCCGGGTGGGCAGGCGGGAGTCGACGGCGGCGCACAGCGCGTGCACCGCCACCAGGTGCACCTCCTGCACCGTGGAGGTGCTCGGGGCCGCCACCGCCACCGCCTCGTCGGCCAGCTCGGCCAGCGGGTTGGGACGCGGCCCGGTGAGCGCCCACACCCGCAGCCCGCCCGCGCGGGCCCGCTCGGCCGCGCAGAGCACGTTGGGGCTGGCCCCGCTGGTGGACAGCAGCAGCAGGACGTCGCCGGCCCGGCCGTGCGCCTGCACCTGGCGGGCGAAGACCTCCTCGGCGCCGTAGTCGTTGAGGATCGCGGTGAGGCTGGAGGTCTCCGCGCTCAGGCACAGCGCGGACAGCGGCTGCCGCTCGTCCACGTAGCGGCCCACCAGCTCGGCGGTGAGGTGCTGAGCCTCGGCGGCGCTGCCCCCGTTGCCGGCCACCAGCAGCCGTCCGCCGCCGGGCAGCAGCCGGGCCAGCTCGGCGCCCCACGCCTGCACCAGCGCGGCGTCGCGCTCCAGCTCGTGCAGCGCCGCTGTCAGGTCCGCCACGTGCTGGCGCACCCAGTCGCTGCTCACAGCGCCTCCGCCGGCTCGCGCTGCCCGGTGCACACGGTGGCGTAGGCATCCTCGGTCTCCGCGGCCACCCGGTCCCAGCTGTAGCGGTGCACCGCGCGGCGCCGAGCCGCGGCGCCGAGGCGCGTCCGCCGTAGCGGGTCCGCCAGCAGGGGAGTCAGCGCCGCGACCAGGGCGTCCGGCTCGCGCGGGGGCACCAGCACGCCCGTGGTGCCCGGCTGCACCGTGTCCAGCAGCCCGCCCACCGCGCTGCCCACCAGCGGCCGCCCGCATGCCATCGCCTCCAGCGGCACGATGCCGAACGGCTCGTACCAGGGCGTGGTCACCACCACGTCCGCCGAGCGCAGCAGGGCAGGCACGTCGGTGGGGGAGACCTCGCCCAGCAGGTGCACCCGCTCGGCCACCCCCAGCTGCGCGGCCAGCGCGCTGAGCCGCTGGGCCTCGGCGTGCCCGGGCAGCTGCGCCGCGGGCGGGCCACCGGCCACCAGCAGCTCCACCCCGGGCAGCTGAGCCAGGGCCCGCACCGCGGTGTCCACCCCCTTGCGCTCCACCAGCCGGCCGACGCACACCAGCCGCGGCACGCCAGCCGGACGCAGCCCCGCCGGGTCCCCCCGCCACGGGGGGCCCGCCGGGCAGAAGTGCTGCACGTCCACCCCGCACGGCACCACCCGCACCCGCTCCAGCGGCGCCCCCAGCGCGGCCAGCTCGGTCACCTCGTCGGCGCAGGTGGCCACCACGCAGTCCACCTGCTGGGCCAGCGCGGCCTCGGTGCGCACCCGCGAGCGGGGGCTGGTGTCCGCCAGCCCCTGGTGGCGGCGCTTCACCGAGCCGAGGGCGTGGAAGGTCTGCACCACCGGCACCCCCACGGCCCGCGCGGCGGCGAGCGCGGCCACGCCGGACATCCAGAAGTGCGCGTGCACCACGTCCGGGGGCGTGCGGGTCCACGCGGTGGTCAGCCACTCGCCGAACGCCGGCATGTGCTGCAGCAGCTCGTCCTTGGCCATGGCCACCGGTGGACCGGCCGGCACGTGCACCACGTCCACCCCGGCGCACAGCGTCACCCGCTCCGCCTGGGTGGCGCTGTCCCGGCGGGTGTAGACGTCCACCCGGTGCCCCCGTGCGGCCAGCGCCCGGGCCAGCGCAGCCACGTGCACGTTCTGCCCCCCGGCGTCGGTCCCACCGAGGGTGGCCAGTGGACTGGCGTGCTCGGACACCATGGCGATCTTCATCAGGCAACCTCCTGGCCGGCAACAACCCCCGCGAACACCGCGTCCCAGTCGTCGAGGAACCGCGGCAGGCCGAAGCGGCGCAGCGCGTGGCTGCGCCCGGCGGCTCCACGCTCGCGCGCCTCCTGGGGATCCCGCATCCACCGGCGCGCGGTCCGCACCAGGGTGGTGAGGTCGTTGGTCACCACCCCGGCCGCCGCCGGAACCGCTTCCGGGGCCTCGGTGGTCGCCAGCGCGAGCACCGGCTGGCCGAGGGTCATCGCCTCCACCAGGGCCAGACCCAGGCTGGTCCAGCGGTACGGGTGCAGGTAGGCGCGGTGCCGGGCCAGCTCGGCGTGCATCCGCGCCTGCGGCAGGTTCTCGTGCACCCGCCCGTGCAGCTGGGGCGCCCGCTCGAGCAGGGCGGACATGCCCATGCCGTACACCTCGACGTCGACGTCCCTGGCGACGCGCAGCAGCACGTCGGTGCCGGCCACCCGCCAGCGCCGGACCGGCTCGTTGACCACCACGCCCAGCGACGCGCGCTCGCCGGTGTAGAGCGGGCCCGGGTCCACCACGCCGTGCTCCAGCACGGTGGTGGGCGCGGCGCCGCAGTCCCACATCAGCTGGTTGAACCGGGTGACGTGCACGACGGGGATCGCGGCCTGCTCCGCCAACGGGTGGCGGCTGCCCGGCGCGGCGGCCATGGGGGCGTTGTGCTCGACGTACACCGCGGGCACGTCCACCCCGGCGCGCAGCCCCGTCCACCGCTGCAGCAGCTCCGCCTCGTGCGGGCGCTGCAGCACCACCACGTCCACGCCGTGCTCGGGCAGCCGGTCGGCGGCCACCTCCACCGCCGAGCTGGGCCAGCTCCAGGTCTGCGCCCGCCCCCGCCCGTCCGGGCCACGGTCGTCCACCAGCGGGAGCACGTACTCGTGCCCGCCCTGCACGAAGGACGTCGTCCACGACCCGTGCACGTGCCACAGCAACACCCGCACTAGCGCCCTCCCGCCACGGCTGGGGCCGGCGCACCGACCAGGGAGGTCACCGCGGCGGCCACCGCCTCCGGGGCAACCCCGCTCAGGCAGGGGTGCCCCGGCACCGGGCACTCGCGGGCCCGGCTGTCGCGGCAGGGGGCCTGCTGGTCGCCCAGCAGCACGTGCGGCACCCGCCAGGGCGCCCAGCGCTGCGCCGGCACCACCGGGGAGAACAGCGACACCACCGGCGTGCCCACTGCGGCGGCGAGGTGGGCGGGCCCGGTGTTGCCGACCACCACGCACGCCGCCCGCTGCAGCACCGCCGCCAGCTCGGCCAGGGTGGTGCGTCCGGACAGGTCGGTGGCGCCCGGTGCGGCGGCCGCGGCCAGCCCCGTCTCCGCGGGCCCGCCGGTGACCACCACGGTGCGGCCCTCGGCGCGCAGGCGGGCCACCACTGCCGCGGCGTGGCCGGCCCCGAGCGCGCGGGCGGGCACCGAGGCGCCGGGGTGCACCACCACCAGCTCACCAGCGGGCAGCAGCGCGTCCACGTGCGGCAGCGGGTGGCGCACGGCGAGGCGGTCGTCGGCCAGCGGCGCGGCGCCGGCGGCGCGGGCCAGGTCCAGCGCGGCCTGCACCTCGTGCCGGCCCGGCAGGCGCTGGTGGCGCACGTCCAGCAGCGAGCCGGGGTAGTCCGCGCTGGTCGCGGCCACCCGGCCGATGCCCGCCAGCCGCGCCAGCAGCGCCATGGGCAGCGGGCTCTGGTGGAAGGAGGTGAACACGACGGCGAGGTCGTACCCGCGCCCGGCCAGCTGCTGCACCAGTGCCTGCACCGCCGCGGCGTCCACCGCCGGCGGACGGTACCCGGTCCACGGGGCGTCGAAGACCAGCACGTCGTCCACCCCGGGGAGCAGGCGGGCGGCCGCGGGGCCGGCGGGGGAGACCAGCACGTCCAGCCGCTGCGCGCCGGCCGCCAGCGCCCGCAGGGCCGGGCCGGTGAGCAGGACGTCGCCGTCGCTGTCCAGGCGGACGGCCAGCACCCGGGTCATCGCGGGGCTCCCGGCGCCGCAGGTCCGGCCAGCAGCGTGGTGACCGCGGCGTAGAGGTCCTGCGCCACCTCGGGGGCGGCGCTCACCTCCTCGGCCAGCGTCACGGGGGTGGGCACCAGCACGGCGCGGGCCCCGGCGGCGCGGGCGGCCTGCACGTCGGCACCGATGTCGCCGATCACCGCGCACTGCGCCGGGCGCACCCCCAGCTCGCGCGCGGCCTGCAGCACCAGGCCCGGGCGGGGCTTGCGGCAGGGGCAGCCGTCCGCCGGTCCGTGCGGGCACACCTGCCAGGTGTCGAACGGGCCGAGCTCGGCGGCCACCCGGGCGTTCACCGCGTCCACCTGTTCCCGGCTGAGCAGCCCGCGGGCGATGCCGGACTGGTTGCTGATCACCCCGGTGGCCAGCCCCGCCGCGCGCACCAGGTCCAGGGCGGGTCGTGCGCTGTCCACGGTGCGCACCGCGTCGGGCTCGCCGTTGTAGGGCACGTCGTGCACCAGGGTGCCGTCCCGGTCGAAGAGCACCGCCCGCAGCGGTGGCGGCCACGGGTCCGCGCCCCGGCGGTGGCGCCACTCGCCCCGCGCCCGGTGCCACACCGCGGCGGGCGGGATCGCCACGCTGGTGGTGGCCATCCGGCGCAGCTCCGGCCACCACTGCTCCTCGCTCGGACGCGGACCGGGCGCCAGGCGTCGGCGGGCGAAGTCACCGGTGAGCCCGCCCCACAGCAGCCCGGCGCTCGCCGCCACCCGTCGGCGTCGGGACAGCAGCGCTGCGGCCGCCACCCCGCCGGCCGCGGTGGTCACCGCGTGCCAGCGCAGCCGGCCCGGCGGCGCCTGCGCGGCGGCGCGCCAGCCCCGCCCGTGCAGCCGGCGCACCAGGGCGTCGTCGGTGTTGCCGCGCTGCACCCGCAGGCTCACCCAGTCGTCGGCCGGGCGCACGGGGTGCACGGTGGTGCGTCGGCCGCGCTGCAGCACCCAACCGGCGCGCTGCACCCGCAGCGCCAGGTCGGCGTCCTCGCGGTAGGCGCGGGGAAAGCGCTCGTCGAAGCCGTGCACCTGCTCCAGCGCGCACCGCCGGTAGGCCATGTCCGCGGTGGCCCAGGCGGCGTCGCGCAGCCCGGCGGTGCCCCGCTCCCAGTCGGTGGGCCGGCGGTGGACCGGCAGCGGCACGTGCAGGCGCGCCTGGCTGCCACCCACGCTCGGCCCGGCGGCGGAGAGGTCGGCGGCCAGGTGCTGCGACCAGTCGGCGGGCAGCTCCACGTCGTCGTCCAGGAAGCACACCCACGGGGTGCTGGTCACCCGCCACCCGGCGTTGCGGGCGGCGGCGGGTCCGCGGCCGTGGCCGCGCAGCACCCGGGCGGCCCACGGCAGCGCGGCGTCCACCGTCAGCGTCAGCTCGTCCGGGGCCTCGGCCCGGTCGTCGACCACCACCACCTCGCGGGGCAGCGGCTCGTGCTGCGCGGCGAGGGTGTCCAACAGCCGCTGCAGGCTGGGTCGGCCCAGCGAGGGGATGACGACGGCGTAGTCCGGCGGGGCCAGCTCGCTGCTCGGTAGCTCACTCATCGGCACGGCCTCCCCCCGAGTGACTCCGGAACGTGGCGGCCCGGCGCACCAGGTGCGGGCCGAGGACCAGCACGTCCACCGGTGCGGAGCCGAACACCTCCAGGGCGTCGCGCGGGTCGTCCACCATGGGGCGCCCTGCGGTGTTCAGGCTGGTGTTCACCAGCACCGGCACCCCGGTGCGGGCGGCGAAGGCGCGCAGCAGCGCGGCGATGCCGGCGTTGGTGGAGCCGTCCACCGTCTGGATCCGGGCGGTGCCGTCCACGTGCACCACGGCGGGCACGCGGTCCCGCCACAGTGGACTCACGTCGTGCACGAAGAGCATGTAGGGGCTGGGCACGGGCCCGTTGCCGAAGATCTCCGCGGCCCGCTCGGTGAGCACCATGGGCGCCACCGGTCGGAACTGCTCGCGGCCCTTGACGTCGTTGAGCCGCTCCAGGTTGGCCGCGTGCATCGGGTTGGCCAGCAGCGAGCGCTGGCCCAGCGCGCGGGGGCCGTACTCGCTGCGGCCGTCGAACCAGGCCACCACCCCGTCGGCCACCAGCACGTCGGCCACCTCGCCGGCCAGGTCGTCGGGGGTGGTGAAGGGGACCTGGGCACGGCGCAGCCACGCCGCCAGGTCCGCGTCGGACCAGCCGCGGCCCAGCGCGGCCGAGGGCATCGGCGCCGGCACCTGCCCGCCGTCCGCGCTGGTCTGCAGCGCCGCGCCCAGGGCGGTGCCGGCGTCGCCGGCGGCCGGCTGCACCCACACCTGCTCGAACGGCGACTCCCGCCAGATGCGGGAGTTGGCGACGCAGTTGAGCGCGGTGCCGCCGGCCATGGTGAGGACCTGGTCGCCGGTCTGGGCGTGCACCCAGGTGGCGAGGTCGACCAGCACCTCCTCCAGCCGCTGCTGCACCGAGGCGGCCAGGTCCGCGTGCCGGGCCGCCCAGCTCTCCTCGCCGCCCCGCCGCGGGGGCGCCCACCGGTGCCAGTCCAGCTCCGGGGCCACGAATCCACCGTCGCCGGTGGCGTGCACCAGCTCGCGCAGCTCCTCGAGGTGGCGCGGGGTGCCGTGGGAGGCCAGCGCCATCACCTTGAACTCGTCGCTGGAGCGCAGGAAGCCCAGGTGCTCGGTGAGGGACTCGTACAGCAGGCCCAGGGAGTGCGGCAGCTGCTGGGCGGCGAGGACCTGCAGCGCCCCGTCGCGGTAGGTGCCGGCCAGGTGCGAGGTGCTCTCGCCCCGGCCGTCGAGCACCAGCACGCTGTTGCGCGGGTGCGGCGCGGCCAGCCCGGCGGAGGCCGCGTGCGCCACGTGGTGCGGGACGAACTGCACCTGCGCCGGGTCGAGGCCGGGCAGCGCGGTGGCGAGGAAGCTCGGGGCGCGGCGGGCGTAGTCCAGGCGCAGGTGGTCCCACGGGTCGCTGTCCACCGGCTTGGCCAGCGCCGGGTCGAAGGAGTACGCCACGGCGTCGAGGTCCTGCGGGCGCAGCCCCGCCGTCTCCAGGCACCACCGCATGCTCAGCTCGGGCAGCTCCCAGGCGGAGAACGGCACCGGGCGCTTGCCGTGCTTGCGTCGGCTGAACCGCTCCTCCTCGGCGGCCGCGACGACCTGTCCGTCGACCACCAGGGCAGCCGCCGGGTCATGAAAGATCGCGTTGACTCCCAGCACCCTCACGCGGTCAACGTTCCACAGCGGAGCAACGCTCGCACGGCGAAGCCGTCACCCTCCCCAGGAACCTGCAACATGGGCGTGACCTGCACTTTTGGGGCTTTTGCCCGCCCATGATCGGCGGTGCTCCGCCGTTCGTGGGTAGCGTTTATCGGGTGGACGGCGCACCGGGGATCCAATCAGGACAGCGGGTGGAGCAGCACCTCCTTGCCGGCCAGGTGGTGCCCGCCGAGGGCTCCCGCGCGGTGCGGGGGACCAACCCGTCCACCGGCCAGCCCGGCACGGTGCTCATTGCCGCGACGCGGGAGGAGGTGGCTGCAGCGGTGGCCACTGCGGACGTGGCGCGGGGGGTGTGGCGACGGACGCCGCCAGCCCAGCGCGCCGTGGCGCTGCAGGAGGCGGCCCGGGTGGTGCGGGCCGATGCCCAGCACCTGGGCGAGGTGCTCAGCGCCGAGACCGGCCGCCTGCTCGGCGAGGCCAGGGGCTCGGCGGAGGTGGCCGCGGACCTGCTGGCGGAGGCCGCGGTGACGGGCCTGCTGGCGGCGGGCAGGAACCTGGCGGGCGACCCGGGTGCGGTGGACGTGGTGCGGCGGGAGCCGCGCGGCGTGGTCGCCGTGCTCACCCCGTGGAACGACCCCTACCCGGCCGCTGCTGGGCTGCTCGCCGCTGCGCTCGTCATGGGCAACACGGTGGTGCACAAGCCCTCCGAGCGCAGCGCCGCGGCGGGCTGGGAGCTGGCCGTGCGGATCTCGCAGTGCCTGCCCGACGGCGTGCTCAACGTGCTCACCGGTGACGGTGCGGTGGGCGCCGCGGTGGCGGCAGACCCCCGGGTGCACGTGGTCGCCCAGGTGGGCAGCACCACGACCGGCCGGGCGATCGCCGCCACGGTCGGTGCCCGCGGCGGACGGGTGCTGCTGGAGAACGGCGGCAAGGACCCCATCCTGGTGGACGCCGGGGTGAACCCGCGCTGGGCGGCCCAGCAGATCGCCACCGGGGCCTTCACCAACGCCGGCCAGCTGTGCACCTCGGTGGAGCGGGTCTACCTGCACAGCGACGTCTCCGACGCGGTGACCAGCGCGCTGCTCGCGATCGCCGAGACGATGGTGGTCGGTGACCCGGCCGACCCGGCCAGCGACCTGGGACCGATGGTGGACGAGCGCCAGCTGCAGGTGGTCGCCGAGCAGGTGGACGCCGCGGTGGCGGCCGGCGCCCAGTGCCTGACCGGCGGCGCACGCCTGGACCGCCCGGGCAGCTGGTACCCACCGACCGTGCTCACCGGGTGCACCCCGGACATGGCCGTGCTCACCGAGGAGACCTTCGGCCCGGTGGCCGCGATCGTGGTGGTGGCCGACTTCGAGGAGGCGCTGGAGCTGGCCGAGGCCGGCGCCCACGGGCTGGCCGCCACCGTGCTCACCCCGCGGATGGACCACGCCCTGCGCGCCGCTGAGCACCTGGAGGTGGGCACGGTGAAGGTGAACGCCGTGTTCGGCGGCGCCCCGGGTGGCTCGGCCGACCCCCGTCGTGCCAGCGGTTCCGGGCCCGGGTTCGGCCCTGCCCTGCTGGGCGAGCTGAGCGCCCTCAAGGCGGTGCACCTCGAGCCGGCTCCGCCCGCCTGATGGACCCGCGCACCACGGTGGTGATGATGACCCGGGACCGGCGTGCACAGCTGCTGACCTCGCTGGCTCACCTGTCGGCGCTGCCGGAGCGCCCCCCGATCATCGTGGTGGACAACGGCTCCACCGACGGAACAGCCGCGGCGGTGCGGGCGGCACACCCCGAGGTGAGCGTGGTGGAGCCCGGGCGCAACCTGGGTGCCGGGGCGCGCAACCTCGGCGTGCAGCTGGCGAGCACGCCCTGCGTGGCCTTCAGCGACGACGACTCCTGGTGGGCGCCCGGCGCACTGGGCCGGGCGGCGGAGCACTTCGACGCCTGTCGCCGGCTGGCGGTGCTGGCGGCGCGGACCCTGGTGGGCCCGCAGCAGCGGCTGGACCCGGTCAGCGTCGCGATGGCCGCCAGCCCGCTGCCGGTGGCCGCCGACCTGCCGGGGCCGTCGGTGCTGGGCTTCGTCGCCTGCGCGGCGGTGGTGCGTCGCCGCGCGTTCCTGCAGGCCGGTGGCTTCAGCCCGGTGATCTTCTTCCTGGGGGAGGAGGCGGTGCTGGCCCAGGACCTCGCCGCGGCCGGCTGGGGCCTGTCCTACGCCGACGACGTGGTGGCGCACCACCACCCGCAGCCCGGGGCCGACCGGCGGGGCCGGCGGCAGCTGCAGGCCCGCAACGACGTGCTCTCCGCCTGGCTGCGCCGTCCGCTGCCGGTGGCGCTGCGGCACACCGCCGCTGCGCTGCGCGACGGCGACGCCCGCCCGTCCGTGCCGGAGCTGGCCCGGCGGCTGCCTGCGGCGCTGCGCACCCGCCGCCGGCTGCCGGCGGAGGTGGAGGCGCAGGTGCGGCTGCTGGAGACCAGCGGTGGGTGAGCCTCGGGTGGCGGTGGTGGTGATCACGCACGACCGCTGCACTGAGCTGCACCGGACGCTCGCCAGCCTGGCCGGGCTGCCGGAGGAGCCCGCCGTGGTGGTGGTGGACAACGGCTGCACCGACGGCACCGCCGAGATGGTGCGAACCCGCCACCCCGAGGTGACGCTGCTGAGCCCGGGCTGGAACATGGGTGCCACCGGGCGCAACCTGGGCGTCGCCACGGTGGACGCGCCCTACGTCGCCTTCTGCGACGACGACACCTGGTGGGACCCCGGTGCCCTGGCGCGGGCGGCGGACCTGCTGGAGGCGCACCCGCAGCTGGCGGTGCTCACCGCCCGCATCGTGGTGGAGCCCGGCGGCCACGACGACGCCATCTGCGACGAGCTGCGCCGCTCGCCGCTGCACCACCCCGCGGGGCTGCCCGGCCACCCGCTCCTCAGCTTCCTGGCGGGGGCGTCGGTGGTGCGCCGCTCGGCGTTCGAGGCGGCCGGAGGCTTCTCCGCCCGGCTGTGGCTCGGCGGTGAGGAGGAGCTGCTCGCCGCCGACCTGGCCACCGCCGGCTGGGCGATGGCCTACGTCCCCGAGCTGGTCTGCCACCACCACCCGTCCCGGGCGCGGGACCCGCACCTGCGGCGTCGGCACGGCATCCGCAACACCCTGTGGTTCACCTGGCTGCGCCGGCCAATGCCCAGCGCGGTGCGGCGCACGCTCTACCTGGCGCGCACGGTTCCGCGGGACCGGTTGTCGGTGGCCGGGTTCGCCGAGGCCGTGCGCGGCCTGCCGTGGGTGCTGGCCGAGCGGCGGGTGGTGGCGCCGGAGCTGGAGCAGGGCTACCGGCTGCTGGAGCAGATGCAGCGCGGCTCCACCACCCGCCGCTACGTCTCGTGAGCGAGCACCGGTGGTGAGCGCCGTGCGGGTGCTGGTGGTGGGCTGGCCCAGCCTGCTGCACGGCGAGGCCACCGCCGGCGACGTGCTCAGCATGCAGGCAGTGGGCCGGGCGCTGGCGCGGGCGGGCACCGCCCACGAGCTGGCCTGGAGCGCGGTGATGTGCCCGCCGGACGGGTTGCGCCTGGACGACGCCGACCCGGCGCGCTTCACCCACCTGGTGTTCGCCTGCGGACCGCTGGCCGGGGCGGGCCCGACGCAGCTGCACCGGCGCTTCGCCGGCCTGTGCCGCATCGCGGTGGGCGTGAGCGTCCTCGACGCCGCTGACCCCGCGGTCGCGGGGTTCGACCACGTGATCGCCAGGGACGCCCCTGGGGTGCCCGCCCAGCGCGACCTCGCTGCCCGCCACCGGTCTGCCAGCGTCCCGGTGCTCGGGGTCTACCTCACCCGGGGCCAGGCCGAGTACGGCCCGCGGCGGCGGCACCCCGCGGTGGTGGCTGCCCTGCAGGGCTGGCTCTCCACCGTGGACGCCGCGCGCCTGGACCTGGACACCCGGCTGGACCCGCGGGACTGGCGGCTGGCCGCCACCCCGGCGCAGGTCGAGACGCTGCTGCGGCGGTTGGACGCGGTGGTCACCATGCGGATGCACGGACTGGTGCTCGCGCTGAAGAACGGGGTGCCGGCACTGGCCGTGGACCCGGTGGCCGGCGGCGGCAAGGTCAGCGCGCAGGCCCACGCCTGGCAGTGGCCCGCGGTGGTGCCCGCCGAGGAGGTCGGCACGGCGAGGTTGCACGAGCAGCTGGCGTGGTGCCTGTCCGCCGCGGGGCGGACGACGGCCGCGGCGCGGGCGGCACTGCCTCCCGCCGGCGAGGACCAGCTGGCCCGGCTGCTGGCGGTGCTGCAGGGCGGTGGCGCGCCGCGCTGACCCGGCACGCGCGGGGTGGCTGTGGTCTCATCGCAGGGCGTGACTCACCAGCCCAGAGGAGCACCCCCGCCATGACGGCCCCCGGCTCATCCAGCGCGCCCACCGGCGACAGCATCACCTTCATCGGGACGGCGACCACGCTGATCCGGCTGGGTGGTTTCACCGTGCTCACCGACCCCAACTTCCTGCACCGGGGCCAGCGCGCCTACCTGGGCAAGGGCCTGTGGTCCACCCGCCTCACCGAGCCGGCGATGCAGCCGGGCGACCTGCCCGCGCTGGACGCCGTGGTCCTGTCGCACCTGCACGGCGACCACTTCGACCGGGTGGCCCGCCACCGGTTGGACAAGGCGGTGCCCATCATCACCACGCCGCAGGCCGGGCGCCGGCTGAACAGCTGGGGCTTCGTCACCACGGGCCTCACGCCCTGGGAGAGCACCGAGCTCGCGGCCCGCCCGGGCGCCGTGCACACCCACGAGACGCTGACCGTGGAGTCGCTGCCGGCCATCCACGCCCGGGGGGTGATGGGTCGGCTGCTGCCCCCGGTGATGGGCTCGCTGCTGGTGCACCGGGCGGGCGGCGAGGTGACCCGGCGGGTCTACGTCAGCGGCGACACCCTCACCGGGGACCACCTGGACGAGATCCACCGCCGCCACCCCGACATCGACGTGGCCGTGGTGCACCTGGGCGGCACCCGGGTGCTGCTGCACACCGTCACCATGGACGCCGCGCAGGGCGTGGACTTCCTGCAGCGCATCCAGCCGGACATCGCCGTGCCGGTGCACCACGACGACTACGGGGTGTTCCGCTCCCCGCTGTCGGCGTTCCTCAGCGCGGCCAGCGGCGCCGGCCTGGGCGAGCGCCTGCGCGTGCCCAGGCGCGGGGAGACCATCCCGCTGTAGCGGCTCCGGGTCAGGCGTCCATCTCGGTGTTCACCAGCGGGATCTCCTCCAGCAGCTCGCGGGCCAGGAACCCCACCCGGCCCACCCGAGCGGCCAGGCGGTCGCCGGCGGTGCCGTGCAGGTAGGTGCCCCAGCACGCCGCTTGCGCGGCGTCGGCGCCCCGGGCCAGCAGCCCGGCCACCGCGCCGGCCAGCACGTCCCCGCTGCCGGCCGTGCCCAGCCCGGAGTGCCCGGTGGGGGAGACCCACCGTCCGCCCTTGGCGTCGGCGATGCCGTTGTGCGCCGTCACCACGGCGCCGTAGGCCTCGGCCACCCGCACCGCGGTGTCCAGCGGGTCGTCCAGCTCGTCCTCCTCGCAGTGCAGCAGGAAGGCGGCCTCGGTGGTGTTGGGGGTGAGCACCAGCCGCCCGGACAGCCGCTCGGCGGTCTCCTCGGCGTCGGCCAGCACCCCGATGCCGTAGGCGTCCAGCACCACCGGCACGTCCTCGGGCAGTCGGCGCACCAGCTCGGCGAGCAGGGGCCGGGTCTCGTCCGGGTTGTCCAGGCCGGGGCCGAACAGCACCGCGTCCACCTGCTCCAGCTGGTCGGCCAGCGCCTCGGCGGCGTCGCGACGCACCGATCCTGCGTCGGTCTCCGGCAGCTCGATCACACCCAGCTCGGGCACGCTCAGCGCCAGCTGCACGGCGACCGAGCGGGCCACCGCGGCGGTGAGCACGCCGGCGCCCACCCGCAGCGCCGCGACGGAGGACAGCGCGACCGCACCGGGGGTGGTCCGTGCGCCGCCGACCACCAGCAGCCGTCCGCGGCTGTTCTTGGACCCGCCCAGCTCGGGCAGCCGCCACTCGCGCAGCAGCGCGGGGGTGACGATCTCGGGTGAGTCAGTGTGCTCGGGCGTCGTGCTCCGTCGGTTGGTCGGTCGTGGGAGTTCCGTTGTCGGTCAAGTGATCCTGGTCGTTGAAGACGTCGAGGCGCCAGGTGAGGCCGTCGGGCTCGCGCACCAGCCGGGTGACCGAGGCGTTGGCGACTCCGGAACCCTTGCCGATGGCGAGCACCTCCTCCTCGCTGAGCTGCTCGCAGATGTAGCGGATGCCCAGGATCACCATGTCGTGGGCGACCACGAGCACGCGCTGGTGCGGGGTGGTGCGCTCCAGGTCGGCCAGCCAGGTGCGCAGCCGCAGGATGACGTCCGCCCACGACTCCCCACCGGGCGGGCGGTGGTAGAACTTGCCCAGCCAGCCGCGGCGCTCAGCCTCCTCCGGGTAGCGCGCCAGCATGCCCTGGGTGGTGAGCATGTCCAGCACGCCGAGCTCGCGGTCGCGCAGCCGCTCGTCCACCCGGGTCGGCAGCTGCAGCCCGGCCTCCTCCAGCGCGGTGCTGGCGGTCTCCCGGGCACGGGCGTACGTGGACACCCAGAGCCCCTGCGGACGCTGGTCGGGATCCTGCTCGCGCAGCCACCGGCCGAAGGCCCGGGCCTGCTCCAGCCCGAGCGGCGACAGCGCCACGTCGGCGTCGCGGAGATCGACCTCGAGCCGGTCGGCCTTGGCTGCTTCTGCCTTGCGCTGCGCCAGGTTCCCGACGCTCTCCCCGTGCCGGACGAGCAGCAGCTCCAGTGTTCCCATGTTCCAGGACCGTACCGAGTTCCCCTCGGGTGCACCGTGCGGGCCTGCGTGGCGCTGGTCTCCCACGCCGCTCAGGACTTGCGGGCGCGGGCGGACTCCCGGTCGTTCGCCTTGCCGATGGCCTGGACCAGCTCGTCCTTGGTCATCCGGGACCGGCCGCTGACGTCCAGGCGCCTGGCCAGCTCCATGAGGTGGGCCTTGGACGCGTTGGCGTCCACCCCGCCGGCGGTCTCCCGGTTGGTGTCCTTGCCGCCCTCGGCCTGCTCGTCCGAGGGGCCCTTGCCGTCCTTGGGCTCCCAGTGGTCACCCACCTTCTCGTGGGTGTGCTTGAGCGCGGAGTAGGCCACCTGGTTGGCGCGCTGCTCGTCGCCGTACTCCTCGGCGGCGGAGTCGTGCGTCTTGGCGAAGGTCCGCTTGGCCTTGTCGTCGGAGCGCTGCAAGGTGCTCGGCAGCTCGTCCTCGATCGCCTTGCCCTGCTTGGTGGTCTTCGGCATCTCCAGTCCTCTCTGTCCGCGCAGCACCCGTCGGGTGGGTCTCGGCCCATCCTCGCCAGCGCGTCGACGACCGACAACCGCGGCCACCTCCGGGTCCTCTCCTGGCGCTGCTCGGACGCGGCTGGCAACACTGTTTCCCCAGGTAACCATGGGTTTTGTCGAACGGCGCGGGGGGCCGAACGCGCTTACCGTGGGGAAGGTCGGGCCGGCGTCCGCAGCGTGCGGCGCCGGTGGGTGGGGGCCGACGAGGACCGACGAACTTCCGGACCGCGCCAGCAGCGCGCGGCCCCCACGCAACGAGGAGAACTGAGATGGCTAATCCCCGCACCATGAGCCCCGACCAGCTGGAAGGGCTGCAGGTGAAGGACGGCAGCGGCAGCAAGGTCGGGAAGGTGGACGCGATCTACCTCGACGTGGAGACCAACCAGCCGGAGTGGGCGGCGGTGAAGACCGGGTTCTTCGGCGGCCACGTGACCCTGGTCCCGCTGGTCGACGCCTCGCTGGAGGAGAAGGACCTCACGGTGCCCTACAGCAAGAACCTCATCAAGGACGCGCCCCACCACGATCCCGGTGGCGACCTGTCCACCGACGAGGAGATCGAGCTGTTCACCTACTACGACGTGCCCTACTCCGGCAGCACCGCCACCGCCGACACCAGCTCCAGCGGCACCGGCTCCAGCGGCAGCAGCTCCAGCGGCTCGAGCGAGACCAGCTCCAGCGGCACCAGCTCAGCGGGCAGCAGCGGCTCGGCCAGCAGCAGCGCGGGCCAGGCGAGCCAGTCCAGCAGCTCGGGCCACGACACCTCCGGGCCCAACACCGACGACGCGATGACCCGGTCGGAGGAGGAGGTGAGCGTGAGCACCGAGCGCGTGCGGACGGGCCGGGCACGGCTGCGCAAGCACGTGGTCACCGAGACGGTGACCCAGTCGGTGCCCGTCTCGCACGAGGAGGTCCGGGTGCAGCGCGAGCCCATCACCGACGCCAACGTGGACGCCGCCACCTCCGGGCCGGAGATCAGCGAGGAGGAGCACGAGGTGACGCTGCACGCCGAGGAGCCGGTGGTCGAGAAGAAGACGGTGCCCAAGGAGCGGGTGCGGATGGACACCGAGACCGTCCGCGGCGAGGAGAAGGTCTCCGAGCAGGTCCGCAAGGAGCAGATCGACCAGGTGACCGACGACGACAAGGGCCACAAGCGCTCGTGAGTGCCACCCCCGACCCGGGACGCGCCGCCGACCCCTCGGCGGCGCGTCCTGGTCGTACCGGTGCTGTGGGTGCGGCATCTGCCGGCACGACTCGCGCCGAGGAGGAGCTGGACGTCCGCGTCCGCCGGGTGCCCGTCGAACGGGTGCGGGTGCGCCGGCGGGTGGTCACCGAGACCCGCCAGGTGAGCGTGGACGTCCGCCGGGAAGAGCTGGTGCTGGAGCACCTGCCGGTGGCCCAGACCCCCGATGACCAGGTCCCCGACGCCCAGACCCCCGACCAGGCCGCCGAGGGTGCCGCGTTCGGGGAGGAGCGTGAGCCGGTGGTGCTGGTGCTGCACGAGGAGGTCCCCGTCGTGCAGCTGGCGACGCGGCCCTACGAGCGGGTGACCGTCCGGGTGGAGCGGGTCGACGGGGCGCACACCGTCAGCGCCGACCTCGCCCGGGAGGTGGTCGAGGTGCACACCGCGACCGAGCCCCCCGACCAGCGCTGACCAGGAGCACCGTCAGCCGGCTCGGGCGCCGATCACCACCTGCAGCTGCTGCTCGGAAGGTCCGCGCAGCACCGTCATGGGGACGGTCTGCCCCGGCGTGGTGCCGCGCAGGATCCGCACGAAGGCCTGCGCGGTGGGGGTGTCCTTGCCGTCGAAGCTGATGATGACGTCGCCGGGCTGCAGGCCTGCGTTGGCGGCCGGGCTGTCCTGCACCACCTCCACCACCACCACGCCGTTGTCGCGGTTGAGCTCCAGCCGCTGGGCCTCGGCCGCGGTCAGCGTCTGGATCTGCAGGCCGACGTAGGGGTTCTTGGCGGTGCCGGAGGCCAGCAGCTGGTCGGCCACGCTCACCACCGTCGCCGCCGGCGTGGCGAAGCCCAGCGCCACCGCCCCGGTGGTCGGCGGGAGGTAGGCCTCGGCCAGCCCGATCACCTCGGCCCCGGCGTTGACCAGCGGTCCGCCGGAGTTGCCCGGAGAGATCGGGGCGTCGGTCTGGATGAGGTCAGACAGCGCGGTGCCGATGTTGCTGGAGGTGGGGATCTCCCGGTGCAGCCCAGAAATGATCCCGGAGGTCACGGTGTCCTGCAGGCCCAGCGGGCTGCCGATCACCACCGTGGGTGCGCCCACCACCGGCAGCTCGGTGTTGAAGGTCGCGGCGGGCAGGTCCTGCCGGCTGGCCTGCAGCACCGCGATGTCGCTGCCCGCGTCGCTGGCCCGCACCGTGGCGGGCCCGCGCTGGCCGTCGGAGTAGGCGATGACCACCTGCGCCGCCCCGGAGACCACGTGTGCGGCAGTGAGGATGATGCCGTCGCTCCGGTAGACCACGCCGCTGCCCAGGTCGTTGTCGTTGATGATCGTGACCACCGACGGCTCGACCTTGTCGACGATCGCGGGCACGTCGGCGACGGCGGAGGCGGAGGAGACGGTGGGGCTGGGGGTGGAGGACGACGTGCAGCCGGCCAGCACCACCCCGAGGACCACGGTTGCGCTGCACGCGCCCAGCCGGAGCTGTCGGCGTCGGCTGGTGACGGCTGCAGCTGGCCCGCCGCCGGGCTCGGTAGGGAGGGGCACGAGAACAGGGCGCATGACAACACACCTTCCGGGGGAGAGGTCCAGAGCTGCTAGCGACAACCCCCTTCGGCTCGTGCGCGAGCCCGGCGACGACCCGGTGCGGGTCTAGCCGGCCGTCTCGCCGGGCGGGTAGTCGTCGTCGGTGTCCGGCAGCTCGCGGCGCTGGTCGAGGGCGTCGGCGGGATCAGCCTCCAGCGACTCGGGCAGCTGCTCGGGCAGCTCGTCGGTGGTGTCGCCGTCCTCCGGCAGCTCGTCGAGCGCGCGCTCCTGCTCGAGGCGGTCGGCCTCCGGGGTCTCCAGCGGTGGCCTGCGGTCGTCTGCCATGTGCACCTGCTTCCCTCTCTCGTCGTGCTCACCAGGGTGCGCCGTCGCGCAACCCACGAGGGTAGGCGCGGCGGCGACGGGGCGGTGCCGGCCGGGGCGCTCACTCCACGACCTCGGCTGCCTGGTTCGGCACCGCTGGGCTGCGCAGCGTCGGGACTGCTGCGCCATCGGCGCCGCGCAGCACCTGCAGGGCACGGGTGGCCAGGTGCAGGTTGAGGCGGGTGTCCACGTCGTGCAGGTCGCCCCCGGTGAGCTCGCGGATGCGGGCGAGGCGGTAGCGCAGCGTGCTGCGGTGGATGAGCAGCGCCCGGGCGGTCGCGTCGTAGCCACCGCCGCGCTCGAGGTACTGGGTGAGCGTGGCCACCATGGTGCTGCCGTGGAGCTCGTCGTAGTCCAGCAACGGGCCCAGGTTCTCCCGGACGAAGGCGCGCACCTCCTCCGGCCCGCCGCCGGAGTCCAGCAGCCGGTACACCCCCAGCTCGTCGAAGCGCACCACCCCGGCGGCGTGGTGGGTGTGGCGCCGGACCTCCTGGGCCCGGAGCGCGTCGGCGAAGGACTGTGGCAGCCCGGCAGGTCCGGCACACACCGACCCCACCCCCAGCACCCCGGTGGCCGGGGCCAGCTCCTCGGCGACGCCGCGGTACAACGCGTCGGGGTCGGTGCTCGCCTGGGTCACCAGCACCACGGTCTGTCCGCGCTGGGTCAGCAGCGACGGCACCTGCCGGGTGCCGACGCAGTGCCGGACCGCCTCGGCCACCGTGTGCACCGCCGTCCGGGGGTCCCAGCTGAGGGTGACCACGCGGTGCGGCTGGCGCAGGTCGTGGCCCAACAGGTCGGCCCGGGCTACGGCGCTGGCCTCGTCGGTGCCCGCCACCAGGTCCTCGGCGAGGTGGCGCCGCAGCCGGAGCTCGGTCTCGGCGAGGTCGCGCTGGTGGGCCATCTCCACCCCGAGCGCCGCAGCGGTCTGGGTCAGTGCCAGCTCGTCCAGCTCACCCACCCGGTGGTCGGGATCCCACAGGTACAGCAGCCCCAGCACGTCCTGGCGGGGACGGATCACCTGCAGCACCCGGTTGGCCTCGCGCAGCGGGCCGCAGCTGGCGGCGGCCCGGCGCAGCAGGTCCTCGCGGTTGCGGCCTCCGGTGCGGCGGTAGCGCCCGGCGCGCTCGGGTCCCTGCCAGGCGCGCAGGTTGCCGAAGGTGTCCTCCAGGCCGGTCGCCAGCCCGGTGAGCTGGTGCAGCGCGGTCAGCAGGGCCGCGTCGGCCGAGCCCGCCGCCGCGGCGACGGCCACGGTGCGCTGCACGTGTTGCTGCCCCTGCAGGCGCGCCACCTCCGTGGCCAGCTCACCGATGGTGCTGGTGCGGTCCTTGATCACCTCGCGCAACCGGGCGAGCTGGCGCAGCTGGCGACTGCGCTGCTGCTCGCGGGCGGCCAGCTGCGCGTGCGCCACCGCGGTGGCCGCCTCGTGGGCCAGCACGCCCAGGGCGAACAGCGCGTCGGGGTCGGGAGCAGCGGGTGCGCCCACCACCAGGCAGCCCACCACGTCGTGGCCGGCGCGCAGGCCCAGCAGGTGGTGCCACCGGTCGTCGTCGCGCGCCACGTCGCGGTCGGCGCCCAGCGAGCTGGCCGCCGTGCCCGGGCGCAGGGCCCCGGCGGACTGCGGTGGGCTGGGCCGCAGCAGCCCGGCCTCGGCGCGGTAGCTGGCCTCCACCGTGAACGGGCCCAGGCAGGGCACCACGTGCGCGGCCAGCTGCAGCACCTCGGCCGGCTCGTGGCCGTCGAACAGGTGCGCGGTCGCGCTGAACACCTGGCGCCAGTCCCACGCCCGCTCGACCGGACCAGCGGCGGGCAGCACGCACCCTCCGACGGTGTCGTCCAGCTCACGTGCCACCACACCGAGCGTACCCACGGCGGCGCCGTCGCCCCGCCGACCTGACCTGCGGGGACGGGTCGCCGGCGGGCAGTTCACCCCCGCAGGTCGAGGCGGGGCCTCCGACGGGGGGTGACGCTGGAGCGCAGGGGTCGTGGCCGCGTCCGGCCGCCCGGACGGGCCGTCCGGTTGCCGACCCGAGACAGCTCGTCCCGACCTGAGCGGAGCACACCCTGATGGCAAAACCAGTCGGCATCGACCTCGGCACCACCAACTCGGTCATCGCGGCGTGGGAGGGCGGTGAGCCCATCGTCATCGCCAACGCCGAGGGCGCCCGCACCACCCCGTCGGTGGTCGCCTTCACCGACAGCGGCGAGCGCCTCGTCGGCCAGATGGCTCGCCGCCAGGCCATCCTCAACCCCAAGGGCACCATCTACTCGGCCAAGCGGTTCATCGGCCGCCGCTACGACGAGATCTCCGACGAGGCCAAGGCCGTCGGCTTCGACGTGGTGCCCGGCGACAACGGCGAGGCCCGCTTCGAGATCCGGGGCAAGAAGTACGCGCCGGAGGAGATCAGCGCCCTGGTGCTGCGCAAGCTCGCCGAGGACGCGGGCAAGTTCCTCGGGGAGAAGGTCAACGAGGTGGTGATCACCGTTCCCGCCTACTTCAACGACGCGCAGCGCCAAGCCACCAAGGACGCCGGCCGCATCGCCGGCCTGAACGTGCTGCGCATCGTCAACGAGCCCACCGCCGCGGCGATGGCCTACGGGCTGGACAAGCGGGAGAACGAGACCATCCTGGTCTTCGACCTCGGCGGCGGCACCTTCGACGTCAGCCTGCTCGACGTGGGCGACGGCGTGGTGGAGGTGCGCTCCACCGCGGGCGACACCCACCTCGGCGGCGACGACTTCGACCGCCGGCTGGTGGACTACCTGGCCGACCAGTTCCAGAAGGAGAACGGGGTCGACCTGCGCAAGGACCCGCAGGCGCTGCAGCGGTTGTTCGAGGCTGCGGAGAAGGCCAAGGTGGAGCTGAGCTCGGTGACCCAGACGCAGGTGAGCCTGCCGTTCATCACCGCCAACGCCGACGGCCCCATGCACCTGAACACCACCATCATGCGGTCCACCTTCGACCAGGTGACCGCCGACCTGGTGGAGCGCTGCCTGGGCCCGGTGCAGCAGGCGATGTCCGACGCGCAGGTGACCGACGACGACATCGACGAGGTGATCCTGGTCGGCGGCTCCACCCGCATCCCGGCCGTGCAGAACCTGGTGCGGCGCCTGACCGGCGGCAAGGAACCCAACATGAGCGTGAACCCCGACGAGGTGGTGGCCATGGGAGCTGCCGTGCAGGCCGGGGTGCTCAAGGGCGAGGTCTCCGACGTGCTGCTGCTGGACGTCACGCCGCTGTCCATGGGCGTGGAGACCGCCGGCGGCGTGATGACCAAGATCATCGACCGCAACACCACCATCCCCGCCCGCCGCTCGGAGACCTTCTCCACCGCCGCCGACAACCAGCCCGCGGTGGACATCGTGGTGCTGCAGGGGGAGCGGGAGATGGCCGCCGACAACCGGGTGCTGGGCCGGTTCCAGCTGGAGAACATCCGCCCCGCCCCCCGGGGCGAGCCGCAGATCGACGTCACCTTCGACATCGACGCCAACGGCATCCTCAACGTCAGCGCCAAGGACAAGGACACCGGCGGGGAGCAGCGCATCACCATCAGCGAGGGCTCGAACCTGGACAAGAGCGAGATCGACCGGATGGTGCAGGAGGCCGACGCGCACCGCTCGGAGGACCGGCAGCGCCGCCAGGAGGTGGACGCCCGCAACGAGCTGGACGCGATGGCCTACCGGGTGGAGCGGCTGCTGTCCGGGCTGGGCGACGCCGCACCCAGCCACGAGAAGGCCCGCGCCGACATGCTGGTGGGCGACGCCCGTGAGGCGATCAAGAACCAGGCCGGCGTGGAGCGGGTGCGCTCGCTGACCTCGGAGCTGCAGCAGGTGGCAGCCGGGCTGGCGGCCATCCCCAGCGGCGGCGGCGCGAGCGCGGGGCCCGGGGCCGCCGGCCCGGCGGGTACCTCGGGCCCGGGGCCCGGCGGACCCGGTGACGACGTGGTCGACGCCGAGTTCGACAAGGGCTGAGGCGGCACCCGGTGACGTCACCGAGTCCGCGTCGCACCGGCCGGGCGGCATCGGCCGCCGAGCCGGCCGCGCAGCCCGCCGACGCCGCGGTGGGCGGGGAGAGCACGAGCACCCCCGACCCCACCGAGTCCGTCGCGGCGACGGAGGGCGCCGAGGAAGAGCTGGTCACCGGCGCCGCGGAGCCGGGGGACGCTGCCGGGGCGCTGGCGGAGATGGAGGACCGCTGGCGGCGGGCGCTGGCCGACCTGGACAACCTGCGCAAGCGCCACGCGCGGGAGGCCGGCCGGGAGCGCCAGGACGAGCGCAACCGGGTGGCCGCCCAGTGGCTGCCGGTGGTGGACAACCTCGAGCTGGCCCTGGAGCACGCCGACGCCGACAACCCGGTGGTGCAGGGGCTCAAGGCCATCCACCAGCAGGCGGTGCAGGTGCTGGCGCACCTGGGCTACGTCCGCCACGACGAGGTCGGCGTCCCGTTCGACCCCCGCCACCACGACGTGGTGTCGGTGGTGGAGGACCCGAGCGCGGCGCCGAGCACGGTGGTGCACGTGACGTCGCCCGGCTACGGCGAGGACACCCACCAGCTGCGCCCGGCGGCGGTGGTGGTCAGCCGTGCCCCGGCGGATCCCGGAACCGCGGAGTGAGGGCGCATGGCCACTGACTTCTACCAGGTGCTCGGGGTGGACCGGAGCGCCTCCACCAAGGACATCCAGCAGGCCTACCGCAGGCTCGCGCGCCAGTACCACCCCGACCTCAACTCCAGCCCGGAGGCCGAGGAGCGGTTCAAGGAGATCAGCGAGGCCCACGAGGTGCTCACCGACCCCAAGCAGCGGGCGCGCTACGACCGCTTCGGACCGGACTTCCGCAAGATCCCCGAGGGGATGGAGGACGCTGCGGAGCGGGCCAGGGCCGGGGCAGGTGCACGAGGACGCTCCGGCGGGTGGACCACCGCCGGGGGACCCGCGGGCGGCACCCGGGTGCACTTCGGCGGCGACTTCGGCGGGGCCGAGGGCTTCGACTTCGAGGACCTGCTGGGGGGCATCTTCGGCGGCGCCCGGGGCGGGGGTGGCTTCGCGGTGCCCGGCGCCGACCAGGAGGCGGAGCTGGAGCTGACCGTGCTGGAGGCCTACCGCGGCGGCAAGCGACACCTGAGCCTCACCGGCAACGGCACCCGGGAGTACGACGTCACCATCCCGCCCGGGGTCGTCGAGGGCCAGCGCATCCGGCTGGCCGGGCAGGGCGGGCAGGGCACCGGCGACGCCCCGGCCGGTGACCTGTACCTGGTGGTGCGGCTGCGCCCGGACCCGCGCTACCGGCTCAACGGACGCGACATCACCGTCACGGTGCCGCTGAGCCCGGCCGAGGCGGCGCTGGGCGCCACCGTGCCGGTGGAGACCCCGGGCGGGGAGCTGAAGGTCCGCATCACGCCGGGCTCCTCCAGCGGGCGCCGCTTCCGGCTCAAGGGCCAGGGCATGCCCAACGCCCGCGGTGCACCCGGCGACCTCTACGCCGAGGTGCAGATCCGGGTGCCGGCCATCCTCACCGACCACGAGCGCGAGCTGTACGAGCAGCTGGCAACCGAGTCCACCTTCGACCCCCGGGCCCGCACCTGAGGCCCGCGCACCACCGTCCCAGCCTGAGTCCACCGGCAGCAGGAGCACCGCATGAGCACCACCTACCCGCTGGCCCGCCCCGTGCGGCTGAGCCTGGACAGCGTCGCCCGGGAGAGCGGGCTGCACCCGGAGCTGCTGGTGCGCTTCGTGGAGCTGAGCCTGCTCGACGCCACCCGGGACGCCCAGGGGCGGCTGTGGTTCGCCCCCGGCACCCCGGTGCGGGTGGCGCGCATCCGGCGGCTGCGGTCCGGGCTGGCCCTGAACTACGCGGCGATCGGACTGGTCATCGACCTGCTCGACCGGATCGACGCGCTCGAGCACGACGTGAGACGAGGAAGAGCGACGCCATGGACATGAACGCACTGACCCAGAAGTCGCAGGAGGCGCTGCAGAAGGCGCAGGCCGAGGCGCTGCGCAGGGGCCACAACGAGACCGACCCCCTGGACCTGCTGGTCGCGCTGATCGACGACCCGGAGTCGCTGGTGCCCCGCCTGCTCACCCGGATGGAGGTGGACCTGGGCGGGCTGCGCCGCGGCGCCGAGGCCGAGCAGCAGCGCAAGCCGCGGGTGAGCGGGCCCGGGGTCACCCCCGGGCAGGTCTACGTCAGCCGCGAGCTCAACGGAGTGCTGGAGGCCGCCCAGCGCGAGGCCGGCCGGCTCAAGGACGACTACGTCTCCGTCGAGCACCTGCTGCTGGCCATCGTGGAGACCGGCTCCAGCACCGCCGCCGGCCGCCTGCTGGCCAGCTTCGGCGTCACCCGGGAGCGCTTCCTCGCCGCGCTCACCGACGTCCGGGGCAACCAGCGGGTCACCTCGGCGACGCCGGAGGGCACCTACGAGGCGCTGGAGAAGTACGGCCGCGACCTGGTGGAGGACGCCCGCCGCGGCACGCTCGACCCGGTGATCGGCCGGGACAGCGAGATCCGCCGGGTGATCCAGATCCTCTCCCGCAAGTCCAAGAACAACCCGGTGCTCATCGGCGAGCCCGGCGTGGGCAAGACGGCGATCGTGGAGGGACTGGCCCAGCGCATCGTCCGCTCCGACGTGCCCGAGGGGCTGCGGGACAAGACGGTGTTCGCCCTGGACATGGGTGCGCTGGTGGCCGGGGCCAAGTACCGGGGTGAGTTCGAGGAACGGCTCAAGGCGGTGCTGGGGGAGGTCAAGGCCGCTGAGGGTCGCATCCTGCTGTTCATCGACGAGCTGCACACCGTGGTGGGCGCCGGCGCGGCGGAGGGCGCCATGGACGCCGGCAACATGCTCAAGCCGATGCTGGCCCGCGGCGAGCTGCACCTGATCGGGGCGACCACCCTGGACGAGTACCGCAAGCACGTGGAGCCCGACGCCGCGCTGGAGCGGCGCTTCCAGCCGGTGGTGGTGTCCGAGCCGGACGTGGAGGACACCATCTCCATCCTGCGCGGCCTGCGCGAGCGCCTGGAGGTCTTCCACGGGGTGAAGATCCAGGACGGCGCCCTGGTGGCGGCGGCGACGCTGTCCAACCGGTACATCACCGACCGCTTCCTGCCGGACAAGGCCATCGACCTGGTGGACGAGGCGTGCGCCCGGCTGCGCACCGAGATCGACTCCATGCCCGCCGAGCTGGACGAGCTCACCCGCCGGGTGACCCGGCTGGAGATCGAGGAGGCGGCGCTGGAGAAGGAGACCGACCCGGCCAGCATGACTCGGCTGGAGGACCTGCGCCGCGAGCTGACCGACCTGCGCGCGGAGGCCGACGCCAAGCGGGCCCAGTGGGAGTCCGAGCGGCGCTCCATCCGCCGCGTGCAGGACCTGCGCGGGCAGCTGGAGCGGCTGCGCCACGAGGCGGAGGAGGCCGAGCGCCGCTACGACCTCAACCGGGCCGCGGAGATCCGCTACGGCGAGCTGACCGACCTGGAGCGCCGGCTGGGCGCGGAGGAGTCGCAGCTGGCCAACCGGCAGGACGGGCACCGGCTGTTGCGCGAGGTGGTCACCGCCGACGAGATCGCCGAGATCGTGGCGTCCTGGACGGGCATCCCGGTGACCCGGCTGCAGGAGGGGGAACGGCAGAAGATCCTGCGCCTGGACGAGACCCTGCGTGAGCGGGTGGTGGGCCAGGACGAGGCGGTGGAGGCGGTGTCCGACGCGATCATCCGGGCCCGCTCGGGCATCCGGGACCCCCGCAAGCCGATCGGGTCGTTCATCTTCCTGGGCCCCACCGGGGTGGGCAAGACCGAGCTGGCCAAGTCGCTGGCGGTGGCGCTGTTCGACTCCGAGGACGCGATGGTGCGCCTGGACATGAGCGAGTACCAGGAGCGGCACACCGTGAGCCGGCTGCTGGGCGCGCCGCCCGGCTACGTCGGCTACGACGAGGGCGGCCAGCTGACCGAGGCGGTGCGCCGCAAGCCGTACTCCGTGATCCTCTTCGACGAGATCGAGAAGGCCCACGTGGACGTGTTCAACACGTTGCTGCAGGTGCTCGACGACGGCCGGATCACCGACGCGCAGGGACGGACGGTGAACTTCCGCAACACCGTCATCATCATGACCTCCAACATCGGCTCGCAGCACCTGCTGGAGGGCATCACCGCCGAGGGGGAGATCCAGCCGCAGGCCCGCGAGGCGGTGATGGCGGACCTGCGGCTGCACTTCCGCCCGGAGTTCCTCAACCGGGTGGACGACGTGGTGCTCTTCGCCCCGCTCGGGCTGCCGCAGATCATGCAGATCGTGGACCTGCAGTTCGCCGAGCTGCGCGACCGCCTCGCCGAGCAGCGCATCCGGATCACCCTCACCGACGCCGCCCGCAAGCTGATCGCGGAGCGGGGCTTCGACCCGGTGTACGGGGCGCGGCCGCTGCGCCGCTACATCTCCCACGACGTGGAGACCGCGGTGGGGCGGGCGCTGCTGCGCGGCGACGTCGCGGAGGGCGCCACGGTGACGGTGGACGCGGTCGACGGCGAGCTGAAGGTCGACTACAGCGGGGCCGAGGAGCTGGCCGGCACCGCTGCGTGAGGGGGTTAGGTGCGTCTGCAAGTACGCCCATCCTGGCGGATGGGCGTACTTGCAGACGCACCTAGAGCAACTCTGCGCAGTCAGCGCAGCCGGGACAGCACCCGCTCCTGCAGCAGCCCGTTGGTGGCCACCGCGCTGCCCCCGTGCGGGCCCGGCGTGCCGTCCAGCGCGGTGAACGCCCCGCCGGCCTCGCGCACCAGGACGTCCAGCGCCGCGAGGTCCCACAGCGACACCTCGGGCTCGGCGACGGCGTCCACCGCGCCCTCGGCGAGCAGGCAGTAGGAGAAGAAGTCGCCGTAGCCGCGCAGCCGCCACACGTCGTCGGACAGCGCGATGAACTGCTCCCGCAGGCCCGCGTCGCGCCACCCGCTGAGGCTGGAGAACGCCAGGCTGGCGGAGGCCAGGTCGTCCACCCGCGAGACGCTGAGGCGCCGCCGCGGCGAGCCGTACACCCGCAGCCACGCGCCGTCGCCGGTGCTGGCCCACCAGCGCCGGCCCAGGGCGGGCGCGCTCACCACGCCCACCGTGGGGACGCCGTCCTCCAGCAGCGACACCAGGGTGGCCCACACCGGCACGCCGCGGACGAAGTTCTTGGTGCCGTCCACCGGGTCCAGCACCCACTGGCGGCCGCTGAAGGTCACCTCGCCGCCGTACTCCTCGCCGAGCACCGCGTCGTCGGGGCGCTGGGCGGCCAGCACCTCCCTGGCGGCGCGCTCCACGGCCAGGTCGGCGTCGGAGACCGGCGTGAGGTCGGGCTTGTCGTCCACCTGCAGGTCCAGGGCCAGGAAGCGGGCCAGCGTGATGGCGTCGGCGGCGTCGGCGATCTGGTGGGCCAGGGCGAGGTCGTCGGTGGCCAGGATGTCGGAGGTCTCGCTGGCCGCGTCGTCGTGGGTGGACTCGCTGGCCGTGGGGTCGGCGGGGTGCTCCGGGTTTGTCACGGCAAGTACGGTACCGGCCTGCTCGTACCGTCGTCCCGCTGGCCGGTGGCTGCAGTTTCGTCCGATATGGACGGTCGTGAGTGGACGTCCTCGGGTGCACGGTGGCACGGTGGAAGGATGGCTACGCGCATCCAGCTGAACTCCACCGCTGCGGCGCTGCTCGGACTCCTCCGCGAGGGGCCGGCCACCGGCGGTCAGCTGATGGCGCTGGCCGAGGAGCGTTACAGCGGGTACTTCGGTCTCACTCGTAGTCAGGTGTACCGGGAGCTGCCCGCCCTCACCGAGGCCGGCCTGCTGCGCCTGGGCAAGCTCGGTGCGCGCTCCAGCCAGCAGTACGTCATCACCGCCGCCGGCCGCCGAGCCTTCAAGGCGTGGCTGGGCCAGGGTGATGCGGTCGCCGCGGTGGGCGACACCGTGCGCAGCCCGCTCATCCTGCGGCTGGCCAACGCCGGCGAGATGAGCGAGCGCCACCGCAACGAGCTGCTGGAGACCGCCCAGCAGGCGGTGGCCGACCGGTTGGCCGAGGCCAAGGCCACCTATCGGGCCGTGCCGGACCCCTACGACAAGGCGGTCGCGGAGTTCACGGTCAACCACTACAAGGCGCTGGCCAAGCTGGTCGACCGCATCATGACGATCTAGATCATGACGACCTAGCGGTGCCCTGGTGGTGACCGAGGTGCGCTCCGCGGTCGGGCGGTTCGAGGACTTCGCCCGGGTCGTGGGCACCCGGCGCCCGGACGCCGGTGGCTGCTGGTGCACCAGCTATCGCGACTCCCGCCTGCGCGGGCCGCAGCGCCCCGAGCACATGCGGCGCGAGTGCGCGGCCGAGCCGGGACCAGGGGTGCTGGCCCACGTCGACGGCGAGGCGGCGGGGTGGTGCTCGGTGGCCCCGCGCAGCTCCTACCGGCGGCTGCAGCACTCGCGCACCCTGCCCCTGCTGGAGGGGCCACCGCCGTGGAGCATCGTCTGCTTCGTGGTGCGGCCCGCCTTCCGCCGCCGGGGGCTGATGCACGAGCTGCTGGCCGGGGCGGTGGCCCACGCTGCCGCGCACGGGGCGGAGGTGGTCGAGGGCTACCCCATCGAGAAGGGGGCGCAGAAGGTCGACGTCATCTCCGGCTACGTCGGCACGGTGGAGCTGTTCGAGCGCGCAGGTTTTCACCGCGCGGCACCCACCACCGGGCACAGCGGGCACCGGCCGCGCTGGCTGGTTCGCCGGGACCTGCGCCCGCCGGGGGCGGCCTCCTGCGCCTAGGCGGTTGGTCGGTTGATCAGGGCGGTAGCCTGGTGAATCGTGCATCCCGACGTCATTGCTGACCTGGCCGAGCTCGAGACCACCCTGGGCACCGTCGAGGCGGTGCTGGACGTGGACGAGCTGCGTCGCCGGGTGGACGAGCTCGAGCAGCAGGCTGCCTCCCCGGACCTGTGGAACGACCAGGAGCACGCCCAGCAGGTGACCAGCCAGCTTTCCCACGTCCAGGCCGACCTGCGCCGGGTCAACGGCCTGCGTCAGCGCCTGGAGGACCTGCCGCTGCTCTACGAGCTGGCCGAGGGCGAGGAGGGGGACGCAGCCGCCGAGGCCACCGCCGACGCCGACGCCGAGCGGGCCGCCCTGCGCGAGGACATCGCCGCCATGGAGGTCCGCACGCTGCTCTCCGGTCCCTACGACGAGCGCGACGCCCTGGTCACCATCCGCTCCGGCGCCGGGGGAGTGGACGCCGCCGACTGGGCCGAGATGCTCATGCGGATGTACCTGCGCTGGGCGGAGCGGCACGGCTACGGCACCGAGGTCTACGACACCTCCTACGCCGAGGAGGCGGGCATCAAGAGCGCCACCTTCGCGGTGAAGGCGCCCTACGCCTACGGCACGCTCTCGGTGGAGCAGGGCACCCACCGCCTGGTGCGGATCAGCCCGTTCGACAACCAGGCGCGGCGGCAGACGTCCTTCGCCGACGTGGAGGTGCTGCCGGTGGTGGAGACCACCGATCACATCGAGATCCCCGAGGGCGACCTGCGGGTGGACGTCTACCGCTCGTCCGGCCCCGGTGGGCAGAGCGTGAACACCACCGACTCCGCCGTCCGGCTGACCCACATCCCCACCGGCATCGTGGTCACCTGCCAGAACGAGAAGAGCCAGCTGCAGAACAAGGTCGCCGCCATGAAGGTGCTGCAGGCCAAGCTGCTGGAGGTCAAGCGCAAGGAGGAGCGCGCCGAGATGGACGCGCTCAAGGGCGACGGCGGCAGCTCGTGGGGCAACCAGATGCGCTCCTACGTGCTGCACCCGTACCAGATGGTGAAGGACCTGCGCACCGAGCACGAGGTGGGCGACCCCACCAAGGTGCTCGACGGCGACATCGACGGCTTCCTGGAGGCCGGGATCCGCTGGCGCATGCGGGAGCCCCAGAGCTGAGCGCAGCGGGAACCCAGAGCTGAGCGCAGCGGGAGCCCCAGGCCTGAGGACCCTCGGCGCGCCCCTGAAAGCGTGTGAGCACGGCTTTCGTGACGCGCCCGGGTCGGGAAGGGATCGGACAATCCGACTGGGTCGGTAGACTTCCCGCCTGTGATCCGGGTCGAGCACGTGTCCAAGTCCTACAAGTCCTCCACCAGGCCTGCGCTGGACGGCGTGAGCATGGAGGTCGAGAAGGGCGAGTTCGTCTTCGTCATCGGCGCATCCGGCTCGGGCAAGTCCACGTTCATGCGGATGCTGCTCCGCGAGGAGGCCCCCACCTCCGGTGACATCCACGTGGCCAACTTCCACGTGAACAAGCTCGCCGCCCGCCGGGTGCCCAAGCTGCGCCAGCGCATCGGCTGCGTGTTCCAGGACTTCCGGCTGCTGCAGCAGAAGAACGTCGCCGACAACGTGGCCTTCGCGCTGGAGGTGATCGGCAAGCCCCGCAGCACCATCAAGAAGGTGGTGCCCGAGGTGCTCGACCTGGTCGGGCTGGCCGGCAAGGCCGACCGCCTGCCGTCGGAGCTCTCCGGTGGCGAGCAGCAGCGGGTGGCCATCGCCCGGGCCTTCGTCAACCGGCCGCTGCTGCTGCTGGCCGACGAGCCCACCGGCAACCTCGACCCCGACACCAGCCAGGACATCATGCTGCTGCTGGAGCGGATCAACCGCACCGGCACCACCGTGCTGATGGCCACGCACGACAACCACATCGTGGACTCCATGCGCCGCCGCGTGGTGGAGCTGTCGCTGGGCAAGGTCGTGCGGGACGAGGCGCGCGGCGTGTACGGAGTCGGCCGCTGACCCTGCGCTCAGCGCCGCCCCGCTAGCCCCTGCACCCTGTTCCCACGTCCCGGAGGACCGCGACCCGATGCGCGTCAGCTTTGTACTCAGCGAGGTCTTCACCGGCCTGCGCCGCAACATCACCATGACGATCGCCATGATCATCACCACGGCGATCTCCCTCGGGCTCCTCGGCGCCGGGCTGCTGGTCGTGCAGATGACCAACAAGACCGAGCAGATCTACTTCGACCGGGTCGAGGTGGCGGTCTTCCTCACCAACGACATCTCCACCAGCGACGCCGAGTGCAGCGGACCGATCTGCGCCACCCTGCGCGAGGACCTGCAGAACTTCCCCGGCGTGCAGTCGGTGGAGTACGAGAGCCGGACCGCCGCCTACGAGCGCTTCAAGAAGGTCTTCGCCCAGCAGCCCGAGCTGGTGCAGCTGGCCCGCCCGGAGGCGCTGCCGGCGTCGTTCCGGGTGAAGCTGAGCGACCCCAAGCGCTTCGCGGTGATCAACGAGACCTTCGGCACCCAGCCGGGGGTGGACCGGGTGGTCGACCAGGCCCAGCTGGTGGAGCGGCTGTTCTCCGTGCTCGGCGGGGTGCGCAACGCTGCCTTCGCCATCGCGGTGGTGCAGGCCCTGGCCGCGCTGCTGCTGATCTCCAACATGATCCAGATCGCGGCGTTCACCAGACGCACCGAGGTGAGCATCATGCGGCTGGTGGGCGCCACCCGCTGGTACACCCAGCTGCCGTTCCTGCTGGAGGCGGTGGTGGCCGGGCTCATCGGCTCGGCGCTGGCGGTGATCGGGCTGTTCACGGCCAAGTCGGTGTTCCTGGACGGGGTGCTGGAAGACCTGTACTCGTCCAACATCATCGGCCAGATCACCACCAGCGACGTGCTCTACGTGGCACCGCTGCTGGGCATCGTCGGCATCGGGCTGTCCTCGCTCACCGCCTACATCACGCTGCGCCTGTACGTCCGCCAGTAGCGCGCGCCGGGCGCCCCGGTTACCGGCTGGCGCCGGTGGATAGGGTGGACGCATGAGGGAAAAGGGCCGCAAGGCCATCGCGACCAACCGGAAGGCGCGCCACAACTACAGCATCGTGGACGTCTTCGAGGCCGGCGTCGTGCTGGTCGGCACCGAGGTGAAGAGCCTGCGCGACGGCAAGGCGTCGCTGGTGGACGCCTTCGCCACGGTGGACAACGGCGAGATCTGGCTGCGCGGTCTGCACATCCCCGAGTACACCCAGGGCAGCTGGACCAACCACGCCCCGCGCCGCAGCCGCAAGCTGCTGCTGCACAAGTCCGAGATCGAGCGGCTGATCGGCAAGACCCGGGAGGGCAGCCTCACGCTGGTGCCGCTGTCGATGTACTTCCAGAACGGCTACGTCAAGGTGGAGCTGGCCCTGGCCAAGGGCAAGCAGGCCCACGACAAGCGCCAGGACCTGGCCAAGCGCGACATGGAGCGCGAGGTCACCCGGGAGCTCGGGCGTCGCGTCAAGGGGATGCGCTGAGCACCCCGGTGGGCACCGCTGCCGCAGCGTTCACGCGGCCGGTGCTCGACGGCCCCGGGGACGACGCCGAGGTGGCCGCCTGGACCCGGGCACTGGGCCTGGACGGGTTGGTCGACCTGCACGTGCACTTCCTGCCCGAGCGGGTGATGGCCAAGGTCTGGGACTACTTCGACCACGCCAGCGAGAACTACGGCACCCCGTGGCCGGTGCACTACCGCCTGCCTGAGCCCGAGCGGCTGGCCGTGCTGGGCCGCCTGGGTCTGCGGGCCTTCGCGCCGCTGGTGTACCCGCACAAGCCCGGCATGGCGGCCTGGCTCAACGACTGGGCCGCCGACTTCGCCGCGCGGGTGCCCACCGCGGTCCCCACCGCCACGCTGTTCCCCGAGCCGGGCGTCACCGACTACCTGCGCACCGCGCTGCGCCAGGGCGCGCGGGTGGTCAAGGTGCACGTGCAGGTCGGCGGCTTCGACCCGCGCGACCCGTTGCTGGACCACTCCTGGGGGTTGCTCGCCGAGCTGGGCGTGCCGGTGGTGATCCACTGCGGGCACGGTCCGATCCCCGGCGAGCACACCGGCTTGGACGTGTTCGGCGAGGTGCTGCGCCGGCACCCGCAGCTGACCGCAGTGCTGGCTCACGCCGGGATGCCCGAGTTCACCGAGGCGCTGGAGCTGGTGGCGGCCTACCCGCGGGTGCACCTGGACACCACCATGGTGGGCACGCCGTTCAGCCAACAGATGACGCCGCTGCCCGCCGACTGGGCGGCCCGGCTGGCCGAGCACCCCGACCGGGTGGCGCTGGGCACCGACTTCCCCAACATCCCCTACGACTACGCCACCCAGCTGCGGGCCATCGCCGGCTGGGCCGCCGCGGACGACCGGCTGGGGGAGGGTTTCCTGCGGGCGGTCCTGCACGACACCCCGTCTCGGCTGTTGGGGCTGGCTGCCTGACCTGGGCCGACGCGCCTTCTCCCGCCCAGGAATGACGCGGCGGGGTCGGGGCGTTAAGGTAGGGAGCCCGGTGCAGGTTGCCGGGCACGTATGGGGGTGAACGGTTTCGACTCCGTACGTTGATTCAGGGGAAGCGTGCTGGTGCAGGCAGGAGACCACCACAAGCGTCACTGCAACCAAATAAGCGCCGACTCCAGTCAGCGCGAGTTCGCCCTCGCCGCCTGAGCGAGTAGCGACTCTGTCAGACCGGGTGTGCCCTCGCCCCGGACCCTGGCATCGACTAGAGGGCTCTTACCCTGCGGATCGGCCGCGGATCCGCAGGGGACACCAAACAGCGGCTGGGATCGTCGTCCTGGCTCGTCCTCGTGACCAGGAGATCCAAGCAGGGACATAGAGGACTGCGCACGGAGAAGCCCTGTTGATGCGACGAAGGACCCGGGTTCGATTCCCGGCACCTCCACCCCGTACGTGAGGGAGGGGCGGTCACCACGGTGACCGCCCCTTTTTCGTGTGCCGGCTCAGACGCCGTCAATGACAGGCTGGGCCCATGATGGACGCCCGGACCGCAGCCACGGAGCTGTGCCAGACCCCGGCTGATGCGGAGCGAGCGGGTTTAGAGGTGCCCCGGACCTCGGGCCTCTACTCGTGGTGGGCAGAGCCTGACATTCTCCCGGGCGTTCGCGGGGCCGAAGCTCCTGGCGTCGAGGGGTTGGGGCTGCTGTACGTCGGGCTGGCGCGGAACTTGCGCCGCAGGGTGGTGCGGAACCACTTCCGAGGTCCGACTGGTTCGTCGACCTTCCGTCGTGTCCTGGTCGCACTGCTCATGAGCTCCGAGGGCTACGCCACGCGGTGGACCAGCCCTCGGGTCGTTCCCATCGATGTGGACGAGGCACGGCTCGCGGTGGATGCGGGAGCACCTTCGCGTCACCTGGGTGCAGCACCCCGAGCCGCACGCCGTGGAAGCTGCGGTGATCGCGAAGCTGGTTCCGCCCCTGAACCAGGCGCACAACATCGGCCATCCGCTGTACTCGAGCATCGCCGCCGCACGTGCGGCCTACCGCGCATCCGCGGGGCCGCGACCACCAGCAACCGGGTGAGTCTTCCGGCTCAGGCGCCGTCGGTGTGCAGGTGGGCGCGCTGGCCGTCGCGGTCGAACACCATGACCAGCTCGGCCGGCCCGTCGAGGGCGTCCACGGCGTGCGGGGTCATGGTGGAGAACTCCGCGGCCTCGCCGGTCTCCACCACGATCTCCCGCTCGCCGAGCGTCAGCCGCACCCGGCCGGACAGCACGAACATCCAGTCGTGGCCCGGGTGCACCCGCGGCTCGTGGCGCTGATCGGTGGGCACCAGGCGCATCTTGAGGGCGGTGGTGCTGCCGGTGGGGCGGCTCAGCGGCCAGGTGGTGGCACCGTGGCGGGTGGTGGGGACGGGCCGGATCACCACGTCCTCGTCGTTGCCGTGCACGTCCAGCAGCGAGTCGAGGTCGATCTGCAGCGCGGTGGCCAAGGCGATGAGCACGTCGATGCTGATGCCGCGCTTGCCCGTCTCGATGCGGCTGATGGTGGACGGGCTGAGGTGGCTGCGCTGGGCCAGCTCGTCCAGGGACCACCCGAGCGAGCGACGCAGGGTGCGCAACCGGGCGCGGACGAGCTCTTCGACGTCGTTGGCGGGCACGGCACCCATCCTGGGCGATTCTTGCCATTACCGCAAGATGCGTTGCTGCATTCGCCTGAGCGGTCGTACGGTTGTGGACATGACGGAACCAGTGATCCAGGACGACCAGCGCTCTGCCGACCACCCCCACGACGTGGTGGTGATCGGCGGCGGCGCGGCCGGCCTGACCGCCGCCCTGCAGCTCGGGCGGGCACGCCGCTCGGTGGTGGTGATCGACTCCGGCGAGCCGCGCAACGCTCCGGCCGCGCACGTGCACGGCTTCCTCGGTCACGAGGGCATCGCCCCGGCCGAGCTGCTCGCGCGGGGTCGCGCCGAGGTGCGCGGCTACGGCGTGGAGATCTGGGACGGCCGGGTGCGCACCGTGGGCCGCACCGACACCGGCTTCCAGGCCACGCTCACCGACGGCCGCACCGTCCAGGCGCGCCGGGTGCTGCTGGCCAGCGGCCTCACCGACCTGCTGCCGGACATCCCGGGGGTGCGCGCGCAGTGGGGCCGCGGCGTGGTGCACTGCCCGTACTGCCACGGCTGGGAGGTGCGCGACCAACGCATCGTGGTGATCGCGACCGGACCGGCCGGGGCACACCAGGCGGGGCTGTTCCGCCAGCTCACCGAGCAGGTGACGGTGGTGGTGCACGAGGGCACCGGGCCGGACCACCACGAGCGGGTTCGGCTGGCGGCACGCGGCGTGCAGGTGCTGCCCGGCCGGGTGGAGCAGGTGGTGGTCGACGCCGACCAGGTCTCCGGGGTGCGCCTGGCCGACGGCACCGTGGTGCCTGCCGACGCGGTGGTGGTGGCGCCGCGGATGGTGGCCCGGGCCGAGCTGGTGCACTCGCTGGGGCTGACGGCGGTGCCCGACCCAGCCGGCCTGGGCGAGGTGATCCCCACCGACGCCAGCGGCGCCACGGCGGTGGCCGGGGTGTTCGTCGCCGGCAACGCCACCAACGTCGCGCAGCAGGTGCTGGCCGCCGCCGCCGACGGTGGCTGGGTGGGTGCGGCGATCAACGCCGACCTGGTGGCCGAGGACACCACCGCGGCGGTGGCGGCGCTGCCGGCTGACGTGGAGTGGGACCACCGCTACGCCGAGCAGATCTGGAGCGGCGGACCCAACGGCGTGCTGGTGGACGAGCTGACCGGGCACCAGCCGGGACGGGCCCTGGACGTGGGCTGCGGAGAGGGCGGCGACGCGATCTGGCTGGCCCAGCGGGGCTGGCAGGTGACCGCCGTGGACGTCTCGCAGGTGGCGCTGGACCGAGGCCGGGCGGCGGCTGCCGGGGCAGGGGTGGAGGTGGACTGGCGCAAGGTCGACGTCACCACCGAGCCGCTGGGCAGCTACGACCTGGTGTCGCTGCACTACCCGGCGCTGCAGCACGGCGCTGACCACGCCACCGAGCGCGCGCTGCTGGCCGCCGTGGCCCCGGGCGGCACCCTGCTGGTGGTGGGGCACGCCTTCGGTGACCTGGCGCACGCCCACGCCCACGCCCACTCCCAGGACTTCGACCCCGCCGACTACGTGCAGCCGCCGGACGTGGCGGCGCTGCTGGACGACGACTGGGAGGTGCTGGTGGACGAGACCCGCCCGCGCACCGGGGAGCCCGCCGAGATCTCGCCGCACACCCACGACGTGGTGCTGCGCGCCTGCAGACGGCGCTGACGGTGCAGGCGTTGTGACGCACGTCGTGTGATCCGCGGAATAGCCCGCGGCTCTGGCGACCTGTACTCGGGAGTAACACCGCCTACGCACAGGAGAACCATGACGAGCACCGCCGCCCTCGCTGCCGACTCGGCCGGAGCGCCGCTCAAGCCGACCACCATCGAGCGCCGCGCGCTGCGGGACGACGACGTCCGCATCGACGTCAAGTTCGCCGGCATCTGCCACAGCGACATCCACCAGGTGCGCGAGGAGTGGGGCACGGCGATCTTCCCAATGGTTCCCGGCCACGAGATCGCGGGCGTGGTGTCCGAGGTGGGCTCCGGCGTCACCGCCTACCAGGTGGGGGACCGCGTCGGGGTGGGCTGCATGGTGGACTCCTGCGGGGAGTGCGACTTCTGCCGCAGCGGCGAGGAGCAGTACTGCGACAAGGGTGCGGTGATGACCTACAACGGTCTCGGCTACGACGGCGAGCCCACCCTGGGTGGCTACAGCCAGGAGGTCGTGGTCTCCGACCGGTTCGTGCTGCGCATCCCGGACGGCCTCGGTCTCGACGTGGCCGCGCCGCTGCTGTGCGCCGGCATCACCACCTACAGCCCGCTCAAGCGCTGGGGAGCAGGGCCGGGCAAGAAGGTCGCCGTCATCGGCATGGGCGGGCTGGGCCACATGGCCGTGCAGATCGCCGACAAGCTCGGCGCCGAGGTCTCCGTGCTCTCCCGCACGATGGCCAAGCAGGAGCAGGGCGCGGAGCTGGGCGCCGACCACTACTACGCCACCTCCGACGCCGACACGCTGAAGAGCCTGCGCAACAGCTTCGACCTGATCATCAACACCGTCAGCGCCGACCTGGAGATGGACCGCTACGTGGCGCTGCTGCGCCCGTTGGGTGCGCTGGTGAACGTGGGTCTGCCCTCCAACCCCTACCAGGTCACACCCGGCGGACTGGTGGGCGAGGGCCGCACCCTGGCCGGGTCGAACATCGGTGGCATCCCGCAGACGCAGGAGATGCTCGACTTCTGCGCCGAGCACGGCATCGGCGCCGTCATCGAGACGATCAGCGCCGACCAGGTGGACGAGGCCTACGACCGCGTCGTGGACTCCGACGTGCGCTACCGCTTCGTCATCGACACCGCCACCATCGCGGCGGGCTGAGCTAGCCCTGCCAGGTGGGCCGGCGCTTCTCCAGGAACGCCGCCCGGCCCTCCACCGCGTCCGGGGTCTGCGAGGCCGCGGCCATCACCTCGATGGCCAGGGCGTAGGCGTCGTCGGTGGGCCGGTCCAGCTGGGCGCGCAGGGTCTGCTTGCCCAGCGCCTTGGACGCCCTGCTGCCCCGGGTGGCCCGGGCCAGCAGCGCGTCCACCGCGGCGTCCAGCTCGGCGTCGGGCACCGCGTAGTTGACCAGCCCCCACTGCGCGGCGGTGGTGGCGTCGATGACGTCGCCGGTGAGCGCCAGCTCCATCAGGTGCTTGCGGCTGATGGAGCGGGCCACCGGCACCGCGGGGGTGTGGCAGAACCACCCGGCCTGCCCGCCCGGCAGCGCGAAGCCCGCCGACTCCGCGGCCACCGCCAGGTCGCAGCTGGCCACCAGCTGGCAGCCCGCCGCGGTGGCCAGGCCCTGCACCCGGGCGATCACCACCTGCGGTGCGCTGCCGATGGCTCGCATCACCGCCGTGCACAGCTGCAACAGCTCCCGCACCCCGGCGTGGTCGCGGCCGTGCACGTCGCTGAAGTCGTGCCCGGCGGAGAACACCGGACCCTCCGCCGCCAGCACGATGCCGGTGGCCGGGGTGGCGGCGGTCTCCTCCAGCGCGGCGAGCAGCTCGCGCAGCACGTCCTCGGCCAGGGCGTTGCGCCGCTGCGGGCGGTCCAGGGTGATCCGAGTGGTGGGGCCGTCCTGCTTGACCAGCACGCTCACTCGACGATGCCCGTCTCGGCGATCAGCCCCGCCCGCAGCTCCCGGCGCAGCACCTTGCCTGCCGCCGACACCGGGATGGCGTCCACCAGGTGCACCTCGCGCAGCTTCTTGTACGGCACCACCAGCGCGTTCACGTGCTCCTGCAACGCCTCGGCGGTGACGTCGGAGCCCTCCACGAGCACCACGAAGGCCACCGGCAGCTCGCCGGCCTCCTGGTCGGGCCGGCCGACCACCGCGGCCCCGGCCACCGCAGGGTGGGCGTGCAGGATCTCCTCCAGCTCGCGCGGGAACACGTTGTAGCCCTTGTAGAGCAGCATGTCCTTGGCGCGGTCGACGATGGACAGGTAGCCCTGCTCGTCGAGGGTGCCGACGTCGCCGGTGCGCAGCCAGCCGTCGGCCAGCACCTCCTCGGTGGCCTCCGGGCGGTGGTGGTAGCCCTGCATCACCTGCGGGCCGCGGATGCACACCTCGCCGCTCTCGCCGTCGGCGACGCTCGAGCCGTCCACGTCCACCAGGCGCACCTGGGTCTGGAACACCGGCACCCCCACGGTGCCCACCTTGCGGGTGCCCGAGCGCCACGACGGGTTGCTGGTGGCCATCATCGTCACCTCGGTGAGCCCGTAGGCCTCGGTGACCACCGCGTCGGGGAAGCGCTGCTTGAGCGCCTCCAGCACCGACACCGGCAGCGGCGCAGCACCGGAGGTGATGCCCTTGACCGCCGACAGGTCGCGGGTGAGGAAGTCCGGGTGACGCAGCAGCGCCACGAACACCGGGGGAGCGCCGCCGATCATGGTGGCGCGGAACTTCTCCAGGTCGGCCAGGAAGTGCCCGGGGTCGAAGCGCTGGTGGATCACCACCGTGCTGCCCGTCAGCAGCGGCACGCTGAGGTAGCCGATGACGCCCATGGCGTGGAACCACGGGGTGAGGTTCACGGTGATCGCGGTGCCGTGGCGGGTGGGCCACTCCTGCTCGGAGCCGACCTGGTCCAGCAGCAGGTCACCGTCGTCGGTGAGCACCGGCACCGAGCCGCTGCCCCAGCACGCCGCCTGCAGCGCGTTGGTCACCACGTGCCGGTGGGTGAGCTCCACGCCCTTGGAGCGTCCGGTGGTGCCGCCGGTGTAGGCCAGGTGCGCCAGCGCGGTGGCGGGGTCGACGTCCAGCTCCGGCGGCGTGGTGGACTGGCCCGCCAGCAGCTGCTCCAGCGGCACCGCGTCGGGCAGCTCGGCGTCCACGGTGATGATGGTGCGGGCGGGGATCTGGTCGCGGATGGCCCCGATCGCCGGAGCGGCGATGCTCCAGGTGACCACCGCGACGGCACCGCTGTCGGACAGCTGGAAGGCGAGGTCGCCGGGCGGCAGCAGCGGGTTGGCCGGGGTGAACACCGCACCGGCCAGCAGGATGCCGAAGTAGATCGGCGGGTAGTCCAGGCAGTTGGGCATGTGCACGGCCACCACGTCGCCGGGTTGCACGCCCTGGGCCCGTAGCCCGTTGGCCACCTGGGCGGCGCGCTCCAGCAGCTGGGTGTAGGTCAGCTCAGCGCCGTCGTGGTGAAAGGCAGTCCGGTCGGCGAAACGAATGGCGGAACCACGCAGCACCGCACCCACGTCGGTGAGCGGGAACTGCAGGTCAGCAGGGATGCCGGGGGGCAAGATCGCGCCTACCGTGGTGGTGTCGTGCACCATAGCTAGCTCCTCACTCAGCGCGGAGCGTCGTTGCTTCGGCTGAGGTCCTAGGTTGCCCGTGCAGGTAGTACCGGGGCAAGGGTCCAGCCCAAGGAAGATGGGCTCAGAGTCGCAAAGATTGGGGTCGTGCCATGGCGGGCAAGCACACCGACGAGGACCTTCATCCCCCAAATCGCACGCGGCAGAAGACGCTCCACGTGCTGGTGGCCATCGCGCTGGGGGGCGCGCTCGGGGCGCTGGCCCGACACGGGCTGGACCGCGGGTGGGCCACCGATCCCGGGGGATTTCCCTGGTCGACGCTGGTGGAGAACGTGCTCGGGTCATTCCTGCTCGGGGTGATCGTGGTGGCGGTGACCGAGAAGCGCAGCGGTCACCCATTGTTGTATCCCTTTCTCGGAACGGGGCTGATGGGTGGGTTCACCACCTTTTCCACCTATGCCGTTGATGCGGTGACGCGAGACAGCAGCGGGGTGGCCACCATCTATGCGGTGGTGACCCTGGTGGGAGCACTGGCGGCCGCCTGGCTGGGCGTGCAGCTCACCCGATCGATCGGAGCCCGGTGATGGTGTGGCTGCTGGTGGCCATCGGTGGCGCGATCGGGGCGCCCACCCGGTACCTCGTGGGCAGGTGGACCAAGCCGTGGGCCGGCAGCACCGCGTTCCCGGCGGGCACGTTCGTGGTGAACATGACCGGCTGCTTCCTGCTGGGCATGTTCACCGGGGCGGACCTGTCGGCGGAGTGGTTCGCCCTGGTCGGCACCGGCTTCTGCGGGGCGTACACCACGTACTCCACGTTCAGCCACGAGGCGGTCAGCCTGAACGAGAAGGGCGACCAGGGCACCGCGCTCATCTACGTCGCGGTGAGCGTGGTGGTGGGTCTGCTGCTGGCCCTGGCCGGCTACGAGTGGGTGCACGACTAGGGCGTACTTGCAGACGTCCCCACCACCGCCACGGTGGTCTGCAACCGCTGCCAAGCCAACGTGCTCGCGGCTGCACTGCCTGCCCCGGCCGTCGTTGGCGGCCACTGCGACCGGGCGGGGTGTGCGCCCGTCGGGGGAGGGGGAGAGGATGGACGGCACGCGGGCCTGCCCGTGGCGACCTGAAGCGCTGACCCCGGTGCGCCTGCCCCGCAGCGCACCACCCCGACCTGTGACCTCCGAACCCGTGAGACCCGAGGAGTACCCGTGGCGCACGAGCGTGCCGGCCAGCCGGCGCAGCCCTCCGACCTGATCGACGTCGCCGAGGTGGTGTCGGCGTACACGTCCATCACCCCGGACGTGGACGACCCGGCGCAGCAGGTGGTCTTCGGCACCTCCGGACACCGCGGCTCCTCCCTGGACGGCGCGTTCAACGAGGCGCACATCCTGGCCACCACCCAGGCCATCTGCGAGTACCGCGCCAGCCAGGGCACCACCGGGCCGCTGTTCATCGGCCGCGACCCGCACGCGCTGTCCGAGCCGGCCTGGGGCACCGCGCTGGAGGTGCTGGTGGCCAACGACGTCACGGTGGCCATCGACAGCCGCGACGGCTACACCCCCACGCCGGCGGTCAGCCACGCCATCCTGCGGCACAACGCCAGCGCCACCCGGCGGGCGGACGGCATCGTGGTCACCCCCTCGCACAACCCACCCCGCGACGGCGGCTTCAAGTACAACCCGCCGGACGGCGGCCCGGCCGGGTCGGAGGCCACCGGCTGGATCGCCGACCGCGCCAACGAGATCCTCCGCGGCGGCCTGGCCGACGTGCGGCGCCGCCCGCTCAGCGAGGCGCTGCGCCAGGTGGAGCGCTACGACTACCTGGGCACCTACGTCGACGACCTGCCCTCGGTGGTCAACCTCGAGGTGATCCGCGAGGTCGGCCTGCGCATCGGCGCCGACCCGCTCGGCGGCGCCAGCGTGGCCTACTGGGGCGAGATCGCCGAGCGGCACAAGCTCGACCTCACCGTGGTGAACCCGGTGGTGGACCCCACCTGGTACTTCATGACGCTGGACACCGACGGCAAGATCCGGATGGACTGCTCCTCGCCCAACGCCATGGCTTCCCTGGTGGGCAAGCGCGGCGACTTCGACCTGGCCACCGGCAACGACGCCGACGCCGACCGGCACGGCATCGTCACCCCCGACGCCGGCCTGATGAACCCCAACCACTACCTCGCCGTGGCCATCAGCTACCTGGTGACCAACCGCCCGCAGTGGCCCGCGAACACCGCCATCGGCAAGACGCTGGTGAGCAGCTCGATGATCGACCGCGTCGTGGCCGCCGCTCACCGCGACCTGCTCGAGGTGCCCGTCGGCTTCAAGTGGTTCGTGCCGGGCCTGCTGGACGGCTCCATCGGCTTCGGCGGCGAGGAGAGCGCCGGTGCGTCCTTCCTGCGCCACGACGGCAGCCCGTGGACCACCGACAAGGACGGGCTGATCCTGGACCTGCTGGCCGCGGAGATCACCGCCACCACCGGCCAGACCCCCTCGCAGCGCTACGCCGAGCTGACCGAGCAGCACGGCGACCCGGTGTACGCCCGCGTCGACGCCCCGGCCACCCGCGAGGAGAAGGCCCGCCTGGCCAAGCTCTCCGCCGACCAGGTCACCGCCGACACCCTCGCCGGCGAGCCGATCACCGCCAAGCTCACTCGGGCCCCCGGCAACGACGCACCCGTGGGCGGCCTCAAGGTGTGTACCGAGAACGCCTGGTTCGCCGCCCGGCCGTCGGGCACCGAGGACGTCTACAAGATCTACGCCGAGTCGTTCCTGGGGGCTGACCACCTGCGCCAGGTGCAGGCGGCCGCCCAGGAGATGGTCACCGAGGTCCTGGCTTGAGCGACCCGCTCCCCGATCCCGCCGACCACCCCGCCACCACCTCGAGCGCCCGGAGCTCTGTGCGCGCACCGCTGCCGCGGGAGATCTGGGTGCTGGTCGCCGCGGCCTTCGTCATCGCCGTGGGCTTCGGACTGGTGGCCCCCGCGCTGCCGGAGTTCGCCCGCTCCTTCGACGTGGGGGTCACCGCGGCGTCGGTGGTGATCAGCGCGTTCGCGTTCATGCGGCTGGTGTTCGCCCCCGCCAGCGGCCGGCTGGTGCAGCGGCTGGGGGAGCAGCCGGTTTACCTCACCGGCCTGCTCATCGTGGCGCTGTCCACCGGTGCCTGCGCCATCGCCCAGACCTACTGGCAGCTGCTGGTCTTCCGCGGGCTCGGGGGCATCGGCTCGACCATGTTCACCGTGTCCGCGGTGGGCCTGCTGGTGCGGATCTCCCCGCCGGAGGTGCGCGGCCGGGTCACCGGGCTCTACGCCACCAGCTTCCTGCTGGGCAGCATCGGCGGGCCGCTGGTGGGCGGGGCGCTGCTGCGCTTCGGCCTGCGGGTGCCGTTCGTGATCTACATGGTCTCCCTGCTGGTGGCCGCCGCCGTGGTGTACACCCAGCTGCGAGGGTCCACGCTGACCCCCCGCGACAGCACCGACAACCGGCCGGTGATGACCCTGCGCGCGGCGCTCGGCAACGGCGCCTACCGGGCGTCGCTGGCGTCGAGCTTCGCCAACGGCTGGGGCGTGATCGGCGTGCGGGTGGCGCTGATCCCGCTGTTCGTCACCGAGGCGCTGGACCAGGGCGCCACGCTGTCCGGAGTGGCGCTGTCGGTGTTCGCCGTGGGCAACGCCGCGGTGCTGCTGCCCGCCGGCCGCATGTCGGACGTGTGGGGGCGGCGCGGGTTGACCCTGACCGGGCTGGTGATCACCGGCAGCGCCACCATCTGGCTCGGCTTCACCGGCGGGCCGGTGTCCTTCCTGGTGGCCACGGCGCTGGCGGGTGTCGGGTCGGGGCTGATGAACCCGCCGCAGCAGGCCGCGGTGGCCGACGTGGTGGGCTCGGAGAGCAAGGGCGGGCCGGTGTTCGCCGGCTTCCAGATGGCCTCGGACGTGGGCGCCATCGCCGGCCCGGTGGGGGCGGGCCTGCTGGCCGAGCACGTGTCCTACTCGGCGGCCTTCGGGGTGACCGGGGCCATCGCCCTGGTGGCCGCACTGGTGTGGGCACGGGCCCCGGAGACGCTGCCCGGCCGGGCAGCGGCTCCGGGTCAGGGCAAGGGGCAGGGCAAGGCCCAGGTCAGCCGACCGGGCCCACCCCGATGAGGGTGCCCACCAGGTAGGTGGCGCCCGCCGCCACGACGCCGAACACCAGCTGGCGGGCGGCGCCGCGCCACCACTTCTGCGCGGTGAACGTGGCCGCGACCGCTCCGGCCAGCACCAGCCCCAGCGCGCCCACGGCCAGCCCGGCCAGCAGCGAGCTGAAGCCCAGCAGGTAGGGCAGCAGGGGCACGATCGCGCCCAGGGCGAACATCAGGAACGACGACAGCGCCGCCACCATCGGGGAGGGCTTCTCCTCGGGGTCGATGCCCAGCTCGTGGGTGAGGTGCGTGCGCACCGCGCGCTCCGGGTCGTGGTGCACCTCCCGGGCCGCGCTGGTGGCGGTGGGGGTGCTCATGCCCATCTCGGTGAACATGGCGACCAGCTCGGCCTCCTCGCCCGCGGGGTTGTCGCGCAGCTCGCGGCGCTCCACCCGCGCCTCGGCCTCCACCTGCTCGTTCTGGGTGGACACCGAGGTGTACTCGCCCAGCGCCATGGAGAACGCGCCGGCCACCAGCCCGGCCACCCCGGTGAGCACGATGGTGCGTGGCGCGGCCCCGGCAGCACCGATGCCGGCGACCAGGGAGATGTTGGTCACCAACCCGTCCATCGCGCCGAAGACCGCGGCGCGCAGCCACCCGCCGGACACGTCGGCGTGGGTGTGACCGATCTCGCCCGGGCCGTCCTGGGCCGAGCTGGCGACAGGCCCGCCGGTGGCGGCCGGGCCCCGGAACCCGGGGATGGCTGAGGTGGTCACCAGGTGCACGATACCGGCCGGACGATCCTTTGTGGACGAAGGAGAGGCTACCCTGACCGGGGGAAACGTCTACTCTGCGGGGATGTTCCTCACTCCCTGGGTGAGCCTGCTCGCCCGGCTCGGACTGGCGGCCGTGTGGCTGGCCTCCGGCGCCATCAAGGCGGCCGACCCCCTGCAGGCCGTGGTCGCCGTGCGCGCCTACCAGCTGCTGCCGGAGTCGATGGTCACCCCGTTCGCCAACGCGCTGCCCTTCGTCGAGATCGGGCTCGGCCTGCTGCTGCTGTGCGGCGTGGGGGTGCGACCGGTGGCGGTGGTCTCGCTGGTGGTGCTGGTCGGCTTCATCGCCGGGGTGTCCTCGGTCTGGGCTCGTGGGCTGTCCATCGACTGCGGTTGCTTCGGCGGGGGAGGGGTGGGCGACGTCGGACCCTGGGACTACGCCGTGGAGATCGTCCGTGACCTGGGCTTCATGGTGCTGGCGGGGTGGCTGGTGTACCGCCCGCTGAGCCCGGTGGCCCTGGGTGCCGGCTCGCGCTCACCCTGGCCGCTGGCCCGCGCCCGCTGAGGTCACCAGGCCCGACCTGGCGTGAGTGTTGTTGTGCGCCAACATGTCAACGGTGTCTGTGTGGCGTCGGCGACAGCAGTGGCATCCTGGGTGCAACGTCTGCGGCACCAGGCTCGCCGGCGAACCGCCCCGGAGGAACACGTGAGCAGCCAAGGCATGAACAAGCGCCCGGTGACCAGCAAGCGGTCAACGATCATCGCCGGCGTGGTGCTCGCTCTCGTGGCGGTGGTGGTGATCGGTGGGGTCGTCAACCAGAGCAACCAGAACGAGGCTCGGAACGAGGGGTACGGCCATGCGCAGAACTCTCCGGTCCAGGTGAACCAGGGCGTGGTGCGGGTGGGGTCGGCCACCGCGCCGGTGACCATCGACATCTACGAGGACTACCTCTGCCCGGTGTGCGCCCAGTTCGAGAAGATCTACGGCCAGGAGCTGGCGCAGGCCACGGACGAGGGCAAGATCGCCGTGCGCTACCACTCGCTGGACTTCCTCAACGACGCCTCGGCCAGCAAGGACTACTCCACCAGGGCGGCTGCGGCGGCCCTGTGCGTGGCCACCACGGGGGAGGGGCGGGCCTACCCGGCCTACCACGCCACCCTCTTCGACACCGAGAACCAGCCGGCCGAGCGGGCCGGCACAGACCTGAGCAACGACCAGCTCGCGGAGCTGGCCACCCAGGTGGGTGCGCCGGCCGAGGCGGGCCCGTGCATCACCAGCGGGGCACGCATCGCCGACGCGCAGGCCGCCTCGCAGGCCGGGGAGGCCGAGCTGGCGGCCGCGGTGGGCGCGGTCGCGACGCCGACGGTGCTCCGGGACGGCAAGTCGGTGGACTTCCGCAACACCAGCTGGGTGTCCCAGCTCGGCTGACCAGCGGTTTCGCCCAGAGGGGTACCCCCGATTTCAGTTCTGGTACCCACGTCGTGTAACTTTCTGTCTCGCAGCACGGGGCTGTGGCGCAGCTGGTAGCGCACCACACTGGCAGTGTGGGGGTCAGGGGTTCGAGTCCCCTCAGCTCCACCCGTGAACGCACGCGAGGCCCAGATCCGAACAGGATCTGGGCCTCGCGTGCGTTCGGGCGACTAGCGGCGGGGCGGCGGCTGTGCGGCACTTGCCTCCGGCTACGATCTGCTCTGCCGCTTTTCCTCCGACTCGTCGGGGTGGGTCGCGGTGCAGGATGCGCGAGCCAAGCGGTTCGTGAGGCAGCACGGGTCCCCCGGGTTCACCCCGGTCGGACGCGCAGTCAGGAGGATCAGTGACGGCCCTAGCGCCCCAGCCCGTCGCCACCAGGCCGTACCCGGCCCGGGAGGTGAAAAAGGGCAACTTCATCGTCAACATGCTCAAGACGACCGACCCGAAGACCCTCGGGTTGATGTACATGGTCACCGCGTTCGTCTTCTTCATCGTCGGTGGCCTGATGGCACTGCTCATGCGGACCGAGCTGGCCGTTCCTGGGCTGCAGTTCCTCTCGAACGAGCAGTACAACCAGCTGTTCACCATGCACGGCACGATCATGCTGCTGCTGTACGCGACGCCGATCGTGTTCGCCTTCGCGAACTACATCCTGCCGCTGCAGATCGGCGCGCCGGACGTGGCGTTCCCCCGGCTGAACGCCTTCTCCTACTGGCTGTTCCTGTTCGGCGGGACCATCACCATCTCCGGCTTCATCACCCCCGGTGGTGCCGCTGACTTCGGCTGGTTCGCCTACACCCCGCTGTCCAGCAGCGTCTACTCCCCGGGCGCCGGCGCCGACCTGTGGATCATGGGCCTGGCCATCGCCGGCCTGGGCACCATCCTCGGTGCGGTCAACATGATCACCACCGTCGTCTGCCTGCGCGCCCCCGGCATGACGATGTTCCGGATGCCGATCTTCACCTGGAACATCCTCATCACCGGCCTGCTGATCCTGCTGGCCTTCCCGATCCTCACCGCGGCATTCTTCGGCCTCGCTGCCGACCGCCACCTGGGCTCGCACATCTTCGACCCCGCCAACGGCGGCGTCATCCTGTGGCAGCACCTGTTCTGGTTCTTCGGCCACCCCGAGGTCTACATCATCGCGCTGCCGTTCTTCGGCATCGTCAGCGAGATCTTCCCGGTGTTCTCCCGCAAGCCGCTCTTCGGCTACAAGGGCCTGGTCTTCGCCACGCTGGCCATCGCCGCGCTGTCGGTCGCCGTCTGGGCGCACCACATGTACGCCACCGGTGCGGTGCTGCTGCCGTTCTTCTCCTTCATGACGTTCCTCATCGCCATCCCCACCGGCGTGAAGTTCTTCAACTGGATCGGCACCCTGTGGAAGGGCCAGCTCACCTTCGAGACGCCCATGCTGTTCTCCCTGGGCTTCCTGATCACGTTCCTCTTCGGTGGGCTCACCGGTGTGCTGCTGGCCAGCCCGCCGATCGACTTCCACGTGTCGGACACCTACTTCGTGGTGGCGCACTTCCACTACGTGCTCTTCGGCACCATCGTGTTCGCGACCTACGCCGGCATCTACTTCTGGTTCCCCAAGATGACCGGCCGGATGCTGGACGAGAAGCTGGGCAAGTTCCACTTCTGGACCACGTTCATCGGCTTCCACCTGACGTTCCTGGTGCAGCACTGGCTCGGCAACGAGGGCATGCCCCGTCGCTACGCCGACTACCTGCCCTCCGACGGGTTCACCACGCTGAACACGGTGTCCACCATCGGTGCGTTCGTCCTCGGCGCCTCGACGCTGCCGTTCCTGTGGAACGTCTTCGTCAGCTACCGCTACGGCAAGCCGGTCCTGGTCGACGACCCGTGGGGCTACGGCAACTCCCTGGAGTGGGCCACCAGCTGCCCGCCGCCGCGGCACAACTTCACCGTGCTGCCGCGCATCCGGTCGGAGCGTCCTGCCTTCGAGCTGCACTACCCGCACATGGCGGAGCGCATGCGCGCCGAGGCGCACACCGGCAAGGCCGCCGCGAACCACGGCGCCCCGTCGGAGAAGGTCAGCAACGTGGTGGAGCCGGACTCCACCAACGGCGGCGACCCCCGGTCGCGCTAGACCGGTAGCACTCAGCTCCGCAGCACTCCAGCGATGAGCCTCGACCTGCAGTGGGTCGGGGCTCATCGCCGTCCCGTGGCACTGTGAGAAGACGTGACAGCACCCGGGCCTCCAGGCCCGGGCGAGAACCCAACCCAGGAGGAACCCCGACGTGACCGGGCCAGCCCAGCCGACGCACGAGAGCACTGTCCTGGTCACCGTCACCGGGCCTGACCGCCCCGGCGTGACCTCCGTGCTCTTCCAGGAGCTGACCAAGCACGACGTGGACGTGATGGACGTCGAGCAGGTGGTCATCCGGGGGCGGCTCACGCTGGGGGTGCTGGTCAGCTGCGCCGGGGACGCCGACGCGCTCAAGGCGTCGGTGGAGCAGGTGATGCCCACGGTGGGCGTGCACGTGGACGTGGAGGTCGGGGCACCGGTCGGCGGCGGTCGCAGCCCCTCCACGCACTCGGTGCTGGTGCTGGGCAGCCCGGTGAAGGCGCGGGCGCTCACCGCCATCGGCCGGGAGCTGGCGGTGCAGGGCGCCAACATCGACGCCATCCGCGCAGTGGCCGACTACCCGGTCACCGGCCTGGAGCTGATGGTCAGTGCCCCTGGCGACGGCTGCGAGGCCACGGGCACCGTGGGCCAGGAGAGCGCCTCGGACACCGCGCTGCGCACCGGGCTGGCCGCGGTGGCCGCCGGGGAGGGCGTGGACATCGCGGTGCAGCGCGGCGGACTGGCCCGCCGGGCGCAGCGGCTCATCGTCTTCGACGTCGACTCCACCCTGGTGCAGGGCGAGGTCATCGAGATGCTGGCCGCTCGCGCCGGCGCCGAGGACAAGGTCGCCGAGATCACCGCGGCCGCGATGCGCGGCGAGCTGGACTTCACCCAGTCGCTGCACCAGCGGGTGCAGTCGCTGGCCGGGCTGCCGGCGAGCGTGATCCAGGACGTGGCCGACGAGCTGGAGCTCACCCCGGGGGCCCGCACCACCATCCGCACGCTGCGCCGGCTGGGCTTCCACTGTGGGGTGGTCTCCGGCGGCTTCACCCAGGTGATCGAGGGCCTGGCGCACGAGCTGGAGCTGGACTTCGTGGCGGCCAACACCCTGGAGATCGTGGACGGCACGCTCACCGGACGGGTGATCGGGCCGATCATCGACCGGGCCGCCAAGGCGGTGGCGCTGCAGCGCTTCGCCGCGCAGGCCGGCGTGCCCCTGGAGCAGACCGTGGCAGTGGGCGACGGCGCCAACGACATCGACATGATCTCTGCCGCGGGGCTGGGCATCGCCTTCAACGCCAAGCCGGCGCTGCGCGACGTCGCCGACACCGCGCTGTCCTACCCCTACCTGGACGCAGTGCTGTTCGTGCTGGGCATCACCCGGGCCGAGGTGGAGGCCGCGGACGCCATCGACGGGGTGCTGCGGCGCGTGCCCCTCGGCGGCCAGTGACCACCGGCTGAGCGGACCGCGCGGGCCCGCACCGGGCCTAGGCCTCGGGGTTGTCCACCAGCCGACGCAGCGCGGAGCGGACCACGGCGGGGTCGGTGGTCTGCCAGAACGGCGGCAGCGACGCCCGCAGGTAGCCGCCGTAGCGGGCGGTGACCAGGCGCGGGTCGAGCACGGCCACCACCCCGCGGTCGTCCACGCTGCGCAGCAGCCGGCCCACGCCCTGGGCCAGCAGCAGCGCCGCGTGGTTGGCGGCCACGGTGAGGAAGCCGTTGCCCCCGGTGGACTCCACGGCGCGCTGGCGGGCGACCAGCAGCGGGTCGTCAGGGCGGGGGAAGGGGATGCGGTCCAGGATCACCAGCGACAGCGACCGGCCCGGCACGTCCACGCCCTGCCACAGCGACAGCGTGCCGAACAGCGAGGTGGCCTCGTCGGCGGCGAACTTGGTGATGAGCTGGCCGGTGGAGTCCTCGCCCTGGCACAGCACCGGGGTGTCCAGGCGCTCGCGCATGGCCTCCGCCGCCGCCTTGGCCGCGCGCATGGAGGAGAACAGGCCCAGGGTGCGCCCACCGGCGGCGGAGACCAGCTCCTCGATCTCGGTGAGGTAGGCCTCCACCAGTCCGTCCCGGCCGGGTGCGGGCAGGTGCTTGGCCACGTAGAGGATGCCCGAGGTGGCGTGGGCGAAGGGTGAGCCCACGTCCAGCGATGACCAGCGGGTGCTGCTCGCCGCTCCTTCCGAGGGCGCCTCCTTGGCGCTGGCGGTACCGGTGTCGCTGCGGGCGGCGTTCTCCGCGGGCAGCCCCCACTGCCGGGCCAGGTTGTCGAAGGAGCCGCCCAGCGCCAGGGTGGCGGAGGTGAGCACCACGGTGGAGTCGTCGAAGAGGTTCTTGCGCAGCAGCCCGCCCACCGACAGCGGCGCCACCTTGAGCACCAGCCCGCGGCGCTCCTCCGCGGCCAGCCACACCACGTCGTGCCGCTTGGCGGGGTCGGGCTGGTCGAAGGCCACCAGCACGCGCACCGCGGTGTCGTGCACCTCGTCGATCAGGGCCAGCGCGGCGGTGCGGGCGGCGGCCGCCTCGGGGTCGGCGGCGCTCATCCCCGGCTTGACCGGGCCGATGGCGGTGCGGCACGCCCAGGCGGCGTCGCGGACGGCGGCCAGCGCGGTGGCAGCCTGGTCGGGCAGGCTCCGCTCCCAGCGGCCGGGGCCCACGTCCTCCAGCGCCATGGTGAAGCCCTCGGCCGAGGCCTCCAGCCGATCCACGTCGCGGTCGTCGATCATCTTGGCGCAGCGCCGGGCCGCGGCGCTGATGGCGGCCCCGTGCAGCTCGGCGGTGGCCACCGCGGTCACCCGGTCCACCAGCTCGTGGGCCTCGTCGATCACCACCGCGTCGTGCTCGGGCAGCACCGGGATGCCGGTGATGGCGTCGATGGCCAGCAGCGCGTGGTTGGTCACCACCACGTCCACCTTGGCGGCGGCTGCGCGCGCCTGCTCGGCGAAGCAGTCGCTGCCCACCGGACAGCGGGCGACGCCGAGGCACTCCCGGGCGGAGACGCTGACCTGCCGCCAGGCCTGCTCGCTCACCCCGGGCACGATCTCGTCGCGGTCACCGGTCTCGGTCTTCTCCGCCCAGGCGTGCAGGCGCTGCACCTCCCGGCCCATCTTGGAGACGGCGAAGGCGTCGAACAGTGCCTCGTCGGGGTCCTCGGGGGCGCCGGCGTCGAGGCGGTGCAGGCACAGGTAGTTGCGCCGGCCCTTGAGGATGGCGAACTGCGGGGCCTGGCCCAGCTCGGGCTTGAGCGCCTTGGCCAGGCGCGGCAGGTCGCGGTCCACCAGCTGGCGCTGCAGGGCGATGGTGGCGGTGGAGACGACCACCGTCTTGCCCGAGCTGACGGCGTGCCGGATCGCGGGCACCAGGTAGGCCAGCGACTTGCCGGTGCCGGTGCCGGCCTGCACCGCCAGGTGCTGGCCGCCCTCCAGCGCGTGCGCCACGGCGGAGGCCATGCTCAGCTGCCCGGTGCGCTCCGCGCCGCCGAGAGCCTGCACCGCGCTGGCGAGCAGCTCGGGGACCGCGGGCAAGCGTGCGGAGTCAGGAGCAGGGGAGTCGGGCACGGGTGCAGACGCTACCGCCGTGGGCGGGGTGGCCCCGCCCACGGTGGCGCGTCGGTGGACTCAGCGGGTCGGTGGGCCCAGAGGGTCGGTGGGTTCAGAGGGTCGGTGGGCTCAGAGGTAGGTGGTGGGGATGGCCGGCTCGCCCTTGGACAGCTTGAGGCCCTCCCACGGCAGGCTGACCAGCCCGGCGGCCAGGTGCTTGCGGGACTGCTCCAGCGTGGGCAGGCCCTCCACCGGCTCACCCTTGCGCACCAGCGGGACGGGAACGACGCGGTCGTCGGGGCCCAGCTCGGGGGCGTGCTCGACCCCGTGCACGACCTCCTCCACCACGGTGCCGGTCGCCCGCGCCCGGCGCACCGCTGACTTGGCCCCGCCGCGAGAGGCCTTGTTGCTGCTGCGCTTGGCCACCGGGACACCGTCCACGGCGACCAGCTTGAACACCATCCCCGCGGTGGGGGCTCCGGAGCCGGTGACCAGCGAGGTGCCCACGCCGTAGGCGTCCACCGGCTCCGCGCGCAGCCCCGCGATGGCGTACTCGTCCAGGTCGCCGGAGAGCACCACCCGGGTCTTGGTGGCGCCCAGGGAGTCCAGCTGGGCCCGCGCCTGCGCGGCCATCACGCCGAGGTCGCCGGAGTCGATGCGCACCGCGCCCAGCTCGGGCCCGGCCACCTCGATGGCGGTGGCGATGCCGTTGTGGATGTCGTAGGTGTCCACCAGCAGCGTGGTGCCCACCCCGAGGGCGTCCACCTGGGCGCGGAAGGCGGCGGCCTCGTCGGTGCCGTGCTCGGTGGTGTGCAGCAGCGTGAAGGCGTGCGCGCTGGTGCCGGAGGTGGGCACCCCGTAGTGACGTCCGGCCTCCAGGTTGGAGGTGGAGGTGAACCCGGCGAGGTAGGCGGCGCGGGCGCTGGCCACCGCGGCCCGCTCGTGGGTGCGCCGCGAGCCCATCTCGATGAGCGTGCGGCCCCGGGCGGCGCTGACCATCCGGGCGGCGGCGGAGGCCACCGCGGAGTCGTGGTTGAGCACCGACAGGGCCAGGGTCTCCAGCACCACGCACTCGGCGAACGTGCCGTGCACCGAGAGGACGGGCGAGCCGGGGAAGTACAGCTCGCCCTCCGGGTAGCCGTCGATGTCCCCGCGGAAGCGGTACTCGGACAGCCACTCCAGCGTGCGCGTGTCCACCACCCCGGCCAGCGCGGCCAGCTCCCGCTCGCCCACCTGGAAGTCGGCCAGCAGCTCGAGGAACCGGCCCGTGCCGGCGACCACGCCGTAGCGCCGCCCGGCGGGCAGCGAGCGCGCGAACAGCTCGAAGGTGCAGTGCCGATCACCGGTGCCGTCCTGGAGGGCGGCACTGAGCATGGTGAGCTCGTAGTGGTCGGTGAGCAGGGCGGTGCTTGTGTAAGCCGTCACGTCTGGTCACTGTACGAGGCTCCCACCGAGACCGGGACGTGGGAGTTCGTCCGTTTCGGTCGTAAGGTGGAGTCCATGGCTGCACCCACTGAGCTGGAACCTCAGGTCGACCCCGACTCGGTAACCGACGAGGCGCGGGGTGAGGACCGACCGTGGGTGACGGTGGTGTGGGACGACCCCGTGAACCTCATGCACTACGTCACCTACATCTTCCAGAAGCTCTTCGGCTACTCCAAGGACAAGGCCACCGAGCTGATGATGCAGGTGCACTCCGAGGGCAGGGCGGTGGTCTCCTCGGGCACCAAGGAGAAGATGGAGGGCGACGTGAGCAAGCTGCACGCCGCGGGCCTGTGGGCCACCCTCCAGCGGGACGGCTGAGCCCGCCCCAGCTCGCACGCAGCTCGCCGCCACGGCACAGCACATTCACCGTCCTGACCGACACCGCAGCACGGCGCGGGTGGTCAGCCAACCCACCGGGACACATCTCATGCAGCACTGGTCACGCAGGAGCACGTTCGGGGGAGCTCGGGTGCGCACCGAGCTCGACCCCCAGGAGGCAGCGGTGCTCCGCGGGCTGGTGTCCTCGGTGGTGGAGATGCTGCGCGCCCGCGCCGACGACGCCCCCACCGACGAGCTCTCCCGGATGACCGGTTTGCGCACCGGCCACAGCGACCGCCCCCAGGACGACAGCCTGCTGCGCCTGCTGCCGGACTTCCACCGCCTCGACGACCCGGCCTACACCCAGGACGGTGCCGACCGGGAGCAGGGCGCCGACGCCGCCGGTGCGCTGCGCAGCCTGCACGAGCCGGAGATCATCGACGCCAAGTGCGCGGCGGCCCAGGTGCTGCTGGACTCCTGCCCGCCGCGGGGCGGGCGGGTCACGCTGAACACCACGCAGGCCGACGCCTGGCTGGCCACCATCAACGACGTCCGGCTCACCCTCGGCACCATGCTCGACATCGGCCCGGACACCCCGGACGAGGTGCCCGAGGACGACCCCCGCGCGGGTCACCTCGGCGTGTACCACTGGCTCACCTTCGTGCAGGACTCCCTGGTGCAGTCGCTGATGAGCTGAGCCTGGCTGGCCCGTCGGGCCCGGTCGGCACTGCACCGGCGTCGCCTAGGATGGGTTGCGTGCTGACAATCCGGGCAGACCTCGTCGAGGCGATGATCGCCCACGCGCGCGCCGACCACCCTGACGAGGCCTGCGGGATCCTCGTGGGGCCGGAGGGTTCCGACCGTCCCGAGCGACACGTGGCCATGATCAACGCCGAGCGCTCACCGACGTTCTACCGCTTCGACTCCGGCGAGCAGCTGCGGGTGTGGCGCGAGATGGACCGCAACGACGAGGTGCCGGTGGTGGTCTACCACTCGCACACCGCCACCGAGGCCTACCCCAGCCGCACCGACATCAACCTGGCTGCCGAGCCGGACGCGCACTACGTGCTGGTCTCCACCCGCGAGCCCGACACCGAGGAGCTGCGCAGCTACCGCATCGTCGACGGCGTGGTCACCGAGGAGCCCGTCGAGGTGGTGGAGAGCTACCGGTTCGCGCACTCCGGTCCGGACGACGTCCCCGACCAGCAGTGACGTGCGCCGGGAATCCCCGGCGCCCCTGCAGACGTTGCCCGCACGAAGGACCACTCACGAACTCAGGAGCTCTCCCATGGCAGTGACCGTTTCCGTCCCGACCATCCTGCGCACCCACACCGACGGCCAGAAGAGCGTCGAGGCCTCGGGCGCCACGTTGGCCGAGCTGATCGACGACCTCGAGGCCAAGCACAACGGCATCAAGGAGCGCCTGGTCAACGGGGACAAGCTCCACCGCTTCGTCAACGTCTACGTCAACGACGAGGACGTCCGCTTCTCCGGCGGCATGGCCACCCCCATCGGCGAGGGTGACGACGTCACCATCCTCCCCGCGGTCGCTGGCGGCGCACGCTAGAGATGGCCCGCTACGACAGCCTGCTCGACTCCCTGGGCCACACCCCGCTGGTCGGCCTGCCCTCGCTCTCCCCGCAGTGGGAGGGCGAGAACCCGGTGCGGCTGTGGGTCAAGATGGAGGACCGCAACCCCACGGGCTCGGTCAAGGACCGTCCGGCGCTGGCCATGATCGAGCAGGCCGAGCGCGACGGGGTGCTCACCCCCGGGTGCACCATCCTGGAGCCCACCAGCGGCAACACCGGCATCTCGCTGGCCATGGCCGCGCGGCTCAAGGGCTACCACCTGATCTGCGTGATGCCGGAGAACACCTCCATCGAGCGCCGGCAGCTGCTCACCATGTACGGCGCGGAGATCATCACCTCCCCGGCCGCGGGCGGGTCCAACCAGGCCGTCGCCATGGCCAAGGAGATCGTCGCGGAGCATCCTGACTGGGTGATGCTCTACCAGTACGGCAACCCGGCGAACGCGCTGGCGCACTACCGGGGCACCGGTCCGGAGATCCTCGAGGACCTGCCCACCATCACGCACTTCGTGGCCGGGCTGGGCACCACCGGAACCCTGATGGGGGCCGGGCGCTACCTGCGCGAGAAGGTCCCCGGCATCCAGGTGATCGCAGCGGAGCCGCGCTACGGCGAGCTGGTGTACGGGCTGCGCAACATCGACGAGGGCTTCATCCCCGAGCTCTACGACGCGTCGGTGCTCACCACCCGATACTCGGTAGGACCTAAGGACGCGCTGCGACGCACCCGCGAGCTCATCGAGCAGGAGGGCATCTTCGCCGGGTTCTCCACCGGTGCCATCCTGCACGCGGCGCTGGCCGCCGGGCGCAAGGCCGTCAAGGCGGGGGAGCGGGCGGACATCGCGTTCGTCCTCTGCGACGCCGGCTGGAAGTACCTCTCCACCGGCGCCTACGCCGGGACGCTCGAGGAGGCCGAGGCGGCCCTGGAAGGACAGCTCTGGGCATGAGGCCTCCCGCGATCCCGTCGGCGCACCGACCCTCCCCCCCGGGCGGGCAGCCCGTGTGGAAGACGGCCGCCGTGACGATCGCGCTGTTCGTCGCCGCGCTGTGGGTGATCCAGGGGGTCAACTCCGCCACCGGTGACGAGCTCACCGACGACGGGATCGAGCCGCGCGCGGTGACCGGGCTCGACGGCATCCTCTGGGCGCCGCTGCTGCACGCCGACTTCGGACACCTGCAGTCCAACACCGTGCCCCTGCTGGTGCTGGGCTTCGCGGTGCTGGTGCTGGCGGGGCTGCTGCGGTTCGTGCTGGTCAGCGCCATCATCTGGCTGGTCAGCGGGGCGGGGGTGTGGCTGTTCGGCGAGCCGGACACCGTGGTGGTGGGCGCGTCCGGGCTGGTGTTCGGCTACCTCGCCTACCTCATCGTCAGCGGCGTCTTCACCCGCAGCCTGCTCCAGCTGGCGGTGGGCGTGGTGGTGCTGGTGCTCTACGGCAGCCTGCTGTGGGGCGTGTTCCCTGGCGCGCCTGGCGTGTCCTGGCAGGGCCACCTCTTCGGAGCCGTCGGCGGGGTGGCCGCCGCGAGCGCGATGGCCCGCCGCGACCGTGCCGCCGGACAGCTCGGCCCGGGCGTGCGCCGGTGAGCACGCCGGTGGGCGCGGACGCGCCGATCGGCATCTTCGACTCCGGGGTGGGTGGGCTCACCGTGGCCCGCGGAATCATCGACCAGCTGCCGGCGGAGTCGGTGATCTACGTCGGCGACACCGCCAACGGACCCTACGGTCCGCTGACCATCGCGCAGGTCCGGGCGCACGCGCTGGCGGTGGCCGACGACCTGGTGGAGCGGGGCGTGAAGATGCTCGTCATCGCGTGCAACACCGCCTCGGCCGCCTGCCTGCGGGACGCCCGGGAGCGCTACCCGGTGCCGGTGGTGGAGGTGGTGCTGCCGGCCGTGCGCCGTGCGGTGGCCACCACCCGCAGCGGCCGCATCGGCGTCATCGGCACCCGCGCCACCGTCGCCTCCCGCGCCTACGACGACGCCTTCGCCGCCGCCCGTGGGGTGAGCGTCACCTCGGTGGCCTGCCCGCGGTTCGTGGACTTCGTGGAGCGCGGCATCACCAGTGGTCGCCAGATCCTGGGCTTGGCCCAGGCGTACCTGGAGCCGCTGCAGAGCGCCGAGGTGGACACCCTGGTGCTGGGCTGCACGCACTACCCGTTGCTGTCCGGGGTGCTGCAGCTGGCCATGGGCGACCAGGTGACGCTGGTCTCCAGCGCCGAGGAGACCGCCAAGGACGTGCTGCGCGTGCTCAGCGCCACCGAGCTGCTGCGGGAGAGCCCGGTGCCGCCGACCAGGGTGTTCCTCTCCACCGGTGATCCCACCTCGTTCGCGCGGCTGGGTCGTCGCTTCCTGGGGCCGGAGCTGACCGAAGTCGGTGCGGCCGCCGGCCCGGTCGCTGTCGCAGTCGACTAAGACGCGCTCGCAGATCACGGTTGGCCGTGGCAACATGACCGGAATGCGGCTCACCGTCGTCGGATGCTCCGGCAGTGTGGCAGGACCCGACTCCCCAGCCTCGAGCTACTTGGTGACCGCTGAGGGCGCACCACCACTGGTGATCGACCTCGGCGGCGGTGCTCTCGGAGCGCTGCAGCGCTACGTGGACCCTGCGTCGGTCACCGTGCTGCTCAGCCACCTGCACGCCGACCACTGCCTGGACATCGCCGGGCTGCTGGTGTGGCGGCGCTACCACCCGAGCCCGGTGCCGGGTCGCACCACGCTGTACGGGCCGACGGACACCGCACAGCGGCTGGCCGCGGCCTCGTGCGCGGGGACGGAGGAGGTGGAGGACATCTCCGACGTGATGGAGCTGACCCACTGGCGCAGCGGCGAGGCGGTGCGGTTCGGCTCCGTCACGGTGCTGCCGCAGCTGGTGGAGCACCCCTGCGAGGCGTTCGGGCTGCGCGTCACCGACCCGTCGGGCGTGACGCTGGTCTACACCGGCGACACCGGTCCGTGCGCGGAGGTTGAGGAGCTGGCTCAGGGCGCGGACGTGCTGCTGGCCGAGGCGTCGTGGACCGACTCCCCGAGCCGGCCGGTGGGGGTGCACCTGTCGGGCACCCAGGCCGGCCAGCTGGCCCAGAAGGCGGGGGTGGGCAGGCTGCTGCTCACCCACATCCCGCCGTGGACCTCCCGCGAGGACGTGGTGGCCGAGGCCCGCGCCGAGTTCGACGGCGAGGTGCACGCCGTCAGCGCGGGCGAGGAGCACGACATCGTGCACGGCGCCCGGGCCGGCTCGTCGGTGCCCGCGCACCCCTGACTGGCGCTGCCCGCTCATCCGCGGTTCACCCGGTCCCCACTAGGCTCGCCGGGTGTCCACACGAGCAGACGGCAGAGAAGACGACCAGCTCCGCGACGTGCGCATCACCCGCGGATTCACCGACCACCCCGCCGGCTCCGTGCTGGTGGAGTTCGGCAGCACCCGGGTGATGTGCACCGCCAGCGTCACCGAGGGCGTGCCCCGCTGGCGCAAGGGATCGGGCCTGGGGTGGGTGACGGCGGAGTACGCGATGCTGCCGGCGGCCACGCACACCCGCAGCGACCGCGAGTCGGTCAAGGGCAAGGTGGGGGGCCGCACGCAGGAGATCAGCCGGTTGGTGGGCCGCTCGCTGCGCGCGTGCATCGACCTGGCGGCGATCGGGGAGAACACCATCGCCATCGACTGCGACGTGCTGCAGGCCGACGGCGGCACCCGCACGGCGGCCATCACCGGCGCGTACGTGGCGCTGAGCGACGCGGTGACCTGGCTGCGGGCCAAGGGCGCGCTGTCCGACCCGCAGCCGCTGTCGTGCGCCATCGCCGCGGTGAGCGTGGGTGTGGTGGACGGCCGGGTGCGCCTCGACCTGCCGTACGAGGAGGACTCCCGTGCCGAGGTGGACATGAACGTCGTGCTCACCGACGCGGAGACCTTCGTGGAGATCCAGGGCACCGGTGAGGGCGCGACCTTTGCCCGCTCCACCATGGACGCGATGCTGGACCTGGCGGTGCGCGGGTGCGCGCAGCTGTCGGCCATCCAGGCAGAGGCGCTCGCGGCGCCGTACCCGGGCGTGCTGCCCGAGCCGCCCGCGCCGACCGGCAAGAAGCGAGGCTGAGCGGCCGGTGGAGCTGCTGCTGGCCAGTCGCAACGCCAAGAAGCTGGCGGAGCTGCGTCGCATCGTGACTGCGGCGCAGCTCACCGGTGTCACGGTGGTGGGCCTGGACGACGTGCCGCCGTTCGAGGAAGCTCCGGAGACCGCCCCGACGTTCGAGGGCAACGCACTGGCCAAGGCGCGTGACGGTGCGGCCGCGACCGGGATGGCCTGCGTGGCTGACGACTCGGGGCTGGCGGTGGACGCGCTCAACGGCATGCCCGGGGTGTTGTCCGCCCGCTGGTCGGGCCGGCACGGTGACGACGCGGCCAACACGGCGCTGCTGCTGGCCCAGCTGACCGACGTGCCCGACGAGCGCCGTGGCGCGGCCTTCGTGTCGGCATCGGCGCTGGTGGTGCCGGGCGGACCGGAGGTGGTGGTGCGCGGGGAGTGGCGCGGCCGCATCGCCCGTGAGCCGGCAGGCACCAACGGCTTCGGCTACGACCCCGTGTTCGTGCCCGAGGGCATGGACTGCAGCGCGGCGGAGCTCATCCCGGAGGAGAAGGACGCCGTCTCGCACCGCGCCCGTGCTCTGGAGCAGCTGTTGCCCGCCCTGCGCGCCCTCTAGCTCACGCACAGCCACCTCGGACGTCACTACGCCACCTCCCGGCAGCGGGCTGGAGGGTCGGAGTCGCTCAGGTCGGGTGGGTGGTGGATCGGGTTGGTGCGTGGTCGTTGGTCGGGGTCGAGGTGTCGGGGTGCGATCCACTCCACCCGGCCGCCGGTGCCCATGCGGACGGTGAAGCCTTCGTGGGTGATGAGGCGGTGGTCGAACGGGCAGACGAGCGCGAGGTTGTGGAGGTCGGTGGGTCCGCCGTGTTGCCACTCGTGCAGGTGGTGGACCTGTGTCCACTGGGCGGGCATCTCGCAGCCGGGTCGGGTGCAGCCACGGTCGCGGGCGTGCAGGGCTAACCGTTGCGCCGGTGAGGCCAGGCGTTGACCCTGACCGAGGTGGAGCACTTGTCCGGCGGAGTCGAGCACGCAGGGCAGCCACTTCGCCTCAGCCGCCATGCGCAGCAGATCCCGTACCGGCACCGTCCCGCCTGAGGCGGTCGACGCTGTCCCGGCGCGGCGCTCCAGGTCCGCCAGCCCCATCGTCACCACCACCGTCGCCGGCAGACCACGGTTGTTCGGGAGCTCACCGGAGGCGAGGGCGTCGCGACACAACGTGGCGAGGGCGTCGTGGTTGCGCTGGGCGGCACTGCGCGGATCCGGCGTCCCCTCTTCCGACACCGGCCGGGCGGCGGCGGAGAAGGCGGCGTCCACCAGGGCGCGGGTCATGGGGTCGAGCTCACCGCTGATGCGGCTCATCCCGTCCGGGCGTTGCCTACCGATGGTGAACCCGCGCCGCCGCGCGCGATCGGCGTCGGAGGTCTCGCGACCGTCGGGGTCGAGGTAAGCGACCAGGCGCTCCGCGGCCTTGGCCAGCTCGGAGGGCCGCAGCGCGCAGGCTTGCGCGGCGAGGGTCTGCTCGGCCATGGCGGTCGTTTCAGCGTCCAGCGAGGCCGGCAGGTCGTGCAGCGTCTTGGCGATGATCTCGGCATGCCGCGGCGAGATCTCACCAGCGGCTTCAGCAGCCGCGCACGCAGGATGGACCGGCCCGAGATCCTCCCCGGTGAAGGACGACCGAGGACCCCGCACCAAGGCGGCTCGCACCCGAGCCCGGGCCTCCTGCACGTCCAGATGCAGGGTCTCAGAGAGCAACCCCGCCGTGCCCCGGGCCAGGAACACCGTGGCCAGGGAACGGCACTCCATCTCCACGATCAACCGGTGATCCACCGTCGGCTTCATCCGGTGCACCCGCTCCACCTCGCGCACCACCGCCAACACCCCAGCATCGGACAGCCCGGCCAGCGGCACCTGCTGCAACCGCACCATCACCGCAGCGTGCTCAGCCAGCAACGAGGCGACCTCGTCGGGGAGGTCCGCCGCGACACCGTTCGAACTCATGTTCGAAGCATAAGGCGAGGCCCCGACATTTTGGCCCTGTGACCAGCGCAGACAGCAAACGGGCCGCCCCCGACAAGGTGCGGCCCGTTCTGCGGGGAGAGCTAGAGGCGCTCGCCCCGACGAATCTTGTTGGTGACCTTGTTCTCGGCCACGAAGGACATCAGGGGGACGGTCCCCGCGAGCAGCACCAGCACCGCCGAGCCGGGACGGAAGCGCGCCTTGACCGCGAGGTCCAGGGCCAGCAGCAGGTACACGACGTAGATCCACCCGTGGGCGATGGCGATGATGGAGGTGACTCCCGCGTCACCCACGGTGTACTTGAAGATCATCGCGACCACCAGCCCGACGAGCAGCACACCGGTGACGTAGGCGAGCACGCGGTAGCGCGTCAGCGCCGGCCCCACCCGGGGGCTCACCTCGTGGGCCGGGGCGCTCGCGGACTTGGCGGTGGTCATCAGCTGCTCCTGGTGGAATCGCGATCGGTCGCTGCCTGCCGGTCCTGCGCGGCGAGGTCGGCGAGGTAGGCGTTGTAGTCGGAGAGGGCACCCTCGTGGACCGGCGCGGCCGCTGTAGGCCGGGCGGGCAGCAGGTCGGCCGGAATCTCCTCCGGGTCCTGCTCACCCCCGGCCACCTCGATGGTGTCATCCTGCTGCTGCTCCTCCAGCCGGACGAACTTGCGGTAGGCGTACACGCTGACCAGCGCGAACAGCGGCCACTGCAAGGCGTAGCCCAGGTTCTGGGCCGTCCCACTGCTCTCGGAGAAGCGTTCCCACTGCCACCAGCCGAGACCGATGCAGCCACAGAAGACGACCACCACGAGGGCGACGAGTGCGCCGCGGTGGCGCCGGGCGGGTGGTGTCACGACGTCGACGGTACCCGTTGCGTCCGGTTGTGCACCGGGGGCGGACAGCGTTGGTGGCCAGCCCCACAGGCACCTTTATGCTGTCGTGCACGCGGGAGTGGTGGAATTGGCAGACACGCCAGGTTTAGGTCCTGGTGCTCGAAAGAGTGTGAGGGTTCGAGTCCCTTCTCCCGCACGCCTAGCCGGCGGCCTGGGCGACGTCCAGCTCGCGCATCAGCTTGGCGACGTGACCGGTGGCCTTGACGTTGTACTGGGCCACGCTGATCTTGCCCTCGGCGTCGACGACGAACGTCGAGCGGATGACTCCGTTGACGACCTTGCCGTAGAGCTTCTTCTCCCCGAAGGCGCCCCACGCCTGCATCACCGACTTGTCGGCGTCGGACAGCAGCGGGAAGGTGACCCCCTCCTTCTCCCGGAACTTGGCCAGCTTCGCCGGGGCGTCGGGGGAGATGCCCAGCACCGCCAGCCCCGCGCCCTCCAGCTCGCTGAGGTTGGTGCTGAAGTCGCACGCCTGCTTGGTGCAGCCTGGCGTCATGGCCGCGGGGTAGAAGTAGACGATGACGGCGCGGCCCCGGTAGTCCGCCAGCGAGACGGGGTTGCCGTCGGCGTCGGGCAGGGTGAAGTCGGGTGCGTCGTCGCCGGGGGCGAGCCGAGTCGTGTCAGTCACGACAGGCAGGTTACCGCCCGACGCCGACACCTGTGCTGGGTCTCGCGGCACCGTCTGCTCTACGGTAGGTCGGAGATTCAGCGCTATTCGGAGAGAAGAGGACACGTGGCACGGGACACCGAGAACATCGAGCGTGAGATCGAGCGCGCCAGGGACCAGCTGGCCCGGACCGTGGACGAGCTGACCGTGCGGGCCAGCCCCAAGCGCATGATCGACAACGTCAAGCACACCGTGCTGGCCAAGCTCGAGGAGCCCGCCGTGCGCAACGCCCTGATCGGCGTTGGGGCCGTTGTGGGCGTGCTGGTCCTGCGCAAGATCTTCCGCTGAGCACGGCCGTCCAGGCCTGACGCTCTCCAGGAGCCCCCGTCCGCCCCGCGCGGACGGGGGCTCCTGCGCGCCCTGCGGGTCTGCGCCCATCGGGTCTGCGCTTATCGGGTCTGCGCCCAGAGGCTCAGAGCTCGGGCCGGCGCAAGCCCATGGCGTTGGGGAAGGGCACGCCGTCCCCGTCCACCACCAGCTGGGCGAGCGGCTCGAGCAGGCGCCGCAGCGCCGCCGTGTCGATGGTCTCGTAGGCCCGGGCGGCCAGCACGTCGGTGTGCTCCTCCAGCACTGCCGCAGCCGCCGGGTCGACGTCGGCAGCCTCCTCCTCCGCGGCCTGCCACTGCGCGTCGCTCCACCCACGAAACTCCTGCTGCCGGTCGGGCACGCGGTCGGCAGCCATCAGGTGCGGCACCGGCCAGCGCAGCCCGGCGGCGGTGACCGCAGCGACGTGGCCGTCCCCGCGGTGCTCCCGCAGCACCGTGCAGTCGTGCCACAGCGCTGCCAGCGGGTCGGCGGGACGGGGCAGGGCGGCGTGCGCGGCCGCCAGCGGACGCCCGGCCAGGTCCAGCGAGGCCACCGCTGCGCCGGTGAGGGACGCCGCCCGCGTCACGTCCACCCCGTCATCGCCCAGCAGCCGGCGCAGCGCCCCCACCGCGGCGTCCTGGCGCGCCTGCAGGACGTCCCGGGGCGAGACGACCCGCCAGATCTGGGGGACCGCGCGAGCGACGAAGTCGGGTGCGAACCCAGCGAAGACCGCGGTGACCAGCTCCGCGCTGGCGGGTCCGAGCGCGGCGGCCCGGGAGGCGAAGTAGCCGGGCCAGAACCCGCGCAGGCCCAGGTCGAGGTAGGCGCTCTCGGCCTCGGGGGCGAAGTACACCGCGGCGTGCAGCACCTCGGTGAGTGCACCCAGCCGCCGAGTCTCGACCATGGTCCGACGATACGACCGGCGGCGGAAAGTGGCGCTCTGGCGGCTCAGCGAGCAGGGAGCCAGACAGAAAAAGACCCGCCCGGGGTAACCCGGGCGGGTGATGTTCTGGCGAGTGCGCCGTCAGGGACTTGAACCCCGAACCCGCTGATTAAGAGTCAGCTGCTCTGCCAATTGAGCTAACGGCGCATGCGCTTGCGGCGCGAGACAAACGATAACAGGGGCTCTGGCGACTCGCGAAATCGGCAGGTCAGCAGGCGCATTGACGGCGCTGGCCCAGGTCAGCCGGACAGCAGGTGGTCGAGCCTGCCCTGCGTGCCGCCAGTGACCTCAATCACCTTGGTGCGGCTGGTGGGCCCGCTGACCAGCTCGACCGCGCGGCGGCGCACGCCGAACGCCTCGGCCACCGCTCGCAGCGCCGCCTCGGTGGCCTTGCCGTCCACGGCGCGAGCCGCCACCCGGACCACCAGGGCGCCGTCGTGGGACCCGCCGACCTCGGTCCGGCTGGCGCCCGGGCGCACCCGGATGGCGACCCGCACGTGGTGCTGGCTCAGGCGCCGAGGTCACCGACCGTGGCGTCGAGGGTGGTGGCGAGCTGGTCGAGGTCGGTGTCGCTGTACTCGGCGGGCAGGCGCTCCACCAGCTCGTCGCGGTTGATGATCTCCACGTCGGCCGAGTCCACCTCGTCGGTCGGGTCGGTGACCTTGGCCTTGCCCTCCTCCAGCACCAGCCGGTAGTTCTCCGGCCCGGCGTCGATCAGGCGTCGCAGGTCATCGCGGGTCACAGCCACTCTGGTCTCCCTTGTCTCGCAGCGTTGTTCAGCATCGCCGTGCGGCGGCCTCCCCGAGCATTGCGCATGCCGCTGGCGTGGGCGACCTGGGGGTGGTGGAGCTCAGAGCGCGTCCGGGCCGAGCGGGCGGATACGGGCAGCGGCGCGCACACGGCCGGCCACCAGGAACCACAGGTGCACGGCGTCAGCGTCGGTCGTGGTCATCACCTCGACCTGCTCACCGCGGGTGATGGGGGTGTTGTACTCCAGCACCGCCTCGTGCGGGCCGTCCAGCAGTCCGCGGTGCTCGGCGTCCAGGTGCTCCTCCACGGCAAACCAGTAGGCGGCGTTGTTCACGTGGGAGAACCAGTCGAAGTCGGTCACCCGCAGCGGGAACGGCGTGCCCCGCAGGTGTTCGCCCTCGGGCGCGCGGGGCGGGGTGAGCATCCGCCGCCAGCGCAGCTCCCGGTCGGCCGCGGGCAGGTGGAACATCGAGAAGAAGTCCTGGGAGAGCGGGGTGGGCATCCCGGTCTCGGCGCTGACGTTCACCCAGAAGCCCTCGGTCTCGATCAGCGCTCCGTCGTCGCCCTCGATCTGCACTCGCTTGGTGCACCACCGGCTGGCGTAGCCCGAGCACCACGAGTGCAGCCGGACGTCCTCGTCGAACTGGGCCGGACGCAGCACCCGGACGACGCAGCGACGCAGCACCCAGTAGGCGTGCTTCTCGCCGAACCCGGCGTCGTTGAGGTCGTCGAAGGCGATGTCCTGGAGGTAGCGCGCCATCCCGTCCAGGCGCAGCCGCCGTTGCGGGTCCACGTCGTTGGCACGGACCCGGCGCTGCTGGGTGAACACCCGACCCTCGGTGGGGACCGCGGTGAACTCAGTGGGTTCGAGCGTTCTCATGTGCTGACATGTTGCCCCCTGCAGGCGATCTCGGTGGGACGGGGGAGGCCGCGGCCGCTCACGTGGCGCTCCGGTCGTCGGCGCCGATGGCGCCCAGCACCGCCCGGCGCATGGCGGGGCTGCTCTCCCCGAGGGCAGGGGCGACGCCGGCGATGAGCGTCTCCCGCCACACCTGCGGGTCGAACACCATCGGCTCCGTCTCGGCGAGGAACTCCCGCACCACCCGCAGGAATCCCTCGGGGTCGTCGCGGAAGGGGAAGTGACCGCTGCGGGGGAAGACGTCCAGCCGCGAGCCGGGCATGGCGGCGTGGGCCAGGTAGGCGTGGCTGACCGGGACCACGGTGTCCACCGCGCCCCAGATGATCTGCACCGGCAGCTGGGAGGTCAGGTGCACGCGGTCGAGGATGGTGACCACCTGCCCGCGCCAGTCCACCACCGCCCGCAGCGTGCGCAGGAACGCCTCGCGCGCGGTGGGGTCGGGCAGGTCGCTGAGCACGCGCACCAGGTCGGGGACGTCGTGGAAGACCGTGGCCCCCCTCAGCGGGCCCCGGTAGAGCAGCTCGGACACCCGGCCGAGCAGGCCCACCACGGTTAGGGAACCGGGCAGCCGCAGCAGGCGCAGCGCCTGGTTGGCCACCGGCAGGGCAGCCAGGCGCAGCGCGGGGTTGACCTCCTTGGTCACCCCGCCGGGGGCCACCACGACGAGCCGCTCCACCATGTGCGGGAACTGGTAGGCGAACTGCAGGGCCACACCGCCGCCCAGGGAGTGGCCCACCAGGGTGACCCGCTCGATGCCCAGCACGGTGAGCAGGTCGCGCATCCCGTTGGCGTAGGCGGCCACCGAGTAGTCCGCGCGCGGCTTGTCCGAGCGGCCGTGGCCCAGCAGGTCGGGTGCGATGACGGTGAAGCTCTGGGCCAGCTCGTCGATGACGTGGGTCCAGGTGCTGGAGCTGTCCCCGATGCCGTGGATGAGCAGCAGCGGCGGACCACTGCCCGCCGTCCGGAACGCCCGCCGGTAGCCGTGGATGGTGCGGTGCCGCAGCTGCACCTCGCCCCCCGGCGCCGGCGGCGGGTCCTGCACCACGCGCAGGGGTGGCGGGTCCGGCAGCGTGCGCGTGCTCGTGTCGCGGGGCATCCCTGCATGGTCCAGGCGGGGGGTTGCCGGGGCGTCAGGCGAGCGTTGCGTGCGAGTAACGGCGAGCCGGGTCGCCGCTGGTCCCCGCCGGCCCGCGCGCCGCAGCGGCACCAGGGTGGGGGTGGCGTCGTGGAGCAGGAAGTCGAGCACCATGCGGTTGCACAGGTCCGGCTTCTCCAGCAGCAGCGTGTGCGACGTGCCGGGGACCACCGCCAGCTCGGCGTCCGGGATGGCCCGGAACATGGCCGCGGTGTGCTCCAGCGCGATGCCGTCGTCGTCGCCGGCCATCACCAGGGTGCGGGCGGCGACGTCGCGCAGCACCTCCGGGGACATGGTCGGCTCCTCCGCCCACATGCGGCCCAGCTTGGCGGCGACCACGGCGAGGTGCTCGCGACCGTCGGGGGACACCGCGGCGTAGGAGTCGGCCACCACCGACGTCAGCGCCTCCGCCTCCAGCCAGCCCTCCACGCTGCCGCTGTGGTGGATGCTGCCGCTCACGCTGACCAGCCGCTGCACCAGGTCCGGTCGGCGCAGGGCCACCAGCAGCCCGATGGTCGCCCCGTCGCTGTGGCCCATCAGCCGGCACGGACCACCCACCACCTCGTCGAGGAAGGCGACGGTGTCCTGGGCCATCAGCTCGTAGGTGATGGGGCCGGGGACGTCGGGGGTGTGCCCGTGGCCGCGGCGCTCCGGGACGTAGACGTGGAAGTGCTCGGCCAGCGCGTCGACGTTGGCGATGAAGTTGAGCTGGTCGCTCATCCCGCCGTGCAGCAGCACCAGCGGCTCGCCGGACCCGTGCTCGGCGTACCAGGTGTTGACCCCGTTCACGGTGACGTAGCCGGACATCGAGCCTCCGTGCGTGCGTGGTGGGGCGTGGACTAGTCCGTCGCTTCCTCGTCGATCACGTGCACCGCCGCCTCCTCGGCCGAGGCGGCACTGCCGTCGATGCCGACGTCCTCGGCGAAGAGCTCGGCGTCGAGGTCCGGGCCCACGCCCTCGTCCGGGGCGACCAGCCGCCCGGAGCGCGGGCTGCCGACCTCCTCGTCCCGCGGGAACTCGCTGGCCCGCTCGGCGACGTCGGAGCGCCACTCGTCGTTGCGGTCCAGCGGCTCGTCGATCTCGGCCGCGGGGTCGGGGACCTCCTCCGCCAGCAGCTCGTCCATGGTGGCGCTGCCGTCCCGCTCGTAGGTGGGCGAGCTGTCCGGGCGCATCTCCGGGCGCGGGTACTCGGGTGGCGAGTAGCCCTCGTCCAGGGCGTCGTCCACGCCCCGGTAGAGCAGGGTGTCCTCCTGGGGCAGCTGGTCCTCGGGGTCCAGGCTGTACTCGCTGTCCCCTTCATCTCTGAAGCTCTCAGGTCCGGTCATGCCTCCACGATGTCACTGTGCGGGCGGCTGCGCTCGTGCCGCTCAGGGGCGCGACCCAGCACCACCGTGGCGTCCAGCTCCTGGTCGTGCACCACCGCCGGCTGCAGGCCGTGCGCGCTCAGCAGGGTGCACGCCTGGGGCGCCTGCGCGGCGCTGGTCTGCGCCAGCAGTCGCCCGCCAGGGGCGAGCCAGGACGGGGCTGCCGCGCAGGTGCGCGCCAGCACCCGCAACCCGTCCGGGCCACCGTCGAGGGCCACCCGCGGCTCGTGGTCGCGCGCCTCGGTGGGCAGCAGCGCCAGCTCGGCGGTCGGCACGAACGGCACGTTGGCGACCACCACGTCCACCTGCCCGTGCAGCTGCGCCGGCAGGGCGTCGAACAGGTCGCCGTGCAGCACCCGGGCACCGGTGCCGGCGAGGTTGCGGGCGGCGCAGCGCACCGCGGGCGCGTCGATGTCGGAGGCGTACAGCTGCACCCCGTCGACGGGCTCAGGCCCGCTGGCCAGCCCGGTGAGCACCGCCAGCCCCACCGCGGCGCACCCGCAGCACAGGTCCACCACCACCCGCGGGGGCCGCCCCAGCGAGCGGGCCGCCGTCACGGCCTGCTCGGCCAGCGCCTCGGTGCGCCGGCGCGGGACGAACACCCCGGGGTCCACCGCCACCACGAGACCGTCGAACTCGGTCCAGCCCAGCACGTGCTCCAGCGGGGTTCCCGACGTGCGCCGGGCCACCGTCGCGGCCAGCTCAGCCAGGGTGTCGGCGGACCGTGCCAGGAGCTGGGCCTCGTCCTCGGCGAACACGCAGCCCGCCGCACGCAGCTGCGCGACGAGCGCACTGACGTGCTCGGGGTCGAGGTCGACGGCCATCAGCGGCGAACCTACTCCCGACGGGGGCAGGCGCTAGCCTGTTCGCCATCGACACTTCCCGCAGAGCCCTGCCGTGACCGGCCGAGCACCGAGCAGGCGCCGCGCCAGCACCCCCCGCACCCGCACCGCCAAGACGGTCAAGCCGGCGCCCACCGCGGGCCCGGGGGAGCGGATCTGGATCCTCGAGGTGCCCTTCCGGGTGCAGCTGCCCGGCGTCAGCTACGTGCCGGCCTGGAAGGCCCACGCCTACGTGGGCGCCGAGCTGCCCGCCGCGCTGGCGCCCTACGCCTCGCTGCCCTACAGCTACCAGCGCTTCGTGGAGGACGAGCTCAACGGCGAGGTGGGCCCCGGTGCGCAGGCCCACCCGCGGCTGCCGCGGCCCGAGCAGTGCGACGGGGCCGAGGCCATCGTCGCTGCCGCCCGTGCCGGCGCCCGCGGCTTCTACCTGGCCGACGACCCGGGCACCGGCAAGACCATCACCGCGGTCATGGCGGTGCGCGAGATCGCCGAGCTGCGCGGGGAGAGCAGCGTGCTGGTGACGGTGGACCGGCCCACCTCCATCACCATCGCGCACTGGCGGGCTTCCATCGCCGCGGTGGGCGACGGCGGGCTGCGCTGGCTGCTGCTCTCGCCGGACCAGCTGCGCAAGCTGTTGGCCCGCAACGGCAGGCCGCGCTACCGCTTCGGCATCTGCGTGCTGGACGAGGCACACCTGTACCGGCACACCGACACCCAGCGCACCACCGCGATGCGTCGCATCGCCCGCTACACCGACGCCCACGACACCGCGCCGTTCGTGCTCGCCCTCACCGCCACGCCCGGCCACCACCCCGGCGAGATGACGTACCTGTCGCCACTGTTCGCGCAGGTTCACGACGAGCCGCCGGCGCGGTGGTCGCCGCTGGGCGCCCGGATGGCCGCCGCCGGCATCCCGCTGGAGCGCTCCCGCACGCGGTGGACCTGGACGGCGCAGGCCAAGGAGTCCGGGGCGGTGCAGCAGGCGGCCACCGAGACGGTGCGCGGCTGGCTCACCCAGGCCGACCCACCGGTGATGCTGCACCGCTCCGCACCGTGGGGGCCGGCGCCGCTGGAGGGCCTGCCGGTGGACCTCTCCGTCGACGAGCGCAGCGCCTACGAGAGCGAGTGGGGCGAGTACTGCCGGGAGATGGGCCTGGCCCGGCGCGGGCGCGACGTGGCTCGCGGGCGGGCGGCGGTGCTGCGCTTCCGGCAGAAGGCCGGCATGCTGCGGGCCCCGGCGAGCGCGGAGTGGGTGCACGCCCAGGTGGAGCGCGGCTACCAGGTGGCGGTGTCGGTGAACTTCGTGGGCACCGCCGCCGAGCCGCTGGCCGAGCTGCTCACCGACCGGGGCCTGCAGGTGGCCCGCATCTTCGGCCCGGACGCCGACCGCGAGCACGAGCGGATGCTGTTCCAGCGCGGTGCCGCCGACGTCGTGGTGTTCAACACCAGCTCCTCGATCAGCCTGCACGCCAACGAGCTGCTGGCCGACGGCACGCGGGCCAGCGCCACCCCACGGGTGGGGCTGATCCACCAGCCGTCGTACTCGGGCATCGAGGCGCGCCAGACGCTGGGGCGCACGCACCGCGACCACCAGGTGTGCCCGTGGTACCTCGGCTACGGGGTGAGCACCGTGGAGGAGCAGGTGGCCGCGGTGATGCTGGACCGGTTGCGCCAGAGCAGCGACAGCGTGGGTGCCGACACCACGGCGCTGCACTCCATCGCCGAGCTGCTGGGCGCGGACTGGTTGCCCGACGACGCCCTGAGCTGAACCGGTCCCCGGGCTGGTCGAGGTCCGGTGGGGTCGCGCCGTGGGCGTCACGCTGCTGTAACCGGTCCGTCACGTGGCGCACTTACGTTTGGCCGCATGACTGCATCTGGGGGGATCAGGAAGATGGGCGTCGAGGAGGAGTTCCACCTCGTCGACGCGCGCACGCGACGACTCACCGCGCGGGCGCCGGAGCTGCTGGCCACGCTTCCTCCGCAGGTCTACGTGGAGGAGCTGCAGCGCTGCGTGGTCGAGGTGAACAGCGGCGCGTTCGCCGACCTGCAGGCGCTGCGCGCCGACCTGGTCGGTCACCGGCGGATGCTGTGCAGCGCGGCAGCCGAGCTGGGCATGGGGGTGGTGGCCGCGGGGGCGGTGCCGCTGTCGGTGCCCTCGGAGATGCAGGTGACGCAGACCCCGCGCTACCGGCGGATGCTCGCCGACTACCAGCTGCTGGCCCGCGAGCAGCTGATCTGCGGCACCCAGGTGCACGTGGACCTGCCCGACCGGGACGAGGCGGTGGTGGTGGCCAACCGGGTGGCGCCCTACCTGGCGGTCTTCCTCGCGCTCAGCTCCAGCTCGCCGTTCTGGGCCGACGGCTCGGACACCGGCTACGCCAGCGCCCGCACCCTGGTGTGGCTGCGCTGGCCCACCACCGGCGCCAGCAGCGGCGCCGGCTCGGCCGCGGAGTACGACGCGCTGGTCGGCGACCTGGTCTCCAGCGGGGTGATCACCGACCCGGGGATGGTCTACTTCGACGTCCGCCCCTCCACCCGGCTGCCCACCCTGGAGCTGCGGATCTGCGACGGCTGCCCGTCGGTGGACTCGGTGGTGCTCATCGCCGGCCTCTTCCGCGCGCTGGTGGAGCGCGAGGTGGCAGACCTGCGGGCAGGTGTCCCGCCGCTGCAGGTCTCCACCACGCTCAACCGCGCCGCGCTGTGGCGGGCGGCCCGCTCCGGGCTGGAGGGGGAGCTGGTCGACGTGGTCACCGGCACGCCCCGTCCCGCCGGAGAGGTGGTCGACTCGCTGGTGCGGATGCTGCGTCCGCAGCTGGTGCAGACCGGCGACTGGGACACCATCTCCGAGCTGGCCCGCAGCGCCGTGCACGTGGGGAGCTCCGCCTCCCGTCAGCGCCGCACCCTGCGCCGGCGCGGCCTGCTCACCGACGTCGTGGACCTGCTGATGGCCGAGACGGCGTGCCTGCTCACCCCGCAGGCGGAGATCTCCGACCCCGAGGGCACGCTGCTGCACGGCTACCAGCTGCTGGGCAGCCCCCCCGTGGTGGACGTGCACGACGAGGCCGTGGACCACCGGGGCGAGGTGCGGCCGGAGTACCAGCACGTGCTGAAGCTCGCCGCCGGGCTCGGTCCGGCCGGGCTGCGCAAGCGGCAGGCGGAGGTGGAGCGGGAGCAGAGCATCGACGGGGTGACCTTCCGGGTCAGCGGGGAGGGCCAGCCGCAGATCTTCCCGCTGGACGTGGTGCCGCGGCTGGTGCCCGCCCACGACTGGGAGCTGCTGCAGCGCGGCCTCGCCCAGCGCACGCTGGCGCTCAACGCGTTCATCGAGGACGTCTACGGCGAGCGCACGCTGGTGCACGACGGGGTGCTGCCGCCGGAGGTGCTCGACCGGGCGCCGGGCCTGCGCGAGAGCGGGCTGCTGGCCCCACGCGGGCGGGTGCGCACCCACTTCAGCGGGGTCGACCTGGTGTGCACCGGACCCGGCTCGTGGCTGGTGCTGGAGGACAACCTGCGGGTGCCCTCCGGCGTCGCCTACGCCCTGGCCAACCGCAGCCTGATGTGCGGAACTCTCCCCGAGCTGGAGATGCCGGCCGACGTGCTCTCCCACGACGCGGTGGCCGGGATGATCCGGGACACCCTGCTGGCCGCCGCACCCCCGCGGGCCGGTGACGCGGTGTCCGCCGCGGTGCTCACCTCCGGCTGGCAGGACTCGGCCTACTTCGAGCACAAGCTGATCGCCGACCAGACCGGGCTGCCGCTGGTGCGCACGGAGAACCTCTCGGTGAACGACGGAGTGCTGCACCTGCACCACGGGCGCCAGTCCCGGCGCATCGACGTGCTCTACGTGCGGATGGACGAGGACATGCTGCTGTCCTCCCTCGGCCACGACGGCCAGCCGCTGCGCCAGGGGCTCACCGAGGCGCTGGGCAACGGCACCGTGACCCTGGCCAACGCGCTGGGAAACGGGGTGGGTGACGACAAGGCGATCTACCCCTACGTCCCGGCGATGATCGACTACTACCTGGGCCAGGCGCCCATCCTCGACCAGGTGCCCACCATGGTGTGCGCCGACCGCGCCCAGCGCGACGAGGTGCTCGGCCGGCTCGCGGAGCTGGTGGTCAAGCCCATCGACGGCTTCGGTGGTGCGGGCATCACCATCGGGCCGGAGTGCACCGACGAGGAGCTGGCCGAGCGTCGGGTGGAGCTGATGACCCACCCGGAGCGCTACATCGCCCAGGAGGTGGTGCCGCTGTCCACCCACCCCACCTTCGACGGCACCGGCTTCTACCCCCACCACGTGGACCTGCGGGCGTTCGTGCACCTGCGCGCCGACGGCGACCGGGTGGACGCGCACGTGGTGCCGGCCGCGCTCACCCGGGTGGCGCCCGCGGGCACCAAGATCGTGAACACCTCGCGCGGCGGCGGTGGGAAGGACACCTGGATCCAGGGCTGAGCAGCCCAGGGCAGCTCAGGGCTGCGGACTTCCGGGCTGGACCAGTCACCACCAGGAGACGAGGAGATCGACATGTGCGGCCTGTGCGGCGAGATCAGGTTCGACGGCTCCAGCCCCGACGTGGGCGCGGTCGAGCGGATGACCGAGGCGATGACCACGCGCGGCCCCGACGGCGGCGGCGTGCACGTGCGCGGCGCCGCGGCGCTGGGACACCGCCGGCTGTGCATCATCGACCTGTCCAGCCGCGGCAGCCAGCCGATGGTGGACGAGGAGCTGGGCCTGTCGCTGGTGTTCAACGGCTGCGTCTACAACTACCAGCAGCTGCGCGCGGAGCTGGCCGGGCAGGGCTACCGCTTCGCCTCCACCTCCGACAGCGAGGTGGTGCTCAAGGCCTTCCACCGCTGGGGCAGCGACTGCGTGCAGCACTTCGTCGGGATGTTCGCCCTCGCCGTGCTCGAGCACCGCAGCGGCGTGCTCACCCTGGCCCGCGACCGCCTCGGCATCAAGCCGCTGTACCTGGCTGAGTCGCCGGGGCGGCTGCGCTTCGCGTCGTCGGTGCAGGCGCTGCTGGCCGGGGGCGGGGTGGACACCGAGCTCGACCGGGTGGCGCTGCACCACTACCTCAGCTTCCACTCGGTGGTGCCCGCCCCACGCACCATCTACCGGGGGGTGCGCAAGCTGCCACCGGCCACCGTGCGGGTGGTGCAGCCCGACGGCACCAGCAGCGAGCACCGCTACTGGGACCCCGTCTTCGCGCCCAGCCCCGACCGGGCCGACTGGTCCGCCCGCGACTGGCAGCAGGCGCTGCTGGACTCGCTGCGCACCGCCGTGTCCCGCCGGATGGTGGCCGACGTGCCGGTGGGGGTGCTGCTGTCCGGGGGCATCGACTCCAGCCTGGTGGTGGCGCTGCTGGCCGAGCAGGGCCAGCGCGACCTGGCCACCTTCAGCATCGGCTTCGACTCCGCGGGCGGGGAGTCCGGCGACGAGTACGCCTACTCCGACCTGGTTGCGAACACCTTCGGCACCGCCCACCACCAGATCCACGTGGACTCCGCGCGGCTGCTGCCGGCGGTGGAGCCCACGATCGCGGCGATGGGCGAGCCGATGGTCAGCCACGACTGCGTGGCGTTCTTCCTGCTGTCGCAGGAGGTCAGCCAGCACGTCAAGGTGGTGCAGTCCGGTCAGGGCGCCGACGAGGTGCTCGGCGGCTACGACTGGTACCCCCCGCTGCTGGGGGTGCCGCGGGCCCAGGCCAGCGAGGCCTACCGGGCGGTGTTCGTGGACCGCCCGCACGACGCCATCGGCTCCCTGCTGTCGGCGGAGTACCACCTCGACCACGACGTCAGCGCCGACTTCGTCCGCGCCCACCAGCAGCGCCCGGGTGCGTCCACCGCGGTGGACGCCGCGCTGCGGCTGGACACCACGGTGATGCTGGTGGACGACCCGGTGAAGCGGGTGGACACCATGACCATGGCGTGGGGGCTGGAGGCCCGGGTGCCGTTCCTGGACCACCAGTTCGTGGAGCTGGCCGCCACCTGCCCGCCGGAGCTGAAGCTGGCCTCGGGCGGCAAGGGGGTGCTCAAGGACGCCAGCCGGGCGCTGCTGCCGGCGGCGGTGGTGGACCGGACCAAGGGCTACTTCCCGGTGCCCGGCATCCGGCACCTCGACGGCGGTGTGCTGGAGCTGGTGCACGACGCCCTGGGCAGTCGCAGCGCCCGCGACCGGGCGCTCTACCGTCCCGAGGCGCTGGAGAAGCTGCTGGCCACCCCCAACGAGGACCGGACCACCCTGGGGTCCAGCTCGTTGTGGCAGGTGGCGGTGCTGGAGATGTGGCTGCAGACGATGGAGAGGTTCTAGCGTGACGACGTTCGTGGGGCTGCCGGAGCCGGCGGGGCTGACCAAGCGGGTCCGGTTCACCTCGCACGCCTCGCTCTCGCCCGATGCCACCGCGTTCGCCTGCATCGTCGACGAGGGTGGCTACCCCCGGGCGGAGCAGCGCTTCCTGTCCGGGCGCACCACCACCCACGCCCGCTGGGTGGAGCTGCCGGTGTCCGGGCCCATCACCAAGGTCATCCACTCCGCGGACGGGCGCTGGCTCGCCTGCCAGATGGCCCCCGACGGCGCCACCCGCACCCAGGTGTGGGTGGTGACCACCGATCCGGACGACCGCGCCGCCCGCCGTCTGGGCACGGCTGAGGACTGCTCGATGGAGCTGGCCGGCTGGGACGGCACCCGGGTGGCGGTGACGGCGATCGACGCCGACGGGGTGGCCGAGGCTCGGCTGGTGGACCCGCACACCCAGGCGGTGCAGGTGCTCGACCGCCGCCGGGGTGGGCACCTGGTGGACTCCTGGGACGGCACGGCGCTGCTGCGGGTGGGGCCGCGCGGTGACCGCGAGCTGCTCATGCTGCGCGGCGGTGCCGCCCTGCCGCTGCTGCCCCGCGACCCGGGCTCCACCACCGACGTCGGCATCATCCTGGACGAGCGGCACAGCCCGGGGCGGCCGGAGAAGTACCGCTGGAACGGGCCCGACCAGCCGCCGGCCCGGCGTCGCGTCCGGGCCCTGGTGCGCAGCGACCACGGCTGCGAGCACGCCCGGCTGCTGGAGGTTGCCCTCTGGGAGGGCGGCGGCGAGGCCATCTCCTGGCGGGTGCTCGCCGAGCGGGCGGACTGCGACCTGGACGAGTTCGTCGTCAGCGACGACAGCTCGACCGTGGCGCTGCTGTGGAACGTGGGCGGGGTGAGCGAGCTGCAGGTGCTCGACCTTGCCGACGGCCACCTGCACCCGCCGGTGGACCTGCCCGGGCTGGTGGCCGCCGACCTCAGCGTCAGCGCGGGCGGCTCGATGCTCGCGGTCACCGTGCAGGGTCCCAGCATGCCGCCGTCGGTGGCGCTGGTGGAGCCGCGCACGGGGGAGTGGGGCCCGCTGGAGCCGGTGGACCCAGCGCCGGTGCCGGTGCACTCCCCGGTGCTGTGCGAGCTGACCGCCACCGACGGGACCCCGCTGTCGGGCTGGCTCTACCGCTCGGCGCACTCCGGTCCCGGCCCGGTGCTGCTGTACTTCCACGGTGGTCCGGAGGCACAGGAACGGCCGACCTACAGCGAGCTGTACCCCGCGCTGGTGGACGCGGGGGTGAGCGTCTTCGCGCCCAACGTCCGTGGCTCCGGCGGGTTCGGGCGCACGTTTGTGCACGCTGACGAGGGGGACAAGCGCTTCGCCGGGATCGACGACGTGGCCGACTGCGTGGCTCACCTGGTGGCCGAGGGCATCGCCGACCCTGCCCGGGTGGCGTGCGCGGGCCGCTCCTACGGCGGCTACCTGACGCTGGCCTCGCTGACCTTCCACTCCGAGCTGTTCGCCGCGGGGGTGGCGATCTGCGGGATGAGCAGCCTGGCCAGCTTCTACGAGAACACCGAGCCGTGGATCGCCGAGGCGGCCTACCCCAAGTACGGCCACCCGGTCCGCGACCGCCAGCTGCTGGAGGAGCTCTCACCCATCAGCCACATCGCCAAGCTCACCGCGCCGCTGCTGGTGGTGCACGGCGCGCACGACACCAACGTGCCGGTGTCGGAGTCGGAGCAGGTGGTGGCGGCGGTGCAGCGGCAGGGCGGGCAGGCCGAGCTGCTGCTGTTCGCCGACGAGGGCCACGAGATCGTCACCCGGGCCAACCGGGCCGCGCTGGTGGACGCGGTGGTCCGCTGGGTCACCCAGCACGCCGGCTGAGCAGCAACGCTGGCGGCGCGCACCCACGGGTGTGAGGGTGGAGGGCACGCCCCCCTTCCCCCGAGCATCGGAGCACCCGCCATGACCGACCTGCCCAGCACGACCCTGGAGATTCGTTCCCTGGTGAGCAGCGCGGGGCGGCTGGAGCTGTCGCTGGAGGAGGTGCCGGTGCCCGCACCCGGTGAGGACGAGGTGGTGGTGCGGGTGGAGGCTGCGCCCATCAACCCCTCCGACCTCGGGCTGCTGTTCGCCGGTGCGGACATGCGCACCGCGCAGGCCTCGGGCACCGAGTCCCGGCCGGTGGTCACCGCCGAGCTGTCCAGCGCCGCCATGCGGGCCCTGGCCCAGCGGGTGGACGTGCCCATGCCGGTGGGCAACGAGGGCTCGGGCACGGTGGTGGCCGCCGGGTCCGGCCCGCAGGCCCAGGCCCTGCTGGGCAAGCGGGTGGCGATGATCGGCGGCGGGATGTTCACCCAGTACCGCTGCGTCAGCACCGTGGAGTGCATGCCGCTGCCCGAGGGTGTCACCGCCGAGCAGGGCGCGTCGGCGTTCGTGAACCCGCTGACCGCGCTGGGCATGGTGGAGACGATGCGCCGCGAGGGTCACTCCGCGCTGGTGTTCACCGCCGCGGCGTCCAACCTGGGCCAGATGCTGAACAAGATCTGCCTGGCCGACGGCATCGGGATGGTGAACATCGTCCGCAAGCAGGAGCAGGAGGACCTGCTCCGCGAGCTCGGCGCCACCCACGTCTGCAACTCCACCTCGGACAGCTTCATGTCCGACCTCACCGACGCGATCGCCGCCACCGGGGCGACCATCGCCTTCGACGCCATCGGCGGCGGCAACGGGGCGGGGCAGATCCTCACCTGCATGGAGCAGGCCCTCAACCGCAACGTCACCGAGTACTCCCGCTACGGCACCGACGTGCACAAGCAGGTCTACATCTACGGCGCGCTGGACCCGCGCCCCACCGAGATCCGGCGCAACTTCGGCTTCGCGTGGGGGATGGGCGGCTGGCTGCTGTTCCCGTTCCTGCAGCGGGTGGGCCACGACGTGCGACGCCGCCTGCAGGAGCGGGTGGCCGCGGAGCTGACCACCACCTTCGCCAGCCGCTACGCCAAGGAGGTCTCCCTGGCCCAGGCGCTGCAGCTGTCGGAGATGGCCGGCTACGGGTCGCAGTCCACCGGCGCGAAGTACCTGATCACCCCGAACAGCTAGCGGGTGAGGCTGTCCTGCTGGGCCGCCAGCTCGGCGACCAGCAGCTCGTACAGGTCGGGGTAGTGGTCGGCGTGGTCGCCGTCCAGCCAGATCACCGGGCGACCGCCGCGGGGGGAGAGCGGGCCCTGGCGCCACAGCAACAGCTGGTTGAGCGACTCCTCCGGCTCGCTGGCCCCCAGCAGGTAGACGGTGGCGGGATCGACGCTGCCGTCGCGACCGGCGAACCACTGCGCGGTGCGGGTGCGCTCGCTCTCCCAGCGTGCACCGCGGCCCAGCTCGTCGGTGCTCAGCAGGTCCACGAAGGTGGTGAAGCCGCGCCAGCCGTTGACGCAGGCCAGCAGCTCGCGGTGCAGCCGCTCCAGCGGATGGCCCAGGCGACGCTCCACCTCGCCCAGCTGCGCCTCGCGCGCACCGGCCGCCGGGCTGGTGGCGGCGTAGAGCAGCGGCTCGTTGTCGTTGAGGGCCGGGCGCAGCAGCACCATCGCCTCCAGCGGCCCGGCCCACCGGCGGGCGCCCGAGCGCGGTGGCGGCAGGGCCACGGTGTGCGGGTCGGCCGGATCGACCAGGATGCCCACGTCCGGCGGCAGCTGGGACTGCAGCTCGCCACCGGTGAGCACCTGCCACCGGCACGGACCCTCGTAGCCCTCCAGGCGCTGCGGACAGGAGAAGGCCAGCACCCAGCTGCCCATGCCGGGCACGGTGCGCACCATCAGGTCGGCCTCCGGCGAGCGCTCCACGTACACCGTTGCCCCGGCGAAGTGGTGCCGAAACTGCTGGGCGGAGCCGGCTCCGGAGAGCAGCGCGGTGCAGGCGTCGACCAGCTGCTGCTCGCAGCTGAGGTGCTGGTGCGGGAGCCCGGCGTTCTCGACCATTTCGTCACCATCTCACGGAATGGCGCGGAGGTGGCGAACATTGCGAGTGCCCGGTGGCCGGGATTCTGGGACCAGAGCCAGGCGTGGCGGGACGTGATGGTGGCGGTTCAGGACGTGATGTTGGCAGCACTGGGGGGCCCTGGCGGGGCCCGGCGCCTAACCTGAGACAGGTCCTGCTGCGCCGCTCGTCCGGCTGCCGACTCTCGCTCGTCCTTCGGAGGAAATCTCTTGCCTGTCGCGCTGCTCGCGCTTGCTCTCGGCGGTTTTGCGATCGGCACCACGGAGTTCGTGATCATGGGTCTGCTGCCCGAGGTGGCTGCGGACGTCGGGATCTCCATCCCCACGGCGGGTCACCTCATCTCCGGCTACGCCGCCGGGGTGGTGGTGGGCGCGCTGGTGCTCACCGCGGCCACCGTGCGGCTGCCGCGCAAGACGGTGCTGTTCGGGCTGATGGGCCTGTTCGCGGCGGGCAACCTGCTCTCCGCCCTCGCCCCCACCTACGAGCTGCTGCTGACCGCCCGCGTCATCGCCGGGCTGCCGCACGGTGCGTTCTTCGGCGTGGGGGCGGTGGTGGCGGCCGGCATGGTCGAGCCCGGTCGCCGGGCCAGGGCGGTGTCCATGATGTTCCTGGGCCTCACCATCGCCAACGTGGTGGGCGTGCCCGGCGCCACGCTGCTGGGACAGTCGCTGGGCTGGCGCTACGCCTTTGCCGCCGTGGCCGTCATCGGGGTGGCCACCATGGTGGCGGTGTCGGTGCTCGTCCCGACCGTCGAGCGCGCTCCCGACGACGAGGTTCCGGTGCTGCGCCACGAGCTGGCTGCGCTGCGCCGGCCGCAGGTGCTGCTGTCGCTGGCGGTGGTCACCTTCGGCTTCGGTGGGCTGTTCGCCTGCTACAGCTACGTGACGCCGATGATGACCGACGTGGCCGGCTTCGCGCCCAGCTCGATCACCGGCATCCTGATCGTGGTGGGTGTGGGCATGACCATCGGCTCCTACCTGGGCGGCAAGCTCGCCGACTGGGCCCCCGAGCGCACCCTGGTGGCCGGGTTGGTCGGGCTGATGGTGGTGCTCGTGCTGCTGAGCCTGGGGGCGTCCGTGCCGTGGCTGGCGGTGACGCTGCTGTTCTTCGTGGGCCTGTTCAGCATGGGCATGGGCCCGGCCATCCAGACACGGATCATCGGGCAGGCCGAGGACGCGCCCACCATGGTCTCCTCGGCCATCCAGTCCGGCTTCAACGTGGCCAACTCCCTGGGTGCCTGGCTGGGCGGACTGGTGATCGCCGCGGGGGCAGGCTTTCGCGCGCCCAACCTGGTGGGTGCTGGGCTGGTCGCGGTGGGGCTCGCGCTGCTGATCCTCTCGCTGGTGCTCAACCGCCGCGAGCGCACCCCTGCGCTGGTGGCGGCCGAGGCCGAGGAGCCGGTGTCTGTCGGGAGCTGACCCGTCCGGTCAGGGCACCAGCTCCAGCCCACGGTGCTCGGCCAGCCGCTGCGCCTCGCGCTCCACCGCCGCTCGCACTCCGGTGCTCCACTCCTGCCACGGCGACAGCTCCAGGCGCAGCCGTCGGCCCGTCGCGCGGGGGCGCCACGTCCCCACCACCTCGCCGTCGGCCAGCACCGCCCCGGGCCGGCCGAGGGTGCGCCACAGGTCCTTGCGGTGCGCCGCGTCGGGCACCACCCGCTCGCGGTCGCGGCTCTGCAGGAACAGGTCGAACGGGCCCAGCAGTCGCACCACGGACGGCTGGTCCTCGGCGGCACCACGGAGGACATCGGCGTCGGCGGCCAGCACCCACGAACTCGCTGCCTGGCCGTCAACCTGCACGGCCACCACGTCGTCGGGCCACTGCTGCCGCACGTCGGCCAGCGGGGCGTCCAGGTAGGCCGCGACCTCTGCCGGGGTCGCCGGGCCCAGGTGGTGCAGGAACGCCCGCACCAGGTGCAGCCGGTCGGGGACGGCGGCCGCGTCCAGGTTGGCGACCTGGTCGGCGGGCCAGCCCGGCACCCGGCGCAGCACCGGGGGAGAGGTGCCCGCCGCCAGCTCCAGGCCCGCGTGCAGCGCCGCGAGCCGGAACGGCATCTCGTGCAGGTGGGTGGCGCTGCACGGCGTGCACCAGCGCAGGTACGGCTCGGGCATCCGCTCGGCCAGCCGCCCCGACAGCTCGCCCTTGACCATCGGGGCGTCCACGAGGTCGCGCAGCTCGGTGGCCACTGCAGCCAGGGCGTCCAGGGTGCCGATGCCTGCAGCCGTCAACGGCTTGCTGGCGTCGAAGATCCGCTTGCCCGCGTCGCGGTCTGACCACGGGCGCAGCGCCAGCTCCACGTCGGGCAGGTCGGTGCGCCGGTAGGCGTGCGGGGCGCCGCGCACCGTCCAGGCCAGCGCGAGCTCGTCGTCACCGGTGCTGGGGACCGCGCACCCGCGGTTGGTGAGCGACCACGCGGCACCGCCGGTTCCGGTGTCCTGCACGCCCAGGTCCAGCACGTCCGTCGTGGCCACGGAGGCGCTGGCCGGCTCGCGGTCGAGCTGCTGGGTGCGCACCCGAGAGCGCAGCACCTGCGCGCGGGTGACGGCCAGGGGGCTGCCCGAGGTCGTGCTCATGCGCTCGAGGGTGCCACGGCGCAGCGCTGGGGGCCGTCAGTCGGGTGGGGCGTCCAGCAGCTGCTGCACGGCGCGGCCGTAGTGCTCGACGATGCGGCGCCGGTGCCCGTCGGGGAGGTGGTCGAGGTCGCTCATGGACCAGCTCTGGATGAGCCCACCCAGCTGGGCGGAGATCAGGTTGGCCCGCAGCTCCGCGTCCCGGCCGGCCAGGCGCGGGGCCAGCTGGTCCACGAAGGAGCTGCGGATGGCCTTCTGCAGACCCACCCGGACGCTCGCCCGGTCGGAGGCGCGCACCAGGGCGAGGAACGTCCGCCGCATGTGCCCGTGGTCCGGGGACAGCACGTAGTCGACCAGGCCGGCGCCCAGCGTCTCCGCCGGCCCGTCGAGCTTGGGGCCGAAGTACTTCTCGAAGCCCAGCACGTGCACGAACAGCTCTTCCTTGGAGCCGAAGTGCCGCATCACCAGTGCCGGGTCCACCCCGGCGGCGCGGGCGATGGCGCGGATCGAGGTGGCGGCGTAGCCCTGGTCCTCGAACAGCTCGGCCGCGTGCTGCGCGATGAGGTCCCGGGTGGCCCGCGGGGGCCCGGCGGCTCGCTGACCAGGTAAATCGGACATTTGCCCATTATGCCCGAGCGTCTGTCAACACTGTTGACACCTCCAGGTCAACAGTGTTGACTCCCCGGTCGGCCACGTCGGCAGGCGTGCACGACCCCACGATGAGGAGATCTCCGCGAATGACCGCTGACGCCGCCCCCACCGGCACCTCCAGCGAGGCTCCACCAGGACGGACCGGCGCCTGGCTGTTCTTCGTCGGACTGGGCGCCCTGGTGGTGTCGCTGTCGCAGTCCATCCTCATCCCCGTGCTGGCCCGGCTCCCGGTCCAGCTGGAGACCTCGCCGGACAACGTGCAGTGGCTGCTCACCTCCACCCTGCTGGTCGCCGCCATCTCCATCCCGGTGCTCGGCCGCATGGGGGACATGTTCGGCAAGCGGCGGATGCTGCTCATCGCCCTGGGCGTGCTGGTCCTCGGCTCGCTGATCACCGCCGTCACCAGCAACATCGCCCTGCTCATCTTCGGCCGCGCCATCCAGGGCATCTCCATGGCGGCCGTCCCGCTGGGCATCAGCCTGCTCAGCACGCTGCTGCCCAAGGAGCGGGCCGGCACCGGCATCGCCATCGTCAGCGCCATGCTGGGTGTGGGCGGTGCACTGGGCCTTCCGCTGGCCGGCTACATCTCCGACCACGCCGACTTCCACGTCCTGTTCTGGATGATGGCCGGCGGCAGCGCCATCGCCTTCGCCGGTGTGCTGGCGTTCGTCCCGGAGGCGCGTGCACGCAGTGGCGGTCGCATCGACGCGCTGGGCACCGTCCTGCTGGCCGGCGCCCTCGTCTCGCTGCTGCTGCCGCTGGCCGAGACGTCGAAGTGGGGCTGGGGCTCGGCCAAGGTGATCGGCCTGCTGGCGCTCTCGGTGGTGCTCTTCGCGGTCTTCGGCTGGTGGCAGCACCGCGCCAAGGACCCGCTGGTCGACCTGGTGGCCCTGCGCCGCCCGCCCATCCTGCTGACCAACATCGCCTCCGCGCTGTTCGGCTTCGCGCTGTACGCCTCGCTGATCGGCACCTCCTCCTACGTGCAGGCGCCGGAGTCCAGCGGCTACGGCTTCGGCTCCTCCATGCTGGTGGGTGGACTCGCGCTGCTGCCCAGCGGCTTGTGCATGCTGTTCTTCGCGCCCATCTCGGCCAAGCTGGTCGCCGTGCGTGGTGGCCCGCAGACGCTGGCCCTGGGCGCGGTGATCGTGGCCGTGGGCTGGCTGCTGCGCATGGTGATGACCGGGTCGCTGTTCCAGGTGATCGCGGGCACCACCATCGTCGGCATCGGCACGGGCATCGGCTACGCGGCCATGCCCTCGTTGATCAACGCGCACACCCCGTCGCACGAGATCGCCGCGGCCAACGGGCTGAACACCCTGGTCCGCTCGGTCGGCAGCTCCCTGGCCAGCGCGGTCGGCGGCAGCATCCTGGCGGCCAGCACCGTGGCCATCGGCAGCATCGCGGTGCCCTCGCTCACCGCCTACCGCCAGCTGTTCCTGGCGTGCGCGATCATGTCGGGCCTGGCTGCCGTGGTGGCGCTGTTCATCCCGCACCAGAAGGTGCGCAAGGAAGAGCGGGCCACGATCGGCGTTCCCGGCTAGCCACTGCCCCCGAGCCACTGAGGCGCCGCAGCGGCGAGCCACCGTCGCGGCGCCTCAGTCGTCTGCAGGGCGCAGCGCTTGGTCGGGCACCCACTGCTGCACCTCCACGCTGCCCTGGCCGTTGGCCGTGCGCACCGTGAAGCGGACGAAGCCGAGCCAGGCGCCCTGGGTGGTGCGCGCCCACGCCAGCAGCGCCCCCTCGGTCTGCCCGGTGAAGCTGAGCCCGCCGGCGCGCACCCGCATGGGCAGCGCCCCCTTGGTGGGCGGCGGCGTGGGCAGCACCGCCCCCAGGTCGACGAGCACCGGCCGGGGCGGCTGGACCTCCCGGCGACACGGCGGGGCGAACTGCGGCGGCCATGACTCGAACATGTGTTCGAGTATGCGCCTCGGGGTGGGTCGCCGGTGCAGGCGGGGCCCGGCTACGCCGCCACCATCCTCGGAGCCTTTGCCGTGGTCCGCGCGAGCACACCGGGCTGTTCGTCCGGCACCGCCGGCCCTGCGCTGACCTGCTGAACGGGTGACCCGGGGCGGGAATGTTCCGGGCCTCGCAGCGTTGTACCGATCGGCTGGTCCGATTCACCCCCGGGCCTCACCTTCAGCCGCTACGAGCGGCCACTCGCCGAGAGGCGGTTGACGGGCCAGCCCCCATACCGGCCACCCGTCGAGCATCCCCCGCCCGCTCCGGGTGGCCGCCCCAGGCCACCTGTCGAGCAGCCGCGAGCTCCGGGTGGCCCCTTACGTGCGCGACTGCTGCGGTGGGCGCACTGGCGCTGGGTCCACCGCGCGCAGCTGGGTGTCGTCCACGGCGAAGCGGCGCTGCACCGCGGTGCGCGAGTCGGCCTCCTCGAACCGGACCACCACCTCGGCGTGCCCGGACGGGGCGTGCTCGGCGTCCACGTGGCGCACCACCCAGCCGCGGCCGTGCTCGTCGTGCGCCACGTCCGCCCCCACCGGCCACTGCGGCGGGGTCGCCGCGGCGGGAGCGTCCGCCGGGGCCGTCTCCGGGAGCGTGGTGTCCGCCGTGGCGGTGTCCTCGTCGGGCAGCAGGCTCAGCTGCGCGTCCTGGGTGAGCGCGGACAGCGCCACCCCGAGCAGCCGCGCCCCGGCACCGGACTCCTCCTCGGCGTCCAGGCCGAGGGCGCTGATGCTGGCCTGCAGGGCGTCGCGGGCCGCGGCGCGCAGCGGGCCCAGCTGTGCCGACGCGCTGCCCAGCGACACCGACCGGCCGATGGTGACGAACTGTGCGTCCCGCAATCGCACGGTGACGGTGCGGGCCGCGACGCCGGCGGCCACCAGCCGGGTGTGCGCCGCGGCGAGGACGTGGTCGAGCACCGGGTCGAGCCGGGAGGCGGGCACGTCGAAGTCCATGGTCCGCTCGGCGCTGATCGACTTGGCCGGCCCGCCCGGCGCCACCGGCCGGGTGTCCTGCCCGTGCGCCAGCGCCAGGGCCGCGTGCCCGGCGGCCACCCCCAGCAGCCGCTCCATCGACCGCGGCTGCTGCACCCGCAGCTCGGCCACGGTCCGCACCCCGACCTCGGCCAGCTTGGTCTGCGCGATGGGCCCCACCCCGGGCAGCGCCGACACCGGCAGCGCGTCCAGGAACGCCTGCTCCTCGGCGCGCGTCACCACCCGCACCCCGCGGGGCTTGGCCGCGCCCGCCGCCAGCTTGGCCACCAGCTTGGACGCGCCCGCACCCACCGACACCCGCAGCCCGGTGCGCAGCCACACCTGCTCGGCCAGGGCCGCCACCACCTCCCGCGGGTCGTCGCCGTCCAGGGTCACCTGCAGGTACGCCTCGTCGATGCTCACCTGCTCCAGCACGTCCGCCCGCTCCCGCAGCACCGCCATGATGGCTGCGGAGTGCTCCCGGTAGGCCCGCATCCGCGGGGACAGGAACATCCCGCTGGGGCACCGGCGCAGCGCCGTGGCGGTGGACATCGCCGAGCCCACGCCGAAGCGCCGGGCCTCGTAGCTGGCGGTGGCCACCACACCCCGCGGACCGAGCCCGCCGACGATGACCGGGGAGTGGGCGAGCGAGGGCTTCTGGCGCTGCTCCACGCTGGCGAAGAAGGCATCGGCGTCCACGTGCACGATCAGCACGCCCGAGTCCACCGTCCTGCCTCTCCCTGTCTGCCCCGCCTCCTCGAACGGTCTACTCGCTGCCGAGCGCCTCGCGGACGATGGGGGCCACCGCGGTGCCCAGCAGCTCGATGCCGTGCAGCAGGGCGTGGTGGGCCAGCCGGACGTTGGTCATCTGCAGGGACACGCGGTCGACCCCGCCGAGGTCCGCCGACAGCCGCAGCAGCTTGGCCGCCACCGTGTCCGGGGCGCCGATGAAGTAGGCGCCCCTGGGGCCACAGGTGGCGTCGTAGCCGGCCCGGCTCGGCCGGGCCCCGCCGCGCTCCTGGGCGATGCGGGTGAAGATCTCCAGCCAGCCCGGGAAGAACTCGTCAGCGGCTCGCTGGTCGGTGTCGGCGACGTAGCCGAAGACGTGCACGCCGACCTTCAGCTGCTCCGGTGGGTGCCCTGCCTGCGCGCCTGCGCGCCGGTAGAGGTCCACCAGCGGGGCGAACTGCCGTGGCTGCCCGCCGATGATGGCCACCATCAGGGGCAGACCGAGCAGTCCCGCGCGGGCGAACGACTCCGGGGTGCCGCCCACGCCCAGCCAGATGGGCAGCGGGTCCTGCACGGGGCGCGGGTACACGGCCTGGCCGGTGAGCGCGGGGCGGTGCTCGCCCGACCAGGTGACGGTGACCGAGTCCCGGATCTTCAGCAGCAGGTCGAGCTTCTCGCTGAACAGGGTGTCGTAGTCGCGCAGGCTCAGCCCGAACAGCGGAAACGCCTCGGTGAAGGAACCGCGCCCGACGACGAGGTCGGTGCGGCCGCGGGAGACCAGGTCCAGGGTGGCGAACTCCTGGAACACGCGCACCGGGTCGGCGGCACTGAGCACGGCCACGGCGCTGTTCAGCCGGATGCGCGAGGTGCGCGCTGCGGCGGCGGCCAGCAGCACAGCCGGGGCGGAGTCGTAGTACTCGCTCCGGTGGTGCTCGCCGATGCCGAAGTGGTCCAGGCCCACCTCGTCGGCGCGAGTGACCTCCTCCAGCAGGTGCGCCACCCGGTCGACGGGGCTGACCACCTGGTCGGTCTCCGGGTCGGTGACCGCGGAGACGAAGCTGTCGATGCCAAGACGCACGGGGCAGGCCTCCCAGGGATTCACCGGCTACGCGCGGAGTCTACGGACGCACCGTGTGGGCGCCCGGACACGGTGAACACAGAACGGCAGAGAACACCGAACGGCACCTCCGTCCCGGCGTGCGGGATGGAGGTGCCGTCAGGATGCTGTGCCGATGCCCCCATCGGCACAGCACCCGGGCCGGCTCCCCTCCGGCCCCGGCTTCATCATCCAGCGGAGCGCTCAGCCATCCGCCGGACAAGTCATGGGCGGCGCTGCTCGTCCAGCATGCGGCCACTGACGAACATCAAGCATTCCCACCCACCACGAAAGTCCGCGGTGATCTCGTTGACGATCAGCCTTTCCTGTGCTGGTGCCATGGCGGTGCATTCCTCTTCCTCAGCGGTGGACGCTCTGGTGATCGACAGGAAGAACGGTGCCCTTTCCGGCTCTCCTGCGCCATCTGCTGTTCGATCGACAGCAACGACACCCAAACCCCTCGCGCAGCGCCTTTTCTGCAGCCCCGGGAATGGCGTCGCCCCCTCGTGCGAGACCAGTCCCTGCTGCAGCGGCGCCGCCGGTGACGCTGCGACGAGGCAGCGGGTCACCACTCCTCGAGCGTGGTGAGGTTGTCCTGCAGCGCCCGGGCGAGCAGCGCGGCCTTGGTGGGTGCGGGGCGACCGACGTCGGCGTACTTGGCGCGGACGCGGGAGAGGTGGGTGTTCATGGTGCCCACGGAGATGTAGAGCCGGCGGCACGCGGTGATCTTGGAGTCTGAGCGCAGCCAGGCCAGGACGACCTCGATCTCCCGCTTGCTCAGTGCGGGGCGGGTCAGCAGCGACTCTCGGCAGGGGCCGGCCGGGCCTCGGTCGACGGCGGGGGCAGGCGGAGGTGCGGACGTGAGCATCATTGGTGGCGAGCCTTCCGGTGGAGGAACGGGCCCCGACCCGTGCTGCGATGGCAGCGAACTCATCGTGACCGACCGCGTACCGCACGGGCACGGACGAGACCAAGGCGATACATAGTCAATACACCGAAATCCCCTGACCTGCGGCGATAGAGTGCCGCCTCGTGACGACACGGGTGGATGACGCGCTGACGCAGGGCCCCGATCCGGCAGCAATACGCACCAAGGACGAGCTGGCCGCAGCATTAACTGCGTTGCGTGAGCAAACCGGACTCAGCGTGCGCGCGGTGGCCGGAATCTCCGGCGTTCCGCAGGGGACGATCGCCGGATGGAGCTCCGGACAGCACGTCCCGACCAAGGCCAGTCTCGGGATGTTCACCGCAGTGCTCGTCGCCTGCGGAGTGGTGGCGGAGTCGGCGCACCAGGCCTGGCACGAGGCCATCGCCCGAGCCCGGCAGGACCACGGTCCACGGTCGAGCAGCACGGCCTCGCCCTACCGGGGGCTCGAGGCGTTCCAGGAGGCTGACGCGGCCTGGTTCTTCGGGCGCGAGACCCTGACCGAGCAGCTCGTCGATCGGGTGCGCCACGCCGCCGAGCAGGGCACGCCCCGCGTCGTCACGGTGATCGGCCCGTCGGGATCGGGAAAGTCGTCGCTGCTGCGGGCGGGACTCGTCGCCAAGGTCAATTCCGGAGAGCTCTCCCCACAGGTGTCCTCCGCCATTGTGATCACCCCGGGCGCACAGCCGGTGGCGGCACTCGACGCCATTCTTGACCACGCCGGCACGGAGCGCCGAGTCCTGGTCGTGGACCAGTGTGAGGAGCTGTGGACCCTGTGCGCTGATGCGGATCTGCGCGCGCAGTTCCTGCACGCCATTGTCGACCTCCCCGAGCACCTGGTGGTGGTCCTGGGGCTGCGCGCCGACTTCTACGCCTCGGCCGCGTCCGAGCCCACCCTGGTTCCGGTCCTGGCGGCCGGACCGCTCGTGGTCGGACCCATGGCCAAGGACGAGCTGCGCAGCATCATCACTGCTCCCGCCACCAAGGCCGGAACCGTGGTGGAGGACGCGCTGGTGGAGCTGCTGATGCACGACATCGACCCGCGGCCCGCCATGGCCGCCGGATCGCTGCCCCTGCTGTCGCACGCGCTGCTCAGCACCTGGACGCGGGCCCAGGCGCGATGGCCGCAGGGGCGATCGCCCCGGGGTGCGGCGGAGCTGCAGCGGTCCCTGACGGCAGCCGACTACGGAGCAACCGGCGGCATCGGCGGAGCCGTCCAGCAGAGCGCCGAGGTGGCCTTCGGCGAGCTCACCCCGCGCCAGCAGGTCGCGGCCAGGCGCATCTTCCTCCGGTTGATCAGCGTCGCCGAGGACAGCGAGGCCAAGCGACGCGCGCGGCGCACCGAGCTCTCGGTGGGCGACGACGAGGACGTGCGGACGGTGGTGAACCAGTTCGCGCGGCGGCGGTTGCTCACCGTCGACGCGGAGTACGTGGAGGTGTCCCACGAGGCCCTGCTGCGGGCCTGGGGCCGGCTGCGCGAGTGGGTGGATGCCGACCGCGCCGGCCTGATCCTGCAGCGCCAGCTGGTGCAGGCCGCGCAGCTGTGGCAGGACAGTGGCCGGGAGACGGGTGCGCTGCTCAGCGGCAGTCGGCTGACGGTGCTGGGGGACTGGGTGGAGACGGGCGACCACCACGCCGACCTCACCGAGCTGGAGCGGGCCTTCCTCGCCGCGAGCACCGCGCACGCCGCGGAGCAGGAGCAGCGCGACCGCCGACGGGTCACCGTGCTGCGGTGGCTGGTCAGCGGCCTGGCCGTGCTCTTCGTCGTCGCCATGGTGGCGGCGACCACCGCGATGGTGGCGCGCACCAGTGCCAACCAGCAACGGACGGCGGCCGAGCACGCCAGGGACGAGGCAACGTCCCGACAGGTCGCCACCGCGTCGGTGGGCATGCGGGACAAGGACCCGGCGCTGTCGGCACAGCTCGCGCTGGCGGCGTTCCGGGTCAGCCCCACCCTGGAGGCGCGCTCGGCGCTGCTGGACTCCACCGCGTCGCACACGCCGTCGCGGGTGCTGGGGCCTGGCGGTGGGACGGTGTCCGCGGTGAGCGCCGACGGCTCGCTGCTGGCCAGCGCGAGCGCCGACGGCGTCGTCCGCCTCTTCGCCCTGGCGGCGTCCCCGGCGGCGCCCACCCGGCTGGGTGAGCTGCGGGCGGTGGAGGTGGCCACCCCGCTGTTCGCGCTAGCGCTCAGCCCCGACCGCCGGCTGCTGAGCGTGGGCGGTGGCGGCGGCACCTCCCTGTGGGACGTCTCCACCCCCGCCTCCCCGCGGAGGGTCGCCACCCTGACGGGGGAGGAGCAGGTGCTGGAGAGCCTGCAGTTCAGCCCGGACGGGCAGCACCTGGTCGGGGGGACCGCCACCGCCGTGCTGCTGCGCTGGGACCTGCGCGACTCCGCGAACCCGGTGGCGCTCGCGCCGCTGCCGCAGCCGGGAGGCGGACGCACGGTGGTCGCCTTCAGCCCCGACGGTCGGCTGCTGGCCACCGGGGGCCGGGAGTCGTCACTGCGGATCTGGGACGCCACCGACGTCGCGGCCCTGGAGCGGCCCCGGCACGAGGTCGCCCCCGACGGCTCGGCCAAGCACTTCCTGGGCCTGGCGTTCAGCCCGGACAGCCGCACGCTGGCCGCCGCCACCACCGGACGCACCGTGGAGCGGTGGCTGGTCACCGACCCGTCGGCGCCCCAGGCGCAGGCGCCGCTGACCGGGTTCACCAACTACGTCAACGACGTCGCCTACAGCAGCGACGGAACCATGCTGGCCGCCGGCAGCTCGGACGACACCACCCGGATCTGGCAGACCGGCACCGACCAGCTCCTGGAGACCCTGCCGGGTCCGGCGGTGATCACCTCGGTGCAGTTCAGCCCCGGTCGGCCGGGCCAGGGTGACGTCTCGCTGGTCACCTCCGACGTCGACGGGACCACCCGGGTCTGGCCCATCCCGGGGCCGGTGCTCCCCGGGGCGCGGGACACGGTGTTCGTCAACCCGGTGAGCGCCGACGGCGCCACCGTGCTGGTGGGCACCGGCGGCAGCGACCCCTCGCTGCACCTGTGGGACCTGCGCGACCCCCAGCACGCGCGGCGGCTGCCCGACCTGACCCCTGCGGCCGGCAACCGGTTGTCTGGCGCGGCCGCGCTGTCGCGGGACGGGACCCTGGCCGCCGGCGGCACCAGCAGCGGTGGCGTCTGGTTCTGGGACCTCACCGACCGGGAGCGACCGCAGCCGGTGGGTCCACCGGTGCAGGCGGTGGAGGGCCTGGTGGGGGTGGTGACCCTGAGCCCCGACGGTCGGCTCGCCGCGGTCGCCGCCCAGGACGGGCGGGTGGTGAACGTCTACGACCTCACCGACCGCGGCAACATCCGTCTGGCCAGCGCGCTGAGCACCACCAACTACCCACAGGCACTCGCGTTCAGCCCGTCCGGGCGACTGGTGGCCGCCGCGACCGCGGACAACGCGGTGACGCTGTGGGACGTCAGCAACCCGGCGTCGCCCCGGGAGGTCTCCACCGTCTCCGGCTTCAGCGGCACCGCGCAGGCGGTGGCGTTCAGCGCCGACGGGACGACCCTGGCCGCGGGAAGCGCCGACCGCACGATCCGGCTGTGGAACGTGGCCGAGCCGGAGCGACCGCGCGAGCTCGCCCGGATCAGCGAGCTGACCGGGGCGGTGTACTCGCTGGCCTTCAGCTCCACCGGGCACCGGCTGGCCGCCGGGCTCGGGGGCGGGGCGCTGTGGGTGTGGGACACCACACAGCCTGCTCAGCCCACCCAGCACGCCGTCCTGACCGCGTACCCCGGCCGGGTCAACGACGCGCAGTTCGGCCGCGACGACGCAACGGTCGCCGGCAGCGGACCGGACAAGGTGGTGCGGCTGTGGCACACCGAGCCGGCAAGCGCGGCCGAGCAGGTCTGTCGCAGCGGGGGAGCGGCCATCACCGAGCAGGAGTGGCAGCGCTACCTGCCCGGGGTGCTCTACGAGCGGCTGTGCGACTGACCCGAGCTCCCAGGGCCCTGATGCTCAGGGCCCCGATGCTCAGTGGTCGGCGCGCTCGGTGAGGTCGGCGGTGGCCGAGACGCCGCGCAGGGTGGTCGCGGCCCAGCCGGCAGCGACCAGCATGATCACGGCGCCGAGGACGCTGGTGACGACCAGCGCGTCGGTGAAGGCCGTCTGGGCCGCCGTGACCAGAGCCTGCCCTGCCGCGGCGGGGAGCTCGGCGGCGACGGAGAACGCCTCGGCGATCGTGGAGCCGGCCTGCTCCAGGGCACCCGGGGAGACCTGGGCGCTGGCCGCGGGCTCGGCGACCAGGTGGGTGCGGTAGACGGCGGCCAGGATGGAGCCCAGCACCGCAGTGCCCAGGGCGGTGCCCAGCTCGTAGGCGGTCTCGGAGATGGCGGCGGCTCCACCGGCGCGCTCGGGCGGCACCGAGCTCATGATGATGTCGTTGGTCAAGGTCATGCCCACCCCGGTGCCCAGACAGATCAGGCACATCGCGACAGCCACGGGTACCGCCCCGGAGCCGGGCGTCAGGGTGAACAGGACCGCGAACCCGCCGGCGGCCACGACCAGGCCGAGGGTGACCAGCACCGCGGCGCTGATCCGCTTGACCAAGGTGGCAGCGAGGAAGCCCGCGGCGGCGGCCATCGCCATGGCGGGCAGCAGCCACACCCCGGCCTGCATCGGGCCGATCCCGGCGACCAGCTGCAGGTACTGGGTGAGCGCGAACATCGACCCCACCAGGGCGAAGATGGACAGCAGGTCACCCACCACCGCCCCGCGGAAGGCCCGGACCCGGAACAGGTGCACGTCCAGCAGCGGGGACGGCAGGTGCAGCTGTCGACGCACGAACACCGCTCCGGCCACCAGTCCCAGGACCACCGCCGCCAAAGAGGTGCTCGTGCTGTGCCCGGCGGCCAGCGTCTTGAGCCCGTACACGGTGCTGAGCATGGCCACCAGCGACAGCACGACGCTGAGCAGGTCCAGTCGCCCAGGGTTCGGGTCCCGGCTCTCGGTGAGCAGGATCGGTCCGAGGATGACCAGCACGACCATCACCGGGATGTTGAGCAGAAAGGCTGAGCCCCACCAGAAGTGCTCGAGCAGCCAGCCGCCCACGACGGGGCCGGCCGCCGCGCCGAGGCTGCCCATGGTCGCCCACACGGCGATCGCCAGCCGGCGCTGCGCCCGGTCCAGGAAGATGGCCCGGATCAGCGACAGGGTGGACGGCATGATGGTCGCCCCGGCGAGGCCGAGCGCGGCTCGGGCGAGGATCAGGTGCAGCGGGCTGGTGGCGAAGGCACCGGCCACCGAGGCGACGGTGAACAGCACAGCCCCGATCAGCAGCAGCTTCTTGCGGCCGATCCGGTCGCCGAGGGCCCCCATGGTGACCAGCAGCCCGGCGAGCATGAACGAGTAGATGTCCAGGATCCACAGCTGCTCGGTGGCCGAGGGCGACAGGTCGGCGGCGATACCGGGCAGCGCGAACATCAGCACGGTGGCGTCGATGGCCAGCAGCAGCACCGGCAGGGCCAGCACGGCCAGCGCAACCCAGCTGCGGGCGGTTGCTCGGGGAGCCGAAGTCAGGTGAGTCATGAACGCCTTCACGAATGCTGAGGAGCAGCCGCCTGCCGCTGACCGGCAGCGGCAGGCCAGCGGAGGTCGGCCTACGCCTCAATTGGAACATATATGTTCCATTTCTGTCCACCAGTGCTCCATGAAGGGACTGCTCAGTACCCTGTCGGCATGAGCACGGGGCAGCAGACCGAGACGGGTACCCGGGCGCGCACGCGCGCGGCCATCCTGGAGGCCGCCGTGGTGGTGCTGGCGCAGGACGCCCAGGCGTCCCTGGCCGACGTGGCCGCCGCTGCGGGAGTGGGACGCACCACGCTGCACCGGTACTTCCCGGAACGGGCGGACCTGGTCCACGCCCTGGCCCGCCACGTCGTCCACCAGAGCAGGCAGGCGATCGAGCGGGCCGACCCGCACACCGGCCCCGTCGAGGCGGTGCTGCGCCGGATCGTGGACGAGCACTTCGAGCTCGGCTCGATCCTGATGTACCTCTACGCCGAGCCGCTGATCCACTCCGATCCCGACCTCGCCGCGGAGCTGGCCGCGATGGAGGAGGCCATCGACGAGGTGCTGGCCCGCCCGGAGGCGAACTTGAACCCGGACCTGTCGCGGGCGTGGGTGCGTCGCGCCTTCTGGGGCTTGCTCTACGCCGGGTGGGAGACCGCCAAGGCCGGCGAGATGACGCGGCACCAGATCGTGGAGGCGATCATGACCACCCTGTCCCGTGGGGTGTACGGGGGCACCAGCACGGCCCGGTGAACGAGAGAAGCCCCTGACCGAATTGCTGCGGGTCAGGGGCTTCTCTGTGTGGGGTGAGTGACGGGGATCGAACCTGTCCCTGAACACCGCCTGACCTGCGGCGATGCAGGTCAGAGCATACCCACCCGTGCAGATCCGGCGCAGATCCGCGACGAATCCGTGCAGTTGTCCCCCAGTTGTCCCCCAACGGCACGGCGCGGGTGAGGGCTCAGTCACCCCAAAGTCCAGGCCCGCCGCCATTACGGCCCGCGGTCACAGAGGCGCGCGTCCCACGCCACCATCTGGCAGCGCAGAGACCCCCAGGCACGGTCATGGCATGGCCGTCCAATGGTGGCCTTGCGCGAGATGATGCCGCACCCGGCGGAGCGGCCGAACTCACCTGACCCAGGGGCGCTCGTGACACACCGTCACACGTCTGGTGCAGCCGAATTCTCTTGCAGTGGAGCATGATTGCCGTGCCCGCGGTGGGGAAGCGGCACCGCGCTCGGTGAGCTGGACAGCTGACCGCGGTGGCGGGGTACTGCCGTCACTTGTCGTCAGTAGTGAGGAGCTCTGTGAGCACGCTCGGCAGCTTCATCTGGTCGATCGCCGACCAGCTCCGCGGCCCCTACCGCCCCAACCAGTACGGAACCGTGATCCTCCCGTTCACGATCCTGCGGCGCCTCGACTGCATCCTCGAGCCCGACCGCGCCACCGTGCGAGAGCTGGCCACCAAGTACGACAACCCGAACCGGCTGAAGGTGGAGGTCAATAAGGCCACCGGGAGGTCGTTCTACAACACTTCGAACTACTCCTTCCCCAACCTCCTGGCTGACGCCGACGGCCTGGCGGACAACCTCGCCGACTACGTCGACCGGTTCTCCGCAGACGTGGACGTGTTCGACTACTTCGAGTTCAAGAAGGAGATCCTCGCCCTGGAGAAGGCGGGTCTTCTGCGCGAGGTGGTCAAGGCGTTCGGGGCCATCGATCTGCACCCGGACAAGGTGTCGAACTCCGACATGGGCGACGCGTTCGAGTACATCATCCGTAAGTTCAACGAGGCCGCGAACGAGACCTCGGGGGACCACTACACGCCGCGCGACGCGATCAAGCTGCTGGTGGACCTCCTCTTCGCCGAGAAGGACGCCGCCCTGACCGAGGCCGGTATCGTGCGCTCGCTGTACGACCCCACCGCCGGCACAGGCGGCATGCTTTCCCTGGCCGAGGAGCACCTGCTCGCCCAGAACCCCGACGCACGGCTCACCCTCTTCGGCCAGGAGTACAACCCGCAGTCCTACGCGATCTGCAAGTCCGACCTCCTGGCCAAAGGCCACGATGCCACCAACATCGCCTTCGGCAACACCCTCACCGACGACGCCTTCGCGGGCCGGAGGTTCGACTTCTGCATGTCCAACCCGCCCTACGGCGTGGACTGGAAGCAGTACGCCAAGGCCATCACCAAGGAGCGTGACGAGGCCGGTCCCTACGGACGGTTCGCCCCGGGCCTCCCCGCCACCTCTGACGGGCAGATGCTCTTCCTGCTTCACCTCGCCCACAAGATGCGGGCACCCGAGGACGGCGGCGGCCGGGTCGGGATCGTCATGAACGGGTCGCCGCTGTTCAACGGAGGCGCCGGTTCAGGTCCCTCCAACATCCGCCAGTGGCTGCTGGAGAACGACCTCGTCGAGGCGATCGTGGCGCTGCCGACCAACATGTTCTTCAACACTGGGATCGCCACCTACATCTGGATCCTGGACAACTCCAAGCACCCGGACCGCAAGGGGATAGTCCAGCTCATCGACGGCACCTCGTATTGGACCAAGATGCGCAAGAGCCTCGGTTCGAAGAACCGTGAGATCAGCGATCTTGATCGCGCCCAGGTGGTCCAGCTATACGCCGACTTCACCGACGCCGAAGCCGACCACTCCAAGGTGTTGCGCAACGACGAGTTCGGCTACTGGACAGTCACCGTCGAACGTCCTCTGCTCGACGAGGCGGGCAACCCGGTCCTCGACCGCAAGGGCATGCCCAAGGCCGATAGCAAGAAGCGCGACACCGAGAACGTTCCCTTCACCTACGGCGGCTCCACCGCCGGTGCGGCTGGCAAGGTCGAAGTCATCCAGGCACACTTCGACACCGAGGTAGAGCCACACGTACCGGACGCCTGGATCGACTGGACCAAGACCAAAGCCGGCTATGAGATCCCGTTCACCCGCCACTTCTACAAGTACGTCCCACCCCGGCCACTCGAAGAGATCGACGCCGACCTGGAGAAGCAGGTCGCCAAGATCCTCGACCTGCTGCGGGAGGTTGAAGGTGACTGAGCTTGCACCGTGGATGACACCCGCAGTCCCCGGGTGGGGACTCCGACGCATCCGCACGTTGGGACGCACTGGATCCGGTTCAGGTTTTCCTCCCTCGTTCCAGGGGCAGGTCGACCTCGACGTGCCCTTCTACAAAGTGAAACACCTCGGCCAGGCATACGCTGACGGCGTTCTTGGAACTGCTGACGACTCGATTACCAAAGAGGCTGCCCAGTCTCTGGGCGCCACGATCTTCCCAGCGGGCACCCTGGTGTACGCGAAGGTCGGTGCCGCGCTCATGCTTGGGAGGGTTCGGGTACTTCCGGTCGAAGCCTGCATCGACAACAACATGGCCGGACTGGCCCCAGCTAGCGAGGTTTACCCGCGCTTTCTTTACTGGGCCATGTCGCAGGTCAGGTTCGACTACCTGGTGAATCCAGGGGCTGTGCCGTCCCTGAGCGACAAGAACCTGCTGGACTTCCCGCTCTTGCTTCCTGCACACGAGGAGCAGCGAGCCATCGCCGCTTACCTCGACCGCGAGACTGCCCGCATCGACACGCTCATCGACGAGCAGCAGCGCCTCGTCGTAATGCTCCGCGAGCGAAGAATCGCGACGGTCGCCGAGGCGCTGGAGGGATACGACAGGACCCACCTTCGGCGGCTCGTTGACCGCCAGCGTCCGATGACCTACGGAATCCTTCAAGCGGGTGAGCCGCTCGACGGTGGCGTTCCCTACATCGGTCCGTCGGACATCACGGGTGAAGGGGCCTCCCCGGAAAGGGACGCACTACGAACGACCTCAGGCGAGATTGCGAGCGCGTATCGACGGTCGGTCCTGGCAGGTGGGGACGTCGTTGTCTCGATCGGTCCTGCGTACGGGAAGGTCGCTGTGGTTTCTGATGACCTGGCGGGGGCGAACCTGACGCAGGACACAGTGCGCGTCGCTCTGGTGCCGCAACTGGCAGACACCAGGTTTGTTGTGTGGGCATTGCTGTCACGTCAGACGGCCGATTACTGGGACTACCAGATCATGGGAGCGACGTTCCGTCGTCTGAACCTCGGCACCCTCGCGCGGACGCCGATCCCGCTCCCGCCGCTCGATGAACAGCGCCGCATCGCGGCGTACCTCGACGAGCAGACCGCGAAGATTGACACGCTCATCAACGAGACGGAGCAGTTCATCGAGCTCTCGAAGGAGCGACGAGCGGCGTTGATCACGGCGGCGGTGACGGGTCAGACCGACGCGCGTGAGGTGGCGTGATGGGCGACCACAACGAGGTTGTCTTCGAGACCGAGATCTGCGAACACCTTGCGGCCCACGGATGGCTGTACTCGACGAGCGACGCTGGCTACGAACGGGAGCGGGCGCTTTTCCCGGAGGACCTGTTCGCGTGGCTGGAGGCAACCCAGCCGACGGCCTACGAGAAGGCGTTGAAGGCGGCCGGGTCGCCGGCGAAGTTCCTCGACGTGCTGACCACGGCGTTGGACAAGCCGCTGGAGCACGGCGGCGGCACGTTGAACATCCTGCGCAACGGGGTACAGTACATCGGCGGCGGCCGGCTCAAGATGGCCCAGTTCAGGCCCGAGACGACGCTGAACGAGACCACGAACGCCCACTACGCGGCGATGCGGGTGCGGGTGATGCGCCAGGTACACTTCTCCACCGCCGACCAGCGCAGCATCGATCTGGTGTTCTTCGTCAACGGGCTGCCGGTGGCGACGGTGGAGCTGAAGACGCACTTCACCCAGTCGCTAGACGCTGCGATCCAGCAGTACCGCAAGAGTCGCAATCCGGTGACCAACGGTCGACCCGAGCCGTTGCTGTCATTCGGGCACCGGGCGCTGGTGCACTTCGCGGTGTCCAACGACCTGGCCGCGATGACCACCAGGCTGGAGGGGGAGAAGACCCACTTCCTGCCGTTCAACGTCGGCTACGACGCTGGCGCTGGCAACCCGCCCGGCTCGGACGGGCATTCGGCCACGGCGTACCTCTGGGAGCGGGTGTGGGAGAAGGACGCCTGGCTCACCATCATCGGTCGGCTGATGATCGTTGAGACCAAGGAGGAGTGGGACGTCGCCACCGGCGTCTCGGTGCGTCGCACGAGCATGCTGTTCCCCCGGTTCCACCAGTGGGAGGCGGTCACCAACGTCGTGGCGACGGTGGCAGAGGAAGGCGTCGGGCAGCGGTACCTGATCGAGCACTCCGCCGGGTCGGGAAAGACCAACACCATCGCCTGGACCGCGCACCGCCTCGCCCGGCTGCACGTCGACAACGACAAGGTCTTCGACTCCGTCATCGTGGTGGTGGACCGTACCGTCCTCGACGGGCAGCTTCAGGACGCGATCCGCCAGATCGACGGCACCGGCAAGATCGTGGCCACGATCAGCCCCGAGGACGTCCACAAGGCCGGTGCGAAGTCGAAGTCCAGCCTGCTGGCCACCGCGTTGAAGAACGGGGAGCTGATCATCGCGGTGACAGTGCAGACCTTCCCGCACGCGCTGAAGGAGATTCAGGCCGACTCCGGACTGAAGGGCAAGCGCTTCGCCGTCATCGCCGACGAGGCGCACTCCTCGCAGTCCGGGCAGATCTCCTCCAAGCTGAAGCAGGTCCTGACCGCTGACGAGCTCAAGGAGATCGAGGACGGCGGCGAGGTCGACGTCGAATCGATCCTGGCTGCGGAGATGTCGGACCGGGCGGAGTCGCCCAACATCTCCTACCTCGCCTTCACCGCCACCCCGAAGAACAAGACCCTGGAGCTGTTCGGTCGCAAGGGCTCCGACGGCAAGCCGCACGAGTTCCACCTGTACTCGATGAAGCAGGCGATTGAGGAGGGCTACATCCTCGACGTCCTGAAGGGCTACCAGGCTTACGAGACTGCGTTGAAGATCGCCGGCAACGCCAACAGTGAGGGTGATGTCGAGGAGGGCGCAGCGCGCAAGGGCCTGATGCGGTGGGTGCGTTTGCACCCCACCAACATCAGCCAGAAGGTGCAGATCATCGTCGAGCACTTCCACGCCAACGTCGCCCACCTGCTAGAGGGCAAGGCCAAGGCGATGGTGGTGACCGACTCCCGCAAGGCCGCGGTGAAGTACAAGAAGGCGATCGACACCTACATCGCCAAGCGTTCTGCCGAGGACGCCTCCTACAGCTACCGGACTCTGGTGGCGTTCTCCGGCGCGGTGCGGATGGACGAGAACGAGGTCTGGGCAGCCGACTGGGGCCCAACCCCCAGCAAGGATGACGACTTCACCGAGGCCAACATGAACCCCGGTGCCGGAGCCGACCTGGCGGGGGCCTTCAAGGGCGAGACCTACAAGATCATGCTGGTCGCCAACAAGTTCCAGACCGGGTTCGACCAGCCGCTGCTCTCGGCGATGTACGTAGACAAGAAGCTGTCGGGCGTGGCCGCCGTACAGACCCTGTCGCGGCTCAACCGCACCCACCGCACCGCCGGTGGCGAGCTGAAGCGCAAGACGTTCGTCATCGACTTCGTCAACGAGCCCGAGGACATCAAAACCGCCTTCGAGCCGTACTACAAGAACGCCACCCTGGAGACCGAGACCGACCCCTACGTGGTGGTCCACCTGTCGACCAAGCTGGCCCAGACCGGTATCTACACCGAGGACGATGTCCGCAAGGTCGCCGGGCTGTGGGTCACCCACAAGGGCAACAACGCACTCTCCGCAGCGATCAGCCCGGCCCAGCACGACTTCGCTCACCGCTATGCCCGGGCGCTCGAGGAGGACGACAAGGTCACCCTCAGCGAGCTCGACCTGTTCCGCAAGGACGTCTCCACCTACGTGCGGCTCTACGACTTCATGAGCCAGATCATCGACTACGGCGACCCCTATCTGCAGATGCTCTCCATCTACCTGCGCCTACTGGAGCGGGTCATCGACGAGACGTCGTGGGCGGCGGAGGTCGATCTCTCTGACGTGGTCCTGGTCGGGGTCAAGCACACCAAGGGCGTCGCCGTCGACATCTCACTGACTGGCGACGGACAGCTCAAGGGCATCAGTGCCGCCGGCACTGGCACCAAGAAGGAGCCGAAGTACGTCGCCCTTCAGGTCGTCATCGACAAGATGAACGACCTCTTCGGTGCCGAAGCATTCACCGAGTCCCAGGTTCGGGAGTTCGTCCAAGGCCTCGTCCAGCGGCTGCTGGCCTACCCCGACCTGATCAAGCAGACCCAGGTGAACTCCAAGAAGCAGTTCATCGAGTCCCAGGACTTCCAGTCGGCGGTCACTGAGGCAGTCATCGACAACCAGGGCGCGCACAACACGATGGCCGACTACTTCTTCAGCGACGGACCCGGCATCAGCGGGGTCATCCTCGCCCTGGCGGACGCGTTCTACGAGGCGGCGATCGCCGAGTTCGCCGGTTCGTGACGCTCGTCGGAAGGAGGATGTCCTCCGCTATGGTTGGCCCGCCGTCGTGGGCAGTCCGTTCTCACATTCGGTGCCGCTGGGCCTCGGCGGCGGGAACCGAGGGGAGGCAAGGATGACGCAGGCGCTCGGGGTAAAGTGCAGCAAGGACACCTTGGACTGGGCAGTCGTGGAGGGTGACGATCGTGCCACCGCGACGGTCGTGGACTCGAAGCGCGTGACGGCACCAGCGGGTGGCCGGGGTCAGCAGTTGGTGTGGGTGCGCAAGGAGATCCATGAACTGCTACGGAAGTACGCCGTAGACGTAGTCGTGCTCAGAGCGGTGGAGCCGGGCGGCCAGGGCAACTCTCTGCCTCGGGCCGAGGTGGAGGGCGTCGTTCAGGAGGCCGTCGCGGCCGAAGGCGTGTCGTGCCGCCGTGTCGTGGCAGTCTCTATGCGGTCGGCGTTCTCCGCCAAGAACGGTGCGCACCTCCAGGAGGCGGTGTTGGCGGTCCCCGTAGTCGCGGCGACTCCGAAGTCCCGTCAGGACCCGGTGACCGCGGCGCTGGTCGCCTTTGAGGAGTAACACGGATGTACCATCGCGTCCGCTCTCTCGGCGCGGGCCACTTTGGCGAGGTGTGGCTCGAGCGCGACGTCGGTCTCGATCGCCTGTGCGCGACTAAGTACCTCAACGGACCAGGTTCCGTGAATGGCCCCCTGGACCCGTTCGCTGAGGCCCGCAGCATGCTCAGCGCGGAGCATGACCACGTGGTTCAGGTCTTCTCGGCCGACGTCGAGGGCGGCACTCCCGTCCTACGGATGGAGTACCTGCCGGACGGCAGCGTCACGGACAAGTACGGCAGCCGGCCGCTGGCGGTTGCGGTCGCCACTTCGGCAATCGAGGACGCCTGTCGCGGGCTGGAGTACTTACACACCCGGGGCATGCTGCATCGGGATCTCAAGCCGGCGAACCTCATGGTGGGGCCAACCGGGCAGGTGAAGGTCTCGGACTTCGGGCTCGCGTGCCAGAGCAACCAGGCTGCACAGGCGCCCATCGGCTACATTCCCCACCTGCCGCCGGAGGTGCTTCCTCATCCCGGCTACATCGACACCTGTGCCGGAGACATCTACGCCATGGGCGTGACGTTGTATCGGCTCTTGAACGGGGATAGCTTTCTCGGCGCTTCTCGAGCCGCCCCGGACGATCTACGAGACGCAATTACCTCCGGTGCCCTCCCGCCACGCAACACATTCGAGATCCATGTTCACGAAGCCCTCCGCCGAGTCGCTCGACGAGCGATGCACCTTGATCCAGGGAAGCGGTTCGAGTCGGCTAGGGAGATGCGCCACGCCGTCGAAGCGGCAAGGCCATCCGTCTCTTGGAGCGCGTCGGTCCCGGCCGCGACAGACCTTGCCTGGGAAGGGGAGAGCCTGGATGGCTCGAAGTCCTGGCGGGCAGCAATTACCGCGGCGAAGGGCAGCGCATGGGACTTCCGGGTCGAGAGGAGACTGTCGGGCAAGACCTTCCGATCCGTAAGGTCAGCCGGAGGCCGGTATTCAGACCGAGACAGCGCCCTGGGGGCCGCGGCGGGTGTGCTGCAACGTATCGCCGTTCAGGGAGGCTAGGTCGACTCCGGCCTAGGTGTACTGCCCGGAGACGGTGATGGCTGGGAGGTTGCCCAGGGCGGTGTGGGGTCGGTGGTGGTTGTAGTGGCGCCGCCAGTCTGAGAGGGCGGCTCAGCGTGTCTTCTCGGAGGTGTGAAGCCGTTTTAGGCCCGTTTCTCGAGCAGGATGCGGTTTAAGTCGTTCGAGCTTGCCGACCGTGTGCTCACCGAGAGTGGCAGGGCCTCGACGGTGATGCCGTGGCCGGCGAAGAAGCACCCAGATTGCCAGCCGCAGCCGACCCTTCTCGGTCAGGGGCGCACTGCTGTGGACCATGAGGGACCTCCTGAGTCAGTGCGGGTGCTTGGCGTCCCCCAGACCTAACCCGGAGGTCCCTCCTCGCATCAACATCAGTCGCCCGGGACTGCCTGCATCATTGAGTTGTCGGCCTCGTCAACGACGACCACGCCGACGGCCGCCCACCCCGCGACACTGTGCTCGCGGTCGATCCTCGACCACCACCGGCTCAGGGCGTCTGTCAACGCATGATCGGCTGACGGACCGAGGGCCTTCACCTTCTGTACGAAGACTTCTCCGTAGGTGAGTACGGCGCCTACCTCGCTGTCGTCAAACGAGTTCAGGAGTCCGACGGCCAGTACGTTCAACCCACCGATTGGTACACCTGCGTCGAGGATTACTCCTTGGGTGGTGGAGGCAAGAGCGTGAAGCTCCGTGAGCGTCCACCGTTGATTGGCTAGTTCCTCCCGTAGAAGGGCGCCGTGCAGGTGCAGTTCCGTGCGGACTTGTTCGTCGAGTCGGATACGGCCCATACGGGCCGCCCGGTCGCTCAACCACATCCCTACCGGGCTGTCGGTGGCCCCGACGGCGTTTGCGCAGGTGTGGTTCGTTGAGCAGACCGACTGTCCGTCGGACTGAGCTCCCAGGGCTGTCTTCTCCGGGTTCGTAGACATGGGGTAGGGCATGGAAAGGTTCCTTATCTCTTCGCGGTGTCTGGGGGGAAGTGGTGGTGGTCCCGCGTGCGCGGGGTAGGTGGTGCTGGAAGAGACCCGTGTGGGGGGAGGGTGGTGTACCCATCGCTCGTACGGCCCGGATGGTTGCGGTCTGGGCAAGCGTTCCTCGTCGCGGATCAATGAGGCGGAGGCTGTGGGTGGACCCCGTGTGTGCGGAGCGGGTGGTGTTCGCATGACTCGTACAGTCCGGACCTTTCCAGTCCGCGCAAGCACCTCACGTCGGGCTGGTTGAGGCATGAGGCCGCTCGCATGCCCGCGGGGCACTGCCCACACCGTGCTGGTCGATGGTGGGCACCCGGCGGAGACTTCGACTTGGCGCACGGTGTCTACGTGGGCGGTGATCGCCGACCGTGGGACGGGAATGCTGTGGTAGTGCTTCGAATGTGCCGTCGCGATCTCAACCAGACCTCCGTTGCCCCATCTTTCGCGGGTGTGGTGCCGGAGGGCATCCCTCTCAGTCGGGCACGTACACCGGGGAGGGCGAGTTCGAGTTGATTGCCGTGGCCCTCGAGCCCGGCACGGTGCGAAGCAACGCGTACGGGACAGCCGTACGTGTACCCGTACGGCAACGCCGTACGGGTCACCGTGTGAAGGAGCTTCGATGGGCAAGACGACCCCGAATGCCTGCCCGTGTGAGTGTGGCGAGGTGCTGGACGGCATCCATTCACACGCAGGTACGGATCAACGTGAGCGCGAGCGGCACAGGCAGCGTGCGCTTCGCCGCCGGGCGGCGGCGGAGAAGGCGGCCACGGCCCGGGCAGAGGACGCTCGAGGCGTGCTGGCGAGGCTCGAGCTAACCCCGTCAACGCCCGGCCGCGTGCTGGCGGAGACGCTTGCCGCGATCGCAACCGATGCCGCCGACCTGGCGACGTTGATGCGCCTCGACCTCGAGGCAGCGGATCCGGACGCAGTGAAGGCGCAGGTCGCCGCGCACGCCCGGGCGGTCCGGCAGCTGGAGGATCAGGTGCAGGTGCTGGAGGAAACCGTCGCCGACGGAGCTGCCAATGTGACCGAGCTGGAGACACGTATGGCGGCCCGAGCGGACGAGCTGGCTGAAGCCGTGGACGAGCGGGACGAGGCGGTGGGGGAGAGCAGACGGTTAGAGGTGGAACTGGCTGCTGCTCACAGCGAGGTGGAGGAGGCGCGCACCGAGCGCGACACCGCGGTGCAGCAGCGTGTCCACATGGAGGTCGAGCTGGTGGATGCGGTGGCTGCCCGCGATGCCGCGCTGGCAGAGGGAAGGGCGCTCCGCGAGACGCTGGCCTCAGTGCACCTGCAGGCGGCAGAGGCGTTGGCACAGCAGCAGCGGCAGGCCAGCGCCGTGCATGAGGAGGAGCTGCGGGCAGCGGTGCGCCGTGCCGACGACGCCCACCGGGACGCAGCACTGCAGGCCCGTGCGGAGATCGCCCAGCTGCAGCAGGAGATTAGTCGCCTCGGATACGCACATACTGCTGGTCAGACCCGGCCGACGCTGGTCATCCCGACCCGATACTCCCGCCGGACCACAGCACACGGGGGTGGCTCAGGGGAATGAGCATGGTGGTGGCGCTGCCGCGTGGTCTCTCCAACGCGGGTGCGACCTGCTGAGGCCGTTGCGGCTGGGAGGTCACGGCTCAGCTGGGCGGGCTGGTCTCGCCTCGTGCGATCTCCTGCACGATGACCACACCGTGCTCGTCCGCCTCCACCCACCACCGGCGGCCCTCCACGGCAACCCCGGCCGGGGCGCGCCGCTTGTCTGCGTTCTCCAGGATCAGCGGCTGGGTCGCTTACGCTCGCGCCAACGAGATAATCAAGCGCGCCAGGGAGACCCGTGTCCAAGCCTGACCTGTGCATCACCCGAGTGCCGATGCCGGACTGGGTGCTGCGAACGGCCCCCAGCCTCGCGCATGAGTATCACGACGTGCTCGGTGGCCAGCTCGAGTGGCAATTCGCGACGCCGTGGCTGTTCCGGGCGCTGGCCTCGCCCCTAACGTACGAGCCGGTCCTGGCCGCGCCCGGCCTGCGGGACCCGCACGAGCAGCGCCGCGGCTACTGGCACGGTGCGTTCTACCTCATGCTGTACCGGCTCGGGTGGGCCGACCCGGCCCGAGGACTGGCCTGGTGGGCCTCTGCCGGCTACCCCGACAACGACCCCACGCTGCGCCTGATGAAGAAGGTCTGGGTGAACGACGGCCGAATCGAGCTGTTGCGCGCCTGGCTGGCGCCCCAGCCGCGGCCCTTCGGGCATCAGTTCGCCGAGCTGTGCGGATACGCCCCCGCACCCGGGCGGGACAGTGCTCCCGCTCCCGCCGACGTCGCTGCGCTTAAGGACGATCCGCGTTACCACGATCCGTACGGGCCGGCGGGTCTGCATTTTGAACATGCCGGCCACCTTGGCGAGCCCTTTGAGGGAGGCGACAAGTGCGCCCAGCCGCCGCTCCTCCTTCGGACCAACAAGCAAAAGCGCCGAGCCGTGCTCGTCGTGGACTCGATGATGGGCTGGTACGCAGCCCTAGTGAGCTACGGGAACACATTGCCCGACCTGGGCGACCGGTCCTGGCACGTGGACGTATTCGCTACATCGGTGGGGCACCTCGGCCGCTACCGACGTTCACGCACGACTGGAATCTGGTTCACCGGCCAGCACTCGGTCCACCTCGCCGGCACCTGACCCACCACTCCGCCTGTGACGACCCAGGTCACCCCGCCGGCCACGACGCCCCGGTGGCGCCGCCACCGGGTCGCGGAAGGCCCGACCGGTGGGCACTACCAGAACCTGCCGGCCAAGTTCGCCAAGTTCGCCATCGTCACGCACGACAAGCTCCGGCGCTGGCTTCGTTCCACGCTCGGCGACCTCAGATGGTGGGGTGAGCGCTCCCGCCAACAGTCATGCGACATGGTCACCGAGGTCCAGACGGGTGGTTGCCGGTGCAACGACGGTTTGTGGCTCCAGTCGTAGGGAGCCGCCCTGTCCATTTCCGGTGACGGGCTGGAGGTAGGCAGGAGGGAAGGCGATCCGCGCCCACTGTGGGTCGTCTGTGCTGGGAGCACGGCGGCACATGGGGCACAGCACCCCGTAGCCGGAGGCGCCGACCTCGGGCAGCAGCGCGGCGTGGGTGGCCCAGGAGCTTGCGCATCCGTGAGGGCAGGGGATCAGCTGGATCCGCTTGCGGCCGCTGCCGGGGAAGTAACGCAGGTACCGGGGGCGGGTGAACCCAGCGCCACGAGCGGGGGGCTGGACGAGTCCGTGGACAAGGCGCTCGGTCACGCCCAGGGCCAGGGCAGCGTCGGTGACGCTGAGCCCACGGTGTTGCAGCAGAGGTTGATCCAGCGTGGCCAGCAGCTGGTGCACCCACCTGATGTCGTCGGGGCAGGCGGCGTCACCCCAGGCCAGGTCTGGGTTGGTGTAGGTGGCTGCGACGAGGTCCTTCCAGGGGCGGGGCCACGCCGCGGTGGCTGGGTCGTCGGAGCCGGTGACCGCTGCATGCACCACCCGCCGGACCCCCGGGATGGGGTGATCGATGAGGGCGTTCTTCGCGCCGCGGGAGGTGATGCCCTGTTGCACCAGCCAGGGCATGATCCGCATCGTGAGCAGGGTGAGCCGGCCGAGCTCGAGAGTGTCGGCGACGTCCTGCAGGTCGCGGCCTTCGGCCATGGTGTAGCGGACGGCGATCTCGGTGGTTGCCATCGCCTTGCCGGGGCGGCCGCGCACGTTGCGGATGACCCCGGACAGGGGAAGGACTGCTTCGCCTCCCTCGCGCAGCGGAAGGGCTGCGGTTGCTGACCATTTCAGCTCAGCGTTGTCGCAGGTGAAGGTCCAGTCCCGGAGGATGTCGTCGGCGACCTGCCCGAGGCGGACAGGTCCGCGGCCGTTGGATCGCGCTGCGGTCTCCAGCCCGGCGACGAGGTAGGCGGCGAGGGTGATGTTGGTTTCTGTTTCTTGGGGTGGTTGCGCTTGTGCGCTGTAGTCGGTGAGCTGCTGCTCCAGGTTGGCGACCGCGGCGGCTGCAGTGTTGGCGGCGTGGTCCTGGTTTGTGGCCATCGCGTCGTAGCGGTCAGCGCCGCCGAAGTCACCGGCTCCGGCGCAGCGGGCGGCCTGCAGCCGAAGGTTCATGGCGTCCTGGACCGCCTGGGCCTGCTCGGTGCGGGCCTTGTCGATGCGGGCGCGTAGCCCCGCGGTGCGATCGAGGGAGCCGGTGGTGTCGGTGAGGTCGTGCGCTTCCACGATGCTGGTCGGATCGAGCATCTTCTCGACCGCGTCGTTGAGCGCCACGGCGACCGAAGCGGTGAGCTCGCGCAGGCTCCCGGTCGCGGCGATGTGGTCCGGGCGCCGCTCGCCGGTCCCCATCCAGGTCCAGCCTTTCCGCCCCCGCGCCCAGGTGCCGACGCTCTCGCGGCGGAACAACACGATGAAGTTCTCCTTCCCGTTCATGTTCTGCCGAGCCTCGATGCCGTACTCGGTGGGCTCATCGGGGTAGCGAGCGTGGGGGGAGTCGGGCGGGACCAGCCAGTTGTTGAAGTGCTGCAGGACGCGGCGTTCGGTGACGGCATGGGCGCGGCCCCCGGTCTGCTGTCGGGGTGCGCGGAGCTCACGCAGCAGGCGGGCGCCGACCTTGCGGCACACCTCATCGGAGATCCCGAAGCGGGGGACCACCTGCCCGCTCGCGTCCCGCGGCCACGGCCAGGGCTCGGAGAGCACGTCGAAGTGCCCGTACTCATCCAGGTCATCGGCATAGATCGCCGGGACACCGTCCAGGACGATGCCGCGTCCACGGATGTCGTTGTTCAGCCGGCGGAAGTACCGCCCGGTGCGGACGAGCTCGACCTTGGTGATGAAGAGCCTGGTGTCCGCCTCGAACAGGCTGGCGGGATCGTCCCCGGCTTCGTAGCGGTCGATAGCCTCCGGGGTAGGGGGCACGGCCGGCTTGAAGTTCGAGCGGAGGAACAGGCTCTTGGCTATGCCGTACTGGGACGAGTAGTTCGCGCGGGTGTCAGCGTAAGTCGCTCCAAAAGTGGTGTGAGAGCGTCGCTCCAGCTTGCCGGCGGCCTCCAGCTCGATGGCCTTGGCGGCGATCTGCTGCCACCCGGCGCCCGCAGCGGTCATCGCGTACAGCTCGCCGAGTGCTTCGATACGGTCGTCCTGCGCGTGGGGGAGCAGACCCCGGTCACCATCCCTGACCTGGCGACCGTGCTCGTCACGTGCGTGGTTCCAGCCGTGGGGCATCTGGGTCTCGGCGATCGCGGCGCCACCGGTGCGGTACTTCAGCAGGCGCTTGCCGGTGAGCCTGCGCCGCCGGGCAGGGTCATCGCTGCTGCTCACCAAGCCGAGAGCGCCGAGACTCAGCTCGTCGGAGGCGTTCTTCAGGTCATAGACCTGTCCGCCGAGGATCATCCGTACGTCGCGGATCTTGCATTTGCTCTTCAGCGCCGCCCAGTCCGCCGCGTCGCGTCCGGCGCGGGTCACGTCATCGGCCCACCGCAGCTGCCGCAGCGACGGAAAGTGGTTGATCAGGGCGAGCAGCAACCTGGTGTAGCCGTTCTCGTCCTCACCGTCTTCGCGCACGATGTGGCGCAGCGTGGAGGACAGCGTGACGCTGACGATGAGGTGGTCACCGACCATCGCGACCGCGGCGATCGGGTCGGCTCCCGTGGCGGTGTGGTGCAGATCCCGCAAGCGGATCCAGGTCACCCTGTATGCCGCCCCCACCTCCGGGTGCGTCGGGTCCCATGCCTCATCAGGCCAGGCGTTGACGGTCTGGATCGCGGTGTCGGCCCCGTAGATGGAGACGTGTGCGGCACGCTGGGCGGCGATGCCTGCCCGGTCACCCACCACCGAGAAGCGGGTGATGTCGGCAGTGTACGGCGCGCCGGCGGGGAGCAGGGCAGCCAGAGGCCGGTAGACCTTGCGGTCGGTGTACTGGGTCATGAAGTTCCTCCGGGAGTAGTGGGTGCGCGACCCACCGTGCCGAGGGCGCCGTCAGCGGCAGTCGCAGCGATGGAGGAGTCGTCACTCACTGAAATGGACGACGAGTCCTGCACCGGGACCACAACGTTGGGAACGGCGTGGATGCGGACGTACACCGGTGCCGACGCCGGGTCGGCACCCGCTGCGACGAGCGCAGTCATCGCACGCAGTCGGGCCAGCTCAGCGCGGTAGGCGGACAGGGCAGAGGGCGATGTCGCGGGCGACGTGCCAGAGGGGTTCGTGGGCATCCCCGCACCCCTTGGCGCGCACACGCAGAACCCAAGGGCGCAGCCGCAACGGCCTCGGGCCAGTGCGGCACGCACCACCCGGTGGTTCGTGCCGGAAAGAAACTGCGCTCTAACCCTTGTGGGGCAGTGGTGCGCCCCGAGCAGTACGGACGGGTCACCAGAAAAAGAAGGCCCCCGCGGATCGTGGGGGCAGCAGCCTCCACACCGCGGTCATCTGCTGGAGGAGAAACACCATGGCATCACCCCAGCCGCTGACGACCACCCGGTCGAAGGCCGCACGATCCTCATCACGCTCCGCGGCACACGCCGCGGACTACAACCGCCTCGTCACGCTCTGGGTGGGTCTCGCCCGCCAGACGGTCGTGGCCGAGGCCCACAACCTCCTCGGGGCCACCGAGCTCCGCTCCCGCCTCAACAGCGTTGAAGACGCCCTCGTGAAGCGCCACGGCGCCACGACGACAATCGTGGCGCTGGTGGAGTGGGAGTCGCAGTACCTGCACGCCGGCGACGGCGACCCTGCGTCGTGCTTGACGTGTCGGCGGGTGAGCGCCGAACCGGGGCCACGGCTCGCGCTGTCGGCTCGAGTCCCCGGTGGTCGGCGATGACCGCCACCATCCTGGCGCCGGCAGCCGGCGCCCAGGACAACACCGTCAGCGTCACCGGCACCACGATCCGCATCACCGACTGGACACTCACGGACCGCGCGTCAGCAGAGCTGGTTCGGGCGGCGATCGCCGACGGCGGCGACGTCGAGGATCTGCTGCGGCGTGCGTTGCCGGTCGGCCTGATCGCGGTGACTATGAGTGCTGCCAGTGTGGACACGGGTTCGATTCAGCGGATGCTGGATGGCCTTGCTCGCGACGTCGACAAGAGGTCGCAGCAGGCCCTCGTCGGGCTCACCGAGGTGGTGGGTCGGCTTCAGGCCGGAGAGGCGAGCGTGCAGAACGTTGCCACGTCCGTCCTCAAGACACTGCCGGCGCGGATTGATGCCGTGCTGGCCGGAGAGAGTGCGTCCATCAAGGCTTCCGTGGCTCAGGCCACCCAGCAGGTGCAGAGCGCCGGGCTGCAGGAGCTGCGGTGCGCACTGGACCAGCACGCTGAGGCCATGCGGCGGTCGGTGACGTTGGACGCTGATTCCCCGGTGCAAGCCTTGCGCAACGATCTGACGGGGCTGATCTCCAGCAGTCGTCAGGAGATCAGCGGTCAGCTCTCCGAGGTGCGGGCGCTGCTGGCGGCCGCGGATGCGGCGAGAACCGCCGGGCGCGCCTCGTCCAGGCGAATCGGAGCCGATTTTGAAGCGGCTGCCATCGCCCTAGCCAACGACGTAGTCACGGCGGCTGGCGATCGACTCGAGGAGTGCGGGTCCACCCCAGCCCCAGGCGGCACCCGGCGCACCGGGGACGCCGTAGCGACCCTGAGCGCTGCGGTCGCCGGGCGGGGAAAGGAGCTGCGGATCGTCTTCGAGGCGAAGAAGCGGACCCGACCCCTCTCAGCGGCGGCGTTCAAGCGCGAGCTCGACGCCGCTCGCACCACTCGGGATGCGGTCGCCGCCATCGCCCTGGTCCCTACCTGCGAGGAGGTTCCTGGCGGTGGACCGCTCGCCCGGGTCGACGAGTTGTCCTACGTGGTCACCGCGAGTGACCAGCAGGCTGTGACTCTCACTTTTCTCGTCGTCCGCGAACTGATTCTCCACGGGAGGCAGAAGGACACCAGTGCTGGACCCGATCTGGCCAAGGTCGACAGTCAGCTGCAGGCCGCCATGAGGTCCCTGCAGGAGTTCGACCAGGTGGCCAAGCTCGCCGACCAGGCGAGCAAGAACCTGGTTGACCTCAAGGCCACCGGGGGGCGGGTCAAGCAGCGTCTCTACGACTCGATCACCGCAGGGCTCACGGCACTGCACGCATGACCCCAAGCGGGGAGAGGCTCACCAGCCTCTCCCCGCTTGTCGTGTGCTCACAGCCGACACCGGGCCGGCGAAGCCCGGGGAACTAGACGGCCGCGAGTGCTGCCAACACCGGTTCCGTTGCGCGCGCCGTATGTGTTGCCTGACAGGTCCGTGCTGACCCGGACGGTCACAGCACGTGACCGAATCCTGGACAGACGACGTAGCCCACCTGCTGAGCGCCCCCGGCCGGAACCTGCGCATCGCCGTCACCCAGCAGGGTGAGGTGCTGAACAGCTACAAGGAGCGCGCCTGGCCGGCCCGCCGCCCGGTATTGCCGTACGCGGTACACCTGGCCAACGACGCTGGGTTCTGGACGCTGGGCCTGGACGTCGACGTCCACGACGACGCGGAATGCAGCGAGCAGGTACGCGCACTGGGTGAGTGCCTCGATGCGGCCGGGCTGGGCTGGGTGAGCGCGCGGTCGGGTCCGAGCGGGCGCCGCCACCTGTGGGCGACCTTGGCGCAGCCGGTCCCGCTGGAGGAGATGGCATCGGTCGCCCGAGCGTTGAAGAAGGTAGCACCGGGACTCGACATCGGCCTCCTGCTGAACCAAAGCACGGGCGCCCTCCGACCACCGGGGTCACCGCACCGGATCGCCGGCGGCGCGGTGCTGGAGGGGGAGCCAGCTGCTGCCCGGGCTGTGCTGGCCGCGCGCAACTCGGCGGCCGCGTGGCAGAAGCTGGTGCGGTGGGCGCAGGAGTACCACCCGGACACAAGGACAGTGCGGACCGGTGATGTGCAGAGGCGCCTCGCCGCGCTGCCCGTGGTGGGTGGTGCCCCACGCCTGCGCAGCGAGCGCCGGGAGCTCTCCGTACCCATGCAGGCGCTCCTGCTCAGCGGTGGCGAGCCCGGCGACCAGCACGACAGGTCAGCCGTCACCGCGGCAGTCACCCTGGCGATGGTCCAGGCGGGCTGGACCTTCCCCGAGTACCTCGTGGCCGTGAACGATGACCGTCATGAGGGTCTTGACCACCTACGGCGTCGGCGCTCAGGAAACCGGTTCCTGCCACGCCAGGACATCAACGACGCAGCGAAGCGCATGTGGATTAAGCGGATCGAATACGCGCTCACCAGTCCCGCGCTGCGTGGCGATTCCGAGGGGCTGCGGCAGGTGGCGGCCGTGGCTGCCGCTGTCGCTGCTTGCCCGTGGGGCGGTCAGCGCGGCTACGTGGACCGGGCAGTGCTGGACGCGCTGCTGCACGTCGCGGACAAGCGCGGCAACCCGGAAGTCTCGGCGAGCTGCCGTTGGCTCTCGAGCACGGCAGGACCCTCATCGTCGGCGTGCGCACGAGCCCTGCTGCGGCTCACCCAGGCAGGCTGGCTCAGCGTCAACGCTGGGCGGGAGGTCACCGACGCCCGCACGTACCGCCTCCATGTTCCCGAGGGGCTGGCGGTGGCGGAGTTGGTGAGTGTCGTGGACGAATCTGCTCCAGGTGGGACACAACTCCCTACGCCCCTTATACGCACACCGCTGACCGCCCGCTGCCACGACGCCATGACCCAGGAAGGGCTCGGTCCCATCGCCGGGTGGCTGCTGGATGAGCTCACCCACGAGCCCACCAACGTGGCAGGCTTGCACACTCGCCTCGGCCTGCACCTTCGAACGGTCAGTCGTCACCTGCGTCGCCTGAGCGCTGCCGGCCTCGTGGACCGGCTACCGGACGGCGGCTGGCGGCGCAGCCCCCGTGAGCTCGATGACGCCGCTGCCGAGCTCGGTGTTGCAGGGACCATGGCTCGCCGCCGCGCCCACCACCAGGCTGAGCAGGCCGCCTACCAGTGGCTGCTCGCCGACACCGCCGCCCGCCGCCGAGATGCCGGCGAGCGTCGGGCAGTGCGCCCAGGCATGGCCTACCCCCGAGCCCGGGATGGCCGTCTGTGCTGGCGGAGCGCGGTCCACCTCACCGGACAGGGCCTCGGCCTGCGCGAGGATGAGCGGAACCGCCTGGGTGCTGACGGGGCCATCGTCCAGTGCGACACCCCGGCCGGTGTTCGGCGGCCCTCCGGGGCGTCAGGAAGCGCCGCCAAGACCAGGCCGGGGACCAGCCGCGGTGCCGCGACGCGCCCACCCCGCGACGCGAAGGCGAGCCGCCCAAATCTGGTACCTGGGAGCGAGCCGGTCAAGGTCCCCGCTCAAGTTGGCCTGTGGTGAGCGACCTGTCCACCAGCGGCCATCGCGTCCATCCCGCTAGGTGACGGGACCGGCCGCCTCTCGTCGCCAGCGTGGCCGGCCACCAGCATCGGGTGCTGCAGCACGCGCCGGTCGGTGCGCTCCGCGGGCACCTGGAGGCTGGCCAGGTGCAGGCGGGCCCGGGTCGCGCTCATGCGGCGAGTCGGTGGACGGCCTGCTGTGCCAGGGTCGCGACCTCGTGGGCCTTCGCGGCGTCGCCGGCGAGCAGCACTCCGGAGAAGCCGGCAGCGGACAGCACCTCCGTCGACGACCGGGTGTGGACGTATCCGGTGGTGGTGGAGATCTCCGACGTCACGCCGAACTGCGCCGCAGCGGTGGACGTCAGGTAGGCGGCGCAGCTGCCTCTAACCGCGCTGGCCCAGCTGCTATAGCAGGGCGCGACCTGCCTCGGCAGCCAGATCACCGACCTGCTCGCCTCCGAGCTCCACAGCGCCTACGCGGGGAGGTGTTCGCCCACCTCATCCAGGCGGTGTACGAAGCTCCGGGCAGCCTTCGGGCATCGGGCATCGGGCATCGGGCATCGGGCATCGGGCGTCGGGCATCGGGCACCGGCTTCTCGGCGAGACCCTCGCTGCCGCGAACGCAACGGTTGCCTGAGCAAGACCAACCACCGCCACGCCGGCGCGTGTTCGTCCCGGGCCATGGGCGCTGGGGCGGGTGAATGGGACGTCAACCGGCGGGATGCCCCTGCGGCGGGTGCGCATCATGGCGCGTTCCGAACTGTATGACCCATGCCATCAACTGAGCTTCAGGAAGCAGACCCTCTCGCCGACGCTCTGGCGCCGTACCCAGTGCGGCGCGTGCTCGAGCTGCGGGACAACCCCAGGGCACGGGCCCGGCTTTCCCGGGCACTGTGGCCGGCGACAGAGCACTACGCCTACCCACTCCTGGCCGAGCTGTGCCGGCAACCCCGCGACCGCCCCGCGGTGCTGGCCTTCGCTGGACTGGCCGCGACGTACCACCAAGTGCCGCACGACCCGCACCTTCCGCTTGGGGCACTGGCCCGCGCCCTCGTCGGACGAGGTGTGTTGCCCGAGACCGCGACCGACCGGCGCATTACGGCACTGCAGACCCAGAAGCTACCGGTCGCGCTTCACACCCTCCGGCACCTGCTGCACGCAGCACAGCCGCTGAACCACGGCGTGAACTGGACGGCGCTGTACTGGGACATCAGCTTCTGGGACACCAGCGACCCCCAACGGCGCACCCAGCTGCGCCGCCGACTGCTCGACGCCTACTACCGACCCATCAACCACACCCAGGAGAGCACCGCGTCATGAAGTTCCTCAACGTCCACATCATCCACCCCGTCCCGTTCTCCAACATGAACCGCGACGGCCACGGCTCGCCCAAACAGATGACCTACGGCGGCGTGCAACGCGCACGCCTATCCTCTCGAGCCCTCAAGCATGCGGCTCGTGGCGCGTACGAGGCGGACTCCCCGGGAGACCGCACACCGCGGTCGAAGTTCCTGCCCGGCGAGGCGGAGGGGCTCGCCCTGAATCTCCTTAAGTACGAGGGCGTGAACTTGACCGAGGACGAGAACGCGGCGTTGCGCAACTCGCTGCGCACACAGATCGACGGGTTGTCGAAGAATGCCGCCAAGGCGGAGGCGAAGAAGGCGGCGGCGAAGCCGGGCGCTGCAACGGCGCCGGAGAAGGACACCATGGTGTGGTTGGCGGAGAAGGAGCTGGCCACGTTGGCCCGCACTGCGTGCGCCGCCGCAGGGTATGAGCTACCCGCCACGGGCAGCTTCCTCACCGACAGCACGAGCAGCCTGACCATCGCAGCGTTTGGACGCATGTTCGCTACCCGCCCCGAGCTAAAGATCGAGGGCGCCGTCCAGGTCGCGCACGCTTTCACCACGCATGGGGCGACCACCGACATCGACTACTTCGCCGCCAACGATGATCTGCGCATGCAGTACGCCGGCGACGGCGGCGCCGGGCGCATGGATGCGGCCGAGTTCAGCTCCGGCGTGTTCTACCGCTACGCGGCGGTCAATCGTCACGAGCTGCGTGCCACTTGGTCGGGAATCGACGAGGAGGACGCACCGCAGCGCCTCCACGCGTTCTTCACCAGCCTGCTGCTGTCCCTACCCGCGGGAAGGGCAAAGGCGGCCGCGCCCCACGGGTTGCCGGCCACGGTCTTGCTGACCCAGTCCCGCCAGGCGTTGTCCTACGCCGCGGCGTTCGAGCGCCCACTCACAGCGCATGAGGGGTGCACCACCGCCTCCGTCAGCGCGCTGCACAGCTACCACGTCATGGCGACTGCGAGCGCCCCGTCCTTGTTCGGCGCCGAAACCCTGATGTCCCTGACCCCGACTGCCGGGGCCCAGTCCTTGGACGAGCTGGTGGCCGGCGCCGCCGCATGGGCGCAGGGGGAGGACTGATGAGCGTTTGTCGTGCTGCGCCTGGCGGGGCCGGAGATGGCATGGCCTGCCGGCGCCACCAGGGCGCTACGGCCCACCAGCCAGACACCCGCCCTCTCCGCGCTATGCGCCCCGCTGAGTGCTACGGCCGTGGTTCCGCGGGGAGGAGCGTCCCCTGACTGAGTTTGGAGGCGGTAGTACCGCTCCGAGATCACGGGGCCGCGGCGGGCTGTCCCGTCCACTGCCCACATGGCCTCGTCCTGCTTGCTGCCGGAGTCCACGATGCCGAGCTCACGATGTTCGCCAGCGACCCCACGGGGGAGCTGTGGGAGGTGTGTTCGCGGGCGGAAGGCGTGGGCGCTCAACGTTCCTGTTCGTCCTCGCCGAGGTGGTCGGCTCCTTTCCCACCGCCCGCACCGCTTCACGGGGTGCGCGAGGCGCAGCCCCCAGATGGTGTTCGAGGTTGAACCCGATCGGGCGGTCGGCACCTACCCGGGCGTGGCCCGCTTCACCTACGAGGTCACTGACGTGCCGCGGTCACCGGGCTGGCGGAGCGGCGCCGCCCAGTACGCCGGACCCCACTTGGGGGGTGACCAATGGTCGCTGAGGGGTGCGCGGGTGCGCCCGTGCGCCGTATCCACACTGTGGCCGAGTGACTACAAGAGAGCGACGGGGTAACCACAGAAAGGCCAGAGGCCCCGGAACCGCAGGCCTCCGTAGAGATGCCGTTGGGCTCCGACCCGCGCTAACGACGCCACCGTCCCGCCGAAGGGTCAATTCTTGGCAGGACCGGCGCGGCCCCCGGCACGCGGGCGGCCCCGTGGCACAGTCGCGAACGTGCGCGTTACCGACTTCTACCTTGACGCCCCCGACCCGTGGGGTCAGCCCGGCGGCGACCTGCAGCCCAACCTGGACCGCCTCGCTCAGCTGCTACGCGGCCCGCTGCCGGACTGCACCGACGTCGAGGTCGCCGTCGCCCTTGCCGAGCTCATCCATGAGGAACTCGAGAAGTACGGCACGAGCGGCGGCGAACGATTCTCCAACGTCGACATCCGCGACGCGCTGCGAACGCTGCGCGCGGTGCTAACACGCATCGGCATCACCGCCTTCGACCCACCGTTTCGGGACTTCTCCACCTTCCGCGACCACTGGATCCGCGAGGGCATGGCCGGCTCAGGCGGCTACACCGCGCGCCGCGGGCTGCTTAACGACCTGTTCGCCGACCTGCACCGCCAGCTCGGGAGCTGGAGTCCCAGTCACTGAGCTCGGTGCTGACCGCACCAGTCACCTCGCACACCCGCCTCGGCTGGCCAGCGGTCGACGTGGAGCTCAACGAGCTACGCCGACATTTCGCCAGCGCACACACCCCACAGGACTACCGCGGGGTCGGCAACGACTGCGTCCACGTAACTGAGGCACTGAGCCGGCTGGTGTACAACCCGACTGTCCACCTGCGTCCGGGCGAGGACGAGCCCCCGGTCGCCAAGACCAAGCAGCGGCTGGACCGCTACATCGACGATGCGCTGAGCGGCCCGGACAACGCGCCACTGCGCCGGCTGGCCAAGGCCGCCATCGAGGTCGCCCAGCAGGTCAAGCACAGCGGGGACCCGACCCGCACAGAGGCTGGTATCGCCGCCGATGCGGTCATCCTGCTGGCTAACATACTGCGCCGCCTCGTCGAAGGGTCCTAACGCGACCGGCCTGTTTCAGTGTCAACTTTTCCTTGTTTTCCGCTGTCAGCAGGGCCGACCGGAGCGCGCCGCTCGTCCGACTTGCCCAGAGTCAACGGGTGTTTCGCTTACGCTCACCGCCGTCGAGATCGTCTAGCGCGCCAGGGAGCGACCCGTGCCCAAGCCCGACCTGCGCATCACCCGAGTGCCGATGCCGGACTGGGTGCTGCGACCGATCACCACCGCCGGGCCTGATGAGCTCGGTGGCCAGCTCGAGTGGCACTTCGCGACGCCGTGGCTGTTTCGGGCGCTGGCCTCGCCCCAGACGTACGAGCCGGTGCTGGCCTCGCCCGGCCCGCAGGACCCGCTGGAGCAGCGCTGCGGCTATTGGACCGGTGCGCTTTACCTCATGCTGTACCGGCTCGGTTGGGCCGACCCGGCCCGAGGACTGGCCTGGTGGGCCTCCGCCGGCTACCCCGACGACTACGACGACCTCACCCTGCGCCTGATGAAGAAGGTCTGGGTGAACGACGGCCGGATCGAGCTGTTGCGCGCTTGGCTGGACCTCCAACAGCGGCCCCTCCTGCCCCAGTTCGCCGAGCTGTGCGGCTACGCCCGCGTACCCGGGCGGGGCAGTGCGCCCGCAGCCGCGGCAGCTCCCGCCACCGTCGCGGCGCTTTACAACAATCCGCTCGGGCCGGCGAGTTTGCATCTGGAACCGACCGCCCGCACCCACATTCAGGGGCCCTTCCTCGGAGGCGGCGAGAGCGCCCGGCCGCCGCTCCTCCTTCGGGCCGACGAGCGCCAGCGCCGAGCCGTGCTCGTCGTGGACTCGATGATGGGCTGGTACACAGCCCTAGTGAGCTGCGGGAGCACATTGCCCGACCTGGGCGGCCGGTCCTGGCACGTGGATGTATTTGCTACCTCGGTAGGGCACCTCGGCCGCTACCGGCGCTCACGTACGTCCGGAATCTGGTTCACCGGCCAGCACTCGGTCCACCTCGCCGGCACCTGACCCAGTACGGCTTTGCACCGTCGGCATGGTGCTCTCCGCCCTCGACCGGCTGATCCCCGCACCGCACCAGGTGCGGAAGGCGAAGCTGCCCGGCTCACCACCGGCGCCGCAAACGTGGAGGCCGCCGGACTCACCCACTACACGCAGACGCTGTCACGGCCACGATGGCCTTGTACCGCGACTACGTGGCCGCACCGGCCACGTCTACATCCCGGTCCACACCGGGAGGCCGGAACCAACCTCGGGGATGAGGTTCGTGCGCTGCTGACCCGCCCCACTATCCCCACCGACAACCAGCGTGCGTGCCTTGAGGCTCTGCGCGGTGGTCCTGGAACCGCCAACGGTGTGCTCAGGAGCCCGGCAAGACACCCTCGCTGCCGCTGAGCCGCTGAGAAAGCGTCTTGCGGTCACGGTGTCGCGTCGGCCGGGTCGCGTTGCCAGCATCGAATTGGCGCGTTCTGCCGCGTCGTCACTGCGACCTTGGCGCGCGCAGAGATCGAAGGTTGGCGAACAGTGGGTCGGCCGCGAGGGCTTCGACGTCGGGTGCGCACTGTTGTGGCACCGTGCCCTCCTGCACGAGCAGGCTGACCGCCCGCTCCAGCTGCTGGTGGGTGAACCGAATTTCTCGACGCCCGCCGTACCGCACGTGCTCCACAGCCCCGCTTCGGGCCATCGTTCGCAGGCGTGACTCGGCGATCCCTGCGAGCGCGGCGGCGGCGGCCGGCGTGAGGAGAAGAGGGGCGGAAGGCGGGGTCGCGGTCATGGTCGGAGACCGTGCGGCGACCGGCGGACTGGGCAACCGCACCACCCTCAGGTGCCGCCCAGGCAAGCACTACCGCTGCAGGTCGCGGTCGGCTACCTCGGGCAGGCCTTGCTCATCGACGGACAGCTCACCGCCGCCCCTCTCCAGATGGACGCGATCGGCGGCAGCGACCCACGGCGTCTCGCGGCTGGCCGTGGCTGGGCTCGTCCGGGTGGGCGGCGCGGTGGCGGAGTGCCCGACCATGCGGTCGTGGATCACCCCGAGCTCGTGACCGTCAGTCTCCTGCATCAGGTGCCCGTAGTAGCGCTGCGTCGTGTTGATGTCGGCATGCCCCAACCTGCGCATGGCGACGTAGGCCCCACATCGACTGTTCAGCAGCCAGGTCGCGTGAGTGTGACGGAGCCCGTGGAGGGTGAAGCCGGCGGGCACCGCGCCACCGCACTGCGCGACCGCTGGCTTGAAGAAGCGGTCATTGAAGTTGCTGTGGTGCAGGTTGCCTCCGCCGCGCATCGTGAACACACGGTGGTCTGGGCCCAGTCCCTGCACCAGCGGCCTCAGGAGCTCGACCACGACGGGCGGCAGCGGGATAGTCCGTCGTGACGCGCGGGACTTCAGGCGGCCCAGCTCTCGGCCCCCGTGCGCGCCCTTGCGGCACGCGAGGCGGATGTCGACGTAGGCGTCGGTGTCCTCGGGATCCAGGTGTAGGTGCCGCCTCTGCAGGCCGGCCGCTTCGCCCCACCGCACGCCGGTGCCGACGAGGAACGCCAACAGCGGGGAGAAGTGCGGATCGATCGCGCCCGCGAGCGCACGGTAGGCCGACGGCTCCAGGTGCGGGCGCTCGACGTCCTGACGCCCCGGCAGCTGCACGGTTCGGCAAGGGTTCCGCGTGATGCGCGGCTCGTCCTCATCCACGGCGTAGCGGAAGACCTGGCCAACGAGGGAGACGATGTTCTGGACGGTCTTGGGCGAGAGCGTCTGGGCTGAGGGTCGGCGCTGGGCGTCCAGGGCGTGACGGTCTTGCAGCCACCCCACGAAGTTCGCGACGGACAGAGGGAGACCGTCGGGGCCGAGCACCGCGGAATGGGCAGTTCGTGCACGGGCAGGGATGAGGGCGACGTCGGTGTTGCCGAAGTACGGCTGGGCGTGGTGGCGCAGCAGCGCCGCTCCGTCTGCACGGGTGCGCGCTGAAGCCGAGGTCCACTGCTGCAGAAAGAGCTCCACGAGATCGCTGAAACCCACGAAGGGAGCGGTGGCTGCCGTGCTCTGAGGAATCAGCGCGGGAGGGTGCTCGCCCCGCACGTAGGTGAGGGCGCGGTCGAGGCCGTGTCTGCTGGCCAGTGTGATGAACAGGCGTGCGTCGTCCTCGGTGGCGAAGGGCTCGCTGCCGCGCGTGGGCCCGGGCAGGGTGGGGTCGTTCTGCCACCGGGCTCTCCAGCCACGGCCATGGGGCTCGGCGGAGAATCGCTTGGGGTAGGGAGCGGCAACGGCGGGCATGGCGGGAAGTTCCTTCCGGTCGTCTGACCGGTTCGACCGTCCGCCGCACTCGCCTGAGCGCCACCGCCGCATACGAGGGCGGGAGCCTCAGAAGCGTTTTGTCCCCCAAGATCGATGATCCTGGGGGACAAAACGTCTCTGACCTTGGGGTGAGTGACGGGGATCGAACCCGCGACAACCGGGATCACAACCCGGTGCTCTACCAACTGAGCTACACCCACCATGGCCGCTGACGCTGTCCGAGGACCGCGTCGTGAGCCGTGGAAGATCCTAGCGGGTGCCCTCCACGGACTCCGAATCGGCTCCCCCAGAAGCACCCATCAGCTCCTTGGTGACCGCCGCGACCTCCTCCGAGGTGGGCCCGGGCTGCGGCACGAACGCGGTGCGCCGGTAGTAGGCGAGCTCGCGGATGCTCTCGGTGATGTCGGCCAGGGCGCGGTGGGCGAGGCCCTTCTCCGGCTGGCCGAAGTAGATGCGCGGGTACCAGCGCCGGCACAGCTCCTTGATCGAGCTGACGTCGATCATCCGGTAGTGCAGGTGCTCGTCCAGCGTGGCCATGTCCCGGCTGATGAAGCCACGGTCGGTGCCGATGGAGTTGCCGCACAGCGGGGCGGTCCGCGGGTCGGGCACGAACTGCTTGATGTAGTCCAGCGTCCGCTGCTCGGCCTCCTCCAGCGTGACGGTGGAGGCGCGCACCTCCTCGGTGAGCCCGGAGGCGGCGTGCATCTTCTGCACCACCTCAGGCATGCCGGCCAGCGCGTCGTCATCCGCGTGGATGACGATGTCCAGCCCCTCGTCGAGGATGTTGAGCTCGCTGTCGGTGACCAGGACCGCGATCTCGATCAGCTTGTCGGTCTTGATGTCGAGGCCGGTCATCTCGCAGTCGATCCATACCAGTTTGTCTTGCACGCACCCACCCTATCCAGTAGGTCCGACAACATCGGCGCACGGCTGTGCGGCCAGTCCTGCCACGGCCGCGCGTGGGCGGCCGTGCCACGCTGAGGTGGTGTTCTCCGCGATGGCTCCGGCCCGACGTCGACTGCTGCTGCTGCTCGTCGCGCTGGTGGTGGCCGTCGCCGTGGTGGTGACCGTCCTCGTCCTCACCCGCTCCGACGACAGCGCCCCCGTGGCGGAGGACCGGCCGGGACCGGTGCTGCTGGTGCCCGGCTACGGCGGGTCCACCGAGAGCCTGCAGAACCTGGCCGTCAAGCTGCGCGCGAGCGGGCGGGAGGCGGAGGTCGTCGCGCTGCCCGGCGAGGGCACCGGTGACCTCACCGAGCAGGCCCGGGTGCTCGACGCCGCTGCCCGCGCGGCCCTGCAGCGCACCGGGGCGGAGTCGGTGGACGTGGTCGGGTACTCGGCCGGGGGAGTGGTGGCGCGGGTGTGGCTGTCGGACCTCGGCGGTGCCGACGTCACCCGCCGGCTGGTCACCCTGGGCTCGCCCCACCACGGCACCAACCTCGCCGCGCTGGCCGGCGGGCTGCTGCCGTCGCTGTGCCCCACTGCCTGCCAGCAGCTCGACCCCGACAGTGACCTGCTGCGCCGGCTCAACGCGAGCGCACCGGCGGGCCCGAGCGTGGTGTCGGTGTGGACCACGGCTGACCGCGTGGTGACGCCGCCGAGCTCGGCGGAGCTGGACGGCGCGCTCAACCTCACCGTGCAGAGCGTCTGCAGCGACTCCGCCGTGGCGCACGACGCGCTGCCCACCGACCCGGTCAGCAGCGGCATCGTGCTGCTCCAGCTCGACCCCGGGCCGCCGCGCACGCTCGGCGCCACCGACTGCGCGGCGCTGCGCGGCTGAGCCCGCCCCCGTCCAACCGGTGGGCGCGTTGCGCGACCTGAACGCCCCCAGCGGGACCTGAACGCCCCCAGCGGGACCTGAACGCCCCCAGCGGGACCTAGCTGGTGACGTCCTTGGTGGAGAAGTTGGCCCAGCCCGCGCCCAGGAAGACGGCGACGTACACCGCCTGCAGGCCGATGCCACGCACCAGGTCGCGCCACGGGATGGGGTCCCGGAAGAGGTCGACGAAGGCGAGCCAGTACCGCGTGGGCAGGTACGGCTGCAGCGCGCCGGCGGCCTCCAGGGTGAGCAGCAGCGACGAGGCGATGAGCAGCGCCAGCGCGCCCAGCGTGGCCGCCAGCGGGGAGTCGGTGACGGTGGAGAAGAACAGCGCCGTGGCCGCCACGCCGAGCATGGAGATGGCCACGTAGCCGATGGCCAGCGCGGTGCGCAGGGTGATGTCCTCCTGGGTCAGCGAGGTGCCGGAGAGCCCGGTGGCCAGGGAGGTGCTGCCCAGCAGGTTCACCCCCACCACGTACGCGGTGCCGGCCACCACCAGCACGGCCAGCACCACGAACACCACCACCGAGACCAGCTTGGCCACCAGCAGCTTGGTGCGCCCCACCGGCCGGGTCAGCAGGTAGCGCAGCGTGCCGGCCTGGGCCTCCCCGGCGATGGCGTCGCCGGCCACCACCGCCACCGCCACCGGCAGGAACAGCGGCAGCACGATGGCCAGCGCCGCCAGCGGGAACAGCTGACCGTTGGTGAGCACCGCCGACAGGAACGCCGGCCCCTGCCCGGGGCGCGGCCCGATGCCGGTGTAGGCCAGCAGCACCGCCACCAGGGTGGGCAGCGCGTCCAGCAGCGCGATGATCACCCACGTCCGCGGGCGCCGCAGCAGCGCCTTGAGCTCCACCAGGATCACCGCACGCCGCCTTGCTGCTCGCGGGCGCCGTGGGCCTCGGTGGCGGCCAGCACCGTCTGCTCCAGGCTGCGCCGCTCCGGCCGCAGCTCCCGCACCCGCACCCCCGCCCGCACCAGCGTCGCGTTGAGCTCCTCGGCGCTGGGGTGCGCCACCAGCAGGCACTCGTCGTGCTCGTCGGCCACCCGCTCGTGCACCACCACGCCGGGCTCGGCCTGCAGCACCGTCACCGCCCACGCAGCGTCGGGGGTGTGCACCAGCACCCGGCCGGTGAACGACGTCATCGCCGCCATCGAGTCCTGCACCACCAGGCGGCCGCGGTCCAGCACGCCCACCCGGGTGCACAGCTGCTCCACCTCGGCCAGCAGGTGGCTGGAGAGGAACACCGTGGTGCCGCCGGCGTGCAGCTTGAGCAGCAGCTCGCGGATCTCCCGGATGCCCTGCGGGTCGAGGCCGTTGGTGGGCTCGTCCAGCACCAGCAGCTCCGGCGCGCGCAGCAGGGCGTTGGCCAGGCCCAGTCGCTGGCGCATGCCCAGGGAGTAGTGCTTGACCGGCCGCCGGCCCACGGTGGCCAGGCCCACCTCCTCCAGCACCTCCTCCACCCGGCGGCGGCGGGTGGACCGCGAGCCGCCCGGTCCGGCGGCGTCCAGCATGGTGAGGTTGGCCCGCCCGGAGAGGTGGCCGTAGGCGGCCGGACCCTCCACCAGCGTGCCCACCCGGGGCAGCACGTGCCGGCGCCGCCGCGGCATCGGCTCGCCCAGCAGCTCGATCTGCCCGGAGGTGGCCAGCACCAGGCCCAGCAGCATCCGCACCGTGGTGGTCTTGCCGGAGCCGTTGGCGCCGAGGAAGCCGTAGATGTCGCCGCTGTTCACCTGCAGGTCCACCCCCTGCACCGCGTGCACCGCTCCGTAGCGCTTGGTCAGCGCGTGGGTCTGGATCATCGGCCGCTCGAGCACCTCGGTCGTCATCGCAGCCGCACCGCGGCGAGCTCGGCGGCGGCGGCCGCCAGCGGGTCCGCGGTCACCGTGCCGACGAGCAGCCAGGCCAGCCCGCGCGGCCCGGGGGCGGTCAGGCGCACGGTGAGCGGGTCCACGGCCAGGGTGGTGCCGGTGGAGTCGGTGAGCGCGCCCGGCGCGGTGGTCAGCTCCGCCCGCAGCTGCCGCGCGGTCCGCCCGGGCACGGCCACCGCGATGACGGTGGTGACGCCGCGGCCGTAGACGCCGAGCCCGCCGTCGGCGCCCACCCCGGACAGGCCGGTGCGGCGCGGCAGCCCGGCCAGGCGGTCGGGGGTGCGCACTCCGGCCTGCTGGGCGGCGGCCACCAGGTCGTCAGGCTGCTCGGTGCGCACGGTGGCTCCCGGTGGCGGGGTGAAGGTGGTGACACCGGCGGCGGGCTCGGCGGGGGTGAACTCCAGGAACGAGCTGCTCAGTGACGCCCGCTGCGCACCCACGGCGTGCACCACCACGCGCAGCGGAATGCCGGTGCCGGGGTCCACCCACACGTCCACCGCCGCGATGGTGCTGCGCGGGTCGGCGGGGTGCAGCTGCAGCCCCGGGGCGTCCCGCCCGGCCACCCGCGCGGCGGGCAAGCGGGTCACCTCGGCGTCGGTGGCCTCGCTGAGCAGGCGCCGGCCCAGCGCGGGCGGCACCAGGTCGGCCGCCCGCGGCAGGCGCACCGCCAGGTCCACCGAGCGCACCGCGGTGTCGCTCTCGAAGTCCCAGCTCCAGGTGCCTCCGGCGTCGCGGTACAAGTCGGTCTCCCCGGTGGCGCTGAGGGTGTCCACCCGCCACTGCTGCGGCCCGCGGTACCAGCTGCGGGTGCGGGTGGTGTCGCCGAAGAGGTCGGTCAGCGAGCTGAGCTGGGTGGCCTGGGGCAGCGACACCCCGCCCACCGACTCCGCGTAGCCCGAGTAGGGCAGCTCGGCCGAGGCACGCACCGCGCTCAGCAGCTCGGGGGCGGTGGCGGGGGAGTCGCGGGCAGGCAGCCGCGCCACCAGCGACGGCGTGGCCACCAGCACGCCCACCACGACGGCGAGCACCGCCCAGCGCGCACCGCGGTTCAGCACGGCGGGGGTGGGCACCGTCACGACGGTACGGAGAAACCCGCCCGCCCGCGCGCTACCAGTGCACGCCCGGCATGAGCCGCGCGAAGGCCATCGCCGCCCGGGACAGCTGCTTGGTGCCCATCGCGTTGCCGGACGCCGCGGCCTGCTGCTGGGCCGGTGTGGCAGCGGGATCGGGCGTGGGCTTGTCGCCGCGGGCCGCCGCGGAGTCGGGGAACACCTGGTACGCCTGGTGCAGGATCGCGTCCTTGAGCTTGGGTGCCAGCGTGCCGGCCACCTCGCCCAGGGTGCCCAGCGGGGTGTTGATCCGCTTGGGCCGGTCCTTGATGGCCCGCAGCAGCAGCTGGGCTGCGTCGTCCGGGGTGGCCGCGGGGAAGGCGTCGTACAGCGAGGTCGGCGCGATCATCGGGGTGCGCACCAGGGGCATCCGCACCGAGGTGAAGGTGATGCCGTCGTGCCAGGTCTCGCTGGCGACCACGTCGCTGAACGCGTCCAGGGCGGCCTTGCTGGCCACGTAGGCGCTGAACCGGGGCGGCAGCGCCTGCACGCCGATGGAGCTGACGTTGACCACGTGGCCGTGCCGGCGCCGCTCCATGTGCGGCAGCACGGCCAGCACCAGGCGGACGGCGCCGAAGTAGTTCACCGCCATGGTCCGCTCGTAGTCGTGCATCCGCTCCACCGACGCCGAGGCCGACCGGCGGATGGAGCGGCCGGCGTTGTTCACCAGCACGTCCACGTGGTCGTGCTCGTCGATGATGTGCTTGACCACCTGGCTCACCGACTCCGGGTCGGTGATGTCGCAGGGGTAGGCGTGTGCCCGGCCGCCGATGGCCCGGACCTCCTCCACCACCTCGTCGAGCTCCTCGGCCCGGCGGGCCAGCAGCAGGCTGATGGCGTTCTCCCGGGCCAGGGCCATGGCCAGCGCCTTGCCGATGCCTGAGGAGGCGCCGGTGACGACCACGACGCGGTCCACCAGCTTGCCGGCCGGGTCGTCGCGGCGGGCGCGCTGCGGGTCGAGGTTGTCGGCCCAGTAGCTCCACAGCGCCGCCGCGTAGGTGGTCAGGTCGGGTGCGGCGATCCCGGTGCCGCGCAGCGCCTTGCGGGTCTTGTGGCTGGCGAAGTCGGCGCTGAAGGTGGTGTGGTCGATCACTTCCGGCGGGATCTCCAGCTGGTTGAGCACCAGGTCGCGGGCGACGGTGGCGCCGGGCAGCCGGCCCAGCAGGGACAGCGGCGCCAGCACCTCGCGCGGCAGGGTGGCCACCGCCATGGGTGCTCCCGCCGCCGAGGCGAGGGCGCCGTAGACCTCGCGCAGCGGCTGTGGACGGCGGTTGACCAGGTGGAACGCCTGGCCGTCGCCCTCCTCGCGGTGCATCAGGTGGTCCAGCGCCGCCACCACGTAGTCCACCGGCACCAGGTTGGTCGACCCCAGGTCAGGCAGCGCGATCGGCAGCAGCGAGGGCACCGACGCCCACTTGGCCAGCGCACCGAAGAAGTAGTACGGCCCGTCGATCTTGTCCATCTGCCCGGTGACGGAGTTGCCCACCACGATGGCGGGACGGTAGATCCGCCACGGCGTGGTGGCGGTCTGGCGCACCAGCTTCTCGGCCTCGAACTTGGTGGCGTGGTAGGGCGAGGGCAGGTCCTGGCCGAGGTCGAAGTCGTCCTCCGTGTAGGTGCCCGGGTGGTCGCCAGCCACTGCCACCGAGGACACGTGGTGCAGCCGCGCGCCGAGGCGGCCGGCCAGCTCGATCACCCCGGTGGTGCCGATGACGTTGGCGGCGTGGCTCGCCTCCGCGGGGGCGGTCATGTCGTAGACCGCACCGAGGTGCAGCAGGTGGTCGGCACGGGCGGGCACCGTGTTCTCCGCGAGGCCCAGCCCGGGCTGGGTGAGGTCACCGATCACCGGATGGACCTTCTGCCCGCCCGCCCAGCCCGCAGCGAGGTTCTCCAGCCGGCCCACTGAGGACTCCCGCACCAGGACGTGCACCGCGTCGCACTCCGGCCGCGTCAGCAGCAGCGGAATGGCGTACCTGCCGAGAAACCCGGTACCGCCCGTCACCACGTACGTGGTCATGTCAGACCCCCTCCGACGACTACGGGGACCAACCTAGCGCCGCAGGTGTGACGGGGGATACACGAAGCGGGCTACTGCTCCGACTTCTCCTGCGAGTCCGGCAGCTCGCGCTTGACGATCTTCCCGGTGGCGTTGCGGGGCAGCTCATCCAGGAACACCACGTCCCGCGGGACGCTGAAGCGGGCCAGGTGCTTCTTGACGTGCTCGCGGACCGAGTCGGCGTGCACCGAGCCGTCGTCGCCCTCCCGCACCACGTAGGCAGCCAGTCGCGCCCCGAACTTCTCGTCGTCCACACCGGTCACGAGCACCTCGCGCACCCCGTCCAGGGCGTTGATGAGGTCCTCCACCTCGCCGGGGTACACGTTCTCCCCGCCGGAGACCACCATGTCGTCGGAGCGCCCGTCGATGTAGAGCAGCCCGTCGTCGCCGAGGTGGCCCAGGTCGCCGGTGCTCATCAGGCCGCGGACGATCTCCTTGTCCTCCCCGGCGCGGGTGTAGCCCTCGAACAGCATCCCGTTGCCGACGAACACCCGGCCCACGGTGTCACCCGTCACCTCCTTGCCCTCGTCGTCGAGGATCTCCACCTCCGTGCCCAGCGGGGGCCGCCCGGCGGTGGAGGGGTGCTCCTGCAGCTCCTGGGGCTGGGCGATGGACACCCAGCTCACCTCGGTGGAGCCGTAGAGGTTGTAGAGCACCGGGCCGAACGTCTCGAGCGCCTTCTTCACCAGCGGGACACCGAGGGCGGACCCGCTGGCCGCGATCACCCGCAGGCTGGAGGTGTCGTGACGACGCTGGTCCTCGGGCAGCTCGAGGATGCGCTGCAGCATCACCGGAACCACGAACAGCGCCTTTGCCTGGTGCCGCTCCACGTCGGCCAGGCACTCGGCCGGGGTGAACTTGCGCCGCAGCACCATGGTGGAGCCCAGCGCCAGGCTCAGCTGCAGCGCCGCGAACCCCCAGGTGTGGAACATCGGCGCGGCGACCACGGTGGTCTCGCCGCTGCGCAGCGGGATGCGCGAGAGCACCGCCGCGGCGGGCATCCAGTTGCGCGGCTCGGGCCGGTGCGCGCCCTTGGGCGTGCCGGTGGTGCCGGAGGTCAGCACCACGGTGCGCCCGCGCCGGGGACGGGTGGGCAGCGTGACGTCGGCAGGGGAGCGCTCGATGAGGTCGTCCACGGTCTCCACGTCCGAGCCCAGCTTGAGCCCGTCCACCGCCCCGACAAGGCGGAGGTCACCGGAGCGCTGCCGCTCGTCGATGTCGTCGGGCAGCACCTCGGCGAACTCGCCGTCGGCCACCAGCACGGTGATCTTCTGCTCGGTGAGCACGTCACCCAGCTGCTTGCCGGACAGGCCGGTGTTGAGCAGCACCAGGTCGGCGCCGACCCGACCGGTCGCACCCAGCACCTGCAGCACGCCGCGGTGGTTGCGGCAGAGCACGCCGACCCGGCTCTTGGTGCCCACCCCGCTGCGGCTGAGGCTGCGGGCCAGGGCCATCACGTCGGCCTCGAGCTGGCCGTAGGTGAGCTCACCGCTGTCGTCGATGACGGCGACGCGATCGGGGGCACGGCGCGCGGAGATGGCCAGCAGGGAGCTGGGGGTGAAGTCCCACCGCACCCAGGCAGCGGCGACGCGCGCCAGCCGGTCCGGGCGCATCGGCGCGATGATGCCCGACTGGGCCACCGGCACCAGGCCGAGCGCCAACGTCTTGGTCTCCGCGAGTCGTGCCGCGATCTTTGCCTTGGACAGGTCCATGTTCCGCGCGCCTACCTCGTTGGTGTGGGGGCCGATGGGGACGGCTCAGCAGTCATCGGTGGTGGTCGATCCCACCGGCGGCGCCCGATGGCCCAGGTCGTGGGGGGCGCGGCCGGATCAGGGCGGACGGCCTCGGTGGTGGTGAGGCGACCAGTGCGGGTCCTCCGCAAGCGCCGGCTCCACATCGGAGCGATGACGCTGATCACCGGATGAGGGTAACCGGTTGACGCAACCCCGGTCCGGCTCAGCGGTGTGCTGCCGCGGGTACCGTCGAGGGAGGCTGCCGCGCGTCCAGCACCTGGGGGAGGCCCCGCGATGTCGTCTGCAGAGGCCAACAACATCTTTCGGCGGCAGGTGTCGTCCGCCCGCAGGGTGGCCCGCTCGCTGGGCGTGCTCGCCGGCGTGGCGACGGTGGCCGTGGGGCTCATCGTGCTGGTGTGGCCCACCGCCACCCTGGTGGTGCTGGCGGTGCTGCTGGGAGTCCAGCTGATCATCTTCGGGGCCTGGCGCACGGTGCAGGCCGCGGCGCTGCTGGTGGCGCCCACGGCGCTGCGGGTGCTGGGGGCGCTGCTGGGCGTGCTGGCCATGGTGGCCGGCGTCCTGCTGATCGCCAGCCCGTTCTCCTCGCTGGAGACCCTGGTGGCCATCCTCGGCGTCGGCTGGATCATCGCCGGGATCAGCGGCATCTCCTTCGGCCTCGGCGCCCGCGGGGACCTCACCAGCATCCCGTTCGTGATGGGCGTGCTCTCCGTGCTCGGTGGGGTGATCGTGCTGGCGAGCATCAGCCTGCTCAGCCTGGTGACGCTGGCCCAGACCGCCGGCTGGATCCTGCTGGTCATCGGCGTGGTGGAGATCGCGCTGGTCATCCGACGGCTCTGACGGGGTCGGTGACCGGTGTGCGGCGCCGGGCAGCCAGCAGGCGACGACCGAGGACGCCGTGGGTGGGGCTGAAGAGGTAGACCAGGGTGAAGACAGCCCCCTGGCTGAGCACGATCATCCCGCCGGAGGCGGTGTCCAGGTGGTAGCTGAGGTACAGCCCCGTCACCGAGCACAGCACCGAGATGGTGGGCGCGACCAGCAGCATCCGGGCGAAGCGGTCGGTGAGCAGGTAGGCGGTGGCTCCCGGGATGATGAGCATCGCCACCACCAGGATCACCCCCACCGCCTGCAGGGCGACCACGCAGGTCAGGGCGAGCAGACCCAGCAGCACCGCGCCCAGCACCCGTGGACGCAGCCCGATGGCCTGGGCGTGGACGGGGTCGAAGGCGTAGAGGGTGAAGTCCCGGCGCTTGAGCACCAGCGCGGTGAGCACCACCGCACCGAGCACCGCCACCTGGACCAGGTCCGCGCGGCTGACGCCCAGCAGGTTGCCGAAGATGATGTGGTTCAGGTCGGTCTGGCTCGGGGTGACCGAGATGAGGACCAGGCCCAGGGCGAACAGGGTGGTGAAGACGATGCCGATGGCCGCGTCCTCCTTGATCCGGCTGGTGTCGCGCACCACGCCGATGAGGGCCACCGCCAGGAACCCGAAGACCACTGCACCCACAGCGAACGGCGCACCCAGGACGTAGGCGATGACCACCCCGGGCAGCACCGCGTGCGAGACCGCGTCACCCATCAGCGACCACCCCACCAGCACCAGCCAGCAGGAGAGGACGGCGCACACCACCGCGGACACGACCGTGGTGGCCAGCGCCCGCGTCATGAAGCCGTAGGTCAGCGGCTCGAGGAACAGCTCGTGGGCGGTCACGTGGTCGTCTCCAGCCGGTCCAGGACGTCGAAGCCGAACGCCCGGGCCAGGTTGGCCGGCTGCAGCACCTCTCGCGGGTCGCCCTGCACCAGCACCCGCTGGCGCAGCAGCACCGCCTCGTCGGCGAGACCGGGCAGGGCGCGCAGGTCGTGGGTGGAGATCAGGATGGTGGTGCCTGCCCCCGCGAGCTCGCGCAGCAGCCGGGTGATGGTCGCCTCGGTGCGCTTGTCCACCCCGGCGAAGGGCTCGTCGAGCAGCAGCACCGTGGCGTCCTGGGCGATCCCCCTGGCGACGAAGGCGCGCTTGCGCTGCCCGCCGGACAGCCGCCCGATCTGGCGTCCGGCGTGCTCGCTGAGCTCCACCCGCTCCAGCGCCTCGTCCACCGCCTGGTGGTCGGCACGGCGGGGTCGGCGGGTGAGGCCGAGATGTCCGTAGCGGCCCATCATCACCACGTCGCGCACCGACAGCGGGAACGCCCAGTCGACGTCCTCGCTCTGCGGGACGTAGCCCACCACGCCGGACCGACGGGCCTGGGCAGGGGTGCTGCCGTGCAGCAGCACCCGACCTGCTTCCGGCCGGACGATGCCCATCACGGCCTTGAACAGGGTGGACTTGCCGGAGCCGTTCATCCCGACCAGCCCACACACCCGGCCGGGCGCCACGCTGAGGGTGGCGCGATCCAGGGCGAGGACCTCGCCGTAGCGCACCGTCACCTCGTCCACCTCGATGGCCGGCGTGCTCATCGGGCCGCCCCCGTGAGGCCACTGACGATGACGGTGGTGTCGTGCCGAACGAGGTCCAGGTAGCTGGGCACGGGTCCGTCGGCAGCCGACAGCGAGTCCACGTAGAGGGTGCCGCCGAGCCTCGCGCCGGTGGCCTGTGCCACCTGGCGCATGGGCGCGTCCGAGACGGTCGACTCGCAGAACACCGCAGGCACCTCGTTGCTCCGGACGAACTCGATGACGCTGGCGATCTGCTTCGGCGTGGCCTGGCGCTCGGCGTTGACCGCCCACACGTACTTCTCGGTGAGCCCGGCGTCGCGGGCGAGGTAGGAGAAGGCCCCCTCGCAGGTGACCAGGGCCCGCTGGCGCGGCGGCAGCCCCGCCAGCCCGGAGGTCAGCTCGTCCTGCACGAGCTGCAGCCGGGCCTGGTAGGCGGTTCCGTTGGCGCGGTAGGCGTCGGCGTTGGCCGGGTCGAGCTCGCTGAACGCGGTGACCATGTTGGCCACGTAGATCTGCACGTTCAGCGGCGACATCCAGGCGTGCGGGTTCGCCAGCCCGCGGTAGTCGTCCTCGGCGATGTCGATGGGCTCCACGCCCTCGCTGACCGTCACGTGGGGGACGTCGAGATCCTCGACGAACTGCGCGAACCAGGCCTCCAGGTTCATGCCGTTGTTGAGCACCAGGTCGGCGCGGGCGGTCTTCTTGACGTCTCCGGGGGTGGGCTCGTAGCCGTGCACCTCCGCGCCGGGCTTGGTGATCGACTCCACCCGCAGGTGCTCGCCCGCGACGTTCTGGGCGATGTCGGCCAGCACCGTGAACGTGGTGAGCACGGTCGGACGGTCGTCGGCCTCCTCGCCCGCCGCGCTGCTGCACCCCGCCAGCGCCAGCACCAGGACGGCCGTGAGCGCTCGCACCGAGCCGATCACCGAGGCACGTCGTGCACGCATGCCGGGACAGTATGTTCGGCGTCCCGCACCCGCAAGTTAGGCGAGCCGAACTTCGCCGGTGCGACCCCCGCGACCAGGCGGGACGGGCACCCGGGCAGTGCTCGAGCCCGTGCGTGCGGGTGAGTGCCCCCGGCAGGACTCGAACCTGCGACCTCGGGATTAGAAGGCCCTTGCTCTATCCACCTGAGCTACGGAGGCGTGCCCGCGAACGGACGCAGGGAGCCTAGCGCCCTCCGCCGGGTCCCGGGTGGACCCGCGCGGGGCGGTGCCGTTCCACGGCGCCCGCTCTAGATGGCCGGCAGCGAGCGCAGCAGCGGGATGGTCATCTTCTGGAGCTCGGCGAGCACCGTCGTGGTGGTGCGATCGACGGTGACGGGGCGGACCAGGCCGGTGACGAAGGTGCGCTCGGCGCTGATGGCCACCGCGGCGCCGCAGGTGATGGTCTGCCGTGCCTCGGAGCGCTCGCACCACAACCAGGTGCTGTTGCCGTCGGTGGCGCGCTCCAGCCCACCTTGCTCGGCGGGGTGGGTGGCCGCGACGTCGGTGAAGGAGACCCCGTAGCCGGTGAGGAAGCCGGACTCGCTGCCGCCCAGCAGGGGCCACACGCAGCTGCTGGGCGTGCCCGGCAGCGGGGCCGGCGGTCCGGTCACCGCGCCCAGGGTGCTCACCACCTGCGCCTCGGCGGCGATGCTGCAGGGGGGCACCACGTCGGCCTGCCTCGGCGTGGACAGGTGGGCTCCGCTGCTCACCAGCTCCGGCGTGTGGGCACTGTCACCGGGTGACGTGGGCCCCGTCGAGGAGGGGGCTGACACCGCCGGTATCGGCGTGCCCGGTACCGGTTGTGAGCACGCCGCGACGCTGAGCAGGGCGGCGAGCAGCGCCAGAGCCCCCGTCCTCCGCCTGCGCACAGCGGCAAGGGTATCGACCTGGGGCGGCTGTGGGCAGCGAGTGCTCCTACGCTGGCAGCCATGGCCTCGCAGGACACCTCGACCCCACCCACGCAACGCCCCGGCGGAGTGCTGCTCGCTGCTGGCGTGGTGGCCGCGGTGGTCGCGGCCGCGCTGGCCGCGCTCTCCACCACCGAGGCACTGTCCCTGCTCGGTCTGCCCGACCCCGGCGTGCTCACCACCTACGGGCTGCCGATCGTGCGCGCGGTGGGGGAGACCTCGGCGGTCCTGGCCATCGGCTGCATCCTGCTGGCCGCGTTCTTCGTGCCGCCGCAGCGCTCGGGGGTGCTCTCCGTCGACGGCTACCGCGCCATGCGGGTGGCCGCCGTCGCGGCGACGGTGTGGTGCATCTCGGCGCTGCTGCTCGTGCCGCTCACCCTCTCCGACACCTCGGGCCAGCCGCTCAAGGACGCGCTCGACCCCGCCCTGATGTGGGACCTGGTGGGCGAGGTGGAGGTGACCCGGGCCTGGGCGTGGACCGCCGGGCTGGCGTTCCTGCTGGCCGTGGGCTGCCGGGTGGTGCTGCGCTGGCACTGGACGCCGGCGCTGCTGGCGCTGGGCCTGCTCACGCTGGTGCCGCTGGGGCTGTCCGGGCACTCCTCGGCCGGCGGCTCGCACGACGTGGCCGCCAACAGCCTGGTGTTCCACCTGGTCGCGGCCTCGCTGTGGGCCGGCGGACTGGTGGCGGTGCTGCTGCACGGCTACCACCGCGGTGAGCTCGCCGACCTCGCCGTGCGGCGCTTCTCCAAGGTCGCCCTCGTCTGCTTCGGCGTGATGGCCGTGACCGGCGTGATCAACGCCTCCGTCCGGCTGCCGCTGTCCGACCTGTTCACCACCACCTACGGCGTGCTGGTGCTGGCCAAGGCCGTGGCCCTGCTCGCCCTGGGCGTCCTCGGGTACCTGCAGCGCCGGCACGCCGTCGCCGCCCTGCAGGCCGACCCGACCAACCGGGCCCCGTTCCTGCGGCTGGCCGCCATCGAGGTGGTGCTGCTGGCCGCGACCGTGGGTCTGGCCATCGGTCTGAGCCGCACCCCGCCGCCGCAGGGCGGCGCGGTGCCCACCGTGAGCGAGGTCGCGCTGGGCTACAACCTGCCCAACCCGTTCAGCGTGCAGGAGATGCTCACCGGCTGGCGCTTCGACCTGGTCTACGGCACCGCTGCGCTGGTGCTGGCGGGCATGTACGTCTGGGGCGTGGTGCGGCTGCGCCGCAGGGGCGACGCGTGGCCGGTGGGCCGGACGGTCGCCTGGCTGCTGGGCTGCGTGGCGCTGCTGTTCGTCAGCTCCTCCGGGCTAGGCAAGTACGCGATGGCGTCGTTCAGCGCGCACATGAGCGCCCACATGGTGTTCTCCATGCTGGTGCCGGTGCTGCTGGTGCTGGGCGGGCCGGTCACGCTGGCGCTGCGGGCGCTGCCCACCTCGCCCGCGGGCGCACCGCCCGGACCGCGCGAGTGGCTGCTCACGGCGCTGCACAGCCGCTTCTCCCGGATCATCACGCACCCGGTGTTCGCGCTGCTGATGTTCGTCGGCAGCTTCTACGCGCTGTACCTGGGCGGGCTGTTCGACGTGCTGGTGCCGTACCACTCCGCGCACGTGGCGATGAACGCTCACTTCCTCATCTCCGGCTACCTCTTCTACTGGGTCGCCATCGGCATCGACCCGGCGCCGCGCAAGCTGCCGTCGGTGGCCAAGCTGGGCATGGTCTTCGCGGCGCTGCCCTTCCACGCCTTCTTCGGCGTGATCCTGATGGGCTCCTCCACCATCGTGGCCGCGGCCCACTACCGCACCCTCGGCCTCACCTGGAACAGCGACCTGCTCGGCGACCAGCGCCTGGGCGGCGGCATCGCCTGGTCGGCGGGCGAGGTGCCGCTGATGCTGGTGATGGTGGCCCTGCTGGTGCAGTGGTCGCGGGAGGACTCCCGCACCGCCAAGCGGGTGGACCGGGTGGCCGACCGCGACGACGACGCGGAGCTGGAGGCGCACAACAACATGTTCGCCGAGCTCCGGCGTCGTGACCAGGAGCAGCAGCTGCACTGACGTCCGGGTCGGCACACCGCGCCGACAGCTTTGCTGCCGGGCGGGGAGCTGGTGCACAGCCACGCCGGCTGTACACAGCACCCGCGCGGTACCTGGTCCGGTGGGCAGCGCGGGCGCAGGGTCATCTCACCGGTCGACGGCGGCCGGGGACCGACCAGGAGCGGCAATCCACTGCAGCTCTGGCGGGCCGAGCAGTGAGGACCCGAGCAATGACCCAGACGACCGTGACCCTGGTGGGCACCGTGGTGACCGACCCGTACCGCCGGCACACCGCCGAGGGTGCGCCCTTCATCAAGTTCCGGATGGCCTGCAACGAGCGCCGGCTGGACCGCGCCACCCAGGAGTGGGTGGACGGCGACAGCCTCTACGTCAACGTCATCTGCTGGCGACGCCTGGTCAAGGGCGTCGGTGCGGCGGTGGGCAAGGGCGACCCGGTGATCGTGGTGGGCCGCCTCTACACCCGCGAGTGGATGGAGGAGGGCGGCCGGCGCTCCAGCCTGGAGCTCGACGCCAGCACGGTGGGGCCGGACCTGGCCCGCTGCGTGGCCGTGATCGACAACACTCGCCGTCTCGGGGGCGACGCCGGCGCCCCCGACGGCGCTCCGGTGACCGACCCGCCCGCCGGTGGTGCCGCGGGTGGCGACGACCGGGCGGAGAGCGAGAACGGTTACGGGGCAAGGGTGGACCTGGACGGGGCGGCGCTGGGGGAGGACACCCACGAGCTGGCCACCGTCTGACCGAGCGGCCTCCACCCCGCCGAGGACGGCGGGGTGGAGACGCCGTCGGGCGTGGTGTGCCGGCGCCGCTGGCACCACTAGGCTGGCGGGTATGGCTGAGTTCATCTACACCATGAAGAAGGTGCGCAAGGCGCACGGCGACAAGGTCATCCTCGATGACGTCACGATGTCGTTCTACCCCGGGGCAAAGATCGGCGTCGTCGGCCCCAACGGCGCCGGCAAGTCGAGCATCCTCAAGATCATGGCTGGACTGGACCAGCCGGGCAACGGTGAGGCGTTCCTCGCCCCCGGTGCGAGCGTGGGCATCCTCATGCAGGAGCCCGAGCTGGACGAGACCAAGACCGTCCGCGGCAACGTCGAGGAGGGCCTCGGCGAGACCATGGTGCAGCTCAAGCGCTACAACGAGATCGCCGAGCTGATGGCCACCGACTACTCCGACGAGCTGATGGAGGAGATGGGCGACCTGCAGGAGAAGCTCGACCACGCTGACGCGTGGGAGATCGACTCCCAGCTGGAGCAGGCGATGGACGCGCTGCGCTGCCCGCCGCCGGAGGAGTCCGTCGTCCACCTCTCCGGTGGTGAGAAGCGCCGCGTGGCGCTGTGCAAGCTGCTGCTGAGCAAGCCCGACCTGCTGCTCCTCGACGAGCCCACCAACCACCTCGACGCCGAGAGCGTGCTGTGGCTGGAGCAGCACCTCGCTGCCTACCCGGGCGCCATCCTGGCCGTCACTCACGACCGGTACTTCCTCGACCACGTCGCGCAGTGGATCGCCGAGGTCGACCGCGGCCACCTGTACCCCTACGAGGGCAACTACTCCACCTACCTGGAGAAGAAGGCCGCTCGCCTGGAGGTCTCGGGCAAGAAGGACCAGAAGCTGCAGAAGCGCCTCAAGGACGAGCTCGCCTGGGTGCGCTCCGGGGCCAAGGCCCGCCAGACCAAGGGCAAGGCCCGCCTGGCGCGCTACGAGGAGATGGCGATCGAGGCGGAGAAGACCCGCAAGCTCGACTTCGACGAGATCCAGATCCCTGCCCCGCCGCGGCTGGGCAACGTCGTCGTCGAGGTGAACCACCTGGACAAGGGCTTCGAGGACCGGCTGCTCATCAAGGACCTGTCCTTCACGCTGCCCCGCAACGGCATCGTCGGCGTCATCGGCCCCAACGGCGTCGGCAAGACCACGCTGTTCAAGACCATCGTCGGTCTGGAGGAGCCGGACTCCGGCAGCGTCAAGATCGGCGAGACGGTCAAGCTCAGCTACGTCGACCAGAACCGCACCGGCATCGACCCCAACAAGAGCGTCTGGGAGGTCGTCTCCGACGGCCTGGACTACATCGTGGTCGGCCAGACCGAGATGCCCTCGCGCGCCTACATCAGCGCCTTCGGCTTCAAGGGCCACGACCAGCAGAAGAAGGCCGAGGTGCTCTCCGGTGGTGAGCGCAACCGGCTGAACCTGGCCATGACCCTCAAGCAGGGCGGCAACCTGATCCTGCTGGACGAGCCGACCAACGACCTGGACGTGGAGACGCTCGGGTCGCTGGAGAACGCCCTCGAGCAGTTCCCGGGCTGCGCCGTGGTCATCTCCCACGACCGGTGGTTCCTGGACCGCACCTGCACCCACATCCTCGCCTGGGAGGGTGGGCTGTCGGACAACGACGCCGCCTGGTACTGGTTCGAGGGCAACTTCGAGGGCTACGAGGCCAACAAGATCGAGCGCTACGGCGCGGACGCGGCGCGTCCCCACCGGGTGACGCACCGCCGCCTCACCCGGGACTGATCTGCCCCCTGTGCCGGCCCGCAGCGGCGCGGGCCGGCACAGGACAGTGGTGGTGCTCGCCCCGCGGGTGCGAAGATCAGCCGCGGAAGCCGTGGGGACGGCGCGTCGGTGCGTCGCCCTCGGGCAGCGCGCAGTGGTGCGCGATGAGGTCGCGCGGGGGACCGGGCGCGTGAGACGACCTGCGTGAGGGACGTGCGCAGACGAGTGGAGGCAGCAATGAGTGCTCCGACGACGGGCACGCCCGCAGGCTCGGACGGGAGTGCGGTTCCGCCTGCCCTGCCCGGGGTGCGCATCGACGTCCCGGTGCGCTGGTCGGACATGGACGCCTACGGCCACGTCAACCACAGCCGCACCGTCACCATCCTCGAGGAGGCACGGGTCGAGACCGTCTTCAAGCCGGGCTCACCCAGTGGCACGCTGGGGGCCGGCGCCGTGGTCGCCGAGCTGCAGGTCAGCTACCGTCGCCAGCTGGTGCACGACGACTCCCCGCTGCAGGTGCTCATGTGGGTCTCCCGCCTGCGCGCCGCCGACTTCACCCTCTGCTACGAGCTGCGTCCGCGTGGCGAGGACGAGTCCACCCGTCCGGCCGTCACCGCCAGCACGCAGATCGTGGCCTTCGACATCGCCGCCCAGCGCCCGCGGCGGCTCAGCGAGGTGGAGCGCGCCACGCTGCAGCAGTGGCGACGTGAGTGAGCGGGCCCCGTCCGGCGCCACCGCGGTGAGCGGCCCCGGCCGCGCGCTGCGGGTCCCCGACCCCACCGAGCGTGACGACCTGGCCAGCTTCGTCGGCCGCGCGGTGCGGCTGGACTCCTCGTCCCTGGTGCGGCTGCGCTCGCGCGACGACGGCACCGTGGGTGTGTGGGCCTCCACCGGGTTCGACGCGATCGTGGCCCGCTCGGTCACCGGCACCGTGGCGCCCCGCGACACCACGGTCAAGGCCCGGGAGCTGCTCACCGCCCTGGCGGTGCTGCGCAGCGATGCCGTCGACCCCGGCAGCGCCCTGGACGCGGAGTGGCCCGGTGCGCTGCCCCCGGCCACCGGCTTTCGGCACGTCGATGACGTGCCTGCCCACGTCATCGACCAGCTGGTGGAGCGCGGCGTGGAGCTGGCCCGTGACAACCCGGGGCCGCGCGGTGGTCCACCGGCGTCGCTGCTCGACCAGGAGGTGCTCACCGTCCGCGGCGAGCACGACGAGGTCGGGGTGCCGCTGCGGGTGGTCTTCGCGCTCAGCGGCATGGGCTTCCTCGACAACGGCGCCGGGGACGACCCGGTGCGGGTGCGGGTGACCGACGGCTGGCTGCGCCTGGACGCGCGGTACGGCTCGGTGCTGCGCCGCCGTCACCCGCAGATCCCGCTGCTGCTCGGCTGAGCTCGCCGCCGGCGCTGCGCGGCTAGGTCTGGCTGTTCACCATGGTCTCGGCCGCCGCGTGGAAGTAGGCGAGCAGGGCCGCGCGGTGCTCGGCGTCCAGGCGGTCCTCGCCGATGGAGTCCACGGCGATCTTCATGCACCGCAACCAGGCGTCGCGCTCGGCGGCACCGATGGTGAACGGGAAGTGCCGCATCCGCAGGCGGGGGTGGCCGCGCTGCTCGGAGTAGGTGCGTGGCCCGCCCCAGTACTGCTCCAGGAACATCCGGAAGCGCACCTCGGCCGGGCCGAGCTCCTCCTCCGGGTACAGCGGGCGCAGCACCGGATCGGTGGCCACGTGCGCGTAGAACTCTGCGACCAGGTCGCGGAACGTCTCGTGACCGCCGACCTCGTCGTAGAAGCTGCGGGGCTCACTCGTCTCAGGCACGGCACTCATTGTGCCTGCAGCTCCGACTCGATCTTGGCCAGACTGCCCCGGGGGAACGGGACCCGGACCTTGGCCTCGTCGAAGGCCTCCAGGATGCGTTGCGTCAGCGCGCGTTCCACCAGCCACTGCTTGCCCGGCCGCACCGTGACGGTCATCCGCAAGGTGACGGTGTCGGCAGTCACCTTGCTCACGCCCAGCACCTCTGGGGCGCCCAGCACCGCCGCCTTCATGCGCTCCTCGGTGAGCACCTTCTTGGCCGTGGCCAGGGTCACCTCCGAGGCCTGGTCGACGTCGGCGTTGTGGGCCAGCGGCATCTCCACCACGGCGACGGCGTAGTCCTGGCTCATGTTGCCCACCCGGGTGACCGTCCCGTTGCGGATGTACCAGACAGTGCCCTGGTAGTCGCGCAGCGTCGTGACGCGCAGCCCCACCGACTCCACGGTGCCCACCGCCTCGTCCACGTCGATCACGTCACCCACGCCGTACTGGTCCTCCAGGATCATGAAGACGCCGGAGAGGAAGTCCTTCACCAGGTTCTGCGCCCCGAAGCCGAGCGCCACGCCGACGATGCCGGCGGAGGCCAGCAGCGGGGCGATGTTCACCCCGAGCTGGTCGAGCACCTGCACCGCCGCCAGCGACAGCACCGCCACCGAGGTGAAGGACTTCAGCACCGAGCCGATGGTCTTGGCCCGCTGGTTGCGCCGCTCGCGCATCACGGAGTTGGTCAGGTTGCGCGCCACCGCCTCCCGGCTGCGCTCCTTGAGCGGGCGGAGCAGCAGGGGAGCCTTGTCCGGATCGGGCTCGCGGGTCAGCCGGTCGATGGAGCGGTGGACCAGCGACCGCACGACCACCGCGACCACCACGATGACCGCGATGGCGATCGGCTTGTGGACCAGCCAGGTCGCGGAAAACTCGGACAGGGCGACGTCAGCAGGAAGTGGAGACATTCACGTCACTGTAACGACGAGCGCCGATGATCTTGAGGACCTCGGCGGGTGCCGCTGGGGTCCAGCCGGCTCAGTCGGCGTCCAGCCGCAGGTCAGTGTGCTGGGCGAGGAATGCCAGCTGGTCTGTGGCGAGCGTCACCGTGCGGCTCAGGGAGCGGGCGCCGTGGCCCACGTCGAGCTCGGTGCGCAGCAGGATCGGCGCGACGTCGAACGGCGCGGCGGTGGCGTGCTGCAGAGCCGCGCACATCTTCTCGGCGTGCACCGGGTCCACTCGGCTGTCGGAGGCGAACACGGTGAACAGCGTGGCCGGGTAGGCCGTGCCCTCCTGCACGTGGTGGTAGGGCGAGTAGCCCAGCAGCCAGCCCAGCTCCTCCGGGTCGGCGGCGGTGCCGTACTCGTCGTTCCAGGTGCGGCCCAGGGAGAACAGCTCGTAGCGCACCATGTCCAGCAGCGGTGCGGAGCAGACCACGGCGCGGTAGAGGTCCGGGCGCTGGGTGAGCGCCGCGCCCACCAGCAGCCCTCCGTTGGAGCCGCCCATGATGGCCAGCTGGGCGGGGGTGGTCCAGCCCTCGGCGACGAGGTGCTCGGCCGCGCAGTGGAAGTCGTTGAACACGTTCTGCTTGTGCGCCCGCATCCCAGCGCGGTGCCAGTCCTCGCCCTCCTCGCCGCCACCGCGCAGCGACGGCAGCGCCCACACGCCACCGGCCTGCACCCAGGTCAGCGCAGACGCCGCGTAGCCGGGCTCCCGGCTGAGGGAGAAGCCGCCGTAGCCGGTGAGCAGGGTGGGACGGGGCCGGTCGGGCAGCGGCGCGGCGCTCACCAGGAACATGCGGATGGTCTCGCCGTCGGTGGAGCGGTACTGCACCTGCTGCACGGACAGCTCCGGCAGGTCCACCGCGCCAGGAGCCGCCTCCACCAGCGTGGCGGCGTCCGTCCCGTCGCTGCCGCTCACCCGGATGCGGTGCACCTGCGAGGGGGTGGTGAAGTCGGTGTAGCCGATCCAGATGTCGCTGTCGTGACCAGCGGTGTGGGCGTCGGCCACGCTCAGCCCGGTCAGCGATCCGGTACCGGGCACCGGCAGCTGGCGCAGGTAGCTGCCATCCGCCTCGTGCAGGTGCAGCTCGCCGACGGCGTGTCGGGAGCGGGCCACCACCAGGCGCGATCCCGCGCGCAGCAGCCGCACCCCTTCCAGCACGGAGTCGGGCTCCTCCGCCACCAGCTCCTGCCAGTGCTCCCGCGTGGGGGTGTGCGGGTCGGCGGCGCAGAGCCGGAAGCGCGGCGCGCCATCGGTGGTGAGCAGGAACAGCCGGGCGGGGCCCTCGGGCGGGCACTCCACCCAGGCGGTGCACCGGACGGCGTCGTCCTGGGTGAGCACCGGGGTGGGTGCGGTGCCTGCGGCGAGGTCCGCGATCCACACCGAGTCGCGCGGGGCGGTGCCCGGCGAGGCGTCCACCACCAGCCAGGCGCCGTCGGCGCTGACCCGGCAGCCGAAGTAGAAGGTCAGGTCGTCGTACATCCCCGCGCCGGTGACCAGCTCGTCGCTGTCAGGGTCGGTGCCCACCCGGTGGCGGCGCACCCGGCGGTGGAACATCGCCTCGTCGGCGGGCACCTCGGCCGGCGCCAGCCGACGCACGTAGAAGAGCTCCTCCCCGCCGGGCAGCCAGGCCACGGGGGAGTAGCGGCAGCGGTCGATGGGGCCGTCCAGCAACGCACCGGTGTCCACGTCCAGCACGTGCAGCAGCGACTCCTCGTTGCCGCCCACCGAGAGCTGGTAGGCCAGCCGGGTGCCCTCGCGGCTGGGCACCCAGGAGTCGAGGGTGGTCTTGCCGCTGGCGTCCAGCGCGATGGGGTCCAGCAGCACCCGCTCGCTGCCGTCGGGCTCACGGACCAGCAGCACGGAGTGCTCCTGGCCGGGCTGGCGGCGCAGGAAGAACTGCCGGTTCGCCCGCCAGGCCGGGGCGGACACCGAGCCCACGTCGATCAGCCGGTGCAGCTGGGCGGCCAGCGCCGCGCGACCGGGCGCCTCGGCGAGCGTCGCTGCGGACAACGCGTTCTGCTCCTGCTGGAAGGCGACGGTGCGCGGGTCGTCGCGCTCCTCCAGCCAGCGGTAGGGGTCGGCCACGAGGTGACCGTGCAGGTCGTCGACGAGGGGCAGCCGCTCGGCGGACGGATAGCTGGAGACAGAGGTGGTCACCCACGAACCCTAGGCGCCTGTCGCTCGCTGGCCGGACGCCTGGGCGCGACCGGGCAAGAAAGGCGTGCACGCGGTGGTCAAACGTGGTCGACTGTCACCATCTCCAGGGGAGGTGCGCTCTTGGCCGACGGACATCGCAGAGGCTCTGGCGCCCGGCGCGGTCGGGCGCCGCACCAGGCCGCCTCGGGTGCGCATCTCGCCGCCGGCCCCTGCGCCTCCGTCGACGGTCCGCCTCCGGTGCTGGACGAGGACGCCGTGCCGGCGTGGGTGCGCCGCCGCGTGCTGCTGCTCAACGCCACCTACGAGCCCCTCACGGCCGTGCCGATGCGCCGAGCGGTGGTGCTGGTGGTGTGCGGCAAGGCCGTGGTGGTCGACGACGACCCCGCGGGGCTGGTGCTGCACTCGGCCGGGGCGTCGGTGCAGGTGCCCTCCGTGATCCGGCTGCGCACCTACGTGCGAGTGCCCTACCGCGCGCGGATCCCGATGACCCGAGCCGCGCTGATGCACCGTGACCGGTTCCGGTGCGCCTACTGCGGCGCCAAGGCCGAGACCATCGACCACGTGGTGCCCCGCAGCCGCGGCGGCGCGCACAGCTGGGAGAACTGCGTGGCCTGCTGTGCCTCCTGCAACCACCGCAAGGCCGCGCGGCTGCTCAGCGAGCTCGGCTGGGTGCTGCGCCACGACCTCACCCCGCCGAAGGGAGTGCACTGGCGGCTGCTGGCCTCCACCAAGGAGATCGACCCCACCTGGCTGCAGTACCTGGGGGAGCCCGCGGCGTGACGCCACCCCGGCCGGTCACCGCACGACACGGCTCGACCCGCGTGCCCACGGGCGCCGCCTCTCGGCTAACGTCATCGGTGTGACGATCGCGGAGACTGTGCTCATCTACGTAGGGATCCCGGTGGGGGTGCTCGTCCTCTTCGCCCTGCTCACCATGGTGCCGAACACGCGCAACAAGGCACCGCGGTACAAGTCCGGCGAGAGCTGGGACTTCGCACCGATGTGGTGGTCAGCCAACCCCGCGGGGGTTGAGGGGGACACGCACCACGACCTGCCGGAGCTGGGACAGCGGGAAGGCGCACACGCCGCCGCTGGCGTTGTAGGAGGAGGAGCTCGTGGCACCTGGTGAAGCAGCAGTGAGCGTTCGCGGTGGCGAGCAGCTCGACCGCGGCGTGGCCCTGATGGAGACCGGACGGTTCTCCGTCGCCAGGGACGTGTGGCAGCAGGACGAGCCGCTCCCCTTCAGCACCAAGCAGCTGTCGCAGGTGGACGAGGCGCTGACCTTCTGCACCCGCGCCACCGGCATCGACTTCAGCGTCTACCTGGGCCCGCTCGGTGCGGACACCCGGGCTCGGGCCGAGGAGCTGCTGGTCAGCACCGGCAGCCCCGATGCAGTGCTCATCGCGGTCTCCCCGGGCGAGCGCGTGGTCGAGGTGGTCACCAGCGAGCGCGCGCAGCGGCGGGTCTCCGACCGTGCCGCCCGCCTCGCGGTGATGGCCATGGTGGCCTCGTTCCGCGACGGCGACCTGATCGGCGGCATCCTCGCCGGGCTGCGCATGCTGGCCGACCAGGCCGGTCCCGGCGCCAGCACGAGCGCCTCGCACCACTAGCTTTCTCCGGCCTTCAGGGCCCTCAACGCCCCTTCTGGACACTCCAGAGGGCGTTGCGGGCCCTGAAGGCGTTTCGGGGGAGGCACGGCCCGCGGAGCCGGCGCAGCAACCAGCGACCGCCCCGCCTCCGCGCCCGCCAGGGCGTTCCGGGCCCTTGTCGCCCCTGGCCGGGCCAGAAGAGGACGACAAGGGCCCGGAACGACCCCACCGAGGGAGCTCAGCTGGCGTCGAACTCCTGCGCCTTGAGCGCGCGCACCACTCCGGCGCGGCCCTCGCTGACCAGGCGGACCAGCGCCGGCGGGTGCTCACCGGCGAGGAACGCGTCGGCAGCCTCCACCGTGGACTGGCGCACCGACCACGCCGGGAACAGGCCCACCACCACGGCCTGCGCCCGCTCGCTGGAGCGGCGGGCCCACACGTCGGCCACCTCGGCGAAGTAGCGACGCACGTACGGCTGCAGCAGCTGCGCCTGCGCCGGGTGGCCGAAGCCGGAGATGATGGCCCGGCCCAGGGTGTGCGAGAGCTCGTCCTGGTGCACGGCCTGGCCCCAGGCGCGCTCCTTGGCCGCCGCCTGCGGCCGCAGCGCCGCCGCCCGCGCCCCCTGCCGCTCGCCGGCCGAGGTCGGGTCGCGCCGCACCTCGGCGTCGATCTGCGGAGTCTCCAGCCCGTCTCCGTCCAGGTCACCGGCCGCGGCCAGTCCCTGCACCAGCGACCAGCGCAGGTCGGTGTCCACCTCCAGCCCGGTCAGCCCGGCACCGTCGACGTCGCCGGCCAGCAGCTGGCGCAGCACGTCGCGGTGGCGCTCGGACAGCACCGACGAGGCCAGCGCCGAGGTGAACACCAGCTGGTGGTCCGAACCCGGAGCGGACCCCTGCGCCAGCTCCAGCAGCCGGTCGGTGAACGCCGGCCAACCCTGCTCGGCCGCCCAGGCGGGGTCGGCATAGTGGGCCAGCGCGCTCTGCGCCTGCAGCAGCAGCCGCTGCACCACCCCGATCTCGGTCTCGCGCTCCACCCCGGAGCTCACCAGCGCCACGAAGTCGCGGGCCTTCAGCTCGGCCTCGCGGGTCATCTCCCACGCCGCCGACCAGCACAGCGTGCGCGGCAGCGGCTCGGCGACGTCGCCGATGCGGTCGATGAGGGTGGTCAGGGAGTCGGCGTCCAGGCGCAGCGCGCAGTAGGTGAGGTCGTCGTCGTTGACCAGCACCAGCTTGCCCCGGTGCACGCCCACCAGCTCCGGCACCTCGGTGCGCTCGCCGGAGACGTCCAGCTCCACCCGGTGGGTGCGCACCAGCGAGCCGTCGGCGGCGTCGTCGTAGATGCCGACGGCCAGCCGGTGCACGCGGCGCTCACCGGCACCGGGGCTGGCCGGGCCCTGCACCACGGCGAAGGAGGTGATCTTCCCGTGCTCGTCGGCAGCGATGTCGGCGCGCAGGGTGTTCAGCCCGGTGGTCTTCAGCCACTGGGCACCCCACTCGGAGAGGTCGCGACCGGAGGCCTCCTCCAGCGCGTGCAGCAGGTCGTCGAAGGTAGCGTTGCCGTAGGCATGCTCGGCGAAGTAGGCACGCAGCCCCGCCAGGAACGGCTCCTGGCCCACGTAGGCCACCAGCTGCTTGAGCACGCTGGCGCCCTTGGCGTAGGTGATGCCGTCGAAGTTGACCTCCACGGCCGCCATGTCCGGGATGTCCGCGGCGATGGGGTGGGTGGAGGGCAGCTGGTCCTGGCGGTAGGCCCAGCTCTTCTCCACGTTGGCGAAGGTGGTCCAGGCGTTGGTGTACTCGGTGTTGGAGGTCTGGGCCAGCACCGAGGCGAAGGTGGCGAAGGACTCGTTGAGCCACAGGTCGTCCCACCAGCGCATGGTCACCAGGTCGCCGAACCACATGTGCGCCATCTCGTGCAGCACCGTCTCGCACCGGCGCTCGTAGGAGGCGGCGGTCACCTTGCTGCGGAAGACGTAGTCCTCCAGGAAGGTGACGCAGCCGGCGTTCTCCATCGCCCCGGCGTTGAACTCTGGGACGAAGCACTGGTCGTACTTGCCGAAGGCGTAGGGCAGGCCGAAGTTCTGGTGGTAGAACTCGAAGCCCTGCTTGGTCTCGGTGAACAGCCGCTCGGCGTCCATGTGCTCGGCCAGGGAGGCGCGGCAGTACAGGCCCAGGGGGATCTCGCCGTGGGCGTCGGCGTAGGTGTCGGTCCACTTGGCGTAGGGGCCGGCGACCAGGGCGGCCAGGTAGGTGCTCATCCGCGGGGTGGTGGCGAACACGTGGCGGCGCGCCCCGCTGGCGACCTGCTCCACCTGCTCGGCGGCGCCGTTGGACAGCACCTCCCAGCTGGCCGGTGCGGTGACCGTCAGGTCGAAGGTGGCCTTGAGGTCGGGCTGGTCGAAGCAGGCGAACATCCGCTTGGCGTCGGCGGTCTCGAACTGGCTGTAGAGGTACACCGCGTCGTCGGTGGGGTCGACGAAGCGGTGCAGACCCTCGCCGGTGTGCGAGTAGACGCAGTCGGCCACCACGGTCAGCTCGTTGTGCTCGGCGAGGGCGGGCAGGGTGATGCCCTTCTCCTCGTCGTAGTCGCTGACGTCCAGCTCGGTGCCGTTGAGCACGGCCCGGTGCACCCGCTCGGCCATGATGTCGACGAAGGTGCTCGCTCCCGGCGTCGCGTCGAAGTGGACGGTGCTGGAGGAGGCGAACGTGCCGGCACCAGGTCCACCGCTGTCGTCGGTGAGGTCCAGCTCGACGCGGTAGCCGAGCACGGTCAGGACGGCAGCGCGCTGTGCAGCCTGCTCGCGGGTGAGGTTGGGAGCGGTCACGGATCAGCACCTTCTTCGTGTGTACGACAGAGCTGTTCCATCCCATCATGACCCCGCTCGCCGGCGCTGCCTGGCCGTGGCGGCTGGCGCCAGCGACGAGCGGAAGCCCACCCTGCGGGAAGGCGCCAGGGCTCACCGTTGTTGCGCGTGGCAGGGTGTGAAGAGCACCACAGACATCAGGAGGTCTCGACGTGAGTGACGGCAGCACGACGGCAGTGGCGGCGCAGGACGCCGACCGCGCGGCACAGCAGGACAGCAAGGACCGGGTGGACTTCTGGTTCGACCCGCTGTGCCCCTGGTGCTGGATCACCTCCCGCTGGATCCTCGAGGTGGAGCAGGTCCGCGACGTCACCGTCCGCTTCCACGTGATGAGCCTCGGCGTGCTCAACGAGGGCAAGGACCTGCCCGAGGAGTACCGCGAGGCGATGGCCAAGGCGTGGGGGCCGGTCCGGGTCGCGATCGCCGCCGCCGCCGACCACGGCGACGAGGTGCTGAGCCCGCTGTACACCGCGATGGGCACCCGCATCCACGACCAGGGCAACAAGGACTTCTCCGTGGTGGTCCCGGAGGCGCTGGCGGAGGTGGGCCTGCCCGCCGAGCTGGCCAAGGCGGCCGAGTCCGACGCCCACGACGACGCGCTGCGCGCCAGCCACCGCGCCGGCGTGGAGCCGGTGGGCGACGACGTGGGCACCCCGATCATCCACATCAACGGGGTGGCCTTCTTCGGCCCCGTGCTCTCCCGCATCCCGCGCGGGGAGGACGCCGGCAAGGTCTGGGACGGCTCGGTGCTGCTGGCCGGCTACCCGCACTTCTTCGAGCTCAAGCGCACCCGGCACGAGGACCCCGAGTTCGACTGACCGCCCGCCCGCACGCCGCCCGCCCACGTCCCACCCCGAGGAGATCCGCCGTGACCACAGCCCCCGCACCCACCACCTCCTGCACCGACCACGTCATCGACGGCGAGCGCCGCGCCGGCTCCGGTGAGCGCATCGAGGTGACCAACCCGGCCACCGGCGAGCTGCTCGCCACGGTCCCGGCCGGCACCGCCACCGACGTCGACGACGCGGTCCGCGCGGCCCGTCGGGTCTTCGCCAGCTGGTCGCAGGTGCCGGTGGCCGAGCGGGCGGCCGTGGTGCGGCGGATCTCCGAGGGCATCGCCGCCCGCAGGGACGAGATCGCGGCCACCATCTCCGCGGAGATGGGCTCGCCCATCGGCTTCGCCACCGCGGTGCAGGCGTCCATGCCCGGGATCAACGCCGGCGTCTTCGCCGACGTCGCGGATTCGTTCCCGTGGTCGGAGGAGATCGGCAACTCGCTGGTGCTGCGCGAGCCGATCGGGGTGGTCGGGGCGATCACCCCGTGGAACTACCCCCTGCACCAGGTGGTCGCCAAGGTGGCGCCCGCGCTGCTGGCGGGCAACACGGTGGTGCTCAAGCCCAGCGAGGTGGCCCCGCTCAGCGCGGGCATCCTGGTCGAGATCGCCGAGCAGGCGGGGCTGCCGGCCGGCGCCCTCAACCTGGTGCACGGCACCGGTGAGGTGGTGGGGGAGGCCATCTCCCGCCACCCCGACATCGACATGGTCTCCTTCACCGGCTCCACCGCCGCGGGCAAGAAGGTGAGCATCGGCGCTGCCGACACCGTCAAGCGGGTGGCGCTGGAGCTGGGCGGGAAGTCGGCCTGCGTGGTGCTGCCCGACGCCGACTTCGCCGTCGCTGCCCAGCGTGGGCTGGGCAACGGCTGGATCAACGGGGGCCAGACCTGCACCGCCTGGACCCGCATGCTGGTGCCCGCCGAGCGCCAGCAGGAGATGCTGGACCTGCTGCGCGAGGCCGCGGCGGCCTACAAGGTGGGCGACCCGTCCGACCCCGCCACCCGCATCGGCCCGATGTCCTCGGCGGCGCAGCAGGAGAAGGTCCGCTCCTACCTGGACGTCGGGGTGGCCGAGGGGGCGACCGTCGCCTACGGCGGCCCGCAGGCGGGCGCGGACCTGCCCACCGACGGCGCCTACGTGCAGCCCACGATCTTCGCCGACGTCCGCCCGGACATGCGCATCGCCCAGGAGGAGATCTTCGGCCCGGTGCTGTCGGTGATGCCCTACCAGGACCTGGACGAGGCGGCGGAGATCGCCAACTCCACCGTGTACGGCCTGGCCGGTGCGGTGTTCGCCGGCGACACCGAGTCCGGGGTGGAGTTCGCCAAGCGGATGCGCACCGGGCAGGTCGACGTCAACGGCGGGTCGTTCAACCTGCTGGCCCCGTTCGGCGGCTACGGCCAGTCGGGCAACGGCCGCGAGCTGGGCCGCTTTGGCCTGGAGGAGTTCTGCGAGGTCAAGTCCATCCAGCGCTGACGCTCACCCAGGCACGACGCGCGTGCCACAACCTGGGACACTGGGACCATGCGCGTCTACCTGGGTGCCGACCATGCCGGCTTCGAGCTCAAAGCACAGATCGTCCAGCACTTGCAGGAGGCGGGACACGACCCGGTCGACGTGGGTGCGCACACCTACGACGCCGTGGACGACTACCCGGCCTTCTGCATCGCCGCCGCCCAGCGGGTGGTGGACGACCCGGGCAGCCTCGGGCTGGTGCTCGGCGGGTCGGGCAACGGTGAGCAGATCGCCGCGAACAAGGTGCCCGGCTGCCGTGCGGCGCTGGCGTGGAGCGTGGAGACCGCGCAGCTGGCCCGCCAGCACAACAACGCGCAGGTGATCGGCATCGGCGGTCGGATGCACAGCCTGGAGGAGGCGCTGGCCATCGTGGACGCGTTCCTGCAGACGCCGTTCTCCGGTGACGAGCGGCACCAGCGTCGCATCGACATCCTGGCCGAGTACGAGCGCACCGGCACACCGCCGGCACTGCCCGAGGCCTGAGCACCGGCCCACCTGAACAGCGAAGACAGAGCGGCCCCGGACACCTGCAACGGTGTCCGGGGCCGCTCTCGTAGCCGGGTGCTCGTCAGCTGATGACGAGGCTCTCGTGGAAGCTCTGCACTGCCTGCTCCCAGCCGGGGGCGAGGGTCTGGGTGCTCTGCGAGACCAGGTCCACCAGGAAGAGGCCCTCGTCGTTGTTGACGGCCACCGAGGTGACGGTCACCAGCAGCGGCGAGCCCACCTGCGGGCTGGTCCACTGGCCGGTGATGCGCTGGCCGGGGCTGCCGCTCACGGTGAGGGGCTTGGTGCCGGTCTCCACGTAGCCGGCCAGCTGGGTGCTCAGGGTCTTCTTGTCCAGGGCCAGCGCCTCCTCCTTGGAGCCGGCCTTGCCGGTGATGTTGCTGATCACGATGGTGGTGTTCGGGGTGAAGTCGTTGGCCCGGGCGTCGTTGACGAGGAAGGCGCCGATCAGGTCCGGGCTCTCGGAGATCTTCTCGGTGGACTGGGTCCAGCCGGCCGGCGGAGTCACCGTCAGCTTGGGGGCGCGGGGGTCCGGGCTGGTCAGCGTCACCGAGCCGGGCGCGGGAGTGGGCGCGGCCGACGTGGTGGTCGACGTGGGCGCGCTGGAGGTCGATGAGGACGCGGTGCTGCTGGAGGCGGCGGCGGAGGTGGTGGCGGCCGGGTCGGCCTGGGCGGCGCCAGACTCCTCGGAGCTGCAGCCGGCGGCGAGCGCGATGCCCACCGTCGCCAGCGCCAGCGCGGTCTTCATTCGGGTGGACATGGTTCACCTTTCGTCACGACGCGCCCGGATCAGGCGCACCCGCCGACAATACGGCGGTGGCTCAGCGGCGCTGCGACCGAGAGGTGTTGTGCCACAGGCTGCCCGCCGCGGCGGGCGCGGGAGAGGTGGTCGCTCGTGGGTGCTCGACTGGCACCGTGGAGCGGGCGACGGGAATCGAACCCGCGTAATCAGTTTGGAAGACTGAGGCTCTACCATTGAGCTACGCCCGCGTGCACCCGCGCCTGCCAGTGGCCCTTCAGCTACCGGCTCTTCGTGTGCGGTGTCAGATGCTACCTAACGGCCCAGTAGGATCGTCACGACGGGGTGTGGCGCAGCTTGGTAGCGCATCCGCTTTGGGAGCGGAGGGTCGCAGGTTCAAATCCTGTCACCCCGACCAGGTTCATCCTGGGTCAATTTGCCGAACTCACGTATTACCTGAGGAGCATGTCTGTGAAGAGCACCGTCGAGCAGCTGAGCCCTACAAGGGTGCGCATCAACGTCGAGGTGCCCTTCGAGGAGCTCAAACCCGACTTTGACGCCGCGTACAAGACCCTCGCCCAGCAGATCCGCCTGCCCGGGTTCCGTCCCGGCAAGGCTCCCGCGCGCCTGCTGGAGGCCCGTGTCGGCCGAGGCGCCGTGCTGGAGCAGGTCATCAACGCCGCCCTGCCGAACAAGTACTCCGAGGCGATCACCAACGCCGACATCCGGCCGCTGGGTCAGCCCGAGATCGAGGTGACCAAGCTGGAGGACGGCCAGGAGGTCGCCTTCACCGCGGAGGTCGACGTCCGCCCGGACATCACCATCCCCGCCTTCGGCGAGCTCTCCGTCACCGTCGACCCCATCGAGATCACCGACGAGGAGGTCGACGAGCAGCTGCACTCGCTGCGGGCCCGCTTCGGCACCCTCACCGGCGTCGAGCGTCCCGTCCAGGACGGCGACTTCGTCAGCATCGACCTGTCGGCCACCGTGGACGGTGAGGACGTCCCCGAGGCCTCCACCACCGGCATGTCCTACGAGGTCGGCTCCGGCGAGCTCATCGACGGCATCGACGAGGCGCTGATCGGCAAGTCCGCCGGCGAGAGCGCGGACTTCACCACCGCCCTGCTGGCGGGGGAGTTCGCCGGCCGGGACGCGGTGGTCACTGCGGTGATCAACAACGTCAAGGAGCGCGAGCTGCCTGAGGCCGACGACGAGTTCGCCCAGATGGCCAGCGAGTTCGACACCATGGACGAGCTGCTCGCCGACCTGCGCGAGCGCCTCACCCGGGTGAAGAAGGTCGAGCAGGCCACCGCCGCTCGCGACAAGGTGCTCGAGGCGCTGCTGGAGGTCACCGAGATCCCGGTGCCCGAGGCAGTCGTGGAGGCCGAGGTGGAGTCCCGCCTGCACGACGCGGTGCACCCCTTCGACCACGACGAGGACAAGCTGGCCGCCGCGCTGGTGGCGCAGGGCAGCAGCCGCGAGGAGTTCGACGCGGAGTCGCGCAAGGAGGCCGAGGAGTCGGTCAAGACCCAGCTGCTGCTGGACGCCATCGCGGAGGCCGAGGGCACCACGGTGGGCAACGAGGAGCTGACCGAGCGCATCGTCTACCAGGCGCAGCGCTTCGGGGTCAGCCCCGAGGAGTACATCCAGCAGGCGCAGCAGGCCAACCAGCTCGGCGCGATCTTCGCCGACGTCCGCCGCGGCAAGGCGCTGGCCGGGGTCGTGGCCCAGGCCACCGTCACCGACACCGCGGGCAACGCCATCGACCTCGACGAGCTGCTCGGCCGCAAGGCTGAGGACGCCGACGCTGAGGGCACCGACGCTGCGGACACCGACGCTGAGGCGGGCACCGAGGACGCCGCTGCGGAGGCCGTGACCGACGAGGCCGACGCCGAGAAGTCTGACGCCGACAAGTAAGAACGACTGACGCTCACAGCGAACACGGGCGGTACCGGGACTCCGGTGCCGCCCGTGTTCGTTAGGGTCAGAGACAAGCTCAACACACACCGGAAGGCAGGCCCGCTCGTGACGCCGCAGAACCCGACGCCGCAGAACCCTCAGATGGCAGGAACCACAGGACTGAACCTCAGCGACTCGGTATTCGAGCGTCTGCTGCAGGAGCGCATCATCTTCCTGGGCACCCAGGTCGACGACGAGATCGCCAACCGCGTCTGCGCCCAGATCCTGCTGCTCTCGGCGGAGGACCCCACCCGCGACATCTCCCTGTACATCAACTCTCCCGGCGGCTCGGTGACCGCGGGCATGGCGATGTTCGACACCATGCAGTTCGCCGAGTGCGACGTCGCCACCTACGGCATGGGCCTGGCCGCCTCGATGGGCCAGTTCCTGCTCGCCGCCGGCACCAAGGGCAAGCGCTTCGTCCTGCCGCACGCGCGGATCATGATGCACCAGCCCTCGGCCGGCATCGGCGGCTCCGCCACCGACATCGCCATCCAGGCCGAGCAGTTCGAGCACACCAAGCGTGAGATGAACGAGCTGCAGGCCCAGTTCACCGGGCAGACCGTGGAGCAGATCGAGAAGGACTCCGACCGGGACCGCTGGTTCACTGCCCAGGAGGCACTGGAGTACGGGTTCGTCGACCACGTCATCAGCCGGGCCGCGCAGGTCGGCGGAACCGGCAGCGCGTAGCCGGTCCGACCTCACCCCCAGTCCCGGCTGACCCGAACCTGATGGAGACACGATGACCAGCTTCCCGAACGGCATGCAGATGCCGAGCTCCCGCTACGTGCTGCCCTCGTTCGTCGAGCGGACCAGCTACGGCATGAAGGAGTCCAACCCCTACAACAAGCTCTTCGAGGAGCGCATCATCTTCCTCGGGGTGCAGGTGGACGACGCCTCGGCCAACGACATCATGGCGCAGCTGCTGTGCCTGGAGTCCGACGACCCCGACCGCGACATCACCATCTACATCAACTCACCCGGTGGCTCGTTCACCTCGCTGATGGCGATCTACGACACCATGCAGTACGTGCGGGCCGACATCCAGACCGTCTGCCTGGGCCAGGCCGCCTCGGCCGCTGCGGTGCTGCTCGCCGCGGGCACCCCTGGCAAGCGCCTGGCGCTGCCCAACGCCCGGGTGCTCATCCACCAGCCGGCCACCGAGGGTGTCTACGGCCAGGTCTCCGACCTCGCCATCCAGGCCGCGGAGATCCAGCGCATGCGGCGCCTGCTGGAGAGCACCCTGGCCAAGCACACCGGCCGCGAGGCTGACCAGGTGCGCACGGACATCGAGCGCGACAAGATCCTCACCGCCGAGGAGGCCAAGGCCTACGGCATCATCGACCAGGTGCTGCCGTACCGGAAGCTGTCGGCCCAGTCCTGACCAGCTCGGCGTGCCTGTCCGACACGCCGCTCGAGCCAGCCTGCGCTCGAGCGGCGAACCGGACAGGCACGCTGTAGCCCGGCGCGGCACCCGGCGGCACACACCGAGACCGCGCTCGGCGTTCACCGGCGAGCTCGTCGGGATCCACGGGTAACGTCATCAGGAACGGGCAGCGACGACGCCGGTACCGGCGGAGCAGCGGAAGTCCTGTCCCGCAGCGGTTACGGGCTCGGGCCGGGCACGCGTTGGTTTCGAAGTCGTTGAGCTCGAAGGCGTCATCCGCACACGGAAGTAGAGGGCGACAGGTATGGCACGCATCGGAGACGGTGGAGATCTGCTGAAGTGCTCCTTCTGTGGGAAGAGCCAGAAGCAGGTCAAGAAGCTGATCGCTGGTCCGGGCGTGTACATCTGCGACGAGTGCATCGACCTGTGCAACGAGATCATCGAGGAAGAGCTCGCCGAGACCGGTGAGGTCAAGCTCGAGGAGCTGCCCAAGCCCAACGAGATCCGCGACTTCCTGGAGAAGTACGTCATCGGCCAGGACAAGGCCAAGCGGACGCTGGCGGTGGCGGTCTACAACCACTACAAGCGCATCCAGGCCGGGGACAAGCTGCGCGACCCGCGCGAGGAGTCCATCGAGCTGGCCAAGTCCAACATCCTGCTGCTGGGGCCCACCGGCTGTGGCAAGACCTACCTGGCGCAGACGTTGGCCAAGATGCTCAACGTCCCCTTCGCCATCGCCGACGCCACCGCGCTCACCGAGGCGGGCTACGTGGGCGAGGACGTGGAGAACATCCTCCTCAAGCTCATCCAGGCCGCCGACTACGACGTCAAGCGCGCCGAGACGGGCATCATCTACATCGACGAGGTCGACAAGATCGCCCGCAAGAGCGAGAACCCCTCGATCACCAGGGACGTCTCCGGCGAGGGAGTGCAGCAGGCGCTGCTGAAGATCCTGGAGGGCACCCAGGCCAGCGTGCCGCCGCAGGGGGGCCGCAAGCACCCGCACCAGGAGTTCATCCAGATCGACACCACCAACGTGCTGTTCATCGTGGCCGGCGCCTTCGCCGGGCTCGACCGGATCGTGTCCGACCGAGTGGGCAAGCGTGGCCTGGGCTTCGGCGCCGAGGTGCACTCCAGGATCGAGACCGACACCGTGGACCGCTTCGCCGACGTGATGCCCGAGGACCTGATCAAGTTCGGGCTCATCCCGGAGTTCATCGGTCGGCTGCCCGTGCTGGCCAGCGTCACCAACCTGGACAAGCAGTCGCTGGTGACCATCCTGCGCGAGCCCAAGAACGCGATGGTCAAGCAGTACAAGCGGCTCTTCGAGATGGACAACGTGGAGCTGGAGTTCGAGGAGGAGGCCCTGGAGGCCATCGCCGACCAGGCCATCCTCCGCGGCACCGGGGCCCGTGGGCTGCGCGCCATCATGGAGGAGGTGCTGCTGCCGATCATGTTCGACATCCCCAGCCGCGACGACGTGGCCAAGGTGGTCATCACCGAGGACGTGGTCCGCAACAACGTGCTTCCCACCATCGTGCCGCGCAAGCCGACCCGGGCCGAGCGCCGCGACAAGTCCGCCTGATCCGCTGCACTGACCGCCAGGTCCGGCCCCCACCACCACGGGGACGGGCCTGGCGGCGTGTTCAGGCCGTGCTGTGCTCCGGCACCACCACGCGGGCCTTCGCAGCGTCGGTGTAGACGTTCATGCTCGTCCCGCGCAGGAAGCCGATCACCGTCATGCCCGTCTCGGCGGCCAGCTCCACCGCCAGCGACGACGGCGCGGAGACTGCGGCCAGCACGGGGATGCCGGCCATCACCGCCTTCTGCACCAGCTCGAAGGACGCGCGCCCGCTGACCATCAGCACGCAGCCGCTCAGCGGCACCCGGCCAGACTGCACCGCCCAGCCGATCACCTTGTCCACCGCGTTGTGCCGGCCCACGTCCTCGCGCACGGCCAGCAGCTCACCGTCGGCGGTGAACAACCCGGCCGCGTGCAGCCCCCCGGTGGTGTCGAAGACCTTCTGCGCGGCGCGGAGCTGGTCCGGCAGGGTGGCCAGCACGGAGGTGCTGACCGACACCGGGTCGGCGGCGGGGGAGTAGCGGCTCTTCAGCCGCACCGCGTCCAGGGACGCCTTGCCGCACACCCCGCACGAGGAGGTGGTGTAGAAGTTGCGCTCCACGCCGGCCTCGGGCGGGGCCACGCCGGGCGCCAGCTCCACGTCGATCACGTTGTAGGTGTTGCGGCCCTCGTCGTCCACGCCGTTGCAGTAGCGGGCGATGCTGACGTCCTCCCGGTCGCCGATGACGCCCTCGGTGAGCAGGAAGCCGTGCACCAGCTCGATGTCGCTGCCCGGGGTGCGCATGGTGACGGCCAGGGCCCGGCCGCCCACGCGCAGCTCCATCGGTTCCTCGACGGCGAGGGTGTCCGGCCGGCGGAGCTCCCCGTCAGCGGTGATGCGGCGAACCGGTCGTCGGGTGGTGACGCGACCCATGGTGGGGCTCCAGTCAGGTGGTTGCTTCGGGGTGCCCAGCCTCGGGGTGCCCGGCTTCGCGCAGCGCCGCCCGCAGCTTGTCGGCGGCGGCGTCCAGGCTCTCCGGGCTGGGGTCAGGGTCGGCGTTGGCGAAGTTGACCTGGGACAGCTGGTGGTAGGGCACCAGGTGGATGTGGGTGTGCGGTACCTCCTCACCCACCACCAGGACGGCGACCTTGGACGGGGAGAACGCCTGCTGCTGGGCCTGCCCGACCTTCTGGCTGACGTCCCAGAGATGGGCGGCGACGTCGGCGGGCAGGTCGATCCAGTGGTCGACCTCCACCCGCGGCACCACCAGCACATGACCCGGAGCGAGCGGGTTGATGGTCAGGAAGACCCCGCACACGTCGTCACGCCAGACGAAGCGACCGGGCAGCTCCCCGTTGAGGATGCGGGTGAAGAGGGTGGCCATCCACCGAGCCTAGACACCCCCGCGGTCGACCGGCGCGCGGACGGATCAGCCGACCGGCTCGAGTCGCACCACCACGGCCTTGGAGACCGGGGTGTTGGACTTCTTCGCCACGTCGTGGACCGGGTAGAGCACGTTGGTCTCCGGGTAGTAGCCCGCGGCGTTGCCCTTCGGGGTGTCGTAGGAGACCACCCGGTAGCCCTCCGCGCGGCGTTCCTGCAGCACCCCGTCCTTGCCGGTGTACTCGGAGATGATGTTCACCACCGCACCGTCGGTGAGGCCGAGCTCGGTGATGTCCTGTGGGTTGACCATCACCACCTTGCGGGCGTTGTCGATGCCCCGGTAGCGGTCGTCCAGCCCGTAGATGGTGCTGTTGAACTGGTCGTGGCTGCGCAGCGACTGCAGGACGAGGCGGCCCGGCGGGACCTTGACCCACTCCAGCTCGTTGGTGACGAAGTTGGCCTTGCCGTTGTCGGTGTCGGTGAAGTCCTGACCGTCCCGCGGCGGGTTGGGCAGCATGAAGCCGTCGGGCTGGCGCACCCGCTGGTTGTAGTCCTCGCAGCCGCCCACCACCCGGGCGATGGAGTCGCGGATGGTGTCGTAGTTCTTCATGAACGCCCGCCACGGCACCGGGTGGTCGGTGCCCAGGGTGGCCAGGGCCAGGCGCCCCATGATGACGATCTCGCTGAGCAGGTCCTCGCTCACCGGCTTCAGGTTCCCGCGGGACAGGTGCACCATGGACATGGAGTCCTCCACCGACACCTTCTGCTTGCGCCCGTTCTGGATGTCGCGGTCGGTGCGGCTCAGGCAGGGCAGGATCAGGGCGGTGCGCCCGTGGGCCAGGTGGCTGCGGTTGAGCTTGGTGGAGATCTGCACCGTCAGGGAGCACTGGCGCAGGCCCTCCTCGGTGTAGTCGGTGTCGGAGGTGGCCGAGGCGAAGTTGCCGCCCAGGCTGATGAACACCTTGGCCTTGCCCTCCTTCATCGCGTGCATCGCGCCGACCGTGTCCACCCCGTGCGGGCGGGGGCAGGTGATGCCGAACTCGGTGTCCAGCGCTGCCAGGAACCCCTCGGGCATCTGCTCCCAGATGCCCATCGTGCGGTCGCCCTGCACGTTGGAGTGGCCGCGGACGGGGCACAGGCCGGCACCGGGCTTGCCGATCATGCCGCGCATGAGCATGAGGTTGGTGCCCTCCTGGATGGTGGCCACGCCGGCCCGGTGCTGGGTCAGCCCCATGGCCCAGCACAGCACCGTGCGCTGGGAGCTCGCCATCAGGGCGGCGACCTTCTCGATGTCGGCCAGCGTGAGGCCGGTGGCCTCCTCGACGATGCCCAGGTCGAGGTCGCGGGCGGCCTTCGCCCACTCCTCGAAGCCGGCTGACTTGGTGTCGATGAAGGTGCGGTCGACGACGCTGCCGGGGTTGTCCTCCTCGGCCTGCAGCAGCATCTTGGCCAGGGCGCGGAAGAGCACCATGTCGCCGCCGAGCTTGATCTGCAGGTACTCGTCGGCCAGCTTGGTGCCGTTGCCCAGCACCCCGCTGACCGACTGCGGGTCGTGGAAGCGGCGCAGCCCCGCCTCCAGCAGCGGGTTGATGGCCACGATCTTGGCGCCGTTGTGCTTGGCCTCCTCCAGGAAGCTGAGCATGCGCGGGTGGTTGGTGCCGGGGTTCTGCCCGGCGATGATGATGAGGTCGGCCTCCTGGACGTCCAGGATGGTGACGGTGCCCTTGCCGATGCCGATGGACTCGGTGAGCGCGTGGCCCGAGGATTCGTGGCACATGTTGGAGCAGTCCGGCAGGTTGTTGGTGCCGAAGCTGCGGGCCAGCAGCTGGAAGACGAAGGCGGACTCGTTGCTGGCCCGGCCGGAGGTGTAGAACAGCGCCTCGTCCGGGCTGGCCAACCCGTTGAGCTCGTCGGCAACCAGGGCGATGGCGTCGTCCCAGGTGATCGGCTCGTAGTGCGTTCCGCCCGGACGCACCACCATCGGGTGGGTGAGCCGGCCCTGCAGGTTGAGCCAGTAGCTGCTCTTGCTGTTCAGCTCGTCGATGGAGTGCTGGGCGAAGAACTCCGGCGTGACGGTGCGGGTGGTGGCGTCGTCGGCCACCGCCTTGGCGCCGTTCTCGCAGAACTCGAAGGTCTTGCGGCCGTCGGCAGGCTCCGGCCACGCACAGCTGGGACAGTCGAAGCCGTTGCGCTGGTTGATTCGCAGCCAGGTGCGGGCGGTGCGGTCCGCGCCCATCAGCTTGAGTCCGCGCTGGGCGGCGACAAGGACGGCGGGCACGCCCGCGGCCGACTTCTCCGGCTTGGTGACCTTGAGGCTGCTCTCGTCGATGTCGGGCCGCCTGACCTTGCCGCGGTACCGCTTGTGCCCACCGGTGCTGTCGATCTCGATCTCGTGCGCCATGGCCCCATAGTGCGCCACGTGAGTCCCCCGCGACACACGAGGCTTAGCCTGCGCTGGTGGGTGTGTGCGGAGTGGTGCTGGCCGGGGGGAGGTCTCGCCGGATGGGCTCGCCCAAGGCTGCCCTGGAGTGGGACGGCGCCACCCTGCTGCAGCGCACCGTGGACGTGCTCGGCCACCACGGTGCCCGGGTGCTGGTGGTCGCCGCCCCCGGGCAGCTGCTCACGGTGACCGGCGCGGAGGTGCTGCACGACGCGGTGGCCGACCAGGGTCCGCTGCAGGGCCTGGCCACCGGCCTGGCCCGGGCGGGGGAGCTGGGCGCGGACACCGCCTTCGTCTGCGCCACCGACATGCCGCTGCTGCACCCCGCGCTGGTGGCCGCCGTGCTCGCCGCCCGCGGTCCGGAGGCGGAGCCGCGCCCGGACGTGGTGATGCCGGTGGACGCCGACCACGAGCACCCGCTGGCGGCGGCCTACGCCACCGCGCTGGCCGGGCCGGCCGCGGAGCTGCTGGCGGCGGGGGAGCGGCGGGTGCGGGCGCTGGGTGCGCGCTGCCGGGTGCGCCGCATCACCCGTGCCGAGCTGCTGGCCGACCCCGCGCTGGCCGCCGCCGACCCGGAGCTGGACTCGCTGCTGAACGTGAACACCCCGGCCGAGCTGGCCGCCGCGCGGCAGCGGCACCGGCCCGGTGATCGGCGCTGCTGACGTTTCCTAGACTTGCCGGGTGACCCCGCCCGAGAACACCCCTGCACCTGCCCAGCTCCCCGACAAGTGGGAGCCGGCCGAGGTAGAGGACGCGCTGTACCAGCGCTGGGTGGACGCCGGGTACTTCACCGCCGACGCGACCAGCGACAAGCCGCCGTTCTCCATCGTCCTGCCCCCGCCCAACGTCACCGGCAGCCTGCACATGGGCCACGCCATGGAGCACGCGGTGATGGACGCCCTCACCCGCCGCAAGCGGATGCAGGGCTACGAGGTGCTGTGGCTGCCGGGCATGGACCACGCCGGCATCGCCACCCAGACCGTGGTGGAGAAGCAGCTCACCGCGCAGGGCACCAGCCGGCACGAGCTGGGGCGGGAGGCCTTCCTGGAGAAGGTCTGGGAGTGGAAGCACACCTCCGGCGGCAGCATCGGCGCCCAGATGCGACGCCTGGGTGACGGCGTGGACTGGTCCCGCGAGCGGTTCACCATGGACGAGGGCCTGTCCCGCGCCGTGCAGACCATCTTCAAGCGGCTCTTCGACGACGGCCTGATCTACCGCGCGGAGCGGCTGGTCAACTGGTCGCCCAAGCTGCAGAGCGCCATCAGCGACATCGAGGTCAGCTACTCCGACGTGGAGGGCGAGCTGGTCTCGCTGCGCTACGGCTCGCTGCGCGACGACGAGCCGCACGTCGTCGTGGCCACCACCCGGGTGGAGACCATGCTCGGTGACACCGCGGTGGCCGTGCACCCCGACGACGAGCGCTACGCCGCGCTGATCGGCACCACCCTGGAGCACCCCTTCACCGGGCGACGGATCCCGGTGATCGCCGACTCCTACGTGGACCCGGAGTTCGGCACCGGCGCGGTGAAGATCACCCCGGCGCACGACCCCAACGACTTCGAGATGGGCAAGCGGCACGACCTGCCGATGCCCTCGATCATGGACGAGTCCGGGCGCATCACCGGCACCGGAACCCAGTTCGACGGGATGGACCGCTTCGAGGCGCGCGTGGCCGTGCGCGAGGCGCTGGCCGAGCAGGGCCGGGTGGTGGCCGAGAAGCGCCCCTACGTGCACAGCGTCGGGCACAGCGAGCGCACCGGGGAGCCCATCGAGCCGCGGCTGAGCCTGCAGTGGTTCGTGGCGGTGGACAAGCTGGCCAAGTCCGCCGGCGACGCCGTGCGCGACGGCCGCACCACCATCCACCCGGAGAGCCTGGAGCCGCGCTGGTTCGCCTGGGTGGACCACATGCACGACTGGTGCATCTCCCGCCAGCTGTGGTGGGGCCACCGCATCCCAATCTTCTACGGCCCCAACGGCGAGGTGGTCTGCGTCGGTCCCGACGAGGACGCGCCCACCGGCGAGGGCTGGACCCAGGACCCGGACGTGCTGGACACCTGGTTCTCCTCGGGCCTGTGGCCGTTCTCCACCATGGGCTGGCCGGAGCAGACCGACGAGCTGGCGAAGTTCTACCCCACCAGCGTGCTGGTCACCGGCTACGACATCCTCTTCTTCTGGGTCGCCCGGATGATGATGTTCGGCCTCTACGCCGCCGAGGGCGACGGGCGCGCCGCCGCCGACTCGGTGCCCTTCCACGACGTCTTCCTGCACGGGCTGCTGCGCGACGCCGAGGGCAAGAAGATGTCCAAGAGCCGCGGCAACGGCATCGACCCGCTGGACTGGGTGGACCGCTACGGCGCCGACGCGCTGCGCTTCACCCTCACCCGCGGAGCCAACCCCGGCGCCGACCTGTCCGTGGGTGACGAGCACGCCGAGGCCTCCCGCCGCTTCGCCACCAAGCTGTTCAACGCCACCAAGCTGGCGCTGATGAACCAGGCCACCGTGGGTGCGCTGCCGGCGCGGGAGGCGCTGACCGACCCCGACCGCTGGATCCTGGACCGCCTGGACGCGGTGGTCACCGAGGTGGACGGCTACTTCGACCGCTTCGAGTTCGGCCGCGCCTGCGAGACCCTGTTCCACTTCGCCTGGGACGAGGTGTGCGACTGGTACCTGGAGCTGGCCAAGGCCCAGCTGGCTGACGAGGCCACCGCGGCCGGCACCCGGGCGGTGCTGGGCCACGTCCTGGACGTGCTGCTGCGCCTGCTGCACCCGGTGATGCCCTTCGTCACCGAGACGCTGTGGACCGTGCTCACCGGCGGGGAGTCCCTGGTCGTCGCGGCGTGGCCCACCGCCACCGGTGTGGTGCCCGACGATGCTGCCGCCCAGCGGGTCGCCGACGCGCAGAAGCTGATCACCGAGGTGCGCCGCTTCCGGGCCGACCAGGGCGTGGCGCCCTCGCGCCGGGTTGCCGCCCGCATCTCCGGCCTGGACACCGCCGACCTCACCGGGCTGTCCGGGCAGGTCACCTCCCTGGCCCGGCTCACCGAGCCCGACGCTGGCTTCGCCGCCACCGCATCCATCGAGGTGCGCCTGCACGCGGCGACCGTGGTGGTGGAGCTGGACACCTCCGGCACCGTGGACGTCGCCGCCGAGCGTCGCCGGCTGGAGAAGGACCTGGCGGTGAACGAGAAGGAGCTCGCCGGCACCACGGCCAAGCTGGCGAACGAGTCCTTCACCAGCAAGGCCCCGCCGCAGGTGGTCGAGAAGATCAAGGCTCGCCAGGCCACCGCCCAGGCCGAGGTGGAGCGCATCAACGCCCGCCTCAGCGCGCTGGCGGCACAGTGAGCACCTCGGAGGGGGCGCGTCCCGGTCGCGACGAGCTCGCCGCGCTGGCCGCGGTGGAGGCGCGGCTCAACGAGCGCTGGCCGGAGACCAAGATCGAGCCGTCGCTGACCCGCATCAACGCGCTGCTGGACATCCTCGGCTCCCCGCAGCTGAGCTATCCGGCCGTGCACGTCGCCGGAACCAACGGCAAGTCCTCGGTCACCCGCATGGTGGACGCGCTGTTCACCCGGCTGCAGCTGCGCACGGGGCGCTACACCAGTCCGCACCTGCAGCTGGCCACCGAGCGGATCAGCGTGGACAACGAGCCGGTCAGCCCGGAGCGCTACGTGAGCACCTTCGCCGACGTCGAGCCCTTCGTGGCCATGGTGGACGAGCGCTCCACCGCCGCCGGCGGGCCGGCGATGAGCAAGTTCGAGGTGCTCACCGCGATGGGGTTTTCCGCCTTCGCCGACGCCCCGGTGGACGTCGCCGTGGTCGAGGTGGGCCTGGGCGGCACCTGGGACTCCACCAACGTGCTCAACACGCAGGTCGCGGTGATCACCCCGATCGCCATGGACCACAGCGAGTACCTGGGCACCGACCTCAGCGAGATCGCCGAGAACAAGGCCGGGATCATCAAGCCCGGCTGCACCGTGATCATGGCCGAGCAGCAGCCGGAGGTGCAGGAGGTGATCCTGCGCCGCTGCGTGCAGGTCGACGTCGCCGTCGCCAGGGAGGGCTCGGAGTTCGCCGTGCTCGGCCGGCAGGTGGCCGTCGGCGGGCAGCAGCTGCAGCTGCAGGGCCTGGGCGGGGTGTACGACGAGATCTTCCTGCCGCTGCACGGAGCCCACCAGGCGCGCAACGCGGTGCTCGCGCTGGCCGCGGTGGAGGCGTTCTTCGGCGCCGGCCCGCAGCGCCAGCTGGACGTGGAGGCGGTGCGCGAGGCGTTCGCGACCGTCACCGTGCCCGGCCGGCTGGAGCGGGTGCGCAGCGCGCCCACGGTGTTCATCGACGCCGCGCACAACCCGCACGGGGCCCAGGCGCTGGCCGCGGCGCTCACGGAGGAGTTCGACTTCCGCAAGCTCGTCGGGGTGGTGTCGGTGCTGGAGGACAAGGACGTGGCCGGGCTGCTGGCCGCGCTGGAGCCGGTGCTCGACGAGATCGTGGTGACGCAGAACAGCTCGCCGCGGGCGATGGACGTGGAGCAGCTGGCCGAGTTCGCCGTGGCCCGCTTCGGCGACGAGCGGGTGGTGGTGGCCGACGACATGGCCGGCGCGCTGGAGCAGGCGATCGCCATGGCCGAGGACGTGGCCGAGCCGGGGGAGTCGGTGTCCGGCGCCGGCGTGGTGGTCACCGGATCGGTCGTCACCGCGGGTGAGGCGCGCACGCTGCTCGGCAAGGAGCCGGCGTGAGCGTCCCCGAGCCGGTCCGGGCCCCCGCCACCGACCCGTGGAAGGGCCTGCGCGGAGTGATGGCCGGGACGCTGGTCCTGGAGGCCATCGTGGTGCTGCTGGTGCTGCCGGTGGTGGCCAAGCTCGGCGGCGGGGTGTCGTGGCTGTCCGGCGGGTACGTGGTGGCGCTGGCGGTGGTGATGATCGTGGCCAGCGGGATGCAGCGGCGACCGTGGGCGGTGCCGGTGGACGTGGCGCTGCAGGTGGCGATGATCGCGGGCTGGGCGGTGCACCCCTCGCTGGGGATCATGGGGCTGGTGTTCGCCGCGGTGTGGGCCTACATCCTGTACCTGCGTCGCGACGTGCAGCAACGCATCGCCACGGGCCGGCTGCCCAGCCAGCAGGGCTGAGCGTGCCGGTCGTCGGCAGGGCGTCGATTACCCTGAGCGCGACCGTTACCACCCCCGTCCACCCGCGTCCGGCGTGGCTGCACGGGCCCAGCTGAGGAGAGCACCCCGTGAGCGAGCGCACCCTGGTCCTGATCAAGCCCGACGGCGTAGCCCGCGGGCTCACCGGCGAGGTGCTGGCCCGCATCGAGCGCAAGGGGCTGACCCTGGCGGCGCTGAAGATGGTGCCGGTGGCCCGTGACCTGGCCGCGGCGCACTACGCCGAGCACGAGGGCAAGGGCTTCTACGAGTCGCTGCTGGAGTTCATCACCTCCGGGCCCGTGGTGGCCGCGGTGGTGGAGGGCCCCCGGGCGATCCCGGCGTTCCGCCAGCTGGCCGGTGGCACCGACCCGGTGGAGAAGGCCGCGCCCGGGTCGATCCGCGGCGACCTGGCGCTGGAGACGCAGTCGAACATCGTGCACGGGTCAGACTCCCCGGAGAGCGCCGCGCGGGAGATCGCGCTCTGGTTCCCCGAGCTCTAGGGGCGTCTGCAAGTACCACCATCCGCGCCGAGACCGGTCTGCAACCGCTACCCAGCGTTGTGCACACCGCGGTGCGTCCTCCACAGCCGCCGGACGACCCCCGAGCGCCGCGCGCCGGGGTGCGAGCCTCTGCCGCATGGAGCAGTGGTGGAAGCCGTACACGGCGCCCGACGGGTTGATCCTGCGCGAGCAGGTGCTCACCGAGGGCGTGGATCCCGACCACCTCGTGGTGGCGCTGCGCACCGGGCGGATGTATCGGGTGCAGCGCGGGGTCTACTGCGCCCGCGCGCACCCGCCCACCGCGCTGGGCAGGGCCCGTGCCGCGGTGCTCTCCAGCGGGGTGCTCGACGCCGTCGCCAGCCACCAGACCGCGGCGCGGGTGCACGACCTCGCGGTGCCGGACCGCCCGGCCGCCGAGCACGTCACCGTCCGCCGGGAGCAGCGCCGCATCCGCCGCCGCGACCTGCACTTCCACAGCCGCGCCCTGGCGCTGGGCGACGTGGAGCTGGTCGGCGGGGTGCAGCTGACCAGCGTCGCGCGCACGGTGTTCGACCTGTGCGCGACCCTGCCTCGGCGGGAGGCGGTGTGGTGCGTGGACGACGCGCTGCGCCGCGGGCTGCTCACCCGTGCGCAGCTGCGGGCCACCGTCGAGGTGCGCCGCGGCGGGCCGGGGGAGGCGAGGGCCGCCGAGCGGATCGGGCAGGCGGACGGGCTGGCCGAGTCGATCCTGGAGACCGCCAGCCGTCTCGCCCTGGCCGACGCGCAGGTGCCCCTGCCGGTGGCGCAGCTGGAGGTGCACGACGCCGACGGGCGGCTGATCGGCCGGCTGGACGGCGGCTACCCGCAGCTGCGGCTGGGCCTGGAGCTCGACGGACGCTCGGTGCACTCCGCGCCCGAGGCGATCCTGCGCGACCGGTTCCGGCAGAACGCCCTGGAGGCGGCCGGCTGGCGCGTGCTGCGCTTCACCTGGTGGGACGTGGTGCACGACACCGAGCGCTTCGTCGACACCGTCCGTCGGGCGCTGGCCCGCGCCGGCACCTGAGCACAGGGCTGCGGCTCGGCCGGGGGAGACCCGGGTCTCTGGCTTGGTGGTAGTTGCAGACCCTGCTGCCCGCAGTGGGTGGTACTTGCAGACGCCCCATCTACCCTGGGGACCATGAGTACTACCACCCGTACGCCTGGTGCGTCCGTTTTCGCCGAGCTGGAACCGCTGCTTCCCCGCGTGTCCAAGCCTGTGCAGTACGTCGGCGGTGAGCTCAACGCCAGCCTCAAGGAGTGGAACGACACCGCCGTCCGCTGGGCCTTGATGTATCCCGACGCCTACGAGGTCGGCCTGCCCAACCAGGGCGTCATGATCCTCTACGAGCTGCTCAACGAGATGGATGACGTTCTCGCTGAGCGCACCTACGCCGTGTGGCCCGACCTCGAGGTCCTCATGCGCGAGGCCGGCGTGCCCCAGTTCACCGTGGACGGCCACCGCCCCGTCATCGACTTCGACGTGCTCGGCGTCAGCTTCTCCACCGAGCTCGGCTACACCAACCTGCTCGCCGCGCTGGACCTGTCCGGCATCCCGCTGCACGCCGCCGACCGCGACGAGCGCCACCCCATCGTGCTCGCCGGCGGGCACGCCTCGTTCAACCCCGAGCCCATCGCGGACTTCATCGACGCCGCGGTGCTGGGCGACGGGGAGGAGGCCGTGCTGGAGATCACCGAGATCATCCGCGCCCACAAGGAGGAGGGCTCCCCGGGCGGGCGCGAGGAGCTGCTGCTGCGCCTGGCCGAGACTGGCGGCGTGTACGTGCCGCGCTTCTACGCCGTGGACTACCTGCCCGACGGCCGCATCCAGCGCGTGGTGCCCACCGACCCCCGCGTGCCCTACCGGGTGTTCAAGCGCACCACCATGGACCTCGACGCCTGGCCCTACCCGAAGAAGCCGCTGGTGCCGCTGGCGGAGACCGTGCACGAGCGGGCCAGCGTGGAGATCTTCCGTGGCTGCACCCGCGGCTGCCGCTTCTGCCAGGCCGGGATGATCACCCGTCCGGTCCGCGAGCGCTCCATCGAGGGCATCGGTGCCATCGTGCAGCAGTCCCTGGCCGCCACCGGCTACAACGAGGTGGGCCTGCTCAGCCTGTCCAGCGCCGACCACTCCGAGATCGCCGACGTCACCAAGGGCCTGGCCGACCGCTACGAGGGCACCGGCACCGGCCTGAGCCTGCCCTCCACCCGCGTCGACGCCTTCAACGTGGACCTGGCCAACGAGATCTCCCGCAACGGCCGCCGCTCCGGGCTGACCTTTGCCCCCGAGGGCGGCAGCGAGCGCATCCGCAAGGTCATCAACAAGATGGTCAGCGAGGAAGACCTCATCCGCACCGTCTCCACCGCCTACGCCAACGGCTGGCGGCAGGTGAAGCTGTACTTCATGTGCGGGCTGCCCACTGAGACCGACGAGGACGTGCTGCAGATCGGCCGGATGGCCCGCGAGGTCATCAAGACCGGGCGCGAGGCGGCCGGGCACAAGGACATCCGCTGCACCATCTCCATCGGGGGGTTCGTGCCCAAGCCGCACACCCCGTTCCAGTGGGCGGCGCAGTGCCACCCCGACGTGGTGGACGACCGGCTGCGCAAGCTGCGCGCCGAGGTCGGTGCGGACCGCAAGATGAGCCGCGCCATCGGCATGCGCTACCACGACGGCAAGCCCAGCCTGATCGAGGGACTGCTCTCCCGCGGCGACCGCCGGGTGGGCCGCGTCATCGAGCGGGTGTGGCGCAACGGCGGCCGCTTCGACGGCTGGAGCGAGCACTTCTCCTACGACCGCTGGGTGGACGCTGCCGCCGAGGAGCTCACCCCGCTGGGAGTGAGCCTGGACTGGTTCACCACCCGCGAGCGCGAGCGCACCGAGGTGCTGCCCTGGGACCACCTGGACTCGGGGCTGGACAAGGAGTGGCTCTGGGCTGACTGGGAGGACGCGCTCAACTCCGAGGAGCAGGACGACTGCCGCTGGACGCCGTGCTTCGACTGCGGCGTGTGCCCGTCCATGGGCACCGACATCGAGGTGGGCCCCACCGGCAAGACGCTCATCCCGATCGCCCCCGTCAGCGTCGGCAGCCCCATCACCAACCCCGCGCTGGCCGGCTGATCGCCCGTGGCCAAGCAGCACGAACCCAACCCCTCCGCCCCGCCCGTCCAGAAGGTGCGGCTGCGCTACACCAAGCGCGGCCGGCTGCGCTTCACGTCCCACCGCGACGTGGCCCGTGCCTTCGAGCGCGCCATCCGCCGGGCCGGGGTGCCGATGGCGTACTCGCAGGGCTTCAACCCCCACCCCAAGATCTCCTGGGTGGGCGCCGCGCCGACCGGGGTGGCCAGCGAGGCCGAGTACGTGGAGATGTCGCTGGTGCGGGTGGTGGACCCGCAGGTCCTCGCCCACGAGGTGGACAAGGCGCTGCCGCCGGGCCTGGACGTGATCGACGCGGTGACGGCGGTGACCGGCTCGCTGCCCGAGCGCATCCACGCCAGCCTGTGGGAGATCGCGGTCGAGGGGGTGGCGCCGGCGGCGCTGCGCGCGGCGGTGGAGAAGTTCCTCGCCCAGGAGACCGCGATGGTGGAACGGCTCACCAAGGACGGTCGCCGCCAGCTCGACGCCCGTGGGGCAGTGGTCAGCATGGCGGTGCCGGAGGACGAAACGCCGTCCACACCTGCAGGGGACATGGCGCCTGGCCGTCAGTGTGGGACAATAAGGGCAGTCGTGCGGCAGACAAGTCCTGCGGTGCGACCCGATGACGTCATGAGCGCGCTGCTCGTCGTCGCTGATCTGGTGCCGACCGTGCCTGTCAAGGCAACCCGGTTGGCGCAGGGTCCGCTCGACGATGACGACAGGACGCTCGGCGATCCTTTCGCGCCTGACCGGGTGCAGGACGATCCCACAGGGTCGCAGCACGCGGGGCAGCACGAGTCGCACGTCACCGAACCAAGTGTTAAGTGACAACGGCACCACCTTTTACAGCGCCAGAACTGGCACGACCTGCACTGCCGACCCCCGCAGGTGGTCGGATACGGACGAGTAGCCCCCGCGTGGCCGCGTGACACCTCAACGGTGGACGCGCCCGGGGGCCGAGGAGAACAACGTGGCCGAGAACGTGCCGCCCCAGAACACTGACGAGCTGCCTGCGCGGATGCGCGTGCACGCCCTGGCCAAGCTGCTGGGGGTGACCAGCAAGGCCGTCGCCGCCGCGCTCGACAAGCTCGGCGCCCCGGTGCGCTCGGCCCAGTCGAGCATCAACCGCGACGTCGCCGAGCAGGTGCGCGCCGAGCTCAACCCCGGCGCCGACGTCGCGGCGGCACCGGTCGCCGAGCCGGCACCGGCAGCACCCGCGCAGGCCGAGCCCGCGCAGCCCGAGCCCGCGATCGCCGAGACCCGCGCCCCGGCCCGGCCGGTCGCCGCCCCGCTGTTCATCCAGCCCGAGGTGGTCAAGGCACCGCCGCGTCGCCGGGCGAGCCGTCCCGCCGCCCCCGCGGTGCCGCAGGACGTGCCGGAGGAGGTCGAGGAGGCAGCGGCCGCCGCGGTCACCGAGGCCACCACCGACGCCCCGGCCGTCACCGGCGGAGACGAGGACGACGACGCCCCCAAGCGCCGCCGCCGCGGTCGTCGTGGCCGTGGCCGGGGCCGGGGCCCGCAGGGCGAGGACAGCTACGACGACAACGACGGCGACGACTCGGGCCACGACGGCGACGACACCGCCGAGGCTCAGGCCGAGACCAGTGCGCCCGAGCCCCAGGCCGTGGAGCCGGAGGTCGCCGAGGAGGAGTCCGAGAGCTCCGGTGGTGGTCGCTCTCGTGGTGGTCGCTCTCGTGGTGGCCGCTCCCGCGGCGGCCGAGCGGCAGCGGACAAGACCGACGTGGATCCCGCCAGCGAGACCAGCTCGGACGAGCAGTCGACCGGCGACGCCGACAAGATCGAGACGGGTGCCGACGACGCGGACACGAGCAGCGACGACCAGGGCGCTGACGACCAGGGCACCGACGCCGACAACGACTCCGGCAGCGAGGACGGCACCGGCAGCCGTCGCCGTCGCCGTCGTCGCCGCAAGAGCGGTGGCCAGGGCGGCGACGCCAGCGGTGAGGACTCCGGCGACAACCGCGAGGACGACCCGCCCAACACCGTGGTGCACGAGCGCGAGCCCCGCAGCCGCGGCAAGAGCCGGCAGGGTCGCGAGGCCAGCAGCGACCAGGTGCAGGGCATCACCGGCTCCACCCGGCTGGAGGCCAAGCGGCAGCGCCGTCGGGACGGCCGTGACGCCGGCCGCCGCCGCCCCGCGATCCTCACCGAGTCGGAGTTCCTCGCCCGCCGCGAGGCCGTGAACCGCAAGATGGTGGTGCGCGAGCGCGGCAAGCAGACGCAGGTCGCCGTGCTCGAGGACGACATCCTGGTGGAGCACTTCGTCACCAGCGCCAGCTCCTCGGCGATGGTGGGCAACATCTACCTGGGCCGCGTGCAGAACGTGCTGCCCAGCATGGAGGCCGCCTTCATCGACGTGGGCCGCGGTCGCAACGGCGTGCTCTACGCCGGCGAGGTCGACTGGGACGCCGCCGGCCTCGGCGGCAAGTCCCGCAAGATCGAGCAGGCGCTGCACTCCGGCGACAACGTGGTGGTGCAGGTCAGCAAGGACCCGGTGGGCCACAAGGGTGCCCGGCTCACCACGCAGATCAGCCTGCCCGGCCGCTTCCTGGTGTACGTGCCCGGCGGTGGCTCCACCGGCATCAGCCGCAAGCTGCCCGACACCGAGCGCAAGCGCCTCAAGGAGATCCTCAAGCGCATCGTGCCCGCCGAGGCTGGGGTGATCATCCGCACCGCGGCCGAGGGGGTCAGCGAGGAGGAGCTCACCACCGACGTCGAGCGGCTGCGGGCGCAGTGGGACGCCATCAACACCAAGGCCACCGCGGCGATGGAGGCCAAGTCCACCAACCCGGTCGCGCTCTACGAGGAGCCCGACCTGCTGCTCAAGGTGGTCCGCGACCAGTTCAACGAGGACTTCAGCAAGCTGGTCGTGGCCGGTGACTCCGTCTGGGACGTGGTCGAGGGCTACGTCAACGAGGTTGCACCCGACCTGGCCGAGCGCGTCGAGCGCTACAGCGGGGACGTGGACGTGTTCACCGCGTACCGCATCGACGAGCAGCTGGCCAAGGCGATGGACCGCAAGGTGTGGCTGCCCTCCGGCGGCACCCTGGTGATCGACCGCACCGAGGCGATGACCGTGGTCGACGTCAACACGGGCAAGTTCACCGGCGCCGGGGGCAACCTCGAGGAGACGGTGACGCGCAACAACCTGGAGGCTGCCGAGGAGATCGTGCGGCAGATGCGCCTGCGCGACATCGGCGGCATGATCGTCGTCGACTTCATCGACATGGTGCTGGAGAGCAACCGCGACCTGGTGCTGCGCCGCCTCACCGAGTGCCTCGGCCGCGACCGCACCCGCCACCAGGTCTCCGAGGTCACCTCGCTCGGCCTGGTGCAGATGACGCGCAAGCGCATGGGTGCCGGTCTCATCGAGGAGTTCTCCACCCCCTGCGAGCACTGCCACGGCCGTGGCGTGATCGTGCAGGACGAGCCGGTGGTGGCGCACGAGTCGGAGCACGTGCACGGCGACAGCGGACGGCGCTCGCGTCGGGGCAAGGGTGGCGACAACCAGCCCAGCCAGCCCAAGCAGCAGCCGCCGGCGCCCAAGCCCGCCGTGGTGCCCACCGTCAAGGAGCCCTGGCCCGCCGCGCTGATCCCGGCGTCGTCGGCCAAGGCGCAGACCGCCACCGCACAGTCGACCGCGCCGCAGCCGGAGCTGGCCGAGGTGGCGGCGACCGAGCCCGTTGCGGTGGAGCAGAGCGCGGCAGCTGCCGCGGTCGCACCCCAGCCGGAAAGCACCGAGCAGGCTGGGTCGACCCAGGCCCAGCAGACCGCGGCCGAGCCGGCCCAGGCCGAGTCGAGCCAGGCCGAGCCTGCCGTGATCGAGCACCCGCAGGCGGAGCAGGCCGAGGTGAAGGCGCCGGCGCGCCGCAGCCGCTCGCGCCGTGCCTCCCGGCCCACCGCAGCCCCGGCCGCGGTGGACCTGGAGCCGGTGGTGGTCGCCTCCGAGGCCGCTCCGGCGCCCGCGGTGGAACCGAGCACCACCACTGTCGAGCCCGTGGCCGCTGAGGTGGCTGAGGCCACCCAGGCGGTGGAGCAGGTGGAGCAGGCCGACCGCAACGGCGTGGAGCCGGCTCCCGTGGCGAGCCCACCGCGGCGCAGCAGGGCGCGACGGGCCTCCCGGCCCACCGCGGCCCCCGAGGCGCTCAGCACGCCGGTGGAACCGATCGTGGTGCCCGCTGCGGCGCCCGCCCCTGTCCCGGCCGAGCCCGCCCCTGCGGCGCCCGCCCCTGCCCCGGCCGAGCCCGCCCCTGCGGCGCCCGCCCCTGCCCCGGCCGAGCCCGCCCCTGCGGCGAGCGCACCGGCCCCGTCCGAGGCGGAGCCCGGGGAAGCGGGTGGCTCAGCAGCCGCCGCCACCGCCGTGGCAGCCCCTGCCACGGCCACCCGGCCGAGGCGCCGTCGTGCGGCGGCCCGCCCTGCGGGACCGCCGGTGGAAGAGCAGTAGTGCGCTGGGCCAAGGTTGCGGGGAGGCGGTTTGACCCCGCCGGTGCACGCCCCGTAACCTTGGCCGGTCACCTTTTGGTGGCGTCGTTGTCGCGCGCCTGCGCCTAGGCGCACGCGATGTCGGAGGAAGACCGACACTGACCCAGATGCGCGTTCCGACCCTCGAGGCGGGCGCGGCCAGAGTTCGAACGAGCAACAGGAGAAGCCCTCCGATGTACGCGATCGTCAAGACCGGTGGCAAGCAGTACAAGGTCGCCGTTGGTGACCTTGTTGAGGTCGAGAAGCTCGACGGAGCCCCGGGCGTGGAGATCGCGCTGCCCGCGCTGCTGCTCGTCGATGGCTCCGACGTCACGACCGACGCCGGCGCGCTGGCCAAGGCCTCCGTCACCGGTGAGGTGGTGGAGCACACCAAGGGCCCCAAGATCCGGATCCACAAGTTCAAGAACAAGACCGGGTACCACAAGCGCCAGGGCCACCGCCAGAAGCTGACCGTGGTCAAGGTCACCAACATCAGCAAGTAGGTCACCCGGAGCAGGTGCTCGCAGCCCCTGCCCAGACTTCCCCCAGGAGGGACGCTCCATGGCTCACAAGAAGGGTGCTTCCAGCTCCCGCAACGGTCGCGACTCGAACGCTCAGTACCTGGGCGTGAAGCGCTTCGGCGGCCAGGTCGTCAAGTCCGGCGAGATCATCGTCCGCCAGCGTGGCACGCACTTCCACCCGGGCGACAACGTCGGCCGCGGCGGTGACGACACCCTGTTCGCGCTTGCCGCCGGCTCGGTGCTCTTCGGCCGCAAGCGTGGCCGCAAGACCGTCAACATCGTGCCCGTCGAGGCACTCGAGACGGCAGCGGTCTGAGCTTCACCACGCAACACACGTCCTGACGACGGCGGGGACGGGCAGGGGGAGCAACCCCGCCCGTCCCCGCCGTTGTCTCATCAGGGTCCGACCCGCCGCCTCCGGCGCGGGCTCCGGATCCGCACTCGCACAGGTTAGGAGGGCCCGATGTCCCGATTCGTCGATCGTGTGGTCCTGCATGTTTCTGCCGGAGACGGTGGCAACGGCTGCTCCTCCGTGCACCGGGAGAAGTTCAAGCCCCTCGGTGGTCCCGACGGTGGCAACGGTGGACGCGGTGGCGACGTCGTGCTCGTCGTCGACCCCAACGTGCACACGCTGCTGGACTTTCACCACCACCCGCACGTCAAGTCCGAGCGCGGCAAGCAGGGCATGGGCAGCCACCGGGACGGGGCACGCGGTGAGGACCTGATCCTGCCCGTGCCCGACGGCACCGTGGTCCTCGATCCCGACGGCAACCTGCTCGCCGACCTGGTCGGCGTGGGCAGTCGCTTCGTCGCCGCGCAGGGCGGTCGTGGGGGACTGGGCAACGCCGCGCTGGCCTCCAAGGCCCGCCGCGCTCCCGGCTTCGCGCTGCTGGGCGAGCCCGGCATCACCCGCGACCTGGTGCTCGAGCTCAAGTCGGTGGCCGACGTCGGCCTGGTCGGGTTTCCCTCCGCCGGCAAGTCCTCGCTGGTCTCGGTGCTCTCGGCGGCCAAGCCGAAGATCGCCGACTACCCCTTCACCACCCTGGTGCCCAACCTGGGCGTGGTGACCACCGGCGACACCACCTTCACCGTGGCCGACGTGCCCGGCCTCATCCCCGGTGCCAGCCAGGGCCGCGGGCTGGGCCTGGAGTTCCTGCGCCACCTGGAGCGCTGCGCCGTGCTGGTGCACGTGGTGGACTGCGCCACCCTGGACCCGGGGCGCGACCCCATCTCCGACGTGGACGCCCTCGAGGCCGAGCTGGCCGCCTACCGCTCCGCGCTGACCACCGACGTCAGCCTGGGCGACCTGGCCGACCGGCCCCGCATCGTGGTGCTGAACAAGGTCGACGTGCCCGAGGCAGCCGAGCTGGCCGAGATGGTCAGCGAGGAGTTCAAGGCTCGGCAGTGGCCGGTGTTCGCGATCTCCGCGGCCACCCACGAGGGACTGCGCCCGCTGGTCTTCGCGCTGGGCAAGGCCGTGGAGGCCTACCGCACGGCGCACCCGCCGGCGGCGCCCACCCGCACCGTCCTGCGCCCGACGGCAGTGGACGACAAGGGGTTCACCGTGGAGCACGACCCCGAGGACGAGAACGGCTTCATTGTCCGCGGCACCCGCCCCGAGCGGTGGATCCGCCAGACGCAGTTCGACAACGACGAGGCCGTGGGCTACCTGGGCGACCGCCTGGCCCGGCTGGGCGTGGAGGACAAGCTGGCCAAGATGGGGGCGGTGCCGGGATCGTCGGTGACCATCGGCGACGTCACCTTCGACTGGGAGCCGTCCACTCCTGCGGGCATCGCCATGACCCGCACCGGTCGCGGCACCGACATCCGCATCGACGCCGACGAGCGGATCGGTGCGGCCGAGCGCAAGGTTGCCCACCGCGTGCGTCGTGGGCTCGACGTGGAGGGCATGAGCTAGCCGTGCAGACCCGGGATGCTGTTGCGGCCGCCCGTCGTGTCGTGGTCAAGATCGGGTCCTCGGGCCTGACCAGCCTCAGCGGGGGCCTCGACCTGGAGCGCCTCGACCGGCTGGTGGACGCCCTCGAGGCCCGGATGGCTGCCGGTTCGGACGTGCTGGTGGTCTCCTCCGGCGCCATCGCCGCAGGCATCGCCCCGCTGGGTCTGCGGGCGCGTCCGCGCGACCTGGCCACCCAGCAGGCCGCGGCCGCGGTGGGCCAGCTCGAGCTGGTGCAGGCCTGGCGCACCTCGTTCGCCCGCTACGGACGCACGGTGGGGCAGGTGCTCCTCACCGCCGAGGACGTCGCCCGGCGCTCCCAGCACCGCAACGCCCAGCGCACCCTGGACCGGCTGCGGGTGCTGGGCGTGGTGCCCATCGTCAACGAGAACGACACCGTGGCCACCGCCGAGATCCGCTTCGGCGACAACGACCGCCTCGCCGCGCTGGTCTCGCACCTGGTCAGCGCCGACGCCATGGTGCTGCTGTCGGACGTCGCCGGGCTCTACGACGGAGACCCGCGCCAGGGCGGGGCCACCCTCATCCGCGAGGTGAGCGCCGACGGCGCGGAGCTGGACGGCGTGGTGGCCGGCTCCGGGGGCACCCTGGGCACGGGCGGGATGGCCTCCAAGCTCACCGCCGCCCGGTTGGCCGCCGACGCCGGGGTCCCGGTGCTGCTGGCCTCGGCGGCACAGGCCCCGGAGGCCCTCGGCGACGCCCAGGTGGGCACCGCCTTCGCCGCTCGCGCTCGACGGCTCTCCGCCCGCCGGTTCTGGGTGCGCTACGCCGCGGAGACCTCGGGCAGCATCTGCCTCGACGCCGGTGCGGTCAGCGCCGTCATCGACGGGCGCCGCTCGCTGCTGCTGCCGGGGATCACGGCCGTCAAGGGCGACTTCCACGCCAGCGACGTGGTCCGGCTGATCGGACCCGACGGCACTCCGGTGGCCCGTGGCGTGGTCGCCTTCGACGCCGCCGAGCTGGCCGGGATGGTGGGCGTCCCAGCGTCTCAGCTGCCCCCCGAGCTGCGTCGGCCGGTGGTGCACGCCGACGACCTCGTGCGGGCCTGATCTCACCAGGTCCGGTGCCGCAGAGCGCCTGGCGCTGATCACTTAGAGCCACATCGACTCACCAGGTGTCACCACTTTGTGACCTGAGACCCCCGCAGGTCACGGTATGTGCACGGGCCGCGTGGCGAGGGGTGGACGGGCGTGTCCGCGTCTAACATCGGCACCATGCGGGCAGGGTTGGCAATCGGTGTGGCGGCGATCGCGGTGCTGGCGGGCGGGTGCTCGCTGGTCTCCCCCGTCGCGGCGCCGGTGGTGCCCACGTTCCCGGCCACCACCTCGGCCACGCCGCCGCCGGCTACCGCCCAGCTGACCAAGGAGGGCCTGCCCACCAGCTGCAAGGACCTCATGAACGGCGACCAGCTGGACGCCGCTCTGGGCATGCCCTTGTCAGCGGTGGTCAAGACGCTGGTGGGCGTGCCCAACCCGGACATCGGGCTCACCGGGCGGGTCACCTGCAGCTACGGGATTCCCTCGCCCGCAGGCACGTACGCCCTCGAGGTGAGCCTCACCGCCTACACCGACGTGGCCGCGGCCGCGGTGCGGGTCCCGGTCACGGTGGAGGCGCGCCGCACCCCCGGGGTGGAGGCCGTGCCGCTGACCATCGGGCGGATGAACGCCAGCTACCTGGCCCTGCCCGACGGCCCCGTGCTGGTGGCCGCCACCGGCACCTACGCCATCCTGGTGTCCATGGCTCCCGGCAGCGTCACCCCCGAGCAGGCCCCCGGGGCGCTCGCGGCGGTGGCGGGCATGGCGCTGACCAACGTGCAGGCCTGACCCAGCCGCTCGGCTCAGGCCACGCTGCCCAGGGTGAGCGGCAGGACCGCGGGGGCGCCGGCAGCCAGCAGGGTGCGCGCGGCCATGGCCATGGTCCAGCCGGTGTCCAGCAGGTCGTCCACCACCAGCACCGGGCCGTCGAGCTCGGCCAGACCGGGCACGCTGCTGGTGTCCCAGGCGTCCCACAGCCCGGCCACCCGGTGCGCGGAGTTGGCGGCTGACGGCGGCACGTGCCCCTCCCGGTAGCGCAGCACCCCCAGGTCGCGCAGCCGCCCCACCGATGCCAGCCGCGCAGCCAGGCTGCGCAGCAGCACCGGGTGGCTGCCGGAGTCCAGGTTGAGCACGGCCACCGGGCGCTGCGCCCAGTCCCAGGCGGCGAGCACCTGCACGCAGGCCTGCACCACCTCCTCGCTCACCTCGGCGTCGGGGCCGGCGAGCAGCGGCCGCAGCCGCTGGCCCCAGCCCAGGTCGGTGAGCCGGCCCAGCGCCTTGCCCGGCTGCGGACCCTGGGTGATCTTCCCGCTGAGGTCCACGCCGAGACGGGACATGCCGGTGGGCCACAGCTTGCGCGGAGCGAGGTCGACGCCCGGGCGGTCCAGCCGGGCGCGGGCGGCCTGGGCGGCGCTGGCGTCCACCTCCGGTGACCAGGTGGGTCCGCAGCACACGTCGCAGCGCCCACAGGCCACCGGCTCGCTGCCCAGCTCCGGGTCGTCGAGCTGGCGGCGCAGGAAGTCCATCCGGCAGGTGGTGGTGCGCTGGTAGTCCAGCATCGCCTGCTGCTCGGTGGCCCGCGCAGCAGCCAGGTGCTCGTAGCGGGCGGCGTCGTAGGACCAGTCGGCGCCGGTGGCGATCCAGCCGCCGCGCACCCGCTGCACGGCGCCGTCGACGTCGAGCACCTTGAGCACCATCTCCAGGCGGCTGCGGTTGAGCTCCACCAGCGGCTCCAGGGCGGCGGTGGACAGCGGCTTGCTCGCCGCGGACAGGGCCTCGATCACCGAGCGCACCACCGGCTCGGCGGGAAAGGCCAGCGAGGCGAAGTAGGCCCAGATGTCGCGGTCCTCGGCGCCGGGCAGCAGGATCACCTCGGCGCGGGCGCTGGCGCGGCCGGCGCGGCCCACCTGCTGGTAGTAGGCGATGGGCGAGGCCGGTGCCCCCAGGTGCACCACGAAGCCGAGGTCGGGCTTGTCGAAGCCCATGCCCAGCGCCGAGGTGGCCACCAGTGCCTTCACCCGGTTGCCGAGCAGGTCGGCCTCCAGCGACTCGCGCTCGGCGGCGTCGGTGCGCCCGGTGTACGCGGCGACGGTGTGGCCCTGGTCGGTGAGGTGGCCCGCCAGCTCCTCGGCCTGGGAGACGGTGAGGGTGTAGATGATGCCCGAGCCGGGCAGCTGGTCCAGGTGCTGGGCCAGCCACGCGGCGCGTCGCTGGGAGCCGTCCACGTGCACCACCGACAGGTGCAGCGACTCCCGGTCCAGCCCGCCGCGCAGCACCAGCGTGTCGCCGCCGCCCACGCCGAGCTGGCTGGCCACGTCGGCCACCACCCGGTCGTTGGCGGTGGCAGTGGTGGCCAGCACCGGGACGCCGTCGGGCAGGTCGGCCAGCAGGGTGCGGATGCGGCGGTAGTCGGGGCGGAAGTCGTGGCCCCAGTCGGAGACGCAGTGCGCCTCGTCCACCACCACCAGGCCCGCGTTGGCGGCCAGCGAGGGCAGCACCTGCTCGCGGAAGTCGGGGTTGTTCAGCCGCTCCGGGCTCACCAGCAGCACGTCCAGCTCACCCGCGGTGACCTGGGCGCGCACCTCGTCCCACTCGGTGACGTTGCCGGAGTTGATGGTGGCCGCCCGCACCCCGGCGCGCTCGGCGGCGGCGACCTGGTTGCGCATCAGGGCCAGCAGCGGGGAGACGATGACGGTGGGGCCCGAGCCGCGGCTGCGCAGCAGGGAGGCGGCCAGGAAGTACACGGCCGACTTGCCCCAGCCGGTGCGCTGCACCACCAGGGCGCGGCGGCGCTGCACCACCAGGGCCTCGATGGCCACCCACTGGTCCTCCCGCAGCACCGCCCCCTCGCCGGCGAGGCGCTGCAGCAGCTGCTCAGCCTGGGCGCGCAGCTCGGTGGTGCCGGCGGGGACGGTGGAGGTGGTCATGGCCCCATGGTGCCCGCCGAGCCCGACGGTTCCCGTGGGGGTGCACACGAGAGCGGGATCGCGACGGTGTTCTGCCATAGGCTGGGGTCATGACCGTGGCTACCGATCTTCAGGCCGCTGAGGCCACCGACGCCGTGTCGCACACCAGCGAGGACCTCCGCGAGACCGTGCACGAGGCCGCCCGCCGCGCGCGGGTGGCCAGCCGCACGCTGGCCCTGCTCACCCGCGCCGACAAGGACGCTGCGCTGCACGCCGCCGCCGATGCTGTGCTGGCCGCCACCCCGCAGATCCTGGCGGCCAACGAGGCCGACCTCACCGCCGGTCGTGCGGCCGGCATGAGCGAGGGACTGCTGGACCGGCTGCGGCTGACCGACGAGCGGGTGGCGGGCGTGGCGGCCGGGCTGCGCCAGGTGGCCGGGCTGCCCGACCCGGTGGGGGAGGTGCTGCGCGGGTCGACGCTGCCCAACGGGATGGAGCTGCGCCAGCAGCGGGTCCCCCTGGGGGTGGTCGGCATCGTCTACGAGGCGCGGCCCAACGTCACCGTGGACGCTGCCGGGCTGTGCCTGAAGTCCGGCAACGCCGTCCTGCTGCGCGGCTCGTCCTCGGCCGCGCACAGCAACGCCGCCCTGGTGCAGGTGCTGCGGGAGGCGCTGGCCGCGCAGGGCCTGCCCGCCGACGCGGTGCAGCTGCTGCCGGCGTCCGACCGGGCCAGCGTCACGCACCTCATCCAGGCCCGCGGGCTGGTGGACGTGGTGATCCCCCGGGGCGGGGCCGGGCTGATCGCCGCCGTGGTGCGCGACGCCCTGGTGCCCACCATCGAGACCGGGGTGGGCAACTGCCACGTCTACGTGCACGCCGCGGCCGACCTGGACATGGCGCAGCGCATCGTGCTCAACGCCAAGACCCGCCGCCCCAGCGTGTGCAACGCCGCGGAGACGGTGCTGGTCGACCGTGCCGTCGCCGACGTCGCGGTGCCCCAGCTGCTGGCCGCGCTGGGCGAGGCCGGGGTGACCGTGCACGGCGAGGGCGCCGGCATGGTGCCGGTGACCGAGGCCGACTGGGCCGAGGAGTACCTCAGCATGGACGTCGCGCTCGCGGTGGTGGACGACCTGGACGCCGCGGTGCGCCACATCGACCGCTACGGCACCGGCCACACCGAGGCCATCGTCACCACCGACCTGGCCGCGGCCCGGGAGTTCACCGCCCGGGTGGACGCCGCCGCGGTGATGGTGAACGCCTCCACCTCGTTCACCGACGGCGAGCAGTTCGGCTTCGGCGCGGAGATCGGCATCAGCACCCAGAAGCTGCACGCCCGCGGGCCGATGGGACTGCCGGAGCTGACGTCGACCAAGTGGATCGCCTGGGGGGACGGGCACGTCCGGGAATGATGTCCCAGGGCGACGGGCACGTCCGGGGATGATGTTCCAGGGCGACGGGCACGTCCGGGAGTGACTCTCGCGCAACGGCCTCGCCGACAACGACACTGATCGCCACCACCAGCACCCGACCGAGAGGCCCCGCGTGGACCGCGTACTCCCCACCACCCCGCCCCTGTTCAGCTCCGTCGACGACGTGATGGCGAAGCTGGCCACCACCGGCTACCTGGCCGACAAGGCCACCGCCACCACGGTGTTCCTGGCTGACCGCCTGGGCAAGCCGCTGCTGATCGAGGGCCCCGCCGGGGTGGGCAAGACCGAGCTGTCCCGCGCCGTCGCGCAGGCCACGGGCTCCGAGCTGATCCGGCTGCAGTGCTACGAGGGTGTGGACGAGGCCCGCGCGCTCTACGAGTGGAACCACGCCAAGCAGCTGCTGCGCATCCAGGCCGGCCAGGCCGGCGGCGGCGACTGGGAGGCGCTGCAGACCGACGTGTTCTCCGAGGAGTTCCTGCTCAGCCGTCCGCTGCTCACCGCCATCCGGCGCACCGGGCCCACCGTCCTGCTCATCGACGAGACCGACAAGGCCGACGTGGAGATCGAGGGCCTGCTGCTGGAGGTGCTCAGCGACTTCGCCGTCACGGTGCCCGAGCTGGGCACCATCACCGCCACCCGCAAGCCGTTCGTGGTGCTCACCTCCAACGCCACCCGGGAGCTGTCCGAGGCCCTCAAGCGGCGCTGCCTGTTCCTGCACCTGGACTTCCCCGACGCCGACCTGGAGCGACGCATCCTGGCCAGCCGGGTGCCCGACCTGCCCGAGGCGCTGGCCGAGCAGCTGGTGCGCACCATGCGGGTGCTGCGCGGCATGCAGCTGAAGAAGCTGCCTTCCGTCGCCGAGACCATCGACTGGGGGCGCACACTGCTGGCACTGGGCATCGACACCCTGGACGACGCGGCCGTGCGCTCCACCCTGGGCGTGGTGCTCAAGCACCAGAGCGACCAGCAGCGTGCCGCCGGCGAGCTGCGGCTCAACTGAGAGGGCCGAGACCATGACCAGCCGACCCCCGTGGCTCGCCGCGGACCGTCCCGCGGCCCCACACGGGCTGCCCGGGCACCTCGTCAGCTTCGTCGAGGCACTGCGCGCCAGGGGGATCGGGGTCGGACCGTCGGAGACGGTGGACGCCGGCCAGGTCATGAGCGTGCTCGACCTGCTCGACCGGGAGGCGCTGCGGGAGGGCCTGGCCGCCGCGCTGCTGCGGCGGCCCACCCACCGGCGCACCTACGACAGCCTGTTCGACCTGTGGTTTCCCGCGGTCATCGGCGACCGCGCCGAGCGGCCGGTGGACACCGAGCTGCCCCGCGACGAGCAGGGGGACATCGACACCGACGCCATCCGCGACCTGCTGGCCGACTTCCTCGCTGACGGCTCCGCGGAGAGCCGCGAGCTGATGCGGCTGCTCGCCCGCGAGGTGGCCGAGCAGATGGGGCGCTACGAGACCCGCAGCGGCCCCGCCTACTCCGCCTACCAGGCGCTGCGCGGCATCAGCCCGGAGACGCTGCTGGCCCAGATCCTGGAGGGCCTGCTGGGCGGGCCCGAGGGTGTGGCCGAGGCCAGCGACTTCGACAGCGAGATCGCCAGGCGCACCGCCCGCGAGCGCATCGCCGAGTTCCGCCGTGCGGTGGAGGAGGAGGTGCGCCGACGCACTGCCGAGCGGGTGGGCAAGGAGAAGGTGGCCGCCTCCTCGGTGCCGCGCATCGCCGAGCAGGTCGACTTCCTGCGCGCCCGCAGCGACGAGCTGGCCGAGCTGCGGCGCACCGTCACCCCGCTGGCGCGGCGCCTGGCCAGCCGCCTGGCCGCCCGCCGGCGCCGCAGCCGCCACGGCACCATCGACATGCGCCGCACCATGCGCAAGTCCATGTCCACCGGGGGAGTGCCGCTCAAGCTCGAGCAGCGCAAGCCGCGGCCGGGCCGTCCCGAGCTGGTCATCCTGTGCGACGTCTCCGGCTCGGTGGCCGGGTTCAGCCACTTCACCCTGCTGCTGGTCAACGCGCTGCGCGAGCAGTTCTCCCGGGTGCGCATCTTCGCCTTCGTGGACACCACCGACGAGGTCACCCAGTACTTCGCCGGCGGCGCCGACCTGGCCCAGGCGATGACCCGGATGACCCACGAGGCCCAGCTGGTCACCTACGACGGGCACTCCGACTACGGCCACGCGCTGGGCACCTTCGCCGAGCAGTTCGGCGACGCCCTCACCCCGCGCTCCTCGCTGCTGATCCTCGGCGACGGGCGCACCAACTACCGCGACCCCAACCTTGCCGTGCTGCGGCGGCTGGACTCGGTGGCCAAGCACGCCTACTGGCTCAACCCCGAGCCGCAGTCGCAGTGGGGCAGTGGGGACTCCGCGGCCACCGACTACGCCGCGGTGGTGCCGATGCACGAGTGCCGCACCGCCGAGCAGCTCGCCGCCGTCGTCTCCCGCCTGCTGCCGGTCTGAGGTCGGCCACGAACAGCACGGGAGTGCCCCGCGACCAGCGCCGGGACCAGGCCGCGGGCGACGCACTAGGATGTGGCGTCGTGTCCACCTCCGCGCCCGCCCGACGCAAGCTCGGGGTGATGGGCGGCACGTTCGACCCCATCCACCACGGGCACCTGGTGGCGGCCAGCGAGGTCGCCCACCGGTTCGGGCTGGACGAGGTGGTGTTCGTGCCCACCGGCCAGCCCTGGCAGAAGGCGCACACCGACGTGAGCCCGGCCGAGGACCGCTACCTGATGACGGTGATCGCCACGGCGTCCAACCCGCAGTTCTCGGTCAGCCGGGTGGACATCGACCGGGCCGGGGTCACCTACACCGCGGACACCCTCAGCGACCTGCAGGCCCAGCACCCCGACGCCGAGCTCTACTTCATCACCGGCGCCGACGCGCTGGAGGCGATCCTGTCCTGGCACCGGGTGGAGGAGCTGTTCGACCTCGCCCGCTTCGTCGGGGTCACCCGTCCGGGCTACGCGCTGGAGGCCAAGCACCTGACGCACCTCGCGCCGGGCCAGCTGACCCTGGTGGAGATCCCGGCCATGGCCATCTCCTCCACCGACTGCCGCGAGCGCGCCGGACAGGGCCGGCCCGTCTGGTACCTGGTGCCCGACGGCGTGGTGCAGTACATCTCCAAGCGCAACCTCTACCGGCCGGCCGAGTGTCCGCGCGCCGACGGCACCAGCCGCACCTCCGACCCCGTGCCGAGCCGCGCGCCCCGCGTGCCGCACGACAACGGGGCCGCTACCCACACAGACCATTCGCACGACCCGAACAACCTGGAGCTCCCGCAGTGACTGCCACCGACACCGCCCGCGAGGTGGCCCTCGTGGCCGCCGCCGCGGCGGCCGAGAAGATCGCCACCGACATCGTCGTCCTCGACGTCTCCGACCAGCTGGTCATCACCGACTGCTTCGTCATCGCCTCGGCGCGCAACGAGCGCCAGGTCAACGCCATCGTGGACAAGGTGGAGGAGGACCTGCGCAAGCACGGCGTCAAGCCGGTGCGCCGCGAGGGCACCAAGGAGGGCCGCTGGGTCCTGCTCGACTTCACCGACGTGGTGGTGCACGTGCAGCACGTGGAGGAGCGCAGCTTCTACGGCCTGGAGCGGCTCTGGAAGGACTGCCCGGTCATCGAGTTCGACGCGGCCGCACACACCCCGGAGGACGCCGAGGAGGAGGTCTACGGCGACGCCGACGACGAGCGCACCGAGACCCAGCGCCTGAACGACCTGCTGAACGGGCAGTGAGCGGCCGTCCCCTGATCAAGCGCCGCCTGATCCTGCTGCGCCACGGGGAGACCAGCTACAACGCCACCAGCCGCATGCAGGGCCAGCTCGACACCGAGCTGAACCCGCTGGGGGTGCGCCAGGCCGCTGCGGCGGCGCAGGTGCTGGCCGAGCGCAAGCCCGGCCTGGTGATCTCCTCCGACCTCACCCGCGCCGCGGACACCGCCCGCCATCTGGTGGACCTGGTGGACGTGCCGCTGCGCCACGACCCGCGGCTGCGGGAGACGTTCCTGGGCGAGTGGCAGGGGCTGACGCACTCGGAGGTGGAGCAGGGCTGGCCCGGTGGGCTGGGGCACTGGCGCACCGACGTCCGCTACGTGCCGCCAGGCGGGGAGAGCAAGGAGCAGGTGGCCGCGCGCAGCGTGGCCGTGGTGCAGGAGATCGAGCCGAGCACCTGGGACGCGCACCCGGTGGTGCTGGTGGCCCACGGCGGGCTGATCCTGGCCCTCACCGCTGCGCTGCTGGGCCTGCCGCGGGACAGCTGGTCCACGCTGGGGTCGCTGGGCAACGCCCGCTGGGCCGAGCTGAGCACCCGCGCCGACGGGCAGTGGCGGCTGGACGCCTGGAACGCGGGCGTGGTGTGAGCGAGCAGCCGGTGCTGCTGGTGTTCGCCGACTCCCTGGCCCACCACGGTCCCCGCACCGCCCACCCTGCCGACCACCCGCAGATCTGGCCCAACCTGGTGGCCGACGAGCTGGGCTGGCGGCTGGAGCTGGTGGCGCGCATCGGCTGGACCTCCCGCGACGTGTGGTGGGCCATCACCCAGGACCCACGGGTGTGGGCGGCCGTGCCCGACGCCGCCGCGGTGGTGCTGGCCGTGGGGGGCATGGACACCCTGCCCTCGCCGCTGCCCACCGCGCTGCGCGAGCAGCTGCGCTACCTGCGCCCGCCCGCGCTGCGCCGGGTGGTGCGCCAGGCCTACACGGCCGCGCAGCCCCACCTGTCCCGACTCGGCCGGCCGGTGGCGCTGCCGCCGCGGCTGAGCGTGGAGTACCTGGAGCAGTGCCGCGCCGCCCTGGTGGCGCTGCGCCCTGACCTGCCCGTCATCGGCACGCTGCCCTCGGTGCACCGCTCCGCCGCCTACGGCGGCGTGCACCGGGGCCGTCCCGCCGCCGAGCGAGCGCTGCGCTCGTGGTCGGCCCAGCGCGACGTCCCGCTGGTGGACCTGGCCGCCGCCGTGGGCCCGCACGTCGAGGCGGGCCGCTGCAACCCCGACGGCATGCACTGGGGCTGGGAGGGTCACCGCGCGGTGGCCGACGCGGTGCTCGCCGAGATCCGGGCCACCACCCGTCCCTGAGCTGCCCGTGCCTGCCCTGTTCACCGCGGTGAGGCACTAAGGTCTGACCTGTGCATGCGGCCGTGGTGACCGACTCGACCGCCTACCTCCCACCCGGGGTGGCGGAGCGACACGGGATCACTGTGGTGCCGCTGCACCTGTCGGTGGACGACGAGCCGCACCTGGACGGGGTGGACTTCGACGCCGACCAGCTCGCCGCCGCGCTCACCCAGGGCCGCCACGGCGTGCGCCGCCGGCCCACCATCACCACCTCCCGCTGCACCCCCACCGAGCTGCGCGAGGCCTACCTGCGCGCCGCGCGCGGCACCTCCGCCGGTGGCACCGACGGCGTGCTGGCGCTGCACCTGTCCCAGCACCTCTCCGGCACCTGGGAGGCGGCGCGGCTGGCGTCCGAGCAGCTCGGCGCGGAGCATCCCGACGTGGAGGTGCGGGTGGTCGACTCCCGCTCCGCGGCGATGGGCCTGGGCTTTCCGGTGCTCGCCGCCGCCCGCGCCACCGCCGCCGGCAAGAGCCTGGGGGAGGCCTACGCCGCCGCGGTGGACGTGGCCTCGCGCTGCCGAACCCTGCTGTGCGTGGACACCCTGGAGCACCTGCGTCGCGGGGGCCGCATCGGCACCGCCGCCGCCCTGCTGGGTACCGCGCTGTCGATGAAGCCGCTGCTGCACGTGGTGGACGGGCGCATCCAGGTGCTGGAGAAGGTGCGCACCTCCTCGCGGGCGCTGGCGCGGCTGGCCGACATCGCGGTGGAGGCCGCCGGCGACGAGCCCACCGCCGTGGCGGTGCACCACCTGGGTGCGGCCGACCGGGCCGCCACGCTGGTGGAGCAGCTCAAGCAGCGCATCCCGCACCTCACCGAGGTCTACGAGTCGCAGGTCGGCGCCGTGGTGGGTGCGCACCTGGGGCCGGGCATGGTCGGCGTGGTGGTCTGCCCCGGCGGCGCCGGAGACCCGGAGCAGTAGTCAGAGCATGCCCGCGGGGAGCGGTCGGCCCTCAATTGGTGCGCGGGGTGCCATCGGACCGCTGGCCTGGTCCGCACTCGGCGAGCGTGCCGCCACCCCCGCCGCAGAGGCCTTCCAGTCGAAGCATCTCGGCTATCTGCGCCTTGGTGAGGCACACCGATCCGAAGTTGCTCCACTCAGTGCCAGGTGGGCAGGACGGTTGGGTCCACTCCTGCGTGGTGGGTGGTGGTGTTGCGACACGGGGGCGCGTGATGCTGGCCGGGGCCTTGGTGGCAGGCCGGTTGCGCGTGGTGGTGGCCGGGGCCTTGGTGGTGGGCGGCTTGCGGGTGGTGGGGGCCGGGGCCTTGGCGGGCGGCAGGGTGCCGGTGGTGCTGACCGGTGGCGGCGTGTACACCGCCGTCGGTGCGGGAGGCGTCGTCGCAGGCGGGGTGGGGGTGCTGGGCATCGTGCTGGAAGGCGCCACCGACGGCGCCTCGGTGGTCGGCGACGGGGCCGTGGGCGCACTGCTGCTGCATCCAGCGGCCAGCAGTGCCACTGCAGCCAAGGAGGCCGCCAGGTGTCGCATGTTCATCTCAATTCCCTTGTCGTGTTTGGGTGATGTTAGGTGCGGGCGACGTGACTCGCCTGCGCGACCGGCGCAGTAGCGCAGCACGCCTGGCTGGTTGTGCACATCGGTGCAGGTGGTCCACAGCGGCCTCGGACACCGGTCCCGAGCGGGCTGTGCGTCCCTAGCGTCAGCAGGCGTGCCGTCCCGTGAGCAGAACCAGCGCAGCCGCCACCGGCTCGGGCGCATCACCACGCCAGCTGCCTCGGACGAGCCATCCGCCACCCCAGACGACGAGCCACTACCCACCCCACGCGGCTGGCGGGAGAAGTGGCTGCCCACCCGCTGGCAGGGTGCGCGAGTCGACTCCGGCCGCCACGGCGCGCTCGCCCTCGCCGCGGTGGCCGCCGCGGCAGCGGTGCTCGCGGCTGTCGGGGTGTGGCGCGACCGCCCGGTCCCGGAGGTGGTGCCGTCCGCTCCGGCAGTGGCGCTGGCCCCGGTGGCGGCCGGCGCACCCAGCAGCGCACCGGCCGCGAGCGCGGCCCCCACCACGCTGGTGGTGAGCGTGGCCGGCCGAGTGCGCAACCCCGGACTGGTCACGGTGGCGCCAGGAGCGCGGGTGGCCGACGCGCTCGCGGGCGCCGGTGGGGCGCTGCCCGGCACCGACCTGGTGGCGCTGAACCTGGCTCAACCGCTCACCGACGGCCAGCAGATCCTGGTGGGCATCGTCCCGCCGCCGGGCAGCGCGCCGGTCAGCGGCGGCACGTCTGCCGGCTCCTCCGCGGGCCCGGCCGTTGACCCGTCCAGCACACCCGGGTTGGTGAACCTCAACACCGCCAGCGCCGCCGAGCTGGAGGACCTGCCCGGGGTGGGCCCGGTGATGGCCAAGGCGATCCTGGACTGGCGCACCAAGAACGGCAGCTTCCGCAGCGTGGACCAGCTCTCCGAGGTCAGCGGCATCGGCCCGGCGCGGCTGGCCCAGCTGACGCCGCTGGTCACAGTGTGACCACCAGTGCTGCTCCCACCGAGCGGCTCGACGTCCGGCTGCTGCCCAGCGCTGGTTGCGCCTGGGCGGCGGTGCTGCTGGGCCTGCTCGCGGGCTGGCAGGCATCAGCGGTGGTGGCCGCCCTGGCGCTGGGCGGGATCGCGTGGGTGTGGCGCCGCCACGAGCGCACCGTGGCCGCCGGGCTGCTGGCCGCCCTGGCCGTCACCGCCGGGTTCTCCGCCGCCACCGCGCTGCGGACCCACGCGGTGGACGTCCACCCGCTGGCCGCGGCGGCGGAGCGGGGCGAGAGCGCGCAGCTGCAGGTGCGGCTGAGCGACGACCCCAAGCTGCTGCGCGCCACCCTCCCCGGCGCCCCGCAGCGGGTGCTGGTGCGTGCCCAGCTGACCAGCGCTGAGGGCTACCCCGAGATGCACGGTGCGGTGGTGCTGCTGGCCCCAGCCGACTCCTGGGAACACCTGCTGCCCGGTCAGCAGGTACGGGTGAGCGGGCGGCTGGCCCCGCCCCAGCGCAACGACCTCACCGTCGGCGCCGTGCGGGTGAGCGACCCACCGGAGCTGGTGGGGCAACCGCCGCGGGTGCAGCGGGTGGCCGGGGCGTTGCGCACCCAGCTGCGCGACGCTGCGGCCCGGGTGCTGCCCGCCGAGCCCGGTGCCCTGCTGCCCGGCCTGGTGGTGGGGGACACCTCCCGGCTGCCGCAGCCGCTGCTGGACGACTTCCGCACGGCTGGGCTGACGCACCTCACCGCGGTGTCCGGCACCAACATCACCATCGTCTGCGGGGCGGTGCTGCTGCTCACCGGGCTGGTGGGGGCGAGCCCCCGCACCCGGGCGGTGCTGGCCGCGGTGGCCCTGGTGGCCTTCGTGGTGCTGGCCCGGCCCTCGCCCAGCGTGCTGCGGGCGGCGGTGATGGGCGCCATCGCCTTGCTCGCCCTGGTCACCGGACGCCGCAAGCGGGCCCTGCCCGCGCTCGCCGGGGCGGTGCTGGTGCTGCTGCTGGTGTCGCCGCAGCTGGCGGTGGACGCCGGGTTCGCGCTGTCGGTGCTGGCCACCGGGGGACTGGTTCTGCTGGCCCCAGGCTGGGTCGACGGGATGCGTCGCCGGGGCGTGCCCGCGGGGGTCGCCGAGCTGCTGGCCGTCCCGCTGGCCGCGCAGGCGGTCACCGCACCCGTCATCGCCGGACTGTCTGCGCAGCTGAGCGTGGTGTCCGTGCTGGCCAACATCCTCGCTGCCCCCGCCGTGGGGGCGGCCACCGTGCTTGGGGTGCTGGCCACCGTGCTGCTGCCGATCTGGACGCCGGCGGGCGAGCTGGCGGTGCGCTTCGCCGGGCCGGCGGTGTGGTGGCTGGTGCAGGTGGCCCACCGATGTGCGGCGCTGCCCTCGGCGGCGGTAGCGGTGCCGGGCGGCACCACGGGTGCGCTGGGCATGGCCGCGGCCACCGTGGTGCTGCTGGTGCTCGTCCGCAGCCACGCCGTGCGGGTGGTGCTGCTGGCCGCGGTCACCGGCGCGGTGCTGGTGTGGGTGCCCACCCGGGTGCTGCACCCAGGGTGGCCGGTGCCCGGCTGGGCGATGGTGATGTGCGACGTCGGGCAGGGCGACGCGCTGGCGCTGGCCACCGGCGGGGGTCAGGCGGTGGTGGTGGACGCCGGGCCCGAGGCGCGGGCGGTCGCGGGCTGCCTGGACCGGCTGGGGGTGCAGCAGGTGCCCCTGGTGGTGCTCACCCACCTGCACGCCGACCACGTGGACGGCCTGGACGGGGTGCTGGCCGGACGCAGCGTGGGTGCGGTGGCGCTGGGCCCGCTGCACCTGCCGGCCGGCACCTTGCGCGAGGTGCAGCAGGTGGCCGACCGCCACGGCGTGCCCGTGGTGCAGCTCAGCGCGGGGCAGTCCCTGCAGTGGGGGACGGCGCTCACGCTGGACGTGCTGGGGCCGGTGCGCCGCGTGCCCGGTGCGCTGGGGGGCGATGAGGGCACCGAGCTCAACGACTATTCCGTGGTGCTGTCGGCGCGGACGGCAGCGGGACGGGTGCTGCTCACCGGTGACGTGGAGGAGTCCGGGCAGAGCGCGCTGCTGCACTCCGGGGCCGACCTGCGTGCCGACGTGCTCAAGGTGCCCCACCACGGCTCGCGCTTCTCCGTGCCGGAGTTCCTGGACGCGGTGCACCCACGCCTGGCGGTGGTCAGCGTGGGCACCGGCAACACCTACGGCCACCCCAACGCCGGCGTGCTCGACCACCTCGCCCGCCAGGGCGCCACCACTGTCCGTACCGACCAGCGGGGCGACATCGCCTTGCTGCCCGGGCCGGCGCTGGTCACCCGCTGAGCCCGGACGGTCCGGTGCTCGGGAAGCCGGAGTCAGCCCCCTCGTTGCTCAGCCGAGGATGCGCTCGGCGCGCTGCAGGTTGCGGACGAGCTCCTCGCGACTCTGTCCGTCGACGTGGTGGCGCCACATCGGCGTGCCGGGGGCGCTGCGCCAGGACTCGCTCAGCGGGCTGTTGTCCACCGCGTCGAAGCCGAGATCGTCGTAGAACCGCGTCACCAGCTCGACGGCGTCGGGGTAGTCGCTGGAGACGACCAGCGCCTTGCGGTAGGGGTGTCCGGCCGGTCGGGCCAGCCGGAGCAGGGCAGGCAGCGTGTCGCTGGGGACGCGGACGGGGGAGCGCGGGTGGAACTGGACGTGGGTGAACGCCTTGGCGACCTTCGAGGCGGGCAGCTGCTCCTGACGCAGCTCGTGAATCGTCCTGCGGCCGGAGTCCACCTCGGGAAAGCTCCCGTCCCGCCAGGCCATGTAGTTGTTGTTGTCGATGACGACCTTGCCCGCGAGCTCCTCGAGCGGCGGCGTGTCGGCGGGCGTGTACGGGTAGGCGGTGACCGCGAAGTCGGCGGCCGCTGCAGCATCGGCGGTGTGCGCGGCGCGTGCCTGCGGGCCCAGCTGGCTGAGCAGACCCGTCAAGGTCTCGGGTCCCCGCGAGTTGGCGATGACGACGTCGTAGCCCGCCGCGATCGCCGCACGGGCAAGCGTGCTCCCCACCTGGCCCGCGCCGATGATGCCGACAAGAGTCACAGTCGTTTCTCCTCTGTGTACCTAGGCGAATCGTCGTCTCGCTCGCACCGCCAGGCTAGGCCGCGTCGCAGCGCACACCGAGGGTCCTGTCACCCCCGGGGCTCGGGAGGGCCTGGGTCAGGAGCCGAGCCCGCAGACACGGGAAGGCCCCGCAGCGCAGTGCTGCGGGGCCCTCCTGGTGGAGCGGACTAGCTGTTGTCGGCCCGGTGCTTGCCCGCACCAGCTCCGGCGTCGGTGCCGGCCGAGACGCCGGTGGTGGCACCAGCGGCGGCACCGGAGGTGACCGCACCGTCCTTGCCGGCTGGCTTGTCGCTGGGCAGCTCCTCGGCGGGCACCGCCTCGGGGTCGTCCTGCACCAGGTCGATGGTGGTGCGCAGCGGCGTGTTTGGCAGGACAGCCACACACGCCAGCGTGACCAGCGCGATCACGGCGGCGATCAGGAAGATCCGGCCGGTCGCGTCACCGTAGGCGGCGCGGATGACCTCCTGGACGGGAGCAGGCAGGGCGCCCACGTTCAAGTTGGACCCGGCCGTGCTGCCGCCGGAGTTGATGCCCAGCTGTGCGAAGCCCTCCGCGGAGAGGTCGGCCACGCGGGTGGCCAGGATGGAGCCCATCACCGACACGCCGATCGCGCCACCGAAGGTGCGGAAGAAGGCGACCGAGCCGGACGCGGCACCGATGTTCTTGACGCTCACGGTGTTCTGCACGGCGAGCACCAAGTTCTGCATCAGCATGCCCATGCCGAAGCCGACGATGGCGATGTACGCGCTGACCAGCACCAGGTTGGTGGTGTGGTCCAGGGTGCCCAGCAGGGCGAAGCCGGCGACCATCAGCGCGGCACCGCTGACCACGAAGGCCTTCCACTTGCCGAACTTGGAGATCAGCTGGCCGGAGCCGACCGAGCCGACCAGCATGCCGACCACCATGGGGATGGTGAGCAGACCCGCTGCCGTGGGGCTGTAGCCGCGCGAGGTCTGGAAGTACTGGCCCAGGAAGGTGGTGGCACCGAACATGCCGACGCCGACGGCGATGGAGGCGATGATCGCCAGCCCGGTGGTCTTCTCGGTGATGATCTTCAGCGGGATGATCGGCGAGGACACCTTGGACTCGACGACCACGGTGGCCGCCAGCAGCGCCAGGCCGCCCAGGACGTAGAGCACGGTCTCGGTGGACATCCAGCCGTAGTAGCCGGCCTTGCCCGCGAAGGAGACCCAGATCAGCAGCACGGACACACCGGCGGTGAGCAGGGTGGCGCCCAGCCAGTCGATGGACACGTTGTCCTGGCGCACCGTGCGGATGTGCAGGGTGCGCTGCAGCAGCACCAGCGCGATCACGGCCAGCGGGACGCACACGTAGAAGCACCAGCGCCAGCCCAGCGGGCTGTCCACGATGACGCCACCGAGCACGGGGCCACCGGTCATGGCCACGGCCATCACCGCGCCCATGTAGCCGGAGTACCGGCCCCGCTCGCGCGGGGAGACGATGGTGCCGATGATGGCGACCACCAGGGCGGTCAGACCACCCATGCCGATGCCCTGGATGACGCGGGCCACCAGCAGCAGCGGCACGTTGTGCGACATGCCGGCGATGATCGAGCCGATGACGAAGATGATGATGGCGCTCTGCACGAGCACCTTCTTGTTGAACAGGTCCGCGAGCTTGCCCCAGATCGGGGTGGACGCCGCGTTCGCCAGCAGCGCGGTGGTGATCACCCAGGCATAGGCGGTCTGCGAGCCGTTCAGGTCACCGATGATGGTGGGCAGCGCGGTGGCCACGATGGTGGTGCTCAGCAGCGCGGTGAACAGCGCCGCGAGCAGACCCAGCAGCGCTTCGAGGATCTGGCGGTGGGTCATGGCCTCCGGCTCGTCGTCGAGCGGACGGTCCACGGTGGTGGTGGTCATGCGTGTGCCCCCAATCGGGTGTTGTTGCTGCTCCGACGGGTGGGTTCGGAGGGAAGTGCGTCGTTCAGGAAGGTCTCGGTGAGCTGGCCGAGGGAGGCGACCGCGCTGGCGGCGTCGTCCTGCTCCCACTCGCCGAGCAGCTCGCGCAGTCGCACGGCTCGGCGGGAGCGCGAGCTGGCCAGCAGGGCCAGTCCCTCGGCGGTGGCCTGGACGCGGGAGGCGCGTCCATCGGCCGGGTCGGGTTGTCGGGACACCAGGCCCAGCTCCACCAGCTCAGATACTTGGCGGCTGAGGGCGGACTGGCTGATGCACAGGTTCGCGGCCAGCTCGTTCTGCCGGCACTCGCCGTTGTTGGCGAGCACCTGCAGCACGCCCTCCAGCGGCAACGGCAAGGGGCCGTCGTCGGCGTTGGAGAGGCTGATCCGCAGCGCCCTGCCAAAGTGCATGATCTCGTCGACTAGGGCCTCGACGGTGGCGCGTGACACTGACACTAAGTCCCCACAAGTGATCGAATATGCGTGCTAAAAACAACTATATACATGCTTCGCGTGAGTAAGCACCCTGGTTCGATGTCTGTCGAGTCACACAAAGCCCAGGTAAAGCAGGGTTTTGGACCGGTTTGGCAGCCGGCTCGGCCGCGGTGTCCGGGCGTCGTGGGACGATCTGAGGCATGGCGAGGGCAGCACAGCACACGGCGCAGGACCCGGCGAGCGGCACCGAGCAGCAGCGCCTGCACCTGGTGCTCGGCGACGAGGAGCTGCTGGTCGACCGGGCCGTGGAGGGCATCGTCACCCACGCCCGCCTGGCCGACCCGGCGGCGGACGTGCAGAAGGTGCGCGCGGGTGCGGTGTCCGGCCCCGAGCTGGCGGAGATGCTCAGCCCCTCGCTGTTCGCCGAGGCCCGGATCCTCGTGCTGGAGGCTGCCCAGGAGGCGGGAAAGGACGCGGTGGCCCTCATCCTCAGTGCCGCCACCGACCTGCCCGAGGGCGTGGTCCTGGTGGTGGTGCACGCCGGAGGCGGCCGGTCCAAGGCGATGGTGGACACGTTGCGCAAGGCCGGCGCCCAGGTGCACGCCGCCGCCAAGATCACCCGGGCGGCCGAGCTGGCCGACTTCGTCCGCGCCGAGCTGCGCGGCGCGGGCGCCAAGCCCACCGCGGACGCGGTGACGGCGCTGCTGGAGGCCGTCGGGTCAGACCTGCGCGAGCTGTCGGCGGCCTGCTCGCAGCTGGTCGCGGACACCGCAGGCCCCATCGACGTGGCCGCGGTGCACCGCTACCACCGCGGGCGGGCGGAGGTCACCGGGTTCGACGTGGCGGAGAAGGCGGTGGCCGGCAACCGGGCCGCTGCCCTGGAGTCGCTGCGCTGGGCCACCCAGCTGGGGGTCCCGCACGTGCTGCTGGCCGACGCCCTGGCCGACGCGGTGCGCACCATCGCCCGGGTGAGCGCCTCGGCCGGGGGCGACCCGTTCCGGCTGGCCGGTCAGCTGGGCATGCCACCGTGGAAGGTGAAGAAGGCCGTCGCACAGTCGCGCGGGTGGTCGGCGCAGGCGCTGGGCGAGGCGCTGCAGGTGGTGGCCCGGCTCAACGCCGACGTCAAGGGTGCCGCGGCCGACAACGACTACGCCGTGGAGCGGGCCGTGCTGGCTGTCGTCGAGCTGCACCGCCGCTGAGTGCCCGTGCACGCAGAAAGCCGCCCGGTCGTGACGACCTGGGCGGCTCTGCGTGGTGGAGCGGTGTTCGGGTGGAGCGAGTCAGGCGTCGATCTTGTTGGCCGCCTGGGCCATCGCCGACTTCTTGTTCGCTGCCTGGTTGGCGTGGATGACGCCCTTGCTGGCCGCCTTGTCCAGCTTGCGGGAGGCAACCTGCAGGGCCTCGGCGGCCTGCTCCTTGTTGCCGCTCGCGGCCGCCTCACGGAAGTGACGGATCGCGGTGCGCAGCGAGGACTTCACCGACTGGTTGCGCAGTCGCTGCCGCTCGTTGGTGCGGATCCGCTTCACCTGGGACTTGATGTTGGCCACGCGTTTCGCCCTCTAGTTCAGTCGAGTGTGGGAAAGATCAGCTGCGCAGGTCAAACATGCGCCGACCACGAAGGTTATCAGTGGTGCACCCGGATCCTCAAACCGCGGTGCGGGCGATAGCGTGCGCAGCCGTGGACACGACGCTGACCTGGCCAGGATTCGCGGGCATCAGCGTCTCCGCGCTGCTGCTGCTGGTGCTGGCCGCGTTCGTCGCCGGCGCGGTGGACGCGGTGGTCGGTGGGGGTGGGCTCATCCAGCTGCCCGCCCTGCTGCTCCTGCTGCCCGGGGCCTCGGTGCTGGCGGTGGCCACCAACAAGGTGTCGTCGGTGGTGGGCACCTCGGCGGCCACCATCACCTACGCCCGGCGCACCCCGATGGACTGGCGGGCCGCCGGACTGATGGCTGCAGCGGCCGCGGCCGGCTCGGTGGGCGGCGCCGCGTTCGCCACCGCCCTGCCCGCCACGGCGCTCAACGTGGTGGTGCTGGTGGCCATCGTGGTGGTGGGCGCCTACACGCTGGCCCGCCCGTCGCTGGGGGTGGAGGAGAACCACCGCTTCCACGGCCGCGCCCGGGTGGTGGCGATGATGGTGGCCGGAGCGCTGATCGGCGCCTACGACGGCCTGGCCGGCCCGGGCACCGGCTCGTTCCTGGTCTTCGTGCTGGTCGGCTGGATCGGCTACGCCTTCCTGGCCGCCTCGGCCACGGCCAAGCTGGCCAACGTGGCCACCAACCTCGGGGCCCTGGCCTACTTCGCCCCGCACGGGCTGGTGGTGTGGGGCGTGGGCGGCTGCATGGCGGTGGGCAACCTGGCCGGCGCCACGCTCGGCGCGCGGCTGGCCATCAAGCTGGGCTCGGCCTTCGTCCGCCGGGTGTTCCTGGTGGTCGCGGGGCTGCTGGCGCTGAGCCTGTCCTGGAAGATCGCCGGCTCGTTCTAGCGCCAGCCGTGGTCGGCCCGCAGCCGGGCGGCCACCACGTCGAAGTCCTGGCGGGCCATCACGGCGCCCTCCCGGCGAATGCCCTCCTCGGGGACGTCGAGCACCCGGTCCAGGCGCACCCAGCTGGGCCGTCCCTCGGCGTCCCACGAGCCGGTGCCCAGCGACAGCCACCCCGGTTGGCCGTCCCGGTGGCTCTGGCTGGAGAGCATCAGCCCCAGCAGCACGCCGGGGCCCTCGCGGCCGACCACCAGCACCGGGCGGTCCTTGCCCTGGTGCGCGTCCTCCTCGTAGGCGACCCAGGTCCAGACCACCTCACCCGGGTCGGCCTGGCCGTCCAGGGAGGGGGAGTAGCTGATGGTGCGGGCACGTTGTGCGGTGGGGACCGTGCGGGTGGCGACGGGCCGGCCGGCCACACCGGTGGGGGCCGGGAGCGGGGCGCGGGAGCTCTGCAGCCGCCGCAGCAGCCGGGGGCCCTCCCGCACCGCGAGCCTGCCGACCTGCCGTGCCACGGACTTCCAGATGCTCGCCACGGGGCCCGACCTTACGACCCCGCGGGGAGACCCGTCTGAGGGACGCCGCACCGGCGAACACCTCCGGCGTGCTCGGGACGGGCCGCGCGCATGGGACCATGGAGCCAAGCCGCCACCACCTGGACCAGGGAGTGTCTCATTTCCAGCTTCGCCGACACGACGTTCACCCCGCCTGAGCGCATTCGCAACTTCAGCATCATCGCGCACATCGACCACGGGAAGTCCACCCTGGCCGACCGCATCCTGCAGCTCACCGGGGTGGTCGACCCACGCGCCATGCGGGCCCAGTACCTGGACCGCATGGACATCGAGCGTGAGCGCGGCATCACCATCAAGGCGCAGAACGTGCGGCTGCCGTGGGTGGCGCCGGGCGTGGACGGTCCAGAGACCGAGCACGTGCTGCACCTCATCGACACCCCCGGCCACGTGGACTTCACCTACGAGGTGAGCCGGGCGCTGGAGGCCTGCGAGGGCGCGGTGCTGCTGGTGGACGCCGCCCAGGGCATCGAGGCGCAGACGCTGGCCAACCTGTACCTGGCGATGGACAAGAACCTCACCATCATCCCGGTGCTGAACAAGATCGACCTGCCCGCGGCCGACCCGGACCGCTACGCCAAGGAGATCGCCGGCATCGTCGGGTGCGAGCCCGACGACGTGCTGCGCGTGTCCGGCAAGACCGGCGCGGGCGTGTCGGAGCTGCTCAACGAGATCGTCAAGCTGGTGCCGCCGCCGGTGGGCAACGCCGACGGCCCGGCACGGGCGATGATCTTCGACTCCGTCTACGACGCCTACCGCGGCGTGGTCACCTACGTGCGCGTGGTGGACGGTCGGATCCTGCCGCACGAGAAGATCACCATGATGTCCACCGGCAGCACCCACGAGGCGCTCGAGGTCGGCATCATCTCCCCGGAGCCCAAGCCCAGCCAGGGCCTCGGGGTGGGCGAGGTGGGCTACCTCATCACCGGCGTCAAGGACGTCCGGCTGTCCCGCGTGGGTGACACGGTGACCACCACCCGCAAGGGCGCCACCGAGCCGCTGGTCGGCTACCGCGACCCCAAGCCGATGGTCTACTCCGGGCTGTACCCGATGGACGGCTCCGACTACCCCGTGCTGCGCGACGCGCTGGACAAGCTGCAGCTCAACGACGCCGCGCTCACCTACGAGCCGGAGACGTCGGTGGCGCTGGGCTTCGGCTTCCGCTGCGGCTTCCTGGGCCTGCTGCACATGGAGATCACCCGCGACCGCCTGGAGCGGGAGTTCAACCTCGACCTCATCTCCACCGCGCCCAACGTGGTGTACCGGGTGGAGCTGGAGGACGGCACCCCGCACGAGGTGACCAACCCGTCGTACTGGCCCGAGGGCAAGGTGCGCAACGTCTTCGAGCCGATGGTGAAGTGCACGATCATCAGCCCGTCGGAGTACATCGGCGCCATCATGGAGCTGTGCCAGACCCGCCGCGGCGAGCTGCGCGGGATGGACTACCTGTCCGAGACCCGGGTGGAGCTGCGGTACACGCTGCCCATGGGTGAGATCATGTTCGACTTCTTCGACTCGCTGAAGTCGCGCACCAAGGGCTACGCCAGCATGGACTACGAGGAGTCCGGCGAGCAGGCCGCCGACCTGGTGAAGGTGGACATCCTGCTGCAGGGCGAGGCGGTGGACGCGTTCTCCGCGATCGTGCACCGCGACGCCGCCTACGCCTACGGCAACAAGATGACCTCCAAGCTGCGCGAGCTGATCCCGCGCCAGCAGTTCGAGGTGCCCATCCAGGCCGCGATCGGGTCCAAGATCATCTCCCGCGAGAACATCCGCGCCATCCGCAAGGACGTGCTCGCCAAGTGCTACGGCGGTGACATCAGCCGCAAGCGCAAGCTGCTGGAGAAGCAGAAGGAGGGCAAGAAGCGGATGAAGACGGTGGGGCGCGTGGAGGTGCCCCAGGAGGCCTTCGTCGCCGCGCTGTCGTCTGACTCGCCCTCCAACAGCGGGGACAAGAAGAAGTAGCCCCGTGTCGCCGCTGCTGGAGCGTCTGCCGGTCCCCATCATCGGAGCGCCGATGGCCGGCGGGCCCAGCACGGTGCAGCTGGCCGCGGCCGTCTCCACCGCCGGCGGCCTCGGCGTGCTGGCTGGGGCCAACCTGTCGGTGGACGCGATGGGCGAGCGGGTGCAGGCGCTGCGTCCCGCCATCGGTGCGAACGGCGTGTTCGGGGTGAACCTCTTCCTGCCCACCGCCGAGCCCACCCTGGACGCGGACGGGCGGGCGGCCCTGGACCGGCACCTGGCCACGCTGGAGACGTGGGCGCAGCGCTACGGCGTGCGCCGCGGCGAGGCGGCGTGGGACGACGACCACTGGCGGGCCAAGATCGACTGGCTGGTGGCGCACCCGGTATTGCTGGTCACCTTCCACTTCGGCGCGCCGCCGCGGGAGGTGGTGCAGGAGCTGCACGCGCTGGGCACCGAGGTGTGGACGACGGTGACCAGCCGCGCCGAGGCGCGGCTGGCGGCGGAGTCGGGCCTGGACGCACTGGTGGTGCAGGGGCCGGAGGCGGGCGGGCACCGCGGCTGCTTCACCAACGCCCTGGACGACCCCGACCAGCAGGTGCCGCTGCTCCAGCTGCTGGGGCTGGTGCAGTCGGTGACCGACCTGCCGCTGGTGGCTGCCGGGGGACTGGCCGACGCCGCGGCGGTGGCGCAGGTGCTCTCGGCCGGGGCACGGGCGGCCCAGCTGGGCACGGCGTTCCTGCTCTGCCCGGAGTCGGGCACCTCAGTCCCGCACCGCGCGGCGCTGGCGTCGGAGCGGCCGACCGCAGTGACGCGGGCGTTCTCCGGCCGGCCCGCGCGGGGCATCCGCAACAAGCTGCTGGACGAGCTGACCGACGGCGCGCCCGCGCTGTACCCGCACCTCAACCGAGCGTCGCAGCCGATCCGCGCCGCCTCCGCCGCCGCGGGCGACGAGTCCGCGGTCGCGCTGTGGGCGGGGGAGCGGCACTCGCTCGCGCGGGCGGTCCCCGCCGCCGACGTGGTGCGCGCGGTGGCGGCTGGACTGCACTAGGGCTGCGGCTACGGTCCACTGTGCGCGGGCTGGAAGCTGCCGCCGTCCTCCTGCTCCGCCCGGATCACGTGCACCACGGCGTTGATCAGCGCCAGGTGGGTGAAGGCCTGCGGGAAGTTGCCCATGTGGCGCCCGGTCTTGGGGTCGATCTCCTCGGCGTAGAGCTGCAGCGCGCTGGCGTAGGAGAGCAGCCGCTCGCACAGGTGCCGGGCCCGCTTGAGCTCACCGATCTCCACCAGCGCCGACACCAGCCAGAACGAGCAGATGGTGAACGTGCCCTCCTCGCCCTCCAGGCCGTCGTCGGTGGCGTCGGTCTTGTACCGCAGCACCAGCCCGTCCTCGGTGAGCTCCTCGGCGATGGCCAGCACCGTGGTGCGCACCCGAGGGTCGTCGGCGGGCAGGAACCGCAGCAGCGGCACCAGCAGCAGCGAGGCGTCCAGGTCGTCGGAGCCGTAGCGCTGCACGAAGGCGCCGCGCTCGTCCACCCCGTGCGTGGTGACGTCGTCGTGGATCTCCTGGGCGACGCGGGCCCACTTCTCCGCGTAGGAGTCCTCGCCGTGCAGCTTGGCCAGCCGCACCCCGCGGTCCAGCGCCACCCAGCACATCAGCTTGGACGACACGAAGTGCTGCGGCTCGCCGCGCACCTCCCAGATGCCGCGGTCGGGCTCGCGCCAGTGCTCGATCGCCTGCTCCACCTGCGCCTTGAGCAGCGGCCACAGCTGCTCGGGCACGTGCTCGCGGGAGCGGGTGTGCAGGTACACCGAGTCCAGCACGGAGCCCCAGATGTCGTGCTGGCGCTGGTTGTACGCGCCGTTGCCGATGCGCACCGGCCGCGCCCCGCCGTAGCCGGACAGGTGGTCGAGCTCGCTCTCCACCAGCTCCCGCTCCCCGCCCACGGCGTACATCACCTGCAGCGGGTGCGGCGAGCCGTTGGTGGCGCTGGAGACGTCGGCGATGAAGGCGAAGAAGTCGTTGGCCTCACGGTCCAGGCCCAGGGTGTACAGCCCCCACAGCGCGAAGGTGGAGTCGCGCACCCAGGCGTAGCGGTAGTCCCAGTTGCGCTCCCCGCCGGCGGTCTCCGGAAGCGAGGTGGTGGAGGCGGCCAGCAGGGCTCCGGTGGGGGAGTAGGTCAGTCCCTTCAGCGCCAGCGCGCTCTGCTGCAGGAAGCTGCGCCACGGGTGGTCGGGGAAGCTGCCGGCGGCGATCCACTGCCGCCAGCACTCGCCGGTCTTCCACATCTTGTCCGCGGCCTCGGCGTAGTCCTGCGGCACCGGCAGCTCCGACCACGACAGCGCCACGAACACGTCGTCGCCCTCGTGCAGCCGGGTCCGGGCGCGGGCCTCGCGGCCCTCCAGGCCCAGGCGCAGGTTGGTGGTCAGCCGGAGGTCGGGGAAGGTGTCGCGCCGCTCGGCCTTGCCGTCGGCGGGCTCGGTGCACCGGGCCACCGCCTCGCCGTACACCGGGCCGGAGTACTCCCAGGTGAGGTCCCGGCGGTGGTAGTCGTAGGCCGGCTCGCAGCTCAGCTCCAGCTCCACCGTGCCGCTGACGCAGCGCACCGTCCGCAGCAGGATGTGCTCGGCGTCCCAGTCGCTGGGGGTGCGCTTGTGCGTCCGCGACCGCTCGTCGGTGTTGTGCCAGGGCCCCATCACCAGCGCGTCGCGCACGATGATCCAGCCCGTCTCGGTCTGCCAGGTGGTCTCCACCATGAGACTGCCGGGCAGGTAGCGGCGCGCGGCCGGGACGCTCACCCCGTACGGGCCGAGCCGGAAGTGCCCGGCGCCGCGATCGAGGATCGCCCCGAAGACGCTGGGGGAGTCCGGCCGGGGCAGGCACATCCACTCCACCGACCCGTTCGGCGCGATGAGGCAGGTGTTCTCGCAGTCCGACAGGAAGGCGTAGTCGGCGATCGGGGGGAACTGGCTGCGGACCGGGGAGGTCACCATCCCGGGCGGCGGGGTTCCTGGCGGTGTCGGCGGTGCTGACATTCCTGCATCCTTCCCCACCAGGAGCCACCTGTGGGCTTGTGCGCCCTCCGGGTGCGCCGGATCACGATCTAGCGAGTGAGCACGATCTTTCCCGCGGTGTCGCCGTCGAGCATCGCCCGCAACCCCTGCTCGGCCTGCTCCATCGGCAGCTCCAGCCCGATCTCCGGGCTGATGCCGGTGAGCGCGCAGAACGCCAGCAGGTCCTGCAGCTCGTCACGGGTGCCCATGGTGGAGCCGACGACCCGCAGCTGGAGGAAGAAGACCCGCTGCAGCTCGGCGTCGGCGTCCGGGCCGCTGGTGGAGCCGGAGACCACGATGACCCCACCCGGCTTGAGCGAGCGCACCGAGTGTCCCCAAGTGGCCTTGCCCACCGTCTCGAACACGCCGTCCACCTTCTCCGGCAGCCGCGCGCCCGACTCGAAGGTCTCGTGCGCACCCAGCGCGGTGGCCAGCGCCCGCTTGTCCTCGCTGCGTCCGGTCACCCACACCCGCAGGCCTGCCGCGCGGCCCAGCTGGACGAGCGCGGTGGACACCCCGCCCGAGGCGCCCTGCACCAGCATGGTCTGGCCCGGGCGCAGGCCCGACTTCACGAACAGCATGCGGTAGGCGGTCAGCCAGGCGGTGCCCATGCAGGCGGCCTGGGCGAAGGACAGGTCGGCTGGCTTGGGCAGCACGTTGCGCCGCGGCACGATGACCTTGTCCGCGAACGTGCCCTGGTGCTTCTCGGTGAGCAGGGTGCGTCGGGGGTCGAGCGTCTCGTCGCCCATCCAGTCGTCGCTGGCGATGACCGAGTGCAGCACCACCTCGGTGCCGTCGTCCAGGGTGCCGGCGCCGTCGCAGCCCAGGGTCATCGGGAACTGGTCGGGCTTGATGCCCACCCCCCGCAGGGTCCACAGGTCGTGCATGTTGATGCTGGCGGCGCGGACGTTGACCTCCACCCAGCCCTCCGGAGCGACGGGGGCCTCCCGCTCGCCCACGCGCAGGGACGCGAGGGGGTTGTCGGGATTGGGCTCGGATGCGTAGACGGCAAACATGGGGCTCACCCTAACGAGGGGCGACTACCGTTGCTGGGGTGAACACGTTGGCGAGATGGTGGGACGCGGCCGAGCTCTGGGTCGTCGGGCTGCCCTTCGCGGCGCAGATCACCGTGATGATGCTGGTGGCGCTGCCGCTGTGCGGCGCCGCGGCGGTGGCGCTCGACCGCGTGGGCGGCCTGGTGGCGGACAAGATCGGCACCCGCACCGACACGCTGGACGACCCGCCCGGGCCGGAGTGGGCGCGCAACGGCGACGACTAGGCTCGACCAGGTGAAGAAGCTCCGGCTGAGCCCTGCCGCCCGTATCAACGCCGCCCTCGTCGCGCTGCTGGTGCTGGTGCTGCTCGCCTGGCTCGTCAGCGTCTGGTAGCCGCTACGCCTCGGACTGCTGCTCGGGCAGGTCCGTCTCCGGTGGCGGCCACACCGACGTCCACGAGCGGTGGTCAGTGCCCAGCGCGGTGACCGGTGCGGGCAGGTCCCCGGTGACCACCTGCCGCAGCGTCGTCTCCTCCATGATCCCGCGCAGCGCCGCGCGCACCGCCACCCACACGTCCTGCAGGTGCGTCGCCGGTGCGGGGTGCGACATCGCCTCCGGACGCTCCCCGTGGATCAGCGTGAGCGGGCCGTCGATCACCCGCACCACGTCCGCCAGGGTGATCGCCCACGCCGGGCGCGCCAGCTGGTGCCCTCCGCCGGGACCACGACGGCTGACCACCATCCCGCCGCGGCGCAGCTGCACCAGGATGGCGTCCAGGAAGTTGGGCGGGATGTCCTGCGCTGCGGCGATGTCGGCGGCCTTCACCACCACGCCCTCCTCGGCCACGGCGAGCACGCACATGGCGCGCAGCGCGTAGTCGGACTTGGCGGTGATCTGCATGCCCTGATCTTGCCCCACCCATTTGTTGACGCTTGCGGTCAACAATGCCAGACTGAGGTGGTGTCCAGGTCTGTCAACGTCGCGCTGCCCGCGCGACCCGTGCTGGTGCGCCGCCTGCACGTGGACCTGATGCGCCTGCCCAGCAGCGGTTGTCCGACGGTTCGCTAGCACCACCCGCCGCTCGCGCGGCACCGTCGCTCGAACGACTGCTGCGCCCGTGCGGCCAGCTGAGCAGCAGAGGCTCCTCGCATGCCCATAGATCCCTCGCTCTCCGTCGCCGGTCTCGTCGTCGGCCTCCTGGTCGGCCTCACCGGAATGGGCGGGGGCGCGTTGCTCACTCCGCTGCTCGTCCTGGTCTTCGGCGTGCAGCCGCTGGCCGCCATCTCCAGCGACCTCGTCACCAGCCTGGTCATGAAGCCCGTCGGGGCGGCAGTGCACCTTCGCCGCAAGACGGTGCAGACCGGGCTGGTGTGGTGGCTGGCACTGGGCGCGGTGCCCGCCGGCTTCCTGGGCTCCGTGCTCATCGGCAGCATCGGGCACTCCGCGGACATGCAGCACTACCTGAAGATCGCCATCGGGGTGGCGCTCGTCGGGTCGTTCGGCTGCACCATCGCCCGGCTGGTGCTCGACCGGCGGGCGGGCACGCCCGGGGCCACCGGGCCGCTGGTGGTCAAGCCGGTGCGCACCGTGGTGATCGGCGTGGTGGGCGGCGTCGCCGTCGGCATGACGTCGGTGGGAGCGGGGTCGCTGATCATCGCGATGCTGCTGCTGGCCTACCCCCGGCTGCGGCCGGCGCAGCTGGTGGGTACCGACATCGTGCAGGCCATCCCGCTGGTGGCTGCCGCGGCGCTGGGGCACCTGCTTCTCGGCGAGGTGCACTTCGGTGTCACCGCGTCGCTGCTGGTCGGCGCGCTGCCCGGCGTCTACGTCGGGGCCCGGCTGTCGGCGCAGGCCTCGGCCAGCTTCACCCGACCAGTGGTGGCCGGTGTGCTGCTGGGCTCCGCGCTCGCCCTGCTCTCCGCACCCACCCCGGTGCTGGTTCTCGGTGCCGCCGCAGCCGCGGCCGGCACCTGCTGGCTCGGTCGCGGCCCCGTCGTGCCCGACCACCCGCCGGTCGACCTGGTCAAGCGCGAACCTGTGCTTGCTCGCTAGCTCCACCTCACCCCGTCACCCCGTGATCGGCCGCCCGTCCTGCGGGCGGTCGGCCCTGGCCCAGCTGGAGCCCCTTCGTCATGACGCTCTTCCGAACCCGTGCGCTCGTCGCCGCTGCCCTGCTGGCCGTGGTGGGACTCACCGCCGCCTGCGGCTCCAGCGGCGAGGCCGCCTCAGCCCCGTCCGCCGACCCCACCGCCAAGGCGGCCGAGCTGCGCCTGGGCTTCTTCGCCAACGTCACCCACGCCCCGGCCCTGGTCGGCCTCAGCGAGGGATTCCTCACCAAGAACCTGGGCGCGACCAAGCTCAGCACCCAGGTGTTCAACGCCGGACCGGCCGCCATCGAGGCGCTGCGCTCGGGCTCCATCGACGCCACCTACATCGGCCCGAGCCCGTCGGTCAACGGCTTCCTCCAGACCAAGGGCGAGGCGCTGCGCATCGTCTCCGGGGCGGCCTCCGGGGGTGCGCAGCTGGTGGTCCGCGAGGGCATCAACAACGTCGCCGACCTCAAGGGCAAGACGCTGGCCACCCCGCAGCTGGGCAACACCCAGGACGTCGCCCTGCGCGCGTGGCTGGACGAGAACGGCCTGAAGACCTCGGTGAGCTCCGGCGGCGACGTGACCATCACCCCCACCGAGAACGCCACCACCCTGCAGCTGTTCCGGGACGGCAAGATCGACGGCGCCTGGCTGCCCGAGCCCTGGTCCTCGCGGCTGGTGCTGGAGGCCGGGGCCAAGGTGCTGGTGGACGAGAAGACGCTGTGGCCGGAGGGCAAGTTCGTCACCACCCAGCTGATCGTGCGCACCGACTTCCTCAACAGCTACCCGGGCACGGTGCGTGACCTGCTCGCCGCCAACCTCGAGTCGGTGGAGTTCATCTCGGCCAACAGCGAGGCGGCCAAGAAGGACACCAACAACCAGATCGACGAGCTCACCGGCAAGCCACTCACGCAGCCGACCATCGACCGGGCATGGCCCAACCTGGACTTCACCTACGACCCGCTGGCGGCCAGCCTGCAGAAGTCGGCCGACGACGCGGTGACCGCAGGGACCACCAAGCAGGGCGAGCTCACGGGCATCTACGACCTGCGCCTGCTCAACGCGCTGCTCGCCGAGCAGGGCAAGCCCGCGCTGGGCGACGCCGGCCTCGGACAGGGCTGAGGCACCCGACGTGACGAGCACGCAGATCCACCAGGAGGTCCCGCCGGTGAGCAGCACCACCCACCCCGCCGTGCAGCTCGACGGGGTGAGCAAGAGCTTCCGCGGCTCGCCGCTGCCGGTGCTGGAGAACGTCTCGCTCACCGTGCAGCCTGGCGAGCTGGTGGCGCTGCTCGGGGCGTCCGGCTGCGGCAAGTCCACCCTGCTGAACCTGGTGGCGGGGCTGGACCGGCCCACCGCCGGCACGCTGCAGGTGGCGGGCAGCGGGGCGGCGCTGATGTTCCAGGACGCGGCGCTGTTCCCCTGGCTCACCGCCGGGCGCAACGTCGAGCTCGCGCTCAAGCTGCGCGGCGTGGGCCGGGCCGAGGCCAAGGAGGAGGCCCGGCGGCTGCTCGACCTGGTCCGCCTGGACGACGCCTACGGCAAGCGGCCGCACGAGCTGTCCGGGGGCATGCGCCAGCGGGTGGCCCTGGCCCGGGCCCTGGCCCAGCAGCGCGACGTGCTGCTGATGGACGAGCCGTTCGCTGCGCTCGACGCCATCACCAGGGACGTGCTGCACGACGAGCTGATCCGCATCTGGCGGGCGACGGGCGTGGCCATCGTGTTCGTGACGCACAACGTTCGCGAGGCGGTCCGGCTGGGCCAGCGCGTGGTGCTGATGTCCTCGCGTCCGGGCCGCGTGGTCCGGCAGTGGGAGGTCGACATCACCGGGGAGCGGCGCATCGAGTCGCCCGCAGTGGCGGCGCTGTCCACCGAGATCACCGCCGTGCTGCGAGAGGAGATCATCCGCCATGGGCGTCGCTGAGCCAGGATCGGTCAAGCCCTCGGGAACCGAGGCACCTGACACGGGATCGGTGGAGGCGGGCCTGGACGCCCTCTCCACCGAGGTGACCGTCAAGCACGGCTGGGGCCAGCGCCTGCGCCGCTCCGTGCTCCCCCCAGTGGTCGCCGTGGCGCTGGTGCTGCTCGTCTGGCAGCTCTACGCCAGCACCCGCACCGGCTCGGCGGCCTACAACACCCCGTCCCCCACCGACGTCTGGGAGACCTTCCGGACGGAGTGGAGCTCCGGCGCCGCCTGGGAGTCGGTGTACAACAGCGTCCGCCGCGGCATCGTCGGCTTCGCCATCGCGGTGGTGATCGGTGCACCGCTGGGACTGCTCATCGCCCGCGTCCCGCTGGTGCGCACCGCCATCGGGCCGATCGTCAGCGGGCTGCAGAGCCTGCCGTCGGTGGCCTGGGTGCCCGCGGCGATCATCCTCATCGGCCTCACCCCGGGAGCGATGTACTTCGTCATCGTGCTGGGCGCGGTGCCGTCCATCGCCAACGGGCTGGTGGCCGGGCTCGACCAGGTACCTCCGCTGTACGCCCGGGTGGGCACGGTGCTGGGGGCCAACTGGCTGCAGCAGATCCGGTACGTGCTGCTGCCGGCGTCGCTGCCCGGCTTCATCGCGGGCCTCAAGCAGGGGTGGGCGTTCTCCTGGCGCTCGCTGATGGCGGCGGAGATCATCTCCTACTCGCCGGCGCTGGGGCGCAGCCTCGGCCAGATGCTCAACCAGGGCCGCGAGCTGAGCGACCTGAGCCTGGTGGTGGTGGCGATCATCATGATCCTCATCGTCGGGGTGGCCATCGACGTGCTGATCTTCGCGCCGCTGGAGCGCCGGGTGCTGCGCAGCCGCGGACTGCTCGTCTCCCGCTAGCCCGCTAGCCCGCTAGCCCGCTTGGCTGCCGTGGGGCCGCCGGGGGAGTGCCTACTCCTCCGGCGGCTGCCAGCCGCGCTCGCGGAGGCGGTCGATCAGCCGGCGGTCCCGCTTGGTCGGCCGCCCCGCGCCGCGGTCGCGCTGCAGCGGCGGGGCCGCCAGCTCCTTGGGCGGCGGCGGGGGGCTGTTGTCGGTGAGGCACTCGGCGGCGACGGTGGCACTGACCCGCTTGTTGATGCAGCGGCGGACCACCAGGATCCGCTCCAGCCCGCCCGCGCGGACCCGTACCTCGTCGCCGGGCTTGACCAGCTGGGCCGGCTTGGCCGAGGACCCGTTCACCCGGACGTGCCCGCCCTTGCACTGCGCCGCGGCCAGCGAGCGGGTCTTGGTGATGCGCACCGCCCACAGCCAGGCGTCCACCCGGACGGTGGCGGCCTCAGCCATCGCTCGGCACCCAGGCCGGCGGGCGCTTCTCGCCGAAGGCGGCCATGCCCTCCTGGGCCTCCTCGGAGGCGAAGAAGGACGCTGACAGCGTGGACTTCTCGCTGAACTCCTCGGCCATGTGGCCGTTGCGGGCGCTGAGCATCACCTTGGTGGCGGCCAGCGCCCGGGGTCCGCCCTTGGCCAGCGCGGCGACGTAGCGGGCGACGGCCGCGTCGAGGTCGTCGTCGGGCACCGCGGCGGTGAGCAGCCCGATCTGCGCGGCCCGCTCGGCGTCGAAGGTCTCCCCGGTGAGGAACAGCTCCTGGGCGGCGCGGGGCTGCACCCGGGGCAGCACGGTGACGGAGATGACCGCGGGCACCACCCCGATGCGCACCTCGCTGAACGCGAACGTGGTGGAGGCCCCGGCCACCGCCAGGTCGCAGGCGGCGATGATGCCGATGCCGCCGGCCCGGGCGGTCCCGGCCACCCGCGCGATCACCGGCTTGGGGTGCTGCCAGATGGTCTGCAGGATCTCCGGGAACTCGTTGACGCCCTGCTCGTCAGGGGCGGCGCCCTCGGCCTCGCGCAGGTCCATCCCGGAGCAGAACACGGTGCCGGTGTGGGTGAGCACCAGCACCCGCACCTCGGTGTCCTGCGCGCAGTCGCGCAGGTGGCGGAGCAGCTCCTCGCGCAGCTGGGTGGACAGCGCGTTGCGGTTGGCGGGGGAGTCCAGGGTGAGGGTGGCCACTCCCGCCGCGATCTCCAGGTGCACCAGCTCGGTGGCGGCAGACGTCATGGTGGTGACCCTACGACGGGTGCGCCAGGACGCCTGCCCCGAGCGGCTCACCAGGGCGGGTCAGATCAGGGCGGGTCAGACCAGGGCGGGTTAGACCAGGGTGGCGTTCAGCTCGACCTTGGACAGCGCGTCGCCCACCAGGCCCGCGGCCAGGGTGTTGCCCTGGGCGGGGTCGATGAGCAGGAAGCTGCCGGTGCGCCGGTTCAGCGCGTAGTCGTCCACCGCCAGCGGCTCCGCGGTGCGGATGCTGACGCGGCCGATCTCGTTCAGCGCCAGGGTGTCCGGGGTGGGCACCGCGGACAGCGCCTGCTCGTCGAAGCGCTCCACGATGGTCGAGACGATGGCCTGGGTGGTGCGGGTGCCGTGCTTGATCAGCAGCCGTGCTCCCGGGCGCAGCGGCGCCTCGGCCAGCCAGCACACCGTCGCCTCCAGCTCGGAGACCGGGACCGGGGCGTCGGCGGGGGAGGCGATGAGGTCACCGCGGGAGGCGTCGACCTCCTCGGCCAGCACCAGCGTGACGCTGCGCCCGACCTCGGCGGTGGCCAGCTCGCCGTCCGGGGTGTCCACGCGCAGCACGGTGGTGCGCACCCCCGAGGGCAGCACGACCACCTCGTCGCCGGGGGAGACGGTGCCGGCGGCGACCTGCCCGGCGAAGCCGCGGTAGTCGGGGTGCTCCGCGGTGCGGGGCCGGATCACGTACTGCACCGGCATCCGCAGGCCCACCCGGTGCGGCTCGGCGTCCACCGGCACCTGCTCGAGGTGCTCGACCAGGGTGGGACCGTCGTAGTAGGGGGTGTGCTCGGAGCGGTTGACCACGTTGTCGCCGTTGAGGGCCGAGACCGGGATGGTCTGCACCGCGTCCTCGGACCAGCCCAGCGCCCGGGTGAGGGCGGTGAACTCGGCGGAGATCTCGGCGTACACCGTGGCGGCGTCGGCCACCAGGTCGATCTTGTTGACCGCCAGCAGCAGCCGCGGCACGCCCAGCAGCGCCAGCACGGCCGCGTGGCGGCGAGTCTGGGAGATGACCCCCTTGCGTGCGTCCACCAGCAGGATCACCAGCTGCGCGGTGGAGGCGCCGGAGACGGTGTTACGGGTGTACTGCACGTGGCCGGGGGTGTCGGCCAGCACGAACGACCGCGCGGGCGTGGCGAAGTAGCGGTAGGCCACGTCGATGGTGATGCCCTGCTCGCGCTCGGCGCGCAGGCCGTCCACCAGCAGCGACAGGTCCGGGGTGGTCAGCCCCTTGTCCACCGACGCGCGGGTGACGGCGTCGATCTGGTCGGCGAGCACCGACTTGGTGTCGTAGAGCAGCCGCCCCACGAGGGTGGACTTGCCGTCGTCCACGCTGCCGGCCGTGGCCAGGCGCAGGAGCTGGGTGGTGCTCATCAGAAGTAGCCCTCTCGCTTGCGGTCCTCCATGGCGGCGGAGGAGACGCGGTCGTCGGCACGGGTGGCGCCCCGCTCGGTCACGCGGGAGGCGGCCACCTCGTCCAGCACGGCCTGCACGTCGGCGGCGGTGGACTCCACCGCGCCGGTGCAGGACCCGTCGCCGACGGTGCGGTAGCGCACCGACAGGGTGCGCACCTCCTCGTCCTCGCGCGCGCTGAACCACGGGCCCTCGGTGAGCCACATGCCGTCGCGCAGGAACACCTCGCGCTGGTGGGCGTAGTAGATGCTGGGCAGCTCGACCTTCTCCTGGGCGATGTAGCGCCACACGTCCAGCTCGGTCCAGTTGCTCAGCGGGAACACCCGCACGTGCTCACCCGGTGCGTGGCGGCCGTTGTAGAGGTTCCACAGCTCGGGCCGCTGGCGCTTGGGGTCCCACTGGCCGAAGGCGTTGCGCAGGCTGAAGATGCGCTCCTTGGCTCGGGCGCGCTCCTCGTCCCGGCGGGCACCGCCGAACACCGCGTCGAACTTGCCCTCGGCGATGCCGTCGAGCAGCGGCACCGTCTGCAGCGGGTTGCGGATGCCGTCCGGGCGCTCCTGCAGCCGGCCGTCGTCGAGGTAGTCCTGCACCTTGGCCACGTGCAGCCGCAGGTTGTGCTTGGCCACCACCATGTCGCGGAAGTCCAGCACCTCCTGCAGGTTGTGGCCGGTGTCCACGTGCAGCAGCGCGAAGGGCACCGGGGCGGGCCAGAACGCCTTGATCGCCAGGTGCAGCAGCAGGGTGGAGTCCTTGCCGCCGGAGAACAGGATCACCGGGCGCTCGAACTCCCCGGCCACCTCGCGGAAGATGTGGATCGCCTCCGACTCCAGGGCGTCCAGGGTGGACATCGGGGTGACGAAGCCCGGAGTGGGGGTCTGCACCGTGGCGGCGCTCACTGGTGCAGCCCGCACTCGATCTTGGCGCGCCCGGCCCAGCGGCCGCTGCGCGGATCCGCACCCGGCAGCGGCTTGACCGTGCACGGCTCGCAGCCGATGGAGGGGTAGCCGGCGTCGACCAGCGGGTTGACCAAGATGGAGTGCTCCTCGATGTAGTGCTGCATGTCCTCGTCGGACCACGCTGCGATCGGGTTGACCTTGACCAGGCCGAAGGCCTCGTCGAAGGAGATCAGCGGGGCGTTGGCCCGGGTGGGGGCCTCCACCCGGCGCACGCCGGTGACCCAGGCGTCGTAGCCGGCGAGGGTCTTCTTCAGCGGGGCCACCTTGCGCATGGCGCAGCAGCGGTCCGGCGCGCTGGCGAAGAGGTTCTTGCCGTGCACCTCGTCCTGCTCCGGCACGCTGAGATCGGCCTTGGCGTTGACGATGCGCACGCCGTAGACCTGCTCCACCGCGTCGCGGGTGCCCATGGTCTCGGCGAAGTGGTAGCCGGTGTCCAGGAACAGCACCTCCACGCCGGGGCGGGCCTGCACGGCCAGGTGCACCAGCACCGCGTCCTGCATGTTGGAGGCCACGATGAAGCGGTCGCCGAAGGTGTCGGCGGCCCACTGCAGGACGTCGGCCGCGCTGGCCCCGTCCAGGTCGGCCGCGCCACGCTCGGCCACCGCACGAAGGTCGAGATCGGTGGAGACGCTCACTCGGTCACCTCATCTTCCGTTCGAACCGGACTGGTGGCGAGCCGCTTCAGCGCGAACATCAGCTGGCACGCCCCGCACCGCCAGGTGCCGTGCGGCAGGGCCACCCCGTCGGCGGCGTCCGGACGGAGGTCCTCGTCACCGCAGTAGGGACAGTAGAAGGGAACAGCACGTGGGCTGGGCGTGTTCCCGACGGCCCTGCTCATCGCAGGTCGGACTCCTCGGCCCGGGTGACCCACTGCGCGAAGCGCTCACCGTGCTCGCGCTGCTTGGCGTAGCTGCGCACCACGCGCTCGACGTACTCGCCGAGCTCGTGGGTGGTGATCTTGTGCCCGCGCAGCTTCTTGCCGAAGCCGGCGTCGGCGCCCAGCCCACCACCGAGGTGCACCTGGAAGCCGTCCACGGGCTGGCCGTCGTCGTCGGTGAGCAGGATGCCCTTGAAGCCGATGTCGGCCACCTGCACGCGGGCGCAGGAGTTGGGGCAGCCGTTGATGTTCACCGTCACCTGGGTGTCCAGCTCGTGCTCCAGGTCGGCCAGGCGCTGCTCCAGGTCCGGCACCAGCGTCTGCGCCCGCACCCGGGTCTCGGTGAACGCGAGCTTGCAGAACTCCAGGCCGGAGCAGGCCATCACGTTGCGCCGCCAGGACGAGCCACGGGCGGGCAGCTCCAGGGCGTCCAGGTCGGCCACGAACGTCTCGAGGGTGTCGTCGGCGACGTCGAGGAAGACCAGCTTCTGGTAGGCGGTGATGCACACCCGGTTGGTGCCCGCCCGGTCCATGGCGTCGGCGACGGCGGCGAGCTTGGTGCCGCTGACCCGGCCGGCGACCGGGGCGACGCCCACGGCGTTGCGGCCGTCGCGCTGGCGCTGCACGCCCATGTGGTCGCGGATGCCGACCTGCGGCGCCGGCGCCGGACCGTCCAGCAGCGGACGCTTGAGGTACTCCTCCTCCAGCACGCGGCGGAACTCCGCCGCGCCCCAGTCCTTGATGAGGAACTTGATGCGGGCCCGCGAGCGCAGCCGGCGGTAGCCGTAGTCGCGGAACACCGAGACCACGCCCTCCCACACGTCGGGCACCTCGTCGATGGGCACCCAGGCACCCAGGCGCTGGGCCACCATCGGGTTGGTGGACAGCCCGCCACCGACCCAGAGGTCGAAGCCGGGGCCGTGCTCGGGGTGGTTCACGCCGACGAAGGAGACGTCGTTGACCTCGTGGGCGACGTCCTGCAGCCCGGAGATGGCCGTCTTGAACTTGCGCGGCAGGTTGGAGAAGCGCGGGTCGCCGACGTAGCGGCGCACCGTCTCCTCGATGGCGGGGGTGGCGTCGATGACCTCGTCGGCAGCCACGCCGGCCAGCGGCGAGCCGAGGAAGGCACGCGGGCAGTCCCCGCACGCCTCGGTGGTCTTCAGGCCCACCTGCTCCAGCCGGCGCCAGATCTCCGGCACGTCCTCGATGCGCACCCAGTGCAGCTGCACGTTCTCGCGGTCGGTGAGGTCGGCGGTGTCCCGGGCGAACTCGGTGGAGATGCCGGCGATGACCCGCAGCTGCTCGGTGCTCAGGCGGGCGCCGTCGGTGCGGATGCGCAGCATGAAGTAGCGCGCGTCCAGCTGCTCCTCGTCGTCCATGCCGGTGAACGTGGCGTCCAGGCCCTCGGCGCGCTGGGTGTACAGCCCCCACCAGCGGAAGCGTCCGCGCAGGTCACCGCCGTCGATGCTGTCGAAGCCCTGCTTGGCGTAGATGTTCTCGATGCGGGCCCGGACGTTCAGCGCGTCGTCGTCCTTCTTGGTCCGCTCGTTCTGGTTGAGCGGCTCGCGGTAACCCTTGGCCCACTGGCCCTCGGACTTCTTGCGCGGTCGAGCGGGCACCGCGCGGTCCGTGGTGGTCGTCATCGGGGAAAGGTCCTCCGGAGATCTCAGGCACCGGAGCACGACGCAGGGCTGCACCCACACGGCACGTCCGACGCCGCTGGGTGAGCTGGATCAGGGGCGTGAGAGTGAGGAGCAGCGGCAGAGCGCGCTGGCGACTCGCTGCAGGTCGACGTGGCGCCGCGCCACGAGTCGCACACCTGCACCAGTCATGCGTCACAGTCTGCCACGTCACTCTCCGCTGTCCGCATCGGAGCACCATGACCTGGACCACTGCGCAGGCGGGGGAGAATGGGGGCATGGCCAGCACCCCCCTCGACGGCGATCCCGCACCCACCGACGGCGCGCTGCCCGCGGCCGCGCTGCAGGGGCTGGGCACCCGCCCGTTCGGGGTGTACGTGCACGTCCCCTTCTGCGCCACCCGCTGCGGCTACTGCGACTTCAACACCTACACCCCGGCCGAGCTGGGCAGCGCGGCGTCGCCGCAGTCGTGGCTGGAGGGACTGCGCCGCGAGCTGGACCTGGCCGCCCGGGTGCTCGGCACCCCGCCCACCGCCGACACCGTCTTCGTCGGCGGCGGCACCCCGTCGCTGCTCGGCGCCGAGGGCCTCACCGAGGTGCTCGACGCCGTGCGCGCCAGCTTCGGGCTCTCCGCCGGCGCCGAGGTGAGCACCGAGTCCAACCCGGAGTCGACGTCCCCGCAGTTCTTCGACGGCCTGCGCCGCGCCGGGTACACCCGGGTGTCGCTGGGCATGCAGTCCGCCGCCGCCCACGTGCTGCGGGTGCTGGACCGCACGCACACCCCGGGTCGGCCGGTGGCCGCTGCCCGCGAGGCCCGCGCGGCCGGCTTCGACCACGTGAACCTCGACCTCATCTACGGCACCCCCGGCGAGACCGACGCCGACCTCGCGGGCTCGCTGCAGGCGGTGCTCGACGCCGGGGTGGACCACGTCTCCGCCTACGCGCTGATCGTGGAGGACGGCACCGCCATGGCCCGGCGGGTGCGCCGCGGCGAGCTGCCCATGCCCGACGACGACGTGCTCGCCGACCGCTACGAGCAGCTCGACGCCGGGCTGCGCGCGGCCGGGCTGCACTGGTACGAGGTGTCCAACTGGGCGCGCACCGACGACGCCCGCTGCCGGCACAACCTGGGCTACTGGGACGGCGGCGACTGGTGGGGCGCCGGCCCCGGGGCGCACAGCCACGTCGGCGGGGTGCGCTGGTGGAACGTCAAGGCGCCGGCGCGCTACGCCACCCTGCTGGGCGAGGGCTCCTCCCCGGCGGCTGGGCGCGAGCTGCTCACCGCCGAGGAGCAGCACACCGAGCGGGTGATGCTCACCGCGCGGCTGCGCACCGGGTTGCCGGTGGTGGAGCTGAGCCCGGACGAGCTGGCCGCCGCGAAGCGGGTGGTGGACGACGGGCTGCTCACCGACGAGGGCACGCACCTGGTGCTCACCCCGCGCGGCCGGCTGCTGGCCGACGCGGTGATCCGCCGGGTGCTGGTGGGGGAATAGCTCCGGGGCTGGCGAGTGCTGAGCAGGGCATAGCGGGCGCAACGCCTAGAATGGCGGGGATGCAGCCCCGCTGGGGCTCGACAGTGGTGCCCCCTGCGAAACCGGAGGTGACGACCGATGTCCAACACCGATGACCGTCGTTTTGCGGTGCTTCGCGCCATTGTCGCCGACTACGTGTCCACCCAGGAGCCGGTCGGCTCCAAGACCTTGGTCGAGCGGCACAACCTGGGGGTGTCCAGCGCGACCGTGCGCAACGACATGGCGGCGCTGGAGGACGACGGCTACCTGGTGCGTCCGCACACCAGTGCCGGACGCATCCCCACCGACAAGGGCTACCGCCAGTTCGTGGACGCCATCGACTCCGTCAAGCCGCTGTCGTCGGCCGAGCGCCGGGCCATCCAGGGCTTCCTGGAGACCGGCGTCGACCTCGACGACGTGCTCCGCCGGGGCGTGCGGCTGCTGGCCCAGCTCACCCGCCAGGTGGCGGTGGTGCAGTACCCCACGCTGTCGGTGTCCTCGGTGCGCCACATCGAGGTGGTCTCGCTCACCCCGGCGCGCCTGCTGCTGGTGCTCATCACCGACTCCGGCCGGGTGGACCAGCGCATCGTCGAGCTCGGGGACGTCCTCGACGAGGACGGCGTGGGCCGGCTGCGCCAGCTGCTGGGCGAGGCGCTGGAGGGCAAGCGCCTGGCGGACGCCTCCGTGGCGGTCTCCGAGCTGAACGAGAAGGTGCCCGCCGACCTCAAGGACGTGGTGCTGCGCACCTCCACGGTGCTCATCGAGACCCTGGTGGAGCACCACGAGGAGCGCATGGTGGTGGGCGGCACCGCCAACCTCACCAGCTCCGCCGACTTCACCCCCTTCCCCGGCGAGCTGCGGGCCGTGCTCGAGGCGCTGGAGGAGCAGGTGGTGGTGCTCAAGCTGCTGGCCGCCGCCAAGCGCCCGGAGACGGTGACGGTGCGCATCGGCCGGGAGAACGAGGCCGAGCAGATGCGCGCCACCTCCACGGTGTCCATCGGCTACGGTGCCGCCGGAACCGTGCTCGGGGGCATGGGCGTGGTGGGACCGACGCGGATGGACTACCCGGCCACCATCGCCTCGGTGAGCGCGGTGGCCCGCTACGTCGGCGAGGTGCTCGCCGGTCGTTGACCCCCACCACCGGAGCGCGCCCCCAGGGCGTCCGGCAGGCTGCACACCCGCGGCTGAGAGACAGACCAGACCTACCAGTAAGGACTAGAGGGACACGTGGCACGGGACTACTACGGAACGCTCGGCGTCGGCACCAAGGCGAGTGCCGACGAGATCAAGCGCGCCTACCGCAAGCTGGCCCGGGAGCTGCACCCCGACGTCAACCCCGACGAGGCCGCGCAGGCCCGCTTCCGTGAGGTGACCACCGCCTACGAGGTGCTCTCCGACCCGGCCAAGCGTCAGGTGGTGGACCTCGGCGGCGACCCGCTGGAGAGCGGGGGCGGCGGCAACGGCGCCGGTGGCTTCGGCGGCCAGGGCTTCGGCTTCGGCGACATCATGGACGCCTTCTTCGGCGGCAGCGGGGGCGGCGGCGGTCGTGGGCCGCGCAGCCGCGTGCAGCCCGGCTCCGACGCCCTGCTGCGGGTGGAGCTCACCCTGGCCGAGTGCGCCAGCGGGGTGCAGCGCGACATCAGCGTGGACACCGCCGTGCTCTGCACCACCTGTCACGGCGCAGGCACCGCGGCCGGCACCAGCCCGGTGCGCTGCGACACCTGTGGCGGCGCCGGCGAGGTGCAGTCGGTGCAGCAGTCCTTCCTGGGCCGGGTGGTCACCGCACGGGTGTGCCCCACCTGCCGCGGCACCGGCGAGACCATCCCCGACCCCTGCCAGCAGTGCGCCGGCGACGGCCGGGTGCGCTCCCGCCGCGACATCACCGTCAAGGTGCCCGCCGGCGTGGCCGAGGGCATGCGCATCCGCCTCTCCGGGCAGGGCGAGGTCGGCCCCGGCGGCGGCCCCGCCGGCGACCTCTACGTGGAGGTGGTGGAGAAGCCGCACGAGACCTTCGTCCGGGACGGCGACGACCTGCACTGCACCATCCGCATCCCGATGACGGACGCGGCGCTGGGCACCAAGGTGGGCCTGGACACCATCGACGGCCACGCCGAGATCGCGGTGGAGCCCGGCACCCAGCCCGGCACGATCACCACCCTGCGCGGGCACGGCATGCCCCGGCTGCGCAGCGGGGTGCGCGGCGACGTGCACGTGCACCTGGACGTGGTGGTGCCCAGCAAACTCGACCACAAGCAGGCCGACCTGCTGCGCCAGTTCGCCGACCTGCGCACCCGGGACCAGTCCGAGGTGGTCACCGCCGGCTCCAAGCAGAGCGGCGGCCTGTTCTCCCGGCTGCGGGAAACCTTCAGCGGCCGCTAGGTGGCGCCCCCGGTCTTCCACCTGGCCCCGCTCCCGCCGGCCGGGGCCACCGCGGTGCTCGACGGCGCCGAGGGCCGTCACGCGGCCACGGTCCGGCGGTTGCGGTCGGGGGAGCGGGTGCTGCTCACCGACGGCCGCGGCGGGGTGGCTGACTGCACCGTCACCACCGTGGGCCGCGACCGCCTGGAGCTGGCCGTGCAGGCGCGCCAGGACGTGGCGCCCGCGGTGCCGCAGGTGACGGTGGTGCAGGCGCTGCCCAAGGGCGAGCGCTCCGATCTCGCCGTGGAGCTGGCCACCGAGGCCGGGGTGGACGCGGTGGTGCCCTGGCAGGCAGCGCGCTGCGTGGCCCGCTGGCAGGGGCCCAAGGCCGACAAGGGGGTGCAGCGCTGGCAGAGCACCGCAACCCAGGCCGCCAAGCAGTCCCGCCGGGCCCACGTGCCCGAGGTGGCGCCGCTGCACAGCACCACCGAGGTGGCGGAGCTGGTGGCGCGGACGGTGGCCGAGGGTGGGCACGCCCTGGTGCTGCACGAGTCGGCGCAGGCGCCGATGGCCGACCTGGTGCTGGACGGACCGCGGGTGCTGCTGGTGGTCGGCCCCGAGGGCGGCATCGCCGACGACGAGCTGGCCGCGCTCACCGCGCAGGGTGCGGTCGCGGTGCACCTGGGTCCCACCGTGCTGCGCACCTCCACCGCTGCCGCGGTCGCCCTGGGCGCACTGGGTGTGCTCACCCCGCGCTGGCTGGCTCGCCCGTTCGCCTAGCCGGGCTCGCCGGTTCGCCTAGGCGGGCTCGCCCGGGTGGGCCGGAACACGCGCGGCCTGCGGGCTGTTGTCCCAAGGGCAGCGCGAGATCGCGCCGTCCGCGCCGTAGGCTTGCCCTTTCCGGCCACCGGTGCGTGGACACCCCGTCACCATCGGGACAGCCGGATAGAATGAGGAGGTAATGGATCCTGTGACCAGCACCATCGTCATCCCTGACGCTGGTGTTCTGCCCTTTCTCGGTTCCGCCGACCGCAACCTGCGGGTGCTCGAGGAGCTGCTCGCCGCGGACGTCCACGTCCGTGGCAACGAGGTGCGCCTGCTGGGCGAGCCCGCCGACGTGGCCTTCGCCGAGCGCGCGGTCACCGAGCTCGTGGCCATGGCCCTGCGCAACCCCGAGCTGACCTCGGACGGCGTGCGCCGGACGGTGGGCATGCTGGAGGCCAACACGGCCGCCTCGCCCGCCGAGGTGCTCAGCCTGGACATCCTCTCGCGCCGCGGCAAGACCATCCGGCCCAAGACGCTGAACCAGAAGCACTACGTCGACGCCATCGACACCCACACCATCGTCTTCGGCATCGGCCCCGCCGGCACCGGCAAGACCTACCTGGCCATGGCCAAGGCGGTGCACGCCCTGCAGAGCAAGCAGGTCAGCCGCATCATCCTCACCCGTCCCGCGGTGGAGGCGGGGGAGCGGCTGGGCTTCCTGCCGGGCACGCTGAACGAGAAGATCGACCCGTACCTGCGCCCGCTCTACGACGCGCTGCACGACATGATGGACCGCGAGGCCATCCCCAAGCTGATGGAGGCGGGCACCATCGAGGTCGCTCCGCTGGCCTACATGCGCGGGCGCACGCTCAACGACGCGTTCATCATCTTGGACGAGGCGCAGAACACCACGGCCGAGCAGATGAAGATGTTCCTCACCCGGCTCGGCTTTGGCTCCAAGATCGTGGTCACCGGCGACGTCACCCAGGTCGACCTGCCCGGCGGGGCGTCCTCGGGGCTGCGGGTGGTCCGGGAGATCCTCGACGGCGTGGACGACGTGCACTTCTCCACGCTGACCAGCAACGACGTGGTCCGCCACCGGCTGGTGTCCGACATCGTCGACGCCTACGAGCGCTTCGAGGCCGAGACCCGACCGGAGTCGGTCGGACACGCCCCGGCGCACCGCAGCGGCGGCCAGCGACGCGGGACCCGCCGATGAGCATCGAGATCGCCAACGAGTCCGGCGTCGAGGTGGACGAGGCCGACCTGGTCGCCGTGGCCGGCTTCGCGCTGGAGCGGATGCAGGTGCATCCCGCCGCCGAGCTGTCCATGGTGCTGGTGGACAACGCCTCCATGGCCACCCTGCACGAGCAGTGGATGGACCTGCCCGGCCCCACCGACGTGATGTCCTTCCCGATGGACGAGATGCGCCCCGGCGGTCGGCCCGACGCGGCCGACCCTGGCCCGTCCATGCTCGGTGACATCGTGCTCTGCCCGGCCTTCGCCGCCGACCAGGCGGAGCAGGCCGGCAAGACCCTGGCCGAGGAGCTGCGGATGCTCACCGTGCACGGGGTGCTGCACCTGCTGGGCTACGACCACGCCGAGCCCGAGGAGAAGCGCGAGATGTTCGGCCTGCAGGACCGCCTGCTGGCCGACTTCCACACCGACCGCCGGCGCGCGGCCCGGCAAGCGGTGCTCGACGCCGCCGACCAGCGGCTGCTGGGCACCGTGGGGCTGGACGACGATGGAGGCCGCGCCCGGTGAGCGGATCGCTTGCCATGCTCCTCGCCGCCATCGTGCTCGTCCCGCTCGCCGGCCTCTTCGCCGCGCTGGACGCCGCCCTGAGCACCGTCTCGCACGCGCAGGTGGCCGAGCTGGCCCGCAACGAGCGCCCCGGTGCCCCCAAGCTGCTCGAGGTGGTTGGCGACCGCCCGCGCTACGTCAACCTGCTGGTGCTGCTGCGGGTGGCCTGTGAGGCCACCGCCACCGTGCTGGTGGCCGTCGCGGTGGCCAGCTGGGTGTCCACCGCGCTCGCCGTGCTCATCGCCGCCGCGGTGATGGCCGTGGTCAGCTACGTGGTGATCGGCGTCGGCCCCCGCACCCTGGGCCGCCAGCACGCCTACCGCATCGGCCTGGTGGCCGCGGCCCCGCTGAAGATCTTCGGCACGGTGCTCGACCCGTTGAGCAAGCTGCTGATCCTGGTCGGCAACGCCATCACCCCCGGCCGCGGCTTCCGCCAGGGCCCGTTCTCCTCCGAGGTGGAGCTGCGCGAGCTGGTGGACATGGCGCAGCAGGGTGGCGTGGTGGACGCGGGGGAGCGACGGATGATCCAGTCCGTCTTCGACCTCGGCGACACCATCGCCCGCGAGGTGATGGTCCCGCGCACGGACATGATCTGGATCGAGCAGGACAAGACCATGCGCCAGGCCATGTCCCTGGCCGTGCGCAGCGGCCACTCCCGCATCCCGGTGGTGGGCGAGGGCCCCGACGACGTGCTCGGCATCGTCTTCCTCAAGGACCTGGTGCAGCGCTCGTTCACCCTGCGCGACGGCGAGCGCGGCGAGCCGGTGCGCGAGCTGATGCGCGAGGCGGTGTTCGTCCCCGACTCCAAGACGGTGGACGAGCTGCTCAGCGACATGCAGCTGGGCCGCCATCACATGGCCATCCTGGTGGACGAGTACGGCGGCGTGGCCGGGCTGATCACCATCGAGGACATCCTGGAGGAGATCGTCGGGGAGATCGCCGACGAGTACGACACCGACGAGCGCCCCCCGGTGGAGTACCTCGACGACGGTGCGGTGCGGGTCTCCGCGCGGCTGTCGGTGGAGGACCTGGGCGAGGTGTTCGGCATCGAGCTGCCCGCCGAGGACGTGGAGTCGGTGGGCGGGCTGCTCGGGCAGGTGCTCGGCCGCGTGCCGCTGCCCGGCTCCGAGGTCACCACCCACGGGCTGGTGCTGCGCGCGGAGGCCGGCCCGGAGATCCGTGGGCGGGTGCGGGTGGGCACCGTCGTGGTGCGCCGCGACCAGCCGGACGACGGCGGCGAGCACCACCCAGATCGGCAGCACCCAGACAGGTCAGACGGCTCCGACCGAACCCCGGAGCTGACGTCAGCAGAGGACAGGAGCCCCTACGGTGGCTGAGCACGGCCCGATCGACCCCGACGACGCCAAGCTGGTGACGCTGGCCCGCTCCTCGATGGGCCGCACCGGTGCCGCCGAGGGTGCCGCCGTGCGCGACACCGACGGGCGCACTTACGCCGCGTCCACCGTGGCGCTGCCGTCGCTGTCGCTGACCGCCCTGCAGGCCGCGGTCGCCGCCGCGGTGGCCAGCGGCGTGGACGGGCTGGAGGCGGCCGCGGTGGTCACCGGGGCCGACGTGCTCGACCCCGACGGTGCCCGCGCGGTGCGTGACCTGTCGCCGAAGGCGCTGCTGCTGCGCGCCGACCGCACCGGCACCGTCCAGGAGGTCGCCGGTGCCTGACACCGAGCAGTCCGTGGCGCCGCATCGGTCGGGCTTCGCCTGTCTGGTGGGCCGGCCCAACACCGGCAAGTCCACCCTCACCAACGCGCTGGTGGGCACCAAGGTGGCCATCACCTCCAGCCGGCCGCAGACCACCCGGCACACCATCCGCGGCATCATCCACCGCCCCGAGGCGCAGCTGGTGCTGGTGGACACCCCGGGGCTGCACCGGCCGCGCACGCTGCTCGGCCAGCGGCTCAACGACCTGGTCAAGGACACCTACTCCGAGGTCGACGTCATCGGGCTGTGCATCCCCGCCGACGAGAAGATCGGCCCCGGCGACCGCTGGATCCTGCAGCAGCTGCGCCACGTGGCCCCGCGGGTGCCGGTGGTCGGCGTGGTCACCAAGATCGACAAGGTGGGCCGGCAGCAGGTGATGCAGCAGCTGATGGCGGTGTCGGCGCTTCTGGGCGAGGAGGCCGAGGTGGTACCGGTCTCCGCGGTCAAGGACGAGCAGGTGAACGTGCTGGCCGACGTGCTGGCCGCGCACCTGCCCGAGGGGCCCAAGCTCTACCCCGAGGACGAGATCACCGACGAGTCCGACCAGAAGATGATGGCCGAGCTGATCCGCGAGGCCGCGCTGGAAGGCCTCGGCGACGAGCTGCCGCACAGCCTGGCCGTGGTGATCGACGAGTTCGCCCCGCGCGAGGGCAGCAAGGACCTGTGGGACCTGCGGGCGCTGCTGTACGTGGAGCGCCAGAGCCAGAAGTCCATCGTCATCGGCAAGGGCGGCTCGCGGCTGCGCGACGTGGGCACCGAGGCCCGCCAGCAGATCGAGAACATGTTTGGTGTCCGCATCTACCTCGACCTGCACGTCAAGCTGGCCAAGGACTGGCAGCGCGACCCCAAGCAGATGGGCAAGCTGGGGTTCTAGCCACGCCGTGGGACGTCGTTGGGCCCGATGTCCGGTTCTCCTGGGTAGTTTCGGGGTGTCCTCCTTTCCCTGCGTCCCCTGGAGACCCTCATGACCGACGGCCCGCAGCATCCCTCCGGCACCCCTGCCTACCCGGGTGGCCCCGGCAACCTCGGGCCGATGCCGGGCAGCAACGACCCCGGGCAGCAGCCCCGCACCGTGCCCGCCGACGTGGACAAGGCGTGGAAGCTCTGGCTGGCCAGCATCGTGATCGGGCTGATCGGCACCGTCGTCGGGCTGCTGGCCACCGACCGGGACAAGCTCAAGCAGGACCTGATCGCGGAGGGCAGTGCACCGGCTGACGTGGACGCCGTCGTCAACGCCACCGTGGTGTCGATCGCGGTGATCGGGCTGATCATCCTGGCCCTGCAGCTGCTGTTCGTGTTCAAGATGCGGGCCGGGCGCAACTGGGCGCGCATCGTGCTCACGGTGCTCGGCGTCGTCGGGGTGCTGTCCTCGGTGTTCAGCCTGAGCCAGGGCTCGGGCCTGGCCGCGGTGGTCAACCTGGTGTCCGCGGTGGTCGTGGTCGCGGCCATCGTGTTCATGTACCGACCCGCCGCCAAGGCGTACTTCAGCCCGCAGCGGTACTGACCCCGGGGGTTGCCACCGACGTTGCGGCACAGTAACTTTCGGTGACCGGTCGCCGAGGGCGACCACCGCGCGCTGGGGGGGAAGCGATGACCACGTCCAACGGACCGGGCTCAGGCTGGGACAAGGAGCAGCACGGGCAGGGCCAGCCCGGCTACGGCCAGGGTGGCTATGACCAGGGTGGCTACGGTCAGGGCGGCTCCGGCCAGGGCGGGTACGGGGCGCCGATGGCGGCGCCGGACAACCACCTGGTGTGGGCGATCCTGTCCACCGTGTTCTGCTGCCTGCCGCTGGGCGTCGTCTCGATCGTCAAGGCGACCCAGGTCAGCTCGCTGTGGGCGCAGGGCCAGCACGACGCCGCCCGGGCGTCGGCCGACCAGGCCAAGAAGTTCGCCATCTACGCGGCCTGCACCACCGTTGGGTTCCTGGTGTTGTACGTCATCGGGATCGCCGCCGGTTTCGCCAGCTTTGAGCTAGACACCGACACCAGCAGCTAGGCAGCGCGTCGACGGCACCAACGCTGTCGGGGCCGCTCGCTAGATTGGTCCGGTCAGTCGCAGCACCACCGGAGGCAATGCCGTGAGCACCGCGCACCCGTTCTCGGCCCCGCCGGCCGACCGCTCCCGCTGGCTCGCGCCGGCCGGTGCGGCGGCGGCCGCCGTGGCCGGGTGCGCACTGCTGTGGCTTGCCGACCCCACCACGCCGGGTGGCGTGCTGCCGGTGTGCCCGACCAACGCGCTGCTGGGCCTCACCTGCCCCGGCTGCGGCGGCATGCGGATGGTCTACACGCTGTTGCACGGTGACGTCACGGGTGCGCTGCGGTACAACGCTGTCGCCCTGGTGGCGGTGGTGATGATGGTGTGGGCGTGGGGCGCCTGGGTGCTGAGCCTGCGCCGTGGCCACCTGGTGCGCTCCTGGCAGCACGTCAGCTGGGTGCCCAGGGTGGCGCTGGTGGTCACGCTGACCTGGTTCGTGGTGCGCAACCTGCCGTGGGCGCCGTTCACCGGGCTGCAGGTCTAGCGATGGTGAAGCGCGACGGCCGGAGTGCGACGATGGCAGCGTGAGGCTCTACCGAGACAACGCGGTGGTGCTCCGGCAGCACAAGCTGGGGGAGGCCGACCGCATCATCACCCTGCTCACCCGCCAGCACGGCGTGGTCCGTGGGGTGGCCAAGGGCATCCGCCGCACCCGGTCGAAGTTCGGCGCCCGTCTGGAGCCCTTCGAGCACATCGACGTGCAGCTCTACCCCGGCCGCAACCTCGACATCATCACCCAGGTGCAGACCCTGGACGCCTTCAGCAGCCCGCTGGCCGCCGACTACACCCGCTACACCACCGGCTGCGCCGTGCTGGAGACGGCGGAGCGGCTGGCCAGCGAGGAGCGCACGCCGGTGCTGCGGCTGCACCTGCTCACCGTCGGCGCCCTGCGCGCGCTGGCCGCCGGTGACCGTGCTCCGGAGCTGGTGCTCGACGCCTTCCTGCTGCGGGCCATGGCGTTCGCGGGCTGGGCACCGGCGCTGGCGGAGTGCGCGCGCTGCGCAGCGCCCGGACCGCACCGGGCCTTCCACGTGGCCGCCGGCGGTGCGGTCTGCGTGCACTGCCGCCCGGCCGGCTCGGCCACCCCGAGCCCCGAGGTGATCGAGCTGATGCTGGCCCTGCTGCACGGGCAGTGGTCGACCACCGAGGACGTCACCAGCAGCGTCCGCCGCCAGGCCAGCGGGCTGGTGGCCGCGCACCTGCAGTGGCACCTGGAGCGCCAGCTGCGCACCCTGCCGCTGATCGAGCGCAGCCGTCCGCACCACGTGCCCGCCCCGGTGGCCGGTCCGGAGACCGACACCCCAGACACCCTCCGGCAGGATGGGCACCGTGATCCCACGCCGACGTCTGCGCACCGCGTCTGAGCGGACGGTCCGTCCGCCAGATCCGCACCCCTCCGGCGCCCTGCCCCCGCTGCTGCAGCCGGAGCTGGTGCCCCGCCACGTCGCCCTGGTGATGGACGGCAACGGCCGCTGGGCCCAGGAGCGCGGGCTGCCCCGCACCGCCGGGCACGAGCGCGGCGAGGCCGTGCTGATGGACGTGGTGAGCGGTGCCATCGAGCTGGGCGTGGAGTGGTTGTCGGTGTACGCCTTCTCCACCGAGAACTGGAAGCGCAGCCCCGAGGAGGTGCGCTTCCTGATGGGCTTCAACCGCGACGTCATCCGCCGGCGCCGCGACGAGATGAACGAGATGGGCGTGCGGGTGCGCTGGGCCGGTCGGCGGCCTCGGTTGTGGCGCAGCGTGATCAACGAGCTGGAGACCGCCGAGCAGCTCACCGCGGGCAACTCCGTGCTCACGCTGACCATGTGCGTGAACTACGGCGGGCGGGCGGAGATCGCCGACGCCGCCCGGGAGATCGCCCGCCGGGTCGCCGCCGGGGAGATCAACCCGGAGAAGGTGGACGAGAAGATGCTCGCCCGCCACCTCGACGAGCCGGACATGCCCGACGTGGACCTGTTCCTGCGGCCCTCCGGCGAGCTGCGCACCTCCAACTTCCTGCTGTGGCAGTCGGCGTACGCGGAGATGGTCTTTCAGCACACCCTGTTCCCGGACTTCGACCGCCGCGACCTGTGGGCGGCGTGCGTGGAGTACGCCTCCCGCGACCGACGCTTCGGCGGGGTGCCCGAGCGGGCGCCACAGGAGCCGCAGTGAGCACCGCGACGGGAGTCGCGCAGTGAGCACCGCGACGGGAGTCGCGCAGTGAGCACGGCGCCTGAGCTGCTCGCCGAGGCCCGCACCGCCCTGGAGCGGTACGTGGACGTGGCGGTCGACCCCAGCGGGGCACTGGCCTTCGCGCACGGGGAGGTGCCCTGCGCGGCGCAGGCCATCGAGCTGGCCGAGGGGCTGGTGGTGCTGTCGGTCACCTGCGTCATCGCGTGGGACCTCGACCGCAGTGCGGTGCTGGACGCGGCGGTGGCCCGGGCCGGTGCCAACGTGCAGTTCGGTGCGCTGGGGCTGCTCGACGACGGCGACCGCGCCGACGTGACCCTGCGCTACGCCTTCCCGGCCGCGGGGCTGGACACCGAAGCCCTGGCCACGCTGCTGCTGTTGGTGCTCTCCGCCGCCTCGCACGCGCGCACCGAGGTGCTGGCCGCCAGCTAGGTCGGAGTCTCCTCGGGGCGCTGCTAGCCCGCGGCGTCCGGGGACTCTGCGCAGGCCCGGCAGGTGCCGAAGACCTCGACGGTGTGGCTGACGTCGCTGAACCCGTGCTCGGTGGCCACCGTCTGCGCCCAGCGCTCCACCGCCGGGCCCTCCACCTCCACGGTGGCGCCGCAGTGCCGGCAGACCAGGTGGTGGTGGTGCCCGGAGGAGCAGCGGCGGTAGACCGCCTCGCCGTTGTCGTTGCGCAGCACGTCCACCGAGCCGGCGTCGGCCAGGCTCTGCAGCGTCCGGTACACCGTGGTCAGCCCGATGCCCTCGCCGCGGCGGCGCAGCTGCTCGTGCAGGTCCTGGGCGGAGCGGAACTCCTCGGTGGCGTCGAGCAGGCTGGAGATGGCGCTGCGCTGCTTGGTGGCGCGCACCCCCACCTCGGGCGAGCGGACCTCCGCCGCACGGGTGCCGCCCCTGGTCGACTCGGCCACTCAGTCCTCCTCGGCGTGCGCGACGGCGTCGATCACGATGTGCGACAGGTGCTCGTCCACCAGGCTGTAGACCACCTCGCGACCGGCACGCTCCCCGTGCACCACGCCCGCCGCCTTGAGCACCCGCAGGTGCTGGCTGACCAGGGGCTGGGAGAACGCGAGCGCCTCCACCAGCTCGTGCACCGAGCGCGGCGACTCCCGCAGCTGCAGCACGATGGCGATGCGCACGGGGGCGGCCAGGGCGCGCAGCAGGTCGCCCGCGCCGGCGAGGATCTCCTTGGGCGGCACCGCGGCCACCGGCGTGCGGTGGGCGGCGTGCCGCACCGCTTCTGCCTCGATGGTCACCAATGCCTCCGATGTCGTGAAATCACGAGTGGACCCCCATCGTAGTGAGCGCCGACAAACCGGGTGGGGAGCCGGACAGGTGCGCCTGGTGCGCCGGATAGTCTGGGGTTCAACCGCGTCGTCGTCGATACCTGTATGGAGCTCATCTCAGTGGCTGCCAAGTCGTCCCCCATCGATACCGTCGTCAGCCTCTGCAAGCGACGGGGCTTCGTGTTCCCCAGCGGGGAGATCTACGGCGGCACCCGCTCGGCCTGGGACTACGGGCCGCTGGGGGTGGAGCTGAAGGAGAACATCAAGCGCCAGTGGTGGCGGTCCATGGTCACCCGCCGCGACGACGTGGTGGGCATCGACTCCTCGGTGATCCTGCCCCGCCAGGTCTGGGAGGCCTCCGGCCACGTGGCCACCTTCTCCGACCCGCTGGTGGAGTGCCTGCAGTGCCACAAGCGCTACCGCGAGGACCACCTCGTGGAGGAGTACACCGAGAAGAAGGGCCGCGAGCCGGAGAACGGCCTGGCCGACATCGTCTGCGCCAGCTGCGGCACCCGCGGCGAGTGGACCGAGCCGCGCGCCTTCTCCGGCCTGCTCAAGACCTTCCTCGGCCCGGTGGACTCCGAGGAGGGCCTGCACTACCTGCGCCCGGAGACCGCGCAGGGCATCTTCGTGAACTTCGCCAACGTGCTCACGGCGTCGCGGCGCAAGCCGCCGTTCGGCATCGGCCAGATCGGCAAGAGCTTCCGCAACGAGATCACCCCGGGCAACTTCATCTTCCGCACCCGCGAGTTCGAGCAGATGGAGATGGAGTTCTTCGTCGAGCCCGGCACCGACGCGGAGTGGCACGAGTACTGGCTGGAGGAGCGCACTCGCTGGTACACCGACCTGGGCATCAACCCGGACAACCTGCGGCTCTTCGAGCACCCCAAGGAGAAGCTGTCGCACTACTCCACCCGCACCGCCGACATCGAGTACCGCTTCCGCTTCGGCGGCAGCGAGTGGGGCGAGCTGGAGGGGGTGGCAAACCGCACCGACTTCGACCTGCGCACCCACTCCGAGGCCTCCGGCACCTCGCTGGACTACTTCGAGCAGGCCACCGGCACCCGCTACACCCCCTACGTCATCGAGCCGGCAGCCGGCGTGGGCCGGGCCATGATGGCCTTCCTGCTGGACGCCTACACCGAGGACGAGGCGCCCAACGCCAAGGGCGGGGTGGACAAGCGCGTGGTGCTGCGGCTGGACCGCCGGCTGGCGCCGGTGAAGGCCGCCGTGCTGCCGCTGAGCCGCAACGCCGACCTGACGCCCAAGGCCAAGGAGCTGGCCGCGCGGCTGCGCGAGCACTGGAACGTGGAGTTCGACGATGCCGGAGCCATCGGCCGCCGCTACCGCCGCCAGGACGAGATCGGCACGCCGTTCTGCCTGACCGTGGACTTCGACACCCTCGACGACCAGGCCGTCACCGTGCGCGAGCGGGACTCCATGGCGCAGGAGCGGGTGGCGCTGGACCAGGTGGAGAGCTACCTGGCCGCGCGGCTCATCGGCTGCTGACGCCCTGACTCACCTCCGGTCGCGCCCGCGCTGCTCAGGCAGCGGCGCTGGCTGCGACCGGCGTGAGCACGAACACCCGCGACTCCCGGCCGGACATCTCGTGCTCCATCCGGTACCCGGGCCACACCTGCAGCATCAGCGGCCACAGCCTGGCGCGCTCCTCGCCGGTGACCTGGCGCACCTGGCAGGTGAACGTGTCGCCCTCGAAGAACACCTCCGCGGTGTCGGCGGCCGCCAGGTTCGCCGTCCACGCCGGGTGCTGGGGTCGGCCCCAGTTGGAGCCGTTGACGATGAACGAGTCGCCGTGGGGCACGCAGAGCAGGTTGGTGGTGCGCGGCTTGCCGCTGGTGCGGCCCGGCACGGTGATCCGCACCCCCGGCAGGCCGGCCAGGCGCAACAGGGTGATCCGGCCGTGGGTGAGCCGAGCCAGCCACCGCTCCACCCGCGGGATGGCCGGCTCGATCTTCATCAACCACGGCTTGGTGCCGATTGCGCGCGCGATCGCGGCCAGAGGGTGCATGGGCGGATTCTAGGCGCGCCACGCCTGGCGGAGCGGGGGTTTGCGCGCAGCCCTGCAGGCCGGCAGGACGCCGTTGCCGGGCAACAGGGTTGGTGCGCGGGTAGGGCACGATGGAGGCATGGCTGAACTCGTGGACCTGGGCGCTGCCCTCACCCGCTGGCGGCTGAACGACACCCCGGTGTGCGTGGTGCGGGTGAGCGAGGTGCACGGCTTCGGCGCCACCGCTCCCACCCAGCTGCTGCTCAGCGATGGCGCGGAGCTGCACGGCAGCCTGCTGTCCGGAGCGGCCGACGAGCAGGCCAGGGGGCTGGCGGCCCAGGTGCTCGCCGACGGCGTCGCGCGCCAGGCTGAGGTGGCCGTGGACGAGACCAACGCCGCGCGCAGCGGGCTGGCCTGCGCGGGACGGGCCACCCTGCACGCCCACCTGCTCCCGGACGCGGCCGCCGAGCTCGTGGCAGACGGCTTTCTCGCCGGCTCCCCGGTCGCGCTGCTGTCCGCGCCGGCCGGGCTGGTGGTCACCGTCGGTCGCGACGCCGAGCAGGTCAGCACCGAGCTGGACGACCCCGAGCCGGCGCTGGCGGCGGTGCGCGGGCTGCTGCGCCGCGGCCGCAGCTGCACCGAGACCGTCGAGCTGACCGACGGCGGACAGGCGCTGGTGGACGTGCTGGTGCCGCGCAGCCGGCTGGTGCTGGTGGGTGGGGGAGCGCTGGCCGACGCCCTCGGCGCCCAGGCTCGGCTGCTGGACTGGGACGTGCTGGTGCGCACCGGGGTGGCCGAGACCGAGCAGACGGTGGCCGGGCTCACCCAGGCCGACGCCGTGGTGGTGCTCGACCACGACCCAGCCTTCGACGGCGCCCTGCTGCGCACCGCGCGGGGGCCCGGCTTCGCCGGGGCGCTGGGCTCGCGGCACACCCAGGCTGCGCGCCGCGAGCGGCTGCTGGCGGCCGGCGCCACCGAGGAGGAGCTGGCCCGCATCCACGGGCCGGTGGGCCTGGACCTCGGTGCGCGCACCCCGGCGGAGACCGCGGTGTCGGTGGTGGCCGAGATCATCTCGGTCCGTTCTGGGCGCGCTCCCAGTGCCCTCTCCGCAACCACTGGCAGGATCAAGGCGTGAGCATGCGACGCCGAAGTGCACTGGGGGCCTGGGCCGTGCGCCTGGTGGTGGGCACCCTCGTCATGGCTGTCGTGCTGCTGTGCGGCACCGCGCTGCGGGTGTGGCAGGTGGCCCGTGACGACGACCGCACGCCGGCCGACGCGCTGCTCGTGCTGGGGGCCGCCCAGTACGACGGCACCCCGTCCGCGGTCTTCGCCGCCCGCCTGGAGCACGCCAGGGCGCTCTACGCCGAGGGCGTGGCGCCGCTGGTGATCACCGTGGGCGGCAAGCAGCCCGGGGACGAGTTCACCGAGGCCGCCTCTGGGCGCCGCTACCTGGTCGACGCCGGGGTGCCGGCCAGCGCCATCGTGGCGGTGGAGGACGGCGCCGACACGCTGGGCAGCATCAAGGCGGTGGCGGAGCTGATGCGGGCGGACAACCTCAGCAGCGTCGTGGTGGTCAGCGACCCCTGGCACTCCGCCCGCACCATGGCGATGGCCGAGAACGAGGGCCTGCACGCGCAGTCCTCGCCCACCCGGCAGGGCCCGTCGGTGCTCACCAGGGAGAGCCAGTTCCAGGGCATCATGCGCGAGACGGGGGCGCTGCTGTACTACCGGCTCACCGACGCGCCCAGCACGCTGTTCGAGACCACGGCGAACTGGTAGTCGTGGCAGCCGTCGTGCCGGCCTACGACGAGCACTCGGTGGCCCGCCGGGTGCTGGAGGCCCCCAAGCAGGCCGCGCTGTCCGGCGCCGCCCCGGGCTCGCGCTCGGACTTCGCCCGCGACCGGGCCCGGGTGCTGCACTCCGCCGCGCTGCGCCGCCTGGCCGACAAGACGCAGGTGGTCGGTCCGCGCGACGGCGACACCCCGCGCACCCGGCTGACCCACTCGCTGGAGGTGGCCCAGATCGGCCGGGGCATCGCCCTGGAGCTGGGCTGTGACCCCGACGTGGTGGACGCTGCCGGGCTCGCCCACGACATCGGCCACCCGCCCTACGGCCACAACGGGGAGCAGGCCCTCAACGAGGCGGCCACCAGCTGCGGCGGCTTCGAGGGCAACGCCCAGAACCTGCGCATCCTCACCCGCCTGGAGCCCAAGGTGCTCGACGAGACCGGCCGCAGCGCCGGGCTCAACCTCACCCGTGCCGCCCTGGACGCCGCCATCAAGTACCCGTGGCTGCGCCGGGACGGGGAGGTGAAGTACGGCGCCTACGACGACGACGCCGAGGCGCTGGCCTGGGTGCGCGAGGGAGCGCCGCAGGGCCGCCGGTGCCTGGAGGCCCAGGTGATGGACTGGGCCGACGACGTCGCCTACTCGGTGCACGACGTGGAGGACGGCATCATCGCCGGTCGCATCGACCTGCGGGCCCTGGGCGTGCCCAGCGAGCAGCGGGTGCTGGCCCAGCTGGCGCGGCGCTACGTCCGCGAGGCCGACGAGGGGGTGCTGATCGAGGCGGCTGCGGGACTGGCGCACCTGCCGGTGGTGGCCGCGGTGTGGCCCTACGACGGCTCGCTCACCGCCTCGGTGTCGCTCAAGCGGCTCACCAGCGAGCTGGTGGGCCGCTTCGCCTCCGCCGCCGTCACCGGGACGCGGGCGGTGGCCGGCGACGGTGCGCTCACCCGCTACGCGGCGGACCTGTCGGTGCCGCCGGTGGTGGCCGGGGAGGTGGCGGTGCTCAAGGCGATGGCGATGCGGTACGTGATGAGCGACCCGGTGCGCCTGGCCGAGCAGAACCGGCAGCGGGAGTGGGTGCACGCGGCGGTGCAGCTGCTGCTGGCGGCGGGGGAGCCGGCGCTGGACCCGATGTTCGCCGACCACTGGCGCCACGCCGCCGACGACGCCGCCCGCCGCCGGGTGGTGCTGGACCAGATCGCCTCGTGCACCGAGGCTCGGCTGGAGCGGATGCTGCGCGAGGGCGGCCTGCTCAGCTCCTGAGGCCGCTCAGTCGGGCAGCTGGTAGTCGGCGAACTCGGTGCGCAGGTCCTTCTTGGAGAACTTGCCGACACTGGTCTTGGGCACCTCGTCGATGAACTCGATGGCGTCGGGCAGCCACCACCGGGCCACCCGCGGGCCCAGGTGCTCCAGCAGCTCCTCGGCGGTGACGCTGGAGCCGTCCGAGCGCACCACGCAGGCCAGCGGGCGCTCGTCCCACTTGGGGTGGGCGATGCCGATCACCGCCGCCTCGGCCACGCCGGGGTGCGCCATCAGGTGGTTCTCCAGCTCCACCGAGCTGATCCACTCGCCGCCGGACTTCACCAGGTCCTTGGTGCGGTCCACCACGCGCACGTTGCCGAAGGCGTCCACGCAGGCCACGTCGCCGGTGCGCATCCACCCGTCCGCGGTCATCAGCTCCACCCCCGGGTCGGGGCGGTGGTAGCCGGCCGCCGCCCACGGCCCCCGCACCTGCAGCTCCCCGCTGGTGACGTCGTCCCAGGGCAGCGGGGTGGTGGCGCCCGGCTCCACGATGCGCAGCTCCACGCCGGGCACCGGGGTGCCCTGGCGGGCCCGCAGGGCGGCCTGGGCGGCGTCGCCGGCCTGGTGCTCGCGGTGCGGGACGTGCCCGACGCTGGCCACCGGGTGGGTCTCGGTCATGCCCCAGGCCTGCAGCACCGGCACGCCCAGGGTGGTGCGGTAGAGCTCGGCGAGCGCCTCGGGCACCGCCGAGCCGCCGCACAGCACGGCGCGCAGCGCGGGCAGCGTGACGTCGGCGAGCAGGGGCCGCATGCCCGCCCAGATGGTGGGCACCCCGGCGGCGAGGGTCACCCGCTCGTCGATCATCAGCTGCAGCAGCGACTGCGGCGACAGGTCCGCACCGGGCAGCACCAGCGACGCCCCGGCCATCGGCGCGGCGTGCGCCAGGCCCCAGGCGTTGGCGTGGAACATCGGCACCACCGGCAGGATGACGTCGCTCTCGGCCACCGCCATCGCGGCGGTGGTCATCATCGACATCGAGTGCAGCCAGGTGGACCGGTGGGAGTAGACGACGCCCTTGGGGTTGCCGGTGGTGCCGCTGGTGTAGCACATGGCGGCGGCCTGCAGCTCGTCGTCGACGTGGAAGTCCACCGGGTCGCACTGGCTCAGCAGGTCCTCGTAGTCGTGCACCTCGGCGGTGGTGATCACCACGTCCGCCGCGTCGGGGCCGGCGCCGTCGTCCATCACCACCACGTTGGTGACCGACGGGATGGAGTTCAGCAGCGGGGCCAGCAGGGGCAGCAGCGAGCGGTCCACGAACACCACCTCGTCCCCGGCGTGGTCGGCCACGTAGGTGAGCTGCTCGGGAAACAGCCGGATGTTCAGGGTGTGCAGCACGCGCCCGGTGCACGGGGCGGCGAAGTACAGCTCCAGGTGGCGGGTGGAGTTCCACGCGAAGGTGCCCACCCGGGCGTCCGGGCTCAGGCCCAGCGTGTTCAGCATCCCGCCGACCCGTCGGGTGCGCTCGGCCCACTGCCCGTAGGTGGTGCGGACCGGCGCCGGGCCGGCGCTGACCAGCTCCCGGTCCGGGTAGAGCGTCTCCGCCCGCCGGAAGAGGGAGTCGATGGTGAGCGGGTAGTCCTGCATCAGTCCGCGCATGGGCCGATCATGCCAGTGAGCCACGTCACACAACAGCGGAAGTGGGGGTGCCGGTGTCACGTCCGGGTGCACCGCCTCGTCGGGAGGGTGTGCGGCCCACACCGGGTGGGCCCAGGCGGAGGAGATGACGACCATGCCTCGTGTTCCTGCTGTGCCCAGCCGTGGTGCCGGACTGCTCAACCGGGTGGTGCACGCCTACGCCCGCCGGCGCTTCGGGGCGGTGCCCGAGCCGGTGGCGGTGGCCGGGCACCACCGACGGCTGATGCTGGCCTCCGCGGTCCACGAGACGGCGGTGGAGCGGGCGGCCACCGTGCTGGAGCCGAGCCTGCGCGAGCTGGTCCAGCACCGCACCGCCACGGTGGTGGGCTGCTCGTGGTGCGTCGACTTCGGCGCGATGCTCGCCCTGCACCGCGGGCTGGACGCCGACCGGCTGCGCCACCTCGACGACTACGCCACCTCGCCGCTGTACAGCGACACCGAGCGGCTGGCGCTGGACTACGCCGGGGCCATGACGGCGCTGCCGGTCACCGTCACCGACGAGCAGGTGGCTGAGCTGGACCGCCGGCTGGGCCACGCCGGGCTGCTGGAGCTCACCTACCTGGTGGCGCTGGAGAACGCCCGGGCACGGGGCAACGCCGCCCTGGGGATCACCGACCAGGGCTTCACCAGCGGGTCGGCGTGCGCGGTGCCCGTCGCCAGCCCAGGGCCGCGGCCCTGAGCTGGTGCGCTCAGGCGGGCAGGTGGCGCAGCTTGTCCGGGTTGGCCACGTCGTAGATCGCGGTGATCACCCCGTCGCGCACGTCCAGGGTGACCACGTGCGTGCCGGTGGCCGCGTGCTCGGCGTCGCCGGGGTCAGCCGGCAGCACCAGCCCCAGCTCACCGTTGACCAGCACCGGCACCGCCCGGGCCTGGTCGTAGCCGTACTTGTGCACCAGGCCGAGCAGGAACCGTGCCACCTTCTCGGCACCGACCACCACCTTCAGCGCGGTGCGCGCCCGGCCGCCGCCGTCGCCGGTGAGCGCCACGTCGGGGTGCAGCAGCGCGGTCACCGCGAGCACGTCCCCGGTGGCCAGCGCCGCAAAGAGCTCACCCACCAGCTGCTGCTGGGCGGCGGGCACGGCGCGCGGAGCTGGGCCGGCCTCGGCCAGCCGCCGCCGGCCGCGGGAGGCGTGCTGGCGGGCCGCGGCCACCGTGCAGCCCAGCGTCGCGGCCACGTCGGCGAAGGGCACCCCGAAGGCGTCGTGCAGCACGTACGCCACCCGCTGCTCCGGGCTGAGGGTGTCCAGCACCACCAGCACGGCCAGGCGCACGTCGTCGTCGTGCACCAGCCGCTCCAGCGGGTCGGCACCCGCGGCGTCCAGGGAGGTGACCACCGGCTCGGGCAGCCACGGGCCGGGGTAGGTCTCGCGGCGCGCCGCGGCCGAGCGGAGCCGGTCCAGGCAGAGGTGGCTGACCACGGTGGTGAGCCAGGCGGGCAGGTTGGTGATCTCCGTCGCGGCGTCGGTGCCCAGGCCGGCCAGGCGCAGCCACGCCTCCTGCACGGCGTCCTCGGCGTCGGCGATGCTGCCGGTGAGCCGGTAGCCGACCGCCAGCAGGTGTGGCCGGTGCTCGACGAAGCGCTGGGCCAGCGCGTCGGGTGTGACGCTCACCAGGGCAGTGTGCCTGAGCGAGGCGGAGGTGGTCGCCCCTCGCTGGTGCCGGGTCCTAGACTCCAGGGCGTGGCTGGCCGAATCCCCGAACGTGACATCGCGGAGATTCGTGAGCGCACCCGCATCGACGAGATCGTCGGCGACTACGTGGCGCTCAAGCCCGCGGGCAGCGGCTCGCTGAAGGGCCTGTGCCCCTTCCACGACGAGAAGAGCCCCTCGTTCAACGTCCGGCCCGAGCACGGCACCTACCACTGCTTCGGCTGCGGCGAGGGCGGTGACGCCATCAGCTTCATCCAGAACGTGGAGCACCTCAGCTTCGTGGAGACGGTGGAGCGCCTGGCCGACCGGGTGGGCTACAAGATCACCTACGAGGGCGGCGGCACCACCGTGCACCGCGACCGCGGCACCCGGGCCCGGCTGGTGGCGGCCAACGCCGCGGCGCAGGAGTTCTACGCCGCCCGGCTGCGCGAGCCCGACGCCGAGGCCGCTCGCGCCTACCTCGTGGAGCGCAACTTCGACGCCGCGGCGTGGCTGACCTTCGGCTGTGGCTACGCACCCGGCGGCTGGGACACCCTCACCAAGCACCTGCTGAACAAGGGCTTCGAGGCCAAGGAGCTCATCGAGGCGGGCCTGGCCTTCGAGGGCAAGCGCGGCCCGATCGACCGCTTCCGCCGCCGGCTGCTGTGGCCACTGCGCAACCTCGGCGGCGACGTCATCGGCTTCGGCGCCCGCAAGCTCTACGACGACGACACCCTCGAGGCGAAGTACGTCAACACCTCCGACACCATGCTCTACAAGAAGTCGCAGGTGCTCTTCGGGCTGGACCTGGCCAAGCGGGAGATCGCCAAGCGCCACCAGGTGGTCATCGTGGAGGGCTACACCGACGTGATGGCCATGCACCTGGCTGGGGTGACCACCGCGGTGGCCACCTGCGGCACCGCCTTCGGCGAGGAGCACATGGGGGTGCTGCGCCGGCTGCTGATGGACGACTCCTACTTCCGCGGCGAGGTGATCTACACATTCGACGGCGACAAGGCCGGGCAGGCGGCGGCGCTCAAGGCCTTCGACAGCGACCAGAAGTTCGCTGCCCAGACGTTCATCGCGGTGGCCCCGGCCGGACAGGACCCGTGCGAGCTGCGGCAGGCCTCCGGCGACGCCGCGGTGCGTGACCTGGTGGCCCGGCGCACCCCGATGTTCGCCTTCGCCGTCAAGGCGCTGCTGGCCGAGCACGACCTGGAGACCGCCGAGGGCCGGGTGGAGGCGCTGCGCCGCACCGCGCCGGTGGTGGCCCGCATCAAGGACGTGGCGCTGCGCGACGAGTACGCCCGCCAGCTCGCCGGCTGGATCGGCTGGGACGAGACCGCCGACGTGCTGCGCCGGGTGCGGGAGAGCGCGGGGGAGCGGCCGGTGCGCCCGCGCCGCACGCGCGCCGTGGAGGTCGTGGCCGCACCGGAGGGGCCGGCCCGGCCCAACCCGGCCGACCCGCGGCTGTGGGTGCAGCGCGAGGCGCTCAAGGCCGCGCTGCAGCTGCCCGCCGTGGCCGGGCCGGTGTTCGACTCGCTGCCCCCGGAGACCTTCGACCACCCCGCCTACGTCGCCCTGCACGCCGCGATCGGCGCCGCCGGCGGCACCGCCGCCGGGCTGGGTGGCGCGGCCTGGATGGACGCCGTCGCCCACCAGGTGGCCGCGCCCACCGTGCGGTCGCTGCTCACCGAGCTGTCGGTGGAGCCGCTGCGGATCACCACCACCGACGAGCCCCGGTACGTGCAGAGCGTGCTGTCGCGGCTGCAGGAGGTCTGGGTGGGCAAGCAGGTGGCCGAGCTGAAGTCGCGGCTGCAGCGCATCTCACCGGCGGACGACCCGGACGAGTACCACAACCTCTTCGGCGACCTGGTCGCCCTCGAGCAGTACCGGCGCGGACTGCTGGAGCAGACCAACGGCGAGCAGGGCGTGGGGTGAGCCTGCTCGACCGGCTGCTGCACCGGGTCCCGGTTCCCGAGGGCTCGGTGGGCACGCTGCAGCCCCAGGAGGAGGCGCTGGTGGCGGCGCCCCTGCGCGAGGGGCACCTGGTGGCGACGCGGCTGGGGCTGTGGGTGCCGGGGGGAGCCGGCCCGCGCCGGCTGGACTGGCACCTGGTGAGCAAGGCCACCTGGGACGGTGCCGCGCTGGAGCTGGTGGTCGCCGAGGTCACCGGGCAGGCGGGACGGGCCGTGCTGCTGGCCGACGCGGAGCGGCACAGCTACGCGCTGGAGCGGCCCGGCAAGCTGCCCCAGGTGGTGCAGCAGCGAGTGACGTCGAGCATCCGCTCCACCCACCACAAGGCGCTGCCCGGTGGCGGCGCGTGGTTCGTGCAGCGCGCGGTGCCCGGGCGCAACGGGGTGGTGCTGCAGGTGCGGGTCGACCGGGGCACCGATGCCGAGGTGGTGGCCGACATCGCCGCCTCGGTGGCGGAGCAGCTGCCGCGCTAGGGCTGGGTGGGGCCGGTGGTGGTGCGCGCGGCGCCGCGCTGCTTCTCCACGTACACCGTGCCGTCGGCGTCCAGCGGCTCCAGCTGCCTGGTCGACGGGGCGTCCAGCGCCACCAGCAGCTTGTCCCGCGCCACGTCGCGCGCGATGACGGCCAGCTTGCGCGTGGTGGGGCTGTTGGCGATCCGCTGGTAGTTGCGGTTGATCAGCTCGTAGCGCTCGCGCCCGGCCTTGGTGCCCATGACGTATCCGGTCGCGGCCACGATCACATACCCGATCATCGTCGGTGGTCCCTCTCGCTCGGTGCGTCTGCCCCGGTCCATCTTGCCGTACGGCGTCGTACAGGGCACCGCGGGCGGAGGTAACCTGGCCCGGTGCGAGGCCCCCTTGGGCGTGCGCTAAGGTTTCAACCCGTCGCCCCACGCAGCACCGGAGCGGCGCACTGCGGTCCCCTGTAGCTCAATTGGCAGAGCAGCCGACTGTTAATCGGCAGGTTACTGGTTCGAGTCCAGTCGGGGGAGCCACCACTCCAGAGCCAGTCCCCAGCTAGTGTGCTCAGGACTGGCTCGTCCAGCCGTCCACTACCTGGGGCAGTAGCTCAGCTGGTTAGAGCAGCGGACTCATAATCCGCCAGCCGTCGGTTCAAGTCCGACCTGCCCCACGCACAGCCTGCCCCGCCGAGGGTGCGGGCCGTCCGCCGCGCCGCTCCCGCTGAACGGGACGAGCCGGCTACCTCACCTCCCACAGGGCCACGATGGCCGAGACGCACTGTCCAGTGCCGTCGTGAGCGGCCCCGCGGAGGAACTGATGCACGTCACCGACGACGTCGTCCGGGACCGCGCCCTGGCGCCGGGCGCCGCGCCAGCCTTCACGCCGCGCGCGAGCCGGCACCTTCCGGCAGCATCCGGCACGGACACCCCCAGAAGGACGACTGCATGAGCTACGAGGTTCTCGCCCGCATCAACGAGCACGCGGATGCCCTCTTCGTCGAGGGCGAGGAGGCTGAGCGCATCGGTCGCCTGGCCGACGACTCCGCGAAGAAGATGAAGGAGGCCGGCTCCATCCGCATGCTCCAGCCCAAGGAGTTCGGCGGCCTGGAGGTGCACCCGCGGGAGTTCGCCGAGACGGTGATGCGCACCGCCTCCATCAACCCCTCCGCGGGCTGGGTGCACGGCATCGTCGGTGTGCACCCGTGGCAGCTGGCCTACGCCGACCCCAGGGTGCAGCAGGAGATCTGGGGCGAGGACGAGAACACCTGGATGGCCTCGCCGTACATGCCCGGCGGCACCTGCGTGCCGGTGGACGGCGGCTACCAGTTCTCCGGCCGCTGGCAGTTCTCCTCAGGCACCGACCACTGCGACTGGGCCTTTCTCGGTGCCTTCGCCTGCAACCCCGACGGCAGCATGGTCATGCCGCCGAAGATGCTGCACGTGATCATCCCGCGCACCGACTACCAGATCATCGACGACTCCTGGGACGTCGTGGGCCTGCGCGGCACCGGCTCCAAGGACGTCGTGGTCAAGGACTCCTTCGTGCCCGACTACCGGGTGATGGAGTGGGAAGAGGTCTGCGACGGCACCGCGGCACGCAAGTACGGACGCACCGAGACGCTGTACCTCATGCCCTGGTCCACCATGTTCCCGCTGGGCATCACCTCGGCCACGCTCGGCATCTGCGAGGGTCTGCTGCACCACGCCAACGAGTACCAGGCCGACCGCATCGGCGCCTCGGGCACGGCCATCAAGGACGACCCCTACACCCTGTACCACTTCGGCCAGGCCACCGCGGACCTCCGCGCTGCCCGGGACAGCCTGTTGGCCAACGTCGACCGCATCTGGGACAAGGTCGACGCCGGCAAGACCGTCAGCTTCGAGGAGCGCGCCGCGGGCCGCCAGACCCAGGTGCGCGCCGCCTGGACCGCGGTCAACGCCATCGACCAGATCTACCCGCGCTGTGGCGGCAACGCCCTGCGGATGGACAAGCCGCTGCAGCGGTTCTGGCGGGACGCCCACGCCGGACAGCACCACGCGATCCACGTTCCCAGCACGGTGTTCCACGCCGCCTCCCTGAGCCGGCTCGGCGCGGAGCCGCAGGGCGCGCTGCGCGCCATGATCTGATTTCTCTCTGACCAGCACCTTCCACCACAGACACGGAGACACGATGACCGACATCAAGGGCCTCGGCTACGTCAAGATCCAGACCGCCGACATGGAGCGCTGGCGCACCTTCGCCTTCAAGGTGCTGGGCTTCGCCGAGGGCAGCGGCCCCGACGAGAAGGCGATGTACCTGCGCATGGACGAGCGCGCCGCCCGCATCATCGTCGTCCCGGCTGAGTCCGACGGCGTCGTCAACGTGGGCTGGGAGGTGGGTGACCACGCCGCGCTGGTGCGGGTGCGCGAGCGCCTGGAGAAGGCGGGCGTCGAGGTGACCCAGCTGTCGCTCGCCGAGGCCGACGCCCGCCGCGTCGAGGAGGTCATCGCCTTCACCGACCCGGCCGGCGCCGCCATCGAGATCTTCCACGGCGCGGTGCTCGACCACAGCCCCGTCGTCACCCCCTACGGCGCCAAGTTCGTCACCGGCTCGCAGGGCCTGGGTCACGTGGTGCTGCCGGCGCAGGACTTCAACGGCACCTTCGACTTCTACACCGAGGTGCTCGGCTTCTACCCGCGTGGCGCCTTCCGCCTGCCCACCCCGCCGGAGTACGGCGCCATCCGGGTCCGCTTCCTGGGGGTCAACGAGCGCCACCACAGCCTGGCGCTCGCCCCCACCCAGAAGTCCGGCGACCCGGGCCTGATCCACATCATGGTGGAGGTGGACACCCTCGACGCCGTGGGCCAGGCCCTGGACCGCGTGGCCAAGGACGGGTTCTCGCTGTCCTCCACCCTGGGCCGCCACACCAACGACAAGATGGTGTCCTTCTACGTGCGGGCACCCGGTGGCTGGGACATCGAGTTCGGCACCGAGGGCATGACGGTCGACCAGAGCACCTACTCCGGCGAGGAGATCACCGCCGACAGCTACTGGGGCCACGACTGGTCCGGCAGCGAGCCGCTCGCGGCGATGTAGTCCGCACCTGCACGACGCAGGGGGCCGGCTCACCCATGGGTGAGCCGGCCCCCTGCGCGTGGTGGGTCAGCAGACGTTGACCGGTGGTGCCCCTCCGAACCGGGCGCCCAGGAAGCCCAAGGCGCTCGGGATGCCCAGGATGGCCAGGAGTCCGTGGTCGGGCCACGGAATCCGCTGGGACTCCACGACGGCCCCCTGCGCGCAGTACAGCCCGACGAGCCGGTCGGCGCCCTCGGTGGGCACGGGGATGTCGATGAACGCGTGGTAGATCAGCACCGGCGACTTCGGCGGGCTGCCACCGAGGGTGTTGTCCGCCAGTGCATTCTGGACGCCCGGGGTGCCCAGTGCGTTGGGCGTGACGGTGAGCTCGTCGATCCGCCGGTTCGCGCCGATCCAGTTGGTGCTGTCGCCGCACGCCGTGGCCAGCTGGTCCCGCACCTTCTGCCCCTCGGCGTTGAGCAGGTCCTCGATGCCGGCATCCGGGTACTCCCGGCCGAGGCCGATGGTGGAGCGCAGCAGCAGCCCCGACGCGCCGGACCCGTCGTTGCGGCGGGCGATGTCGTTGAGGTCGTAGGAGACGCCGCCCTCGGCGCTGCCCACGATGTTCAGGTCAGGCGCGTAGGCGCCGTGCAGCTGCGCGGCCCACGCGGTGGCCTGTCCGCCGCCGGAGTACCCCCACAGCCCGAACGGAGTGTCGGGCCCGACGATGCCCAGCGGGGTGAAGCCCCGCACCGCCCGGGCACCGTCGAGGACCACCTGCCCGGAGAGACGCCCCGCGCCGTAGGCGGCGTTGGGTCCCTCGTGGTCGGGGACCGTCACGGTGTAGCCCAGCAGCAGCAGCAGCGCGAGGTGGAACTCCTCGCCGAACCGTCGGGTGGGCAGCGTCTGGGACGGCGCGCAGTCGGGGCTGATGGAGTTGATGATGGCCTGGAAGGAGACCACCCGCCGCGGACCGTTGTCGGCCGGCAGCAGCACGGTGGTCGCTGCGGCGATAGGGTTCTGCTGGCTGTCGTTGGACCGGTAGACCAGCTGGTAGCCGGATACCGGATAGCTGTAGAGCTGGATGGTCACCGGTCGAGACCGGATCACCTCACCCGGCGCCAGCGCGGCCAGGTTGGCCGGCGCGGCGAAGAACGGGTCGGCGACGGGCGTCGGCACCATCGGCGCCGCCACCGCGGCCGGCGGGGCGACCACTGTGGTCGTGACCGCCGCCACCGCGATCGCCATGGCCGGAACCATCTTCCGAACACGGTGCCCCCAGGCCCGTTTTTGTCCACTGTGCATTGAGTCCCCCTTGCTGACAACAGTGACAGCAAAGTAGCGGACCCAGGCGCTGCGGCGAGGGAAAACAGGGAGAATAGCGGAAAGAACTACGCCCTGTCAATACAGAACTACAGAGGGTGTTTGCCCAGGTCAGTCGCGGTGGGGTGCGCCCGGGGTTTCCGCCTCCACCTCGCGAGTGGCCATCCCGCCGTGACCGCCCTTGTCCTCCGGTCCTGGCGTCAGCTCGGGGCTGTCGTCACTGCGCGGGTCCGGGTCACGGTCGGGATGGCTGCTCATGGGGAGAGCCTCTCAGAAGGACAGCACCGGCGCGAAGCCGATGTTGTTGAAGAAGTCGGGGTCGGCGGGGGAGGGCAGGCTGATGGCGATGAGCGCACCGAGCCCGCCGTTGGCGGTGATGGTGAGCGGGAACGTCTTGTTCTTGCCCGCGGCCAGTGCCGGAACGGTCAGGTCGGTGTTCGGGCCCGCCGCGGTGCCGCCACCGGTGCTGGTGGTGGTGAACGCGCCCAGCGGGATCACGCTGACGGTCGCGGCCGGCGAGCTGGCGGGCCCGTGGTTGGTCGCGGTGACGGTGGCGGTGAAGCTCTGCCCCGGGGCCACGTTCAGCGGAGCCTGGAGGGTCACCTGCAGGTCGGCGGTCTTGGGGGGGACCGGGGCCGCCCCGCCGCCGCTGCTGCCGGCGAGCCGGGCCAGGGCGTTGGCGTCGCCGGAGAAGCGGTTCATGTCGACGTTGGCGTTGATGCCGGCGATCCGGCCGGTGTCGCTGTACTGCCAGATCTTCCACGAGGTCCAGCCGCCGAAGAGGGTGGGCGCGGAGATCGAGGTGTTGTAGTGCGCGGCCCACAGCGGGTAGCGGGCGAACTGGGTGGTGTTGTTCAGGTACTCCGACCAGTACCAGCGTGCGGCGTAGACCAGGGGCACCCGGCCGGTGCGGCGCTCGACGGTGTCCAGCCAGCGCTGCGCCCAGTTGACCAGGTCGGTCGCGCCGAGCTGGGAGCCGGTGTCCTCGTAGTCCAGCGCGGGCGGCAGGTGCCCCACCTTGGCGTAGTCGCCGATCGTGTCCAGGTAGCAGTTGGCCTGCTGCTCCGCAGAGGCGTAGCGGTCCCCGGCCTGCACGGTGGGGCGCGCGTAGTGGTAGGTGCCCAGGTACATCCCGGCGTTCTTCACGCCGACCGCATCGTTGCGGAAGTAAGGGTTGACGTAGCCGCAGTTTCCCTCGGTGGCCTTCACGATGGCAAAGGACTGCCCGCCCTGGTTCTTGACCGCGGACCAGTTGATGCTCTGCCCGTTGGGGTGCTGGTAGGACGCCGCGTCGACCCCGGATATCTGTGCTGCGGCGGTTCCGGTCAGCCCCAGCAGAAAGGCTGAGGCGAGGGTCATTGTGGCCGCGGTGCGGAAGCGGAATCGGCGGGGGGACTTAGGGAGAGCCTTCATGGCACCCTCTCTCGGTACGGCGTGCGTGGTCAGCGGCGGTGCATTCTCAGCGTTTCGTGCGTGCCACCCGGAGAAACGCTCGGGTGCACCGTTCACCGACGAGCGGGCGCCCTTTCGAGCGGGCTCCGCGCTCGGCGACATGGGCGGGTTGTGCACCGTCGCCCAACACGCCGACGCACAGTGATGTCTAACATACGGACAGTGATGTTAGAAGGGGAGATTCCATTTCTTTTCCTGAGAGAACTGTCACTGGCGTAACAGGGGCACCGCAGGGCACACTGAGTGCGCTGCGGCACACGCGCACGTGTCAGCTTCGGGACCGAGGTCGTTGGGGAAGACGTACCTCGTCTGAGCCGGAGGTGGACTTGTGGGCATGTCAGAGCAGTGCGCAGAGGGAACGATGGGCGTGGTCTACGTCCACTCGTCCCCCGCTGCGGTGTGCCCACACGTCGAGTGGGCGTTGTCGGCCGCGCTGAACACGCGCGCCGGCTTGCGGTGGACCGAGCAGCCCGCGCTGTCCGGGCAGCTGAAGGCGACCTGTTCGTGGGTCGGCCCAGTGGGCACGGGGGCGCGGCTGGCCAGTGCGCTGCGTGCGTGGCCGATGCTGCGCTTCGAGGTCACCGAGGACCCGAGCCTCGGCGTGGACGGCGAGCGGTTCAGCCACGTGCCCGGTCTGGGCCTGTGGCACGGCAGCACCAGCGCCAACGGCGACGTGGTGCTCGGCGAGCAGCGCCTGCGGGCCATGATGGCCGCCGCGGGCGCCGACTCCGAGCGGCTTGCCGCCGAGCTGGACAGCGCGCTGGGCGCGGCCTGGGACGAGGCGCTGGAGCCCTACCGCTGCAGCGGCGACGGCCTCGAGGTCACCTGGCTGCGCCGCAGCGTCGGCTGACGCCGGCCTCGGGGGTGGAGGCTCACCCGGCGTTGCGGGCCCTTGTCGCCCCTGGAGAGACGCCTGTGGGGCGCTCAGGAACCTGAACGCCCCACGAGGTGGTGGTTGCCTGCCCCCGGCGGCTACAGCGGAATGTTGCCGTGCGCGCCGCGGCCGGCCGGGGCCGACGCCAGGGTCTCGGCGATGCGCCGCCGGGTGTCGGCGGGGTCGATGACGTCATCCACCACCCCGATGGCGATGGCACGGTTCACCCCGCCGGCGATCTCCTCGTGCTCGGTGGCGAGCCGCTGGTGCAGGGCCTCGCGGTCCTCCTCCGACGCGGCGGCCAGCGCCTTGCGGTGCAGGATGCCCACCGCGGCCTTGGCCCCCATCACGGCGACCTCGGCGTTGGGCCAGGCGTAGACGGCGGTGGCGCCCAGGGACTTGGCGTTCATGGCGATGTAGGCGCCGCCATAGGCCTTGCGGGTCACCAGGGTCACCCGCGGCACGATCGCCTCGGCGAAGGCGTGCAGCAGCTTGGCGCCGCGGCGCACCACCCCGTCCCACTCCTGGCCGACGCCGGGCAGGTAGCCGGGCACGTCCACGATGACCACCAGGGGCACCCCGAAGGCGTCGCACATCCGCACGAACCGGGACGCCTTCTCGGCGCTCTCGGAGTTCAGGCAGCCGCCCAGGCGCAGCGGGTTGTTGGCCACCACACCCACGGTGCGTCCAGCCAGCCGGCCCAGCCCGATCACCACGTTGGGCGCCCACTTGGGCTGCATCTCCTCGAAGGAGGAGATGCCCTCGGCGGTGTCGTCCAGCAGCTCCCACAGCAGCGGGTGGACGTCGTAGGCCCGCTGGCGGGCGACAGGGAGCACCACGCCGAGGTCGGTCTGCACCGCGGCCTTGGCCATGTCGAAGATGCCCGGCCGCGCGAACAGCCCCACGAAGCGGCGTGCCCGCTGCAGGGCGTCCGGCTCGTCCTCGGCCAGCACGTGCACCACGCCCGACTTCTTGCCGTGCGCCTCCGGGCCCCCGAGCGCGGCCATGTCCACCTGCTCGCCGGTGACGCTGCGCACCACGTCCGGTCCGGTGACGAACACCCGCCCCTCCGGCGCCATGATCACCACGTCGGTCAGCGCCGGCCCGTAGGCGGCACCGCCGGCAGCAGGGCCGAGCACCACCGAGATCTGGGGCACCTTCCCCGAGGCGCGCACCATGGCCGCGAACACCAGGCCCACGGCGTCCAGCGCCTCCACGCCCTCGGCCAGCCGGGCACCACCGGAGTGCCACAGCCCGATCACCGGGCAGCGCTCCTTGGTGGCCTTGTCGATGGCCTCGACGATGTGCAGGCAGCCCGCCGAACCCATCGCGCCACCCATCTTGGTGGCGTCGGTGCAGAAGGCCACCGCCTTGGCGCCGTCCACGAGCCCGCGGGCGGCCAGCACCCCGGAGGTGTCGCGCGGGCGGAGCAGCACGACGGTGCCGGGGTCGAAAAAGTTCTCGAGGCGGACCAGCGGGTCGCGCGGGTCCAGCTCCTCGAGGGGTGCTGCCTCGGTGTGGGCAAGTGCGGTCATGGGTGCTCCTGGGCAGACAGCGGGAGCCAGGCCCAGGTCGGGTCGGACTCTCAGTTCGGGAGAGAGAGGTTCACAGAGCTGGTCAGACGCGGGTGAAGGCGAGCGCGACGTTGTGCCCGCCGAACCCGAAGGAGTTGTTGATCGCCGCGTCGATGGTCACCTTGCGCGGCGACCCCGTGACCACGTCGAGATCGATGGCCGGGTCCTGGTTGTGCAGGTTGGCAGTCGGCGGGATGACCCCCTCGCGGATCGAGAGCACCGTGACGATGGACTCCACCGCACCGGCCGCGCCGAGCAGGTGGCCCAGCGACGACTTGGGGGCGGTGACCGCGGCGTGCTCGCCGATGGCACCGCGGATCGATGCCGCCTCGGCGGCGTCGCCGATCGGGGTGGACGTGGCGTGCGCGTTGACGTGGCCCACGTCGGCGGCGGAGATGCCGGCGGTGGCGAGCGCCTTGCGCATGGCGCGGGACTGGCCCTCGCCGTCCGGCGGGGAGGCGGTGATGTGGAAGGCGTCGGAGGTGGTGCCGACGCCAGCGAGCCGCCCGAGGATGGTCGCGCCGCGGGCAGCGGCGAACTCGGCCCGCTCCAGCACCACGATGCCGGCGCCCTCGCCGAGGACGAAGCCGTCGCGGTCGACGTCGAAGGGCCGCGAGGCCCCGGTCGGGTCGTCGTTGCGGGTGCTCATCGCGCGCATCTGGGAGAAGCCGGCGAACGGGATGGCGGCGATGCACGACTCGGTGCCGCCGGCGATGACCACGTCGGCCTCGCCGGTCATGATCATCCGCCAGCCCCAGGCCAGCGCCTCGGCGCCGGAGGCGCAGGCGGAGACCGGGGCGTGCACGCCGGCGCGGGCGCCGCGCTCCAGGCCGACCGCTGCGGCCGCACCGTTGGGCATGAGCATCGGGATGGTGAGGGGGGAGACCTTGCGGAGGCCATGGCCCTCCAGCAGGTCGTCCTGGTCGAGCAGGGTGTTGGCGCCGCCGATGCCGGTGCCGACGACCACGGCGAGACGCTCGGGGTCGACCTCGGGGGCACCGGCGTGAGCCCAGGCCTCGCGGGAGGCGACCACGGCGAGCTGCTGGCAGCGGTCCAGGCGGCGAGCCTCGACGCGGGTGAGGATCTCGGTGGGCTGCACCGCGAGCTGGGCGGCGATGGTGACGGGCAGGTCGAACTTGGTGACCCACTCCTGGTGCATCGGCGCGATGCCGCTGCGGGCCTCGAGCAGGCCGGACCAGGTGGAGGCGACGTCCCCGCCCAGGGGTGTGGTGGCACCGAGCCCGGTGACGACGACCCCCTGGGGGGCGCCGTCACCGGGAGTGCTGGAGAAAGACGTCACTTGTTCTTCGCGATGTAGTTCACGGCGTCGCCGACCGTCTTCAGGTTGGCGAGCTCGTCGTCCGGGATCTTGACGCCGTACTTGTCCTCGGTCTGGACCGCGATCTCGACCATCGACAGGGAGTCGATGTCCAGGTCGTCCACGAAGGACTTGTCCACGGTCACCTCGGACGCCTCGATGCCGACGACCTCCTCGATGATCTCGGCCAAGCCGGAGGTGATCTCTTCGTTGCTCACAGGTGGTGATTCCCTTCTGGTGTTGGGTAGAACCGCAAGATCATGGCAGCAGCACAACTTGGGCTGCGAAGCACAGTCCGGCGCCGAAGCCGACGAGCAGGGCCACGTCGCCGCTGCGCACCGTCCCCTCCGTGCGGAGGTGGTCCAGTGCCATGGGTATAGATGCAGCCGAGGTGTTGCCCGAGCTGATGATGTCGCGCGCGAGGACCATCTCGTCCCGCGCGCCCTCCTTGCGCAGGGCCTTGGCGATGGCCTCGAGGATGCGCAGGTTGGCTTGGTGGGGGATCAGCACGTCGATGTCGCCCGGCTTGATCCCGGCGCGCTCGATGGCGGCCAGCGCCACCGGCGCAATCTTGGTGGTGGCCCAGCGGAAGACCGTCTGGCCCTCCTGCTGCAGGAACGCGGTGCGGTCGGGGATGCTGATCACGTCGGCCATGTCGCCCGAGCTGCCCCACACCACCGGACCGATGCCGGCGGGGTGCTCGGCGTCGGCTGCGCCGATCACGGCGGCACCGGCTCCGTCGGCGAAGATGATGGCGGTGGAGCGATCCTGCGGGTCGACCCAGTCGGTGAACTTCTCCGCGCCCACCACCACGACGGTGCGGGCGCTGCCGGAGCGGACCAGGTCGGCGGCGACGGCCAGGCCGTAGGTGAACCCGGCGCAGGCGGCGTTCACGTCGAACGCGCCGATGCCGTTGACGCCCAGGCCGGTGGCCACGCGGGCGGCGGCGTTGGGCACCGAGGTGGGCATGGTGCAGGTGGCCACGATGACCGTGTCGACGTCGGCCGGCACCAGGCCCGCATCAGCGATGGCCGCCGTGGCGGCGGAGGTGGCCATGTCGACCAGCAGCTCGGCGGGGTCGGCCACGTGCCTGCTGACCACGCCGACGCGGGAGCGGACCCACTCGTCGGTGGTGTCGATGGTCAGGGCCAGCTCGTCGTTGGTGACCACGCGGGCCGGCTGGTAGCTGCCGACGCCCAGCAGGCGGGCTCCGACGACAGGTGCCGCCAGCTGGAGCGCGGGGCTCACTGGGTCACCGCGAGGGCGGTGAGCGCAGCGAGGTCGTCCGGGGTCTTCAGGGCCAGGGTCGGGGTGCCGCGCAGCTCCCGCTTGGCCATGCCCACCAGCGCCCCGGACGGGGGAAGCTCCACCAGTGCGGTGGCGCCGAGCTCGGCCATGGTGGCCATGCACGCGTCCCAGCGCACCGGGTTGGTCACCTGGGTGACCAGTCGTCGCAGCACGTCCTGGCCACTGTGGACCACCTGGCCGTCGGCGTTGGACAGCAGGGGGCGGACCGGGTCGTGCGGGGTGATGGCGGCGACGCGCTCGGCGACGGCGTCCTGCGCGGAGGCCATGTAGGGCGTGTGGAAGGCGCCGGCGACGCTGAGCCGGCGGATCCGGGCCTTGGCCGGCGGGTCGGCCTCGAGGGCGTCCAGGGCGGTGAGCAGTCCAGCGGCCACCACCTGGCCCTTGGCGTTCTGGTTGGCCGGGACCAGGCCCAGCTCGTCCAGGCGGGCGGTGACCTCCGCGGCGTCGCCGCCGAGCACGGCCGCCATGCCGGTGGCCTCGGCGGCGCAGGCGGCCCCCATGGCCGCACCGCGCACGGCGGCCAGCGCGACCGCGTCGTCGGGGGAGAAGACCCCGGCGATGGCGGCGGCGGCCAGCTCACCCACGGAGTGTCCGGCGGTCAGCACCTCGCTGGGCAGCTCGCCACGACGCTCGAGCTCCTCGTAGGCCAGCAGCGCGAGGGCCACGACCAGCGGCTGGGTGACCGCGGTGTCGGTGATCTCCTCGGCGGTCGCGGTGGTGCCCAGCCGGGCGAGGTCGAGGTCAGCGGCAGCCGACCACGCCGCCACTCGCTCTGGTGCGCCGGGCAGCGCCAGCCACGGTTCGAGCATGCCGGGAGCTTGCGAGCCCTGGCCGGGTGCGAGTAAGGCGATCACGGACATCAGGAAACACGGTCCGGGTGCAGCAGGTCCCCGTTCTGGGGCACCAAGTCTGCGGCTCGGTGTTGTGGGATTCCTACAACGGTCCCGGGGCGGTCGGTGTGCCGCGCCATCCGGGCGGGCAACCGCAGTGGGCGTCCTTAGCGGGCGGGCGAGTCGCTGACGTGCGCGGACGTCGTGGCTGGGTGCGGATGAATCGCTAGGCAGAGGGGCGAGACTCGGTGAGTCGGCCGACGGCCAGGGCAACGCGCAGGACGTACGCGTCGCGCGGAACGCTCGGTTCGCGGTGCGTGATCTCTGCCACTTTTCGCAGTCGGTAGCGCACCGTGTTGGCGTGGACGAACAACGACCGCGCGCAGCTCTCGATGGCGCCGCCCCCCTCCAGGTAGGCCTGCAGGGTGCTGGCCAGCGACCCGCCGGCCTCGTCCAGGGGGTGCACCACGCCCTGCAGCAGGGCGCGCTCTGCGTAGGGGTCCCCGGCGAGCACGCGCTCGGGCAGGAGGTCGGCGGCGAGCACCGGGCGCGGTGCGGCGGGCCAGGCGGGGACGGCGCGCAACCCCGCCATCGCCTCCAGTGCGCTGCGGTGCGCTGCCCCCACCGAGCTCGACGTCGGGCCCACCACCACCGGCCCTGCGGCGAAGCAGGCCGCGAGGTCGTCGAGCAGGGCGGGCTGCAGCCGCCCGCTCACGATCACCACCAGCCGCGAGCCCTGCACCCCGACCAGGGCGTTGCGTCCGTGCTCGGCGGCCGCGGCGTGCACCGCACCCACCAGTGCCAGGCCCTCGTCGTCGGGCGGGTTGCCCACCAGCACGGTGGCCAGCGAGCCGAGGTCCCAGCCCAGCGCCGACGCGCGGGACAACAAGGACTCGTCGGCGTCGCCACGCACCACCCCGTCCACCACCAGGGCTTCCAGGCGCGCGTCCCAGGCCCCCCGGGACTCCGCCGCCGAGGCGTAGACGGTGGCCGCGGAGAAGGCGATCTCCCGGCTGTAGCGCAGCACCGCCTCGGTGAGGGCCACCCGCTGCTCGTCGTCGTAGGCCAGCGCGGGCAGGTAGCGCTCGAAGACCCCGGTGGCGGTGCGCACCATGTCCACGGTCTGCCGCAGGCTGACCTGCTTCATCAGCTCGGGGGGGACCGCGCCGAAGGCCTGGGTGGTCAGCTGTACCGCGGAGTCGGGGTCACGCAGCCAGCGGACGAAGTTGGTGACGCCGGTCTGCACCACCAGGGCCACGCTGGCGCGGACGTCCGCGCCGAGCTCCTCGAAGAAGGGCAGCGTCTCGTGCATCGCCGCGATCGCCTGCACCGAGTACTCGCCGGAGGACAGCTCGAGCTTGCGGATCAGCCGGCTCGGCAGGGGCGCGGAGGGGCGGGACGCGGAGGGGGACACCCTCGGCAAGGTAGCGCCTGCCGACGCGCAACGGCGCGCAGGGGAGGGCGGCACAGCCCCAGGCGCATTCCGGTGAGTGGGAGGCGAACCGCCGAGGTGTGGTCCGCATCACCAGGATTGCGGCGATCTCCGGTGCGTGATGCACGTCTCAGCAGGCGTCGCGCACCGGTCCTGCACGTCTGGAGGAGGAACATCGATGACCCGTCTGACGAGGACGCGCTGGAGCCGGATGGCTGCAGCCACCGTGGTGGGCAGCCTGCTGCTCGCCGGGTGCGCCGGCGGCACCGAGAGCAGCGGTGACAAGACCGCCCAGGACGGCCCTGCCGTGCGGGTCGGGCTCGTCGGTGAGCAGGGCGACGGCGGCGAGCCGGTCCGCGGCGGCACGCTCAGCTATGCCACCTACGCCCCGGTGTCCACCCTGGACCCGCTCGTCACCTACGCGACCGGATCCACCGGCGGCACCGAGCTGGCCGCGGTCTACGACCTGCTGGTGCGCTACGACGCCCAGACGGACAAGTACGAGCCGCAGCTGGCCAAGGCCGTGGACGTCAGCGAGGACCAGAAGACCTGGACGCTGACCCTGCGCGACGGCGTGACGTTCAGCGACGGCACGCCCCTGAACGGGCAGGCCGTGCTCTGGAGCATCCAGCGGTACCTGGACAAGCGGGGCTTGAACAGCCAGCTGTTCAAGACCGGGGTGTCCAAGATGGAGTCACCCACCCCCAGCACCGTGGTGTTCACCCTCACCGAGGCGTGGCCGGAGTTCTGGGCGATGCTGTCCTCCGGGCCGGGCGTCATCGTGGCGCCCAGCTCGATGCAGAGCGGGAAGTTCACCCCGATCGGGGCAGGTCCGTACACCGTCGAGCGGCTGTCTCCGCAGAACGAGCTGGTCCTCAAGGCCAACCCGGGCTACTGGGGTGGCGAGCCGAACATCAGCACGCTGCGCTTCGTGAACATCGCCGGTGAGCAGGCCAAGGTCGACGCCTTCAAGTCCGGTGGCGTGCAGATGATCTACCTGCGCAACCCGGAGGCCACCGAGCAGATCACGGCGATGAACGCACCTGCCTTCGTGGACACCGGTGCGCTGGGCAACGTGGGCGTGATCAACCACCGTCCGGGTCGCCCGGGCGCCGACGTGCGCATTCGCCAGGCGATGGCCTACGCGGTCAACCCCGAGGCCATCGACCAGCGGGTGTACGCCGGCAAGGGCATGCCCGGCGCCGACCTCTTCCCCGAGTGGTCGCGCTGGCACACCGACGTCCGTGGGCTGGGCTACGACCCGGAGAAGGCCAAGCAGCTGCTCGAGGAGGCGAAGAAGGACGGGTACGACGGTCGCCTCACCTACGCCGGCTTCATGGAGCCCAAGGCCCAGGCGCAGGCGCTGGCCGTCCAGGCGATGCTGCAGGCCGTCGGGTTCACCGTGGAGATCAGCTACGCCAACAACGTCACCGAGCTGACCAAGCGGATCTACGTCGACAACGACTACGACATCAGCCGCGGGTCGTTCAGCCTGTGGGAGGCGGCTCCGCAGATCCGCCTCGCCAGCACCCTGGCCAGTGACTCCGACACCAACTCCATGGGCTACAAGAACGCGGCCATGGACGCCGCGCTGGTGAAGGTGAAGTCGGCGAGCACCGACGCGGACAAGCGCACCGCCATCGCGGAGATCCAGAAGCTGATGAACGAGACCGTGCCGTTCCTCACCTGGGGCACGCAGGCCGCGCTGATCCCGTGGCAGACCTCGGTGCACGGCCTCAAGCCGAGCCTGGACGGGATCATCCTGTTCGACAAGGCTTGGATGAAGTAAGGCCTGGATGAAGTAGGGCCTGGATGAAGTAGGGCTGGGCTGACGCCCTCCACTGCGCGCCCCGAGGACTTCCTCGGGGCGCGCAGTGCTGTCACTCCCGCTGACCGGCGCGCGCAGCGCCGTGACCGGGGTGTGGGCGCTGGGCTAGCGTGGCTCCGATGACGGCCGAACGTCGCGACAGCTCCGGGTCCACCCCCAGCGCCGAGCCCACCACCACCCTCTACGACGCCATCCGGATGCGCCGGGACGTCCGGGCTGAGTTCACCGGAGAAGCGGTGGCCGAGGACGTGCTGCACCGGGTGCTCACCGCCGCGCACGCCGCGCCCAGCGTCGGCATGACCCAGCCGTGGGACTTCGTCCTGGTGCGCCGGCCGCAGACCCTGCACCGCTTCGCCGAGCACGTGGCCGCCAAGCGCCGGGAGTTCGCTGCCACGCTGCCGCCCGAGCGGGCCACCACCTTCGACCCCATCAAGGTGGAGGGCATCCAGGAGAGCGGGTTGGGCGTGGTGGTCACCCACGACCAGAGCCGCGGCGGCCAGCACGTGCTGGGCCGGCACACCGTGGCCGACACCGGCCTGTTCTCCACCGTGCTGGCCGTGCAGAACCTGTGGCTGGCCGCCACGGCCGAGGGGCTCGGGGTGGGCTGGGTGAGCTTCTACGACGAGGAGGTGCTCGCCGAGCTGGTGGGGGTGGCCGAGCCGGTGCGACCCATCGGCTGGCTGTGCGTGGGCCACGTGGCCCGGCGCCAGGAGGTGCCCGACCTGGAGCGCTTCGGCTGGCGCAGCCGCCGCCCGCTCAGCGAGGCCGTGCACCAGGAGCGCTACGGCTCCTGATCGCACGGCCTCGGTGAGTGCGGAGCTACCCGCTCAGGCGACGCCGGTGTCGCCGGTGGAGGGGCCGGCCGCGCGGGGGTCGTCGATCTTGTACTGCGCGGCCGCCTCGACCGGTGCCTTCTCGGGCACGTCGCCGGACTCGGCCAGCGAGGACAGCACGGCCACCACGACCGACTCGGCGTCCACGTTGAACACCCGGCGGGCCGCCGGTCGGGTGTCGGAGAAGCCGAACCCGTCGGTGCCCAGGGTGATGTACTCGTTGGGCACCCACTGGCGGATCATGTCCGGCACCGCACGCATCCAGTCCGACACCGCGACCACGGGTCCGGCCAGGTCGGTCAGCGCCTCGGTCACGTAGGGCACGCGCTTGTCCGCCTCGGGGTGGCGCAGCGCCTCACGCTCGCACTCCACGCCGTCGCGGTGCAGCTCGTTCCACGACGTCACCGACCACACGTCCGCCGCCACGTCCCAGTCGTCGGCCAGCAGCTGCTGGGCCTTCATCGCCCACGGCAGGGCCACGCCGGAGGCGAGGATCTGCGCGCGCGGACCCGTTCCCGCCGGTGCGGTGCTCACCCGGTGGATGCCGCGGAGGATGCCCTCCACGTCGACGTCCTCGGGCTCGGCCGGCTGCTGGTAGGGCTCGTTGTAGACGGTGAGGTAGTAGAAGACGTTCTCGCCGGCGCCGTCCGGGCCGCCGTCGCCGTACATCCGGCGCAGGCCCTCGCGCACGATGTGGCCGATCTCGTAGCCGTAGGCCGGGTCGTAGGCGACGACCGCGGGGTTGCTCGCCGCCAGCAGCAGCGAGTGGCCGTCGGCGTGCTGCAGGCCCTCACCGGTGAGGGTGGTGCGCCCGGCAGTGGCCCCCAGGGCGAAGCCGCGGGCCATCTGGTCGGCGGCGGCCCACAGCCCGTCGCCGGTGCGCTGGAAGCCGAACATCGAGTAGAAGATGTAGATCGGGATCATCGGCTCGCCGTGGGTGGCGTAGGAGGTGCCGACCGCGGTGAACGCGGCCGTCGAGCCCGCCTCGTTGATCCCCTCGTGCAGGATCTGGCCGACCTCGCTCTCCTTGTAGGCGAGCATCAGGTCGGCGTCCACCGAGGTGTACAGCTGGCCGTTGGGGTTGTAGATCTTCAGCGTGGGGAACATCGAGTCCATGCCGAAGGTGCGCGCCTCGTCGGGGATGATCGGGACGAACCGCTTGCCCCACCCCTTGTCCCGCATCAGCTCCTTGAGCAGCCGGACGAAGGCCATGGTGGTGGCCACCTCCTGCTTGCCCGAGCCGCGCTTGACCACGTCGTAGGTCTTGTCCTCGGGCAGCGGCGGGTTGTTCGCCGTCACCTTGCGGGTGGGCAGGTAGCCGCCCAGCACCCGGCGGCGCTCCCGCAGGTACTTGATCTCCGGGGCGTCGGCGCCGGGGTGGTAGTACGGCGGCAGGTACGGGTCGCGCTCGAGGTCCTCGTCGCTGATCGGGATGTGCTGGCTGTCGCGCAGGTGCTTGAGGTCGTCGAGGGTCAGCTTCTTCATCTGGTGCGTGGCGTTGCGGCCCTCGAAGTGCGTGCCCAGCCCGTAGCCCTTGATGGTCTTGGCCAGGATGACCGTGGGCTGGCCCTTGTGCGCCATCGCGGCGGCGTAGGCGGCGTGCACCTTGCGGTAGTCGTGCCCACCGCGCTTGAGGTTCCAGATCTCGGAGTCGGTCATCGGGTCGACCAGCTCCTTGGTGCGCGGGTCGCGCCCGAAGAAGTGCTCGCGGACGTAGCCGCCGTCGTTGGCCTTGTAGGTCTGGTAGTCACCGTCGGGGGTGCTGTTCATCAGGTTGACCAGCGCACCGTCGCGGTCGGCGTGCAGCAGGCTGTCCCACTCCCGGCCCCACACCACCTTGATGACGTTCCAGCCGGCGCCGCGGAAGAAGCTCTCCAGCTCCTGGATGATCTTGCCGTTGCCGCGCACCGGCCCGTCCAGGCGCTGCAGGTTGCAGTTGACGACGAACGTGAGGTTGTCCAGCTGGTCGGTGGCCGCCACGTGCACCAGCCCGCGCGACTCCGGCTCGTCCATCTCGCCGTCACCGAGGAAGGCCCACACGTGCTGGTCGGAGGTGTCCTTGATGCTGCGGTGCTGCAGGTACTTGTTGAAGCGGGCCTGGTAGATGGCGTTCATCGGGCCGAGGCCCATGGACACCGTGGGGAACTCCCAGAAGTCCGGCAGCAGCCGGGGGTGCGGGTACGACGGCAGGCCGCCGCTCTCGCCGGCGTGGCTGTACTCCTGGCGGAAGCCGTCGAGCTGCTCGGCGGAGAGCCGGCCCTCGAGGAACGCGCGGGCGTAGATGCCGGGGGAGGCGTGGCCCTGGATGAAGACCTGGTCGCCGCCACCGGGGTGGTCGCGGCCGCGGAAGAAGTGGTTGAAGCCCACCTCGTACAGCGCTGCGGAGCTGGCGTAGGTGGAGATGTGTCCGCCGACGCCGACGCCTGGGCGCTGCGCCCGGTGCACCATTACCGCGGCGTTCCAGCGGATCCAGGCGCGGTAGCGGCGCTCCACCTCCTCGTCGCCGGGGAACCACGGCTCGTTCTCGGTGGGGATGGTGTTGACGTAGTCGGTGGAGGTCAGCGACGGCAGGGCCACCCGGGCGTCACCGGCGCGCTCGAGCAGCCGGAGCATCAGGTAGCGGGCGCGCTGCGGACCGGCCTCGCTGAGCATCGCGTCAAAGGACTCCAGCCACTCGGCCGTCTCCTCGGGGTCGATGTCGGGGAGGTAGGAACCGACACCTTCCCGGATGACACGAACCCGTGCCGGACCCTTCGCGGGCGTGTCGCTCCCGCCAAGCTCCGACGGGGCGCTCGATCGCTCGGCCACGGTGTGCTCCTCACTCTGGGTGGGCACGGGCCTTGGGGTGAGCCCGGTGCCGGACGCGTCCGTGGTGCGGACGGCGGGGGCAGCAGCGACGGAGTCGGTGTGTCCCATGCTCAATCGTGCCGCATGTAGTGGTCAAGGTGCGATGGGGATCCCTACCAGCGGGTAGCGTCCTCGCCGGAGCGGGGGTGCTGGCACGAGCACCGTTGCTCTCCTGGGGCATTCGGCGAACGAGCAGAGCGGGTGGGACTGATGGGCAGGACACGAGTGGGGTCAACGGCGGCTCTGGTGGGTGCGCTCCTCGTGGTCGGCGCCGGGGCGGCCTGCACCAGCCAGGTGGACGGCGAGGCGAAGCCCGACCCCGCGCTGGCCGTGGCCCGGGGCACCACCTCAGCCACCGCGACGACCACCACCACGGCCCGCCCCACCACGGCGCGCCCCACCACCACGCGCCCGACCAGCACCGCTGCATCCGCCACGGGTGTGCCGCCCACCGTCGTTGCCGTCGGGGACCGCCTCGTGGTGTGCGGGCGCATCCCGCAGCTCACCAACGCGGCCACCAAGGCCGTGAACGACTTCCTCACGGTGGCCAACGCCGGCAAGGGGGTCACCCCGGAGCTGGTCGCCGCCGAGACCGCCGCGCTCGCCAAGCTCGGGCCCCTGCCGCAACAGCTGCGCACCGTCCCCGGCGTGGAGCGGCTGCCGGCCACTGACCTGCTGACCACCGAGCTGCCGCTGATGGCCACCTCGCTGGACGCGGTGATCGCGGCGATCCCGCAGCGGATGTCGGCGCCGTTCAACGCCGCCAAGAACGACTACAACGCCCACCTCGACAAGATCAAGACCTCCTGCACCTCCTAGGTCGTGCCCCGGGTGCTGGTGTGGAGGGCGCTGTCTCAATATCCTGTCTCGGCTTGCGTCTGGGGGCCTGAGCCTGTTCGCTCACCTGACACGAGCAACACGACACGAGGTGCGGCGACCGCCGTTCCTGAGCACCAACTGAAGGAGGACCGCACCGTGGTCGCCGCGGGGGATTCCCGAAATGACGCCGAGAAGCTCGGAATTGTGCACGGGATGGTGGTGCAGGAGATTGGCTGGGACGAGGACACCGACGATTCCCTGCGGGCGATCGTGGAGCAGCAGTCCGGCAGCGAGCTGGTCGACGAGGACACCGACGAGGTCATCGACGTGGCGCTGCTGTGGTGGCGGGACGGTGACGGCGACCTGGTCGACGCGTTGGTGGACGCCATCGGACCGCTGGCCGACGACGGCGTGGTGTGGGTGCTGAGCCCCAAGACCGGCGTCAACGGGCACGTCGAGCCGAGCGAGATCGCTGAGGCCGCGCCCACCGCAGGGTTGACGCAGACGCTGACGATGAACCTGGGTGACTGGACCGCCAACCGTCTGGTGCAGCCTCGGACCAAGGCCAAGCGCTGATCCTGCCGGTCGGGTGACCACCGGGTGGAGTCTCAGCCGTGCGTGGAGTCTCCGGCCCGTCCCGCTAGGCTTTTGCGGGGCGCAGGGTGCGCCCGGACGCCGCTGCACCATGGCGGCTCCGCGGTACGGAGAGGACTTCCATGACGCTCGACGTCGGTACGACTGCACCTGATTTCACCCTCAAGGACCAGAACAACCAGGAAGTGACGCTGTCCTCCTACCGGGGTGACAAGAACGTCCTGCTGGTCTTCTACCCCCTGCCGTTCACGGGAACCTGCCAGGGCGAGCTCTGCCAGGTGCGCGACGACCTCCCCAAGTTCCAGAACGACGACACCGTCGTGCTCGCCGTCTCGGTCGGTTCCGCGCCCTCGCTGAAGGTCTGGGCCGCCGACCAGGGCTACACCTTCCCGCTGCTGGCCGACTTCTGGCCGCACGGCGAGGTTGCCCAGGCCTACGGCGTGTTCAACGACGCGACCGGCTTCGCCAACCGGGGCACGTTCGTCATCGACAAGCAGGGCGTCATCCGGTTCGCTGAGATGAACGGCCCCGGCGAGGCCCGCGACCAGTCCGCGTGGGACAAGGCGCTGGCAGCGCTGCCGGCGTGAGCGCTCAGAGTTGATCACTGCACGCCGCGGCTCCGGCCGGGGTGTGCACGGGCGTGTAGCTCAGCGGTAGAGCACCTGTCTTACACACAGGCGGTCGTAGGTTCGATCCCTATCGCGCCCACCACGTTGTTCCTCCGGGGCCGCCCCACGCGGGCGTGCCCGCCGGGTCGGTACCGTGTCGCCCGTGCCCGCTCTCGTCTCCACCACCGCGGGCAGCCGCCGCGCGGTCGGTCTGCTGCTCGGCCTGGCCCTCGACCGTGCTCTCGGCGACCCCCGTCGCTGGCACCCGGTGGCCGGCTTCGGCTCCACCGCCGCGGCCCTGGAGCGGCTGACCTACCGCGACTCCCGCCCCGCCGGCGCGCTGCACGTCGGCGTCCTGGTGGCCGGCGCCGCGGGCCTGGGCCTGATGGCGCCCCGCCGCGGGATGGGGCACGTGCTGGCCACGGCCGCCGCCACCTGGGCGGTGCTGGGTGGCACCTCGCTGCTGCGGGAGGGCTCGGCCATGGCCACCGAGCTGACCGCCGACGACCTGGACGCCGCCCGCCGGCGGCTGCCCTCCCTGTGCGGGCGCGACCCTTCGGCGCTGGACGCCGCCGGCCTGGCCCGCGCCACGGTGGAGTCGGTGGCGGAGAACACCTCTGACGCCACGGTGGCCCCGCTGGTGTGGGGTGCGCTGGCTGGGGTGCCCGGCCTGCTGGTCTACCGCGCCGCCAACACCCTGGACGCCATGATCGGGCACCACTCGCCGCGCTACGAGCGCTTCGGGTGGGCCGCGGCGCGGCTGGACGACGGGCTCAACCTGGCTCCGGCTCGGCTGGCCGGGGTGCTCACCGTGGCGGCCGCGCCGCTGGTGGGCGGCTCACCGCGGCAGGCGGTGCGGGCGTGGCGTCGGGACGGCGCAGCGCACCCCAGCCCCAACGCGGGGGTGGTGGAGGCCTCCGCCGCCGGCGCGCTGGGCGTGCAGCTGGGTGGGGCGACGCCCTACCCGTACGGGGTGCAGCAGCGGCCGCTGCTGGGGCACGGCGCGGCACCGACGGTGGCGGACCTGCGGCGGGCGGTGCGGCTGTCCCGGCTGGTGCAGGGTGGGGCGGTGCTCGCCTCAGCGGCGCTTGCCGTAGCGGTCGGCCAGGGTGGAGACCGGCTCCGGGGCAGGCTGCGACTGCGGTGAGAGCTCCGGTTCGGGGGTGGCAGCGGGGTCGATCCGCCGCTTGTTGTCCCGCCGCTCGCGGAGCTCGGCCCACACGAAGTAGCCCAGGCCCAGCGGCGCCATGATGCCGAACGCGATCCACTGCAGGCCGTAGGACAGGTAGGGTCCCGCGTCCAGCTGGGGCAGCGGCAGCGCCTCGAGGACCCCGGGCTGGTTGTCGCCCAGCTGCAGGTAGCCCGGGCGCACGGTCAGCCCGGTCACCTCGCCCACCTGGCCGGCGTTGACGCCGTAGATCTGCCGCACTCCGCCGTCGTCGAAGCTCGGTCGCGGCTGCGGGCGCTCGTCCAGGCGGATGCGCGCCTCCAGCCTCACGGTCTCGCTCGGCGGGGCGGTGATGGCCGGGGGCTGGGTGCCCTGGATCGGGCGGACGAAGCCGCGGTTGACCAGCACCACCTGGTTGGTCAGCACGCCCTCGGTGACCCGGAACGGGGTGAGCACCTCGTAGGCGGGCTGGCCCAGCACCGAGCGCAGGCGGGCGAGCACCTGGTCGTCGGTCAGGTAGGCGCCGGTGACCGTGACGCGACGCCACTCGTCGGTGCTCTCCGGCGCCTCGGTGCCCGGCACCACCTCGGCCAGCTCCACCGGCTCGGCGGAGAAGGAGGCGTTGATCTGGTCGTTGCGCTGCTCGGTGCTGGAGTTCTTGTCCAGCTGCCACGGCGCCAGCACGGTGAAGCACATGTAGGCGAACCCGGCGACCACCACGGCCAGGGCCAGCCAGCCCGGTTTGAGCAGAGTTCGCAGTCGGCGCACGGTTCCACGGTAGGCCACGGTGGCCCGGGCGCCGCCTCCGCCAGGTGTGGTCCCTGGCACGTCAGGCGGGCGAGGGCGGGCCGTAGGGTCGTGGCCGTGGAGGACACCACTGGGCCGGACTGCACAGCACTGGACTACCGGGCCCTGCGCCACCACGGCGACGTCGACGCCGAGCCAGGTCTGCTGGACTTCGCGGTGAACGTCCGGGGCACGGCGCCGCCGGCGTGGCTGCGCGAGCGCCTCGCCGCCCGCCTGGACGACCTGGGCGCGTACCCCCGTGCGGCCGAGGAGCTGGCCACCCGCGAGCAGGTTGCCGCCCGGCACGGCCGCCGCCCCGACGAGGTGCTGCTGCTGGCCGGTGCGGCCGAGGGCTTCGCGCTGCTGCCGCGGCTGCGCCCGCGCCTGGCCGCCGTGGTGCACCCCTCCTTCACCGAGCCCGAGCTGGTGCTGCGGGAGGCCGACGTGCCCGTGCAGCGCGTGGTGCTGGCCCCGCCGTGGCAGCTGGCCGGGGCGCCGGTGCCCGCGGGGGCCGATCTGGTGGTGCTGGGCAACCCCACCAACCCCACCTCGGTGCTGCACCCCGCCGAGCAGGTGCTGGGCCTGCGCCGCGCGAACCGGGTGGTGGTGGTGGACGAGGCCTTCGCCGACGCGGTGCCCGGTGAGCCGCAGAGCCTGGCGGGCCAGCGGCTGCCGGACGTGCTGGTGCTGCGCAGCCTCACCAAGACCTGGGCGCTGGCCGGGCTGCGCGCCGGCTACGTGCTGGGCCCGCCCGACCTGTTGGCCCGGCTGGTGCGCGGACGTCCACACTGGCCGCTGGGCACTCTGCAGCTGGAGGCCATTCGCGCCTGCTGCGAGCCCGACGCCGTGGCGTGGACGCAGCGGGAGGCGGAGGCGATCGCCGTCGAGCGCGCCGAGATGGCGGCCCTGCTGGCGCCGTGGCTGTGCGGGCCCGCGCAGGGACCGTTCCTGCTGCTGCGCGTGCCCGACGGCGAGCGGGTGCGCCGCGAGCTGCGCACCCGCGGCATCGCGGTGCGCCGCGGCGACACCTTCCCCGGGCTGGGACCTGACTACCTGCGGGTGGCGGTGCGCAGCAGCGCAGACGCCCACCGGCTGACCGAGACGATGACGGAGGTGCTCCGATGACTGCAGCAGCAACCGGTGTGCGGGTGGCTGACCTGGTGGCCACCCTGGACGCGGCCTACCCGCCGGAGCTGGCCCAGGACTGGGACGCCGTCGGGCTGGTGTGCGGCGACCCCGCCGACCCGGTGGGCCGGGTGCTCTTCGCCGTCGACGCCACCGAGGCCGTGGTGGACGAGGCGCTGGAGTGGGGCGCGCAGGCCCTGGTGGTGCACCACCCGCTGCTGCTTCGCGGAGTGACCGGCGTGGGGGCCGACACCGCCAAGGGGGCGCTGCTGACCCGGTTGATCCGCGGGGGCTGCGCGCTGTTCAGCGCCCACACCAACGCCGACGCCGCCGACCCCGGGGTGTCCGACGCCCTCGCCGAGCGGCTGGGGCTGCGCGTGCTGGGCCCGCTGGAGGCCGAGCCCGAGCCGGCCCTGGACAAGATCGTCACGATGGTCCCGCAGGGGGCGGACGTGGAGCGGGTCAAGGCGGCGCTGTTCTCCGCCGGGGCCGGCGAGCTGGGTGCCTACAGCCGGGCGGCGTTCTCCGTCACCGGCACCGGGCAATTCCTGCCCGGCGGCGGTTCGCTGCCCTCGATCGGCGAGGTCGGGGAGCTGACCGAGGTGGCCGAGACCCGCCTCGAGGTAGTGGCCCCGCGGCGGCTGCGCGCGCAGGTGGTGGCGTCCCTGGTGTGGGCCCACCCCTACGAGGAGCCGGCCTACGACGTGCTGGAAGTGGCGCCGCGGCCGTCGTCGCAGGGGCTGGGCCGCCTGGGTGAGCTGGCCGAGGCCGAGACGCTGCGCGAGTTCACAGCCCGTGCCGCCGCCGCGCTGCCCGCCACGGTGTGGGGCGTGCGGGCTGCCGGCGACCCCGATCGGCAGGTGCAGCGGGTGGCGGTGTGCGGTGGCGCGGGCGACTCCCTGCTGGGCACCGTGGCCCGGCTGGGGGCGGACGTGTTCCTCACCGCCGACCTGCGCCACCACCCCGCCGACGAGCACCTGCGCACCGGCGGGCCGGCCCTGGTGGACGTGGCGCACTGGGCCAGCGAGCAGCCGTGGTGCGCACAGGCGCAGGGCGTGGTGCAGGCCGCGTTCGGGGATAGGGTGAGCACGCGCGTGTCGCAGCTGCGCACCGACCCCTGGACCGTGGGCTGCGGCACCGGACACACCAACACATTGGAGCCCATCGAGTGAACGTCGACCCCGCCGTGCAGCGCACGCTGCTGGACCTGGCCGCGACCGACGCCGAGCTGGCGCGCATCACCCACCGGCGCCGCACCCTGCCCGAGGCGCAGGAGGTGGAGCGCCTGGAGACCGAGCGACAGGCCCGCAAGGACGCCGCCGTGGCCGTGCAGATGCAGGTGGAAGACCTCGACCGCGACATCCGCAAGCTCGAGCGCGAGGTGGAGGCGGTGCGCAGCCGCGAGGACCGCGACCGCAAGCTTCTCGAGGGCGGCACCGTCACCCCCAAGCAGATGACCGAGCTGCAGCACGAGCTGGAGACCCTCACCCGCAGGCAGGGGATCCTGGAGGACGAGCTGCTCGAGGTGATGGAGCAGCGCGAGGCCAGCGCCGCCGACCACGAGCACGCCGGCGCGCAGCTGAGCAAGGTCGAGGACGAGCTGAACGAGGCCGCCCGCCAGCGCGACGAGGCGCTGGCCGACCTGGACACCGCCGAGAGGCGCTGCATCGAGCAGCGCGCCCAGCAGCTGCCGCGCTTCCCGGCCGAGCTGCTCACCGTCTACGAGCGCCAGCGCGCCTCCCGCGGTGCCGGTGCGGCCCTGCTGCAGGCCCGCCGTTGCGGTGCCTGCCGCATGGAGCTGGACCGCAGCGTGATGGCTCGCTTCGCCGCTGCCCCGCCCGAGCTGGTGCTGCGCTGCGAGGAGTGCGGCGCCATCCTGGTGCGCACCAAGGAGTCCGGTCTGTGAGCTTGGCCCACGTGCTGGTGGAGGCCGACGGAGGCTCGCGGGGCAACCCCGGGCCCGCCGGCTACGGCGCGGTGGTGCTCAGCGCTGACGGTGCGCGCACGGTGCTGGCCGAGCGCAAGGAGGCGCTGGGGCGCACCACCAACAACGTCGCGGAGTACCGCGGGCTCATCGCGGGGCTGCAGGCCGCCATCGAGCTCGGTGCCCACGAGGTGGACGTGCGGATGGACTCCAAGCTGGTGGTGGAGCAGATGTCCGGGCGCTGGAAGATCAAGCACCCGGACATGATCCCGCTGGCCGCTGAGGCCAAGGAGCTGGTGGCGCAGCTGTCCCGGGTGGGCTTCACCTGGATCCCGCGGGCCCAGAACTCCCACGCCGACCGGTTGGCCAACCAGGCCATGGACGCCGCCGCCGGCATTGCGCCGGCCCCCACGCCCGCGGCCGTAACCCCGGTCGCCGCGGCCAAGCCCGCGTCTCCCGGCTGGACCGGCGCCGTGGGTACGCCCACCCGGCTGCTGCTGCTGCGCCACGGGCAGACGGCACTGTCGGTGGACCGGCGCTACTCCGGGCGCGGCAACCCCGAGCTGACCGCGGCGGGCCGCGAGCAGGCCGCCGCCGCAGCCAAGCACGTGGCCGGCCTCGGCGGGATCACCGCCGTGGTGTCCTCCCCGCTGGGGCGTGCCCGCCAGACCGCCGCCGCCGCGGCGCAGGAGCTGGGCCTGGACGTCACCGTGCACGAGGGCCTGACCGAGACCGACTTCGGCGAGTGGGAGGGGCTGACCTTCCGCGAGGCCGCCGAGCGCGACCCCGAGCTGCACCGCCGCTGGCTGGGGGACACCTCGGTGGCTCCTCCCGGCGGGGAGAGCTTCGACGAGGTGCACCAGCGGGTGCAGGCGGCGCGCGACGAGCTGGTGGCCGCGCACCCCGGGGCCACCCTGCTGGTGGTCAGCCACGTCACCCCGATCAAGACGCTGCTGCGCCTGGCCCTGGACTGCGGCCCGTCGCTGCTGTTCCGGCTGCACCTGGACCTGGCGTCGCTGAGCACCGCGGAGTTCTACCCCGACGGCGGCAGCAGCGTGCGCCTGGTCAACGCTCCCACCAGCTGAGGCGAGCCCTCACCGCAGCTGCAGGCCCAGCCACAGCGCGAGGACGGCCGCGGGCAGCGTGAGCGGCACGGTGAGCAGGCCCAGCACGGTGAACGTGCGCAGCGACGGCGCCACCCCGCGGCTGCGCAGCACCCGCCGCCACAGCAGGGTGGCCAGCGAGCCCACGTAGGTGAGGTTGGGGCCGATGTTCACCCCCAGCAGCACCGCCAGCACCAGCCCCGGGTCGGCGGTGGTTCCGAGCACGGCCAGCAGCAGCAGCGTGGCGGGCAGGTTGTTCACCACGTTGGCCGCCACTGCCGCCAGCACCGCCGTGCCCAGCAGGGCCAGCAGCGTGGGGTGCTCTGGCACCAGCTCGCCCACCAGCCCCCCGAGCCCGCCAGCGGTCACCCCGCCCACCACCACCCCCAGGGCCAGCACGAACAGGCAGAACAACGGCGCAGCCTCGCGCACCAGCCGGGGCGCGGAGGTGCTGCGGTTCGCCAGCGCGGGCACCGCCAGGACCGCAGCGCCCACGGCCGCCACCCACCCCGGCCCCACCCCGACCAGCCCGGACACCGCGAACCCGACGAGGGTGAGCGCGAGCACCACCAGGGCGAGCCGCGGCGTGGGGGCCGGCTCCACGGGGACCTCGAGGGCAAGGCGCGGACGCAGATCAGCAGCGAAGAACAGCCGGAACAGCACCAGCTCCAGGGCCACCACCACCAGCCACGGCAACGCCATCAGCGCCGCGAAGCCCAGGAAGCTGAGCCCGCTGGCGGAGAAGGCCAGCAGGTTGGTGAGGTTGGAGACCGGCAGCAGCAGCGACGCGGAGTTGGCCAGGTGCGCGGTGGCGTAGACGTGCGGACGGGCCGGCACCCGCAGCCGGAGCGTGGTGGCCAGCACCGCCGGGGTCAGCAGCACCACGGTGGCGTCCAGGCTGAGCACCGCGGTGGTGAGCGAGGCAGCCACGAACACCAGGCTCAGCAGCCGGCGCGGCTGCCCGCGGGCCCCGCCGGCCAGCAGCGCGCCGACCCAGCGGAACACTCCGTGCACGTCGGCCAGGTGCGCCAGCACCAGTACCGCCGCCAGGAAGCCGACGGTGGGGCCGAGCTCGCGCACCTGCTCCCACGCCTGGGCCGGGGACAGCGCGCCCACCGCCACGGTGAGCACCGCGGCGGGCACGGCCACCACCGCCTCCGGCCACCGGTGTGGGGCGGCCACGGTGAACACCAGCACCACCACCAGCAGCGCGAGCGCCAGCACGCTCAGGTCACCACCAGGTAGGCGCCCACCGCCACCCCGAGCACCACCACCGACCAGCGCAGCACCGCGGCGTGCACCCGCTGGGCGATCTTGGCGCCGGCGTAGCCGCCCACCAGCGTGGCCGGGCCGATCACCGCCACCCAGCCCCAGTGCACCGGGGCGCCGAGGGCGAACACCGCCAGCGCGGCCGTTGCCGCCACCATGGACAGCGCCACCTTCACCGCGTTGAGCCGGCGCAGGGTGTCGTTGGCGGTCACCGCCAGCAGCGCCATCATGATTATGCCCAGCGCACCGCCGAAGTAGCCGCCGTAGAGCGTGGCGACGAAGACGGACAGGCCCAGGGCCACCGTGCGGTCGGGGTCCCCGGGCTGGGGGTCACCGATCCAGTGCGTGATCCGCGGCTGCACGGCCATCAGGGCGCTGGCGGCCAGCACCAGCACCGGCACCACGGTGTCGAACACCGCGCTGGACAGGACCAGCAGCAGCACCGCCCCGGTGAACGAGCCCGCGGCCGCCAGCGGCACCACCAGCCGCAGCCGGGCCGACTGGCCCTGCAGGTCGGCGCGCTGGCCCACCGTGGCACCGAAGTAGCTGGGCCACTGGGCGATGGAGTTGGTGACGTTGGCATCCAGCGGCGGCAGGCCCACGGCGAGCAGCGCCGGGAACACGATCAGCGAGCCACCGCCGGCGATGGCGTTGGCCGCACCGGAGATCACGCCGACCAGTGCCAGCAGCGTCATCTGGGCGGCGGACACGGCTGCTGACTCTAGCCAGCCGGAACGGGCGTCACCGGCGACGAGCCGGGCTCACCATCAGTCTCCGCGCGGCGGTGGCGGCTCGGTCGAACGCGCCGGCAAAGGTGCTCATGCCGGCAGAGACGACGGCGCCCTCGTGCAGCAGCATGAGGGTCTCGGCCACCTCGTCCGGCTCCGCCGCGCCCGCCTGGACGGCCAGCTCGCGGAACAGCTCGAGCATCCAGCGCTTCTGACCGACGATCGCCGCGTGGGCAGGATGGGCAGGGTCGCTGATCTCGGCGTGGGCGTTGACCATCGCGCACCCCTTGCCGCCCCGCTCTGCCGCCCACTGGCCGGAGGCGCGGAAGATGGCCACCACCTGCTCCACGGGCGAGGGGTCGGCCTCCCGCAAGCAGTCGTGCAGGAACGAGTGCCACTGGGAGTCGCGCTCAGCCAGGTACTCCGCCACCAGGCGGTCCTTGGAGCCGAAGCGCTCGTACAGCGTCTTCTTGGACACGCCGGCCCGCTCCGCGATGGTGTCCACCCCGACCGCGTGGATGCCGTGCGCGTAGAACAGCTCCGAGGCGGCCTGCAGGACCTGCGCCGCCTTCTTCGTCCGCACCACGGTCATGAACCCAGCCTAGGACACGAGTAAACAGATCTGTTTATGCTGGGGGTGACAGATCGGTTTACTGCACGGAGAGGCGGCAGACATGGCACTGCTCACCGACACGCTCATCGCCCGTGGCGCGCGAATCGCCTATCGGGACCACGGCACGGGCGAGCCCGTGGTGTTCCTGCACGGGACGCCGTCGCACTCCTACGAGTGGCGGGCGGTGGTGCCTCGGGTGGAGCAGGCCGGCTACCGCACGATCGTCTACGACCTGCTCGGCTACGGGCGCTCCGAGCGTCCGGTTGCCGCCGACACCTCGGTGGCCGGGCAGACCGAGCTGCTCGGGGCCGTGCTCGACGGGCTCGGTGTGACGCAGGCGACGATCATCGCGCACGACATCGGGGGAGCGATCGGGCTCCGCTTCGCCCTCGCCGACCCGGAGCGGGTACGTCGACTCATGGTGCTCGACACCGTGAGCTACGACTCCTGGCCGTCGTCCACCTGGCAGAAGATCATCGACGAGCACCTGGACGACTACGCCGGTCTGCCGCAGGACGAGCTCGACCAGCTGCTCACCGACCAGCTGCGCATGACCGTCCACGACACCGGGCTGATGACCGGCGAAACTCTGCAGGCCTACCTCGCCCCGCACCAGTCGGCCGTCGGGCGGGCGTCGTTCTTCGAGCACCAGGTGCGGCACTACGACTCCACCTACACCGAGGAGATCACCGACCAGCTCGGCACGCTGTCGATGCCGGTCCGCATCGTCTGGGGCGAGCAGGACCAGTGGCAGCCGGTCGCCTACGCACACCGGCTGCACGCCGACATCCCCGGCTCCGAGCTGGTCGTGATCCCCGAGGCCGGGCACTTCGTCATGGAGGACGCACCCGAGCGGGTCACCGACGAGGTTCTTCGGTTCCTCAGCGACTGACTAGCCTTGCGGCACAGACACTCGGAGGTCCGGTGATGACGACGCTCGGCTCGTGGACCTACGCCGCTGTGCTCCTCGTCGCCGTGGTCGGCAACGGGCTGCTGGCGGGGCTGTTCTTCGCGTTCAGCTGCGCCATCTGCCCCGCGCTGCGCCGGGTCGACGACCGCTCCTACGTCACCGCCTTTCGTGCGATCAACTCTGCGATCCTCAACGCCTGGTTCCTGTCCGTGTTCGGCGCGGCGCCACTGGCCGCGGTCGCGGCGACCGCCCTCGCGCTCGGCTCCCACCGGGATGTCTCGTTGCCGTGGCTGGTGGCCGCCGCCGCCTGCTCGGTGGCCACGTTCGTCATCACCGCCGTGGCGAACGTGCCGCTGAACCAGACGCTCGATGCCGCACCCGTGGCGTCCGAGGCGCAGCGCCAGGCGGCGCGCCAGCACTTCGAGAGTCGCTGGAACCGTTGGAACCTGGTGCGCACCACCACCAGCACCGCCGCGCTCGCGTTCCTCGCCCTCGCGGTCATCGGGACACCCTGAGCTGTTCGGTCCGCGCTAGACAGTGCTCATGTGCTGGTCGTTGCGGGGGACGGCGTCGACCTGGGGCGGGTCGTCGCCGAGGGTGATGCCGGCGAAGGCGAGGGGCAGGCCCTGCCCGGTCCAGGGGGAGGCCCGGTCCATGAGCTGGGCGTGCACGTGTGGCTCGCTGCTGTTGCCGGAGTTGCCGCACCGCCCGATCTGCTCGCCCGCGCGGACGGTGTCGCCCACCCGAACCCGCACTGATCCGCGCTGCAGGTGCGCGACCGTGGCGAAGACCCCGTCGTCGCTGCGGATGGTGACGTGGTTGCCGATGATGAACCCGGGCCCACCCAGCTCCCGAACGGACCCTTCGATCATCATGAGGATGACGGCGAGGGTGTTGGAGCGAGCCCGGTGGTCGCGCCGCCAGCCGGAGGCCTTGACCACGGTTCCGTCGATCATCGCGAACACTGGCTGTCCGAACGCCGGGTACTGCCCGTTGGCGCGCATCGCCGTGCCACCGAAGGCGGGGCGGGCCCCGTCGGTCGGTTCGTGCACCAGGTCGACCGCGAACGCCTGTCCGTAGGCGCGCACGCCGTGGCTGGGGACCTTGGTGGCCGGGCTGTTCAGGGCCAGCCACCGCCCGCGCACCGGCGGCGCCACCACGGTGGTCGGGTGGGTCGGAAGGTGCCGGGGGCCGAGCGTGACCAGGGCGAGCACCAGGATCATGGTGAGCAGCGCGAGCAGGGCGCAGATCCGGGTGGCCAGCACGCCCGGCAGCCGCGACCCCACCAGGTTGTTGGCCACCAGGGTGGCGCCCGCGCAGTAGAAGAGGGGGAACCGGACCCGGTAGAGCGCCACCACTATCCGCTTCATCCGCCTGCACCCAGCACGCAGGCCAGCAGCGGGACGACGCGGGCGGCCGGTACCTCGTAGCTGCCGCGGCCGCTCTGGCGGACCCAGCCGGTGGCCACCAGCTGGCGCAGGTGGTGGTGCAGCTGCCCGGTGGTGCCGAGCGACTCGATCGCGGCCAGGTCGGCGGTGGTCCGGACACCGGAGAGGATGTGCCGCAACAGCTCCAGGCGCACCGGCTGGCCGAGGGCGGCGAACGTGGCTGCGTGGTCGGTCCAGTCGGTCTCCATCATTCCCGCGGTCCCGGCGCCCTCCTGCCAGGCCACGGGCTCGCCGGTGGGCAGCGTCAGCGACCCCACCACCAGCACCGCGCCGTCCGCCGTCCCGGGGTGATCGGCGAGGCGTTCCTGCAGCCCGGTGAGGGCCCAGAAGGTGGCCGGGTCCAGTGGTGGGGTGGGCTGTCCACTGGCCGTCGGCCGAGCGCCTTCCAGCGCGGCTACCCGCTGCGTGAGCTGCCGCAGCTCGTCTCGCAGGTCGGCCAGGTTCTCGTCCATGCCTAGCAATATATGGCACTACGTACTTACGTATCTGTTCGGGTGAACCCGCCCGCCGCGTCGAGGAGCAGGGTGGTGGTGAGGTCCAGGCGAGCCAGCAGGTCGTCGTCGTGGCTGACCACCAGCACGGCTCCGCTGTAGCGGGCAGGGCGTCGACCGGCTGGTCCACGGGCTACCAGTGCACGTGCGGCGCAGCCAGGTCTAGGGGCGCTCGGAGCTCGACCGCCGCTGCCGCACGAGCTGGACGCACCCCACCCCGATGGCGGCAGCAACGAGGATGAGCCAGCCGGACACCGTCACCGCCGTGTTCTCCAAGCCCGAGATGACCGACAGTGCGATGAGGTAGATGACGATGCCCGCTACCAGCGCGTGCTTGCCTCGACTGGTCATGTCGTGCGCATGACGCGATTGCGCCCGTGCGTGGGCTCGACCGCCCTGCGAGCAAACGTCGTCACCGAGAAGTTCTCCGGCGAGCACGTAGCGCATCCCGCAGCGCATACGACGTGGTCACTAGAAGGACGAGGGGTATCACAAGCTCACCGACGTCCGGCCCCGTCGCCACGGTGACCACGACACCGACCGCCATGATGGTGACCGCGACAGCGCAGACCGTCACCCACCACCGCGACCCCGGGAAGGGGACCCGGCTCGACCCCTGGCTCTGCCCCATGCGCTCACCGTAGAGGCCCAATGACCCTCCGGCGCAACATCGTTGGTGAGAAATGGGTTCTTCTGCACGTAGGCCACCCATGTTTCGCGGCTGGCGACGGACGCCGACAAATCAGGACGGGAGGCTCTCGATCAGCGCGCTGAGCGTCCGGCCGACAACCCGCAGCCCCGGTCTCTGCCACAGGGTCTTCCGCTTCCGCGGATCCGGGTCCGGCCTGGCGGCCGAAGCGTCCTGCGGCTCAGAGGGTGGTCGCGCGAGCCGCCTACCCATGGGAATCCTCCGTCCTCGTGCGAAGTGCAGATGCTGCAGTGTCGCTGATTGTGCGCTCGCGGTGGTGGGACTGGGGGTTGGGTGACGTGAGCAGATCGCGCACAACTACACGTGGACGCACGCTGGACCTTGCAGACAGGTGTGGCCGAGCGGGTTTCCCGTGTACCTCGCCCCGCTTCACGCGGCGACGCGGGCCAACCGGCGCGGGTGCAGCAGCGCGGCCGATCCCAGCGCCGACACCCCGGCGAGCACGAACACCGCGGCCCAACCCAGCCCCGCCGCCACCGCCCCCGCCAGCGCCGGAGTGAGGGTGGCAGCGAAGTAGTTCGCCGAGTTCTGCAGGCTCATGGCGGCGGCAGCCTGCCCGGGCGGCGCGATCTCGCCGGCCAGGGTGAAGGCGAGGCCGTTCCAGCAGGTGGCCAGCACGGTGCCCACCACCAGCACGGGCGCGAGCACCACCAGCGTCGGCCCGGTGACCACCACGTCCAGCACGGCGATCAGCAGGAAGCAGGCGGCGGTGCACAAGCCGAGCGTCCGCAGTGGACGCACCCGGCTGCCCACCCGGTCCGACCACGCACCCACCGCCAGGCGGCCCACCGCCGAGGCCAGCTGCGCCACCGAGAGCGTGGCCGCCGCCGCGGTGAGCGCCACCGTCTTGTCGTCGTGCAGGTACTCCACCAGCAGCGCGCCCAGGGTGAACTGGGGCACCACCAGCAGGCCGCTGGCCGCGGACAACCGCAGCAGGCTGCGCTGGCCCAGCACCCGGCTGATCGGCGTGCGCCCGGCCGGGCGGCGCACCGTGCCTGCCGGGTCGTGGATCGTCGCCGCGGCCAGCACGGCGCTGAGCAGGCACACCGCCGCCAGGGTGCGAAACACCGCGGGCAGCCCGTGCGTCTCGCCGATGCCCGGCAGCACCGCGGCAGCGACGGCCGCGCCCAGCGGCACCGCCGACTGGCGCACCCCCATGGCCACGCCCCGTCCGCGCACGGGGAACCAGGTGAGCACGGCCCGGCCGCTCGCGGCGTTGACGCTGGCCCCGAAGGCGCCGGCGAGCAGCAGCAGGAGCGCGGCCGCGACCGCGGACGTGGTCAGCGACAGCACGCCCAGCGAGGCGGCGGCGCCGACCAGTCCGGCGACGATCACCGGACGCTCGCCCACGCGGTCGGTGAGCATGCCCCACGGCAGGAGGGTGAGCAGGATGCCGGCGGAGATGAGCCCGAGCAGCAGGCCGACACCGGAGACGCTGAGGGCGTAGGTCTCGCGCAGCAGCGGTGTGATCGAGGCCAGGCCGAGGAACACCGCGGCGGTGGAGGCCTGCGCGAGGGTGCCGGCGCCGAGCACCACCCAGCGATAGCGACTGGGGGAGGCCACGGCGGAGCTCATGAACCCATTGTGCCGCGCTGTCTCGTGAAGTGAGAAACGTTTCTCACAATGTGAGAAACGGCCCATCCCGGGTGGCGGACCCGGACCCGGCGGGCAAGTAGAGTGCGGGGCGGACGAGCTGGCCGGGCGGCCGCGTTGACGGGAACCGGCAGCACCTGCTGCCAGGCCCGTCGCCGAGGAAAGTCCGGACTCCGCAGAGCAGGGTGGTTGTTAACGGCAACCCGGGGTGACCCGCGGGACAGTGCCACAGAAAACAGACCGCCAGTGCGTGCACTGGTAAGGGTGAAACGGTGCGGTAAGAGCGCACCAGCGCCCCGGGTGACCGGGGCGGCTAGGTAAACCCCACCCGGAGCAAGGTCAAAGGCGGTACCGGTCGACCTCGGTCGGCAGGTTCCGCTGCGCAGGTGCTTGAGGGCTGCTCGCCCGAGCCTGCGGGTGGACCGCGTGAGGGCATCGGTGACGATGTACCCAGATGGATGGTCGCCGCTCGACGCGCTCCTCGGAGCACGTCGAGGCACAGGATCCGGCTTACAGGCCAGCTCGTCCCCTAAACTTCTCGGAAATCCCCTGGGGGGGGCGTTTTACCAGCTCAGAGGACATGTTCTAGGCCGGGCCATTTCGCGTACCGAACGCACAGAATGCGCCAAACTGAATCGAGTGACTGGATATTGACGGGATGCGGCGCCGCAGTGGATGGTCGGACCCGGAGCGGAGGCGGGTGGGCCGATGACGACGTCACCGCTACGGTCAGTCCGGTGTGATCAGCCGCGGACGATTTCGAAGGGGCGACCGTAATTGCCGAGCATGAGCATCGCGTCCTCCCATTCGTCGGGGCGGGAGGCTCGCCCTTAAGTGGGCGACGTCGGGCGCGATGTGCTGCGCGGCGTAGGACCGGATGCCGCGATCAGCCACCACGCGGCCGCCCGAGTGGTGGCTGATCCGCTCGTCGCCGTGGGCCTGGGCGCACTCGGACGTAGTCGTCCAGGATCGACCAGCGCCATCCCCGGGCAGGTCTGCGGTAAGGATCTCGTCGAGCGCCGCAGCGACCCCGCCGGGCACGCCATCCCGCGGGAGCACCGCCCACACTGTCTTGCCGCTGTGGACGTCCATGGCGATGCCGAGCGCGGTGTAGCGGTTCATCCGCGCCGGACCTCCAGGCTGCGGGACGTTGTGCCCCAGCCCCCGGGGGGCGGTCTGGGGTGGTGGTGGCCCCTGCCCTAGCCAATGGCTTAGGCGATCACGCCCAGCATCGACGAAAAGGTGAGACCCGGACGCAGCCAGTCGTCTCATCTTGCCTCGCAGACGCATGACATCTGTCAGGTCACCACGTCAAGCGTGGCAACGTCGGTGCGGCGGGTCGGCGTCCTAGGGCGCGGATCCCGAATGGCGGGCCGCACGGTAGGCACTCGGCTCGCACTGGGACGTATGAGTCGCCGACCCAGTGCTCCACGGAGTGGTGACCCGGTGGTGACTCACACTCGACGTCCGGCGCCAGCAGCAAGAGCGCCAGCACCAGCCACGCCATCGCGCTCACTGGCCGGGCTCCCCGAAGCCGGCGCAGCTGCACTCGTCCCAGTCGGCGCCTTCGGTTGACTCGCAGCGGCCGAGCCCATCGTCGGCGTGGTCGCGGCGCGGATGGAAGCAGCGGTGGCAGTCCCCCTACCAGTGCCAGACGTCGCGCCTGGCAACCTCGGCCTCGGCGCTGATTGCGCGGCGCTCGCGTCCGACAGGCCCGAACCGCTGCGCAGGAGCCAGCAGCAACGGGGTCAGAGGGACAGTGGTTTAAACGACCAGTGGGGCGTCGGCTTTCCGACGCGGGTGCAGTACTCGCTTCTCGAGCACGTGCCACGAGACGTAACCCGCCAGGAGGCCGAGGATCACCGACGCGACGGCGAACAACGGTGGGTTCTCGTCCAGCCAGCCGCTGTGGACGAAGATCTGCTGAATCGGATAGCCGAAGATGTACGCCCCGTACGAGGGGTCGCCCTTGCTTGTGATCGTCTCAGCCCATGCCCACTGTCGAGTTCCGACATACAGGCTGGTGACGGCGATCGCGGGCACGGCGACTATCGAGGCTGGCGTATTGAAAACGGCGAGTATTCCAGCAAGCGTGATGAGCGAGACGACGACGTAGGGCGTCAAGAAGCGTTCCGCGCTTACGGCCTTGACGAATGCGCCTATGAAGAAGTACGAGAACAGGCCAACCCGAACGATCAGTGGGTTCGGGAGGTAGTCGCCGGTCAGCGCGGGCCATCCGATCAGTGCGCATGAAACTGCAGCGGCTAGCAGGAGCCATGGCAACTTCCTAACGACGCCGACATACCCCGCTATACCCAGCGCAGCGTACGCGAGCACCTCGACACCGAGCGTCCAGATGACACCGTTGATCTCATGGAACGGGTTGCTGGCGAAAGTGCCGGCGATCTCCTGCTGATACGGCAACACGAGCAAGTTTCGGACGATGTACTTCCACGGTTCGAGATCGGTGTAGTAGCTGTCACGGTTCGAGAAGAGTGGCCCGACAATGAACGCGGTAATCAGGACCATCACCGCGAGTGCGGGCCAGATCCGCCGAGCGCGTTTCTCTATGAATCGTCCGACGACAGGCTCTCGCATCCATGATCCAGTGACGAGATACCCGCTGATCGAGAAGAACACGAACACGCCGACAGCGCCGAGTGCGTAGCGGGTATCGCTGAATGAAATTGGGAACAGGTCGGCACCGGTGAGTAGGTAGGCGTGGCCGACGAGTACGGCAGAGGCGGCGGCTATGCGCAGTACGTCGAAGCCGTGCCGTTTGTGACTTACCATCGATGATATCATGGCGACATCATGCCGCACAACCGGCGTGCCCCTGAAAACCGCTCTGCTACGTGGGCGCATACGTCAGGTAGCGTGCAATTTCTGTCGACGCGGCAGGCCGTGCCCCCCCGGTTGTTGCGCGCTGATGCACCCCGTCGGCGGGCGAGTCGTCCAGCGAGATCCGGAGGTCGAAGGTGGGCACGCTGGAGTGGCAATTACGCCACGGTGAGGGGTTGCCAGAGGGGGCCTACGCCGGGGTCGTGGCCCACCTTGTGGCCGACGCCGATGCTCGAACCCTAGATCAGGCGATCGCCGTTGGCTTGAGCATCATGTCAAAATCCACCCCCGCAGAATCGCCAGCGCTGTCACGGAATTGCTGGCGAGACCTAGGCTGGGTGCAACGTGGAAAGGCGAACGCCAGAAATGAGGAGGTAGCGCTCGCGAGACACTCCTTCAGGAGCAGGAGCAGGAGCAGGAGCAGGAGCAGGAGCAGGAGCAGGAGCAGGAGCGGTTTCGCGAGCTGTTGGCCGCCAAGCAATGCACTCTTAGCGACGCACTCGGGCCGGAGGGGGCGCATGGCGTCGGCCGCCGAGAGCGTGTCATTTTGCGGCGTTGCAGACGGTGTAGCAGGAGGATCGTGACCAGCTGGTCACGACCATCACCTGCACGTTGCTCACTGGCTCGGCTCCAGCCCGAAGATGTCGCGTAAGAACGCCGTCTGACGCTCGGCGAACCAGTCGGCCGTCGTCGCCGAGCCGGCTGCCCTGCTGGCACACGTCAGCCGCCCGAGCGCGGACAAGCTCGAACATCTACCCCGGCTCCCAGGGGAGCCGTTCTGCTCGCGGTGGCGCACCGTCCTGGCGACCTCCTCGCGCACCAGCGCCTCGAGGTCGGGGCCGCGGGGACGCGGTGGGCGGGCTCATACCTGGCCCCGCAGCCACGGTTCGAACGCCTCGGCGACGCGGGCCTCGAGCGGGTCGAGGGTTAGCCGTGCCTCGTCGAGGACGACCGTGCCCACGCTGCATCCGCGAGACGAGGTGAGCACCCGCGGTGATGTTGTCGGGCTGATGTGCAGGCTCTCGGCGGCGCGGGCTGCTGGTCCTCGGTGCTCATGTGGCGGCTTCCTCTCGGGCGCGCCGGCGGACCTTGCGCCGGGCGGTGGGTGGCTTGGCGGAGAGAAGGGCGAGCATGTCGCCCATGCGGACCACGCCCGCGGCTTGAGCTGGCCCCGGGCCCGCCAGGTGCGCCAGGTGGCGTCGGGGATTAGGTCGCCGCGGTACGCCTGCACCGCACCGACGGCCTCCTCGCGGATGACATTGATGTCGATCACCTGGCCGAGCAGCATCCGTCCTAGGTCGGCGGGCAGGTACGTGGCGCCGCAATGCGAGCAGATGACGGTGTCGATGCCGGACTCGAGGTAGAGGTCGTGGGCGCACCGCTTGCACGGCCCCACCCAGGTCAGCTCGCGGTGCTCTATGGACATGCGGGCCGAGGCGATGACGTCGGCGATCTCGTCTATGCCTCCACCGCGCCGTTCATTGTGCGCAGGGTCTGGGGCTGGGAGGCGAGCCAGAGGGCGGCGACCGAAATACGCAGCACGGTCCCACCCGGATGCACACCAGTTGATTGGCCAGCTGCACGGGCCACTCTACGAGGTAGTTATGTTCGTCCATGATCTCCCCGGTGCCGGCGCTCACTGCCACAGGCGCCACCGAGCGTGGCGATAGTCGGTGACCTGACCAGGTACGGACAGAGGTGTCCTCCTCCAACGGCGCGGCGCAGCGCGTCGGTGCGTGAGGTGATGGCCCGCATTGAGCGCACCAGTGCCGAGGAGGCCATCACGCGGTACTCGGGGCTGTGGCGCTACGCCGGTCGAGTGACGGGATGCAGACGGGATAGGCCCTGCAATGCAGGGCTTTGACCTGGGAGTGTGTCGTAGTTTGCACTGTGTCCGGCTTGCGGGCCAGCTCGTCCCGCATCTCCCTGACGCGGCTCGGTGCTTAGCGTCGAACCATGATCGGACACATCGACGCGGTGGTCGTCGACTGCGCTGATCCGGCCGCTCTGGTCCGCTTCTGGTCGGTCGTGCTGGGTGGGCAGCCACGGGTGCGCAGCGACGACTGGGCCTACGTCGATCCGCCCGGCTCCACGCGGCTGGCCTTCCAGCGGGTGCCCGAGGTCAAGACCGGCAAGAACCGGCTGCACCTGGACATCGACGTGCGCGACCTGGAGGTGGCCACCCTGGCGGCCGAGGCCCTGGGTGCCCGCCGCGTGGGGGAGGTCCAGCGCGACGTCGCCGGGGCGTTCCAGGTGATGCTCGACCCCGAGGGCGACGAGTGGTGCCTGGTGCTCGCGCAGCCGTAGCCAGCTCGCGCGTCGCCGGAAGTCAGCTGACGGGGATCGCTGGTCGCTACGGTGAGCGCATGGGGTAGAAGAACAGCGAGACAAGGCGTTCGGTCCAGCCAGGCTTCCCGACCTCGCGGTGGGGGATCGCTCTGGGCGCGGTCGTCGTGGCGTTCATGGCGTCGCTCTGCTGGGAAGCGTCCTCGGTGGGGAGGGCGCTGCCGGATCGTCGTCTGTGTCGTCCTCCTGGCCTCGACGTCCTACACGCTGTGGGAGTCGGTGCGTGCCCGGCGACGAGCTGCCCAGCCGGGGATGCGGACGCCGCAGGACGAGGCTGGGTTGGCAGCGAGACCACGTCACTACCGCAGCCGGGTTGTGGTCGGCGGCCTCGTCGGCGGGATCACTGCAGGAGCTCTGCTGACGCTCGTGCAGGTCACGGAAGACGAGGCGTGGTCGTCAGCCGCGCTCGAGGGGGTCGGGTTCGGGCTGATCCTGTGGGTCGTGCTCACCGTCGTGCTGCTGCGCTCCAGCCGTCGCTAGAAGGGCAACAAGGGCCCTGAACGCCCCGGCGGAGCCGGAATGAGGGGCGTTCAGGGCCCTTGTTGCCCCACGTGGTGATCCGGTCAGCCCGCGAGCACCGGCTCCGCGACCGGCTCCGGGCGGCGCTGGCTGGCCCAGTACAGCAGCACCCCCACCGCCGCGGTGCCCAGCGTGAACAGGATGGCGAAGTACTGCATGTACCAGCTGCCGCCCTCGGGGTCGTAGATCTCCTGGCGCGGCCACGCCAGGTTCACCAGCATGGCCAGCCCGTAGAGCACCGCGGCGACGTTCACCGGCAGGCCCCAGCGGCCGAGGCTGAACACCGCCGCGCCCTGCTCGTCCACCACGTGCGCGGCGAGCAGCGGGTTGCCCCGCAGCCGCTGCACCAGCATGGCCGTGGTGAGCATCAGGTAGGCCAGGTACACCAGGGCGATGCAGGTGGACTCCAGGTTGATGAACGCCGAGTGCGGGCCGAGGTTGAGCGCCAGCACCCCGATGGCGCCGAGCCCGATGGCGGTGGCGGCGTACACCGGGGTGCCGGTGCTGCTCGGCACGTGCGCCAGGGTCTTGGCCATCGGCATCTTGCCGTCGCGGGCCATGGAGAACAACATCCGCGAGCCCGAGGTCTGTACCGCCAGGGTGGCCACGCAGATCGCGATGGCCACCATCAGCAGCAGCACGTGCCCGGTGAGGCCGGTGAACAGCGCGCTGATGACGTAGGCGGGGCCCTCGCTGGCGAAGCGGCCGTCGGTGAGGCTCGGAGCGGCCAGCAGCAGCGCCATCAGTAGCGCTCCACCGAGCAGGCCGGCGGCCAGCAGCGCGCGCAGCATCGTCCGGGGCGCCACCCGGCGGGCGTCGCGGGTCTCCTCGGACAGCTCACCGGCGCTGTCGAAGCCGATCATCACGTAGGCGGCGGTGAACGAGGCGCACAGGAACGCGCCGAAGTAGCCGGAGGAGGACACCGAGCCGAGGTCGAAGACCACCTCGGTGCCGCGGTTGGTGTGGGTGAGCAGCAGGCCGATGATCACCAGCGCGCCGACGATCTCGCAGGTGACGCCCACGTTGTTCACCACGGCCATCAGCCGCACGCCGATGATGTTGATGACGGTGGTGGCCACGATCAGCCCACCGGCCAGCAGCATGGCGTTCTGCGCCCCCGAGGTGGAGGTGATGTCGGGGTCGTCGCCGATCACCTGGAAGCCCGACCACACCGAGGGCAGCACCACCTGCAGGGCGATGGCGGCGGCGGTCATCACCACCGTCTGCCCGACGATCATGATCCAGCCGGCGAACCAGCCGTAGGTGCTGTTGGACATGCGGGTGGTCCACTGGTAGATCGCCCCGGAGATGGGGAAGCGAGCGGCCAGCTCGGCGAAGCACAGCGCCACCAGCAGCTGACCGCCGAGCACGAGCGGCCAGGCCCAGATGAAGGCCGGCCCACCGAAGGAGAAGCCGAGCCCGGCGAGCTGGAAGACGGTGGTGAGCACCGAGATGAAGGAGAAGCCGGCGGCGAAGGAGGCGAACGAGCCGAGCTTGCGGTGCAGCTGCTGCTCGTAGCCGAACTCGCCCAGGTCGTCGCGCTGGGTCGCGGGCGCGGCCAGGCTGGGAAGGGTGGCGGTCATGGTTCCCCCTGTGGTGGGTGGAGGCGGTGGTCGGGGCTAGGCGGGGGTGAGCAGGCTGGGGTCGCCCACGACGTCGGTGACCACCCAGCGGCGAAGGGAGGCCTGCCCGGCGGGGGAGAGGTCGTGCAGGTGGACGGTGTCGCGGGCGGCGCTGACGGTGAAGGCGGCGGTGGAGCCGACCTTGAACGGCAGCGTGGAGCGGTCGATCACCCAGCCGTCCGGCCGCACGGTCCCCAGGGAGACCTCGCAGTCGAGCTGGTCCTGGGCCTGGCGCAGCGCGTCCGGGTCGGTCAGCTCGTCGGGCCGCAGGAACCGCTCCACCGCCACGGGGCGCGGGCGGACCAGGGCGAAGCGGTTGCCGGTGCGCAGCAGCAGCGCGGTGGCTGCGGTCTCCGGATCGGCCAGCACCAGGGTGGCGCTGTCGCCGGGTTGGTGCTGCTCGGTGTGCTCCCACAGCTCCAGGTAGGGCAGGTCCAGGCCACGCTCCACCAGCAGCGCGCCCTCGCGGTGCAGGGTGCCGTGGTCGATCCCGGCCGGGGCGGGCGAGAAGTCCACGGCCCGCTCCCACGTGTAGTGCGCAGGATCCACCGTGGACTGCAGCAGCCGGCCGGCGAAGGCCTCCTGGCGCACCATCCAGCCGACGTGCTCGGCGGTGAGCTCGCGCAGACAGCTCACTCCCGCGAAGCTCGGCTGCTCCGCGGGCTGGCGCAGGTCGGCGTAGTAGCCGTCGGCCTGCAGCCAGGTGACCGTGGTGGTGGTGTCCGACCCACCGCCGTGCCAGACGATGAGGTCGCGGTTGAGCACACCGTTGAGCTCGGTGGGCTGGGGGACGCTGGCGTCGGCGGGTGGACCTTGGGGCCAGGGTCCGACGGCGGTGGTCTGCACGAGCACGGGCACGCTCCCAGGGCTGCGACGGGTTTTCGTTCGACTGACAGGTATTGAAGCCAGCAGATGAACCCGGGGAGTTGAGGGCGTGTTTCGAGTGGGTAAGTGATTGCCCGCCACGTTGCGTTCGTGTGACGTGACCACGCCAGCAGGCCGGAACAGCCCCACGCACCGGTCCGGCCCAGGCGAGCAGGACCCAGGGATCAGGGCAGGGCGACGTCGAGCTCGGTGAGCAGCTCCTGCGCCTGACGGCACAGCTCCGCGTCCGGCCCGGCGTGGCCGACGGCGCGCAGGCAGGTCTCCGCCACCAGCTGGGCCGGGAGGATCACCGGCTGCCCCGGGTCGGGTGAGTCGGCGTCGGAGCGGACGTCGATCACCGACTCCACGATGCGGAAGGGCAGCTCGGCCAGCAGGGTCGCCGTGTCACCGGGCCCGGGCCGCAGCTCGGCCAGCGCCGCCGAGGCCAGCCGGTGGTAGCGCTCCCGCAGCACCTGGCGCTGGCCGCGGAAGTCGGCGAACTGCTCCCCCCGCAGCTCGGGCAGCAGGTACAGCGCACCCAGGTTCCACCGGCCGGCGTTGAGGTGCCCGGCGTCGAACAGGCACAGCGCGTACAGCCGCACGTCGGCCGGGTCGGAGCGCTCCAGCAGCTGCGTGGCCACCCGGTTGGGGGCGTCCACGGTGTCGGCCAGCAGCGCGGTGAGCAGGTGCTCCTTGGTGGCGAAGTGGTGGTACAGCGAGGCCTGCCGGATGCCCACGGCCTCGGCGATGCTGCGGGTGGAGGTGGCCGAGAAGCCGTGGCTGACGAACAGCTCGGCGGCGGCGTCGAGGATCTCCGCGCGGGTGGTGCGACCCGGGCGACGCGGCGCGGCCAGCCGCGGTCGGCCTGGCCCGGCGGTGGACATGAGAGTCATTGTGCCAGCGCGCCGCGCGCGCCCAGCGCCCCTGCCCGGGTGCCGCGGGCACAGCTCCGCTCAGGAAACGACACCGTTACACAGCGACCCGTGGCCGTCACGCAGCAGACACGTCCGGCACACATCGCCCCGCAAAACTGTCACCTGACAGGAAATGCGGGGCGGTCGACCTTGACGGACAGGAGCACGATGAGCGCCGAGACGGTATCCAGCACCTCCACCAGCAGCACAGTGACCAGCAGCACCTCCACCAGCAGCACGGCCACCACGGCGGCCGCCCGGGCCCACGCCCGCGCCCAGGCCGGGGCCGTCACCGACGCCATGCCGGTGCTGCCGGCCAGCAGCTGGCCCACCCCGCCCGCCGACGTCGATCCCTCCCGCCTCACCTGGGCCGAGACGGTGCCGGGCGGGCGCTACACCGCCAAGGTGCTGGCCCGGGGGACCCGGCTGCGGCTGCGCGACGTCGCCGGTTCGGCCTGCGCGCACGTGCTGCTCCACCGCGCCGACGCGCCGTGGGAGCGCTACGCCATGGCCGACACGGTGAAGGTGCCGTGGCAGGCCTACCTCGGCCACGGGCACCCGCTGCTGTCCGACCAGGGCCGGGTGCTGGCCACGGTGGTGGCTGACACCTCCGCCCACCACGACGCGCTCTGCGGCACCACCACGCTGGAGTCCAACACCGCCCGCTACGGCGCGGGTGCCCCGCACACCGCCAGCCCCGCCGGACGCGAGCTGCTCACCCTGGCCGCCGCCAAGCACGGGCTCACCCCGCGCGACCTGGGCCCCTCGGTGTCGTTCTTCCACGGCGTGCGGGTGAGTCCCACCGGTGAGCTGCTCAGCACCGGCAGCGCCGGACCGGACACCGCGGTGGACCTGCTGCTGCACCTGCCGCTGGTGGTGCTGATCGCCAACACCGCGCACCCGCTGGACCCCGCCGAGACCTTCGGCACCACGTCGCTGGAGGTGCTGGCCTGGCGGGCACCCGCCGAGCTGGCCGAGCTGCCCAACCCCGACCCCGAGTACGCCCGCGCGGTGCTCAACACCGAGGACACCTGGACCGCCGCCCAGCCCGGAGAGGACGCCTGATGACCACCGCCACCCACCCCGAGACCGCCCGCCCCGAGGACCTGGCCCTGGTGCCGGGCACCGTGCTCGCCGACTCCGTGGTGGCGGCCCGCGCCCCCTGGTCGGCCGTGGTGCGCGCCGGGCAGGTGCTCACCATCGTCGACCTGCGCGGCAACCAGGCCGTGGACACCCTGTTCTACGCCGCCGCCGACCACACCCGCCGCTACTGCGCGGCCACCACCATCGCCGCGCAGCGCAACATCTTCCTGTCCACCGGCAGCGTGCTGCGCGCCGGTGACTCCACCGCGCTGATGACGATCGTCGCCGACGAGGTGGGCCAGCACGACACCGTGGGCGGGGCGTGCTCGCAGGAGTCCAACACCCTGCGCTACGGCCACCAGACCAAGCACCAGCACGCCTGTGTGGAGAACTTCCTGGCCGAGGGCTCCCGCTGGGGCCTGGGCAAGCGTGACCTGGCGCCCAACGTCAACTTCTTCATGAACGTCCCGGTCGACCCCGACGGCAGCCTGGGCATCGTCGACGGCCGCTCCGGCCCCGGCAAGCGCCTGGCCCTGCGCGCCGACGTGGACACCCTGGTGCTGGTGTCCAACTGCCCGCAGGTGAACAACCCCTGCAACGGCTTCGACCCCACCCCGGTCCGCATGATCATCACCGAGGAGTCCTGATGGGCGCGCCCGCCTTCGACACGCTGCTGGTGGCCAACCGCGGCGAGATCGCCTGCCGCATCATCCGCTCCGCCCGCGAGCTGGGCCTGCGCACGGTGGCGGTGTACTCCGAGGCCGACCGCGGCGCCGAGCACGTGCGGCTGGCCGACGAGGCGGTGCACATCGGCGCCGCGCCCGCGGCGGAGTCCTACCTGCGCCCGCAGGCGATCCTGGCCGCCGCGGCCGCCACCGGTGCGGGCGCGGTGCACCCCGGCTACGGGTTCCTCTCCGAGGACGCCGACTTCGCCGAGGCCGTGCAGGCGGCGGGCCTGGTCTTCGTCGGCCCCACCCCCGAGCAGCTGCGCCTGTTCGGCACCAAGCACACCGCCCGGGCCGCCGCCCGCGCCGCCGGCGTGCCGATGATCGCCGGCAGCGAGCTGCTGGCCGACGTCGACGCCGCCCTGGCCGCGGCGGCCGAGATCGGCTACCCGCTGATGCTCAAGGCCACCGGCGGCGGTGGCGGGATCGGCATGACCGTGTGCCGCAGCGACGACGAGCTGCGCGAGGCGTACCGCACCGTGGTGCGCCAGGCGGCGCAGAGCTTCAGCTCCACCGGGGTGTTCGCCGAGCGCTACGTGGAGAACGCCCGGCACGTGGAGGTGCAGGTGTTCGGCGACGGCACCGGCCGCGTGCTCACCCTGGGCGACCGCGACTGCTCGCTGCAGCGGCGCAACCAGAAGGTGGTGGAGGAGGCGCCCGCGCCCGACCTGGACGAGGCGCTGCGCACCCGCCTGCACGACACCTCCCGCGCCCTGTGCGCCGCGGTGGGCTACCGCTCCGCCGGCACCGTGGAGTTCGTCTACGACCCCGTCCGCGGGGAGGCGTCGTTCCTGGAGGTCAACGCCCGGCTGCAGGTGGAGCACCCGGTCACCGAGTCGGTCACCGGGGTGGACCTGGTGGCCTGGATGCTGCGCGCGGCGCAGGGCGACACCACCTTCCTGGACGCCTACCCCGACGGGTCCGTGCCGGTGTCCGGTGCGGCCGTGGAGGCTCGCGTCTACGCCGAGGACCCGCACCACGACTTCCGGCCCAGCGCCGGCACACTCACGCACGTGGCGCTGCCGGACCTGCCCGGGGTGCGGGTGGACGGCTGGGTGCGCAGCGGCAGCGACGTCTCCACCAGCTACGACCCGCTGCTGGCCAAGGTGATCACCGCCGGTGACACGCGCGACGCCGCGCTGGACGCCCTCGGTGCGGCGCTGGCACAGACCCGGATGGACGGCATCGAGACCAACCTGGGGCTGCTGCGCGCCATCGTGTCCCACCCCGTGGTCCGCGCCGCCGCGCACAGCACCGCCACCCTGGCCGACGTCACCGACCCCACCCCGCGCATCGAGGTGGAGCGGGCCGGGCTGATGACCACCGTGCAGGACTGGCCCGGCCGCGTCGGCCTGTGGCAGGTGGGGGTCCCACCCAGCGGGCCGATGGACGACCTGTCCTTCCGGCTGGGCAACACCGCGCTGGGCAACGACGAGGGCGCGCCCGGCCTGGAGTGCACCGTCTCCGGGCCCGCCCTGCGCTTCACCCACGCCACCGACGTCTGCGTCACCGGTGCGGAGGTGGCGGTGACCGTGGACGGCGATCCGGTGCCGCAGTGGCAGCCGGTGCGCGTGCCCGCCGGCGGGGTGCTCGACGTCGGCACGGTGGACGGCACGCCCACCGGCAGCGGCGGGCTGCGCACCTACGTCCTCGTCGCCGGCGGACTGGACGTGCCGGCATACCTGGGCAGCGCGGCCACCTTCACCCTCGGCCAGTTCGGCGGGCACGCCGGGCGCGCGCTGCGCCCCGCCGACGTGCTGCGCGCGCACGCCACCGAAGCACAGGCCACCACTGGGGTGGCTGCTGACGTCCGTCCCGCGATGACCCGCAGCTGGCAGCTGGCGGTGACCGAGGGCCCGCACGGTGCCCCGGAGTTCTTCACCCCCGACGACATCGCCACGCTGCTGGAGACCAGCTACGAGGTGCACTTCAACTCCGCACGCACCGGCGTGCGCCTGGTGGGGCCCACGCCGCAGTGGGCGCGCACCGACGGCGGGGAGGCGGGGCTGCACCCGTCCAACATCCACGACAACGCCTACGCCATCGGCGCGCTGGACTTCACCGGCGACACCCCGATCCTGCTCGGCCCGGACGGCCCCAGCCTGGGGGGCTTCGTCTGCCCGGTCACCGTGGTCACCGCCGACCGGTGGAAGCTGGGCCAGCTGGCGCCGGGGGACACCGTGCGCTTCGTCCCGGTGCAGGTGGCCGCCGCACCCTCCCCGCGGGACCTCAGCGCCACCCGCGGCGCCGCCACCGTCACCGTGGCCAGCACCGGCGGCGACGGCGACTCCGGGGTGCTGCACCGCGACCCGCGCGGCGACGGGCTGCCCTCGATCACGGTGCGCCGCTCCGGGGACGACAACGTGCTGGTGGAGCTGGGCGACATCGTGCTCGACCTCGGCCTGCGCGCCCGGGTGCACGCCCTGCACCAGCGGCTGGTGGAGGTGAACCGCCCCGGCATCCTCGACCTCACCCCGGGCATCCGCTCGCTGCAGGTGCACGTCGACCCGGACGTGCTTCCGGTGCGCACCCTGGTGGGGCTGGTGCTGGAGCTGGAGGCGCAGATCCCCTCGGCGCAGGAGCTGGTGGTGCCCAGCCGCACCGTGCGACTGCCGCTGTCCTGGGACGACCCGGCCACCCGCGAGGCCATCCAGCGCTACATGAGCGGCGTGCGCGACGACGCCCCGTGGTGCCCCTGGAACATCGAGTTCATCCGGCGCATCAACGGCCTGGCGCACACCGACGACGTCTACCGCACCGTCTTCGACGCCGAGTACCTGGTGCTCGGCCTGGGCGACGTCTACCTGGGGGCGCCGGTGGCCACCCCGCTGGACCCCCGCCACCGCCTGGTCACCACCAAGTACAACCCGGCCCGCACCTGGACCCCGGAGAACGCCGTCGGCATCGGCGGGGCCTACCTGTGCATCTACGGCATGGAGGGCCCCGGCGGATACCAGTTCGTCGGGCGCACCACCCAGGTGTGGAGCCGCTACCACGCCGGGCTGGACGGCTCCCCGTTCCAGGCGGGCTCGCCGTGGCTGCTGCGGTTCTTCGACAAGATCTCCTGGTACCCGGTGGAGCCGGAGGAGCTGCTCGACCTGCGTGCCGACCTCGCGGCCGGACGCGGCACGGTGGACATCACCGAGGGCGAGTTCTCCCTGGCCGAGCACCAGCGGTTCCTGGACGCCAACGCCGGCTCGATCGCGGACTTCCGGGCCCAGCAGGCCACCGCGTTCGAGGCCGAGCGCACCGCCTGGCAGGCCAGCGGCGAGTTCGACCGGCAGACCGCCGAGCCCGCCGTGGCCGTCGACGCCACCCAGCTGGTCGTGCCCGAGGGCGCCACCGTGGTGGAGGCACCCTTCGTGTCCAACGTGTGGCGTGTCGACGTCGCCGTGGGGGAGCAGGTGGTGGCCGGACAGTCGCTGCTGTCGCTGGAGGCGATGAAGATGGAGACCGTGGTGCGCGCCCCGACCGACGGGGTGGTGGAGCAGGTGCTGGTGGGCACCGCCACCGAGGTGGTGGCCGGCGAGCCGCTGGTGGTGCTGGCTGAGGTGCCCGCGGCGGCAGCCGCCTGACCCGACCGGTGCGGCGGCAGCCGCCTGACCCGACCGGTGCGGCGGGGCGTCAGCCCTTGGTCTTCTGACGCTCCCGCTGCACCCGGTTCTTGGTGCGCAGCAGGCGGATGGACGTGACCAGGCCCAGCCCGCCCACCAGGTTGCCCAGTGCCGACCAGCCCAGCGCCCCGAGCCAGTCCAGGTAGCCGTACCCGGAGCCGGAGTGCAGGCCGGCGAACATGAACAGCGAGTCCAGCACCGAGTGGAACAGCTGCCCACCGGCCAGCAGGGAGCCGAACAGGATGGCGGGAACGATCTGCACCCCCAGGCTGTCGGCGGCGTGCTGCATCCGGGTCATCAACGTGATCACCAGCCCCGCCAGCACCGCGAGGGCGAAGGAGCTCAGGCTGAAGCCGAGCGCGAAGTAGTGGTTGGAGACCTCCACCGCCGTCGACCGCAGGTCCGGCCGCGCGGTGATGATCAGCCAGGCCACCACCCACCCGCCGATCAGGTTGGTCACCAGGGTGATGCCCCACAGCCGCGCCAGCGACCACACCGGGCGGTGTCCGGCGACCACGGTGGTCACCGGCACCAGGAAGTTCTCGGTGAACAGCTCGCTGTGCGCCATGAGCAGGGCCACGAACCCCACCGAGAACGCGATCCCGGCCAGCAGCGTGCTGTGGGTGAGGTGGTGCACCACGAAGTAGGCCAGCATCCCGGTGCCCACGTCCACGCCGCCGAGCAGGCCGGTGCCCACCAGTGCCGACAGCGGCCGGGACAGCCGCTCGTCGCCCTCGTCGACGAGGCGCTCGAAGGCGTCGTCCACGGAGTCCTCGGTGTCGTTGCCCCTGGCGTCGGGCTCGTGGGCTGCGCTGCTGTCGTCGGTCACGGGAACTCCTGGCGCGGGCGGCGGTGAGGCTGGGGAACGGGCACCCGGAAACCGTAGGGACGCAGCACCCATCCCGCGCGGTGAGTGGTCCGGGGGAGGAGCACTTCCCGGCGGTGGCGGCCGGTGTCATGCTGGGCCCATGAGTGATGACGACGACCAGTGGTACTACTCCCTCTCTGACCACTCGGTGCGGCGGGGCAAGGACGCGCCCGCGCTGGACCGCATGGGTCCCTATCCGACCAAGGCGGCCGCCGAGGCGGCGCTGACGACGGTGCGGGCCCGCAACGAGGCAGCCGATGCCGCCGACCGTGAGTGGAACGGCTGAGCCCGCGGGCTAGCCTCACGCTGTGCCGACGACGCGGATCATTGCGCCTGCCTTCGACTTCTCGGCCATCGGTGACGAGCTCGGGCTGAGTGTCGACTTCCCCAGCTATGCGCTGGCCGAGGCCGAGGCGGCTCTGGCCGCGGTGACCGCCGCCCAGGACGTGCCGCCGACCGACCCCGTGTGGGCCACCGCCCCGTGGGCCGACCGGGACGACGCCACCGGCCTCGCGCTGGTGAGCCTGGACCAGGCCGGCGCCCGCGAGATCGACCAGGCCTTCCAGGTGGAGCGGACCTCGGCCGGGTTCCTGCTGCACGTGGCGGTCTCCGACGTGGCCGCCCTCGTCACCCCCGGTGGCTCGCTGGACACCGAGGCGCGCCGCCGCGGCCAGAGCGTGCCGCTGCCTGGCGGCTCCGTGCCGCTGCACCCCGCGGTGCTCACCGAGCGTGCCGCCAGCCTGCTGCTGGACCTGCTTCGCCCCGCCGTGCTGTGGCGGATCGAGCTGGACGACGACGCGCAGGTGGTGGACAGGTCGGTGCGCCGTGCCGTGGTGCGGTCGGTGGGGAGCTTCAGCTACGACGAGGTGCAGCGCAGCGTGGACGGCTCCGCCGAGCTGCACCCCTCCCTGGCGGCGCTGCCCGAGCTGGGCCGGCTGCGCCAGTCCGCGGCCCGCGATCGTGGTGTGATCGCCCTGCGCCAGCCCGAGCAGGAGGTGCGGGAGCTGCCCGGGGAGCACCGCTGGCAGCTGAGCGTGCGCCGCCGCAGCGACGTCGACGACTGGAAGGCGGAGCTGGCGCTGCTGGTGGGTGGCTGCGCGGCGGCGATGATGCTGGAGGTCGGGACCGGCATCCTGCGCGTCGTCCCTGAGCCGGCGGCCACCACCGTGGCGCGGCTGCGGGCCCGGGCCCGCGCGCTGGGCGTGACCTGGCCGCTGGAGGCCCCCGTGGGGGAGGTGCTGGCCAACCTCGACCAGGCCGCGCCCACCACCCTGGTGCTCGAGCGCGCCGCTGGTGCGCTGCTGGCCGGGGCCACCTATGCCGCCTTCGACGGCGAGCCGCCCGCCGCCACCACCCACTACGGGCTCGGCGTGCCCTACGCCAACGTCACCGCCCCGCTGCGGCGGGTGGTCGACCGCTACGCCACCGAGGTGTGCCTGGCCGCCAGCCAGGGCCAGCCGGTCCCGGAGTGGGTGCGGGAGGTGCTGCTCTCCCTGCCGGCCGTGATGGACAGCTCCGACGCGGTGGTGCGCCAGGTGGACGACTCCTGCGTCGACCTCACCACCGCGACGGTGCTCGCCTCCCGGGTGGGCGAGTCCTTCCCCGCGGTCGCCGTGCGCAGCGCCGACGAGGAGGAGCACGGCGAGGTGTTCATCGAGCAGCCCCCGCGGCTGGCTGCCTGCACTGGCCTGCTCGACCCCGGAACGCACGTCACGGCGGTGCTCACCACCGCCGACCCGGCCACCCGCTCAGTGGTCTTCGCCCAGGCGGAGCCGGTGTGACCGCCGGCTCCGGGCTGCGCGACGACCTGGCCGCTCCCGTCCACCTGGCCCAGCCGCCCCGGCGGGTGGTGAGCCTGGTGCCGTCGATCACCGAGTGCCTCGCCGACTCCGGTCTGCTGGTCGGTGCCACCGACTACTGCGTGCACCCGGCCGGGCTGGACGTGGCCCGGGTGGGTGGCTCGAAATATCCCTCGGTGGCGGCGGTGCTGGCGTGCGAGCCAGACCTGGTGCTGGCCAACGCCGAGGAGAACCGCGAGCAGGACGTGCTGGAGCTGCGGGCGGCCGGGGTCCCGGTGTGGACCACCGCCGCGGCCGCGTCGGTGCCGCAGGCCCTGCTCGCGCTGCGCCGGATGTTCACCGAGGCGCTGAGCCTCGCCGTGCCCATCTGGCTGCCGGAGGCCGAGCAGCTGTGGTCGGCGGTGCCACCCACCCGGGTGGTGGCGGTGGTGCCGGTGTGGCGCAAGCCCTGGGTGGTGCTGGGCCGCGACACCTTCGCCGGGGACGTGCTCCTGCGGCTGGGGGTGGGCAACGCCTTCGCCGACCACGAGGAGCGCTACCCACGCCCGCCGCTCGCCGAGCTGCAGGGCGCCGAGCTGGCCGTGCTGCCCGACGAGCCCTACGAGTTCACCGCCGACGACGGCCCGCAGCACTTTCCCACGACGCCGTCGGTGCTGGTCTCCGGCCGCCACCTCACCTGGTGGGGTCCGTCGCTGCTGGCGGCCCACACCCTGCTCGGCGAGCAGCTGACCACCTAGCGACGAGCCCGGGGGTAGCGGTGACGGTCCTGGCACAGGAGATCAACGTCGACCTCGGTGACGACTCGATGACCCGCCCGCTGATGACCATGTTCCTCGCGGTGCTGGTCACCTTCCTCGGCACCCGCTACGTCACCCGGCACATCCGCGCGCGCACCACCCCGGGCGGGGCGCTCAACGACCTCACCATCGGCGGGGTGCACGTCCACCACCAGGTGTTCGGCATCGCGCTGATGCTGCTCGCCGGGCTCGGCCTCATCGGCGCCACCCCGGAGGGGGCCGCGCTGCACGTGTTCGCCGCCCTGTTCGGCATCGGGGTGAGCCTGACCTTCGACGAGTTCGCCCTGTGGCTGCACCTGGAGGACGTCTACTGGACCGAGGACGGCCGCAAGTCGGTGGACGCCATGTTCTGCGTGCTGGCCACCACCGGTCTGCTCGTCGGCGGCGCTGACTTCGTCTCCGGCGCCCCGCTGACTGCCGCCTGGTGGGGCTCGGTCGCCCTGCTCGTCGTCGACCTGGTGCTGGCCGTGGTCTGCCTGCTCAAGGCCAAGGTGCTCACCGGCGTGGTGGCGGTGTTCGTCCCACCGGTGGGGCTGGCGGGGGCGCTGCGGCTGGCCAAGCCCCGGTCCTGGTGGGCGCAGCGCCGCTACCGCGAGCGCCCTCGTCGCCGGGCCCGCGCCGAGCAGCGCTTCGACGCCGCCTACGAGGCTCGGTGGAACAGGGTCCGGGACTTCGTGGGCGGCGCCCCCAACGCCTAGCTGTCCGGGATGACCGGTCCGGCGACCGACGGCCGACTCGGTCTCCGCGGCCGACCTACGCTGGATGGCATCCCACAGCGAGGGGCAGGCGATGAAGGTTCTTGTGCTCGGGGGAGATGGTTTCTGCGGGTGGCCCAGTGCGGTGCACCTGTCCCGCGCGGGCCACGAGGTGACCATCGTCGACAACCTGGTGCGGCGGCGGACCGACGACGAGCTCGGGGTGCAGTCGCTGACCCCGATCGCCCCGATCGCCGAACGGCTGGCGGCCTGGGAAGAAGCTACCGGCCTCGGGATCGGGTACGAGGATCTCGACCTCGCTCAGGACTACGACCGGCTGCTGGCCGTGCTGGACGGGCTGCGTCCAGACGCAGTGGTCCACTTCGCCGAGCAGCGCTCCGCGCCGTACTCGATGGAGGACAGCGGTCACAAGCGGTACACGGTCGACAACAACGTCAACGCCACGCACAACGTGCTCACCGGTCTGGTCGAGGCGCGGCTGGACGCCCACCTGGTCCACCTCGGCACCACCGGCGTCTACGGGTACGAGACCTCGCCGGTCGACCTGCCCGAGGGCTACCTCGAGGTGACCTATCCCGACCGGTTCGGTGGGACGGTCACGCGGGAGATCCTGTACCCGACCAAGCCAGGCAGCGTCTACCACCTGACGAAGTCGATGGATCAGCTGCTGCTGCAGTACTACGCCGAGAACGACAACCTGCGGGTGACCGACCTCCACCAGGGCATCGTGTGGGGCACCCAGACCGACGACACCCGCCTCGACGACCGACTGGTCAACCGGTTCGACTACGACGGTGACTTCGGCACCGTGCTCAACCGGTTCCTGATGCAGGCGGCCATCGGCTACCCCCTCACGGTGCACGGCACCGGCGGCCAGACCCGCGCGTTCATCAACATCGCGGACTCCGTGCGCTGCGTCCGGCTGGCCGTCGAGTCCGCAGACCAGGTCAAGGGCCGGGTTCGGATCATGAACCAGCTCGCCGAGACGCTGCGCGTGGAGGACCTCGCCCGACTCGTGGCCGGGATGCTCGACGGGTCGATCGACCACGTCGCCAACCCCCGGGTCGAGGCCGCCGCGAACGAGCTGGCCCTGCGCAACAGCAACCTGCGGGCGCTCGGGTTCCAGCCGATCCTGGTCAGCGAGGGGCTGATGCAGGAGTCCGTCGAGATCGCCACCAGGTATGCCGATCGCTGCGACCGCTCGAAGATCCGGGCCGAGTCCTTCTGGACCATGGACCGTCGGGCCGCGGCGGAGGAAGGGCAGTGAGCGGGCGACGAACCTGGCTGCCGATCGGGGCCCTGGCCTTCCTCCTCGTCGCGGCGCTCGTCGTGGGCGGTGTCGCCCTGCTGCGCCCGGCCTGGTTCACCCAGGACGAGGAGGACGACGTGCCCGCCGACCGGGCCTTCTCCACGAGCCTGCTCGACATCGGCGAGACGAACGGGATCCGTCTCAGTGACGACACCACGACGTCGCAGAGCTTCACCGTCCCGGTACCGGTCGACTCCCGGGTCGACGACCTGGTGCTGACCCTGCGCGGTCGCACCCAGGTGGCCGAGGCGAGCACGGACTTCCTGCGCGTGCTGGTCGACGGCGAGGCCGTGTACGTCGACCAGCTCGAGGCCGGCGAGCACGCGCTCGACGCCGACATCGACCTGCCCGAGTCGCTGGTCGAGGACGGCGAGCTCAGGGTGCAGGTCCGCACCACCGGCAGCCTCGACCAGCGGTTCTGCAACATCACCACCGAGCTCGGCGCGCTGGTGGTGCTCGACCCGGACCGCACCCGGGTCCGGGGCACGCTGGACGAGCCGCTGCGCACGGTGCGCGACGTGGTCGCGGAGATCAACCACGAGGTGACCCTGGTCCTCCCGCCCGGGGCGCACTCCCGGGAGTGGTACGAGACCGCCGCGCGGCTGGGCGCGTTCCTCACCCAGCAGGGACGGGTCGTGTCCTACTCCGAGCAGGTCCCCGACGGCGGGGACGGGGCGGGCGGCAGGGGCACTCCGGTGCTTCTCGGGCCCCCCGACGTGCTCGCCACTCTCGGCTGGGCCGCGGAGACCGACGACGGTTCGGTGCGGGTGGGCAAGCGCGCCGACGAGGCGACGCTCGGGGTGGTGGAGCCCGCGGCCGGCGTGGTGCCGACCTTCCTCACCACGAGCACGGTCACCACCGCCGACGCCGGGTCCACCGCCCCCAGGGCCGTGCGGCTGGAGCGGAGCGGCGCTGGCCCGGTCACCCTGGAGTCCCTCGGGGTGGACACCTCGGTGCAGCAGATCACCGACCGTCGGAGCTGGCGGGTCCCGTACTCGCTGGCCGACCTCCCCGGCGGCGCCGTTCCGACGTCGTTCGGTCTCGCGATGCTGATTCCAGCCACCACTGCCGACGCCCGTTGGCTGGTGGAGGTGCGACTCAACGACGAGCTGGTCGCCAGCTCGCCGCTGGGTGTCGGCCGGCAGTCGGCGGTGGCACCGCTGCCGGCCGCCGCCCAGCGCGTGCGCAACGAGCTGGTGGTGACCCTGATCCGCGATCGTGACCTCGGCGGGTGCAACGTGCGCCAGACCTCCTACGACGTCCAGCTGCTCAAGCAGTCGTCGCTGGCGCTCGGCGGAGACGGCGCCGGCTTCACCGCCGTGCCCGCGCAGTACTCCGGTGGGTTCGACGTGATCGTGCCGGCCGCCAGCCTCCAGGACCCGACCGTGTCGCTCACCGGGCTGGTGCCGACGCTGGCCGAGTTCAGTGGCTGGCGACAAGACGCCGCCTTCGTGTGGGACGGCGCCCCCGGGGCGAGCCCCTTCCTGTTCCTCGGGCCACCCCCCGCCGGCGTCTCCACCCTGGTCACCGTGGCGGACGGCAGGATCCGCTCCGGTGGTTTCGATCTCTCCTCCTTCAAGGACGGGATCGTGCTGCAGTGCGTGCGCGGGCCGGGCTCGCGCGGCATGGTGCTCACCACGGTGGGCGACCCGGGCACGCGCGTCCCGGCGTACGGGCGTGAGGAGGCCCGCTTGGTCACCGAAGGCGGTGGCGGGTTCGTGGTGAGCAGGACCGGCCAGGTGGTGAGCTCCCCCGAGGTGCGGGCGGAGAGCCCGAGGTGATCACCCGGTGAGCGCCCCGGCGAGGGGCGGGTCAGGCCAGGCCGACTCCAGGCTCGAGGAGCTCACCGCCCCGGAGGCGGTCCTCGAGCACTACCGCTCGGTGGACAGCGCGCCGGAGGAGTACTCCCTGAACCGGTCGCCGCGGGCGGTGAACAGCTGCCTGGTCTCGTTCGTGGCCCTGAGCCTGCTGGCGCTGCTGGCGATCACCGTCCTGGTCGGGTTGGGCTACCTGGAGGACAGCCGCGACATCGTCGTGTTCTCCGCCTCGGGCGATCGAGCAACGATCCCCGTTCGGGTGTTCGTCCTGGTCTTCTTCGTTGTGTTCAGCCTCAGCCTGGCCACCAACCTCTGGCGTCGCCTGCTGGTGCTGGTCGAGCTGTGCGGTGGTGTGCTGCTGGCCGCCCTCGCCGTGGACCTCGCCGCGCTGGTCGCTGGCCAGGTCCCCGCCCTCTCGCCGCCAGTGGCCGTCCAGCAGATCACGGCGGCGATCGTGGGACTGGCGCTGTTCCCGGTGGTCGTGCTGCGCAACGCCCACCTGCCGGACCCCGCGCCAGCCCCTGCGGCTACAGCCCGGATCCGCGCCGTGGCCTGGGTCCGGTTGCTGGTGCCGTTGAGCATCGCGGGGGCACTGGCAGCCCTGGTCGCGCAGCGATTCGGTCCCGTCCTGTCCGGGATGCGGGAGGTCGCCCTGCTCGGCGGCGTCGGCCCCGGAATCTTTCTGGTGCAACAGGTGATCGTGCTCATCGCAGCCGGCATCGGCGTCGTGCTGGTCGCCCGGTCCCGCCAGGTCCGGTTCGCACCGCCGATCGGGGTGCTGATCCCGGCGCACAACGAAGCCCACGGTATCGCCGAGACCATCGCTGCGGTCGACCGTGCGGCCGGGGTCTACGCAGCGTCGGTGCACCTGTACGTGGTGGACAACGTCTCCACCGACGACACCGCCAGGATCGCCGAGCGAGCCATGGGCCGCGCCCACCACCTGAGCTCGAGCATGCTGTCCTGTCCGACACCGGGCAAGGCCAGGGCCCTGAACTACGGCCTGGACCGGCTCACGGAACCCTTCGTGGTCCGCATCGACGCCGACACCGTGATCAGCGACCACTGCCTCGAGCAGGTCGTGCGGCACTTCCACGACGACCGGGTGGGTGCGGTGGGTGGGCTGCCGCTGCCGGCGAAGAACGAGACCTTCATCGATCGGGTCCGCCTGGTCGAGGCGCTCCTGCGACACGGCTTCTACCAGGTCGCACGGCTGGGCTACGACGGGATCGTGGGGATCCCGGGCATGCTCACGGCGTACCGGGGATCGGCCCTCGCGGAGACCGGTCCGATCAGCCAGGGGATGAACGGCGAGGACACCGACATCTGCATGCGGATGAACTCGCTGGGCTACCGGTGCCTCGTCGAGCCGCGCGCCGTCTACCACGCCGAGGTGCCCCTCACCTGGGCCCACCTGACCGAGCAGCGGATCCGGTGGTTCCGCAGCACCTACCACGTCGCTGCCCACCACCGGCGGGCGCTGCTGCGGCAGGGCTCGATGGCCGGCGCCGTCGTGCTCCCCTTCGCCCTGTGGAACGCCGCGCGCCGCGCGATGCTGCTTCCGGTCCTGCTGTTCGCGCTCCTCACGTTCGGCGTCTTCTCGGGCACCTTCACCGGGCTGCGCTGGGAGCCGGTGCTGGCGATGGTGATCGGCCTGCCGGCGTTGTTCGCGGTCGCCGTGTGCCTGCTGCTGCGCCGACCGCGTGCGGTGCTCTACGTGCCCGAGTACCTGCTCTTCCGCCTGGTCCGCAGCTACTTCACGCTGGCTGCGGTGCTCAGCCTGAAGTTCCCACCCCTGGGCTCCCCGAAGGCGCGGCTCACCTCTCGTCAGGTGCGGCGAGAGCACGGGAGGAAGACCCCCGGGTGACCTCGGCCTTCTTCAGGTCGGCCGAGGTCACCCCAGCGCCTGGCTGGTCAGCTGCTCAGGCCACCGCACGCAGCTCGTACTTGCGCTCCGAGGCCGTCTCCGGTGCGTCGTCGGCAGTGGCCGTGAGGAAGCGGTCCGGCAGCGACAGCTTCCAGATGGTGCGCAGCGTCTGCCAGTACTGGTGGGCCAGCGAGCCGGTGGTGTACGGCAGCTGGTACTTCTCGCACAGCGCCTTGACCCGCTCAGCGATCTCGATGTAGCGGTTGCTGGGCAGGTCGGGGAACAGGTGGTGCTCGATCTGGTAGTTCAGGTTGCCGCTCATGAACGTCATGAGCTTGCCGCCGCGGAAGTTGGCCGAGCCCAGCAGCTGGCGCAGGTACCACTCCGGCGGGGTCTCCCGCTCCAGCTCGGCCTCGGTGAACTTCTCCGCACGGTCGGGGAAGTGGCCGCAGAAGATCACCGTGTAGGACCACAGGTTGCGGATGAGGTTGGCCGTGGCGTTGGCGGTGAGCGTGGAGACGAACGCCGGGCCGGTGAGCAGGGGGTAGACCACGTAGTCCTTGCCCATCTGCTTGCCGACCTTGCGGCCGATCACCTTCAGCTGGGCCCAGGCCTCGCTCAGCGGCTTCTCCCGCTTGCGGATCGCCTCGATGTTCAGGTCGTGCAGGGCCACCCCGTACTGGAACAGCGTGGCCAGCATGGCGTTGTAGAGCGGCTGCCCCAGGTTGATGGGGTGCCACTTCTGGTCCCGGGTGACGCGCAGGATGCCGTAGCCCACGTCGTTGTCCTTGCCGACGACGTTGGTGTACTTGTGGTGGATGTAGTTGTGCGAGTGCTTCCAGTGTGAGGACGGGCACGTGGTGTCCCACTCCCAGCTGGTGGAGTGGATCTCCGGGTCGTTCATCCAGTCCCACTGGCCGTGGATGATGTTGTGGCCCAGCTCCATGTTCTCGATGATCTTGGCCGCGCCGAGCATGGCGGTGCCGGCCACCCAGGCAGGTGGGAAGGCGCTGGCGAAGAGGGTGATGCGGCCACCGGCGGCCAGGCCGCGCTGCAGCTGGATCGCCTTGCGGATGTAGGCGGCGTCCTTGTCGCCGCGGGACTCCTCCACGTCGCGCCGGATCGCGTCCAGCTCTCGGCCGAGGTTCTCCACGTCGGCCTCGGTCAGGTGCGCGTAGGCCTTGATGTCGGTGATTGCCATGCTCTTCTCCCCTAAGCTTCGAGTACGCAGTCGCCCGCGGCAGCGGAGACGCAAGTCTGAATTCGGTCGCCCTCGTGGTGGTCCTGCCCCGAGCGCAGGTCGCGCACGCTGCCCTCCAGCAGCGGCACCACGCAGGACTGGCAGATGCCCATCCGGCAGCCGAAGGGCATCTGGATGCCGGCCTTCTCGCCGGCGTCCAGCAGCGTGGTGGCCCCGTCCACCTCGATGGTCTTGTCGGACACCTGGTAGGTGACCGTGCCGCCCTCGCCGCCGCCCCCCGACAGCGCCACCGTGAAGCGCTCCATGTGCAGCTGCTCGGACAGGTTGTGCTGCTTCCAGTGCTCCTCGGCGGAGTCCAGCATCGGCGCCGGACCGCACGCCCAGGTCTGGCGCTCCGTCCAGTCCGGGCAGACCTCGCCGAGGTCCTTGAGCTGCAGCTTGCCCTTCTCCCTGGTGAGCTGCTCGTGCAGCCGGAAGGTCGGGAAGTCCGCCTCCAGCTGCTTCAGCTCCTCGCGGAAGAGCATGTCCGCGGCGTCGGGGGCGGAGTGGATGAGCAGGATGTCCGTCATGCCGCCGCGCCGCTTGAGGGTGCGCAGCATGCCCATCACCGGGGTGATGCCGCTGCCGGCGGTGAGGAACAGCGCCTTCGCCGGGGGCGGGTCGGGCAGGGTGAAGTCCCCCTTGGGAGAGGCCAGCCGCACGATGGAGCCCGGCTCCACCCCGTTGACCAGGTGGTTGGAGACGAAGCCCTCCGGCGTGGCCTTCACGGTGATGGAGATGTGGCCCTGGTCGCGGCGCGGCGAGGACGTCAACGAGTACGAGCGCCAGTACCAGTGGCCCTCCAGCTGGGTGGCGATCCCGACGTACTGGCCGGGCTTGTAGTCGAAGGACCAGCCCCAGCCGGGCTTGATCACCAGCGTGGCGGCGGTGTCGGTCTCCTTGACCACCTTGACCACCTTGCCGCGCAGCTCCCGCGCCGACCACAACGGGTTGAGCAGGTGCAGGTAGTCGTCGGGCAGCAGGGGAGTGGTGAGCCGGGAGGCGGCACCGCGCAGCAGGTCCACGTCCGGGTGCAGCGCGGCGGCGGGATCCTTGGTCTCCTGCATCCGGCGACGGACCTCCATGGCCGTGGCGCCCAGCGCTGCAGCTGCGGCGCCCGCCGCCGTCCAGGTGCGCCGACGCAGTTGCGGCAGTGGTACGGATCTTGCTGGCACGGCGGGAGCCCCCTCGTGATCGGATGACCAACGGCACTCAGGTCTGCGTGATGCAGTTCACAGGACTGGGTGGGGCCATGATGCACGACTGTCCACTGAAACGTCTACCCGGGTGGCAGCGGGGTGACCAGCGGCTTTGCTCCCGGGTTGCCCGTACCGGTCGGCGGGAGCGTGGGCCGCGCGCCACCGGGCACGGGTGCGCCCCGGCGGCGTGCGGCTCGCCCTGGCTAGAAGCAGTGCTCCGGGGCGGGGAAGGACCCGGCCCGGACCTCCTCGGCGTAGGCCGACGCGGCGTCGCCCAGGGCGCTGCCCACCTCGCCGAAGCGCTTGACGAACTTGGGGCCCTTGCCCGAGCTCATCCCCGCCATGTCCTGCCACACCAGCACCTGGCCGTCGCAGGCCGGGCCGGCCCCGATGCCGACGGTGGCGATGCCCAGCTTGGCCGTGATCTCCTCGGCCAGGTGGGCCGGGACCATCTCCATCACCACGGAGAACGCACCGGCGTCCTGCACGGCGAGGGCGTCGGCGACGAGCTGGTCGGCACCGCTGCCGCGGCCCTGCACCCGGAAGCCGCCCAGGCCGTTGACGCTCTGCGGGGTGAAGCCGATGTGGGCCATCACCGGGATCCCCGCGGCGGTGATCGCGGCGATCTGCGGGGCCACCCGCTCGCCGCCCTCCAGCTTCACCGCGTGGGCCAGGCCCTCCTTGAGGAAGCGCACCGCGGTGGCGACGGCCTGCTCCGGGCTGGCCTCGTAGGTGCCGAAGGGCAGGTCGGCCACCACCAGGGCGTGCGGAGCGCCCCGGACCACACCGCGCACCAGCGGCAGCAGCTCGTCCACGGTCACCGGGACGGTGGTCTCGTAGCCGTAGACCACGTTGGCGGCGGAGTCGCCCACCAGGAGCACCGGGATGCCGGCCTCGTCGAAGATCTTGGCGCTGGAGTAGTCGTAGGCGGTGAGCATGGCCCAGCGCTCGCCACGCTCCTTCATCGCCGCGATGTGGTGCGTGCGGGTCTTGCCGCGGCGCTGGGGCTCAGCCGGGGTGCCGCCGTAGGGCCGGGTCTCAGCGGGTGGGGTCTCGGCGGGCTGGGTCTGGTCGTGGCTGGTTGCGGACATCGTTGTCCATCCTCCCTCGAGGCCCTCGTCGGGTCCCCGGGTTGCACGGTGCTGACAGCGCAAATCGTGCCACTCGCAGCGTCAGGTTCCGCACGGGAGCGACCTTCGTCACGTTTGCTGCTCCGGGGCGCGCTCGCGCCAGCTGTTGGTCAGCGGCAGCCGGCGGTCCCGGCCGAAGGCCTTGACGCCGATCTTGGTGCCCGGCGGGTACTGGCGCCGCTTGTACTCCGCGCGGTCGACCTTGCGCACCACGTCCTCCACCAGCTCGGGGTCGAAGCCGTCGGCCACCATCTCTGCGAAGCTGGCGTCGCCCTCCACGTAGCGGGCCAGGATCTCGTCCAGCACCGCGTAGTCCGGCAGCGAGTCGCTGTCGAGCTGGCCCGGCCGCAGCTCGGCCGAGGGCTCCTTGGTGATCGACGCGTCGGGGATGGGCGGGGTCTCCCCGCGCTCGGCGGCCGCGGCGTTGCGCCACCGCGCCAGCTCCCACACCATCGTCTTGGGCACGTCCTTGATCGGGGCGAACCCGCCCACGGCGTCGCCGTAGATGGTGGAGTAGCCCACCGCGAGCTCGCTCTTGTTGCCGGTGGCCAGCACCAGGTGGCCCTCGGCGTTGGACAGCCCCATCAGCGTCACACCGCGGCAGCGGGCCTGCACGTTCTCCTCGGCCAGCCCGGTGAGGTGCAGCTGCTGGACGAAGGCGTCCACCAGCGGCGCGATCGGCTCCACCCGGTAGTGCAGCCCGGTGCGCTTGGCCAGGTCGTCGGCGTCGGAGCGGGAGTGCTCGGAGGAGTACGACGACGGCAGCGACACCCCGTGCACCGCGTCCGGGCCGAGCGCGTCCACCGCCAGCGCGGCCACCACCGCCGAGTCGATGCCCCCGGACAGGCCCAGCACCACCGAGGCGAAGTGGTTCTTGTGCACGTAGTCGCGCAGCCCGGTGACCAGCGCGCCCCACACCTCCGCCGGCTCCGACAGTGCTGCCACCACCGGGGCCTGCTGCGGCTCCCACGCCGGCAGCGGCTCCGGCGACAGCGTCACCCGCTGCAGCTGCCAGCCCGGCACCGCCTGCGCGCGCTCGCCGCCGGCGGCCAGGTCCACGTCCACCAGCAGCAGGTGCTCGCTGAACTGCGGCGCCCGCGCCAGGACGTCACCGGCAGCGTTCACCACCATGGAGTCGCCGTCGAAGACCAGCTCGTCCTGTCCGCCCACCAGGTTGACGTAGGCGATCGCCGCGCCCGCCTCGGCCGCGCGCCGGGCCACCAGCGCGCCGCGGGTGTCGTCCTTGCTGCGCTCGTAGGGCGAGCCGTTCAGGCACAGCAGCAGGTCCACCCCCGCCTCGCCGTAGGCGGCCACCGGGCCGTGGTCCTGCCAGATGTCCTCGCAGATCACGATGCCCAGGTCCAGGCCGTGCACCCGCAGCACCGGCAGGTCGTCGCCGGCGGCGAAGTAGCGGAACTCGTCGAAGACGCCGTAGTTGGGCAGGTGGTGCTTGGTGTAGCGGGCCTGCACCACGCCGTCCTGCAGCACCGCGGCGCAGTTGCGGGCGCCCTGGTCGTCGTGGTCGAGGTAGCCGACCACCACGCAGGCGTCGCCGCAGCCCGCCTCGGCCAGCCGGCCGGCCAGGGCGTCCAGCGCCTGGCGCGAGGCCGCTGCGAACGAGCGACGCAGCGCCAGGTCCTCCACCGGGTACCCGGTGAGCACCATCTCCGGCAGCAGCACCACGTGGGCACCGCCCTGCACGGCGCGCCGGGTCCACTCGAGCACCAGGTCGGTGTTGCTGCTCAGGTCGCCGACGCACGGGTTGACCTGGGCGAGGGCCAGTCGCAGCTGAGGCATGGGCGTGAGCCTAATCGGCGGGTGCGCACGGGGGCGCCGACGGTGAACGGCCCTGTCGGGTCACCACTGTGCGGGTGCGGGCGTGGCACGATCGCTCCCATGACGCTGCGCCACCCGAGCCCGCCCGCCCCGAGCCCGCCCCGTCCGTGGCGGCAGCGCCCCCGCACCCGCCGGGTGGCCGCCGGGATCGCCGTGGGTGGGGCCGTGGTGCTGGCGCTGACCGGCTGCGCCGCCGACGGTGGGGAGCCGGTGGTCGCCGGCCCGCCGAGCGTCTCGGCCAGCCCGGGCATGCCGGTGGGCCCGGTGCCGGAGGGGCTGGGGGAGTTCTACGCCCAGACGCTCACCTGGGGCGACTGCGAGAAGTTCGCGGTCAGCCCGGACAGCCAGCAGGCCTACGCCGCCGACGGGCTGGAGTGCGCCCGGATGACCGTGCCGCTGGACTACGCCCAGCCGGCGGGCCGGCAGGTGACGGTGGGCGTGTTGCGCAAGGCGGCCAGCGGGGCCCGCACCGGGTCGCTGGTGGTCAACCCCGGCGGACCGGGGGCCTCGGGCATGGGCCTGGCCGCCGACCTGGCCTCGGCGGTCGCCGGCACCCCGGTCGGGGAGCACTTCGACCTCGTCGGCTTCGACCCGCGCGGGGTCGGCGCGTCAGAGCCGGCGGTGACCTGCCTGACCGGGCCGGAGAACGACGCCCGCCGCGCGCTGGTGGACGTGGACACCTCCCCGGCCGGCATCGCCCGCAGCGAGCAGGTGGCCAAGGACTACGCCAACACCTGCGCCGACCGGGTCGGGGTGGACGTGCTCGCCCACGTCGGCACCCGTGAGGTGGTCAAGGACATGGACGTGCTGCGCTCGGTGCTCGGCGAGCAGAAGCTGACCTACCTGGGCTACTCCTACGGCACCCGCATCGGCACGGCCTACGCCGAGGCGTTCCCGGCCAACGTGCGGGCCCTGGTGCTCGACGGCGCCGTCGACCCGATGGCCGACCCGGTGCAGGAGCTGGTGCTGCAGGGCCAGGGCTTCCAGGGCGCGTTCGACGCGTTCGTCGCCGACTGCGTCAAGCTCAGCGACTGCCCGCTGGGACCAGTCCCGGAGGCGGCGGTGGTCCGCTACCGCCAGCTGGTCAACCCGCTCGTCGCCGCCCCCGTGACCACCAGGGACCCGCGCGGGCTCAGCTACGCCGACTCCCAGACCGGCACGCTGCAGGCGCTGTACTCCCCGCAGCTGTGGAGCGCGCTGCGGGCCGGGCTGGCCCAGCTCGCCGCGGGCAAGGGCGACACCCTGCTGGCGCTGGCCGACCTCTACGAGGGCCGCAACGCCGACGGCTCGTACAACAACACCAACGACGCCTTCAACGCCATCCGGTGCGTGGACGACCCGCCGCTGACCGACCGCGCCACCAACGACGCCGCCGAGACCCAGTACCGCAAGGTCGCGCCGTTCCTGGACGACGGCCGCGCCACCGGGGCCGCCGCGCTGGACACCTGCGCGTTCTGGCGGGTCCCCGCCACGTCCACCCCGCACCCGGTCAGCGCCCCGGACCTGCCGGAGGTTCTGGTCATCTCCACCACCGGCGACCCCGCCACCCCGTACGCGGCCGGGGTCGACCTGGCCCGCCAGCTGCAGGCCCGCCTGCTCAGCTTTGAGGGCAACCAGCACACCGTTGCGCTGCAGGGCCAGTCCTGCGTGGACGAGGTGGTCACCGCCTACCTGGAGGACCTGAAGCTGCCGGAGGAGGGCACCCGGTGCTGACGCTCAAGGACCCTCGACACACGCTTGTAACCCGGAATGCCTAGGGTCACCGCTATGGATCGTCAGCAGGAGTTCGTGCTCCGCACCCTGGAAGAGCGCGACATCAAGTTCGTGCGCCTGTGGTTTACCGACGTGCTCGGCTACCTCAAGTCGGTGGCGATCGCTCCTGCCGAGCTGGAGGGCGCCTTCGCGGAGGGCATCGGCTTCGACGGCTCGTCGGTGGAGGGCTTCTCGCGGGTGTCGGAGGCCGACACCGTGGCCAAGCCCGACCCGTCCACGTTCCAGATCCTGCCCTGGGTGGACTCCGATGGCGGCGAGCAGCACTCCGCCCGCATCTTCTGCGACATCGTCATGCCCGACGGCTCGCCGTCCTGGGCCGACCCGCGCCACGTGCTGCGCCGCCAGCTCAACCGGGCCAAGGCCATGGGCTTCACCTGCTACGTGCACCCGGAGATCGAGTTCTTCCTGCTGCGCCCGGGACCCGTCGACGGCTCGGTGCCGATCCCGGCGGACTCCGGCGGCTACTTCGACCAGGCCGTCAACGACGAGGCGCCGAACTTCCGCCGCCACGCCATCGAGGCGCTGGAGTCCATGGGCATCTCGGTGGAGTTCAGCCACCACGAGGCCGCCCCCGGCCAGCAGGAGATCGACCTGCGCTACGCCGACGCGCTGAGCATGGCCGACAACGTGATGACCTTCCGCTACGTCATCAAGGAGGTGGCCATCAACGAGGGAGTGCGCGCCTCGTTCATGCCCAAGCCCTTCCGTGACGAGGCCGGCTCGGCGATGCACACCCACATGAGCCTGTTCGAGGGCGACACCAACGCCTTCCACGACCCCGACGACCCCAACCAGCTCAGCGCCACCGGCAAGGCGTTCATCGGCGGAATCCTGCGCCACGCCCCCGAGCTGTGTGCCGTCACCAACCAGTGGGTGAACTCCTACAAGCGCCTGATCACCGGCGGCGAGGCACCCACCGCTTCCGCGTGGGGCGCGGCCAACCGCTCCGCCCTGGTCCGGGTGCCGATGTACACCCCGGGCAAGGCCTCCTCGCGACGCATCGAGATCCGTACCCCGGACTCCGCGTGCAACCCCTACCTGACCTTCGCCGTGATGCTGGCGGCCGGGCTCAAGGGCATCGAGGAGGGCTACGAGCTGCCGCCGGCGTCGGAGGATGACGTGTCCTCGTTGAGCGAGGCCGAGCGCCGAGCGATGGGCTACCAGGAGCTGCCGCAGAACCTCAGCGAGGCGCTGCGGCTGATGGAGAGCTCGGAGCTGGTGGCAGATGCCTTGGGCGAGCACGTCTTCGACTACTTCCTGCGAAACAAGCGCGCGGAGTGGGACAGCTACCGGCGCAACGTGACGCCGTACGAGCTCAAGACCTACCTCAACCTGTAGCGGCGGCACGGCTGGTGGCTAGGCTCTGCCCGTGAGCACTGTCCTCGTCCTGCAGCCGGCGGCGGACGATCCGCTCGGACCGATGCAGGACTGGTTGGTCGAGGCGGGTGCGGACCTCCGGCTGGTGCGGCCCTTCGCCGGTGAGCCGGTGCCGGCCGACCTCGCCGGGGTGGACGCGCTGGTCTGCCTGGGCGGGGCGATGGGCGCCGCCGACGACGCCGAGCACCCGTGGCTGGCCGACGTGCGCGCCCTGCTCGGCGCCGCGGTCCGCACCGGCACCCCGGTGCTGGGGATCTGCCTGGGTGCCCAGCTGCTGGCGCTGGCCACGGGTGGCGACGTGCGCCGCATGCCCGACGGTCCCGAGGCGGGCCTGCGGCTGGTGGCCAAGCGGGACGCCGCCGCGGCCGACCCACTGCTGGCCACCCTGCCCTTCACTCCCGACGTGCTGCAGTTCCACGCCGACGAGGTGCACCGCCTGCCCGCCGACGCCACCCTGCTGGTGGCCGGGCAGCGCTGCCCGAACCAGGCCTACCGCGTGGGTGCGACGGCGTGGGGCCTGCAGTTCCACATCGAGACCACGCCGGAGCTGGTGCGCCGGTGGATGACGGAGAACCCGGAGACCGCGGCCACCATGCCGCCGGCACAGCACCAACCGGGCGTGCTCGAGGACGGCCACGCCGACCTCGCCGAGACGTGGCGGCCGATCGTCGCCACGTTCGTCGGGATCGCCGACGCGCACCGCCCGAAGTCCACGCGGATCGACCTACCCCTGCTCGGAGAGTCGTGACAACTTCTGATCGCTACCGCTCGGCTCTGCCCACCCCCGGCCGGCTGGGACTGATCGACCCGGGTGCAGCGGACGTGTTGGCCAAGCTGGGCTGGACCACCGACAAGCACCGTGAGGTGCTCTGGGCGCTGTCCCGCTCGCCCGACGCAGACCTGGCCCTGCGCGGCCTGGAGCGCCTGTCGGAGTCTTCCGAGTCGCGCTGGGAAGAGCTGTCGAAGCGACTGCTCACCGAGAAGCCGTTGCGCGGCAGGCTGTTCGGCGTCCTGGGCTCCTCAACGGCGCTGAGCGACCACCTGGTGGCCCACGGCGACACCTGGCAGCTGCTGGCCGGTGAGCACATCGAGCTGCCGGGCGTGGAGCAGCTGCAGGAAGAGCTGCTCGGCGTGGTGCACGCCAAGCCCGAGCCCGGCAGCGCGCTGTGGCGGTCGCTGCTCACCGGCTCCGACGCCGTGGCGGCGCTGCGCACGGCCTACCGCGACCGCACCCTGGTGCTCGCCGCTGCCGACCTGGCCGCCACCGTGGAGGACCTGCCCGTCCTGCCGTACAAGGAGGTGGGCCTGCACCTGGCCAACCTGGCCGACGCCGCGCTCACCGCCGCCCTGGCCGTGGCCGTGGCCGAGGTGTGCGGGGACGAGCCCTGCAGCACCCGGCTCGCGGTGATCGCCATGGGCAAGTGCGGGGCCCGCGAGCTCAACTACGTCAGCGACGTGGACGTGATCTTCGTGGGCGAGCCCGCCGACGCGGTGGCCAACCGGCTGGCCGGCGCGATGGTCCGCATCGGCAGCAGCGCCTTCTTCGAGGTGGACGCCGGGCTGCGTCCGGAGGGCCGCTCCGGGGCGCTGGTGCGCACGGTGGAGTCGCACCTGGCCTACTACCAGCGCTGGGCGAAGACCTGGGAGTTCCAGGCCCTGCTCAAGGCCCGAGCGATGACCGGCGACATGGCCCTGGGCCAGGAGTACATCGACGCGGTCTCGCCGATGGTGTGGACGGCCTCGCAGCGGGAGGACTTCGTGCCCGAGGTGCAGGCGATGCGCCGCCGGGTGGAGCAGAACGTCCCCGCCGAGCTGCGCGACCGCGAGATCAAGCTGGGCAGCGGCAGCCTGCGCGACGTGGAGTTCGCCGTCCAGCTGCTGCAGCTGGTGCACGGCCGCTTCGACGAGGCGCTGCACGTGCAGTCCACCGTGGACGCCCTGGGTGCGCTGTCCTCCAGCGGCTACGTCGGCCGCGAGGACGGCGCCAACCTCACCGCCTCCTACGAGTTCCTGCGCCTGCTCGAGCACCGCCTGCAGCTGCAGCAGATGCGGCGCACGCACACCCTGCCCGACCCCGACGACGCCGCCGCGATGCGCTGGCTGGCCCGGGCGGCGCACGTGCGCCCGGACGGTCGCACCGACGCCGCCGGGGTGCTGGCCGCGGAGATCCGGCGCAACGCGGTGCGGGTGCGCCGGCTGCACCAGAAGCTCTTCTACCGCCCGCTGCTGGAGGCGGTGGCCCGCTCGGAGCCGGAGGAGCTGCGGCTGTCGGAGGACTCCGCCGCCCGCCAGCTGGCCGCGCTGGGCTACACCTCCCCGGAGAGCGCGCTGAACCACCTGCGCGCGCTCACCGCGGGGTCCTCACGACGCAGCCAGCTGCAGACGGTGCTGCTGCCGATCCTGCTGGGCTGGCTGGCCGACACCCCCAACCCCGACGGCGGGCTGCTGGCCTACCGGCGGCTGTCCGACGCGCTGGGGGAGACCCCCTGGTACCTGCGGACGCTGCGCGACGAGGGCGCGGTGGCCAAGCGGCTGATGCGGGTGCTGGGCACCTCCAGCTACCTGCCCGACCTGCTCATCCGGGCACCGGAGGTCCTCCGCCTCTACGCCGACAGCCCCAGCGGGCCGCGGCTGCTGGAGGTGGAGCCCGCCGACGTCGCGCAGAGCCTGCAGGTGAGCGCCGGGCGCCACCGCGACCCGCAGCGCGCGGTGGAGGCGGCCCGCGGGCTGCGTCGCCACGAGCTGGCCCGGGTGGCCAGCGCCGACCTGCTGGGGCTGCTCGACGTCCCCCAGGTCTGCGCCGCGCTGTCCTCGGTGTGGGCGGCGGTGCTCGACGCCGCGCTGAGCTCGGTGGCCGCCGAGGCCCGCGGTGACGGCGAGGCTCCGGCGGCCATCGCGGTGATCGGCATGGGCCGCCTGGGCGGCGCCGAGCTGGGCTACGGCTCGGACGCCGACGTGCTCTTCGTCTGCGAGCCCCGGGGAGACGCCGACGAGCAGACCGCGGTGCGGTGGGCGTCGCGGGTGGCCGACAAGGTGCGTGCGCTGCTGGCCAAGGCCAGCTCCGACCCGCCGCTGGAGGTGGACACCGGGCTGCGTCCGGAGGGCCGCAGCGGCCCGATGGTGCGGACGCTGTCCTCCTACCGCTCCTACTACCAGCAGTGGTCGGCGCCGTGGGAGGCGCAGGCCCTGCTGCGGGCCCGCGCGGTGGCCGGCGACCGGGAGCTGGGCGAGCGCTTCTGCGCCATGGTGGACGACGTGCGCTACCCCGACGGTGGGGTGGACGCCGCCACCATCCGGGAGATCCGCCGGATCAAGGCCCGGGTGGACTCCGAGCGGCTGCCGCGCGGCGCCGACCCGGCCACCCACACCAAGCTCGGGCGCGGTGGGCTCGCCGACGTGGAGTGGACGGTGCAGCTGCTGCAGCTGCGCTTCGGCCACGAGATCGCGTCGCTGCGCACCACCTCCACCCTGCAGGCGCTGGAGGCCGCCGGTGCGGCCGAGCTGCTGTCGGCCGCCGACGCGGAGACCCTGCGCACGGCGTGGCTGACCGCCACCCTGGCCCGCAACGCGCTGGTGCTGGTGCGGGGCAAGCCCGCTGACCAGCTGCCCGGTCCGGGGCGGGTGCTGGCCGCGGTGGCCACGGCCGCCGGCTGGTCCGACGACGACCCAGGCGCCTTCATGGACCACTACCGCAAGGTCACCCGGCGGGCCCGTGGCGTGGTGGAACACTCCTTCGGCACCTGAGCACCTGATGGTTGGTCCGGGGCGCGGCGGTTGCGCCCCGGACCGTGCTCAGGCGGCGGTGCCGCGGGAGGGCCCGCCGTGGCCGGAGGTGCGGCGGGGCAGCGCCAGCGCGAGCGCCATCACCACCACCAGCACCCCGGAGAACACCCACAGCGTGCGGCGCTGGCCCTGCAGGAAGGCCTGGCCACCCACCTCCTTGCCCGCCGCGGCCAGCGCCGGGCCCACCTGCGCCTGTGGGCTGCCCGGGGTGGCGGTGGCGGGCTCGCACCCGGGGGGCGCCGAGGTGGGGTCGGCCGACGACAGCCGCCGCTCGGCGCAGGTGCCGAACGAGCCGATGATCTCCGACTGCGCCGGCGCGGGCAGCCCGCTCACGGCCACCTGCTGGGTGAGCTCCGGGGTGACGTTCTGCACCGCGGCCTGTCCCTGGTTGCCGATGAAGGTGAAGAACAGCACGCCGATCACCGCCAGCCCCACGGAGCCGCCGAGCTGCTGGAAGGTGGGCAGCAGCCCCGAGGCGGAGCCGGCGTGCTCCTGCTTGACCTCCGACAGGATGATGGTCTGCAGCGGAGCGATGAACAGCCCCAGGCCGGCGCCGGACACCAGCAGCGGTGCGGCGTAGGCCAGCCAGTGCGGAGAGGTGCCCTGCTGGTTCATCACCACCGAGAGCGACAGCAGCCCCACCGCCAGCACCCCGGCACCCACGATGAGCACCCGGCTGCCCAGCTTCTGGGCCACCTTGTTGGACGAGCCCGAGGCCACGGCCGAGCCGAGCGCGAACGGCAGCGTCATCAGCCCCGAGTGCAGGGCGGTGAACCCGAAGCCCGCCTGCAGGGTGAGGGAGATGGTGAAGAAGAACGAGATGAGGCAGCTGAAGAACAGCAGCGCCATCACACAGCCCACGCTGAACGCGCGGTCCCGGAACACTCGCAGCTCCACCAGCGGGGAGTCGTTGCGCCGCCCACGGCGGTACTCGTGGAGCACGAAGCCCAGCAGCACCGGCACCGACGCCACCAGCATCAGCACCAACCAGGTGGGCCAGTCCCGCTCACGGCCCTCCGCCAGCGGGTAGACCACCAGGAACAGGCCCAGCACCGACAGCCCCACGCCGGGCAGGTCGAGGCGTTGAGCGGACTCCGCGCGGCTGTCCACCAGGTGTCGGTAGCCGAACAGCAGCGCGATGATCCCGAGCGGCACGTTGACCAGGAAGATCGCCCGCCACTCCAGGCCGAGGACGTCCCAGGAGATGAGGGCGCCGCCCAGGGTCGGGCCCAGGATGGTGGCCATCCCGATGGTGGCGCCGTAGATGCCGAACACCTTGCCGCGCTGCTCGGCGGGGAAGGTGGAGGTGATGATGGCCAGCGTCTGCGCCAGCATCATCCCGGCGGTGAGCCCCTGCAGGAAGCGGGCCCCGATCAGCTCCACCGGGCTCTGCGCGATGCCGCAGAGCACCGAGGCGATGGTGAACGAGGCGAGCGCGAGCAGGAAGACCTTGCGCCGGCCGTAGAGGTCACCCAGCCGGGCGGCGGTGATCAGGGTGCAGGCGAAGGCCAGCGTGTAGGCGGTGATCACCAGCTGCAGGGTGGAGAAGGACGCACCCAGCTCGGTGGAGATGCTCGGCAGCGCCACGTTCACGATCGACACGTCCAGCAGCTGCATGAACACCGCGATCAGGGTGGCCGTCAGCGACAGCCACGGGTTGACGTGCGGTCGCGTGCTCGCCGCCTGGTCGGTGCGCACCGCCCCGCTGCTGCGGGAGGTGGCACCCGTCTGGTCATCGCGCGGGCTGGGTGCGCCGGAGTCGGCGCCGGTACTGGTCACGACCCCCCACCGTACGGCGCACCGCAGACGCCGTCGCTGCCGATCTCGCCGCTCAGCCGACGTTTCGCCGGGACCGGACATACAGGGCGGCAGCGGCAGCAGCGACCACCACGACCACCCCGCCGATGATCCAGCCGGTGGCGCTGCTGCTGTCCTCGGACTCCGCCGCGGTGTTGGTGGTGGCGGAGTCTGCGGGGGCGCCGGCGGACGGGGTGCTGGTGGCGGGGGTGGCGCTGCTCGAGCTGGCTGCGGCGAGCTTCAGCGGCACGGTCGCGACGGTGTCGAAGCCGTTGCGGTGGTCGTGGAAGAGCGTGACCTCGCAGGCGGTGGTGGTGCAGTCGATGGCCTTGCCGGTGGAGGTGGTGCCGTTGGCGAGGACGGTCAGCTCGGTGCTGAACGTGCCGTCAGCGCCCAGCTTGGCCGTGCCGCCGGGGGAGTTGCTCAGCCACACCTGGGTGCCGGGCTGGGTGCGGTCACCCAGGCAGTCGGGACCCTTGGGGCTGGTGGTGCCGGCGGCGCACAGGGCGACGTAGTAGCCGGCCTGCGGGTCGGCGCCGGTGCCGCTGACGGTGAGCTTCTCGCCCGGCTGCACGTCCGCGGACTTGGTCACGGTGAGGTCGACGTTCTCGGCGGCGAGGGCGGTGCCGGGGGCGAGGCCGAGCAGGGCGCCCGTCGAGAGGGTGGCCAGGGCGGTGGCGGCGGTGCGACGGTTCATCGGGGGCTCCAGTGGTGAGGGTTGGCAGGTGGGCAGCGGGGCCGAGGGTCCTGACCGGCCAGTGGAAAGGTCGCCATTAGGTTAGGCTTCACTCAGTTAGGATGGGTTTACTTATATCACTGTGGCACCGGGGCCGGCGGTCGTCGCTCGCCTGGCGCTGACTCAAGGGAGACCGCCATGACCCAGTCCCTCGCCGCTCGGCTCAAGGACGAGACCCGGGCCGTCCACGAGCAGGCCGAGAGCCAGGACTTCGTCACCAACCTGGTGGAGGGACACCTCAGCCGGGCGGACTACCGCGAGCTGCTGGTGCAGTCCTGGTTCCTCTACCGGGCGCTGGAGCGGGCCGGTGAGCGACTGGCCGACGACCCGCTCGCCGGGGTCTTCGTGGACCAGGCACTGCTGCGGCTGGCGGCTCTCGAGCGCGACCTCGACCACCTCTTCGGGGAGCCTGGCTGGCGCGCGGCGGTCACCCCGCTGGCGGCGACCTCGGCCTACGTCGACCGGCTGGAGACGGTGGCGGCGAAGGACCCGCTGGCCTTCGTGGCGCACCACTACACCCGCTACCTCGGCGATCTCTCGGGTGGACAGATCATGCGCCGCAAGCTGCAGGAACACCTGGGTCTGACGCACGAGGGCCTGGAGTTCTACGACTTCCCGCTGATCCCGAAGACCAAGCCGTACAAGGACGCCTACCGGGCCAAGCTCGACGCGCTGGACGTGGACGAGGACGGTGCGCAGCGCGTGGTGGCGGAGGCGATCGTGGCGTTCGGGCTCAACCAGGCGCTCTTCGTGGACCTCGACGCCCACGTCGGCGGCCACCCCGCCACCCGGTGAGCTCGGCCGTGCACCGCACCAGCCCCGCCCGGGTCCGTTCCCGGCCCCTCCGAACAGTCGCCGTCGTGCTGCTGACCGGCGCCGTGCTGGCCGGCTGCTCGGCGGCCGGGGACACCGCCTCCTCCTCCTCCTCCTCCTCCTCCGCACCGGTCACGGCGACGCTGGCCCAGGAGTCACCACGCATCGTCGCCACCACAGCTGCGCCGACGCTGCCGGTGACGGTGGCCTCGGCCGACGGCAGCCCGGTCACCGTCACCTCGGCCGATCGCATCGTCGCCGTGGACCGCAACGGCACCCTGGGGCAGACGGTGTTCGCGCTCGGCCTGGGGGAGCGGCTGGTGGGCCGCGACCTGGCCACCGACTTCCCCGAGGTGCACGACCTGCCGGTGATCACCCCCGGCGGCCACCAGCTCAACGCCGAGGCCGTGCTGGGCCTGCGGCCCACCGTGGTGCTCACCGACGGCAGCATCGGCCCTCGCTCGGCCGTGCAGCAGCTGCGTGACGCGGGCATCCCGGTGGTGACCTTCCCCGGTGACCGGACGGTCGCGGGCGTGGGCGGGCTCGTGGCCGCGGTCGGGACGGCGCTGGGTGTTCCCGACCAGGGCCGCCAGCTCGCCGAGCACGCCGCCACCGCCATCACCGACGCGACCGCCCAGGCCCGCCAGCGCGCCACGGGGGAGCGGGTGGCGTTCCTGTACCTGCGCGGCACCTCGGTGGCGATGATGGGCGGCAAGGGCTCCGGGGCCGACGAGCTGATCGCCGCGATCGGCGAGGTCGACGCCGGGGTGGACTCCGGCCTCGGCACCGCCTACACCCCCATCACCCCCGAGGCGCTGATCGTGGCCAAGCCGGACGTGCTGCTGCTGATGACGCACGGGCTGGAGTCGGTGGGCGGCATCGACGGCCTGCTGCAGGTGCCGGGCATCGCCCAGACCCCGGCCGGGCAGAACCGGCGCGTGGTGGTCATGGACGACACCGACCTGCTCAGCTTCGGCGCCGACACCGGTGACGTCATCCGGGCGCTGGGCGAGGCAGTGCACCGCAGCGCCGGACAGTGACGACCCAGAGGGTGCGTCCGCAGCGCGTGGGGGAGGCCGCACCGGCCACCGTGCCGGCCACGCCGGCGCGCGGCGGGTCCCGCCGCGGGCGGCTGCAGCCCACGCTGCGCCGCACGCTGCTGCCTGTCCTGGTGCTGGCCACGGTGGCCGCGGCCATCCTCGCCGCCTGCATCGGGCAGGTCCCCACCTCGCCCACCGAGGTGCTCGGCGTGCTGCTGCACGGGGTGGGCCTGGACTGGCTGGACAGCCCCGCCCACCCGGCGGCCACCGACACCCTCTGGCACGTCCGCTTCCCGCGGGTGGCGCTGGGGCTGCTGGTCGGGGCGGCGCTGGGCTGCGCAGGGGCCCTGCTGCAGGGCGCCTTCGCCAACCCCCTGGCCGAGCCCGGCGTCATCGGGGTGTCCTCCGGTGCGGCGGTGGGTGCCAGTGCCGCCATCGTCATCGGCGGCGCCGGCACCGCGGTGTGGGGCGTGGCCGGCGCCGCCTTCGTCGGTGGCCTGCTCACCACCATGCTGGTCTACGCGATGGCGCGCTCCCACCAGCGCACCGACGTGATCACGCTGGTGCTGGCGGGCGTGGCCATCAACGCCGTCGCCGGCGGACTGATCGCGCTGTTCACCTACATCAGCTCACCCACCGCCCGCGACCAGATCGTGTTCTGGCAGCTGGGCACCCTGGGCAGCGCCACCTGGGAGGCGGTGGCCCTCGCCACCGGACCCATCGTGCTCGGAGCTCTCGGAGCCGTGCTGCTGTCGCACCAGCTGGACCTGCTGGCCCTGGGGGAGGCCCCCGCGCGCCACCTCGGCGTGAACGTGGAGCGGCTGCGGCTGTCCGTGGTCGCCCTGGTCGCGCTGCTGGTGGCCGCCGCCGTGGCGTTCACCGGCATCATCGCCTTCGTCGGCCTGGTGGTGCCGCACGCGGTGCGCATGCTGGTCGGCCCCGGCCACCGGCTGCTGGTGCCCGCCAGCGCGGTCGCCGGTGCCCTGGTGCTGCTGGTGGCCGACATGGGCGCCCGCACCCTGGTGCACAACGCTGACCTCCCGCTGGGCATGCTCACCGCGCTGGTGGGCGGTCCGGTGTTCTTCGTGCTGATCCTGCGCACCCGTGCTCGCCAGGGCGGCTGGTCGTGATGCGCCTGCCGTTCGGGCGTGCCCCCGAGGGTGCACCGGCGACCGCGCCGGCCGGGACCCCACTGCTCAGCTGCGCCGGGGTGGTGGTGCGCCGCGGGGGGCGCACCGTGCTGGACGACTTCACGGCGCAGGTGCGGGCCGGGGAGGTGCTGGTGCTGGTGGGTCCCAACGGGGCGGGCAAGTCCACCGCCCTCGGCGTGCTCGCCGGCGACGTGGCACCCGCGGCCGGCACCGTGCAGCTGCACCAGCGCGAGCTCAGCCGGTTCTCCGACGGGGAGCGGGCCCGGCGCCGCGCGGTGCTGCCGCAGCAGCACGGGGTGGGCTTTCCCTTCAGCGCCCACGAGGTGGTGGCGATGGGGCGCCACCCCTGGGCGGCGACCAGCATGCCCGCTGACGACGAGCGCATCATCGCCGCGTCGATGGCCGCAGCCGACGTCGCCCACCTCGACCAGCGCCGGTTCACCGAGCTCTCCGGCGGCGAGCGCGCCCGGGTGGCGCTGGCGCGGGTGCTGGCCCAGGACACCCAGGTGCTGCTGCTGGACGAGCCCACCGCGGCGCTGGACATCGGCCACCAGGAGGCGGTGATGGACCTGATGCGCCGCCGCGCCGAGCAGGGCTGCGCCGTGGTGGTGGTGCTGCACGACCTGTCCGCGGCCGCGGTGCACGCCGACCGCGTGGTGGTGCTCGGTGACGGGCGGGTGGTGGGCTGTGGCAGCCCCGAGGAGGTGCTGCGCCCCGACCTGCTCTCCGAGCTCTACGGGGTGTCCATCGACGTCATCCGCCATCCCCGCACCCAGGTGCCCATCGTGGTGCCCACCCGCGGCTAGGAGCTCACGCCGAGGCGGCGGTCGGCTGCTCGAGCCGCCGCCAGGTGCGCCAGCTGGTGGGCCAGTGCCCGGCCGCCAGCACCACCACGGCTGTGCCCAGCCACACCGAGCGACCCCACGCCGCTGCGCAGCCCAGGGCAAGCACCGGCAGCACCGCCAGCGGCACCGGCACCCCGGCGAGCGGGCCGAACAGCAGCGCCAGGTGCCGTCCGCGCAGCAGGTACCGCAGCCACAGCGCGTAGTAGCCGGCCAGCAGCGCCGCGCCCACGGCGAACCAGCCGTCCAGCGGCGCGGAGTACCGGTCGCCGGACAGCACCAGCGCCACCAGCACCCCCGCCTGGCCCAGCCGCTCCAGCACGGTGAGCACCCGGTCGGTGGTGGTGGTGCCCGCACCCAGTGCCGCCAGGCCCTCCTGGGGCGGTGCGACCAGGAGCAGCAGGCTCGGGCCGAGCACGGCCACCCCGATCAGCAGCCCCGCCGTCGAGAACATCGCGCCACCCCTCCACGCACACCAACGCCGAGAGCCCGCACCAGGACTGGTGCGGGCTCTCGGTCGATCAGCTCAGGTGCTCAGCAGTCGTAGTACAGGGAGAACTCGTACGGGTGCGGGCGCAGCCGGACGGGGTCGATCTCGTTGGTGCGCTTCATCTCGATCCAGGTCTCGATGAGGTCGGGCGTGAAGACACCACCCTCGAGCAGGTAGTCGTGGTCGGCCTCGAGGCGGTCGATCACGGCGGGCAGCGAGGTCGGAGCCTGCGCGATGTCCTTGGCCTCCTCGGGCGGCAGCTCGTAGAGGTCCTTGTCCACCGGGGCGGCGGGCTCGATCTTGTTCTTCACCCCGTCCAGGCCGGCCATCATCATGGCGGCGAAGGCCAGGTACGGGTTGCCCGAGGAGTCGGGGGAGCGGAACTCGATGCGCTTGGCCTTGGGGTTGTTGCCCGTGATCGGGATGCGGACACACGCCGAGCGGTTGCGCTGGGAGTACACCAGGTTGATCGGCGCCTCGTAGCCCGGCACCAGGCGGTGGTAGGAGTTCACCGTCGGGTTGGTGAACGCCAGCAGGCTCGGGGCGTGGTGCAGGATGCCGCCGATGTAGTGCCGGGCGACGTCGGACAGGCCCGCGTAGCCGGCCTCGTCGTGGAACAGCGGCACGCCGTCCTTCCACAGCGACTGGTGGCAGTGCATGCCGGAGCCGTTGTCACCGAAGAGCGGCTTGGGCATGAACGTCACCGTCTTGCCCGCGGCCTTGGCGGTGTTCTTGATGATGTACTTGAAGCGCATCACGTCGTCGGCGGCGTGCAGCAGGGTGTTGAACTTGTAGTTGATCTCGGCCTGGCCGCCGGAGCCCACCTCGCTGTGCAGGCGCTCCAGCTCGAAGCCGGCGTTCTGCAGGTTGGTGGACATCGTGTCGCGCAGGTCGACGTAGTGGTCGGCCGGGGCCACGGGGAAGTAGCCACCCTTGTAGCGGGTCTTGTGCCCCAGGTTGGGGGAGCCGTCCAGCTCGTTCTCGCGGCCGGTGTTCCACCAGCCCGCCTCGGCGTCGAGCTTGTAGAACGTGCCGTTGGGCTGGGAGTCGAAGGTGACCGAGTCGAAGATGTAGAACTCGGCCTCCGCCCCGAAGAAGCAGGTGTCGGCGATGCCGGTGCTGGCCAGGTACTCCTCGGCCTTGCGGGCGACGTTGCGGGGGTCGCGGCTGTAGGACTCGCGGGTGAACGGGTCGTGCACGAAGAAGCTCATGTTCAGCGTCTTGGCGGCACGGAACGGGTCCAGGTGCGCCGTCGCCGGGTCGGGCAGCAGCATCATGTCGGACTCGTGGATGGACTGGAATCCACGCACCGAGGAGCCGTCGAAGGCGAGGCCGTCGTCGAAGACGTCCTGGGTGAAGGCCTTGGCCGGCACGGTGAAGTGCTGCATCACGCCGGGCAGGTCGCAGAACCTGATGTCGACGTACTCGATGTCCTCGTCAGCCAGGTACTTCAGGACCTCTTCAGAATTTTTGAACAACCTAGTGGCTCCTTCGCTCGGTCCCGCGCGGCAAGAGCGTGCGGGTTTGCAACGGGCTCTGACTGTAAACAGGCCTTGTTGCCCGGTAGTCAACCGTATGTTTCGCCAATGTTACGGGGACGGGGCGGGAGGGGTGGTCCCTGCCCCGTGCGGGCCCGCCTACCCTGGACCGCATGGCACGAATCACCGGTTCCTGGCTGTCCGGATCGGCAGCGGGGCTGCCCATGGGAGCCGACGGCAAGCCCGCACGCTACCGGGGAGAACGCTTGGGGCTGCCCGAGACTGGGCCACGTGCGCTGGCCACCGTGGGCCGTCGGGCCGGGGGGCTGGCCATCGACTGGGCCATCGCCACGGTGATCGCCGCGGCGATCGGTTCGATGTCCTGGAACCTGGCCGTCTGGGCGGTTGTGTCGATCATCTCGGTGGCCTTGTTCTCGATGACGCCCGGCCAGGCCGCCGTGGGCATCGGGGTGGCCCGCGTCGACCGGGAGGCGCCGGTGGGGCTGTGGCGCTCCGTCGTGCGCGTCGCCCTGGTGGGGCTCGTGCTGCCGGCGCTGTTCACCGACGGCGACGGCCGCGGCGTGCAGGACCGGCTCACCAGCACCGCCGTGATCCGCTCCCGCTGATCCCGCGCTGACCGGGCCCCGGCACCCGGGTGTCCTAGCGGCGGCGAGCGGTGCGCTGCGGGTTGCGGATCTTGGCGCCGGCGGGGTTGGGCCCCTTGGGGATGGCCGGGCCACCGCCGCGCGAGCTCAGTGCCGACAGCCGGGAGTCGATGGTGTCCATCCGCTTGGTGTCGATGTTGCGAGGCAGCTTGGCCACGTGCCGCTGCAGCTTGCTCAGCGGAACCTGGCCCTCCTCGTTGCCCACCACGATGTCGTAGATGGGGGTGTCGCCGACCAGGCGGGCGACCTTCTTCTTCTCCTGCGCCAGCAGACCCTTCACCCGGTGCGGGGCACCCTCGGCGACCAGGATGACGCCGGGACGCCCGACCACGCGGTGCACGGCATCGAACTGGGTGGTGGCAGCAACGGCGGACTTGACCCGCCACGCGCCACGCATGTTCTCCAGCGCCCACCCGGCGGCACCGGGCTGGCCCTCGGCCTTGGTGTAGACGCTGCGCTGCAGGCGGCGGCCGAACACGACGAACGCGATGAGCACACCCATGACGAGGCCGAACGGCAGGGTGAGCCACTGGATGCCGATGAGGTAGCCGAGCCCGAAGAGCACCAGGGTGGTGAGCACCACGGTGCCCACCAGGATCGGCAGCAGCGCCTTGTCCTCCTTGCGCTGCATCTGGAACGCCTGCCACATCTGGCCACGACGCTCCTTCGACGCCTGCTTGCGCACGCGCCGAGCCTCTGCTTTTGCCGCCTTGTCGGGCTTGCCCTTCGCCATGCCTCCCAGGATACGGCGGAGGCACCCTCCGCTCGCCGCCGGTGGCCCGGAGTCAGCGCGCGAGCAGCGCGCTGGCCTCCTGGCGGGCCGTGCCGGCCTCGGCGAGGTGGCGCAGGTTCTCCGGCACGACGTCGCCCCGGTGGGTGACGGCCTGGGTGAACAGCCGGCCGGCGCGGTAGCTGGAGCGCACCAGCGGCCCGGACATCACGGCGGAGAAGCCCATGGCGGTGGCCGCCTCGGAGTGAGCGATGAACTCCTCCGGCTTGACCCAGCGGTCCACGGGGTGGTGCAGCGGGCTGGGCCGCAGGTACTGGGTGATGGTGAGGATCTCGCAGCCGGCCTGCTGCAGGTCCGACATCGCCTCGGTCACCTCGTCGAAGGTCTCGCCCATGCCCAGGATCAGGTTGGACTTGGTGACCAGGCCGTCCTCGCGGGCGGCGGTGATGACGTCCAGCGAGCGCTGGTAGCGGAAGGCGGGACGGATCCGCTTGAAGATCCGGGGCACGGTCTCCACGTTGTGGGCCAGCACCTCCGGGCGGGAGGAGAAGACCTCGGCCAGCTGGTCGGGCTGGGCGGTGAAGTCGGGGATGAGCAGCTCCACGCCGGTGTCCGGGTTGAGGTGGTGGATTCGGCGGACGGTCTCGGCGTACAGCCACGCACCGCCGTCGGGCAGGTCGTCGCGGGCGACGCCGGTGATGGTGGAGTAGCGCAGGCCCATCGCCTGCACGCTCTCGGCCACCCGGCGCGGCTCGTCGCGGTCGAGCGCGGCGGGCTTGCCGGTGTCGATCTGGCAGAAGTCGCAGCGGCGGGTGCACTGCTCGCCGCCGATCAGGAAGGTCGCCTCGCGGTCTTCCCAGCACTCGTAGATGTTGGGACAGCCCGCCTCCTCGCACACCGTGTGCAGGCCCTCCCGCTTCACCAGGCCCTTGAGCTCGGTGAACTGGGGGCCCATCTTCGCGGTGGTGCGGATCCAGCTCGGCTTGCGCTCGATCGGCGTCTCGGCGTTGCGGGTCTCGATGCGGAGAAGCTTGCGTCCCTCTGGTGCCACAGTCACGTCCCGGATCCTACGCCCGGCGAACGGACACCCCTGGGGCGGCGAGTCAGCCGTGCGAGATGCGGTTGGACGGTCCCGACGGGTGGATGAGGCTGGGCGCGGGAACGATGCCGGACTGCTGCCCGCTGAGTGACCACACCACCTTGGCCAGCCGCTCGTCCTGGGCGACGGGGGAGGGCCCGATGAGCTCTGGGGCGCCGCGCAGCTGCCCGAGTCCGGAGGGGCCGTAGTACTCGCCACTGAGCACTCCGGGCGCGGTGGCCGCGTAGAGCTGGGGCAGCGCACCCCGGCGAGGCGTCTGGCCCAGCAGGCCGATGCCGAACTCCGTGACGCGGCCGGTGAGGCTGCGCGGGCCGCGCTGCATGCTGTTGGCCAGGTTGGTGGCGGCAAAGCCGGGGTGCGCAGCCACGCTCAGCACGTGCGGGGCGTCCACCCGCAGACGGCGGTGCAGCTCGAAGGCGAAGAGCAGGTTGGCCAGCTTGGAGCGGGAGTAGGCGGACTGCGGGTTGTAGTCGGCGCCGCGGCTCTGCGCGTCCAGTCGCAGCGGGGAGATCTTGGCGAAGCGTGCGGTGACGCTGGAGACGGTGACCACCCGAGCGCCCTGGGTGGCGGTCAGCGCGGGGTAGAGCAGCCAGGTGAGCGCAGCGTGGCCCAGGTGGTTGGTGGCCCACTGCGACTCGAAGCCGTCCACCGTGAGGGTCAGCGGCGGAGCCATGATGCCGGCGTTGTTGATCAGCGCGTGCACGGAGTCACCGGTGCGCTCGCGGATGTCGGCCGCGGCGTGGCGCACCGAGCTGAGGTCCCCCAGGTCGAGCTGCACCAGCTCGGGGCGCTGCCCGGTGGCGCAGGCGGTGACCTCCTCGAGCGCAGCAGCTCCCCGCTCGGGGTTGCGGGCGGTGATGAGCACCTTGCCCCCACGCTCGGCCAGCGCACAGGCCGACCGCAGACCCAGCGCCCCGGTCCCACCGGTCACCACGATGGTGCGGCCGCTCTGGTCCAGCATGTCGATCTCGGTCCACGTGGGGCGCGTCGCTCGAACGTTCATTCTCTATGCATACCCTGTGATCAGGGTTGGCTGCTGGCCAGGGAACCCAGGTGCAGGTCAAGGCCGGGTACCTGCAGGGGGCGCCGCGGCAGGTCCCGCTCGGTCAGCGGCAGCGCACCCTCGAGCGCGGCCAGCACCGCGGTGGTGACGGCGTCGACCACGTCGGCGGGCTCGACCTGCCGGTTCAGCTCGCGGGTGAGCGAGGTGACCCCGGCGTCGGTGATGCCGCACGGAACGATGCTGTCGAAGCTGCGCAGGTCGGCACTGCAGTTGAGGGCGAACCCGTGCAGAGTGACCCCGCGCTGCACCCGCACGCCGATGGCGGCGATCTTGCGCTCGGGCTGGGTGCTGGTGGCCGCCAGCCACACCCCGGACCGGCCGTCCACGCGTCCCGTGGGCACGCCGAGGTCGTCGCAGACGGTGATCAGGGCCTGCTCCAGGCGCCGGACGTAGTCCACCACGTCGAGCGGCTCGGCCAGCCCGATGATGGGGTAGCCGACCAGCTGGCCGGGGCCGTGCCAGGTGATCTTGCCGCCGCGGTCCACGTCGATCACCGGGGTGCCGTCGGTGGGGCGCTCCTCGTCGGTGGTGCGCCGCCCCGCGGTGTACACCGGCGGGTGCTCCAGCAGCATCAGCGTGTCCGCACCGGTGCCGTCGGCGCGGGCCGCAGCGTGGGCGCGCTGCAGGGCCAGGGCCTCGGTGTAGTCGAGGAGTCCGTGCCGGGAGACCACCACGGCGTCGTGGCCGGCCCGCAGCGAACGGGTGGGTGCGCTCATGGGCGCACACGCTACGCCCGGCGCGCTCAGCGGCAGGCTGCCCGTAGGGCGGACGCACCGTCAGCGTGCCGGAACCGGTAGCCGGCCTGCTGCAGCACCGCGGGCACGGCCCGCTGCCCGGCCAGCACGCCCTCGGTGGCGAACTCCCCGAGGACGGCGCGCAGGGCGAAGCCGGGCACCACCCACGGGGCGGGGCGGTGCAGCACCGCGGCGAGCGCACGGGAGAACTCGGCGTTGGTGACCGGCGCGGGCCCGGTGACGTTCATCGGGCCGGAGATGGCTGGGTTCTCCAGCGCGAAGGCGATGGCGGCGACCTGGTCGTCCAGGGAGACCCACGGGTAGTACTGCCGGCCGCTGCCCAGGCGCCCGCCCAGGCCCAGGGAGTACAGCGGCTTGAGCCGGCCCAGCAGTCCGCCGCTGGGGGCGAGGACCAGCCCGGTGCGCAGCAGCACCACGCGGGCGGCCGCTGCCGCGGGCAGGGCGGCGCCCTCCCAGTCGGCGCAGACCTGGGAGAGGAAGTCCGGTCCGGCCGGGGACGCCTCGGTGACGACCGCGTCGCCGGTGTCGCCGTAGTAGCCGACGGCACTGGCGCTGAGGAAGGTGGGCACGCCCTGGGCGAGCACTGCCCGGGCCAGCACCTCGGTAGGGGCGATGCGGCTGTCCCGGATCTGCTGCTTGTAGCTGCCGGTCCAGCGCTTGTCGCCGATGCCGACGCCGCAGAGGTTCACCACGGCGTCGGCGCCGTCGAGCGCGGCGTCGGCACCGTGGCCGGCCGCAGGGTCCCACTCGTGCTCGTCGCCGGCTCCCGCCGTGCGCCGGACCAGCCGCAGCACCTCGTGCCCACCTGCGCGCAGGTGAGCCACCAGGGCTGTGCCGATCAGGCCGGAGGAGCCGGCGACTACCACGCGCATCGTGGCGCTACAGACCGAGGTCAGCCTCGAACGCTGCGTCCTCCAGTCGCTGCTTGACCGTGGTCAGGAAGCGTCCGGCGTCGGCACCGTCGATGAGGCGGTGGTCGTAGGTGAGCGGCAGGAAGCACATCGACCGGATCGCCAGCGAGTCGTTGCCGAGCTCGTCGGTGACCACGACCGGCCGCTTGACGATGGCGCCCGTGCCGAGCATGCCCGCCTGCGGCGGGACCAGGATCGGGGTGTCGAACAGGGCGCCCTGGCTGCCGATGTTGGTGATGGTGAACGTGCCGCCGGAGAGCTCGTCGGGCTTGAGCTTGTTGTTGCGGGTGCGGTCGGCCAGGTCGGCGATGGCCCGGGCCAGCCCAGCCAGGGACAGGTCGCCGGCGTTGTGGATCACCGGGGAGAGCAGCCCGTTGGGGGTGTCCACGGCGATCGCCAGGTGCACCGCGCCGTGGTAGGTGATCTCCTTGGCGTCCTCGTTGTAGGAGGCGTTGACGTTGGGGTGCGCCTTGAGCGCCTCCACCACGGCCTTGGCGAAGAACGGCAGGAACGTCAGGTTGACGCCCTCGGACTTCTGGAACGAGGCCTTGGCCCGCGTGCGCAGCGCCGCCACCCGAGACATGTCGACCTCGAAGGTCTGGGTGAGCTGCGCGGTGGTCTGCAGCGACTCCCGCGTCTTGGTTGCGGTGATCTGCCGGATCCGGTTGGCCTTCTGCTTGGTGCCACGCAGGGCGGCCAGCTCGGGACGCACGCCAGCGGTGGCCGCGGGGGAGCGGCCGGTGTCGCTGGTGCTGGCGGCCTCCTCGGCCGGAGCGGCCTGCTGGGAGTCGGCGTCCTTGGCCTCGGCGGCGGCCAGCACGTCCTGCTTGCGGATGCGGCCACCCACCCCGGTGCCGGTGAGCGAGTCGAGGTCCACGCCCTTCTGGTTGGCGAGCTTGCGCACCAGCGGGGTCACGTAGGGCGCGGAGCCCTTGTCCCCAGCCGAGGTGCTCGCGTCCGGCTTGGAGTCGGCAGGCTTGGCCTCAGCAGGCTTGGAGTCGGCGGGCTTGGCCTCAGCAGGCTTGGAGTCGGCGGGCTTGGACTCGGCCTTGGCCGGCTCGGCCGCCTCCTGCTCCTCGGCGGCCTCCTCCGCGGCGTCGTCGGTCTCGGCGCGCTGCGCCGTCTCGTCCTGGGTGGCCTCGCCCTCGGCAGTCTCCTGCTCGGGCTCGCTGTCGTCGGTGTCGTCGGCCCCGGCGGAGGCGTCGTCGGCGGAGCCGATCTTGCCCAGCACCCCGCCGACCTCGACGGTGTCGTCCTCGGCGGCGGTCTGCTCCAGGAGCACGCCGGCCACGGGGGAGGGGATCTCGGTGTCGACCTTGTCGGTGGAGATCTCCACCAGGGGCTCGTCCACGGCGACCTCGTCACCGACCTGCTTGAGCCAGCGGGTGATGATGCCCTCGGTGACGCTCTCGCCCAGCTCGGGCATGGTCACGTCGGTGCCGGAGCCACCCTTGTTGGGCTTGGCGCCACCGGCCGGTGCCTGCTCAGCCTCGTCCTGGTCCTGGCTGGACTCCTCAGCGCCGGACTCCTCCGTGCTCGACTCCTCGGCGCCGGACTCCTCGGCCTCGGGCTCCGCAGCGGAGTCCTCGTCCTCGGTGCTGTCCTGCTCGGCGGTGTCGTCGGCGGAGTCTCCACCGTCGTCGGTGGACTCACCCTCCTCGGCGATGACGGCGAGCTCGGCGCCGATCTCGACCGTCTCGTCCTCGGCGGCGACGATGCGCTGCAGCACGCCGGCGGCCGGCGAGGGGATCTCGGTGTCGACCTTGTCGGTGGAGACCTCGAGCAGCGGCTCGTCGACGGCTACCGTGTCGCCCTCCTGCTTGAGCCAGCGGGTGACGGTGCCCTCGGTGACGCTCTCACCGAGGGCCGGCATCTGGACGGAGAAGGCCATTTCGTCTGACTCCTCGTCAGTCGTAGCGGAGTGAAGCTGTTAACGGTGGTTAGGAGTGTGCGTGCAGGGGCTTGCCGGCCAGCGCCAGGTGCGCCTCGCCGAAAGCCTCTGACTGGGTGGGGTGGGCGTGGATGAGCTGGGCAACGTCGTCGGCGTAGGCCTCCCAGTTGTAGACCAGCTGGGCCTCCCCGACGAGCTCTCCGACGCGGGCGCCCACCATGTGCACGCCCACCACGGGACCTTGCTCGTCCTTGCCGCCGGCACGGATGAGCTTGACGCCGCCGGCGGTCTTGAGAATCTGGCTCTTGCCGTTGCCGGCGAGGTCGTAGACGACGGTGCTGACCTCGCCGAACTTCTCCTTGGCCTGGGACTCGGTGAGCCCGACCGAGGCGACCTCGGGGTTGGAGTAGGTGACGCGGGGGATCCCGGTCTCGTCGATCGGCGCCGGCTCCAGGCCGGCGAGGTGCTCGGCCAGGTAGACGCCCTGGGCGAAGCCCCGGTGGGCCAGCTGCAGGCCGGGGACGATGTCGCCCACGGCGTAGACGCCGTCCAGGCTGGTCTTGAGGTGCTCGTCGGTGAGGACGAAGCCGCGATCCATCTCCACGCCGGCCTCGGCGAAGCCGATGTCGGCGGTGCGGGGTCCGCGACCCACGGCCACCAGCAGCAGGTCGGCCTCGAGGGGGTCGCCCTTCTCCAGGCTGACCGTGACGCCGGAGTCGGACTGCTCCACGCCGGTGAACTTCACGCCGGTCTTGAAGGTGATGCCACGCTTGCGGAATGCCCGCTCGAGCTGCTTGGAGGACCACTCGTCCTCCAGCGCGACCAGGCGGGGCAGCGCCTCCACCACGGTGACCTCCGCGCCGAAGGAGCGCCACACGCTGGCGAACTCCACGCCGATCACGCCGCCACCGAGCACCACCACCCGCTCGGGCACGTAGTCGAGGTTGAGCGCCTGGTCGCTGGTGACCACGCGACCGGTGATCTCCAGGTCGGGCAGGCTGCGGGCGTAGGAGCCGGTGGCCAGCACGACGGCCTTGGTGGCGGTGTAGCGCTCGCCGTCCACCTCCACCGTGGTGTTGTCGACCAGCCGGCCGGTGCCCTCCACGACGGTGATCTTGCGGCTCTTGACCAGGCCCTGCAGTCCCTTGTAGAGCTTGGCGATCACGCCGTCCTTGTAGGAGTTGACGCCGCTCATGTCGATGCCCTCGAGGGAGGTCTTCACCCCGAAGGCGTCACCCTCACGGGCGGAGTCGGCCACCTCGGCCGCGTGCAGCAGGGCCTTGGTCGGGATGCAGCCCTTGTGCAAGCAGGTGCCACCCACCTTGTCGTTGTCGATCATCGTGACCGTGAGGCCCAGCTCGGCCGCGCGCAGCGCGCAGGCGTACCCGCCGGAACCTCCGCCGAGGATCACCAGGTCGGTGGCTTCGCTCAACATCGTCTCCTCTTCGTCGTCGCCGCACGTCCTGCTGTCCAGCACCGGAAGTGCGGCGTCTCGCCGGTGGGACGGGTGGTGCAGCAGGTGCCCGGTCATCCTTTCACTTCTCCAACTCGGCCGGGTGGCGAGGTGGCACTATCGACCCGCTCAGTGCCACAACGGCAGTGCGAGCAGACGTGACCGGGGGACACACGGTGGGGATGTTCAGGCGGCGACGCCGCGACGTGACGGCGATCAACCGGTGGCAGCGGGCCGAGCCCGCGGACGGGCGTCACCTGCGGTCATGGGCGCGCGAGCACCTCGGGGTGGAGGCCTACGTCGAGCCGGCCACCGCGGTGACCGGGATGACGGTGGTGCTGGTGGCCCACGACGGGGAGTGGACGCGCCGCCGCGTCGACGGCCCCGACGCGGCGCGCCGGCTGGGCAAGGACCTGAGGATCCCGGTGTACGACGTGCACCGGGTGGGCTACCCGCAGCGGATGCGGGACCACGACGCCCGCCTACGCATCCTGCGCAGGCGGGCGGCCGGGTTGTCCGGGGGCTGACGCGAGCGATCAGCCGTGCTCGGCGATGTCCTCCAGGACCGCGATCATGGTGCGCACCGGAACGCCGGTGCCGCCCTTGCCGGTGTAGCCGTGCGGGCTGCCGGTGTTGTACGACGGGCCGGCGATGTCGATGTGCGCCCACTGCACCCCGTCGGCCACGAACTCCTTGAGGTAGGTGCCGGCCACCAGCATGCCCGCCCAGCGGTTGCCCGCGACGTTGGCCAGGTCGGCGATGGGGGAGTCCAGCTCGGCGCGCAGCTCGGCGGGCAGCGGCATGGCCCAGCCGCCCTCGCCCACCTCGCGGGAGATCACCGCGACGCGGTCCCGGAACGACTCGGTGCCCATCACGCCGGGGGTGCGGTTGCCCAGGGCGACCATCTGCGCGCCGGTGAGGGTGGCGGTGTCGATGAGGTAGTCGGGGTTGTCCTCGCAGGCCCGCACGATCGCGTCGGCCAGCACGAGGCGGCCCTCGGCGTCGGTGTTGAGCACCTCCACCGTGGTGCCGCCGTACTGGGTGAGCACGTCGCCGGGGCGCTGCGCGGTGCCGGAGGGCATGTTCTCCGCCATCGGCACGGTGGCGGTCACGTTGATGGGCAGCGCGAGCTGTGCGGCCAGCACCACGGTGGCGACCACGGCAGCAGCACCGGACATGTCGGAGGTCATCGCGTCCATCCCGGCGGCGGGCTTGATGGAGATGCCACCGGTGTCGAAGGTGATGCCCTTGCCGACCAGCGCCACCGAGGGCTTGCCCCGCTTGCCGCCGGTGTAGGACAGCCGCACCAGGCGCGGGGGCCGGCTGGAGCCCTGCCCCACCCCGAGCAGGCCGCCGTAGCCCCCCTTGGCCAGGGCCTTCTCGTCCAGGACCTCGACCTTGAGCCCGGCGGCCTTGCCCAGGGCGGCGGCCCGGTCGGCGAAGGAGGCGGGAAACAGGTCGTTGGGCGGGGTGTTGATCAGCTCGCGGGCGGTGGCCACTGCACCGCCGATCGCCGTGGAGCGGGCCAGCGCGGCCTTGGCGGCGGAGTCGGCAGCGTCCGGGACCACCAGGTCCATCCGGGCCAGCGGCGCCTTGCCCGCCTCGGACTTGTACGCGGTGAACACGTAGCTGCCCAGGATGACGCCCTCCGCGGTGGCGCCCAGGTCCACCGTGGACAACGTGGTGGCGGCGCGGGCGGTGCCGGCCAGCGCGCGCGCGGCCACGCCGGCGGCGCGACGGACCTGCTCGCCGGTGGGGGCGCTGGTGCCCTCCTCCAGTGCGCCGAGCCCGACGGCGAGCAGCGTGGCGGCGCCCACCGCACCCCGAGTCGACAGCTTGGTCACCTCACCGGCCGAGCCGGTGGCACCGAGGACGGCGAGCTCGGCGAGCAGCTCGCTGCCCCCGAGCACGTCCGCGCCCACCAGCTCCGGGCTGGGCGAGTCGCCGTTGGAGCCCTTCAGCAGCCCGACGACCAGCACGTCGACGCCGCCCTCGACCTCCTCGACCAGCCGCAGCTCGGGGGTGGTGGGCAGGGTCTTGGCTGGTTGAGCGCTCACGGGGTGACTCCTTGGGATGGTCTGCGGGAACAGCGCGTGTCTCTGTCCGGTGATGCTAGTGCCGGGCCGGCAGCGGCGTCCGGGCTGCCGCCAGCGGTTCGCGCCGGCACCGCGGGATACCGTCAGCACGTGGACGAACAGTCGAGCCAGCTGCGCCAGAGCCCGGTGCGCGACCAGCACGTCGCGCTGGGCGCCACCTTCGCCCCGTTCGGCGGCTGGGAGATGCCGGTGTCCTACGCCGGGGTGGTCGCCGAGCACACCAGCGTGCGCGAGGCCGTCGGGGTGTTCGACGTCAGCCACCTGGGCAAGGCCGCGGTGCGCGGACCGGGTGCGGCCGAGCTGGTCAACCGCTGCCTCACCAACGACCTGGGCCGCATCAGCCCCGGCCAGGCGCAGTACACCCTGTGCTGCAACCCCGACGGCGGCGTGGTGGACGACCTCATCGCCTACCTGGTGAGCGACGACGAGGTGTTCCTGGTGCCCAACGCCGCGAACACCGCCGCCGTCTGTGCCGCGCTGTCCGCGGCGGCGCCCGCGGGGGTCACCGTCACCGACGAGCACACCGGCCACGGCGTGCTGGCCGTGCAGGGTCCCCGCTCGGCGGAGGTGCTCGCCCAGCTGGGTCTGCCGCAGGACATGGACTACATGGCCTTCGCCGACGCGCAGTGGCAGGGCCGGGCGGTGCGGGTGTGCCGCACCGGCTACACCGGTGAGCACGGCTACGAGCTGCTGCCGCGGTGGGCGGACACCGCCGAGCTGTTCGCCGCGCTGCTGGGCGCGGCCGAGCCGCTCGGGGGACAGCCGTGCGGGCTCGGTGCCCGGGACACGCTGCGCACCGAGATGGGCTACCCGCTGCACGGCCACGAGCTCACCACCGACATCACCCCCGTGCAGGCGCGGGCGGGCTGGGCCGTCGGCTGGGGCAAGCCGGAGTTCTGGGGCAAGCAGGCGCTGGAGGCGGAGAAGGCGACCGGTCCGGTGCGCCGGACCTGGGGCCTGCGGGCCAGCGGGCGCGGTGTGCCACGGGCGGACATGCCGGTGCTCGTCGACGGCGTGCAGGTCGGCCGCACCACCTCCGGGACGTTCTCGCCGACCCTGCGCACCGGCATCGCGCTGGCGCTGCTGGACACCGCCGCGGGCCTGTCCGCGGGCAGCCAGGTGGTGGTGGACGTGCGCGGGCGCAGCCTGCCCTGCGAGGTGGTGGCGCCACCGTTCGTCCCGGCGCACACCCGCTGACCGGCGGGTACTACCGTGCAGGGCATGAACGCGCCCGCCACCTTCACCCGAGCTCCGCACCCGTCCCCCGCCCCGGAGCAGGCGCGTGCGGACATTCTCGCTGCTCCGGGTTTCGGCGCGCACTTCACCGACCACATGGTGAGCATCAGCTACACCGAGGAGCGGGGCTGGCACGACGCGCAGGTGCTGCCCTACCGCCCCATCGAGCTGGACCCCTCGGCGATGGTGCTGCACTACGGGCAGGCGATCTTCGAGGGCCTCAAGGCCTACCGCCACGCGGACGGCACCATCAGCTCCTTCCGCCCCACCGCCAACGCGGAGCGCTTCCGCACCTCCGCCCGGCGCCTGGCCATGCCCGAGCTGCCCGAGGAGCTGTTCATGGGCTCCATCGCCGCGCTGCTGGAGGCGGACGAGGCGTGGGTGCCCGCGGCCGGGGGTGAGGAGTCGCTGTACCTGCGCCCGTTCCTGTTCGCCACCGAGGGCGGCCTCGGCGTCCGCCCGGCGCGGGAGTACCGCTACCTGCTCATCGCCTCGCCCGCCGGTGCCTACTTCAAGGGTGGGGTGAAGCCGGTGAGCGTGTGGTTGTCCACCGAGTACGTGCGGGCCGCTCCCGGCGGCACCGGTGCCGCCAAGTTCGCGGGCAACTACGCCGCCTCGCTGCTCGCCCAGGCCCAGGCCGCGGACGAGGGCTGCGACCAGGTGGTGTGGCTGGACGCCACCGAGCGCCGCTGGGTGGAGGAGATGGGCGGGATGAACCTGTTCTTCGTCCTCGGCTCCGGCGCCGACGCCCAGGTGGTCACCCCCGAGCTGTCCGGCTCGCTGCTGCCCGGCATTACCCGCAGCTCGCTGCTGCAGCTGGCCCAGGACATGGGCCTGCCGGTGACCGAGCGCCGCATCTCCACCGAGGAGTGGGAGAAGGGCGCCGCCTCCGGGGACATCACCGAGGTGTTCGCCTGCGGCACGGCCGCGGTCATCACCCCGGTCGGTCGGGTCAAGCACGCCGGTGGCGAGTTCACCATCTCCGACGAGGTCACCGGGCCGGTCACGTCCCAGCTGCGGGCCACGCTCACCGGCATCCAGCGCGGCGACGTCGCCGACACCCACGGCTGGATGCAGGTCATCAAGAGCTGACCGTCCCGGCAGGGCGCAGGCCGCGTGCCCTGGGCTAGGCGCCCAGGGCGAGAACCAGCACGGTCGCGGTGACCACGCTCTCCGAACAGGCCCCCAGCACGTCACCGGTGACGCCGCCGAAGCGACGGGTGGTGTGCCAGGACAGCGCCGCGGCGACCGCGGCACCGACCAGCACCGCCACCGGGCCCTGCCACCAGCGCCCGTCCACCGCCGCGGCGGAGGCCACCAGCAGCACCGCGCCCCACGCCAGCGGCACGGCCACCGGCTGGGTGCCGGCCACCAGCGCGCCCAGCCCCTCCGGGCGGGCGGCGGCCACGCCGCGGCGACAGGCCCAGCCCACGGCCACTCGTCCGGCGGCCACCGCCAGCACCACCGCCCACCAGCGGCCCTCGACGGCGAGCGTGCCCAGCCCCACTACCTGCACGCCGAGCACCAGCACCAGCGCCACCACCGCGAAGGGTCCGGTGCTGCCGTCGCGCATCACGCTCAGCGCCCGCTCGGGCGGGCCGTAGCAGCCCAGCCCGTCCACGGTGTCGGCCAGCCCGTCCAGGTGCATCCCGCGGGTGGCCAGGGCCAGCCAGCCCACCGCGAGCAGGCCGGCCAGCAGCGCCGGGGCCTGCGCCTCGCCCAGCACCCACAGCAGCCCCGCGGTGACCGCGCCCAGCAGCAGCCCCACCACGGGCGCCACGGTGATCGCGCCGCCGGCCACCCGCCGGTCGACCTGCTCGGGGCCACGCACGGGGGCGACGGTCAACCAGGACAGCGCCAGCCGGGCCGAGTCCGCTGGGGTGGCGCTCACCGCTCGGAGGAGGGGATCGCCGGGGCGGGAGCGGGATCACCCGCGGGCCCGGCCACGCCGGCGCTGTCGAAGCTGGCCATGTCGGTGAGGATGCGCACCGCGGACTGCACCAGCGGCAGTGCGGTGACCGCGCCCGAGCCCTCGCCCAGGCGCATCTCCAGGTCCAGCAGCGGCACCAGGCCGAGGCGGCCCAGGGCCAGCTCGTGCGCGGGCTCGGCGGAGCGGTGCCCGGCCACCCACCATGCCTTGGCGCCGGGGGCGAGGCGCTCGGCGACCAGCGCGGCGGCGGTCACCACCATGCCGTCCAGGATGGCCGGGGTGCGGCGGACCGCGGCCTGGGCCAGGAAGCCGGCCATGGCGGCGAAGTCCGCGCCGCCGACGCTGCGCAGCAGGGCCTCGGGGTGGTCCACCACGGCCATCGCCCGGCGGCGGGCGTCGCGGACCACGGCGGCCTTGCGCATCCAGCCGTTGTCGTCCACCCCGGTGCCACGGCCGATGACGGTGACCGGCTCGGCGCCGGTGAGCGCGGAGATCAGCACCGCGGCGGGGGTGGTGTTGCCGATGCCCAGGTCGCCGGCGATGAGCAGGTCCGCGCCGGAGTCCACCTCCTCGTCGGCCAGCCGCCGGCCCAGGGCGATGGCGTCGGCGCACTCCTGGGCGGTGAGGGCGTCCTCCCGGTCGATGCGGCCGGAGCCGCGGCGGATCTTGCCGCCGGAGACCACGTCGGCGGTGTCCACGTTCACGGCCACGTCCACCACGCGCACCGTGGCCCCTGCGGCGGCGGCGATCACGTTCACCGCGGCACCGCCGGCGAGGATGTTGTCCAGCATCTGCGGGGTGACCTCGGCCGGGTAGGCCGACACCCCGTGCGCGGCCACCCCGTGGTCACCGGCGAAGACCACCACGCGGGCGCGGGTGATGGGCTGCGGGGGACAGGTGCCCTGGCAGGCGGCGATCCACACGCCCAGCTCCTCCAGCCGGCCGAGCGAGCCGGCGGGCTTGGTCAGCTGCAGCTGACGGGCCACGGCCTCGCGGTGCGCCTGCTCGTCGGGCGGGGCGACGGGGGGAAAGTCGGTGCTCACGGGCAGCCTCTCGGTGGACGGGTGGGGAACGTGCGGCGGTCGGGGTACGGGGTCACTGGGCTAGCGCAGCCGGAGCGGCAGCCCGGCGACCACGAGCAGCACCTCGTCGCACACCGCGGCCACGGCACCGTTGAGCGCACCGACCTCGTCGCGGAACAGCCGGCCGGACACGGTGGCGGGCACCACGCCCATGCCCACCTCGGGGGTCACCAGCACCAGGCGGGCGGCGCAGCCGGCCACGGCCCGCACCAGCTCCGCGCAGCGGGGGGCCAGCGTGCCGCGCGGGGACTCCCAGGCGCCGGCCTCGTCGAGCTCGCGGGTGAGCCAGGTGCCCAGGTCGTCCACCAGCACCACGTCGCCGGCGACGGCACCGTCCAGCACGGCCACCAGGTCGGCGTCCTCCACGGTCAGCCAGTGCGCGGGGCGGCGTGCGCGGTGGGTGGCGATGCGCGCGGCCCAGTCGGAGTCCTGCGGGCGGTCGGCGGCGGTGGCCACGTACCGCACCGGCCCGGTGCCCAGCAGCTGCTCGGCGTGCGCGGACTTGCCCGATCGGGCCCCGCCCAGCACCAGTGTCCGCACGTCCGGGCACGCTACCGTGCGCGACGACGTGGTCGGCGGCACGGCCACCCGGCGCCGCCGCTACGGTCTGGGCACACCCCAGGGTCGCCCGACCGGGGCAGCTCGCACGCAGGAGGAGCACACCGATGGCACACCGCTGGCGCTACGAGGACAGTGCGGGCCACCCCGTGGCGGGCCCGGACCTGGAGTTCGACGACGCCGCCGAGGCCGAGGCCTGGTTCAGCGACAGCTGGGAGGAGCTGGCCGGCGCCGGCGTGCACCAGGTGGTGCTGCTGGACGGCGACACCAAGGTCTACGGACCGATGGGCCTGGACCCGGCCTGACGGGCCGGCGGGGGGAGCGGCTAGACCGGGTCGCCGGGCTTGACCCGGGGACGCGGCGCCCGCAGGCGGCGGATCTGGGAGGCGCGGATGAAGGAGTACCAGCCCAGCCGCAGCCCGCTGGTGGTGTCGTCGGGGTAGCGCTCGTGCACCCGGGCCGAGACCAGCCTGCCCAGGTACACACCCTCCACCGCCATCACGATCATGATGAGCAGCATCCCGATGGCCACGACGTTCTGCAGCGACGGGATCATGAAGGTGAGCACCACCACCAGCGCCAGCGGCATGAACAGCCCGGTGATGTTGCGGCGCCCGTCCACCACGTCGCGGGCCAGCGCCTTGGCCGGACCACGGTCGCGGGCCAGCACGAAGCGGTCGTCGCCGGACATCATCCGCTCGCGCCGCTCCGCCGCGGCCTGGCGTCGCTCCGACTTGGTGGTCTTGGCGCCCTTGGTGGTCTTGGAGCGCTTGTAGGCCTCGCGCTGGGTGACCGGCGGCGGGGGGACCGGTCCGCGGCGGCGACCCTCGGCGTCGCGCCGCTTGGGCGTGGGGCGCCCCTTGCCGTTCACGACCTCCGGCTCGGAGACCGTGGGTTCCACGGTGTCGGAGGGAGTGGGCGTGCGTCGGCGCAGGAGTTTCACAGCACCAGGGTAGGCGAGAGCTCCACGACGGTCACCAGTGCTGGTGGCAGGACGTACCGGTCACAGGGTGAGGGAATGCCAGGAGGCGGAGTACCGTTAGCCCAGGCAAAGCCAATAGCACGAGCTGAGGGAGACCCATGAGCGTTCAGGACGAGACCACCACCACCCATGGTGTGATCATGACTGAGGCCGCCGCCAGCAAGGCGAAGGCGCTGCTCGAGCAGGAGGGCCGGGACGACCTGGCGCTGCGCATCGCTGTCCAGCCGGGTGGTTGCGCGGGCCTGCGCTACCAGCTGTTCTTCGACGACCGCACCCTCGACGGTGACCTCGTCAAGAGCTACGACGGCATCGACCTCGCGGTCGACCGGATGAGCGCCCCCTACGTCGACGGTGCCTCCATCGACTTCGTGGACACCATCGAGAAGCAGGGCTTCACGATCGACAACCCGAACGCGGGCGGCTCCTGCGCCTGCGGCGACTCGTTCAACTGAGTCCAGCGGCCCGCTAGCCGGGCCGGGCACGGCGCGAGCCGGCAGAGCTTCCGAGGACCGTCACCCCCCCGTGGGTGGCGGTCCTCGGTCGTGTCCGCACCACGGTGCCCGTACGGTAGACAGACTCGCGCTCCACACTGGAAAGGTCTTGCCACCGTGACGATCGCCGTTGCCGGTTCCATCGCTACCGATCACCTGATGAAGTTCCCCGGACGCTTCTCCGAGCAGCTGGTCGCCGACCGCCTGGACAAGGTGTCGCTCAGCTTCCTCGTCGACGAGCTGGTGATCCGCCGCGGCGGGGTGGCCGGCAACATCTGCTTCGCCATGGGGGTGCTCGGCGGCAACCCGCTGCTGGTGGGGGCGGTGGGCGCCGACTTCGCCGACTACCGCGCCTGGCTGGAGCGCCACGGCGTGGACTGCACGGCGGTGCGCGTCTCCGAGACCGCGCACACCGCGCGCTTCGTGTGCACCACTGACGTGGACATGGCGCAGATCGCCTCGTTCTACTCCGGGGCGATGGCCGAGGCCCGCGACATCGAGCTGGGCCCGCTGCTGGACAAGCACGGCGAGCTGGAGCTGGTGCTCGTCGGCGCCGACGACCCGGACGCGATGCTGCGCCACAGCGACGGCTGCCGCGCGCTGGGCATCCCCTTCGCCGCCGACCCGTCCCAGCAGCTGGCCCGCCTCGACGGTGACCAGGCCCGCCGGCTGATCGAGGGCGCGACGTACCTGTTCACCAACGACTACGAGTGGGACCTGCTGCTGCGCAAGACCGGGCTCACCGAGGCCGAGGTGCTCGACCAGGTGGGCATGCGGGTGACCACGCTGGGCCACAAGGGCGTGGAGATCGTCAGCGCCGACGGCACCTCGCTGCACGTGGGGGTGGTGCCCGAGACCGACAAGACCGACCCCACCGGCGTGGGCGACGCCTTCCGTGCGGGCTTCCTCACCGCCCGCAGCGCCGGGCTGAGCCTGCAGCGCGCCGCCCAGCTGGGCTCGCTCATCGCGGTGCTGGTGCTGGAGACGGTGGGCACCCAGGAGTGGACCCTGGACCGCGACGCGGCGCTCGCGCGGCTGCGGGGCGCCTACGGCGACGAGGCGGCCGAGGAGCTCGGCGCCCTCCTGCCCGTCTAGCGCCTGGACACCTGAGACCGAGCAGGGCCCGGACACCACGCGGTGTCCGGGCCCTGCTCGTGGCGGGGTGCTGGGCTAGAGCAGCACGGGGTACTGCTGGTCGGAGATCTCCGGATTGATCCGCTGCTCCACGAAGATGCCGTGCCAGAGCATGAACACCAGCACCGTCCAGATGCGCCGGCTGTGGTCGGTGGTGCCGGCCTGGTGCTCGTCCAGCATCCGCAGCACCGCGGCCTTGTCCAGCAGGTGGTCGGTGCCCGACTGGGTGACGATGTCGCGGGCCCAGGCGTTGAGCTCGGTGCCGCGCAGCCAGTGCTTGAGCGGCACCGGGAAGCCCAGCTTGGGCCGCTGCAGGACGTGCGCGGGCACGATGTCCTCCAGCGCCCGGCGCAGCGCGTACTTGGTGGTGTCCTTGGTGATCTTCTGCTGGTGCGGCAGCGCCGAGGCCACCTCGAAGACCCTGGTGTCCAGGAACGGCACCCGCAGCTCCAAGGAGTTGGCCATGGTCACCTTGTCCGCCTTGACCAGGATGTCCCCGCGCAGCCAGGTGAACAGGTCCAGGTGCTGCATCCGCGCCACCGGGTCCCAGCCCTCGGTCTGGGCGTAGAGCGAGGCGGTGACGTCGGTGTGGCCCCAGCCGGGGTTGAAGTCGCGCAGCACCGTCTGCAGCTCGTCGTCGCGGAAGTTGCGCGCGTTGCCGTAGTAGCGCTCCTCCAGGGTCAGCGCCCCGCGGCGGAGCAGGTCCTTGCCGCGGCGGCCGTCCGGGATGCGCTTGGACAGCTGGCCCAGCCCGCGGCGCAGGCCGCGGGGCAGGTGCTCGAACGGCGCCAGCGACAGCGGCTCGCGGTAGATGGTGTAGCCACCGAACAGCTCGTCGGCGCCCTCGCCGGAGAGCACCACCTTGACGTGCTTGCGGGCCTCCTTGGCCACGAACCACAGTGGCACCAGCGCGGGGTCGGCCACCGGGTCGTCGAGGTACCAGACGATCTGGGGCAGCGCGGCGGCGAACTCCTCCGGGCCCACGGTGCGCACCACGTGGCGCACACCGATGGCGGCGGCGGACTCCGCGGCCACGTCCACCTCGGAGTAGCCCTCCCGCTCGAACCCGGTGGTGAAGGTGATCAGGTCGGGGTTGTGCCGCTTGGCCAGCGCTGCGATGGCGGTGGAGTCGATCCCGCCGGAGAGGAACGCGCCCACGGTGACGTCGGCGCGCATGTGCTTGGCCACCGAGTCCTGCAGCGCCTCGGAGATCTCCGCGTAGCGCCGGGTGGCGTCGCCCTTGGCGAAGGGCACCACGGAGAGCTCGGCGTGGAAGTAGCGGGTGATCTCCGGGTCCTTGCCGGGGCGCACCACGGCCCAGCAGCCCGACTCCAGCTTGCTGATCTGGGCGTGCAGGGTCTCCGGCTCGGGCACGTACTGCAGCGCCAGGTAGTGCTGCAGCGCCCGCTGGTCCAGGCCGGTGTCCAGCTCCATCGCCGAGGCCAGCTCCAGCAGGCTCTTCTTCTCGCTGCTGAACGCGGTGCCGGCGGCGGAGGTGGCCAGGAAGCAGGGCTTGATGCCGAACGGGTCGCGGGCCAGGAAGAGCTCGCGGGTCTGGGTGTCCCAGATGCCGAAGACGAACATCCCCCGCAGCCGGGTGACGGCGTCCGGGCCCCAGTGGTGGAAGGCAGCCACGATCGGCTCTGTGTCACCCTGGGTGGTGAACACCACACCGTGCTCGCGCTCCAGCTCCTCGCGGAGCTCGACGTAGTTGTAGACCTCGCCGTTGAAGGCGATGGCGTAGCGGTCCGGCGACTCCGGCGGCCCCCAGCGCAGCGGCTGGTGGGAGTGCGCGACGTCGATGATGGAGAGGCGGTTGAAGCCGAGTGCCAGGTCCTCGTCGTGCCAGCTGCCGGTCTCGTCCGGACCGCGGTGGCGCTGGCAGTGCATGGCGGCGGCGACCGCGTTGGCATGGTCGGCGGCGTCAGCCGAGGAGGTCAGAAGTCCAAGCAGTCCGCACACGCTGTAAGAGCACCTCAATCAAGTTGGTCGGGAGGATCGCCAGGGCGACCGACGACGGTCTCAGTATGCCGCTTGCTGCCCTCGCGAACAGTCACCACGGGCCGCCGGGACACGGCGCCGCACCGGGCGAACCCACGGCGCGCGTGCGCGGCGGGCTGCGATAGTCTTTCGCCACCCCGGCAGACCTGCTGGGGTTTGTGACTAGGAGGGCGTGGACGTGGCGCAGAGTGGGAACACCCGTCGTCGGGCGACCCGTACAGGGCTCGCGGCGCTGCTCGCGCTGACCGCAGTTCTGGTGTCCGGGTGTTCATCGGAGGAAGTGCTCCGCTTCGGCTGGCCCGAGGGCATCACGCCTGAGGCCGAGGACATGCGTGAGCTGTGGACGTGGTCGGTCATCGCCGCCCTGGTCGTGGGTCTGCTGGTGTGGGGCCTGATGTTCTGGACCATCACCTTCCACCGCAAGAAGAAGGGTGCGGAGGAGTTCCCCCGCCAGACGCAGTACAACCTCCCCCTCGAGGTCGTCTACACCGTCATCCCGTTCCTCATGATCGCCGTGCTCTTCTACTTCACGGTCATCACGCAGAACAAGGTCACCGACGTGCAGGCCGACCCGGACGTCAAGGTGAACGTCACTGCTTTCCAGTGGAACTGGGAGTTCAGCTACCCGGAGGAGGGGGACACCCCCTCTGGCGGCGAGGTCACCACCATCGGCTCCAGCGAGGAGGTGCCGATCCTGGTGCTGCCCACGGGCCAGCGGGTGGAGTTCACCATCGAGTCGGCTGACGTCATCCACGCCTTCTGGGTCCCGGAGTTCCTCTTCAAGCGTGACGTGTTCCCGCACCCGGAGAAGAACGACAGCCAGAACGTCTTCCAGATCTCCAGCATCGACAAGGAAGGTGCCTTCGTCGGCCGCTGCGCCGAGATGTGCGGCACCTACCACTCGGCGATGAACTTCGAGGTCCGCGCCGTCAGCCCCGAGCTGTTCGACCGCTACGTCGCGCTGCGCAAGCAGGTCGACCCCGCGACCAACGCTCCGTACACCACGGCCGGCGCGCTGAGCGAGCTGGGCAAGCAGGACACCGCCTGCGGTGAGCTGTGCAGCCCGGTCTCCACGTCGACCATCCCGTTCGACACCAAGCGTGACGCTCGCCAGGCGACCGTCGCCGACGGCAACTGACAAGAGAGACGTGGACTGACCCATGAGAATCGAAGCGCGCATCTTCGAGCTGCTCACCGCGTTCTTCCTCATCGTCGCGGTGATCTACGGAGTGCTCTCCCAGGAGCCGATCGGCACCACGGCGCTGGCCCTCAGCGCTGGGCTCTCGCTCATCGTCGGCACCTACTTCCGGTTCGTCGCCCGACGGCTGGCCCTGCGTCCGGAGGACTACGGCGACGCCGAGATCTCTGATGGTGCCGGTGACCTCGGCTTCTTCAGCCCGGGCAGCTACTGGCCGGTCGTCGTGGCTGCCGCCGCGGGCATGATGGCGATCTCCCTGGCCTTCTACCACGTGTGGATGATCGTGCTGGCTGGTGTGGTCGTCATCCTCACCGCGGCCGGGATGGTCTTCGAGTACCACATGGGCCCGGAGAAGCACTAGCAGCAACGCGCCCCACTGATCGCCCTCGGCCACCGGCCGGGGGCGATCAGTCGTTTGGTGAGCGGCTCGTTGCCGGCCGACCCGGGTGGGCGTTTAGGTCCCTTGTCGCCCTTTTCGCCCCTGCCAGGTCGAGGAGGGACCTGGACGCCCCGAGAGCGGGATCAGGCGGGGAGGGCGTCCATGGCCTTGTAGATGCGCTTCTCCGAGATCGGGTAGGCGGTGCGCAGGGTCTGCGCGAACAGGCTGACCCGCAGCTCCTCGATCATCCAGCGCAGCTCGGCGACGTCGGGGTCGTCGTGGCGGTCCGGCGACAGCGACGCCAGCAGCTGGGCGTGCTCGGTGCGCACCCGGTTGAGCACCACCATGGCGTCGCGGTCGCGGTTGGCGCTGCCGGGCAGCGACTCCAGCCGGCGCTGCGCCGCGGTGAGGTAGCGCGCCAGGTCGGGCAGGCGTCGCTGGCCCACCTCGGTGACGAACCCGGCGTGCACCAGGTCGGCCAGCTGCTGGGCCACGTCCTCGGCGGGCTCGCCCCGGGCGCCGGCCAGGGTCAGGCGCAGCTGCTGGGCGGCGACCAGCACCGGGCGCACCGCGGTGAGCACGGCGAACACCCGTTCGGGCAGCTCGCCGCGCACCCTGTCCCGCAGCGCGGCGAAGCCGGCTTCGCTCCACACCGGGCCACCGGCCTCGGCCGCGATCGCGTCCACCGCGGCGGCGGTGCAGTCGGCGAGCAGCGCGGCGACGCTGCCGTGCGGGTTCTGGCTCAGCGCGAGCCGGTCGGCGTTGCTCAGTCGCGCCACCACCGACTTGCTGGGGCTGGGCACCGCCAGCAGCAGCATGCGGCGCAGGCCGGCGGCCATGGCGCGGCGCTGCTCGGCGGCGCTGGGCAGCACCTGCACCGCCACGGCGTCGCCGGTGTCCACCAGGGCGGGGTAGCCGCGCACGGTCTGTCCGCCCACGGCGTGCGCCACGCTGCGCGGGAGCTCGCCGATGCTCCAGGCGGTGAGCCCGGAGCGCTCCACGCCGGAGACCGCCTGGCTGACCGCGGTGCGCACGTTGGGCTGCAACCGGCGGCGCAGCGCCTCCAGGTCCTTGCCCTCGGCCAGCGTGGCGCCGGCGGTGTCCACCACCCGGAAGGTCATCCGCAGGTGGTCGGGCAGGGCGTCCAGGTCGAAGGCGCTGGGCGGGATCTCCGTGCCGCTGAGCGACCACAGGGCGTCGGCCACGGCATCGGTGAGGGGAGCGCTGCGCGGCTTGACCCGGTCCAGCACGGCGGTGGCGTAGTCCGGCGCCGGCACCACGTTGCGGCGCAGCTGCTTGGGCAGCGTCTTGATCAGCGCGGTCACCAGCTCGTGGCGCATGCCGGCCACCAGCCAGTCGAAGCCCAGCGGACGCACCTGGTTGAGCAGCGGCAGCGGCACCTGCACGGTGACCCCGTCGGCGTTGCCGCCCGGCTCGAAGGAGTAGCTCAGCGGCAGCAGGATCTCGCCCTGCCGCCAGGCGTCGGGGTACTCGCCCTCCAGCACCGGTGCCGCCGCCGGGTTGGTGACCACCTCGGGGGTGAACGTCAGCAGCTCGGGGTCCTCCCGGCGCGCCTTCTTCCACCAGGTGTCGAAGTGGCGGGCGGAGACCACCTCCTTGCCCACCCGGGCGTCGTAGAACTCGAACAGCGTCTCGTCGTCGACGACGATGTCGCGCCGCCGTGCTCGGCTCTCCAGCTCGGCGACGTCCTCGAGCAGCTCGCGGTTGGCGTGGAAGAACCGGTGCTGGGTGCGCCACTCGCCCTGCACCAGGGCGTGCCGGATGAACAGCTCGCGGGAGACCTCCGGGTCGATGCGCCCGTACTGCACCGGGCGCTGGGCCACCAGGGGGATGCCGTAGAGGGTGACCCGCTCGTAGGCCATCACCGACTGCCGCTTGATGGACCAGTGCGGCTCGGAGTAGGTGCGCTTGACCAGGTGTGGGGCCAGCTCCTCGGCCCACTCCGGCTCGATGCGTGCGGCGGTGCGTCCCCACAGCCGGCTGGTCTCCACCAGCTCGCCCACCATCACCCAGCGCGGGGGCTTGCGGGCCAGCGCGGAGCCCGGCCACACCGCGAAGTGGGCCCCTCGGGCGCCGAGGTACTCGCGCTTCTCGCCCTCCTTGAGCCCGACGTGGCTGAGCAGGCCGGCCAGCAGCGCCTGGTGCACCGCGTTGGGGGCGGCCGGGGAGGTGTTGGGCGTCCACCCCAGCTGCTTGGTGATGGAGCGCAGCTGCCCGTGCAGGTCCTGCCACTCCCGGATGCGCAGGTAGTGCAGGAAGTCGGCCTTGCACTGCCGGCGGAACTGGTTGCTGCTCAGCTCGGTGCGCTGCTCGCGCAGGTGGTTCCACAGGTTGAGGAAGGCCAGGAAGTCCGAGGTGGGGTCGGCGAAGCGGGCGTGGCGCTCATCCGCCGCCTGCTGGTGCTCGGTGGGGCGCTCCCGGGGGTCCTGGATCGACAGCGCCGCCACGATCACCAGCGCCTCGGCCAGGCAGCCGTTGCGGTGGGCCTGGGAGAGCATGCGGGCCATCCGCGGGTCCACCGGCAGCTGCGCCAGCTCGCGGCCGGAGGCGGTGAGTCGCTTGCGGGGGTCGGGCTCACCGGGCTGCAGCGCGCCCAGCTCCTCCAGCAGGGCCACGCCGTCGCGGATGCTGCGGGCGTCCGGTGGCTCCACGAACGGGAACGCGGCGATGTCGCCGAGGCCCAGGGCGCTCATCTGCAGGATCACCGACGCGAGGTTGGTGCGCAGGATCTCCGGGTCGGTGAACTCCGGGCGGGACTGGAAGTCCTCCTCGGAGTACAGCCGGATGCAGATGCCGTCGGCCACCCGGCCGCAGCGGCCGGCCCGCTGGTTGGCCGAGGCCTGGCTGATCGGCTCGATGGGCAGGCGCTGCACCTTGGTGCGCACGCTGTAGCGGGAGATGCGGGCGGTGCCCGGGTCGACCACGTACCGGATGCCGGGCACGGTCAGCGAGGTCTCGGCGACGTTGGTGGCCAGCACCACCCGGCGGCGGGTGCCCGGGGCCGGGGGAGTGAACACCCGATGCTGCTCGGCGGCGGTGAGCCGGGCGTACAGCGGCAGGATCTCGGTGCCGCGCAGGTTGCGCTCGCGCAGCGCCTCGGCGGTGTCGCGGATCTCCCGCTCGCCGGAGAGGAACACCAGCACGTCGCCGTCACCGGCCTCGCCCAGCTCCTCCACCGCCTCGCACACCGCGTCCACCGGGTCGCGGTCGATGCTCTGCTCGCCCACCTCCACCGTCAGCGGCCGGTAGCGCACCTCCACCGGGAAGGTGCGTCCGCTGACCTCGATGATCGGTGCCGGCCCTGCGTCGGTGGCGAAGTGCTCGGCGAAGCGCTGCGGGTCGATGGTGGCCGAGGTGATGATGACCTTGAGGTCGCGCCGGCGCGGCAGCAGCTCCTTGAGGTAGCCCAGGATGAAGTCGATGTTCAGGCTGCGCTCGTGCGCCTCGTCGATGATGAGGGTGTCGTAGCGCTGCAGCAGCGGGTCGCGCTGGATCTCGGCGAGCAGGATGCCGTCGGTCATCAGCTTGACCAGGGTGGTGTCGCCGGCCTGGTCGTGGAAGCGGACGGTGTAGCCCACGGCGCCACCGAGCTCGGTGTCCAGCTCCTCGGCGATCCGCTCGGCCACGGTGCGGGCGGCGATGCGGCGGGGCTGGGTGTGCCCGATGGTGCCCAGCACGCCGCGACCGAGCTCCAGGCAGATCTTGGGCAGCTGGGTGGTCTTGCCGGACCCGGTCTCCCCGGCCACCACCACCACCTGGTGGTCGCGGATGGCTGCGGCGATGTCGTCGCGGCGCTGGCTGACTGGCAGCTGCTCGGGATAGGTGATGGCCGGCACCGCGGCCCGGCGCCCGGCCACCCGCAGCTCGGCGGCGTCGACCTCGCGGGCCACCTGCTCCAGCGCGCGGGCAGGGTCCTTGCCCTTGCGGGCCCGCTCCAAGCGGCTGCGCAGCCGGCGCTGGTCACGCAGGGCCAGCTCGGGCAGGCGCGCGCGCAGCTCTGCCACCGACGGGGTGGCGCGGGGTGCGGGAGAGGTGGAGGTCATGCCCCAGACAGGGTACCGGGAGGCGCACCGAGGGCCGGCGGCGCCGCTGCGGTCGGTGCGGCCCCGGCGGCGGGGGCGTCCGCGGTGGGCCCGGTGGGGCTGGCGTCCACGGTCTTGCGCAGCGGCACCTCCCGGATGAGCAGGATGCAGATCAGCGTGAGGATCCCCAGCGGGGTGGCCACCAGGAAGAGGTCCCCGGTGCCGTGGCCGTAGGCCGACTGCACCACCGCGCGGGTCGCCTCGGGCAGCGCGGCCACGTCGGGCAGCGCACCGCCGCCGCCGGGCTGCAGCGCACCGGTGCCCCGGGCGTGGTGGGCGGCGCGGGTGGCCAGCAGGGCGCCGAGGGCCGACACTCCCGCCGCACCGCCAAGGGTGCGGAAGAACATCACGCCGGAGCTGGCGGCACCGATGTCGCGCATGTCCACGGTGTTCTGCACCGCCAGGATGAGGTTCTGCATGAGCAGGCCCATCGCCGTGCCCAGGCTGCACATCGCCAGGGCGAGGACCAGGTAGGACGTGTCCGCGCGGACGGTGGCCATCGCGGCGAGACCAGCGACCAGCAGGACCGCGCCGAGCACGAGGTAGCGCTTCCAGTAGCCGAAGGCGCTGACCAGCCGGCCCACCACCGTGGAGGCGACGAACATGCCGCCGATGAAGGGCAGGGTGAGCATGCCCGCCTTGGTGGGCGACACGCCCTGGCTGACCTGGAAGTACTGGCTGAGGAAGACCGTGCAGGCGAACATCACCACCCCGACCAGGGTGGAGGCCACGGTGGCCAGCACGACGGTGCGTCCGCGCAGCCGGTTCAGCGGCAGCAGCGGCTCGGCCACCCGCGTCTCCACCACCACGGCGATCGCCAGCAGCAGCACCCCGCCGCTGACCAGCACTGCAGTGGTGGGGGAGGCCCACGCGAAGCGCTTGCCGGCCAGGCTCACCCAGATCAGCAGCGCCGAGACCCCCGCGCTGATGAGGAGGGCCCCGAGGTAGTCGATGCGCACCGGCCGGCGCTGCACGGGCAGCACCAGGGTGCGCTGCAGCACCACGATCCCGGCCACGGCGAAGGGGATCACCACGTAGAAGCACCACCGCCAGCCGAGCCAGCTGGTGTCCACCAGGACGCCGCCGATCAGGGGCCCGCTCACGGTGGCCAGGGCGTACGTCCCGCCGAGGTAGCCGCTGTAGCGACCGCGCTCGCGCGGGGACACCATCGCGGCCAGCACCACCTGGGTGAGCGCGGCGACCCCGCCGGCCCCGACGCCCTGGAACGCCCGGCAGGTGAGCAGCATCCCGGTGGACGCCGACATGCCGGCCGCAACCGAGGCGATGGTGAATATCACAAGTGCAAGCTGCATCAACAGCTTCTTGGAGAACAGGTCGGCGAGCTTGCCCCACAGCGGCGTGGAGACGGTCATCGCCAGCAACGTGGAGGTGACCACCCAGCTGTAGGCGGCGTCGCTGCCGTGCAGGTCAGGGATGATGGTGGGCAGCGCGTTGGCCACCACTGTGGATGCCAGCGCGGTGACGAACATGGCAAGCAACAAGCCCGACAAGGCTTCCATGACCTGTCGGTGAGTCATGCCTGGAGCGGCGCCGGGGGCGGCGACAGGTGCGGTCGGTCCGGAGTGGCCTCGCGTCGCTCGCCCCATGCCCACTCTGTCCTTTTTCTATTACGTGCAGAAACCAACTACCCCGCTGCGGATAGTGACACCCGGCCGCGGCTGGGCGCAAGCCTGAGTCCCGCAGTGCCCCCGCGGCGTGGCCGCTGACCGGGCGAAGGTCCCCTGGGCTGAGGTCACGATCCGTTACCGTCACGTACTCCAAACGATGCGTAGCCACGCACTGACGAAGAGTGACTGGGGAACGACATGGGTGTAAAGAACCGCCTGCGAGACATGATCACGCTGGCTGCCGTGGCCGCTGGCGCAGTCGCTGGAGTCGGTATCGGGCAGGGTGCGGCACAGGCGGCTCCGGCGTGCCAGCCCTACGGGGAGATCGGCAGCACCTGGCACGGCGCCGGGGGCAACAAGTCCTATCTCGGGCACTGTGTGGACGACGAGCATGCGGTGCCGGGCGGTCGTGCCCAGGGCTTCGCCGGTGGCGCTGTCTACTGGAGCGACAAGTCCGGCGCCCACAGCGTCAAGGGCCTCATCCGCGAGCACTACTACAACATGGGAGCCAGCGGGTCCTTCCTGGGCTTTCCGCTGAACGACGAGTGGGGCACGGCCAAGCACACCGGCTCGTTCAACCACTTCCAGGGCGGCAGCATCTACTGGTCCCACGCCACGGGGGCGCACGAGGTGCACGGCGCGATCCGGGACCGCTGGAAGAGCATGGGCTGGGAGACCGGCGCCCTGGGCTACCCGACCTCCGACGAGTACAAGGTGAGCGAGGGCAAGCGCAGCGACTTCCAGGGCGGGTCGATCATCTGGAACGCCAAGACCGGAGCGACCCGGGTGATCGGCAACGCCGCCGCCGCGGTGGCGCCGGCCGCGCACACCACCTCGGCACCGTCCTCGGCGGGGCAGAAGGCGCTGGCCGTGGCGGCCACCAAGCTGGGTGCGCCCTACGTGTGGGGCGCCAACGGCCCGAGCACCTTCGACTGCTCCGGCCTGACCTCCTGGGCCTTCCGGCAGATCGGGATCAACATCCCGCGCACGGCGGCACAGCAGGCCACGGTGGGCAGCCACGTCGCCAAGGGTGACCTCAAGGCCGGGGACCTGGTGTTCTTCTACAGCCCGGTCTCGCACGTGGGCATCTACGACGGCAAGGGCAACGTGCTCAACGCCCCCACCGCCGGCCAGGGCGTGAAGTACACGCCGATCCAGTACCTGGAGTACAACACCGCTCGCCGCATCTAGGTTCAGCACGAGCATCTAGGTTCAGCACGAGCATCTAGGTTCAGCACGAGCATCTAGGTTCAGCACGAG
>NZ_JBYUNN010000005.1:0-3343 GCF_058133575.1 Rhodococcus sp. Z13_19A
CTTAGCTTCCGGGTTCGGGATGGGACCGGGCGTTTCCCCTCCGCTATGACCGCCGTAACTCTGTGAAACAGCCACCTCGACCAACCCCGCCAAGTTGGGGTTGGGTGGTGTGTTGTCTCAGATACCGCACAGTGGACGCGTAGCATTTTTGTGGTAAGTCCTCGGCCTATTAGTACCAGTCACCTGCACACCTTGCGGTGCTTCCAGTTCTGGCCTATCAACCCAGTGGTCTGCTGGGGGCCTTACCCCCTCAAGGGGGTGGGAAACCTCATCTTGGAACGAGCTTCCCGCTTAGATGCTTTCAGCGGTTATCCCTTCCGAACGTAGCTAACCAGCCGTGCCCCTGGCGGGACAACTGGCACACCAGAGGTTCGTCCGTCCCGGTCCTCTCGTACTAGGGACAGCTTTCCTCAAGTTTCCTGCGCGCGCGGCGGATAGGGACCGAACTGTCTCACGACGTTCTAAACCCAGCTCGCGTGCCGCTTTAATGGGCGAACAGCCCAACCCTTGGGACCTACTCCAGCCCCAGGATGCGACGAGCCGACATCGAGGTGCCAAACCATCCCGTCGATATGGACTCTTGGGGAAGATCAGCCTGTTATCCCCGGGGTACCTTTTATCCGTTGAGCGACACCGCTTCCACTTGCCGGTGCCGGATCACTAGTCCCGACTTTCGTCCCTGCTCGACCTGTCAGTCTCACAGTCAAGCTCCCTTGTGCACTTGCACTCAACACCTGATTGCCAACCAGGCTGAGGGAACCTTTGGGCGCCTCCGTTACATTTTGGGAGGCAACCGCCCCAGTTAAACTACCCACCAGGCACTGTCCCTGATCCGGATCACGGACCGAGGTTAGACATCCAATTCGATCAGAGTGGTATTTCAACGATGACTCCACAACCACTGGCGTGGCCGCTTCACAGTCTCCCACCTATCCTACACAAACCGAACCGAACACCAATACCAAGCTGTAGTGAAGGTCCCGGGGTCTTTCCGTCCTGCCGCGCGTAACGAGCATCTTTACTCGTAGTGCAATTTCGCCGAGTCTATGGTTGAGACAGCTGGGAAGTCGTTACGCCATTCGTGCAGGTCGGAACTTACCCGACAAGGAATTTCGCTACCTTAGGATGGTTATAGTTACCACCGCCGTTTACTGGGGCTTAAATTCTCAGCTTCACCACCGAAGTGGTTGACCGGTCCTCTTAACCTTCCAGCACCGGGCAGGCGTCAGTCCGTATACATCGTCTTACGACTTCGCACGGACCTGTGTTTTTAGTAAACAGTCGCTTCCCACTGGTCTCTGCGGCCACACCACGCTCCCACCGAGAAAGTGTTCACGTGTCATGGCCCCCCTTCTCCCGAAGTTACGGGGGCATTTTGCCGAGTTCCTTAACCATAGTTATCTCGATCGCCTTAGTATTCTCTACCTGACCACCTGTGTCGGTTTGGGGTACGGGCCGTGTGAGAGCTCGCTAGAGGCTTTTCTCGGCAGCATAGGATCACCACATTCACCTCAATCGGCTATGCATCAAGTCTCAGGATGTGTGTGCCCCGGATTTACCTAGGACACTCCCTACACTCTTACACCAGTACTACCACTCACTGGCGCGGCTACCTTCCTGCGTCACCCCATCGCTTGGCTACTACCAGATCGGGTCCCGCGCTCCACGATCCCCGCAACCCCCCTAAGGGAGCGCTAAAGACCGCTTCGGGCGGTTAGCATCACTGGATTCACCATGGGCGCGCTCACACGGGTACGGGAATATCAACCCGTTGTCCATCGACTACGCCTGTCGGCCTCGCCTTAGGTCCCGACTCACCCTGGGCGGATTAACCTGCCCCAGGAACCCTTGGTCATTCGGCGGGGGAGTTTCTCACTCCCCTTTCGCTACTCATGCCTGCATTCTCACTCGTGTGGCCTCCACCCCTGGATCACTCCGGAGCTTCCCTGGCCACACGACGCTCCCCTACCCATCCACACGACTGCACAACACCCCATGAGGTGAAGTGAATCTATTGTGCGAATGCCACGGCTTCGGCGGTGTGCTTGAGCCCCGCTACATTGTCGGCGCAGGATCACTTGACCAGTGAGCTATTACGCACTCTTTCAAGGGTGGCTGCTTCTAAGCCAACCTCCTGGTTGTCTTCGCGATCCCACATCCTTTCCCACTTAGCACACGCTTAGGGGCCTTAGCCGGTGATCTGGGCTGTTTCCCTCTCGACTACGAACCTTATCGCCCGCAGTCTCACTGCCGCGCTCTCACTCACCGGCATTCGGAGTTTGGTTGATTTCGATAAGCTTGTTGGCCCTCTAGACCATCCAGTAGCTCTACCTCCGGTGAGAAACACGCGACGCTGCACCTAAATGCATTTCGGGGAGAACCAGCTATCACGGAGTTTGATTGGCCTTTCACCCCTACCCACAGCTCATCCCCTCAGTTTTCAACCTAAGTGGGTTCGGGCCTCCACGACGTCTTACCGTCGCTTCACCCTGGCCATGGGTAGATCACTCCGCTTCGGGTCTAGAGCATGCGACTGTATCGCCCTATTCGGACTCGCTTTCGCTACGGCTTCCCCTCGACGGGTTAACCTCGCCACACACCACTAACTCGCAGGCTCATTCTTCAAAAGGCACGCTGTCACAGGCAACACACCAAAGTGTTCACCCGCTCCAACGGATTGTAAGCGCACGGTTTCAGGTACTATTTCACTCCCCTCCCGGGGTACTTTTCACCTTTCCCTCACGGTACTAGTCCGCTATCGGTCACCAGGGAGTATTCAGGCTTATCGGGTGGTCCCGACAGATTCACAGCGAATTTCACGGGCTCGCTGCTACTTGGGTATTCATCAAGGGAGGTGACAGGTTTTCACGTACGGGAGTCTCACCCTCTACGCCGCGCCGTTCCAGACGACTTCCGCTAACCACATCACTTTCTTACTCCCCGCCAACATGACAGTGTCGACAAGACAAACCCCACAACCCCACAAGTGCAACGCCTGTCAGCTATCACACACCCATGGTTTGGCCTCATCCGCTTTCGCTCGCCACTACTCACGGAATCACTGTTGTTTTCTCTTCCTGTGGGTACTGAGATGTTTCACTTCCCCACGTTCCCTCCACACGCCCTATATATTCAGGCGTGGGTGACCCCACATCACTGGGGCCGGGTTTCCCCATTCGGAAATCCTCGGATCACAGCTCGGTTGACAGCTCCCCGAGGCTTATCGCAGCCTCCTACGTCCTTCATCGGCTCCTGGTGCCAAGGCATCCACCGTGCGCCCTTAAAAACTTGGCCACAAAGATGCTCGCGTCCACTGTGCAGTTCTCAAACAACACACGACAAC